>NZ_JBALIF010000001.1:0-619944 GCF_037053465.1 Citrobacter amalonaticus
GTTGGGTAGGGGAGCGTTCTGTAAGCCTGTGAAGGTGTATCGTGAGGTATGCTGGAGGTATCAGAAGTGCGAATGCTGACATAAGTAACGATAAAGCGGGTGAAAAGCCCGCTCGCCGGAAGACCAAGGGTTCCTGTCCAACGTTAATCGGGGCAGGGTGAGTCGACCCCTAAGGCGAGGCCGAAAGGCGTAGTCGATGGGAAACAGGTTAATATTCCTGTACTGGGTGTTACTGCGAAGGGGGGACGGAGAAGGCTATGTTGGCCGGGCGACGGTTGTCCCGGTTTAAGCGTATAGGTGTGTGTTCCAGGAAAATCCGGTTCACTTTAACACTGAGGCGTGATGACGAGGCACTACGGTGCTGAAGTGACAAATGCCCTGCTTCCAGGAAAAGCCTCTAAGCATCAGGTAACAGACAATCGTACCCCAAACCGACACAGGTGGTCAGGTAGAGAATACCAAGGCGCTTGAGAGAACTCGGGTGAAGGAACTAGGCAAAATGGTGCCGTAACTTCGGGAGAAGGCACGCTGATATGTAGGTGAAGCGACTTGCTCGTGGAGCTGAAATCAGTCGAAGATACCAGCTGGCTGCAACTGTTTATTAAAAACACAGCACTGTGCAAACACGAAAGTGGACGTATACGGTGTGACGCCTGCCCGGTGCCGGAAGGTTAATTGATGGGGTTATCCGTAAGGAGAAGCTCTTGATCGAAGCCCCGGTAAACGGCGGCCGTAACTATAACGGTCCTAAGGTAGCGAAATTCCTTGTCGGGTAAGTTCCGACCTGCACGAATGGCGTAATGATGGCCAGGCTGTCTCCACCCGAGACTCAGTGAAATTGAACTCGCTGTGAAGATGCAGTGTACCCGCGGCAAGACGGAAAGACCCCGTGAACCTTTACTATAGCTTGACACTGAACATTGAGCCTTGATGTGTAGGATAGGTGGGAGGCTTTGAAGCGTGGACGCCAGTCTGCGTGGAGCCGACCTTGAAATACCACCCTTTAATGTTTGATGTTCTAACCTGGCGCCGTGATCCGGCGTGGGGACAGTGTCTGGTGGGTAGTTTGACTGGGGCGGTCTCCTCCTAAAGAGTAACGGAGGAGCACGAAGGTTAGCTAATCCTGGTCGGACATCAGGAGGTTAGTGCAAAGGCATAAGCTAGCTTGACTGCGAGCGTGACGGCGCGAGCAGGTGCGAAAGCAGGTCTTAGTGATCCGGTGGTTCTGAATGGAAGGGCCATCGCTCAACGGATAAAAGGTACTCCGGGGATAACAGGCTGATACCGCCCAAGAGTTCATATCGACGGCGGTGTTTGGCACCTCGATGTCGGCTCATCACATCCTGGGGCTGAAGTAGGTCCCAAGGGTATGGCTGTTCGCCATTTAAAGTGGTACGCGAGCTGGGTTTAGAACGTCGTGAGACAGTTCGGTCCCTATCTGCCGTGGGCGCTGGAGAATTGAGGGGGGCTGCTCCTAGTACGAGAGGACCGGAGTGGACGCATCACTGGTGTTCGGGTTGTCATGCCAATGGCACTGCCCGGTAGCTAAATGCGGAAGAGATAAGTGCTGAAAGCATCTAAGCACGAAACTTGCCCCGAGATGAGTTCTCCCTGACCCTTTAAGGGTCCTGAAGGAACGTTGAAGACGACGACGTTGATAGGCCGGGTGTGTAAGCGCAGCGATGCGTTGAGCTAACCGGTACTAATGAACCGTGAGGCTTAACCTTACAACGCCGAAGATGTTTTGGCGGGTTTGAGAGAAGATTTTCAGCACTGATTCAGAGTTGAGTACGCAATAATTTGCGCAGCTGATGCGATAAAGAATTGCGTACTGAGCACAAAGAATTTGCCTGGCGGCCGTAGCGCGGTGGTCCCACCTGACCCCATGCCGAACTCAGAAGTGAAACGCCGTAGCGCCGATGGTAGTGTGGGGTCTCCCCATGCGAGAGTAGGGAACTGCCAGGCATCAAATTTAGCGTGCTGATATGGCTCAGTTGGTAGAGCGCACCCTTGGTAAGGGTGAGGTCCCCAGTTCGACTCTGGGTATCAGCACCACTTAATTAGGTTAAAGTTCGGCACAGTAGAAAAGAATTTGTCTGGCGGCTGTAGCGCGGTGGTCCCACCTGACCCCATGCCGAACTCAGAAGTGAAACGCCGTAGCGCCGATGGTAGTGTGGGGTCTCCCCATGCGAGAGTAGGGAACTGCCAGACATCAAATAAAGCAAAAGGCCCGGTCAAAAGACCGGGCCTTTTTGCATTTCTGATTCGTTGGTTTAGTGAATCACCTGGGATAAAAATGCACGAGTACGTTCTGATTTAGGATGTGCAAAGAACTCATCGGGCGGCGCCTGCTCAACAATTTCACCACGATCCATAAAGATCACCCTGTCGGCCACTGTCCTGGCAAATCCCATCTCATGCGTTACGCACAGCATCGTCATTCCTGATTGCGCCAGGCCAATCATCGTATCCAGAACCTCTTTCACCATCTCCGGATCCAGTGCCGATGTAGGCTCATCAAATAACATAATTTTGGGTTTCATACATAGCGATCTGGCAATGGCCACGCGCTGTTGTTGGCCTCCGGAGATCTGCCCCGGAAATTTGTGGGCGTGTTCTGCGATACGCACACGTTCCAGATAGTGCATTGCCAGCGCCTCCGCTTCTTTTGTTGGTATCTTGCGAACCCAAATCGGTGCCAGCGTACAGTTTTGCAGAACCGTTAAATGGGGAAAGAGGTTGAAGTGCTGAAATACCATGCCGACTTCCTGCCGGACGCGCTCAATATTACGGATATCCTTATTCAACTCGATGCCATCAACAACGATTCGTCCTTGCTGATGCTCTTCCAGATGATTGATACAGCGAATGGTGGTCGATTTACCTGAACCTGAAGGACCGCACAAAACAATGCGTTCCCCCTGTTTGACGCGCAGATTGATGTCTTTAAGCACATGAAACTGACCGTACCATTTGTTGACCTTTTCCAGCGTAATCATCGCATCGGCAGGTTGTATTAATAATTGGCTCATAAAATCCTCAGTGCGGCGTACGCCCGGTGTTAAAGCGCTTTTCCAGATGCTGGCTGTAGCGCGACATGCTGAAACAGAAAATCCAGTAAATCAGTGCAGCGAAAACGTAACCTTCCGTCGACATTCCCAGCCAGGCCGGGTCAACAGTCGCTTGCTGTACGCTACTGAACAGGTCAAATAACCCGATGATGATCACCAGGCTGGTATCCTTAAACAGGGCAATGATCGTGTTAACCAGTCCAGGAATAACCAGTTTTAAAGCCTGGGGTAAAATGACCAGTCCCTGCGTTTTCCAGTATCCCAGCGCCAGAGATTCCGCAGCTTCATACTGACCTTTTGGCAGTGCCTGTAATCCCCCACGGACCACTTCCGCGACATAGGCGGATTGAAAGAGGATCACGCCAACCAGCGCGCGAATAAGCTTGTCGATACTGGTTCCTTCTGACATAAACAGCGGCAGCATGACCGAAGACATAAACAGTACGGTGATCAGGGGGACGCCGCGCCAGAATTCGATAAAAATGACGGATAATACCCGCACGACAGGCATGTGAGAACGACGTCCCAGCGCCAGTAAAATGCCTAAGGGAAGAGCCCCCGCGATCCCGACAGATGCAATAATCAGGGTCAGCGTCAGGCCGCCCCACTGGCGCGTTTCGACCCGCTCCAGCCCCAAAAAACCCCCATACAGTAAGAACCAGACTACTATCGGGTAGATGACGGCCCAGGCGGCAATATAGCGTCCGCGACGGGGGAGTGATTTCCAGAACATGGGCGCAATGGATACCAGGCCGATGAGCAGCGCGAGGTTAATACGCCAGCGCTGGTCGTGAGGATAAAGCCCATACATGAACTGACCAAAACGTTCATGAATAAATACCCAACAGGCTCCGGCTTTTGTACAGTCTGCCCGAGTGGAGCCCACCCAGTTAGCCTGAAGGAACACCCAGTTCAGTAAAGGAGGAATCAACTCCCACATCAGCCATAAACAAAACAGCGTCAACAGGCTGTTTGACCAACTGGAGAAGAGATTTTTGCGTACCCACATAATTGAGCTACCGGGGCCGTTGCTGGCCGGACGCATGGGATGAGACAGCAGCGCTTTTGTCATCATATTTCCTTAGCGCTCAATGAGGGCTATTCGCCGGTTATAGAGGTTCATCAGCAGTGAAATGCTCAGGCTGATGATCAGATACACCGACATAGTGATGGCGATAGTTTCAATCGCCTGCCCTGTCTGATTAAGCACTGTTCCGGCGAACAGTGAAACCATGTCGGGATAGCCAATGGCAGCAGCCAGCGATGAGTTTTTTACAATATTCAGATACTGGCTGGTTAACGGGGGAATGATGACCCGCAGCGCCTGAGGAATGATGACCTGGCGCAGGGTTACGGTATTGGGTAATCCCAGCGAACGGGCTGCTTCATGTTGCCCATGGGGAACAGCCTGAATACCTGCGCGAATGATTTCGGCAATAAACGCTGAGGTGTAGACCGACAGCGCCAGCGTAAGCGCCGCCAGTTCAGGAATAAGTACCATCCCCCCACGGAAGTTAAAACCATGCAGTTGCGGAATATCCCAGTGCAGCGCCGCGCCAAAAAGCCCGTGTGTGATTAACGGTAACAGCACAAGCAGTCCCAATGCCCCAGGCCAGGTTCTCCTTAGTTGTCCCGTTTTCATCTGATGCATTTTATTGAAGCGGAACAGGCCAACGGAGAGCGTGATAGCAATAATTACAGCGATCAGGAAAGCGAGTAAACCTTCTCCTGACTGTGGGGAAGGGATATAGAGTCCTCGATTACTCAGGAAAACGAGATCCAGCGCGCTTGCAGCCTGACGTGGCCCGGGTAAATTACGTAGAACCGCAAAATACCAGAAAAAGATTTGGAGCAACGGAGGGATATTACGGAAGGTTTCAATATAAACCGTTGAAAGTTTACGCAATAACCAGTTATCTGAGAGTCGTGCTAATCCAAGGAAGAAGCCGAGGAAGGATGCGAAGACAATACACAGCGCAGAAACCAGCAGCGTATTGAGCAGACCGACCAGAAAAACGCGCCCATACGTATCGCCTTGCTGATAGTCGATCAGATGCTGGACGATGCCGAACCCGGCGCTGCGGTCGAGAAACGCAAATCCCGAGGTAATGCCGCGACTGCTCAGGTTATTAATTGTGTTATGGATTAAGTAGATAGCAACTGCTATGACCGCGAGAATGGCGAGAAATTGAAACAGCCAGGCGCGGACCGCAGGGTTTGAAAAGGAAAGTGACCCTTTTATATTTGAGCGGCGATGAAACATAAGGAAGCCTCGGTAACCATGACTCTGAACTGAGCGTCGCAGGTGCGACGCTCGTTACATCACAACGACTTAACGCACTGGCGGTGCGTATTGAATGCCGCCGTTATTCCAGAGATTGTTCTGTCCACGTTTGATCTTGAGCGGGCTTTCCGATCCCACATTGCGCTCGAAGATCTCAGCGTAGTTACCCACTTGCTTGATGATGTTATAAGCCCACTTGTTGTCGAGCTTCAGATCTTTGCCGTAATCCCCTTCTTTGCCCAGCAGATGCGCCATGTCAGGCGTTGACGGGTTTGCCGCTTTCTCGTCGACATTCTTCGAGGTTACGCCCATCTCTTCAGCATTCAGCATGGCAAATAGCGTCCAGCGCACAATTGAGAACCACTCGTCATCGCCACGACGAACAACAGGTCCCAGCGGCTCTTTCGAGATCACTTCTGGCAGTACTATCCACTCTGTCGGATTACTCAGCTTAATACGTAAGGCATACAGTTGAGACTGGTCGGAAGCGAGAGTATCGCAACGCCCGGACTCCAGCGCTTTTGCCGACTCATCGGAGCGGTCAAAGGTGACCGGGGTGTACTTCATGTTGTTAGCTTTAAAATAGTCGGCGACGTTCAGCTCTGTATCTGTTCCCGCCTGGATACATACGGTGGCACCGTCTAACTCTTTTGCGCTTTTCAGGCCTGCTTTGTTGTGGGTCAGGAAGCCAATGCCGTCATAGTAGGTGGCACCCGTGAAGGACATACCCATACCTGCATCGCGTGAGGAGGTCCAGGTGGTGTTACGTGAGAGAAGATCGACTTCACCAGACTGTAATGCGGTGAAACGCTCTTTAGCGGTGAGCGGGGTATATTTCACTTTGGTATCATCCCCCAGAACCGCAGCGGCAACACCACGACACACATCGACATCGATCCCGGAAAATTTCCCGTTCGCATCAGCGTAAGAAAAACCGGGCAGACCATCACTGATACCGCATTGGACAAACCCTTTCTTTTTTACAGCATCCAGAGTTGTGCCAGCATGTGCCTGATTTGCAACCGCAAGCAGCACACTGGCAGTAGCCAGCGTGGCCATCATCATCTTTTTCATAATGCATCCTGTGTGGCGAAATTATTGTTATAGAGAGACGTTCTGCAACGTCTTTTACCTGTCTGTGGCATTGGCCATACTTTATTAAGCAAAGGTAGTGCCAGGTTTTGCGTTTATGAGTTCGACGCAATAAGCAGAGTGTAGACAGGAAAAAATAAACTCAGCGCCCTGAAATGGTGCGAAACTGAAACGTAAGCCACATTTTAGAGCAAAATATTTTAAACAACGTTCACTAAGCGAAATAACAATTTCGGAGGTGAATATCGAGAAGGTGAGCATTAATAGATCAATGAGGGTAAAGTGAGGGCTGGACGCTATTGATAATTAAAATGAAATAGACAGATAACTTTTCAACATCTTATATTATATAAAAATGATTGTCTTAAGTTCAGGGCGCGGTATGTTACGCGCCCTGATAAGACTATTTTGACAACGCAATGATGCCCATCGTGAGCCCTGCGACGGCGGCGGCCCCACCAGCAATGGCACCCGCGGTTTCCCAGTTATCCTGAGTCGAGCCTTTCATGCAAGTATTGGTATGAACGAGACGTCCCTGATCATCATATACCGGAACGCAGGGGGAATCGTGTGCACAACCCGCCAGTAATGTCGCAAGTAATGCAACTGAAATGAATCTTTTCATGGTGTTACCTCAAAAAAATAAGTGCTCCGCTAAATGCAGTAAAATAAATACTGACGCTTTGCGAATACAAAACGAATTTTACCACCGCTTAAAAAAAGATTGGCATAAGGAATAATCTCAATTCATGTGGATTGTAAAAATAATGGAGAAATACGTTTCTTATTAAGCAGCATAAATGACTATCTTCTTAATAAATAAAGAGAGAAAGAAATGTAAAAAAGGCGTCCGGAGACGCCTTTATTTACACATTAATCCTGCTGTTTTATGAAGCGTCGCCGAACGACGACAAAGAATACCGGAACAAAGAAAATAGCCAGCAGCGTCGCTGTCAGCATTCCCCCCATAACACCTGTACCCACCGCGTTTTGCGCTCCGCTCCCTGCTCCCCGACTGATAACCAGTGGCATTACACCGAGGATGAATGCAAGAGAGGTCATCAGGATAGGGCGCAAACGCATACGCGCTGCTTCAAGCGTTGCTTCAATCAATCCACGACCTTCTTTTTCCATCAGGTCTTTGGCAAACTCCACAATCAGAATGGCGTTTTTAGCGGAAAGTCCAATCGTGGTTAACAACCCGACCTGGAAATAAACGTCGTTATTCAACCCGCGCAGAGAAGCTGCCAGAAGCGCTCCTACCACGCCGAGCGGAACCACTAACATAACCGAGAAAGGAATGGACCAGCTCTCATAAAGTGCAGCCAGGCACAGGAACACCACGATTAAGGAAATTGCATAGAGCGCTGGTGCCTGGTTGCCTGACAAACGTTCCTGATAAGACATCCCGGTCCAGTCATGGCCGATTCCGCCAGGTAGTTTTGTTGCCAGTTCTTCCATCAGCGCCATTGCTTCACCAGTGCTTCTGCCAGCCGCCGCCTCGCCCAGGAGTTCCATCGATGGCATACCGTTGTAACGCTCCAGTCTGGGAGAACCGTAAACCCAGTGTGCAGAACTGAAACTTGAGAAAGGCACCATTTCCCCGTTCGCACTACGCACGTAGAGATTGTTGATATCCTCTGGCAGCATGCGGAATTTTGCATCGGCCTGAACATACACTTTCTTTACGCGTCCACGATCGATGAAGTCATTGACGTAGTTGCTGCCCAGCGACGCCGAAATCGTCTGATTGATATCTGACAGGGAGACGCCAAGGGCCTGCGCTTTTTCCTGATCAACATCCAGTTTGAACTGAGCGGTATCCTCAAGACCGTTGGGTCGAACGCGCACCAGCACATCAGGATGTTGCGCTACCATGCCTAATAATTGATTACGTGCGGCTGTCAGTGCGGTATGACCTAATCCGCCCTGATCAATGAGCTCAAAGTCAAAGCCAGTTGCCGTGCCAAGCTCAAGGATTGCAGGCATGTTGAAGGGAAAGACCAGCCCATCATTGATCTTACTGAAGGCATGTGTGGCACGGGTAATGATCGATTGCACGCTGTTTTCTTCGCCACTACGGGCTTCCCAGGGTTTCAGGCTAATAAAGGCCAGCCCTGCGTTTTGCCCCTGACCACTGAAGCTAAACCCGTTAACAGTAAAGACACTTTCGACATTTTCCTTTTCATTATTCAGGTAGTAGTTTGTCACTTGATCCAGGACCTTTTGGGTACGTTCCTGTGTCGCCCCGGCAGGCAACTGGATCATGGTCATGAAGACGCCCTGATCTTCATCAGGCAGAAAGGAGGTGGGCAGGCGCAGAAACAGAACGGCCATTCCGATGACTATCAACAGATAAATGAGCAGATAGCGCCCGGTATTACGCACGATCCCGCTGACACTGTTAGTGTAGTGATTGACGCTGAGATCAAATTTGTCATTAAACCAGCCGAAGAAGCCACTTTTCTTACCATGATGTTCTGCGGATGCCGGTTTGAGCAAGGTAGCGCAAAGGGCCGGGGTGAGTATCAACGCGACCAGAACCGAAAGCGCCATTGCTGACACAATGGTGATGGAGAACTGGCGATAGATAGCCCCGGTGGATCCGCCAAAAAAGGCCATTGGGATAAACACGGCAGACAGCACCATGGCAATCCCCACCAGCGCGCCCTGAATCTGCGACATCGATTTCTCGGTCGCCTCTTTAGGCGGCAACTGGTCCTCCATCATCACGCGTTCAACGTTTTCCACCACCACAATTGCATCATCGACAAGCAAACCAATTGCCAACACCATTCCGAACATGGTCAGGGTGTTTATTGAATAACCGAAAGCAGCCAGGACTGCAAACGTACCCAGCAGTACGACGGGTACGGCTATCGTGGGAATCAGCGTGGCGCGAATATTCTGTAAAAACAGATACATCACTAGGAAAACCAGCACAATCGCTTCAAACAACGTTTTTACCACTTCGTGAATAGAGATTTTCACAAACGGCGTAGTGTCATATGGGTAGACCACTTTCATTCCCTGGGGAAAGAAGGGCTGAAGTTCGGCAAGTTTGGCTTTGATCGCCGTGGCGGTATCCAGCGCGTTAGCGCCGGTCGCCAGTTTTATCCCCAGGCCTGCTGCAGGCTTACCATTTATTCGGGCGATCACGTTTTCGTCTTCACCCCCAAGCTCAATACGCGCGACATCTTTGAGATGTACCACGGATCCATCGCTATTAACACGCAGTGTGACTTTGCCGAATTCCTCGGGATCTTTCAGACGTGTCTGCGCAATGATGGAGGCATTAAGCTGTTGCCCAGGCAGTGCAGGTGTTCCGCCAAGTTGACCCGCCGCAATTTGGTTGTTCTGCACTTTCAGTTGATTGATGACATCAACCGGTGTGAGCTGGAATTTGTTCAACAGATTGGCATCCATCCAGATACGCATTGCATACTGTGCACCAAACAGCTGTACGTCACCTACCCCGTTCAGACGACTAATTGAGTCTTTCACATTCGATGCGACGTAATCAGAAATATCGTCCTGCGTAATCTGTGGATTATCTGAAACGAAGCCCGCGACCAGCAGGAAGCTGCTGCTTGATTTCTCCACGCTGATCCCTTGTTGCTGGACTTCCTGTGGGAGTAATGGCGTTGCCAGTTGCAGCTTGTTCTGAACCTGTACCTGAGCGATATCCGGATTCGTACCGGACTGGAAGGTCAGCGTGATGGTCACGCCACCCGCAGAGTCGCTGGTGGAGGACATATACATCAGGTTATCGATACCATTCATGTTCTGTTCGATAACCTGAGTGACGGTGTCCTGCACGGTCTGTGCATCCGCGCCCGGGTAGGTCGCGGAAATGGCCACCGCCGGTGGCGCAATGGTGGGATATTGCGCAACAGGCAGTTGTAGAATTGCCAGGGCTCCTGCCAGCATCAGAATGATAGCCAGGACCCAGGCAAAGATAGGGCGTCTGATAAAAAAGTTTGCCATGTCCGGTTACCTTATTTCGCCGTTTTCACAGCAGGGGCGTCGGCATCCGGAATGGCTTTCACCTTCGCGCCAGGATGTGCTTTTTGTACGCCACTGACGATGACATTGTCGCCAGGTTGTAACCCCTCGCTGATAAGCCATTTGTCACCGATGGCCTGTGACGCAACAACGGTGCGAGACTCAACCTGACTTTGGTTATTAACGACCAGTACAGTGGCATCCCCGCGTGGGGTACGCGTTACACCTTGCTGGGGGATGAGGATCGCATTCGGCTGTACACCTTCATCAATGCGTGCGCGTACAAACATTCCGGGCAACAGGGTATGTTGTGGATTGGGGAAGACTGCACGAAGGGTGATTGAGCCGGTACTTTCATCTACCGTGACATCAGAAAACTGTAGCGTTCCCTTCAGGGGATAAACGCTGCCATTTTCCATGACCAGTTCGACATTACTGGTGGTATTGTCTTTGTGCAGATTACCTTGCTCGATGGCGTACTTAAGACGCATGAAGTCGTTGCTGGATTGTGTGACATCAACATAGATAGGATCGAGTTGCTGCACGGTTGCCAGTGCCGTCGCCTGGCCGTTGGTCACCAACGCGCCTTCGGTGACGCTGGATTTCCCAATACGACCGCTTATTGGTGACGTGACTTTGGTGTAAGCCAGATTAATACGCGCACTCTCTACCGCGGCGTTCGCTGCAATGACCGAAGCATCAGCCTGACGCGCATTAGCGATAGCCTGATCGTATTCCTGCTGGCTGATGTATTTGGTGCCCACCAAAGGAACGTAGCGCTTAACCGTCAGGTGAGCGATAGTCGCAGCGGCTTGACTTTTTGCCAGCTCGCCCTTTGCACTATCGAAATTAGCCTGCCAGGTTGCAGGATCGATTTGGTAGAGCGATTGCCCTGCCTCCACATCGCTACCTTCGATGAAGTTTCTTTTAAGTATAATGCCGCTAACCTGGGGACGAACTTCAGCGATACGGAATGAAGATGTCCGTCCGGGCAATTCGGTCGTCACTGCTAATGGGGCGGTTGCGACAACATGAACGGTCACTTGCGGTTCGGCAGGATGAGCATTGGGATCATCCTGATCGTTACAACCGGCGAGTAGCACAGCAGAAATTATGAGGAATGAGGGCAGGAGTGAAAACCTGGCATGTTTCGTCATTACAGTTCCTTTAAAACCAATAACTCGTTATTTACCTGATAAGAGCAAGGCGGTAACGTGCACGAAGAAATAATAGTTGACCATCCTACAAATTATTACCTCGCGATGTAAGTAATACTTATTTTAAGGCGTGGGAGACGGCACG
The DNA here is from genome assembly GCF_037053465.1 of Citrobacter amalonaticus. Taxonomy (GTDB): domain Bacteria; phylum Pseudomonadota; class Gammaproteobacteria; order Enterobacterales; family Enterobacteriaceae; genus Citrobacter_A; species Citrobacter_A amalonaticus_H. Next base: position 11,755 of record NZ_JBALIF010000001.1, read on the forward strand.
TAAAAACAAAAATAATCGGGTGGCATTGCGTTGTCGCGCTCTTTTTTGTCATTTTTTGTCGACGATGGATAAATTTAGAAATGCTCATTCTTTTGGTGAATGATTTTATATTTTAAATTTGCGTATTTTATATATTTGAATTTTTTGTGCTGAGATGTTTCGCTTATCTCTCGTTTATAACGTGATGAGGTGCTAAAGTCGTTCACACGATCATCCTGCGCGGCAGTATTTTATTTTGTTCCCGATGTGATCACTCATGCCTAAGAAAACAAAAGCCGAAGCGCTCAAAACACGACAGCATTTAATTGAAACAGCAATCACACAGTTCGCGGAGCGGGGCGTAGGAAACACCACGCTTAACGATATCGCAGATGCGGCGCAGGTTACCAGGGGCGCTATCTATTGGCATTTCGAAAATAAGATTCAGCTCTTTAACGAAATCTGGCAGCAACAACCGCCATTACGCGATCTGATTCAGGACAGGATCTCGTTATCCGCCGGAGATAATCCTTTACAGCAACTGCGTGCAAAATTAATTGCATCACTACAATATATTGCGCAGATCCCCAGACAGCAGGCGTTGATGCAGATTTTATATCATAAATGTGAATTTCATGATGGTATGATATCAGAGCAGGAAATACGTGACAGAATTGGCTTCAGTCAGATAGGTCTGCGGGAAGCATTACAGGAAAGTATGATTCGAGGATGGGTGTCGAATACGCTGGATTTAGACGTTGTCTTAATTATTATTCGCGGGAGTTTTAGCGGCATTGTGAAAAACTGGCTAATGAATCCCGCCAGTTATGATCTTTATCAGCAAGCCCCGGCGCTGGTTGACAATGTGCTCAGAATGTTAACCCCAAATGAAAACGCCATGCCAAAGGGCGAATCAAAACTGATTACTGAAGAAATATAATCTTTCCGTCATACCAGAGTCTGGCGCTAATCCAGATCGGCACAGTTGACCAGCTTTAAGGGATTCACTGAGTTCATATTACGGCACTTATCAGACTCCGTGGTGATCATTTCAATCCACTGGATGAGTAAGGCGTCAAAAAGGAAAACGGAGACCGCAAAAACAATCAGCCACCAATACTTACGAATCATGGTCAAATCCTGTGTATTCATGCTCTGGCGTGCAGGAAATATACACGAAAAATTCTTTCTGAAAAGCAGGCTTACAATGCTTTTACTTTACAACGGTTCTCTTCACATCCGACGCCATTCGGTTCTTTTTTGACAGGTTTTTTGTCTTTCTCTTTTTGACTTTCGCCAGTTCCTCAGTGGTGTAATGCGAGCCGATGTTGAGCCGTCTGAGACCTGTCTTCACGTACTCAGTATTGAGCTCAATACCGATAAACCGGCGTTCAGACTCCACCGCGACGGCACCTGTCGTAAAACTGCCTGCGAAAGGATCCAGCACGGTATCACCGGGATTTGAGGAGGCCAGGATGATTCGCTTCAACAATGCGAGAGGTTTCTGGGTGGGGTGATTTTCATATTCATCCATCAAATAGCGGACGCGGGGAAACGCCCAGACATTGCCTGGAACCTTTTGTGTGTTGTAGGGCTGTGGGGGATTTTTGCGATAATCGATCAGCGCTCTCTTTGCGCCGGTTTTCGCCTCGACCAGAATGGCGTCGCTGTTGAAAGTGTATTGTCTGGCATCTTTCACCATCATCAGTATCGGTTCGTACATCGAGCCAAAGTATTTTTTCGCCTGGACGCCTGAACTGTCGTAAGACCAGACAATCCGACTTTTGATGGTAAACAGCGTTCTGCATTTGAGATCGATATGCGGCATGTTTTCGGTGCTGTTCATGATGTACATCGTGCCGTGTGGTTTCAGGACCCGATGACATTCCTCTATGCACGCGAATAGCCAGGTGAGGAAGATCTCTTCATCCCAGGATTCCACCATCCCGTCAAAATCCTTACCAATGTTGTAAGGGGGATCGGCAAAGATCAAATCGATGCTTTCAGCAGGAAGCTTTTTCAGTTCGGCAAGCGCATCTCCATGGATGATCGAGGTTGATTCATCGCCAAAATAGTGGGGGTCTATGCGTGAGTTCATACCTGCTCCACATAAGAAGCGTATAAAAAAGGCGCTTCCCCATGCCGGTTTGCGCCTTTTTAAACAAGCAATTCGCTAATCGAAATTAGTTCATGCCGTATTTTTTCAATTTTTTACGCAGCGTACCACGGTTGATGCCCATCATCAGAGCAGCACGGGTCTGGTTACCACGGGTGTATTGCATCACCATGTCCAACAGGGGCTGTTCTACTTCAGCCAGTACCAGCTCATAGAGATCATTAACATCCTGACCATTCAGTTGAGCAAAATAGTTCTTCAGTGCCTGTTTAACCGAGTCACGCAGGGGTTTTTGGGTTACCTGATCCTGAGAGTTAACGGTAGAAACGGTCAGTACGTCAGAATTTACGCGTTGTTCGAACATAGTTCTGTCAGCTCTTTATTTCTGTTTACGCAAAATTTTCGAAGTATGCCTCCAACGCCTCCAGCTGTTCGCTGGCATCCTCAATGGCGTTGAATGTGCGCCGAAACTGGTCATTTGGAGCGTGCTCCTGGAGATACCAGGAGACGTGTTTACGCGCGATTCGGTACCCTTTTGCCTGGCCATAAAAGTCATGCAGTTCCCGAACATGCGCACAAAGCAAGCGCTTAACCTCTGCCAGAGGCAGGGGGGATAGCAACTCCCCAGTGTCCAGATAATGCTGGATTTCCCGAAAGATCCAGGGTCTTCCCTGAGCTGCACGGCCTATCATCAGGGCATCAGCCCCCGTATAGTCAAGCACAGCTCTGGCTTTAAGCGGGTCAGTAATGTCACCATTCGCGATAATCGGAATGGAAACTTTCTGCTTAACTGCCCGAATACTGTCGTACTCAGCATCTCCATTGAACAAACAGGCGCGGGTGCGTCCATGAATGGTCAGAGCCTGAATGCCACAGTCTTCAGCCAGTTGGGCAATCTCTACGCAGTTACGGTGTTCCGGAGCCCAGCCGGTGCGAATCTTCAGGGTGACAGGAACGTCCACTGCATTAACGACCCCGGTCAGTATCGACTTCACCAAATCCGGGTACTGCAAGAGGGCTGAACCTGCGAGCTTGCGATTCACTTTTTTAGCCGGACACCCCATATTGATATCAATAATTTGGGCGCCGCTTTCCACGTTAATACGTGCGGCATCGGCCATCTCAACAGGGTCGCTACCGGCAATTTGCACCGTGCGAATTCCTGGCTCATCAACGTGCACCATCCGTAAACGAGACTTGTCACTTTCCCAAACCTGAGGGTTAGAAGACATCATCTCGGATACCGTCAAACCTGCTCCCATCTCATAGCACAGCGTCCGGAATGGTCTGTCAGTGATGCCAGCCATGGGCGCTGCGATCAGGCGATTTCTAAGCTGGTATTGTCCGATGCGCATGAGTTAAGAAATGACCATACTGTGACTGCAAGGCGGCGTATATTACGCATTTTTTGCACGAGATGAAAGGCCAAACTTTGAGCAATCCTCTGCGATGGATCAAAGAATCGCTGTTAAACACCACAACGCTGAATAATAAGCTATACAAATCATTGCATTACGAAAATGTGTCCAAAATCTGTACGCAGATAATTTTGCGTAACTTCTCATTTTTTCCTGGAGAGAGTATGGACTGACGAGATAATCTGCTGAATTAATCAGCAGATTAGAGAGAGTTAGTGTGGCTATACTCGCATTTCAGCAGATGATTGCGCAGTCTGGGTTTATTCGACGACCACGCGACCGTTGAGTGGCTGTGTCGGACGATTATTATCGTGATGCATGGTATGCGTAAATTTCGCTAACTGTTCAGCAGAGAGTGTCAGAGGGTGTTTCAGGACAATCCAGGTCACTCCCTCAGAACAGGGCGGCGTGGTCAGCGAACCGCTGAAGCGCCAGTAAGTCTTATCCTTTGGCAGGAGGGCGTTGAGGTCCATTTGCGAGGTGATTTTTACGTCCTGTTCCACTTTCTCAGGCATTGTGCTCCAGAGCTTTTCCAGTTCAGGATTGGCCGCTCCTTTATCGAACATGACCGCGACGACTGCTACCGCCCCTTTTGCATTTTTATGGACAAGGTGCATCTCCATCGCGTAATGCTTGCCGTGTACCGTATTCTCGCTCGGCGCGTGGAAATGGAATTGCTGTAACGTGAAGGTAACGCCATCAATCGTGACCGTATCCGACGTTGTTTGTTTCAGGCCAGCTTGCACGGTGTGACCATTGTTGATGAGCGTAACCGGACCATCTGAATAGTTTGTGACCAGTGGGGAAACATGCGCTTGCAGTGTGGTGTCAATATTAATTGGCGACTGATTCATTCCCGTCTGACAGGTTTTGTATTCACCATTGAGAGCAGCCCAATGTTCCGGGGCGCCTTCACCTTCATAACTCCAGTGTGACGCCATCGCCGTGAACGGCAACATGCCTAATGCCAGGAAAACAGCCGTGCCTGAAAAGAGTTTCATTACATTCTTCCGTTGAATAAGATTAGTGATTTATGTTCATAACTTCAATGAGTTAAGGCACTATTTTAACGTGAAGAGGGCTGTGAGTATGCATTGAAAATGCTAAAAAGCGTGGCCCGCGATGAGGCCACGTAGTGAGGGAAAATTACTTCTTACGACCTGTAATTCGGCACCATTCTTCTTTTTCAATCACAGGATCGAGAGTGAAGAGATCGGCATACGCATCACAAACGCTGTCGGCCTGGCTGGCAAGAATACCAGAAAGGCCCAGCAGACCGCCTGTAACGGGCAGGACGCTGATTAAAGGGGCCAGTTCACGTAATGGGCCTGCCAGGATATTGGCAACCACCACGTCGGCTTTGAGGGCGTCTGGTTGATCCTGTGGCAGATAAAGCTCCAGACGTTCTGATACACCGTTACGCTCAGCATTATCGCGGCTGGCCTGAATCGCCTGGGGATCGATATCAACACCGATCGCTTTGGCCGCACCCAGTTTAAGCGCGGCAATGGCCAGAATGCCGGAGCCGCAGCCAAAGTCGATAACCGTCTTTCCGGCTAAATCGAGGCTATCCAGCCATTGCAGGCACAGTGAAGTCGTTGGATGAGTGCCGGTGCCAAATGCCAGGCCAGGATCGAGCATCACGTTGACGGCATTCTCATCCGGCACATCGCGCCAGCTTGGGCAAATCCACAGGCGTTCGCCGAAACGCATCGGGTGGAAGTTATCCATCCATTCACGTTCCCAGTCTTTATCTTCCAGTTGTTCAATCTTATGCGCGAAACCGGCGCCCAGCAGCGGATGGTGTTCCAGAATGGCGACAACCTCTTTCATATCGGTTTCTGCATCAAACAGACCGATAACATCGGTATCGCCCCACAGGCGCGTTTCCCCTGGTAAAGGCTCAAAAACCGGCGTGTCGTGCGTGTCCTGGAAGGTGATGGAAACGGAACCTGCTTCCATCAGGGCATCGCTCAACTCTTCTGCGTTAGCGCCCGTTGTATTTAGTTTCAGTTGAATCCATGGCATGGCAAAACTCTTTATTTATCAGTAGTCAATATCGCGGTTTCCTGAAGGGGTGAACCGAAACGGTTTCCGACCAGGAAAGCCAGCAAACTTAGCAGCAACGAGGGCACAATCGGATGGAAGCCCAGGTACTGGATTTTAAACGTGGCGAGAATCGCGTACAGGACGCCACCCACAATCATGGCACTCAGCGCGCCGGTCGCGTTCGCGCGTTCCCAGTAAAGGCCAAGCACCAGCGGCCATAAGAACACCGCTTCCAGCCCCCCAAAGGCCAACAGATTCAGCCAGATAATCATCTCTGGCGGTTTCCAGGCAGCCAACAACAACAACGCGCCTAAGAGCAGCGTGATGATGGCCGACATCCGCTTCAGTCGTTTCTCATTCTGCAACTGTTCCGGACGCAGATTGAGATAGAGATCTTTAATGATCGTAGCGGAACTTTGCAGCAACTGGGCGTTGATGGTCGACATAATGGCTGCCATCGGTGCGGCAAGGAAGATCCCGGCGGCAAAAGGCGGCAGCACTTTCACCATCAACGTGGGAATCACCAGATCCGGCACCGTCAGGTCGGGGATTACCGCACGACCCAGCGCCCCGGCAAGATGCATACCAAACATCAGGATCGCCACCACGATGGTACCGATAATAATTCCCCGGTGTACCGCTTTGCTGTCTTTGTAGGAGATACAGCGCACCGCCGTGTGCGGCAGACCAATCACGCCAAAGCAGACCAGCACCCAGAATGAGGTCATAAACGACGGCGTCAGGATATCATCAGCGCCTTGTGGAGAGACCAGTTTCGGATCGATGGTATTTAACGTTTCCACAGCCTGGTTCAGGCCACCTGCGGCATGAACGATGCCGACAAGCAGCACGATGGTGCCAATCAGCATCACCAGTCCCTGCATCGTATCGTTAAGTACGCTGGCACGGAAACCACCGAACGCGGTGTACAGTGCGATACTGATACCGAAAATCAGTAGCCCCGTTTCGTAGGGAATCCCCGCGGCGGTTTCCAGCAGGCGCGCGCCACCGATGAACTGGACGGTCATAGCGCCAACAAAAGCCACTAACAGGCTGAGACTCGCCAGCCACACCAGCAGACGGCTCTGGTAGCGGGCAAACAGCATGTCATTGAGCGTGACGGCATTATAACGACGCGCCAGAATGGCGAATTTCTTGCCAAGGATCCCCAACGACAGCCAGACCGCCGGGAGTTGAATCATCGCCAGCAACACCCATCCCAGACCGTATTTATAGGCGGCGCCTGGACCACCGATAAAGGAGCTGGCGCTGATGTACGTTGCGGTCAGCGTCATTGCGAGGACGATCCCGCCCATAGAACGGCTGCCGAGGAAATATTCGTTCAGAAACGTGCCGCTTTGACGTTTACGCATCGCATAAACGGAAAGCCCAAATACGACGACCAGATAGGCGATAAGCGGCAGAATGACCTCAAGCTGCATCGTCATCCTCCAGCGGAATGTCGCGGTAGATAAATTTCACCATTGCCCAGCACAGCAAAATGAAGATCAGTGGTGTCAGCAGACAGGCCAGCTCGAACCAGTGAGGCAGTCCGGTAATGCCTGGCGTGACCCCTGGCAGATACGCTGCGGCCAGCCAGGCGGCCAGGTAGAGAAGGGTCAGCCACAGCGCCCAGCGCGCTTCTTTATGGGCCTGAACAAAACGTTTGTCCATTTTATGTCCCTTATGGAAAAAGAAAGCGGGGATTGTACCTTAAGGGAATGGCGCTCCCCACAAATAAAAAAGGCCGGAATTTCCGGCCTTTTAACGCGAGTGCAGTCTTATTTTTCCTGAAGACCGAGTTTCTTCTCCAGATAGTGGATATTGGTACCACCATGCTGGAAGTGCTCGTCGTTCATAATGCGGGTCTGCAAATCAACGTTGGTTTTGATGCCGTCGATGATGAGCTCCTGCAATGCGTTCTTCATACGGGCAATCGCCACGTCACGGGTTTCGCCGTAGCAGATGAGCTTGCCGATCATGGAATCATAGTATGGCGGTACGGTGTAACCGGCATAGATATGAGACTCCCAACGCACACCAAAACCACCTGGCGCGTGGAAACGGGTGATCTTACCCGGGCTTGGCAGGAAGGTGTTCGGATCTTCGGCGTTGATACGGCATTCCACCGCATGGCCTTTCACCTGCACTTCTTCTTGCTTGATCGACAGCGGCTGGCCTGCCGCGATACGCAACTGTTCTTTGATCAGGTCAACGCCGGTGATCATTTCCGTCACCGGGTGTTCAACCTGAATACGGGTGTTCATCTCAATAAAGTAGAACTCGCCGTTTTCGAACAGGAACTCAAACGTACCTGCGCCGCGATAGCCGATATCAACACACGCTTTGGCGCAACGCTCACCGATGTAGCGACGCAGTTCCGGCGTAATGCCTGGAGCCGGTGCTTCTTCGACAACTTTCTGGTGACGACGCTGCATAGAACAGTCACGCTCAGCCAGATAGATAGCATTCCCCTGACCGTCCGCCAGCACCTGAATTTCGATGTGACGTGGGTTTTCGAGGTATTTCTCCATGTATACCATGTCGTTGCTGAATGCTGCTTTCGCTTCAGCTTTGGTCATGGAGATGGATTGCGCCAGTTCAGCATCGCCGCGTACCACGCGCATGCCGCGACCGCCGCCGCCGCCGGACGCTTTGATGATCACCGGATAACCGATGCGTTTCGCATGGGCACGGTTGGCATCCATATCGTCGCCGAGCGGACCATCAGAGCCCGGTACGGTCGGGACACCCGCTTTCTTCATCGCGGTGATTGCCGAGACTTTGTCACCCATCAGACGAATGGTGTCAGCTTTCGGTCCGATGAAGATAAAACCAGAACGTTCAACCTGCTCAGCAAAGTTGGCGTTCTCGGAGAGGAAGCCGTAACCCGGGTGAATAGCCACCGCGCCAGTGATTTCAGCGGCACTGATGATAGCCGGGATGTTCAGATAACTTTTTACGGACGGAGCCGGGCCAATACAAACCGTTTCATCCGCCAATAATACATGTTTTAAATCGCGGTCCGCGCTTGAGTGCACAGCGACCGTCTTAATGCCCAGTTCTTTACAGGCACGAAGAATTCGCAATGCAATCTCGCCGCGGTTGGCGATAACAATTTTATCCAGCATGTTCGCCTCGTTACTCGATGACGACCAGTGGCTCGTCAAATTCTACCGGCTGACCACTTTCGACCAGAATCGCTTTCACAGTACCTGACTTGTCTGCTTCGATCTGGTTCATCATTTTCATGGCTTCAACGATGCACAGGGTATCGCCTACATTGACTTTCTGACCCACTTCGATGAACGCCTTCGCGTCCGGGCTCGGGGTGCGGTAGAAAGTACCAACCATTGGGGAACGTACGATGTGACCACTGATTTCTGCTGCGGCGGCCGCCGGCGCTTCTGCTGCCGGAGCAACTGCGTTAGACAGAGCAGGTTGTGGCGGCTGCATCATTGGTGCAGCGTAGGCTTGTTGCATCACCGGGAAGCTACCAGCAGGTGCTGCGCGGCTGATGCGTACAGACTCTTCGCCTTCAGAGATTTCCAGTTCGGAGATGCCTGATTCTTCAACCAGCTCGATCAGTTTTTTAATCTTACGAATATCCATGAGTGGGTTCCGTACTCTTTGTTTAGTGTGATTGTGACAGGCACCTGGCGCTGTCAGTAAAGCGTGAGTCCCAACGGCAAAACGGCTTTTGCCCATCAGGACGCCGGTATATTCCGCCTCAACAGCAGGTGTGAGACTTGTCGGTTAACATGCCGCGATTTGCTGCAATCCTCCGGCAAAACACAAAATATACCTTCATTGCTCGATTGTCACCTTTTCAACGTCTTAAAAACGCTGTCCAGGCAGCCAGGGTCGCACATTATAACGATTTCGTAGCAATTGGCAGCTAAATACTGGTCTTATCAGGGAAGATAATCAACAGCTAACACACAAATAACATCCGAGTCTCTGCGTTTTGCAAGCGGGTGCACAGTTCACGGAACTAGCGCCACCACTGGCGGAACTTCTTGTAACGGCAGGCTAAAAGCGCCAGTGCCAGCAGAGCATAAACGATGGGCTGAGGGGATAAAATTTTTACCGACCATAGATAATGGATGGGGGCCAGGATCGCCACAAGATAGACGAAGTTGTGTAAAAGTTGCCAGCGTTTACCCAGTTTTCGCTGTGCCGCCTGCGTCGAGGTCAGCGTGAGCAAAAATAAGATAATCCAACTGATGATCCCCAGCGTTAAATAGGGGCGGGTGATGAGCTCTCGCCCTAACAGAACCAGGTTATGGATACCCAATTCGAGCAGCGCATAGCTGGTCAGATGCAGCGTCGCCCAGGCAAAACACCATAACCCCAGCAGGCGACGGGTGCGTATCAATAATGGCTGTTTAGCGTAGCGCGTGAGCGGCGTGACCAGCAAGGCGGCGAGCAAAAATTTCAGAGCCATCCTACCGGTGAAGTGCTGAATGTCTTTCACCGGATCGGCGCTGAGCGCGCCGCTGTTAATGGCCCAGAACAGCCAGAGAAACGGTAGCAATCCCGCCAGATGAAGCGCCACTTTTAGCCAGGTAATCTGTTTTGCAGTGAGTCGCACTTAGAAGTTCTCCCGCAAATTCAGACCACGATACAGTGACGCTACTTCGTCGGCATAGCCATTAAACAGTAAGGTGGGTTGTCGTTGCACATCCAGTATTCCACCTGCGCCAATAAATCGTTCCGTTGCCTGTGACCAGCGAGGATGATCGACATGCGGATTAACGTTGGCGTAAAAACCGTACTCATTCGGTGCCGCGAGGTTCCAGGTCGTTGGCGGGCGTTCGCGGGTCAGTTTGATGCTGACAATCGACTTGATGCCTTTAAAACCATATTTCCACGGAACCGTCAGACGAATGGGCGCGCCATTTTGCGGTGGCAGCGCTTTGCCATAGACACCCACGGTCAACAGCGTCAACGGATGCATAGCTTCATCCAGCCGTAATCCCTCAACATAGGGATATTTTAACCCGCCGCCAATAAAGCGATCTTTTTGTCCCGGCATCTCGTCCGGTGCGTAAAGAGTCTCGAACGCGACATATTTTGCATTGCTGGTGGGCTCAACGAGAGCCAGCAGTTTATGTAAAGGAAAGCCAATCCACGGCACTACCATCGACCAGGCTTCGACGCAGCGCATACGGTAGATGCGCTCCTCTAAAGGAAAACGCGTCGTAAGGGCATCGTGATCAAGGGTTAGCGGTTTGGCTACTTCGCCGCTGATTTTCAACGTCCAGGGATCGGTTTTCATGCTGCCCGCATTGGCGGCGGGATCGGCTTTATCGAGGCCAAACTCATAGAAATTGTTGTAGCCTGTAACTTTATCTTCCGGCGTTAACTGCAGCGTGTTTTGCCATTCTTTGGGTTTGCCGAAATCAAGTGCTTTTCCGGCGGGGGCGGGAGGGCGATCGTTACCTTTAAACCAGTCGATCAAATCGGCGTGAGCAACCGACGGCAGCGTAAGCGCTGTCGCGCCAATCCCCAACATCTTCAGGACCTGACGACGTTTGAGCATAAATACCGATTCAGCGGTAACGTCGTTTTCCGTCAATTTTCTGGCTTTCATCGCATCCTCCATCATGAGTTTTGTTAAGCATGACGGAGGAGCGTGTTTAACGCGAATATGTCACGAAAATTTGAAGATTAGGCGATCTTCACCAGCGTACGACCCTGTATCTGGTTATTAATGATCGCGTCTGCAAACTTCGGTGCATCCACCAGCGAAATTTCCGTTGCCGCCTGAGTGTAGAACGACTCGGGTAAATCATTCGCCAGACGTTGCCAGGCCTGAGCGCGGCGATCTTGCGGTGTCATGACGGAGTCCACGCCCTGTAAACGTACGTTACGCAGAATAAATGGCATCACCGTGGTTGGCAGTGCGAACCCACCCGCCAGGCCGCACGCGGCAACGCATCCACCGTAGTTCATCTGCGCCAGCACTTTCGCCAGCACTTTATCGCCAACGGTGTCGATGGCTCCGGCCCAGAGTTGTTTTTCCAGCGGGCGAGACTCGGCAAATTCATCCCGGCCCAGAATGCGCGAGGCGCCGAGTTGTTTGAGATAATCATGCGTGCTTTCGCGTCCGGAGACCGCCGCGACCTGATAGCCCAGTTTATGCAGCAGTGCGACCGCAGTACTGCCAACGCCGCCACTGGCGCCCGTCACGACGATTTCACCGTCTTCCGGGCGAATACCCGCCTCTTCAAGCGCCATCACGCACAGCATGGCGGTAAACCCGGCGGTGCCGATCACCATCGCTTTACGGCTGTCCAGCCCTTTCGGCAGTGCAACCAGCCAGTCCGCTTTTACGCGAGCCTGTTCCGCCAGCCCACCCCAATGGTTTTCCCCCACGCCCCAGCCGGTCAGGAGGACTTCCTGCCCCACATGAAAACGAGGATCTTCGCTTTTACGAACGGTACCGGCAAAATCGATTCCCGGAATCATCGGAAAATTGCGGATGATTTTCCCTTTTCCGGTGATGGCGAGCGCATCTTTATAGTTCAGGCTGGACCAGTGGATATCCACCGTGACATTACCTTCTGGTAACTGACTTTCGTCAAGCGTTTGCACGGATGCGAGGGTTTTGCTGTCTTGCTGTTCTAAGATTAAAGCCTGCATAACCTGTCCTCAATTTTGCATGGTGGATTGGAAAATGTGTCCTGAAGACTATACTCGCTAACTGAAACGTGATGCCGATTCAACGCAATAAATTGCCAGATACACCTGATTTGGTAGTATGCACTCACTCTTTGCGCAGCCAGGCGAATTTTACGTTTGGTTATGCATTTCGTGTCGTCATTTAACAATCGGAGTTAACACAAGGATGCGATTAACGACGAAATTTTCAGCTTTTGTCACGCTGCTCACCGGGTTAACCATCTTCGTGACCCTGATTGGCTGTTCGCTGAGTTTTTATAACGCTATCCAGTACAAAATGAACCATCGCGTTCAGGCGGTGGCGACGGCGATTGATACGCATCTTGTTTCACAAGACGTTAATCAGTTATCAACGCAAATCAACGAGTTGATGACCTCGGCTGATATCGTGCGTGTCGATCTGCTACAGGATGGTAAGACGATCTATACCCAAACCCGGAACAGCAGTTATCGTCCGGTGGGGACCAGTAATCTCTTTCGCGAGCTCACTGTTCCGCTCATGAAGCATCCGGGAATGACAATGCATCTGGTCTATCAGGACCCGATGGGCCACTATTTCCATTCCTTAATGACCACCGCGCCGCTGACGTTGGCAATTGGCTTTATTGTGCTGATGCTGTTCCTCGCCGTGCGCTGGCTCCAGCGCCAGCTTTCTGGTCAGGAACTACTGGAGATCCGATCGACGCGCATTTTGAACGGTGAGCGCGGAATCAATGTTCGCGGCTCTGTTTATGAGTGGCCGGCGCGTACCAGTAGCGCGCTGGATACGTTGCTGGCCGAAATTCAGAGCGCCCAGGAACAACGGAGCCGGTTGGACACATTGATCCGCTCATACGCCGCCCAGGACACCAAAACCGGTCTGGGCAACCGGCTCTTTTTTGATAACCAACTCGCGACGCTGCTGGACGATCAGGAAAAAATTGGCGCGCATGGCGTCGTGATGATGATTCGCCTGCCGGACTTTAATCTGTTACGTGACAGCTGGGGGCGCAATCTCGCCGAAGAAGAGCTGTTCAGCCTGATCAATTTATTGTCCACCTTTATGCTGCGATATCCTGGTTCGCTGCTGGCACGCTATCACCGCAGTGACTTTGCTGTTCTGCTGCCGCACCGTACCTTGAAGGAGGCGGAAAGCGTTGCCGGGCAACTTTTAAAAGCGGTGGACGCGCTGCCGACGAATAAAATGCTTGATCGTGACGATATGGTACATATCGGCATCTGCGCCTGGCGCAGCGGGCAGTCGACCGAACAGGTGATGGAACATGCGGAAGCCGCGACTCGCAACGCTGTGCTTCAGGGGGGGAATAGCTGGGCCATCTATGATGATACGCTTCCCGAAAAAGGGCGCGGCAATGTGCGCTGGCGTACACTGATTGAGCAGATGCTGAGCCGTGGCGGACCGCGCATCTACCAGAAACCCGCGGTAAGTCATGATGGGGTCGTCCATCACCGGGAACTGATGTGTCGTATCTTTGATGGTAATGAAGAAGTGAGTTCTGCGGAATACATGCCGATGGTCTTACAGTTTGGCTTGTCAGAAGAATATGACCGATTACAGATCAGCCGCGTTATCCCGCTGTTAAGCTACTGGCCGGAAGAAAATCTGGCGCTTCAGGTGACGGTAGAGTCGCTGATTCGCCCGCGTTTTCAGCGCTGGTTACGTGATACATTAATGCAGTGTGAAAAATCGCAGCGAAAACGCATAATTTTTGAACTTGCAGAGGCTGATGTAGGTCAACACATCAGCCGGTTACAGCCTGTTATTCGCTTAGTTAATGCATTAGGCGTTCGGGTTGTCGTTACGCAGGCCGGTTTGACGCTGGTGAGCACCAGTTGGATTAAAGAACTCAATGTGGAACTGATCAAACTTCATCCCAGTCTGGTCAGGAATATTGAGAAGCGAACGGAGAACCAGTTGTTGGTTCAAAGCCTGGTGGAAGCGTGCTCCGGGACAAACACCCGGGTTTATGCGACGGGTGTGCGTTCGCGTGGGGAGTGGCAGACACTGACAGCGCGTGGTGTTTCCGGTGGACAGGGGGATTTCTTTGCTGCCTCCCAGCCTCTGGATACGAATGTGAAAAAATATTCTCAAAGATACTCGGTTTAACCTGCCGTTTGTCCAGTTTTCACGTAGAATAACGCGCGCTGTGCCTTCATGGGGGTGTGCTTGTCTGCTCGCCAGTTTGTAACAGCGCATATGCAGGTGAATGACCTTAAACCCGTTGCAAATGAGGGCGAAGCTGGCTGCTGAAGTGCTCAGCCCTGAGGGACTCAGACAGAGATTTGTAACAAAGGAAACGCACTGCACTAATTTTCACCGTAGCAGATCATTTTTGCGCCTTGTCGCTGCTGCGTGTGGTTGGTAAAGTAAGCGGATTTTGTTTTCCGCCCCAGCTTTCAGGATTATCCCTTAGTATGTTGAAAAAATTTCGTGGCATGTTTTCCAATGACTTGTCCATTGACCTGGGTACCGCGAATACCCTCATTTATGTAAAAGGACAAGGCATCGTATTGAATGAGCCTTCCGTTGTGGCCATTCGTCAGGATCGTGCTGGTTCACCGAAAAGCGTGGCTGCAGTAGGTCATGATGCGAAGCAGATGCTGGGTCGTACACCAGGCAATATTGCTGCTATTCGTCCAATGAAAGACGGCGTTATCGCTGACTTCTTCGTGACTGAAAAAATGCTCCAGCACTTCATTAAGCAAGTGCACAGCAACAGCTTTATGCGTCCAAGCCCGCGAGTGCTGGTGTGTGTACCGGTTGGTGCGACCCAGGTAGAGCGCCGTGCTATTCGTGAATCCGCGCAGGGCGCTGGCGCCCGTGAAGTCTTCCTGATTGAAGAGCCGATGGCTGCTGCAATTGGTGCAGGTCTGCCGGTGTCTGAAGCAACCGGTTCAATGGTTGTGGATATCGGGGGCGGTACCACGGAAGTGGCTGTTATCTCTCTGAACGGTGTGGTCTATTCTTCTTCTGTGCGTATCGGTGGTGACCGTTTCGATGAAGCGATCATTAATTATGTGCGCCGTAACTACGGTTCTCTTATCGGTGAAGCGACCGCAGAGCGTATCAAGCATGAAATCGGTTCTGCCTATCCGGGTGACGAAGTGCGCGAAATCGAAGTGCGCGGTCGTAACCTGGCGGAAGGTGTGCCTCGCGGCTTTACCCTGAACTCTAACGAGATTCTGGAAGCGTTGCAGGAACCGCTGACCGGTATCGTGAGCGCGGTAATGGTTGCACTTGAACAGTGTCCGCCAGAACTGGCGTCCGATATCTCCGAGCGCGGTATGGTGCTCACCGGTGGTGGCGCGTTGCTGCGTAACCTTGACCGTTTGTTAATGGAAGAAACCGGTATTCCAGTTGTTGTTGCTGAAGACCCGCTGACCTGTGTGGCGCGTGGCGGCGGCAAAGCGCTGGAAATGATCGACATGCACGGCGGCGACCTGTTCAGCGAAGAGTAATCGGTTGCAGGCAGGAGAGCGAAAGGCTGTCCTGCCAGCTCTGATACGAGAATACGCAAACTTATGAAGCCAATTTTTAGCCGTGGCCCGTCGCTACAGATTCGCCTTATCCTGGCGGTGCTGGTGGCGCTCGGCGTTATTATTGCCGACAGCCGCTTGGGTACGTTCAGTCAGATCCGCACGTACATGGATACCGCCGTCAGTCCTTTCTACTTTATTTCCAATGGTCCCCGTGAATTGCTTGATGGCGTTTCGCAAACGCTCGCGTCACGTGACCAGCTTGAGCTTGAAAACCGGGCGTTGCGTCAGGAACTGCTGCTGAAAAACAGTGATTTACTGATGCTGGGGCAGTACAAGCAGGAGAATGCGCGCCTGCGTGAACTGTTAGGTTCGCCGCTGCGTCAGGATGAGCAGAAGATGGTGACACAGGTCATCTCGACGGTTAACGATCCCTACAGCGACCAGGTGGTTATCGATAAAGGCAGTGTAAACGGCGTTTATGAAGGCCAGCCGGTGATCAGCGATAAAGGCGTTGTCGGTCAGGTTGTTGCAGTCGCGAAACTGACCAGTCGTGTCCTGCTGATTTGCGATGCCACCCATGCCCTGCCTATTCAGGTGTTACGTAACGATATTCGTGTGATTGCCGCCGGTAACGGTTGCAGCGACGATCTGCAACTCGAACATCTTCCGGCCAATACCGACATTCGCGTGGGCGATGTGCTGGTGACGTCGGGGCTGGGTGGCCGTTTCCCGGAAGGTTATCCAGTGGGGGTTGTCTCTTCCGTGAAACTGGATACCCAACGCGCCTATACCGTCATTCAGGCGCGCCCAACCGCGGGCCTGCAGCGTCTGCGCTATCTGCTTCTCCTGTGGGGTGCTGACCGTAACGGCGCAAACCCGATGACGCCAGAAGACGTACATCGTGTCGCCAATGAACGTTTGCTGCAGATGATGCCGCAAGTGTTGCCGTCGCCAGACGTGATGGGACCTCCGGCACCTGTGCCAGCACCGGCAACGGGTATTACCACATCGCCTGCCGTACCACAGCCATCGCCAGCAGGTGTGACGCCGCCTTCACAGCGTGCGCCAGGAGGCCAGTAGTGGCAAGCTACCGTAGCCAGGGGCGCTGGGTTATCTGGCTCTCGTTCTTAATCGCCTTGTTACTGCAAATCATGCCCTGGCCGGATGACATTATTGTCTTTCGGCCTAACTGGGTGCTGCTCATTTTACTGTACTGGATCCTCGCGCTGCCGCATCGCGTAAATGTGGGAACCGGTTTTGTGATGGGTGCCATACTGGATCTTATTAGCGGCTCCACGCTTGGCGTGCGGGCGTTGTCGATGAGTATTATCGCTTATCTGGTCGCACTGAAATTCCAGTTATTCCGTAATCTGGCGCTCTGGCAACAGGCGCTGGTGGTGATGTTGCTTTCGCTGGTTGTGGATATTATTGTTTTTTGGTCCGAGTTTTTAGTGATTAACGTCTCTTTCAGACCGGAAGTGTTCTGGAGTAGTGTAGTCAACGGTGTGCTCTGGCCATGGCTTTTCTTGCTGATGCGAAAAATCCGTCAGCAGTTTGCAGTGCAATAAAGGTTTCTATGACGTCTCTATACTTAGCTTCCGGTTCGCCGCGCCGTCAGGAATTGCTCGCGCAGTTAGGCGTCTCTTTCGAACGCATTGTGCCGGGAATAGAAGAAATGCGCGGTGAAGGTGAAAGCGCGCAGCAATACGTTTCGCGTCTGGCGCGAGAAAAAGCGCAGGCGGGCGTGACGTTGGCCCCACGGGATCTGCCCGTGTTGGGGGCGGATACTATTGTGATTCTTAACGGTGAAGTGTTAGAGAAACCGCATAACGCAGAGCATGCGGCGCAGATGTTGCGCAAATTGTCCGGGCAAACGCACCAGGTGATGACGGCCGTTGCGCTGGCGGATAGCCAGTATGTTCTCGACTGTCTGGTCATGACCGACGTGACGTTCAGAGCGTTAACGGATGCGGATATCGCTGACTATATCGCCAGCGGTGAACCGATGGATAAAGCAGGTGCATACGGTATTCAGGGGCAGGGCGGCTGTTTTGTCAGGAAGATAAATGGCAGCTATCACGCCGTGGTCGGCTTACCGCTGGTTGAAACGTATGAGTTGCTAAGTAATTTTAACTCACTGCGTGAGAAAAGGGATAAAGATGACGGCTGAATTGTTGGTAAACGTAACGCCATCGGAGACACGCGTGGCGTATATTGATGGCGGTATTCTGCAAGAGATTCATATTGAGCGTGAGGCGCGACGCGGAATCGTAGGCAATATCTACAAAGGTCGGGTCAGTCGGGTACTTCCGGGTATGCAGGCGGCTTTTGTAGATATTGGGCTGGATAAAGCCGCATTTCTTCACGCTTCTGACATCATGCCGCATACCGAATGTGTTGCGGGCGAAGAACAAAAGCAATTTACCGTTCGCGATATTTCGGAACTGGTGCGTCAGGGACAAGACCTGATGGTGCAGGTGGTGAAAGATCCGCTTGGCACCAAAGGCGCACGCCTGACAACCGACATCACTTTACCGTCCCGCTACCTCGTTTTTATGCCCGGCGCCTCACACGTCGGTGTGTCTCAGCGTATCGAAAGCGAAGCGGAACGTGAACGCCTGAAAAAAGTGGTCGCCGAGTACTGTGACGAACAGGGTGGATTCATCATCCGAACTGCCGCAGAAGGCGTATGCGAAGACGATCTGGCATCAGATGCTGCGTACCTGAAGCGCGTCTGGACGAAAGTGATGGAGCGTAAAAAGCGCCCGCAAACGCGTTATCAGATGTACGGGGAGCTGGCGCTGGCGCAGCGTGTGCTGCGTGATTTTGCCGATGCGCAGTTAGACCGCATTCGCGTGGATTCACGCCTGACGTATGAGGCGTTGCTGGAGTTTACCGCAGAGTACATCCCGGAAATGACCAGCAAGCTGGAGCATTACAGCGGACGCCAGCCTATTTTCGATCTCTTTGATGTGGAAAATGAGATCCAGCGTGCGCTGGAGCGTAAAGTTGAACTGAAATCCGGCGGTTATCTGATTATCGATCAGACGGAAGCGATGACCACTGTTGATATCAACACCGGTGCGTTTGTCGGTCATCGTAATCTCGATGACACCATTTTCAATACCAATATTGAAGCGACTCAGGCGATTGCCCGCCAACTGCGGCTGCGTAACCTCGGTGGCATTATCATTATTGATTTCATTGACATGAATAATGAAGATCACCGCCGCCGGGTATTACATTCGCTTGAGCAGGCGCTGAGTAAAGACCGGGTGAAAACCAGTATTAACGGCTTTTCGCAGTTGGGGCTGGTGGAGATGACGCGTAAACGTACTCGTGAGAGCGTGGAACATGTCCTGTGTAACGAGTGTCCTACCTGTCATGGGCGAGGTACGGTGAAGACGGTGGAAACCGTCTGTTATGAGATCATGCGTGAAATTGTGCGGGTGCATCACGCTTACGACTCTGATCGCTTCCTGGTCTATGCTTCTCCTGCAGTGGCAGAAACCCTGAAAGGGGAAGAGTCGCACGCGCTGGCGGAAGTGGAAATTTTTGTCGGCAAACAGGTCAAAGTCCAAATTGAACCGCTCTATAACCAGGAGCAGTTCGACGTGGTCATGATGTAAAACAACAGTGTCCGATGCAGGCTGGATAAGGCGTTCACGCCGCCATCCGGAAAAACGGTTTCATACTTTTGGCAGACAAGGAGAGATGCGTGAGGCGATTGCCGGGGATATTATTGCTCACTGGAGCCGCGCTCGTCGTTATCGTAGCGCTGCTGGTCAGTGGCTTGCGCCTGGCATTACCGCATCTTGATAACTGGCGTCCGACGATCCTCAGTAAAATTGAGGCCGCGACGGGACTGCCGGTTCAGGCCAGTCAGCTTTCTGCTAACTGGCAAAATTTTGGTCCCACCCTCGAAGCACGTGATGTTCGCGCCGAACTGAAAGACGGCGGCGAATTTTCAGTTAAACGCGTAACCCTGGCGCTGGATGTCTGGCAAAGCTTGCTGCACATGCGCTGGCAGTTTCGCGATCTCACCTTCTGGCAACTCAATTTTCGCACTAACACGCCCATTGACCGCAGCGAAAGTGGCGACGGACTGGAAGCCAGCCGAATCAGCGATCTTTTTCTGCGCCAGTTCGATCACTTCGATCTGCGCGACAGCCAAATCAGCTTTCTGACGCTCTCCGGCCAGCGCGCCGAACTGGCGATCCCGCAACTCACCTGGCTTAACGGTAAAAACCGCCATCGTGCGGAAGGACAAGTGAGCCTCTCCAGTCTGACGGGTCAGCATGGTGTGATGCAGGTGCGTATGGATCTGCGTGATGATGAAGGTCTGCTGAACAACGGCCGGGTCTGGCTACAGGCCGACGACATCGATGTGAAGCCGTGGCTGGGGAAATGGATGCAGGACAATGTGGCGCTGGAGACCGCGCGCTTTAGCCTCGAAGCCTGGATGACCATCAACAAAGGTGAAATTGCGGGTGGCGACGTCTGGTTGAAGCGGGGCGGGGCAAGCTGGAAAGGCGTCAGCAACACGCACACACTTTCTGTCGATAACCTGACCGCGCACATTAGCCGTGAACAACCCGGCTGGCAATTCTCTATCCCTGATACCCGAATCACCATGGATGGAAAGGCGTGGCCGCGCGGCGCGTTGCAGCTTGCCTGGATCCCTGAGCAGGAAGTGGGGGGGCTCGACGGTAAGCGCAGCGACGAATTGCGCATTCGCGCCAGCCATCTGGAACTGTCTGGCCTTGAGGGATTGCGTCCTATGGTGTCCCGGCTTTCACCGTCGCTGGGTGACGTCTGGCGCGCCACGCAACCGAGCGGAAATATCGACACGCTGGCGCTGGATATCCCGCTTCAGGCAACAGAAAAGACGCGCTTCCAGGCGTCCTGGCACGATCTGGCATGGAAGCAGTGGAAGCTGTTGCCGGGGGCTGAACATTTTTCCGGTACGCTCGCCGGAAGTGTCGAAAACGGGGCGCTGACTGCCGCGATGACACAGGCAAAAATGCCCTATGAAACGGTCTTTCGCGCGCCATTGGAAATTGAAAAAGGTATCGCCACACTGAGCTGGTTGAAGAATGACAAAGGCTTTCAGCTCGACGGGCGCGATATTGATGTCAAAGCGAAAGCGGTTCATGCCCGCGGCGGTTTCCGCTATTTACAGCCCACAGGCGACGCCCCCTGGCTGGGAATTCTTGCAGGCATCAGTACGGATGACGGCTCCCAGGCCTGGCGGTATTTCCCGGAAAATCTGATGGGCAAAAAACTGGTGGATTATCTCAGCGGCGCGATTCAGGGCGGTGAAGCGGATAACGCGACGCTGGTGTACGGCGGCAATCCGCATCTGTTCCCTTACAAGCATAATGAGGGCCAGTTTGAAGTGCTGGTTCCGCTGCGCAATGCGAAATTTGCTTTCCAGCCGGACTGGCCTGCGCTGACCGATCTGAATATTGAACTGGATTTCCTTAACGACGGTTTGTGGATGAAAACCGATGGCGTTAGTTTAGGTGGCGTGAAAGCCACAAACCTGACGGCGATTATCCCGGACTACGCTAAAGAAAAGTTACTGATCGATGCCGATATCCACGGGCCAGGCAATGCGGTAGGACCGTACTTTAATGACACACCGTTGAAAGATTCACTTGGCGCCACCCTTGAGCAGTTGCAGATCGATGGCGATGTGAATGCTCGCTTACATCTGGATATCCCTCTGGACGGTGAACAGGTGACGGCGAAAGGCGATGTCTCGCTGCGTGATAACAGCCTCTATATTAAACCGCTCGACAGCACCCTGAAAAACCTCAGCGGTAAATTCAGCTTTAACAATGGCAACCTGAAAAGCGAACCAATGACGGCAAACTGGTTTAATCAGCCGTTAAACGTTGATTTCTCCACATCGGAAGGGGCGAAGGCCTATCAGGTAGCCGTCAATCTCAACGGTAACTGGCAGCCAGCCCGCACGGGCGTTTTGCCGTCAGCGGTCAATGACGCGCTTAGCGGTAGCGTAGCGTGGAACGGAAAAGTGGGTATCAACCTTCCTTATCGTTCAGAGGCGACGTATGACATTGAGCTGAATGGCGATCTCAAGAATGTAAGCAGTCACTTACCTTCACCGTTGGATAAAGACGCGGGTGAGACGTTGCCGGTTAAAATCAAAGCGGAGGGTGACCTTCATAGCTTCGCCTTAACCGGTAGTGCCGGTCAGGAAAACCATTTTACGAGTCGCTGGCTGCTCAACCAGAAACTGACGCTGGACAGGGCTATCTGGATGGCAGAAAGCCGGACAGCGCCGCCTTTACCTGAAAAGGAAGGGATCGAGCTGAATCTCCCGGCGATCGATGGCGCGCAATGGCTGGCGCTGTTCCAGAAAGGGGCGGCGGATAATGTCGGTGCCAATGCGAATTTCCCGCAACATATTACGCTGCGCACCCCGGCGTTAACGCTGGGGGGGCAACAATGGAACAACCTGAGCCTCGTGTCTGAACCCGTATCGAATGGCACGAAAGTTGAGGCTCAGGGGCGTGAGATCAACGCGACGTTGGCAATGCGCAACAACGCGCCCTGGCTGGCAGCGATCAAATACCTCTATTACAACCCCACCGTTGCCAAAAAGGATAAACGGGGCGAGAGCGTTTCGCCGTTTGCTTCCGTAGAGCGCGTAAGTTTCCGTGGCTGGCCTGACGTTCAGTTACGCTGTGAAGAATGCTGGCTGTGGGGACAGAAATACGGACGTATTGATGCAGATGTCGCCATTCAGGGCGATACCCTGAACCTGAGAAACGGTCTGCTGGACACGGGATTCGCCCGATTAACGGCAGACGGCCAGTGGGTTAACACGCCAGGCAGCGAACGCACCTCCTTAAAAGGCAAACTGCGTGGTAACAAGATTGATGCCGCGGCAGGATTTTTTGGTGTTTCCACGCCAATGCGCAATGCCTCTTTTAACATTGATTATGACCTGCACTGGCGCAATCCGCCATGGCAGCCGGATGAAGCCTCGCTGAACGGCATTATCCGTACCCGGCTGGGTAAAGGCGAAATGACAGAATTGAGCACCGGGCATGCGGGGCAACTGTTACGCTTGCTGAGCTTTGACGCACTGCTGCGTAAATTGCGCTTCGATTTTAGCGATACGTTCAATGAGGGTTTTTACTTCGATTCCATACGCAGTACTGCCTGGATCAAAGATGGCATCCTGCATACAGACGACACGCTGGTGGACGGGCTTGAAGCGGATATCGCCATGAAGGGGTCGGTCAACCTGGTGCGTCGTGAGCTGGATGTGGAAGCGGTAGTGGCACCGGAAATCTCCACAACGGTCGGTGTGGCTGCTGCGTTTGCGGTGAACCCCATTGTCGGTGCGGCGGTGTTTGCCGCCAGCAAAGTGCTTGGACCGTTGTGGAGTAAAGTGTCGATACTGCGCTATCGCATCACGGGGCCACTTGATAAACCACAGATCAACGAAGTCCTTCGCCAGCCGCGGAAAGAAAACGCGCAATGATTTGACGGGGGCGCGGAATTGCCCCACTCTCAGTACATAGTCCTGGCGGATAAGCAACGCGCCTTAGGTATAACGCCATTTGTCGCAGTAACTAACGAGTAGCAATAACGATGAGTCTGAACCTGGTAAGTGAACAATTGCTGGCGGCAAACGGCCTGAAACATCAGGATCTGTTTGCCATTCTGGGCCAACTGGCCGAACGTCGTCTTGATTACGGCGATCTCTATTTTCAGTCGAGCTATCACGAATCCTGGGTTTTAGAAGACCGCATTATTAAAGATGGTTCTTACAATATCGATCAGGGCGTTGGCGTTCGTGCCATCAGTGGTGAAAAAACCGGTTTTGCCTACGCCGACCAAATAAGCCTGCTGGCGCTGGAACAGAGTGCGCACGCGGCGCGGACTATTGTGCGTGACAGCGGCGACGGAAAAGTGAAAACCCTCGGTGC
Organism: Citrobacter amalonaticus; assembly: GCF_037053465.1. Lineage (GTDB taxonomy): Bacteria > Pseudomonadota > Gammaproteobacteria > Enterobacterales > Enterobacteriaceae > Citrobacter_A > Citrobacter_A amalonaticus_H. The sequence continues at coordinate 35,451 of NZ_JBALIF010000001.1, forward strand.
GGTAGAGTACCCTGCGTTGTATACCTCCGTTGATCCGCTACAAAGCATGAGTCGTGAAGAGAAACTCGACATCCTGCGTCGCGTCGATAAAGTTGCCCGCGAAGCGGACAAACGAGTGCAGGAAGTCTCAGCCAGTCTGACCGGGGTGTATGAATTAATTCTTGTGGCCGCGACGGATGGGACGCTGGCTGCCGATGTTCGCCCCCTGGTGCGTCTGTCGGTTAGCGTGCAGGTGGAAGAAGACGGTAAACGCGAGCGCGGCGCCAGCGGCGGCGGCGGTCGTTTTGGTTACGATTATTTCCTCGCCGATCTGGATGGCGATGTCCGCGCCGACGCGTGGGCGAAAGAGGCGGTGCGCATGGCGCTGGTGAATCTTTCCGCCGTTGCAGCGCCTGCCGGAACGCTCCCTGTGGTGCTAGGCGCTGGCTGGCCTGGCGTTCTTCTGCATGAAGCGGTAGGACATGGTCTGGAAGGCGACTTCAACCGTCGCGGCACCTCAGTGTTCAGCGGTCATATGGGTGAGCTGGTGGCCTCAGAATTGTGTACTGTCGTGGATGACGGGACGATGGTAGATCGCCGGGGTTCTGTCGCGATTGACGATGAAGGGACGCCGGGTCAGTACAATGTGCTTATCGAAAACGGCATTCTCAAAGGGTACATGCAGGACAAACTCAATGCCCGTCTGATGGGCGTTGCGCCGACCGGAAACGGTCGTCGCGAGTCTTACGCGCACCTGCCAATGCCGCGCATGACCAACACCTATATGTTGCCGGGTAAATCCACGCCGCAGGAGATTATTGAGTCCGTCGAGTACGGGATCTATGCGCCAAACTTTGGCGGTGGTCAGGTGGATATCACTTCCGGTAAGTTTGTGTTCTCAACCTCAGAAGCCTATCTGATTGAAAACGGCAAAGTGACGAAACCGGTAAAAGGCGCCACGCTGATTGGCTCGGGTATCGAAGCGATGCAGCAGATTTCGATGGTGGGTAACGATCTGAAACTCGATAACGGCGTCGGCGTTTGCGGCAAAGAAGGTCAAAGCCTGCCGGTTGGCGTCGGTCAGCCGACGCTGAAGGTCGATAATTTAACCGTCGGCGGCACTGCTTAATCGCCTGTTGCCGGATAGGGGGGACGCCTTATCCGGCCATCTCTTGTTTCAGTCTGAATTGATATGTTCCTTACAATACCGTCGTTTCCACGCAGCTGGCGTCAGGCCAGTATGCTTGCGAAAAATCTGCCGAAAATATCCGACGTCATTAAACCCGCACTTTTCCGACACTTCGCTTAATGCCAGAGAATCGCTAATCAAAAGTTTCTCGGCGGCACTGACGCGCTGGCGATGAATGGCTTCAGTCATTGTCATATGAAATACCCGTCGGTAGACTCGCCCCAGATAATCAGCGTTGCAGTGCAATTCCCGGGCAAGCTGCGAGGTCGAGATTGGCAGGTGGTACTGCGTGCGAATATGTTTGCGCGCCTTATAGGCCAGCGCCACGCCAGCACTATCACCATGGGATTCACTCCCCACGGCAGAGGCGATTTGTTGCAAAATCAGCAGCAGAATAAACTCCAGTGCTGGACCATGACGCCTGTTTTCCTGTTCACTTAAAAACTGACGAAACAGTGATACAACATACTGTGAGCTGCTGACGCTGATATGTTGCGGTAGTGATAACAGCAGAGTCGGATTTGTTGTCGCTGGCAGCACGTCGAAATGCACCCAATAAAATGTGAGATCCGGTGGGAAATCCCCTATCCCGACGTGACGACGCTGAGGCCATAGCAACAAGCTTTCTCCGGCCCTAACCTCAAACAGGACATCGTTCTCTCTGATCGTCAGCGTTCCCTGTTGTACAAAAATCAATTCCCAGGATTCCAGCCTACGTGCTGGATGGCTTCCTACCCCTCGCGAGATAAACAAACCGCCGTTTTGTACCCTAATCGGAAGCGCTATGGATAAATCGAGCATGAATATGTAATTTCTCGCGTTTATTCAGGAAGGAATAACCTTTCTATATGATTAATAATAATTATTTTGTATTTACCGATCGGCTTCACAATTTTGCCAGCAGGTCGGAATCGTCATCTTTTTATACCTGTTTATCGCCTTGTTGGCACGGTAATTCCGGGCAAAATGACATCTGAATTTTCTTATTAAAACCGGGATCCTGCGAATTTATCGGGATAAATCTGCTTCAGGCGAGGAACCTTTTTATGACCTCTACACCACTGACGGAAACGGATATTGCCGGAACTCATCCCGACGAAAAATTGTCGGTACGCGAAAAGATCGGCTACGGGCTGGGCGATGCAGGTGGCACGGTGATCACCTGCCTGATCATGAACTTTTTGACCTTTTTCTACACTGACGTCTTCGGATTGACGCCCGCGCTGGTTGGCACCTTGTTTTTAGTACTGCGCGTGTTTGATGCTATTTCCGATCCGATTATGGGCGTGCTCGCTGACCGAACTCGCAGCCGCTGGGGGCGTTTTCGCCCGTGGCAACTGTGGGTCGCCGTACCCATCGGCGTTATCGGCGTGCTGACCTTTACCGTTCCGGACGCATCAATGGGGATCAAAATCGCCTGGGCCTTTGGCACGTATTTGTTGCTTTCAGTGAGCTATACCGCGATTAACGTTCCTTACTGTGCGCTGATCAATACTATGACCATACGTCACACCGAAGTGATTTCCTGCCAGTCCTGGCGCTTTGTACTGTGCGGCGTGGCGGGTTTTTTGGTCTCAGTCGGGCTGCCGTGGCTGGTGGAGATGCTCGGCCATGGCAACACCGCGCAAGGTTACCAGCTTGGCGTCGGCGTACTGTGCGCCGTCGCGGTGGTAATGTTCCTGTGCTGCTTCTTCTGGGTACGTGAGCGGGTGTCGCTCAACATGATGGGGCACTTTTCCCTGCGCGAACATCTGGTGGGTCTGGGCAAAAACGACCAGTTATTGCTGATGCTGTTGATGTCATTTCTGCTAATCAATGTGTTCAATATTCGCGGTGGTGGTTATATGTACTTCATCACCTACGTTTTGCAGGGCAGCACTGCTTACACCTCGCTTTTTTTCACCATGGTGACGTTCGCTTCCATTATCGGTTCAGTGATAATTAACCTGCTGTCGCGCCGCGTTGATACGGTCAAACTCTACTACTACACCAACCTGGTGTTAGCTTTACTTGCAGTCATTATGTGGTTTCTGCCCGCCGGCCCTGACTGGCAGACGTTATGGCTGATCGCGATCCTTGGTAACGGCATTATTCTTGGCTTTACCTTACCGCTGCACTTTTCACTGATGGCTTTTGCCGATGATTATGGCGAGTGGAAAACCGGCGTGCGTTCCTCCGGTATGAACTTTGCCTTCAACTTGTTTTTTATCAAGCTGGCATGGGCTTCCAGCGCTGGAATTATCAGCCTGGTATTTATTGCCGTTGCCTACAAAGCTGGGGCGGAAAACCAGACGCCTGCTTCATTGCAGGGGATTTTCTCAATGGAAAGCCTGCTGCCTGCGTTGTTCCACCTGCTGCTGGCGCTGTCCATTCGAGTCTGTAAACTCAATAACCCGATGATGGCGCGTATTTCCGATGATTTACGCCAGCGTCACGCCCGGATCCTGTAGGAGCAGAAAATGAAACCTGAAATCATGGAAGTGGATCTCCACCAGCTTAAGGTCAGCGATCCGTTTTTCGGGCAGTACCAGCAACTGGTGCGCGATGTGGTCATCCCTTATCAGTGGGATGCGCTTAACGATCGTATTCCTGAAGCGGAACCCAGCCATGCGATTGAAAACTTCCGTATTGCCGCCGGGCGGCAGCAAGGGGAATTTTACGGCATGGTGTTCCAGGACAGTGATGTGGCGAAATGGCTGGAGGCTGTGGCGTGGTCGCTGTGCCAGAAGCCTGATGCGGAACTTGAGAAAACGGCCGACGAGGTGATTGAGCTGATTGCCGCCGCCCAGTGCGAAGACGGATATCTGAATACGTATTTTTCCGTCAAAGAGCCGGATAAGCGCTGGAGCAATCTCGCCGAATGCCACGAGCTGTATTGCGCCGGACACATGATTGAAGCGGGTGTCGCCTTCTTTCAGGCGACCGGTAAGCGCAGCCTGTTGAACGTGGTGTGTCGTTTTGCCGACTACATCGACAGTGTCTTCGGCAAAGAAGCGCACAAGCTGCACGGCTATCCCGGTCACCCGGAGGTGGAGCTGGCGCTAATGCGGCTTTATGAGGTAACGCTGGAGCCGCGCTATTTGAATCTGTCGCGCTATTTTGTCGAAGAGCGAGGCACACTGCCGCACTATTACGATATCGAGTTTAAAAAACGTGGCGGCACTTCGCACTGGCTGATTTATGGCGCGGGCTGGATGACACACGACAAGGATTACAGCCAGGCGCATTTGCCTTTATCAGAGCAACAGACGGCCATCGGTCACGCGGTGCGTTTTGTCTATCTGATGACCGGCGTGGCACATCTGGCGCGCTTGAGCCAGGATGAAGAAAAACGTCAGACCTGCCTGCGTCTGTGGAAAAACATGGCGCAGCGCCAGTTGTACATCACCGGTGGTATTGGTTCGCAGGCGCGTGGTGAAGCGTTCAGTTGTGACTACGATCTGCCAAATGACACGGTATATGCCGAAAGCTGCGCCTCCATTGGCCTGATGATGTTCGCACGCCGGATGCTGGAAATGGAAGCCGACAGCCAGTATGCCGACGTAATGGAGCGCGCGCTCTACAACACCGTGCTGGGCGGCATGGCGCTGGACGGTAAGCATTTCTTCTATGTGAATCCGCTGGAAGTGCAGCCAAAGGTACTTAAATTCAACCATATTTACGATCATATTAAACCCGTTCGTCAGCGCTGGTTCGGCTGCGCCTGCTGTCCGCCGAATATTGCGCGTACGCTTACCTCTATTGGCCACTATATTTATACGCCGCGCCCGGAAGCGCTTTACATAAACCTGTATATCGGCAACAGCGTAACGGTTCCGGTCAATGGCGGAGAGCTGGGCCTGAGGATTAGCGGTAATTTCCCCTGGCAGGAACAGGTGGAGATAGTCATTGAATCGTCACTGCCGGTAGCGCACACACTGGCACTGCGGCTGCCGGACTGGTGCGACAAACCGCAGGTGTTGCTCAACGGCTCACCGGCCAAGGGTGAGGTACATAAAGGCTATCTGCATATCTGTCGCGAGTGGCTGACGGGCGATACCCTCACGCTAACGCTGCCGATGCCGGTTCGGCGCGTTTACGGCAACCCGCAGGTGCGCCATACGGCGGGCAAAGTCGCGCTACAGCGCGGGCCGCTGGTGTACTGCCTGGAAGAGGCTGATAACGGTGCGTTGCTGCATAATCTGAGTCTGCCGAAGGGCAGCGTATTGACTACCATCGAAGGAAAAGGCGTTTTCGCCCACAAAGTCTTGATTCAGGCGCAGGGATACCGGCAAAGCCCGGTACAGCAGGATGAACAGTTGCTGTGGCACTACGATACCGCACCGGGTACGCGTCAGCATCAAATGCTGACATTTATCCCTTGGTTTAGTTGGGCCAACCGCGGCGAAGGGGAGATGCGGATTTGGGTGGATGAGACGTAGTCTGACGACTGGCGTGTTTCTGGCGGATAATGGCCTGTTTGGCCGTTATCCGCTATTGTCTCACCTGAATAAGGTGTCTATTTCTCTTTTCCCCGCCCGTACATTCCCTGAAATAAGTGTGCGACGTCGACGAAATAGTCGGTCAGATAGTTAATCACGACCTGAACCTTCAACGGCAGTTTGTCTTTTTCGGTGTACAGCGCATAAACGGGGCGCGGATCGGACTGGTAGCGCGGCAGCAAAATCTCAAGTTCACCGCGGTTGATCTCATTGATTACCCACATCAGCGGTACGTAGGCGACACCCGCCCCTGCGGTCAGCCAGCGGCTGAGAGTCATGGGATCGTTGGTTACGAACCGTCCCTGCGGGATGAGGCGTGTGGAAAGCCCTTCAGGAGCGATCAATTCAAATTCATTATCCGGGCGCACGCTGTATTCCAGCCAGGAGTGGTTAGTGAGATCGGCGGGTTTTTCCGGCATACCATATTGGGCGAGATAGCTTTTCGCCGCACACACCACCATCGGCATTGCACCCAGGCGGCGGGAAAAGAGGCTGGAATCTTGCAGAGCACCCACGCGGATGACCACATCCAGACCATCGGCAATCAGGTCAGGCGCCGGGATCCCTGTGACCAGATTGACCGTCAGACCAGGATGTTCCCTGAGCATTTTTGCCGTGATCCCGGCAAGGACATTTTGCGCCATGGTTGAAGAGCAGCCGATGCGCAACGTACCGATAGGGGTGTTGTTAAAGGCATAGAGCTGCTCGTGAACATCCTGCACTTCATGCAGCATTCGACGACAACCCTGATAGTAGATTTTACCGGCTTCAGTGAGTCCAATGCTGCGCGTACTGCGGTTCAGCAATTTTACCTGTAGTTCATTTTCCAGTTTCGCGACCGTCTGACTGATGGACGAAACACTCATCTGGAGTTGTCTGGCTGCCGCGGTGAAGGAACCAAATTCCACCACTTTCGCAAACACCGACATGCGCTTTAGTCGTTCCATTATTCACTCTGGCTTAAAAGTGATTTAGATCACATATTATAGATAACAGCATAACAGTTACGGTAATATATTATTATTCAAATAAAGGCTGTGTCGTTCTCGCCTGGCTTTTCTGGCCCTTCTCCGCGTCGACATTGGCTGAAAACTGTATCGCCTGCACTCTCTAAAACAATCAAGGTCAACATGAGTCTGTTTCCCGTTATCGTGGTGTTTGGTCTCTCCTTCCCACCGATATTTTTCGAGTTGCTTTTGTCACTGGCGATTTTCTGGCTGGTGCGCCGGGTGCTTGTGCCTACGGGCATCTATGATTTTGTATGGCATCCGGCCCTGTTTAATACTGCGCTGTATTGCTGTCTCTTTTACTTGATATCGCGCTTGTTTGTTTGAGGTTGAAGTGAAAACGCTAACAAGAAAACTTTCCCGTACAGCCATTACTCTGGTGCTGGTCATCCTGGCATTCATCGCAATTTTCCGCGCTTGGGTCTATTACACCGAATCACCGTGGACGCGAGACGCTCGCTTTAGCGCAGATGTCGTCGCCATCGCGCCTGATGTCGCCGGGCTTATCACCCATGTTAACGTCCACGATAACGATCTGGTGAAAAAAGATCAGGTGCTGTTCACCATTGACCAGCCGCGCTACCAAAAGGCGCTGGAAGAGGCGGAAGCTGACGTCGCGTATTATCAGGTGTTGGCGCAAGAAAAACGTCAGGAAGCTGGTCGCCGAAACCGCCTCGGCGTCCAGGCCATGTCCCGTGAAGAGATTGACCAGGCCAACAACGTTCTGCAAACCGTATTACATCAGCTTGCAAAAGCGCAGGCGACCCGCGATCTCGCAAAGTTAGATCTGGAACGCACGGTCATTCGCGCGCCTGCCGATGGCTGGGTAACTAACCTGAATGTCTATACCGGTGAGTTTATCACTCGCGGTTCTACCGCCGTGGCGCTGGTGAAACAGAACACCTTCTATGTGCTGGCCTACATGGAGGAGACCAAGCTGGAAGGGGTACGCCCGGGATACCGTGCAGAAATTACGCCGCTGGGAAGCAACAAGGTTTTAAAAGGAAGAGTCGATAGCATTGCCGCCGGGGTCACCAACGCCAGCAGTTCGCGTGATGACAAAGGGATGGCAACGATCGATTCGAATCTGGAATGGGTGCGTCTCGCGCAGCGCGTTCCGGTACGTATTCAGCTTGACGAGCAGCAGGAAAACCTGTGGCCTGCCGGTACAACCGCCACTGTCGTGATTACGGGGACGCGGGATCGTGACGAAAACAACGATTCGTTCTTCCGTAAAATGGCGCACCGTCTGCGCGAATTTGGTTAATCGCGATGGGCATCTTTTCGATTGCCAACCAGCATATCCGCTTTGCGATAAAACTGGCCTGCGCGATTGTCCTCGCGCTGTTTATTGGCTTCCACTTCCAGCTTGAAACACCCCGATGGGCGGTGCTGACGGCGGCGCTTGTCGCAGCGGGACCGGCGTTTGCTGCGGGAGGCGAGCCCTACTCAGGTGCGATTCGCTATCGTGGGATGCTGCGAATCGTCGGTACGTTTATTGGCTGTATTGCGGCGCTGGCGATCATTATTTTGATGATCCGCGCGCCGTTGCTGATGATTCTGGCGTGCTGTATCTGGGCTGGATTTTGTACCTGGGTCTCCTCATTGGTCCGCGTCGAGAATTCTTATGCCTGGGGTTTATCAGGGTATACCGCGTTAATTATCATCATTACGGTTCAGACAAACCCCCTGCTGACACCGCAGTTTGCCGTGGAACGTTGTAGTGAAATTGTCATTGGTATTGTCTGCGCCATCCTGGCGGATCTGCTCTTTTCCCCGCGATCGATCAAACAGGAGGTCGATCGAGAGCTGGATAGTCTGCTGGTGGCGCAGTACCAACTGATGCAACTGTGCGTTAAGCATGGCGATGGTGAAGAAGTGGATCGCGCGTGGGGCGATCTGGTGCGTCGGGCAACAGCGCTGGAAGATATGCGCAGTAACCTGAATATGGAATCCTCCCGTTGGGCGCGGGCGAATCGCCGTCTGAAGGCGCTCAATACGCTGTCGCTGACCATGATTACGCAGTCTTGTGAAACTTATCTGATTCAGAATACGCGCCCGGAACACATCACGGATACCTTTCGTGAATTCTTCGCCATGCCGGTTGAAACGGCGCAGGATGTGCATAAACAACTTAAGCGGTTGCGTCGGGTGATCGCCTGGACCGGCGAGCGCGAAACGCCCGTCACGTTATATACCTGGGTCGGAGCAACAACGCGCTATCTGCTGCTTAAGCGCGGCGTGATCGGCAATACCAAAATCAGCGCCGCTGAAGAGGAGGTATTGCAGGGCGAGCCGGTAGTGAAAGTCGAATCTGCTGAACGGCATCACGCGATGGTTAACTTCTGGCGTACTACGATCGCCTGCTCGCTGGGTGCGCTATTCTGGTTGTGGACTGGCTGGACTTCCGGTAACGGTGCAATGATCATGATTGCGGTCGTGACTTCACTGGCGATGCGTCTGCCCAACCCGCGTATGGTGGCGATCGACTTTATTTACGGCGCGTTTGCCGCGCTACCGCTGGGGGCGCTCTATTTTCTGGTGATCATTCCTAATACTCAGCAAAGCATGTTATTGCTTTGCCTGAGTCTCGCGGTATTGGCGTTCTTTGTCGGAATTGAAGTGCAGAAGCGACGACTGGGATCGATGGGCGCGCTTGCCAGTACCATTAACATTATTGTGCTGGATAACCCGATGACCTTTCACTTCAGTCAGTTTCTTGACAGTGCCTTAGGGCAGATTGTCGGTTGTGTGATGGCCTTTTTGGTTATCGTCATTGTCCGTGATAATTCTCGCGACCGGACTGGCCGCGTGTTGCTCAACCAGTTTGTTTCCGCCGCCGTATCGGCGATGACCACCAACGTGGTGCGACGCAAAGAGAACCATCTGCCCGCGCTCTATCAACAACTGTTTCTGTTAATGAACAAATTTCCGGGCGATCTGCCGAAGTTCCGTCTGGCACTAACGATGATTATCGCGCATCAGCGCTTAAGGGATGCCCCCATTCCGGTCAACGATGATCTCTCCACATTTCATCGCCAGTTGCGCCGTACGGCCGATCACGTTATTTCTGCCAAGAGTGATGACAAGCGCCGACGTTACTTTGGTCAGTTGCTGGACGAGCTGGATGTCTATCAGGAAAAGCTGCAGCTCTGGGAGGCAACGACACAGGTGACTGAACCGGTGAAACGGTTGACCAGTATGTTGCACAAATACCAGCATGCGCTAACTGACAGCTAACCTTCAGAAACCGATGCCAAAAGCGTCGGTTTTTTTATGGCTATACTTATTTGATGTGCGCAATTCATGACATCAGAAGGAAAATACACGATGCAAACGCTTCAGGATAACGAACTTTTTCAGACGGGATATCTGGTTGATGGGCTTTGGAAACCGCTTGATACCACGTTTGATGTACTTAACCCCGCCACGGGTGACGTCATTGCTAAAGTGGCGAAGGCGGGGAAAGAGCAGACCGAAGAGGCCATTGCGGCTGCCAGCAGAGCGTTTCCTGCCTGGCGGGCGAAAACAGCCAAAGAGCGCTCGGCGATTTTGTATCGCTGGTATGAATTGATCCTCGAAAACAAAAGTTGGCTGGGACGGTTGATGACTGTTGAACAAGGGAAACCACTGAAAGAAGCTGAAGGTGAGGTGGAATACGCCGCCAGCTTTATTCAATGGTTTGCTGAACAGGCAAAACGCGCTAACGGTGAAATCATTCCGCCAGTCAAACCAGGGTCTCGCATTCTCGCCACCCGCGAGCCGATTGGCGTTGTCGCCGCGATCACGCCGTGGAATTTCCCGATGGCGATGCTGACGCGTAAGCTTGGGCCAGCGCTCGCCGCCGGCTGCACCGGGGTGATTAAGCCCGCCAATAACACACCGCTGAGCGCATTTGCGCTTCTGACGCTGGCAAAGAAAGCCGGTGTACCCGATGGTGTGCTTAACGCCGTGGCAGGTCATACGTCGGAAATCAGCGATGCCATCATGGCAAGCCATGAGGTGCGCAAAATTTCGTTCACCGGTTCAACGGCGGTCGGCAAAACGCTGGTGCGTAATGCCGCTGACACCATGAAAAAGGTGTCGATGGAACTGGGGGGGAATGCGCCCTATATCGTCTTTGACGATGCCGATATTGATGCTGCGGTAAGAGGGGCCGTCGCCAATAAGTTTCGTAACGCCGGACAGGTTTGCGTCAGCGTAAACCGTTTTTATATCCAGGAGAGCGTCTACGATGAATTCACCCGCAAACTGGCCGATGCGGTACAGGCGCTGAAAGTAGGCAATGGTCTTGATGACGGCGTGGTCGTGGGGCCGTTGATTGAATCCTCTGCGGTCGAGAAAGTGCGTGAGCACGTTGAAGATGCCGTGGCGAAAGGGGCAAAAGTGTTGGCTGGCGGGAAAGCACATGCGCTCGGCGGCAACTTCTGGCAACCCACGGTGCTCGGTGAATGCAGCGATGGCATGAAACTGGCGAGTGAAGAAACGTTCGGTCCGGTTGCGGCCTGCTTCCGCTTTACCAGCGAAGAAGAGGTGATACAGCGGGCGAATAACACGCCGTTTGGCCTGGCAGCCTACTTTTATACGCAAAATTTGCAGCGGGTATTTCGCGTCTCTCAGGCCATTGAAAGCGGCATGATCGGCATAAATGAATGTGCGGTTTCCACTGAGCTGGGACCCTTTGGTGGGGTAAAAGAGTCTGGTCTGGGACGAGAAGGGTCAGTGCTGGGATTAGACGAATTTCTGGAAGTGAAAACCCTGCACATTGGCGGTCTGTAGTTTGGTCGATGTCGGGAAGGTGGCGTTAGATGAAGATCTATACATTTGATTTTGATGAAATTGAGGAACTGAACGACTTTTATCGCGAGTTTGCGCGGATGTTTGGTTTGCCGCAAAACGGTGTGAGTGACCTCGATTCGCTGTGGGATATCATCATGAGCGAGGCGCTGCCATTGCCGCTGGAGATCGCATTTATCCATCTCCCCGACAAACTACGTCGACGCTATGGTGCGCTGATTCTGCTGTTTGATGAGGCGGAAGAAGAGCTGGAAGGTCAGTTACGTTTTAACGTCCGCCACTGAAAGATAAAAAAAGCCCCCGACAGTCGGGGAGTCGGGGGCAAGGTCGTCGGACTAGACGACGAGGGTTTATTTGTATAATTCGGCAGTGGCATGCCAGTTATCACCACTACGTGCTTCGGTGATTTGATACGCTGAAGCACCTTTCTCTTCGGCTTTTTTGTTCAGCATTTCATGCATATCCATCGGGTTTGAGCCGATTGCACTGACAGAGACAGAGCCAATTACTTCGCGATTTTGTGCTTGTTCAGCGTTGATAGAATCTGCGGCAAATGCACCGAAAGAGAGAACAGAGAGAACGCTGAAAGCGGCAATAGTTGATTTGATTTTCATGATAAGTACCTCGTCGAATTTATTATTGGGGGTCTTCGTTTCGTGACCCTCATCACAAAATCAAGTATACACTAATCACGCAGTAAATTAATACCACGCTAACTGTTTTTCTGATGCATAAGTAATAGACAGAGCGGTTTTTATGTGAATATGGAATTAAAAAGCGGCGTGTTTTGATTTATTTTCAATAAAATCATAGTGATATGAATTTTTGCGATTTGTGCGGTTTTAGGTTTCCACATTCACTATGTAAAAGGATTTGAGCAGATAAACGCACTATTTGTTAAAAGATAGAGCGGATCATTGACGGTGTGTACGGAAAAAGACAGGTTTTTACCCCGCCATGTTGGAGGGCGGGGAGGAGAGAATTAGAGTTCCTGTTCGAACAGTTCCAGAATAGCTTCGTAGAGGTCTTTCACCGAAAAGCCATTGGCTGGCGTGGTAAAGATGGTGTCGTCGCCAGCGATGGTACCGAGGATGCCTTCCGCTTTGCCCAGAGAGTCGAGCAGACGGGCAATCAGTTGCGCCGCACCGGGGCTTGTGTGAATCACGACTACTGCATCGTTAAAATCGATATCAAGGACGAGGTTTTTCAGCGGGCTGGACGTCGTGGGTACGCCCAGTTCAGCCGGGAGACAGTACACCATCTCCATTTTTGCGTTGCGTGTGCGAACGGCACCGAACTTGGTCAGCATGCGTGAGACTTTGGACTGATTGATGTTATCAAAGCCCTGCTCCTGCAAAGCGAGGACAATTTCGCCCTGAGAGCTGAATTTTTCTTCTTTAAGCAGCGCCTTGAACGCTTTTACTAATTCTTCTTGCTTAGCTGAGCTTCGCATAAGTCACCCGTAGTATGAGAGCGGAAACAACATTATTATGCATACAGATGAATTTTTATGCAAATAATCTGCCATATTGAAGGCTGAAATAATGTTATGAAAGAGCGGAATTTTATCAAATTTCGTTATCAAGGAACATGCCTGTGTCACGGCTCGCAAATAAGCTTAAAAGTAAATTAATTGTTATCAAATTGATGTTGTTTTGGGCTGGTAGTAGAGTATATTGTCCCCACCTGTTGGAAAGTTGCTCTTTAGCGCTGACCCCTTCGGATTACGTAAATTAAATGCATAAAAGCTAAATTCGCGTGACTACACAGAAATGAATACGGGTGATTGTATTCATCTGAATTGTGGATTAAGGTCGCCGCCGCGGAGCAACAAACGCTTAGTTTATCAATATAATAAGGAGTTTAGGATGAAAGTCGCAGTCCTCGGCGCTGCTGGTGGTATCGGTCAGGCGCTTGCACTACTGTTAAAAACCCAACTGCCTTCAGGTTCAGAACTCTCCCTGTACGACATCGCTCCAGTGACTCCCGGTGTAGCCGTAGATCTGAGTCATATCCCAACTGCTGTAAAAATCAAAGGTTTCTCCGGCGAAGACGCAACCCCGGCACTGCACGGTGCTGACGTGGTACTGATTTCCGCAGGGGTGGCGCGTAAGCCGGGTATGGACCGTTCCGATCTGTTTAACGTCAATGCGGGCATCGTCAAAAATCTGGTTCAGCAGATCGCGACCACCTGTCCGAAAGCCTGCATCGGTATCATTACCAACCCGGTAAACACCACCGTGGCGATCGCAGCAGAAGTGCTGAAAAAAGCCGGCGTTTACGACAAAAATAAACTGTTTGGCGTAACGACGCTGGACATCATCCGCTCCAACACCTTTGTAGCGGAACTGAAAGGTAAGTTGCCGACCGAAGTTGAAGTTCCGGTTATCGGCGGACACTCTGGCGTGACCATTCTGCCGTTGCTGTCACAAATCCCTGGCGTAAGCTTCACTGAGCAAGAAGTGGCTGACCTGACCAAACGTATTCAGAACGCAGGTACTGAAGTGGTTGAAGCGAAGGCCGGTGGCGGATCCGCAACCCTGTCCATGGGTCAGGCGGCTGCACGTTTCGGTCTTTCTCTGGTTCGTGCGCTGCAGGGCGAAAAAGGTGTGGTGGAATGTGCTTACGTTGAGGGTGACGGTCAGTACGCTCGCTTCTTCTCTCAGCCGTTGCTGCTGGGTAAAAACGGCGTGGAAGAGCGTCAGTCTATCGGCAAACTGAGCGCATTTGAGCAAAACGCGCTGGAAGGCATGCTGGACACCCTGAAGAAAGATATTCAGCTGGGCGAAGAGTTTGTTAACAAGTAAGTGCCGATTGCCGGATGGCGGTGTAAACACCTTATCCGGCCTACAAACTACAAACCCATCGGCACGTATAAAAAACCGGATGATTTCCGGTTTTTTTATGTCCGCTTTAATTGGTTGCCGGGTATTCCTGAATGGTGACCTGTAGCGTTAGTTGCTTATCATCACGCATGACAATCACAGGAATGACCGATCCTGGCCGAATCTCCGCCACCTGATCCATGGTTTCCAGAGCGGAAACCGCAGGCTTACCGTTCACGGAAATAATCAGGTCATTAACCTGAATTCCGGCTTGCGCCGCCGGACCATCTGGCGCCACTTCGTTCACGACAATCCCCTGGATTTGATCCATACCGCCGCTTTGAGCGTGCAGTGGAGCGATTTCCCGACCGCCTATCCCAATGTAGCCACGAATGACGCGCCCATCGCGGATCAGCTTATCCATAATCTTGGTTGCCAATTGGAACGGGATAGCAAAACCAATCCCTTCCGGCGTCTCGCCATCGTTGCTTTTATCAAACGATAACGTGTTAATCCCCATTAGCTCGCCCAGCGAGTTTACCAGCGCGCCGCCGGAGTTACCGTGGTTGATAGAGGCGTCAGTTTGCAGGAAGTTCTGCCGACCGGTTGGGTTCAGGCCGATACGCCCGGTGGCGCTGATAATCCCCTGGGTGATGGTCTGGCCAAGGTTGTAAGGGTTACCGATGGCCAACACCACATCACCGATATGCGGCGAACGTTTGGCGTTAATCGGAATGGTCGGCAGGCCACCAGCGGCGTTGATTTTTAGCACCGCCAGATCGGTCAGCGTATCAGAACCCACCAGCAACGCTTCAAATACGCGTCCATCCTGCAGGGCGACAATAATCTGATCGGCATCGTTGATCACATGCTTATTGGTAATGATGTAGCCGCGTTGATCCATAATCACGCCGGAACCCAGAGTACGAATTTCCAGTTGATTATGTGCAGTGCTGTTCATACTGCGGTTATAAACGTTGACCACCGCAGGAGCCGCGCGACGAACCGCCGAGTTATAGCTGGCTGGCGTCTCGTCGGTACTGTCATATTGCGGTGCAGAAAGCGTATTGATTTTGCGTAGCGAAGGCATGGCGGCCAGAAGAATAGCGCCGACAATCAAACCTATTGCGACCGAACGTAAAAGCTTCACAAACATGATGGAGGCGTCATTAATAAAGGGAACGACAGCAGCATACCATGAGTTACCCGGACATCACACGCGAGGCTGATGTCCGGTTTTCGGGATTTAGCGCAGGAGCAAATAAATGCTCTCATTCCCGCGCATCACCTGTAGTGCGATGATGGACGGCTTGGCTTCCAGCACCTTGCGCATTTCGGCAATGGAGTTCACGCGATCGCGGTTGACCCCGATGATCACATCATCTTTCTGCAAGCCAGCCTGGGCGGCAGGACTGCTTTTTTCCACGCTATCAATTTTGATGCCTTTGCTGCCGTCTTTGAGCTGACCGTCACTTAGCGTCGCGCCCTGCAACGCCGGGGCGATCATTTCTGCGCTGGCAGACGAAGAAGTGCTGGTATCAAGCGTCACTTCCACCTCCTGCGGTTTGCCGTTACGCAGCAGGCCAAGTTTCACTTTGGTTCCAGGCTCGGTAGTGGCGATACGGGAGCGCAGTTCGGCAAAACTGTTGAGCGGTTTACCGTTGAGGCTGGTGATCACATCGCCTGATTTAATACCCGCTTTCGCCGAGCCGGAGTTCGGCAGCACTTCACTGACAAAAGCACCACGCTGGACGTCGAGCTTAAAAGCTTTGGCGATATCGGCGGTCATTTCGGTCCCTTTGATGCCCAACAGACCGCGTTTGATCTCGCCAAACTGGATCAGTTGCTGCGCCAGTATGCGGGCCATATTACTCGGGATTGCAAAACCGATGCCGACGCTGCCGCCGCCAGGCGCAAGGATGGCGGTATTAATACCGATCAGTTCGCCGTTGAGATTCAGTAGCGCGCCGCCGGAGTTGCCGCGGTTGATTGAAGCGTCTGTCTGAATAAAGTTTTCCAGACCTTCGAGATTCAGGCCGCTGCGCCCCAGTGCCGAGACGATACCGGATGTGGCGGTTTGCCCCAGTCCAAACGGATTACCGACCGCGACGGCAAAATCTCCCACACGTAGCTTATCTGAGTCGGCGATGGCGATTTGCGTCAGCTTGCTGGCGTTTTGAATTTGCAACAGGGCGATGTCGCTTTGATCGTCGCTACCAATCAGTTTGGCTTCGAATTCACGACCGTCATTCAGCAGAACGCTAATCTTTTGTGCCTGGTTAATCACGTGATTGTTGGTCAGCACATAACCTTTGGTTGCATCGATAATGACCCCGGAACCCAGCCCTTCAAAAGGCTGCGACTGCTGATCCGGCAGTTCGTCACCAAAGAATTTTTTAAATTCCTCCGGGACTTTCTGGCTCTGGGTTGCGGTCCCTTCAACCTTCACGCTCACCACCGCAGGCAACACTTTTTCGAGCATCGGGGCGAGGCTGGGAAGCGCGGGCTGACCGGGAACCTGGCCTGGAATCGACGCCATGGCTGGAAACGGTGCCGAGAGAGTTAACCCGACACTTAACGCTAATGCACTCAACAGCTGGGTTTGTTTTTTCATTGATCCTGCTCTCGTACCTTGAGTGAAAGGAAAGACGATTCAAAACAATCTGATGTTATTGAATTTTCAGCCTGTGAACAATGCGGATAATGATTAAATGATAGTCGGGACGGGAGAGAAGAGACGGGCGCAATCGCTGCGCCCGGAAAAAATCTTTATGATGTGCGGTTAGTCGCGCTTTGCGCCACCACGCAGCAGGCCGGATGCGCCTTCGGAATAGTCACGTGGCATCTGTACGGGAGCCTGGTCGTTACTGGCTTCCGACTCCGCCAGACGGTTACGGAACGGGTTGGATTCCGCAGACATTTCCGGCAGCAGGCTGCTGGAGCTTTTTGCCATGTGCTGATAAAGCTGGCGGTAATCGTGCGCCATGGTATCCAGCAGCTCAGCGCTACGGGCAAAGTGGCTGACAAGTTCTTCGCGATACTCTTCCAGCTCTGCTTTATTCTTTTCCAGTTCGTACTGCAACGCCTGTTGCTGACGTAACTTGCGGTTACCAAAACGCATGGCTACAGCACCGATGATGATGCCGACGACTAACCCAATTAGCGCATATTCCCAGGTCATGAACATCTCCCGTTGTATTTGTTTCCGTAGGGTGTTGGCTTTAGGCTTCATGCCTGCGCCCGATACTGCCACTATAACCGCTAAACCCGCAGAAGTGGAATCCCGTCTTTATATCGCGTAGTGTAGAACGGCCTTTTTTTCGTCAACCGTGAACGGCGGCACATCGATTTTCAAGGAATAACAATAACATCATGCAGAGCTTTTCCCCTACATCGCGTTACCAGAAAGCTATTAGCGACGGTACTCATCAACCCGACGACGTACAAAAAGAGGCGGTAACTCGTCTCCAGGCGATTTATCAGGCCCTCACCGCAGAAAAACCACCGACAGATCAGCCGAAAGGGTTAATGGCCCGTGTTGGCAAACTGCTGGGGAAAAAAGAGGAGGCAGGGCGTGCTCCGGTGCGCGGCTTATATATGTGGGGGGGTGTCGGGCGTGGCAAAACCTGGCTGATGGACTTGTTCTACCACAGTCTGCCGGGCGAACGTAAACAGCGCCTGCACTTTCATCGCTTTATGCTACGCGTACATGAAGAGTTAACTGCCCTGCAAGGACAAACCGATCCGCTCGAAACCCTGGCCGACCGCTTTAAAGCGGAGACGGATGTGTTGTGTTTTGATGAGTTTTTTGTATCGGATATTACTGACGCGATGCTGCTTGGCGGTTTGATGAAAGCGCTGTTTGCCCGGGGGATTACGCTGGTGGCGACGTCGAATATCCCTCCTGATGAGCTGTACCGTAATGGTCTGCAGCGTGCGCGTTTTCTTCCTGCTATTGATGCGATTAAACAGCATTGCGACATCATGAACGTCGACGCGGGCGTGGATTACCGTCTGCGCACGTTGACTCAGGCGCACCTGTGGCTCTCGCCGCTAAATAATGAAACGCAACAGCAAATGGATAACCTTTGGCTGGCGCTGGCGGGTGAAAAACGCCAGACAGGGCCCGTTCTTGAGATCAACCACCGGCCATTACCGACGCTCGGCGTGGCGAATCAGACGTTGGCCGTTTCCTTTCATACGCTGTGTGTCGATGCCCGCAGCCAGCATGACTATATTGCGCTATCACGCCTCTACCATACGGTAATGCTGTTTGATGTACCGGTGATGACGCCGCTGATGGAAAGTGAAGCGCGCCGTTTTATCGCTCTGGTGGATGAGTTTTATGAGCGGCACGTTAAGCTGGTGATCAGCGCGGCTGTACCTTTATATGAGGTGTATCAGGGGGAGCGGTTGAAGTTTGAAGTCCAGCGCTGTCTGTCACGTCTGCAAGAAATGCAGAGCGAAGAGTATCTGAAGCAGAAACACATGCCCTGACTGCGGGCAATAAACTGTTGGGCAAATCACATTTAGGGGTCGATCTTTGACCCCGACTTCTCTATAATCTTGCGACCCCACGTTACAAGAAAGTTTTTTCCCAAAACTTTTTGTGTGCTGGCATTGGCTATTCGAAGGGGTAGGTTTGCCGGACTTTGTCGTGTGAACCTCAACTGACATAACGTTTGGGTGTTCACCAACGTGTAACTTATTTATTGGGTAAGCTTTTAATGAAAACTTTTACAGCTAAACCAGAAACCGTAAAACGCGACTGGTACGTTGTTGACGCGACCGGTAAAACTCTGGGCCGTCTGGCTACTGAACTGGCTCGTCGCCTGCGCGGTAAGCATAAAGCGGAATACACTCCGCACGTAGATACCGGTGATTACATCATCGTTCTGAACGCTGACAAAGTTGCTGTAACCGGCAACAAGCGTACTGACAAAGTGTATTATCACCACACCGGCCACATCGGTGGTATCAAAGAAGCGACCTTTGAAGAGATGATTGCTCGCCGTCCTGAGCGTGTGATTGAAATCGCGGTTAAAGGCATGCTGCCAAAAGGCCCGCTGGGTCGTGCTATGTTCCGTAAACTGAAAGTTTACGCTGGCAACGAGCACAACCACGCGGCACAGCAACCGCAAGTTCTTGACATCTAATCGGGATTATAGGCAATGGCTGAAAATCAATACTACGGCACTGGTCGCCGCAAAAGTTCCGCAGCTCGCGTTTTCATCAAACCGGGCAACGGCAAAATCGTTATCAACCAACGTTCTCTGGAACAGTACTTCGGTCGTGAAACTGCTCGCATGGTAGTTCGTCAGCCGCTGGAACTGGTCGACATGGTTGAGAAACTGGATCTGTACATCACTGTTAAAGGTGGTGGTATCTCTGGTCAGGCTGGTGCGATCCGTCACGGTATCACCCGCGCTCTGATGGAGTACGACGAGTCCCTGCGTTCCGAACTGCGTAAAGCTGGCTTCGTTACTCGTGATGCTCGTCAGGTTGAACGTAAGAAAGTCGGCCTGCGTAAAGCACGTCGTCGTCCGCAGTTCTCCAAACGTTAATTGTTTTCTGCCTCTGGCAGATTACTGTTGGCGAAAAAACCCGCTTCGGCGGGTTTTTTTATGGATAAATCTGGCGTAATCCCCTGAACGCTCCCTCTTTTTCCCCATTTCCAGAATCGACTCACCACAAAGGTCACAAAATCTGGTAAACTATCATCCAATTTTCTGCCCAAATATCGGGTATTGCTCATTTTTTGTTTGCTTTTTGAACGATGATGACCTTTCCGATGTGGGTGACATCACTTCTGACTGGCCATACGATGGCCGGTAGCAGTAAAAATTCTGAATATACCTGGAGGTTTTCATGGCTGTCGCTGCCAACAAACGTTCGGTAATGACGCTGTTTTCTGGTCCTACTGACATCTATAGCCATCAGGTCCGCATTGTGCTGGCGGAGAAGGGTGTAAGTTTTGAGATCGAGCATGTGGAAAAGGACAATCCACCGCAGGATCTGATTGACCTCAACCCGAATCAGAGCGTCCCGACACTGGTGGATCGTGAGCTGACCCTATGGGAATCTCGCATCATTATGGAATACCTGGATGAGCGTTTCCCGCATCCGCCGCTGATGCCGGTTTACCCGGTTGCGCGTGGTGAAAGCCGCTTGTACATGCACCGTATTGAAAAAGACTGGTATACGCTGATGAACGTCATCGTTAACGGGTCTGCGTCAGAAGCTGACGTTGCGCGTAAACAGCTTCGCGAAGAGCTACAAGCTATTGCGCCATTATTTGGTCAGAAACCGTATTTCCTGAGCGATGAATTCAGCCTGGTGGATTGCTACCTGGCGCCGCTGCTGTGGCGTCTGCCGCAACTGGGGATTGAGTTCAGCGGTGCCGGCGCGAAAGAGCTGAAAGGTTACATGACCCGCGTCTTTGAACGTGATTCTTTCCTGGCTTCTTTAACGGAAGCTGAACGTGAAATGCGTCTCGGCCGGGGTTAATACCGATGGATTTGTCACAGCTGACACCACGTCGTCCGTATCTGCTGCGCGCTTTCTATGAGTGGCTGCTGGACAACCAGCTCACGCCGCACCTGGTGGTGGATGTGACGTTGCCTGGCGTGCATGTTCCAATGGAGTATGCACGCGACGGGCAAATTGTTCTGAACATCGCACCGCGTGCGGTGGGGAATCTGGAACTGGCTAATGACGAAGTGCGTTTTAACGCGCGTTTTGGCGGTGTTCCCCGCCAGGTATCTGTACCGTTAGCAGCAGTGCTGGCGATTTACGCACGTGAGAATGGCGCCGGAACGATGTTTGAACCGGAAGCCGCTTATGATGAAGACGTCGCCAGTCTCAATGATGATGACGCAACATCTGACACCGAAAGCGAAACGGTGATGTCAGTCATCGATGGCGATAAGCCGGATCATGACGATGACAACAACCCGAATGACGATCCGCCGCCACCGCGCGGTGGTCGACCGGCATTACGTGTCGTGAAATAACCTAAAACAGGCCCCGCGAGGCCTGTTTTTGATCTCCATGACGTGGTTTCACCCTCCTTCCAATCCTGTGATACGATGAGTCCGCTGTTATTTTTCACCGTGACTCGCAGAACAGGTCTTATGAACGCATTTGATTCGCAAGCAGAAGATTCTCCAGCCACCATTGGGCGTAGCCTTCGCCGTCGTCCGCTGGCGCGTAAAAAGCTGTCAGAGATGGTTGAAGAAGAGTTAGAACAGATGATTCGCCGCCGCGAGTTTGGCGAGGGCGAGCAGTTGCCGTCTGAGCGGGAACTGATGGCCTTTTTCAACGTTGGCCGTCCCTCTGTGCGTGAAGCGCTGGCGGCGCTTAAGCGTAAAGGCCTGGTGCAAATCAACAACGGTGAACGCGCCCGCGTTTCGCGTCCTTCGGCAGACACTATCATTGGTGAACTGTCCGGAATGGCGAAAGATTTTCTCGCGCATCCAGGCGGCATCGCGCATTTTGAGCAGTTGCGATTGTTTTTTGAGTCCAGCCTTGTACGTTATGCCGCAGAAAATGCGACTGATGATCAGATTGATCGGCTGGCGAAAGCGCTGGAGATCAACAGCCAGTCGCTGGATGACAATGCGCTTTTCATCCGTTCAGATGTCGATTTTCATCGCGTGCTGGCGGAGATCCCCGGTAATCCTATCTTTATGGCGATCCACGTTGCGCTGCTTGACTGGCTGATCGCCGCACGCCCGACCGTGCCGGATCGTGAGCTGTATGAGCACAATAATGTGAGTTATCAGCAGCATATTGCTATTGTCGAGGCCATTCGCCAACGCGATCCGGACGAAGCCGATCGCGCATTGCAATCCCATCTCAACAGCGTTTCCGCCACCTGGCACGCTCTCGGTAAACATTCAAAACTGCGGAAGTGATCGCGATCCTGACGATCGTTTAGTGAAGCAGATCGCACTATAAGCGTTTTGTATGAGATGCTGCTTATTTGTTCTGGTATAACAGGTATAAAGGTATGTAGTCAGATCACATTAATCATGGCAGAGGTCGTTATGGCAAAAGATTTACGAGGCGTAATGCCCGCGTTGTTAACCCCTTTTGATAACCAGCAGAAACTGGATATCGAGAGTCTGCGCCGTCTGGTGCGTTTTAACATTGCTCAGGGTATCGACGGGTTGTATGTGGGCGGTTCGACCGGAGAAGCCTTTGTGCAGAGCTGTGCAGAAAGGGAGCTGGTGCTGGAAGTGGTTGCGGAAGAGGCGAAGGGTAAGGTAACGCTGATCGCCCACGTCGGTACGGTCAGCACTGAAGAGAGCCAGCAACTTGCTCGTGCGGCGCATCGTTACGGCTTTGACGCCGTCTCTGCGGTGACGCCGTTCTACTATCCCTTTAGCTTTGAGGAGCATTGCGATCATTACCGCGCCATCATTGATTCAGCGGATGGCCTGCCGATGGTGGTTTATAACATCCCGGCGTTGAGCGGCGTGAAGTTAACGCTGGATCAGATCAACACTCTGGTGACCTTGCCGGGCGTGGGCGCACTGAAACAAACCTCGGGCGACCTGTATCAGATGGAGCAGATCCGCCGCGCGCATCCGGATCTGGTGCTCTACAACGGTTATGACGAAATTTTCGCCTCCGGCCTGTTGGCTGGTGCGGACGGCGGTATCGGCAGTACCTACAACATCATGGGCTGGCGTTATCGTGGAATTGTGAAAGCGCTCAAAGAAGGCGACGTCCGGACTGCACAAAAGCTGCAAACCGAGTGCAATAAGGTTATCGATCTGCTCATTAAGACCGGCGTCTTCCGTGGGCTGAAAACGGTTCTGCACTATATGGACGTGGTTTCTGTACCGCTGTGCCGTAAGCCGTTTGCCCCTGTAGATGAAAAATATCTGCCGGAACTGAAAGCACTGGCGGAACAATTGATGGCGGAACGTTCCTGACGGGGTGCCGGATGGCGCTGACGCTTATCCGGCCTACAAAATACAACAGAACACGATACGTAGGCCGGATGGCACTGACGCTTATCCGGCCTACAAAACACAACAGAACACGATACGTAGGCCGGATAAGGCGAAGCCGCCATCCGGCAATACAATAAAGAAATCGTCGGGAGAGTAAAATGCGTACTTCTACCCAAAGCATACCGTGGTATCGCCATCTCAACCGGGCACAATGGCGGGCGTTTTCCGCTGCATGGCTGGGATATTTGCTTGATGGTTTTGATTTTGTGTTGATTGCCCTTGTGCTGACGGAAGTACAAGGAGAATTTGGGCTGACGACGGTTCAGGCGGCAAGCCTGATTTCGGCGGCTTTTATCTCCCGCTGGTTTGGCGGGTTAATGCTGGGCGCAATGGGCGATCGTTATGGACGCCGACTGGCGATGGTCACCAGCATTATTCTCTTCTCCATGGGGACGCTGGCCTGCGGTTTTGCGCCAGGTTATACCACCATGTTTATCGCCCGTCTGGTGATTGGTATGGGAATGGCGGGCGAATATGGGTCGAGCGCCACCTATGTCATTGAAAGCTGGCCGAAACATCTGCGTAATAAAGCCAGCGGTTTTCTGATTTCAGGCTTCTCTGTCGGCGCGGTGGTTGCGGCGCAGGTCTACAGCCTGGTGGTGCCGGTCTGGGGCTGGCGCGCGCTGTTCTTCATTGGCATTCTGCCGATTATTTTCGCCCTCTGGTTACGGAAAAATATACCGGAAGCCGAGGACTGGAAAGAGAAGCATCAAGGTAAAGCGCCGGTACGTACGATGGTGGATATTCTCTATCGGGGTGAGCATCGTGTCGTCAATATTCTGATGACGATAGCGGCAGCCACAGCGTTGTGGTTCTGTTTTGCCGGTAACCTGCAAAATGCGGCGATTGTCGCGGTGCTTGGTCTGCTTTGCGCCGTTATTTTCATCAGTTTCATGGTGCAAAGCAGCGGTAAGCGCTGGCCGACAGGCGTTATGCTCATGGTCGTCGTCCTGTTTGCCTTCCTCTACTCGTGGCCGATTCAGGCGCTGTTGCCAACGTATCTGAAAACTGAACTGGCATATGATCCTTCCACCGTGGCGCGCGTACTTTTCTTTAGCGGCTCTGGCGCTGCGGTTGGATGCTGTGTGGGTGGCTTCCTCGGTGACTGGCTGGGGACCCGCAAAGCTTATGTGTGCAGTCTGCTGGCCTCGCAGGTGCTGATCATTCCGGTGTTCGCGATTGGCGGTTCAAACATCTGGGTTCTTGGTTTTCTTCTTTTCTTCCAGCAGATGCTGGGCCAGGGGATCTCCGGGATCTTACCGAAACTGATAGGCGGCTATTTCGATACCGATCAGCGTGCGGCGGGGCTGGGGTTCACCTATAACGTTGGGGCGCTTGGCGGCGCGTTGGCACCCATTCTGGGGGCGCTCATTGCCCAGCGTCTGGATCTGGGTACCGCGCTGGGTTCGCTCTCTTTCAGTCTGACTTTTGTGGTGATCCTGCTGATTGGTCTGGATATGCCGTCTCGTGTTCAGCGTTGGCTGCGACCGGAGGCGCTGCGCACACATGATGCTATCGACGGCAAACCGTTCAGCGGCGCCGTCCCGTTTGGCGGCGATAAAAGCCCTTTAATCAAAAGTAAAAGTTAATCCGCTTGCCCGGTTTTATACCGGGCAAAATTCATAAGGGAAGATGTATGTCGTTACTTGCACAACTGGATAAAAACATTGCCGTACGCGGTGGTTTGATTGTCTCCTGCCAGCCGGTTCCTGACAGCCCTCTGGATAAACCGGAAATCGTGGCTGCCATGGCGCTGGCGGCAGAGCAGGCAGGCGCTGTGGCGCTCCGAATTGAAGGTGTCGAGAACCTGAAGGCTACGCGCGCCGTAGTTTCCATCCCCATCATCGGCATTCTTAAGCGCGATCTGGACGATTCTCCGGTGCGTATCACCGCGTTTCTGGAGGATGTTGATGCGCTGGCGCAGGCTGGCGCTGACATTATTGCGGTAGACGGTACTGACCGCGTCCGCCCGGTAACGGTCGCGGCGCTACTGGCGCGTATCCATCATCATCAGCGCCTGGCCATGACCGACTGCTCCTCCCTGGAAGATGGTATGGCCTGTCAGGCGCTCGGCGCAGAAATCATTGGCACTACGCTTTCTGGTTACACCACGTCAGAAACTCCGGAGGCGCCGGATCTGGCGCTGGTGAAAGCGCTGAGTGACGCCGGTTGCCGGGTGATTGCTGAGGGGCGTTACAACACACCTGCTCAGGCCGCAGAGGCAATGCGTCACGGTGCGTGGGCCGTGACGGTGGGGTCCGCGATTACTCGCCTTGAACACATTTGCGAATGGTATAACACGGCGCTGAAAAAGGCGGTGCTATGACGACACTGGCAATTGATATTGGCGGTACAAAACTTGCCGCCGCGCTGGTGGGGGAGGACCGACAGATTCGCGAACGCCGCGAGTTGTCCACACCGGCCAGTAAGACTCCGCAAGCGTTACGCGAGGCATTAAAAACGCTGGTCGCGCCGCTTCAGTCGCAGGCATGTCGGGTAGCGATTGCTTCAACGGGGATCATTCGTGAAGGTAACTTGCTGGCAATTAATCCTGAAAATCTGGGCGGCTTGCTCCACTTCCCGCTGGTAAAGACGCTTGAAGCGCTGACCGGCCTTCCGACGCTGGCCGTCAACGACGCCCAGGCCGCGGCCTGGGCGGAGTATCACGCCATGGAGGATGAGACGCGCGATATGGTGTTTATCACCGTTTCAACCGGTGTGGGCGGCGGCGTAATCAGCGGCGGCCAGTTGATCACCGGCACCGGTGGTCTGGCCGGGCATCTTGGGCATACTCTCGCCGATCCTGATGGCCCCATGTGCGGCTGTGGTCGGGTGGGGTGTGTTGAGGCCATTGCCTCTGGACGGGGGATTGCCGCAGCGGCGCAGGGTGAACTTGCCGGCTGTGATGCAAAAACCATTTTTTCCCGGGCAGAAGAAGGGAATGAGCAAGCCATCCGGCTGGTCGCACATTCCGCGCAGGTGCTGGCCCGGCTGATTGCTGATACGAAAGCGGTAACGGATTGCCAGCGCGTTGTTGTTGGCGGTAGCGTAGGCCTGGCACCAGGGTATTTGGCCCAGGTACGCGCTTGTCTTGAACTGATGCCCCCGGTTTATCACGTTGAATTACGCGCTGCGCACTACCGCCACGACGCCGGACTGCTGGGTGCGGCGTTATTAGCGCAAGGAGAGACGTCATGATATTAGGTGAAATTCGCATGTTATCTTCCGCCGGCTTGCATCCCGTGTTGGCGGATGCCCTGACACTGGCGTTGACCGCCAGACCACAGGAGAAAACGCCAGGTCGTGTTGAACTTCGCGGTGAAGATATCTTTATGAATGTGATGCAGTTTGTCACGCAGTCTCCTGTGGAGAAAAAGGCAGAACTGCATGAGGCGTATATTGATATCCAACTGTTGCTGGCGGGCGAGGAGCGCATTCAGTTTGGTGTGGCGGGTTCAGCGCGTCAGTGCGAAGAGATACATGTAGAGGACGATTATCAGCTTTGTCGGGAGATTGCGGATAGCCAGACCATCACCTTACAACCGGGGATGTTCGCGGTGTTTATGCCAGGAGAACCACACAAACCGGGATGCAATGTGGGTGAACCGAAAGAGATTAAGAAAGTCGTCGTCAAGGTTCGCGCCAGCCTGTTAGGCGCCTGAAAAGGCCGGATGGTTTTTACCATCCGGCCTTACGTTTTTATATTCCGTCCGTTCATCATTCCGTCAAAGACGTTTCTGAGGATTCAATTTTCTGCGCTGTCAGTGCCATTTGCGAACGGATGAGTTCATCTGCCAGTAATTTTTCGTCAGGTAATTGCACTTTGTACTCGCTTGCCATCACGGTATTCGGTAAACCGTTCAGCGCGTAGTGTGCTTCTCCAGCCCCTTTTCCCGCACACAGGATTAACCCGACTGGCGGATTTTCCCCAGGCATTGTCCAGTGCTCTTTAGCGTAGTTCAGGTACATGTTCATTTGTCCTGCGTCGGCATAGCTGAATTTTCCCACTTTCAGGTCAACGACTAACAGGCAGCGCAAGCGGCGATGGAAAAAAAGCAGGTCGACGCGAAACCAGCTATCGTCAATGCGTAATCGGCGCTGGCGGCTGACAAAAGCGAAATCGTCACCGAGCTCAAGCATAAACTCCATCAGATGATTTATCAGTGCTTCTTCCAGATCGGATTCCGAATACACATCCTTCAGATCGAGGAATTCGAGAATAAAGGGATCGCGTATTGCGTGTTCTGGTAAAACGTCGGGCACGGTGGGCGCGGCCTGTTGCAGCAACGCGGGTTTATCATGAGACAGCAGTGTCCGTTCATAAAACTGAGAAGCGATTTGCCGATCGAGTTGTCGTACCGACCAACCGTTGCGTAATGTCTCTTTCTCGTAAAAGGTGCGGGCATCTGCGTTTTTAACCGACAGGAGCCGGACATAGGCTGACCAGGGTAACGGGAATATCCCGGCGAGTTGTACCAGAAGAGGAGATTCAGCAGACAGTGTCTGCGGAATTTCAACATGTTGAAAATAAATATAAAAATTACGTATTTGCCATAGGTTTCTTGTAGAAAACCCACGTTTATAGCGCCGGGTTAAATCAACGGACAGTTGCTCAATCAGTTGAGTACCATAAGCTGCCCGCGCTTCACCGCCCTGCTCAAACTCGACAATGCGTCGGCCAATTTCCCAGTACGTCGCCGTCATGATCGCGTTAATGTTGCGGACGGTCTCTGTCCTGGCGGTATCCAACAGATGGATAATGCCGTCGTGGATTTGCTGATAATCGCCTGTATGTTGTGCTGATGTTGTTGCCATCATATTATCCCTGACATGATAGTTACAGATTGAAAATATATCGCTATCAGTATACTTAAGGGGATATGCGGTCAATTCTTCTCAGCCCATTACATCCAGTTACGGCGAAATTTGCGAGCCGCTTTCGAAGAATGGAGGTGGAATATTGTGAAGAACAAGGGTGACTCCCCATCCCTGAGCGAGTTCTCGGGATAGGGGAGTCAGAAAGGTTTACTACACTTCCAGCCAGTTCATGATCCCGTCAGCCGCTTTACGGCCTTCGGCGATGGCGGTCACGACAAGATCCGAGCCGCGAACAATATCACCACCGGCGAAGATTTTCGGGTTGCTGGTCTGGAAGGCATTGTCGCTGCCTTCCGGGGCGATGATGCGACCCTGACTATCCAGTTCGACGCTGTGTTTCGCCAGCCACTCCATATTGTGAGGACGGAAACCAAACGCCATCACAACGGCATCTGCCGGAACCACATGTTCGGAGCCGGGGACGATTTCCGCACGACGGCGGCCTTTCGCATCCGGCTCACCCATTTCGGTACGTGCCATTTTTACACCGCAGACTTTACCGTTAGCATTGATTTCAATACCTAACGGCTGCACGTTAAACTGGAACTCCACGCCTTCTTCACGCGCGTTTTTCACTTCGCGTCGGGAACCCGGCATATTCTCTTCGTCACGGCGATAGGCACAGGTGACGTGCGTTGCACCCTGACGAACGGAGGTTCGCACACAGTCCATGGCGGTATCGCCACCGCCCAGCACCACCACGCGTTTGCCTTCCATACTGACAAACGGCTCGTCGGTGGTTTCGCCAAAGCCCATAATCTGTTTGGTATTGGCAATCAGGAACGGCAGGGCATCGAACACACCATCGGCGTCTTCGTTTTCCAGCCCCCCACGCATTGACTGGTAGGTCCCGACGCCGAGGAAGACGGCATCATACTCTTTCAGCAGGTCGTCGAGCTGCACATCACGACCCACTTCCACGTTCAGTTTGAACTCAATCCCCATGCCGGTGAAAATTTCACGGCGGCGGGTCATCACCTCTTTTTCCAGTTTGAATGCCGGAATACCAAAGGTCAGCAGGCCGCCAATTTCCGGATGACGGTCAAATACGACCGCCTTTACACCGTTGCGGGTCAACACGTCGGCGCAGGCCAGTCCTGCCGGACCCGCACCTATGATTGCCACTCGTTTGTCGGTCTGGCGAACGCCGGTCATGTCCGGACGCCAGCCCATTTCGAACGCTTTATCATTGATATAGCGTTCGATGTTGCCGATGGTCACCGCACCGAACTCATCGTTCAACGTACAGGAACCTTCGCACAGTCGGTCCTGCGGGCACACGCGTCCACACACTTCCGGCAGCGTGTTGGTCTGGTGTGAGAGTTCTGCCGCTTCAAAAATACGCCCCTCATTGGCAAGCTTCAGCCAGTTCGGAATGTAGTTATGCACCGGACATTTCCACTCACAGTACGGGTTGCCGCAG
The DNA here is from genome assembly GCF_037053465.1 of Citrobacter amalonaticus. Taxonomy (GTDB): domain Bacteria; phylum Pseudomonadota; class Gammaproteobacteria; order Enterobacterales; family Enterobacteriaceae; genus Citrobacter_A; species Citrobacter_A amalonaticus_H. Next base: position 65,053 of record NZ_JBALIF010000001.1, read on the forward strand.
GAAAGACAGCGATCCGCCTGTGCTTTTGCCTGGCCTTCCGAGAACGGCTCGTAGATCTCGACAAATTCAATTTTGCGGATCTTCAGCGGTTTCTTCGGCGGATCAACGCGCTGCAGGTCGATAAATTGGTATACGTTCTGACTCATTGCTGCTACCCCTTACTGCGCCTGCACGCGCAGCTCTGCTGCGCTACGACTACGGTGACCCAACAGTGCTTTCACATCACTGGACCTCGGTTTGACCAGCGCGAATTTGCTGGCGAAGAGTGACCAGTTAGCCAGAATCTCTTCTCCGCGCTGTGAACCGGTATGTTGCACATGCTCGGTGATCAGGCCACGCAGATGCTCTTCGTGGATTGCCAGTTCATCAACGCCCAGGACTTCGACCAGTTCCGGGTTGACGCGTTTACGGAACTCGCCGTCCTCGTCCAGCACGTAGGCGAATCCGCCCGTCATACCGGCACCAAAGTTCACCCCGGTTTTGCCGAGAATGCAGACAATCCCGCCGGTCATGTATTCGCAGCCGTTGTCGCCAATGCCTTCCACGACGGTGATAGCGCCAGAGTTACGCACCGCGAAACGTTCACCTGCACGTCCTGCGGCGTACAGACGGCCACCGGTCGCGCCATACAGACAGGTGTTACCGATAATGCTCGCCTCATGGCTACGGAATGCGGAACCCACTGGCGGACGCACAGACAGCAGACCGCCCGCCATACCTTTACCGACATAGTCGTTAGCATCGCCGGTCAGATACAGCTCTACGCCGCCGGCATTCCAGACACCGAAGCTCTGGCCTGCGGTGCCGCTGAAGTGCGCTTTAATCGGATCAGAGGCCAGCCCCTGATCGCCGTGGGTCTGGGCGATGTAGCCTGAAAGCGATGCGCCCACAGAACGGTCGGTGTTACGAATATCGAACCAGAATGTTCTGCTCTGGCGCTCGTCCACATACGGTTTTGCCTGTTGCAGTAACTGCGCATTCAGCACGCCGTTATCAAACGGCGGGTTGTTTTCAGTGCAGTACAACGCTTTGCCTGCCTTAGGCTCTGCGGTTTCCAGCAGGCGAGACAGTTCCAGTTTCTGCTGTTTGGCGGTAAACCCGTCCAGCTCTTTCAGCAGGTCGGTACGGCCAATCAGATCTACCAGACGCGTCACGCCCAGTTGCGCCATCAATTCACGCGTTTCGCGAGCGATAAATTCAAAGTAGTTGGTCACTTTGAACGGCAGACCGTGATAGTGGTTCTTACGCAATTTGTCGTCCTGCGTTGCCACACCGGTTGCACAGTTGTTCAGATGGCAAATACGCAGATATTTACAGCCCAGCGCCACCATTGGGCCAGTGCCGAAGCCGAAACTTTCCGCCCCAAGAATGGCTGCTTTAATGATATCTACGCCGGTTTTCAGACCGCCGTCGACCTGCAGACGGATCTTGTGTCGCAGGCCGTTGGCGACCAGCGCCTGCTGGGTTTCTACCAGGCCCAGTTCCCACGGGCAGCCCGCATATTTCACCGAGGAGAGCGGGCTTGCGCCAGTACCGCCGTCATAACCGGCGATGGTGATGAGATCCGCATACGCTTTTGCCACACCGGTCGCGATAGTCCCGACGCCCGGTTCGGACACCAGCTTCACGGAGATCATCGCTTTCGGGTTAACCTGTTTCAGGTCGAAAATCAGTTGCGCCAGATCCTCGATAGAGTAGATATCGTGATGCGGCGGCGGGGAGATGAGCGTCACGCCCGGCACCGAGTAGCGCAGTTTGGCGATGTACGGGGTTACTTTGTCACCCGGCAACTGGCCGCCTTCGCCCGGCTTCGCGCCCTGAGCGACTTTAATCTGAATCACATCGGCGTTAACGAGGTACGCCGGGGTGACGCCAAAGCGGCCGGAGGCGACCTGTTTGATGCGCGACACTTTATTGGTGCCGTAGCGCGCCGGGTCTTCGCCGCCTTCGCCGGAGTTGGAATTTCCTCCGATGCTGTTCATCGCTTCCGCCAGCGCTTCGTGCGCTTCCGGGCTCAGCGCGCCGATAGACATTGCCGCCGTGTCGAAACGCTTGAACAGTTCGCTTGCCGGTTCGACATCATCAATGCTGACCGCGTCGTCACCGGGGGTAATCGCCAGCAGATCGCGCAGCGTCGTTGCAGGACGCTCGTTAACCAGTTTGGCGTATTCCTGATAATCGCTATATTCGCCGCTTTGCACTGCTTGTTGCAGGGTGCGCACCACATCCGGGTTGTAGGCATGGTATTCGCCGCCATGTACATATTTCAGCAGCCCACCCTGCGTAATCGGCTTACGTGCCAGCCAGGCGCGTTTGGACAGGTTCAGCAGATCCTGCTGGAAATCCGCAAAGCCCGCGCCGCCGATACGGCTCACCACGCCCTGGAAGCAGAGCGCGACGACATCATCATGCAGGCCGACCGCTTCAAACAGTTTGGAACAGCGGTAAGAGGCGATAGTCGAGATGCCCATTTTGGACATGATCTTATACAGCCCTTTGTTGATGCCGTTACGGTAGTTCAGCATCACGGTACGGTAGTTTTTCGCAATCGCCTGGGTGTCGATTAAACGTCCCAGGGTTTCGTACGCCAGGTACGGGTAAATCGCTGTCGCGCCAAAACCCAGCAGTACGGCAAAGTGGTGCGGGTCACGGGCGCTTGCGGTTTCCACGATGATGTTGGCGTCACAGCGCAGATTTTGTTCCACAAGACGTGCCTGCACTGCACCGACTGCCATTGGCGCAGGAACTGGCAGGCGATTTTTGCCGATATTCCGATCCGAGAGCACCAACAGGACGGTGCCGTTGCGTACCATGTGTTCCGCGGTATTGCACAGCGCTTTAACCGTTTCTTCAAGCGTGGTTTGCGTCGCGTCGAAGGTGATATCGAGCGTGTCGGCGCGATAGTGTTCCTCTTTCATGGTCGTGAGCTGTTTGAAATCGGAATACAGCAGAATCGGTGATTTAAAGCTCAGACGGTGCGCCTGTCCTTCTGCTTCACAGAAGACGTTCATCTCACGACCGATGCTGGTGGCCAGCGACATGACATGGGCTTCACGCAGCGGATCGATAGGTGGGTTGGTCACCTGAGCAAACTGCTGACGGAAGTAGTCATAGATAATGCGCGGCTGGCTGGAAAGCACGGCAAAGGGGGTATCATCACCCATTGAACCGACCGCTTCCTGGCCATTTTCGCCGAGCACACGAATCACGGAATCCAGCTCTTCGGCGCTGTAGTTAAACTGTTTCTGGTAGCTGGCGAGCATATCGTCGTCCAGCTCGCGTTGCCCCACCTGATCGTCAGACAGATCTTCAAAGGGCACCAGACGGCGGACGTTCTTCTCCATCCACTCTTTATAGGGATGGCGGCTTTTGAGATCGTTATCGGTTTCAGCGGAATGCAGGATACGCCCGCCGCGGGTGTCGATGACCATCAGTTCGCCAGGCCCAACACGGCCTTTTTCCACCACTTCGTCAGGCTGGTAATCCCAGATCCCCACTTCTGAGGCGCAGGTGATCAGCTTGTCTTTGGTGATGACATAACGCGCCGGACGCAAGCCGTTGCGGTCGAGGTTACAGGCGGCGAAACGACCGTCGGACATCACGATACCGGCCGGGCCATCCCAGGGTTCCATGTGCATGGAGTTAAAGTCAAAGAAGGCCCGCAGGTCCGGATCCATGTCCGGGTTGTTCTGCCAGGCGGGCGGCACCAGCAGACGCATGGCGCGGATAATATCCATCCCGCCTGCCAGTAACAGTTCCAGCATGTTATCCATGGAACTGGAGTCAGAGCCGGTTTCGTTCACAAACGGCGCGGCGTCATGCAGATCCGGGATTAACGGGGTCTGGAATTTATAGGTACGCGCGCGCGCCCACTGGCGGTTACCGGTGATGGTGTTGATCTCGCCGTTGTGCGCCAGGTAGCGGAAGGGCTGCGCCAGCGGCCAGCGCGGCACGGTGTTAGTGGAAAAGCGCTGATGGAACAGGCAGATGGCTGATTCCAGACGCAGATCCGCAAGGTCCAGGTAGAAGCGCGGCAGATCTGCCGGCATACACAGACCTTTATAGATGTTGACCAGATTCGACAGGCTACAGACGTAGAAGTCTTTATCGCTCTGCAGGCGTTTCTCAATACGGCGACGGGCGACGAACAGACGGCGTTCCATATCACGTGGACGCCAGCCTGCAGGGGCATTCACAAAAATTTGTTCTATACGCGGCAGGGAGGAGAGCGCAATTTCCCCCAGCACACCTTCGTTGGTCGGCACATCGCGCCAGCCAACAATCGACAGGGTTTCTTGCTGGAGTTCTTCTTCGACGATACGGCGGGATGCGGCAGCCAGTTCAGGATCTTTATTCAGGAAGATCATGCCGACAGCATAGTTTTTGGCTAAACGCCAACCGCGCTCCTGGGCAACAATGCGGAAAAAACGGTCAGGTTTTTGCAGCAACAGACCACAACCATCGCCGGTTTTACCATCAGCGAGAATAGCGCCACGGTGCTGCATTCGGGCCAGCGCGTGTATGGCGGTACGCACTACCTTGTGGCTAGGTTCGCCTTCTATGTGGGCGATCAGGCCGAAACCACAGTTATCCTTCTCAAGGGATTTATCGTACAACATATCAGTGAACCTCCCCAGGCTCTGCGTGATCCCCTTCCGATACCGTTTGCGACGGGCACACCAAGAGCATGGCGACGGGGTTTGCGTGTCATACGCTTACCTCGCATTCGCCCTCTTTATTCCATTTCGCGTAGGTCAAACAAGTTTGAGGACTTGCTGTCAGAGGGAATCTCAATTACTGCATAAATATGATGAGCACACCGCTCATCCAGAAAGCTTCCAGCGGATTTCCAACTTATCGGGAATCCACACACAGGTCAAATGGCAATCTTATTTATCTAAAAATGTGCTATAGAGCAGATATCTTAATGATTATATTGAAATTACTCCCGTTTTTACATTGATTTAACGTATCCTGAGCGCTCCCGGGAGTGTGATCTGTCTCACTATCATAACCGCTTGATAGCCCTTATCTCCGCTTTATTCAGCGTGAGATGTAGTGTTTTATGCTGGTTAATAAATCATGAGTGATTAATGATACTGTTTTTGCGCAATCGGCCTCTGAGAATAAAAAAAAGCGCAAAGAATAAGGAAAAGTAATTGGCGTAGTTATGAATGAAATATCGATTATTATGACTGGGTATGCAATTGATAAAAGCCCGCCGGGGCGATTGATCCAGGTCATCGCCGATAAGGGCTAAAAATGGCAGGCTTTGGCCTCTTTTCAAGGCGCGGTCTATCAGATTATGCAGTTACAGAAATTAGTCAATATGTTTGGTGGGGATCTTTCTCGTCGTTATGGGCAAAAGGTTCATAAGCTGACGCTGCATGGCGGGTTTAGCTGTCCTAATCGCGATGGCACCATTGGGCGTGGCGGCTGCACCTTCTGTAATGTTGCCTCTTTTGCGGACGAGGCGCAGCAGCATCATTCAATTGCCGAACAGCTCGCGCATCAGGCGCATCTGGTTAATCGTGCGAAACGCTATCTGGCCTATTTTCAGGCGTATACCAGCACCTTCGCCGAAGTGCAGGTATTACGCGCCATGTATCAACAGGCAGTGAGTCAGGCCAGTATCGTCGGGCTGTGCGTCGGAACACGTCCCGACTGCGTGCCGGATGCGGTTTTCGATCTGCTTTGTGAATACAAAGACCAGGGGTACGAAGTATGGCTGGAACTGGGTTTGCAAACCGCGCATGACAAAACGCTGCACCGTATCAACCGTGGACATGATTTCGCCTGTTATCAACGTACGACACGGCTTGCGCGTGGGCGTGGGTTAAAGGTCTGTTCACACCTGATTGTCGGCCTGCCGGGTGAAGGGAACGCAGAGTGCCTGCAAACGCTGGGGCGGGTAGTGGAAACTGGCGTGGACGGTATCAAACTCCATCCGCTGCATATCGTGAAGGGCAGCATTATGGCAAAGGCCTGGGAAGCTGGTCGTCTGAACGGGATTGAACTTGATGATTACACGGCTACCGCCGGTGAGATGATTCGTCATACGCCGCCAGAGGTGATTTATCATCGTATTTCCGCCAGCGCGCGCCGGCCTACACTGCTGGCACCGTTGTGGTGTGAAAACCGCTGGACCGGAATGGTAGAGCTGGATAAGTATCTTAACGAGCACGGCGTGCAAGGCTCAGCGCTGGGTACGCCGTGGGTGCAGCCGGAGAGTTAACCATCTGGCCTATGATGAACCACTCCTCGGTCATTTCACCGATAACCTCCGCATTTCTTGCACATTCTTCAACGTCTTGCCCAGAATTGAGTATTATTGTGCCAGGTTGTCGTAAAGGAAATTCCTGATGAAGCAAATTCGTATGCTGGCGCAGTACTATGTTGACCTGATGATGAAATTGGGTCTGGTGCGCTTTTCGCTGCTCCTGGCGTTAGCGCTCGTTGTGCTGGCAATCGTGGTGCAGATGGCCGTCACCATGGTGCTACATGGTCAGGTCGAACAGATCGATGTCATTCGTTCTATTTTCTTTGGTTTGTTAATCACGCCCTGGGCGGTCTATTTCCTGTCGGTGGTCGTGGAACAACTGGAAGAATCCCGTCAGCGCTTGTCCCGTCTGGTGCAAAAGCTGGAAGAGATGCGTGAACGCGATCTCAAGCTGAACGTGCAACTGAAAGATAATATTTCCCAACTGAATCAGGAGATTGCTGAACGCGAAAAGGCGGAGGCTGAACGCCAGGAAACGTTTGAACAGCTTAAAGTTGAAATCAAAGAGCGTGAGGAAACGCAGATTCAACTGGAGCAACAATCCTCTTTTTTACGCTCCTTTCTTGATGCCTCACCGGATCTCGTTTTCTATCGTAATGAAGATAAAGAGTTTTCTGGCTGCAACCGGGCGATGGAGTTGCTCACCGGGAAAAGCGAAAAGCAACTGGTGCATTTGAAACCTGCCGACGTGTACTCGCCAGAAGCGGCGGAAAAAGTCATTGAGACCGATGAAAAGGTCTTCCGCCATAACGTGTCATTGACCTATGAACAGTGGCTCGACTATCCGGACGGGCGCAAAGCCTGTTTCGAAATCCGCAAAGTGCCCTATTACGACCGGGTGGGTAAACGCCACGGTCTGATGGGGTTTGGCCGCGATATCACCGAGCGCAAGCGCTATCAGGATGCCCTTGAACGCGCCAGTCGCGATAAAACCACCTTCATCTCCACCATCAGCCATGAACTGCGCACCCCGCTGAACGGGATAGTGGGGCTGAGTCGTATCTTGCTGGACACCGATCTGACGGCTGAGCAGGAAAAATACCTGAAAACCATCCATGTCTCGGCGGTGACGTTGGGGAACATTTTCAACGATATCATTGATATGGATAAGATGGAGCGGCGCAAGGTTCAACTGGATAATCAACCGGTGGACTTCACCAGTTTCCTGGCCGATCTGGAAAACCTCTCCGGTCTCCAGGCGCAGCAGAAAGGGCTGCGTTTTGTGCTCGAACCGACGTTACCGCTCCCACATAAGGTGGTGACCGATGGCACCCGCCTGCGGCAGATCCTGTGGAATCTTATCAGCAACGCCGTGAAATTTACCCAGCAGGGGCAGGTGACGGTGCGTGTGCGTTACGACGAAGGTAGCGTGTTGCACTTTGAGGTGGAAGATTCAGGCATTGGCATTCCACAGGATGAGCAGGACAAAATTTTCGCCATGTATTATCAGGTGAAAGACAGCCACGGCGGAAAACCGGCGACCGGTACAGGCATCGGTCTGGCGGTCTCTCGCCGTCTGGCGAAAAACATGGGGGGCGACATTACTGTAGCAAGCCAGCCGGGTAAAGGTTCGGTCTTTACCCTGACGGTTCACGCACCGGCGGTGGCGGAAGAAGTTGAAGATGCGTTTGAAGATGATGACCTGCCGCTGCCCGCGCTGAATGTGCTGCTGGTGGAAGATATCGAGCTGAACGTGATTGTCGCGCGTTCGGTGCTGGAAAAACTTGGCAACAGTGTCGATGTCGCCATGACCGGCAAAGCGGCACTGGAGATGTTTACGCCGGGCGAGTATGACCTGGTGCTGCTGGATATCCAGTTGCCAGATATGACCGGCCTTGATATTTCTCGCGAACTGACTCAGCGCTATGCGCGCGAAGATCTGCCACCGCTGGTGGCGCTCACGGCGAACGTACTGAAAGATAAGAAAGAGTATCTGGATGCCGGTATGGATGACGTACTGAGCAAGCCGCTGTCGGTACCCGCGTTAACCGCCATGATCAAAAAGTACTGGGATACCCAGAACGAAGAGGAGAGCACTGTGAAATCTGAAGAAAGCAGTAAATCGCAAGCGCTGTTAGATATTCCGATGCTGGAGCAGTATATCGAGCTGGTGGGGCCGAAACTGATTACCGATGGTCTGGCCGTGTTTGAGAAGATGATGCCGGGTTATTTAAGCGTCCTGGAATCCAATCTGACCGCCCGTGATAAAAAGGGCGTGGTGGAAGAGGGGCATAAAATCAAAGGGGCGGCTGGTTCGGTTGGCCTTCGCCATCTTCAGCAGTTGGGGCAGCAAATTCAGTCACCGGATCTTCCGGCATGGGAGGATAACGTGGGTGAATGGATTGAAGAGATGAAGCAGGAATGGCAACACGACGTTGCGGTGTTGAAAGCCTGGGTGGCAAACGCGGAAAAAAAATGACCCCGGTTTGACCGGGGTGCGCGAATACTGCGCCAACACCAGGGAAATCGTGGCTGCGCCGTAAGTTCTCATTATTAGTTAAAATGGCGCAGCGCTCATTTTCAGGCCGCACGCAGTTAAGATAGCAAATCTTAAATGCTTTGTTACATGAATCAGTTAAATGTGTGATGCGAGGCATTTTAATCACAATTTTTAATATGCCTCAGAAGGTTGTGAAAAGGACATTTGAATGAAAAAAATTGGCGTAGTACTCAGTGGATGTGGCGTGTATGACGGTTCAGAAATTCATGAAGCCGTACTGACGCTGCTGGCTATTGCTCGCAATGGCGCGCAGGCTGTCTGTTTCGCACCAGACAAACCGCAAGCCGATGTGATTAATCATCTGACCGGTGACCCAATGGCGGAAAGCCGTAATGTGCTGATTGAAGCTGCCCGTATCACGCGTGGCGATATTCGTCCGTTGTCTCAGGCTGTTTCCGCTGAACTGGATGCATTGATTGTGCCTGGTGGTTTTGGTGCTGCAAAAAATTTGAGCAACTTTGCCAGTCAGGGGAGCGAATGCCGTGTTGATCCCGATTTAACCGGACTTGCCATCGCCATGCATCAGTCAGGAAAACCGCTTGGATTTATGTGTATCGCCCCGGCTATGTTGCCTAAAATCTTTGGTTTCCCGCTGCGTCTGACGATCGGTACTGATATTGATACGGCTGAAGTGCTGGAAGATATGGGGGCAGAACACGTGACCTGTCCGGTCGATGATATTGTTGTGGATGAAGACAATAAAATCGTGACCACGCCTGCTTATATGCTGGCGCAAGACATCGCTCAGGCGGCCACAGGTATCGAGAAACTGGTGTCGCGCGTACTGGTTCTGAGCGAATGAAAAAAAGTGTCACCGGCTTTCTGCGCCGGGTGATTTTGCGTGCCATTCTAGTGCTCGCTGTCTTTTGGGGCGGCGGCATTGCGCTGTTTAGCTTGTTGCCCGTTCCTTTTTCAGCGGTGATGGTTGAGCGCCAGATTAGCGCCTGGCTCCAGGGCGATTTCGGTTATATCGCGCATTCCGACTGGGTGAGTATGGATGAAATCTCCCCGTGGATGGGACTTGCGGTGATTGCCGCAGAAGATCAAACCTTCCCGGACCACTGGGGATTTGATGTCGCCGCCATCGAGAAAGCATTGTCGCATAACGAGCGTAATGAAAACCGTATTCGCGGCGCGTCAACGTTGTCACAGCAAACCGTTAAAAATCTCTTTCTCTGGGATGGACGTAGCTGGTTTCGCAAGGGGCTTGAGGCCGGGTTGACGGTGGGGGTTGAAACGGTCTGGAGCAAAAAACGGATCCTGACGGTTTACCTGAATATCGCGGAATTTGGCGATGGGGTATTTGGTGTTGAAGCCGCAGCGCAGCGTTATTTTGGCAAGCCCGCCAGCCGGTTGACCCAGTCGGAAGCGGCGCTGCTCGCTGCGGTGTTGCCGAATCCTTTGCGCTATAAAGCGGCTGCGCCCTCTGGCTATGTGCGAAGCCGTCAGGCGTGGATCCTGCGGCAAATGCGGCAGTTGGGTGGGGAGTCGTTTATGACCCGCCAGAAGTTGTATTAAGCGCCATCAGGCCTCGCCGGATGAATATTAAGCTTCGCGTGAGGAGAGGGACAACCCAGTGCGTTCCTTGGGCGGAGCGTCTTTTTTCAGCGCGACAGCCAATGTCGGTTGCGAAATAAAGCGCTGCCACAATCTTTCCTGTTTACGATGGCAGAACCATTTTGACCAGGTAGCCAACGGAATCAGTGTTCCTTCGCCAATGTTATCGCATACCACGGGCACCACTTCCGACTCGCTAATACGACGGCAGAGAATATTCTGCGGTTTGAGCGTCATAGTGACGATGTGGTTATCATGCAGATAGCGTTTTAACTTTTTCAGCAACTGACGCAATACGGCAATGTCATCTTCATAACGGCATTGTTTGGCAAATTCGGTAAGAGTGACGGATGGTTTGCCATCGTAATCGGCAATCACATCGTAAACATATCCTGTTCCGCAGTCGGTCTCTACCGTGCCGTAGTAGCGTGGGATGCCGCTCCAGTCTTTCAGGTAACGAGAAAGATGCGCGTAGTATTTCAGCTCGCGCTGCGTCTCTTTGTCGCCGCCGTGGCCACTATTGTAAACAATCTTAATGCAACGCTGGGCATCATCCGGATGCGCATAACATTTACGATGTCGTCCGGTGCCCAGGGGAGTCTCTTCTGATAGACGAATCATGAGTGATATCCTGGAAATATTTACTGACAATAATCCAGTATGAACACTCAGGTTAAATGAAACCTAAACGAACTGTCTTAAGGTTTTCTTAATGTAGTTCTTAAGATGAAAAGCGCACGAATCGTACAAAAAGACGCTCGTGAGATAAAAAAAACGCCATGCGGCGTTTTCTCTGGAATCATCAGAAGGACGAAAAACGATTAGTCTTCGTCGAATCCGGAATTGAAAAGCGCAATAACAGCAGCCAGCGCTTCGACTTCCTGCGGACCGGACGCTTCAATTTCAATTTGTCGGCCTTTGGCGGAATCCAGCATCAGCAGGGCAATAACGCTGTTGGCTTCAGCTTCGGTGCCTTCATCATTGCGTAGCAGGACTTCTGCATCAAAACCCTGCATTAATTCAAAGAGCTTCATTGCCGGGCGAGCATGCATACCCAGCTTATTAGTAATTTCAACGGTTTGCTTCACGGTCATGTTTTGCGTTTTTCCAGCGTACGATGGCGCGACTGCACATTTTTACCGCGTGAACGGAAGTAGTCTGCCAGCTGTTCTGCAATATACACCGAACGGTGTTTCCCGCCGGTACAACCGATGGCAACGGTCAGATAGCTACGGTTGTTGGTCTCCAGCATCGGTAACCATAGCTCAAGATAGCTACGCGTCTGGTAAATAAAATTGTGTACTTCTGTGTGCCTGTCGAGGAATGCGGCGACGGGCTTGTCGAGACCGGTCATTGGGCGCAGTTTCGGATCCCAGTGTGGGTTTGGCAGGAAGCGCACGTCGAAGACATAATCGGCATCAATGGGGATCCCATGTTTGAAGCCAAAGGATTCAAACACCATGGTCAGTTCGCGCTCGCGTTTACCTAACAGACGGGTGCGCAGCATTTCTGCCAGTTCATGAACGGACATTTCCGAGGTGTCGACAATCAGGTCAGCGCGGGAGCGCAGCGGTTCCAGCAGGTCACTTTCCTGGTCGATGGCGCTTTCCAGGGACAGATTTTTGCTGGAAAGGGGATGCAAACGGCGAGTATCGCTATAGCGGCGAATCAAGGTGTTGCGATCGGCATCAAGGAACAACAACTGCGGCGAGAATGCCTCGGGCAGATTGTTCATGGCCTGCTCAAAGATTTCCGGCGACTCTGGCATGTTACGCACGTCAATGCTGACAGCCGCCGAAATCTGGCGTTCGGCAAGCGTACGAGCCAGATCGGGTAACAACACCACGGGAAGGTTATCCACGCAGTAAAAACCCATATCTTCCAGCGCGCGCAGGGCAACAGATTTACCTGACCCTGAACGACCGCTGACGATCATCAGTACCATGTACTGTTTCTCCTCACCGTGGCAAAAGGGGCGTTAAGCTTCATCCTGACCGCCTTCGGTGTCAGTGATGATTTGATAAAGTTCTTCATCGCTCTGTGCAGCACGCAGGCGACGGCAGATGGTTTTATCCGCCAGACGTTTGGCTACCAGCGACAGCGTGTGCAGATGCGTTTTGGTTTGATCGGCGGGGACCAGCAAGGCAAAAAGCAGATCAACCGGTTGATTATCGATCGCGTCAAAAGCGATCGGTGTTTCAAGTTGTACAAACACACCGACGGCGCGCAGGGTATCTTCTTCCAGTTTACCGTGCGGGATTGCGATCCCATTGCCGATGCCGGTACTGCCCATTTTTTCGCGCGTCAGGATGGCTTCAAAAACCACCTGGGGCGGTAAGCTAAGCTGTTTGGCCGCCAGTTCACTGATAATTTCCAGCGCCCGTTTTTTGCTCTGGCAGTGAACGGCACTGCGCGTACATTCCTGGTTAAGTACACTGCTCAGTTGTAGAGTCGTATCGTTATTTATCATAATTTCACCTAAGAACCTGTCCCACAACGGCGGGACGGGTTCGGAGCGCTAACTGTACAAATGGCCTGTTGTTCTGCACAACAGGCCGTCCTGCACCCGCTAACTGCCCTGACAATTAGTGTTGTTTCAGTTTGTCTTTATGCTTAGTGAGCTGTCTCGCCAGCTTGTCAATTAAGCCATCAATAGCGGCGTACATGTCCTGACCTTCCGCGCTGGCGTGAATTTCACCACCGTTTACATGCAGTGTTGCATCCGAGATGTGGGTAACCTTTTCCACCTTCAACACAACGTAGACCTGATTGATTCGGTCAAAATACTGTTCAAGTTTGGCGAACTTGGTGTTCACAAAGTCACGCAGTGCGTCGGTAATCTCGACGTTGTTTCCAGTGATGTTGAGCTGCATAGTGTCTTCCTTATCGGTTGGGTCAAACCAGTTGTTTGCGCTGATTTGACGGCGGAATGGATAAAGACTCTCGGTACTTCGCAACGGTGCGGCGTGCGACCATGATACCCTGTTCTGACAGCATAGAAGTTAATTTGCTGTCACTCAGCGGTTTCGCGGGGTTTTCTGCCGCAATCAACTTTTTCACCAGCGCACGGATTGCCGTTGAGGAGGCTTCGCCGCCGCCTTCGGTATTCACATGGCTGGAGAAAAAATACTTCAGTTCAAAAATGCCGCGTGGACTGTGCAGGTATTTTTGCGTAGTGACACGGGAAATGGTCGATTCGTGCATCTCAACGGCCTGAGCGATATCCGCCAGCACCATCGGTTTCATAAATTCTTCGCCTTGCTCAAAGAAGGCTTGTTGCTGCTCAACAATACAGCGGCTGACACGTAACAGGGTGTCATTGCGGCTTTCCAGACTCTTAATCAACCATCGGGCATCCTGCAAATTACTGCGAATGTACTGGCTGTCTGCGTCGTTACGCCCCCCATTGCACATCGCGGCATAGTGCTGATTGATTTGCAGCCGGGGAATGCTGTCACCGTTTAGCTCAACCGTCCAGTGTCCATTATGCTTACGCACCAGTACGTCCGGGATCACGTACTCCGGCTCACCGGTCTGGATCGACTGGCCGGGTCTGGGATCGAGCGACTGGATAAGATTGACAGCCTCTTTGAGCACGTCTTCTTTAAGACGCGTCATGCGCATCAGAGTGCGGAAGTCATGGTTTGCCAGCAGATCGAGATGCTCGCTAATGATAATCCGGGCTTCTTCTAGAAAAGGCGTTGATTTGTCGAACTGAGAAAGCTGGATCAACAGGCAGTCGCGCAAATCCTTTGCCGCTACGCCAACCGGATCAAAGCGTTGAATACGTTTCAGTACCGCTTCAATCTCATCAAGGCCGATCTCTTCGTCGCCCATGCTTTCGAGGATGTCATCCAGCGAAACGGTCAGGTAACCGGTGTCGTCGACGGCATCGACAATAGAGGTAGCAATGGCGCGATCGGTATCGGAGAACGGCGTTAGCTCAACCTGCCACATCAGATAATCCTGCAAAGACTGTGTAGTTTCCCCCTGATAAATGGGTAACTCATCGTCAATGTAGTCACCGCTGGTGCCTGAAGGCGTTCCGGCAGTGTAGATTTCGTCCCAACTGGCGTCGAGCGGCAACTCTTCCGGCATCTCTTTTTGTTCGAGCGCGTCAGCCGTGTCCAGCGTTTCGCTGTCCTGGGTTTCCTGGGTATCCACTTCGTCATGAAGATCGGTTTGCTCCAGCAGCGGATTGCTTTCCAGCGCCTGCTGGAGCTCCTGCTGCAGTTCCAGCGTGGACAACTGCAACAGACGAATCGCCTGTTGTAGCTGAGGCGTCATCGCCAGTTGTTGGCTCAGCCTGAGTTGCAAACCTTGCTTCATATTCAGAGTCGTTGTCTCCCGCTATGACATCGAAAACTTCTACCCTATCAGAGTCTGAAGTCTTCCCCAAGGTATACGCGTTTAACGTGCTCATCTTGCAGGATTTCCGTCGGCGTTCCGTGGGCGATCAGGTGTCCCTGACTCACGATATAAGCACGCTCACACACCGCCAGCGTTTCGCGGACATTATGGTCGGTAATCAATACGCCCAGTCCGCTGTCACGCAGGTGCTCAATGATGCGTTTGATATCGATAACGGAGATCGGGTCAACGCCCGCAAACGGTTCATCCAGAAGGATAAATTTAGGGTTGGCGGCCAGCGCACGGGCGATTTCCACACGGCGGCGTTCCCCCCCGGAGAGCGACTGCCCCATGCTATCGCGCAGGTGTTCAATGTGAAACTCTTCCATCAGCTCATTGGCGCGGTCTTCACGCTGTTCACTGGAGAGATCGTCACGAATCTGCAGGACCGCCATCAGGTTATCGAATACGCTCAGGCGACGGAAAATGGAGGCTTCCTGCGGCAGATAACCGATACCGCGACGCGCGCGGGCGTGCAGCGGCAGCAGGCTGATGTCTTCATCATCAATGATAATGTTCCCGGCATCGCGCGGCACAATGCCGACGACCATATAGAAGGTAGTCGTTTTACCCGCACCGTTTGGCCCGAGCAAACCGACAATTTCGCCTGAATTGACGGTCAGACTGACATCTTCCACCACGCGGCGGCCTTTATAGGCTTTCGCAAGATTCTTTGCAGTTAATGTTGCCATAACGAATTAGTTACTCTTCTTCTGAGCCGGAGCCTGGTCTTTGTTTTTGTCCTGCAACTGCGACGGCACCAGAACGGTGGTCACACGCTTGCCTTTATCACTGAAGGCCTGCATTTTTTGCTCTTTCACCAGATAGGTAATTTTGTCGCCGGTGATGTTGCTGTCGAGCTGTTCCAGGTACGCGTTGCCAGTCAGTACGACAAAGTCTTTAGCCAGCTCATAATGCATTTTTGATGCGTGGCCTTTAACGGGCTTTCCGTTGTCCTGCATCTGATAGAAGGTGGCAGGGTTGCCGAAGCCATCAATAACTTCTTTGCCTTCTTCACCGCCAGGACGCGTCACAACGACTTTATCGGCGTTAATTTTAATGGTGCCCTGGGTCACAACGACATTGCCGGTGAACGTCACGACATTGCCCTGCATATCCAGAGACTGCTGGTCCGATTCGATGTGGATCGGTTGTTCGGTATCGCCAGTGACAGCGAACGCCGGGATGCTGGCGGCCAGAAGTGAGCTGGCAAGCACAAGATTAAGGCTGAGTTTGTTTGTTTTGAATTTCATAGGAGGTTTTAACCTTTTCAATCAGCTCGGCGTTCTTGCTGCGTAAGTTGCCGCGCATTTTCAGTCCGCTGGAGTTAAATGTTGTTCCGTATAACGTCACGAGGTCTTCAGAGGTAACATCCTGCGTTACCAGATTGATCTGCGCGTTATCGGTAGTAATTCTGCGAAGTTGAGCGTCAGGCACCAGCGCGTTGACTTCAACATGGCCATAAAGATACAGCATCCGATCGTTGGTCAGTTTGGCTTTATCGGCCTTGATTGACCACGTCGGGATCTTGTCCTTATCAAACGTCGTTAAGACAGGTTGCGTGAACCACGAAACGGACTCATCGGAATAATATTCAACGTGTTGGGCAATCAGACGATAGCTCAGCGCACCTTCCGGACTATAGACAACGGTATCCGTATGCTCGCTTTTGTAAGTCGGATCGCTCGCATTCACGACGACCTGGGCCGTGTCATCTTTATCGGCCAGATTAATACCAATCAGTACCAGCACGGCCAACGACAGTAGAATGATAACCCAACGTCTGGCTTTACTCATATCGATTGCCCTTTGGCCTCATCAAGCTTACCTTGCGCCAGTAATAATAAATCACAGACTTCACGTACTGCACCGCGTCCACCCGCGATTTTCGTAACATAATCCGCGCGTGGAATGAGTAATGGATGTGCATCCGCCACTGCCACGCTCAGACCGATTTTTTCCATTACCGGCCAGTCGATCAAATCGTCGCCGATATAAGCCACGTTTTCTGGCGCAACGGCCAGTTTTGTCAGGAGATCGTGAAAAGCGGCAAGTTTGTCGGATTGCCCCTGGTACAGATGCGTGATCCCCAATGTGGCACAACGATCTTCTACTAGTTTAGCCTTTCGCCCGGTAATAATAGCGACATCAATACCTGACGTCAGCGCACAGCGAATGCCATAACCATCACGGACATTAAACGCTTTCAGCTCTTCACCGTTGTTGCCCATGTAAATCAGGCCATCCGACAGCACGCCGTCTACATCCAGAATCAGCAGACGGATATTCTCTGCTTTGGCGATAACGTCCGTGCTGACGGGTCCATAACAGGTCGCAAGCGACGCACCTGCTTTGCTCATTTCTTTTTTATCCTTGATTTCTACACGACGCCTGCACGCAGGAGATCATGCATATGTAACACACCGAGTAACTGGTCGCCATCAGCAACCATCACCGAGGTGATATGGCGGGACTGCATTAAGTTCAGGGCATCGACCGCCAGAATTCCTGGACGCACACGAATGCCGCCTGGGGTCATGACGTCAGCAATGCCAAGCTGGCGTACATCAACACCCATATCAAAGACACGACGTAAATCACCATCGGTGAAGATACCATCGATCTTCATCGTGTCATCGCAAATCACGGTCATCCCAAGATTTTTGCGGGTGATTTCCAGCAGCGCATCGCGCAGGCTGGCCTCTTTGGTGACATGCGGGATTTCATCCCCCGTATGCATAATATCATTCACGCGCAGCAGAAGTTTACGCCCCAGCGCCCCGCCCGGATGCGATAGCGCGAAATCCTCAGCGGTAAAGCCGCGCGCCTTTAATAACGCGACAGCCAGCGCATCCCCCATCACTAACGTGGCGGTGGTGCTGCTTGTCGGCGCAAGACCAAGTGGGCAGGCTTCTTTCGGTACTTTAACACACAGATGCACATCTGCAGCACGCGCCATACTGCTTTCTGGTCGTCCGGTGATGCAGATAAGCTGAACTTGAAGCCGTTTAAGGACCGGAATGAGTGCGGCGATCTCGCTGGATTCGCCGGAGTTGGAGATGGCAATCACCACATCCTGCGGCGTCACCATGCCCAGATCGCCGTGGGCGGCTTCGCCCGGATGAACGAAGAATGAGGAGGTGCCGGTACTGGCAAACGTGGCGGCCATTTTACGCCCGATATGCCCCGATTTCCCCATGCCCATCACCACCACTTTGCCGGTGCAGTTGAACATCTTTTCACACGCGAGGGTGAAATCCTGGTTGATGTACTGATCAAGCTCCGCCAGGCCTTCACGTTCAATCGCCAGGACCTCTTTACCGGCTTGCTGAAAGTCAAAACCCGGTTGTAACGCTAAGTGCGACATAATCTGTTTCCAGTTATCCAACGAGAAGCGGCGATAGCCAATACAACATCGCCAGCCATACGATAAAACCGCCGGTCAACAACACTCCCGCACCGCGACCGGACTGGCGGGGACGCCGCCAGCAGAGTAATGCAAAGATGATGCTGACCAACAGCATCACGCTATAGTCACGGCTGAACGCCAGTGGGTTCACCTCGCCCGGCGTGATCAGGGCCGGGAGGCCAAGAACCAGAGTAAGGTTAAAAATGTTCGCCCCAATGATGTTGCCCACTGCAATATCGTTTTCGCCTTTGCGCACACCAGCAATGGCGGTTGCCAGTTCCGGCAGGCTGGTGCCAATTGCGATGATCGTTAAGCCAATTGTCAGTTCGCTCATCGCGAAGTAATTGGCAATCACGGTGGCATTATCCACCACCATTCGGGTGGCCATTGGCATGATTATGAGCGCAACGCCCAACCATAAAAAAGCAACGGGCAAGCCACCTTCGCGTGGCAATTCTGCCAGTTGCTCCCGTGTGAGACTGTCATTACCCTGATGCTCAGCAAGGCGGGCGATTTTAACAATGAACAGCAGCCATAGCACGGCCAGCAGTAGCAGGAAAATACCATCACTGCGGCTAAGTTGTCCGTTATACAGTACGGATCCTGCCACTACGCTTACGAATAACATTAGCGGCAATTCACGACGCAGAATATCGGAATGCACAGTAAAAGGGTGGATCAGTGCGGCAAGCCCAAGGATCAACAAAATGTTCGTAATATTGGAGCCGATCGCAGTTCCGACGGCTAAATCTAATTGCCCGTGCAGCGAGGCGGCGAGCGAGACGATCATCTCCGGGAGAGATGTGCCTATACTGACGACTGTCATGCCGATAATCAACGGTGGGATCCCAAAGGTTCGGCACAAAATAGATGCGGCAAACACCAGACGGTCGGCGCCGTAGACGACCAATAATAAACCAATAATTAACAGCGCCGTGGCTAAAAGCATCTAAAGTCCTTTCTTCAGGTATACTCGCCGGTTCACCGGGATCGTCTGGAAACCGTAACGAAGTCCTAATTTTGACTTTATGCAGCTAAAAAGTAAAACAAATGCCAGCTTTCGCTAACCAGCGCAGGTAATATTCTGTAAATATGTTGGGTTCATGGTCAAATTTAGCACCATGCTGAGATCAACAAGCAAGACGAAGGATGAATCAATGGGTGAGTCTGTGGCGAATTTAGTCGATATGCGCGACGTGAGCTTTACGCGTGGCGACCGCTGCATTTTCGATAATATTTCCCTGACGGTGCCGCGTGGAAAAATCACCGCGATAATGGGGCCATCGGGTATCGGTAAAACGACGCTACTTCGCCTGATCGGTGGACAAATTCCGCCTGATAAAGGAGAGATCCTGTTTGATGGTGAGAACATTCCGGCAATGTCCCGTTCGCGGCTCTATACGGTACGAAAACGGATGAGCATGCTGTTTCAGTCCGGGGCGCTGTTCACCGATATGAACGTATTTGATAACGTAGCCTATCCGCTGCGTGAACATACATCGCTTCCTCCGGCCTTACTGAAAAGTACGGTGATGATGAAACTGGAGGCTGTCGGCCTGCGTGGTGCGGCAAAACTAATGCCTTCAGAACTCTCCGGAGGGATGGCGCGTCGGGCGGCGCTGGCGCGCGCCATTGCGCTGGAGCCGGATCTCATCATGTTCGATGAACCCTTTGTCGGTCAGGATCCGATCACCATGGGCGTGTTGGTTAAACTGATTTCAGAATTAAACAGCGCGCTGGGCGTTACCTGCATCGTGGTTTCTCACGATGTACCGGAGGTACTGAGCATTGCGGATTACGCGTATATAATGGCGGACAAAAAGATTGTGGCCCACGGCAGCGCCCAGGCGTTGCAAGAGAATGACGACCCGCGTGTCCGTCAGTTCCTGGATGGTATTGCTGACGGACCAGTTCCGTTCCGCTATCCGGCGGGCGATTATCACTCTGATTTACTCGGAACAGGGAGTTAAGCCACTTATGCTGTTAAATGCACTGGCGACGCTGGGACATAAGGGCATCAAAACCCTCAGAACGTTCGGGCGTGCCGGGTTAATGTTGTTCAATGCGCTGGTGGGCAAACCAGAGTTTCGCAAACATGCGCCGCTGCTGATTCGCCAGCTTTATAATGTCGGCGTCCTGTCGATGCTGATTATTCTGGTTTCTGGCGTGTTTATCGGTATGGTGCTGGGGTTGCAGGGGTATCTGGTCCTCACCACTTACAGTGCGGAAACCAGCCTGGGTATGCTGGTAGCGCTGTCGCTACTGCGTGAACTCGGACCGGTCGTAGCCGCATTACTGTTTGCGGGTCGCGCGGGATCCGCGTTGACCGCCGAAATTGGCCTGATGCGCGCGACAGAGCAGCTTTCCAGTATGGAAATGATGGCGGTTGATCCGCTGCGTCGGGTGATCTCGCCGCGTTTTTGGGCGGGCGTAATTTCGCTGCCGCTGCTGACGATTCTGTTTGTGGCCGTTGGTATCTGGGGAGGATCTCTGGTCGGCGTAAGCTGGAAGGGGATTGATGCCGGTTTCTTTTGGTCCGCTATGCAGAATGCTGTCGACTGGCGTCTGGATCTGGTGAACTGTTTAATTAAAAGCGTGGTGTTCGCCATCACGGTAACCTGGATTGCATTATTCAATGGCTATGATGCGATTCCGACCTCGGCGGGAATTAGCCGGGCAACCACACGCACCGTTGTGCACTCGTCGCTGGCCGTTCTGGGGCTGGACTTTGTGCTGACCGCATTGATGTTTGGGAATTGAGTTCATGCAAACGAAAAAAAATGAAATTTGGGTGGGGATCTTCCTGTTAGCTGCCCTGCTGGCCGCACTGTTTGTCTGCCTGAAGGCGGCGAATGTGACCTCCATGCGCACAGAACCGACCTACACGATTTACGCGACCTTCGATAATATCGGCGGTCTGAAAGTGCGTTCGCCGGTACGTATAGGCGGGGTGGTTGTTGGCCGTGTATCAGATATCTCATTAGATCCGAAAACCTACTTACCGCGCGTCACGCTGGATATTGAAGAACGCTATAACCACATTCCTGATACCAGTTCGCTGAGCATCCGTACTTCCGGTTTGCTGGGGGAACAATATCTGGCGCTGAACGTCGGTTTTGAGGATCCTGAGCTGGGAACGTCTATCCTGAAGGATGGCGGCACAATTCAGGACACGAAATCCGCGATGGTGCTGGAAGATATGATTGGTCAGTTCCTTTACAACAGCAACAGTAAAGGGGATGACAATAAGAATAGTGGTGATGCGCCAGCGCCGACTGAAGGCCATAATCAAACCACTGGGCCCGCGGGCGCAACGAATTAATCTCAGGAGAATCGAACTATGTTGAAACGCTTACTGATGGTGGCGCTACTGGTAATTGCACCGCTGAGCGCGGCCACCGCAGCCGATCAGACCAACCCTTATAAGTTGATGGATGAAGCCGCGCAGAAAACCTTCGACCGCCTGAAAAATGAACAACCGAAAATCCGCGCTAACCCGGATTACCTGCGTGATGTGGTTGACCAGGAGTTATTGCCTTATGTTCAGGTAAAATATGCCGGGGCGTTGGTGCTGGGGCGTTACTATAAAGAGGCGACCCCCGCACAGCGTGAAGCCTATTTCGCCGCGTTTCGCGAATACCTGAAACAGGCTTATGGTCAGGCGCTGGCAATGTACCACGGTCAGACCTATCAAATTGCGCCGGAACAACCGCTGGGCGATGCGACCATCGTACCCATTCGCGTGACTATTCTTGACCCGAATGGCCGTCCACCGGTGCGTCTGGATTTCCAGTGGCGTAAGAATAGCCAGACGGGACACTGGCAGGCTTATGACATGATCGCTGAAGGTGTCAGCATGATCACCACCAAACAGAATGAGTGGAGCGATCTGTTGCGCACGAAAGGAATTGATGGTCTGACTGCGCAACTGAAATCTATCGCGCAGCAGAAGATCACGCTGGACGAGAAGAAGTAATGACACAGTCACTCAGCTGGACACGTGACGGTGACAAGCTGGCGCTTGCGGGAGAGCTGGACCAGGATGTGCTGAATCCGTTATGGGATGCGCGCGTCGAGGCAATGAGCGGTGTGACCTGCATCGATCTCAGCCAGGTTTCCCGGGTTGATACCGGTGGGCTGGCACTTCTGGTTCACCTCATCAATCTGGCGAAAAAGCAAGGTAACAGCGTTTCGTTGCAGGGTGTGAATGACAATGTTTTTACCCTCGCAGAACTCTATAACTTGCCAGCTGACGTTCTTCCCCGCCTGTAATCCATGCCGGATGGCGGCGTATACGCCTTCTCCGGCCTACATTTCTTCTCGTTCTCGTAGGCCGGATAAGATGCGTTAGCGTCGCCATCCGGTTTTTTACGGTGATGATTTAGCAGCTTGACCTTTTGCTTATTTATGACAGCGCAACTTTGCTCTAAGATGTTGGGCTGTTTTCACAATCTGACGAATGAAGAACCCATGGAAAATAATGAAATTCAGAGCGTGCTGATGAATGCACTCTCCCTCCAGGAAGTCCACGTCTCTGGCGATGGCAGTCACTTTCAGGTTATTGCCGTGGGTGAGATGTTTGATGGCATGAGCCGGGTGAAGAAACAGCAGTCGGTCTATGCGCCGCTGATGGAGTACATTGCGGATAACCGCATTCATGCTCTGTCGATCAAAGCGTACACCCCCGCAGAGTGGGCGCGCGATCGTAAACTAAACGGTTTTTGAGCTACGGGTGACGTACCGGTAGCGACGATGAATTTTAACTGAGAACAACATCATGGATAAATTTCGTGTACAGGGGCCAACCACGCTCCAGGGCGAAGTCACAATTTCAGGCGCAAAAAACGCGGCATTACCTATTCTTTTTGCGGCGCTGTTAGCAGAAGAACCGGTAGAGATCCAGAACGTCCCAAAACTGAAAGACGTCGATACCTCAATGAAGCTTTTGAGCCAGCTTGGTGCGAAAGTCGAGCGTAATGGCTCTGTGCATATTGATGCGCGCGGCGTCAACGTGTTCTGCGCCCCGTATGAGCTGGTGAAAACCATGCGCGCATCGATTTGGGCGCTGGGACCTCTGGTTGCCCGCTTCGGTCAGGGACAGGTTTCACTGCCCGGTGGTTGCACGATCGGCGCCCGCCCGGTTGACCTTCATATCACCGGTCTGGAGCAACTGGGAGCGACGATTACCCTGGAAGAAGGCTATGTGAAAGCATCCGTTGATGGTCGTCTGAAAGGCGCGCACATCGTCATGGATAAAGTCAGCGTGGGCGCAACGGTTACCATCATGTGCGCCGCGACGCTGGCAGAAGGTACTACCATCATTGAAAACGCAGCCCGTGAGCCGGAAATTGTCGACACCGCCAACTTCCTGATTACGCTGGGTGCGAAAATCAGCGGGCAGGGTACTGACCGTATCACCATCGAAGGCGTAGAGCGTTTGGGCGGCGGTGTTTACCGTGTCCTGCCAGACCGTATCGAAACCGGGACGTTCCTGGTGGCAGCGGCGGTCTCTCGTGGCAAAATTGTCTGCCGTAACGCGCAACCGGACACCCTTGACGCGGTGCTTGCAAAACTGCGTGATGCCGGTGCCGATATCGAAGTGGGTGAAGACTGGATCAGCCTTGATATGCACGGCAAACGTCCGAAAGCCGTTAACGTGCGTACTGCGCCGCATCCGGCATTCCCGACCGATATGCAGGCCCAGTTCACGCTGTTAAATCTGGTTGCGGAAGGAACAGGATTCATCACCGAAACCGTGTTTGAAAATCGCTTCATGCATGTGCCTGAATTGACCCGTATGGGCGCGCGTGCGGAAATCGAAAGCAACACCGTAATTTGCCACGGTGTCGATAAGCTTTCCGGCGCACAGGTTATGGCGACAGATCTGCGTGCTTCGGCAAGTCTGGTGCTGGCAGGGTGTATTGCAGAAGGCACGACGGTTGTCGATCGTATTTACCACATCGATCGCGGGTACGAGCGTATTGAGGATAAATTGCGCGCGTTAGGCGCAAATATCGAGCGCGTGAAAGCCGATTAAACATCATCGATGAATAGCCCCATCGCGATGGGGCTACTGTGTCTGATCTACTCTACATCCTGTTTTTCCCGACGCGCTGCTCGCATCAGACGCGTTCTGTCAATAAATTCATGTGTATTTGCATCATGGTAGCGTGACGGCCAGATCACCCACGGTTCCGTGCCGAGTGCTTTCGCGATGATGAGCTCACCTTTCGGCCACGGCCGGGTTAAGGCATTTGCCAGTGTGGATGAACTTAATCCATTTTTGCGTGACTCGGCCGCCATGGATGTCCCTTTTTTACGTAATCCTGCGATGATGTCTGCGGGATGCCAGTCAATGAATTTACTCTCCATTTTCTCCTCGCTTATGGTCATTCATCGTTGATTTAAACAATCAACCTGCAATAGGACACTATACGCTCAGAGAACGAATGTTCTAAAAAGTTCTTGTAAGTGATTTTTACATTCAGAATATACCAAGATGGAATTGGCGTTATTACAGGGGTTTTTGGATTTTGATTTATATTTATTGGAATTTTCATGAATCATCTCGCGCAAACTGCGCGAGATGATTAAAGGAGGGTTAGCGGTCGCGCTGTACAGCGATATGCGCCAGGCCAATCAACGCCTCGCGCCATTGGGAGTCAGGGAGAACTTGCAGCGCGGCGATGGCTTTGTCCGCCTCTTCTTCGGCGCGCTGGCGAGTCCACTCCAGTGAGCCGCTGGCGTTCATTGCTTCCAGAACTGGCTCCAGAAGATGTCGGCCGTTTCCTTGTTCAATCGCGCTACGGATCATTTGCGCCTGCTCTGGGGTGCCGTTACGCATCGCATGTAGCAGCGGTAACGTGGGCTTGCCCTCGTTAAGGTCATCGCCAACGTTTTTACCGAGCTGCTCACCGTCGGCGTTGTAATCCAGCAAATCATCAATCAGCTGGAAAGCGGTCCCCAGATAGCGTCCATAATCCTGCAGCCCTTTTTCTTCTGCAGCGCTACAGCCCGCAAGAATGCCCGAACATTGTGCCGCCGCTTCAAACAGGCGCGCTGTTTTACTGTAAATAACGCGCATGTAGCTTTCTTCGGTAATATCCGGGTCGTTGACGTTCATTAATTGCAGGACTTCGCCTTCGGCAATGACGTTAACCGCCTCTGACATCACTTCCAGCACCTTCAGTGAACCGAGGCTGGTCATCATCTGGAAGGCGCGGGTGTAGATAAAGTCGCCAACCAATACGCTGGCGGCATTACCAAACGCAGCGTTCGCCGTCGCTTTACCACGCCGCATATCGGATTCATCCACCACATCATCATGCAGCAGGGTGGCGGTGTGGATAAACTCGATTAACGCCGCAATAGTGACATGCGCATTTCCCTGATAGCCAACGGCACG
The DNA here is from genome assembly GCF_037053465.1 of Citrobacter amalonaticus. Classification (GTDB taxonomy): domain Bacteria; phylum Pseudomonadota; class Gammaproteobacteria; order Enterobacterales; family Enterobacteriaceae; genus Citrobacter_A; species Citrobacter_A amalonaticus_H. The sequence continues at coordinate 90,614 of NZ_JBALIF010000001.1, forward strand.
CGCGGCGAGCACGGCAATCATAGGACGAATGCGTTTACCACCCCCACTGACAATGTAATAGCCTAACTGATTGATCAGTTGGACGTCAGAATTAAGCTGTTCAAGGATTGTCGCATTCACTCCCGCCATATCTTGCGCGGTTAACTCATTGATTTTTTCTAAATTCATCGCAAAAGCCGGGCTTTTCGCCCTGTTTACCTCATCATGCCTCAAGGTAACTTAGGGTTTAGGGTTAGAAATATATGCTGATTGTACTGAAAAAACGCCGCAGATAAACGTTACCGTACACGTTGTGTTTTTTTTCTTCATGGATTGACTGTAGCACTTGTCAAAGGCTCACGTTTTGCGTAATATTCGCGCCCTATTGTGAATATTTATAGCGCGCTCTGAATCATTGAAAAGGTGTGCGCGGAAGCGGAGTTTTTTATGTACGCGGTTTTCCAAAGTGGTGGTAAACAACACCGAGTAAGCGAAGGTCAGACCGTTCGCCTGGAAAAGCTGGACATCGCAACTGGCGAAACTATTGAATTCGCTGAAGTTCTGATGATCGCAAACGGTGAAGAAGTCAAAATCGGCGTTCCTTTCGTTGATGGCGGCGTAATCAAAGCTGAAGTTGTTGCTCACGGTCGTGGCGAGAAAGTTAAAATCGTTAAGTTTCGTCGTCGTAAACACTATCGTAAGCAGCAGGGCCACCGTCAGTGGTTCACTGATGTGAAAATTACTGGCATCAGCGCCTAAGACCTGAGGAGAGATTTAAATGGCACATAAAAAGGCTGGCGGCTCAACTCGTAACGGTCGCGATTCAGAAGCTAAACGCCTGGGCGTTAAGCGTTTCGGTGGCGAAACCGTTCTGGCGGGGAGCATCATCGTTCGTCAACGTGGTACCAAGTTCCACGCGGGCACTAACGTAGGTTGCGGTCGTGACCACACTCTGTTTGCTAAAGCAGACGGCAAAGTGAAATTCGAAGTTAAAGGCCCGAACAACCGTAAATACATCAGCATCGTTGCTGAGTAAGTTTTTCGTGGTCCGGTAACGGATGAAAGCCCCGCACCCTGTTGCGGGGCTTTTTACATTCGACGGCCGGTAAATATGCTCGTAAACCGCGTAGTTCCGGATAACGAGCCCTTGCAGGGAAAACGGGCATGAAGCAGCAGGCTGGCATTGGCATTCTTTTGGCACTCACAACCGCGATTTGTTGGGGGGCTTTGCCAATTGCAATGAAGCAGGTGCTGGAGGTGATGGAGCCTCCTACCGTCGTGTTCTACCGCTTCCTTATGGCCAGCATTGGTCTTGGAGCGATTCTGGCCGTGAAGCGCAAGCTTCCGCCGCTGCGCATTTTTCGCAAGCCGCGTTGGTTGGTCCTGCTGGCGATTGCCACTGGCGGACTCTTTGGTAACTTCATCCTGTTTAGTTCTTCCCTGCAGTATCTCAGTCCGACGGCATCGCAGGTTATTGGTCAACTGTCGCCAGTAGGCATGATGGTCGCCAGCGTATTTATCCTGAAAGAGAAAATGCGTGGTACACAGATTGTCGGCGCGATAATGCTGTTGAGTGGGCTGGTGATGTTTTTTAACACCAGCCTGATAGAAATTTTTACCCGTCTGACCGATTACACCTGGGGTGTGATTTTTGGCGTCAGTGCGGCAATGGTCTGGGTAAGTTATGGCGTCGCGCAAAAAGTGTTGTTGCGCCGTCTGGCGTCACCGCAGATCCTGTTTTTACTGTACACTTTATGTACGATAGCGTTATTGCCGTTGGCGAAGCCTGGGGTGATAACGCAGCTCAGCGACTGGCAGCTCGCCTGTTTGATTTTCTGTGGGCTGAATACGCTGGTAGGATATGGCGCCCTGGCGGAAGCGATGGCGCGTTGGCAGGCAGCGCAGGTGAGCGCGTTGATTACGCTTACTCCGCTGTTTACGCTGTTATTTTCAGATCTTTTATCTATGGCCTGGCCCGATTTCTTCGCCAGACCGATGTTAAACCTTTTAGGTTATCTCGGTGCGTTTGTCGTGGTTGCGGGCGCGATGTACTCCGCCATTGGTCATCGTATTTGGGGCGGATTACGTAAGCATGAATCGGTGGTATCGCAGCCCCGCTCAGGCGAATGATTTACGGAGAGTAAAATGAAGTTTGTTGATGAAGCAACAATTCTGGTTGTTGCTGGCGATGGCGGTAATGGTTGTGTAAGCTTCCGCCGCGAAAAATACATCCCGAAAGGCGGCCCGGATGGCGGCGATGGCGGTGATGGCGGCGACGTCTGGATGGAAGCCGACGAAAACCTGAACACCCTGATAGACTACCGTTTTGAGAAATCTTTCCGCGCAGAGCGTGGTCAGAATGGCGCCAGCCGTGACTGCACCGGTAAGCGTGGTAAAGATGTCACCATTAAAGTGCCGGTCGGTACGCGTGTTATCGACCAGGGTACGGGCGAAACCATGGGCGATATGACCAAACACGGTCAGCGTCTGATGGTGGCAAAAGGCGGCTGGCATGGTCTGGGCAACACCCGTTTTAAATCGTCAGTAAACCGTACGCCGCGTCAGAAAACGATGGGGACACCGGGCGATAAGCGCGATCTGCTGCTGGAACTGATGCTGCTGGCCGACGTGGGAATGCTGGGTATGCCTAACGCGGGTAAATCGACCTTTATCCGTGCGGTCTCTGCGGCGAAGCCTAAAGTGGCGGATTATCCGTTTACTACGCTGGTCCCGAGTCTTGGCGTTGTTCGTATGGACAACGAGAAGAGCTTTGTGGTTGCCGATATTCCTGGCTTGATTGAAGGGGCGGCAGAAGGCGCGGGTCTGGGGATCCGCTTCCTGAAACACCTGGAGCGCTGCCGCGTATTGCTGCATCTCATCGATATCGATCCGATTGACGGTTCTGATCCGGTTGAGAACGCGCGCATCATCATTGGCGAGCTGGAAAAGTACAGTCAGGATCTGGCCTCCAAACCGCGTTGGTTAGTCTTCAACAAAATCGATCTGCTGGATAAGGCCGAGGCCGAAGAGAAAGCCAAAGCCATCGCGCAGGCGCTGGGCTGGGAAGATAAATACTATCTGATCTCAGCAGCAAGCCAACTGGGCGTGAAAGATCTTTGCTGGGATGTGATGACCTTTATCATCGAGAACCCGATTACTCAGGCGGAAGAAGCGAAGCAGCCGGAGAAAGTGGAGTTCATGTGGGATGATTATCATCGTCAGCAGCTCGCTGAAGTGGAAGATGAAGCGGAAGATGACTGGGATGACGATTGGGACGAAGACGACGAAGAAGGCGTCGAGTTCATTTATAAGCGTTAATCTTATTGCCGGATGGCGCTGATGCTTATCCGGCCTATGATGTAGGCCGGATAAGACGTGCTAACGTCGTCATCCGGCATCATGCCAGCTAGTTGTTCTGATAAATATCTTTGTACAACCGACTTTCGAAACGCACCAGCGGAATGCGGCGGTTACGCTGATCCGTCGGCTCTACGGCATAACCCGACAGATATTGCACAAACGCCATTCGCTGCCCGCTTGCGGTGGTAATAAAGCCCGCAAGGTTGTATACGCCCTGCAATGACCCCGTCTTCGCGGAAACCTTACCATCCACTCCCGCCTGATGCAGACCAGCACGGTATTGCAAAGACCCGTCATAGCCCGCCAGCGGCAGCATAGAGATGAAGTTGAGTTCGTTGTCATGCTGCGCAATATATTGCAGAACCTGCATCATGGTTGCGGGCGCAATCAGGTTATGGCGCGAAAGACCGGAGCCATCGGCAATGATTGTGTTGCCGATATCCACTCCTGCTTGCTGACGCAGAATCTGGCGCACGGCATCGGAACCCGCACGCCACGTCCCTGGGACATTGAAACGCGCATGGCCAATCATCCGGAAGACGGTATCGGCAATCATGTTGTCGGATTTTTTCAGCATTATCTTAAGCAGGTCATGTAGCGGAGCCGATTGCTTACTTGCTACGACAGTTCCCGGCTCATTGACTTGCGTCTGGCGCAACAGCGTGCCGCTGTAGGTGATACCCGCTTGTTTTAGCTCATCTTTTAAAATCGCACCGGCGTAGCTGGCACCGTCCTGGATAGCAAAAGCTAAAGGGAGAGGCTCGGAACGTTGGGGCAAGCATCCAGTCAGCGTGAAGCGATTCAGGTCGCCCGGAACCACGTCCAGCTCACAATATTGCGCTTCCGCAGAACCGCGTGGAAGGGTGCGAACCTGGCTGAACATGGTCACGGGATAGTAGGATGCTACGCGAATGTAGGCCAGATCGTTGGCTTTTTGCGCACTGTAGAGCGAAATCGAGAAGCAGTTCCTGTCGACAATCGCGGCTGCCGGTGGAGCGCTGAAGCATTGGGTCATGTCGTTCCAGGGCCACCCTGGCGCTTTATCGTGACTGGCAAAAATAGAGGTATCAATGAGGACGTTGCCGCTAATTTGCGTCACGCCTGATTTTTTCAGGTTTGCGACCATATTGCGAATATCCTGACGTTTTAACGTCGGATCGGCACCAAATCGCGCAATCAGATCGCCCTTCAGCACACCCGCGTCAACGCTGCCTTTGGTCTCCAGCGTGGTGGTAAAACGGAAGTCCGGGCCGAGTTGTATCAACGCCGCCAGCGCGGTAATGACTTTTTGTGTACTGGCAGGAAGCGCCATTTGCTGACTATGGTAATCAATGACGGGAGACGGCGCGCCGACCTTTTGAACCATAAGGGCAAGGTTGGCTCCGGCAGGAAGTTGGTTGATGTACTCGTCTACGTTCGCGGCCTGAACGCTGAACGTCATACTGGTGGTCAATCCGATGATAAATCTGGAAAATCGCATAATCTCGCGCTAACAACCTGGAAACAAGCCGTCATACTACGGCGCAATGCCCTGGAAAGTAAACGATGACCCATAGGGAACTCCAGGGTAAAATGAGTATCATATTAAGAATTGTAGCTGACCTGGACCTTGTATCCGGGTCGGTATTTTTTTGCTTCTGGCCCGGGTATACACCATACCTGGGCAGGCTTAACAGCCGGGGTATGGCGTTAGCCCCCCTACAGGAATGTTAAAGAGGTATAACAAATGCAAGCGATTCCGATGACCTTACGTGGTGCAGAAAAATTACGTGAAGAGCTGGATTTTCTGAAATCTGTGCGCCGCCCTGAAATTATCGCCGCTATCGCCGAAGCGCGTGAACATGGCGACCTGAAAGAGAATGCGGAATATCACGCGGCGCGTGAACAGCAGGGGTTTTGTGAAGGTCGTATCAAAGATATCGAAGCGAAGCTGTCGAATGCGCAGGTGATTGATGTCACCAAAATGCCGAATAATGGCCGCGTTGTCTTTGGCGCGACGGTCACCGTTCTGAATCTGGATAACGACGAAGAGCAGACCTGGCGTATCGTGGGTGATGATGAAGCCGACTTCAAACAGAACCTGATTTCAGTGAATTCACCGATAGCGCGCGGCCTGATTGGTAAAGAACAGGATGACGTTGTGGTCATCAAAACGCCGGGTGGAGAAGTCGAGTACGAAATCACCAGGGTTGAATACCTGTAAGAATTTCCCAATACTCAAGATGTTGATGTATTGTAAAGAAAGGAAAAAGGCCGCATAGCGGCCTTTTATCAACGAAGAGAGCGTGGCATTTTGCTCTCCTGCCCACGGAAAATCCCTCGTTTTACACAGATTTTGTGTTGGCTTTTAGGATATTCTTAGCGCGGCAGCGAGATTTTGCGTTCTTTACTCGGGCGATAAAGCACCAGCATTTTACCGATGACCTGTACGTTACAGGCGCCGGTTTCGCGCACGATAGCGTCCACGATCAAGGTTTTTGTTTCGCGATCTTCTGACGCGACTTTCACCTTGATAAGTTCATGGTGCTCTAACGCTTGTTCAATCTCGGCCAGTACCCCTTCGGTCAAACCATTATTGCCAAGCATAACGACCGGCTTGAGCGGATGTGCCAGACCTTTCAGGTGCTGTTTTTGTTTAGTACTCAGATTCATCGTATTTTTTGCTTACGTTGGGATTGAAAACGGGTCATTCTACCGCCATCTCCCATATATCGCCAAATAGTGCGTGGAAATTTACGCCGTATGGCAACGATGTTCTGCCCCGATGGGAAAGTTAAATGACAGGTAAGAAGCGTTCTGCCAGCTCGAGTCGCTGGCTTCAGGAACACTTTAGCGATAAATATGTTCAAGAGGCACAGAAAAAGGGGTTGCGTTCCCGTGCCTGGTTTAAACTTGATGAAATACAGCAAAGTGACAAACTTTTTAAGCCGGGAATGACGGTTGTTGATCTCGGTGCAGCGCCAGGAGGCTGGTCACAGTACGTGGTCTCGCAGATTGGCGGTAAAGGCCGTATCATCGCTTGCGATCTTTTACCTATGGATCCAATCGTTGGTGTGGACTTTCTTCAGGGCGATTTTCGTGATGAACTTGTTATGAAAGCGCTGCTGGAACGCGTGGGTGACAGTAAAGTACAAGTTGTCATGTCAGATATGGCACCAAACATGAGCGGAACACCGGCGGTGGATATCCCCCGTGCCATGTATCTGGTGGAACTGGCGTTAGAAATGTGTCGTGATGTGCTAGCGCCGGGTGGCAGTTTTGTTGTGAAGGTGTTCCAGGGCGAAGGTTTCGATGAGTATCTTAGGGAAATTCGCTCCCTGTTTACGAAGGTGAAAGTTCGTAAGCCGGACTCTTCTCGCGCACGTTCGCGTGAAGTGTATATTGTAGCGACCGGGCGTAAACCATAACTGGTCGATTTCAGACGGAAGTTTGAAAGACGCTGGATATAGAGTATCCTGACGCTGTTTTTAACACAGTTGTAATAAGAGGTTAATCCCTTGAGTGACATGGCGAAAAACCTAATACTCTGGCTGGTCATTGCCGTTGTGCTGATGTCAGTATTCCAGAGCTTTGGGCCCAGCGAGTCTAATGGCCGTAAGGTGGATTACTCTACCTTCCTGCAAGAGGTCAACAACGACCAGGTTCGTGAAGCACGTATCAACGGACGTGAGATCAACGTTACCAAGAAAGATAGTAACCGTTACACGACCTACATTCCGGTAAACGATCCGAAGCTGCTTGATAACCTGCTGACTAAGAATGTCAAGGTTGTTGGTGAACCACCAGAAGAACCGAGCCTGCTGGCTTCTATCTTCATTTCCTGGTTCCCGATGCTGTTGCTGATCGGTGTCTGGATCTTCTTTATGCGTCAGATGCAGGGCGGCGGTGGCAAAGGCGCCATGTCGTTCGGTAAGAGCAAAGCGCGCATGCTGACGGAAGATCAAATCAAAACCACATTTGCTGACGTCGCAGGCTGTGACGAAGCGAAAGAAGAAGTGGGCGAACTGGTTGAATACCTGCGCGAGCCGAGCCGCTTCCAGAAACTGGGTGGTAAAATCCCGAAAGGCGTCCTGATGGTCGGTCCTCCGGGTACTGGTAAAACCTTGCTGGCGAAAGCCATTGCAGGGGAAGCGAAGGTCCCCTTCTTTACCATTTCGGGTTCTGACTTCGTGGAAATGTTCGTGGGTGTCGGTGCTTCTCGTGTGCGTGACATGTTCGAACAGGCCAAGAAAGCGGCACCGTGCATTATCTTCATCGATGAAATCGATGCCGTAGGCCGCCAGCGTGGCGCTGGTCTGGGCGGTGGTCACGATGAACGCGAACAGACGCTGAACCAGATGCTGGTTGAGATGGATGGTTTCGAAGGTAATGAAGGTATCATCGTTATCGCGGCAACTAACCGTCCAGACGTACTTGATCCTGCGCTGCTGCGTCCAGGTCGTTTCGACCGTCAGGTTGTGGTCGGTCTGCCGGATGTTCGCGGTCGTGAACAGATCCTGAAAGTGCATATGCGTCGTGTACCGCTGGCACCGGATATCGATGCGGCAATTATTGCCCGTGGTACCCCCGGTTTCTCCGGTGCGGACCTGGCTAACCTCGTGAACGAAGCGGCGCTGTTTGCCGCACGTGGTAACAAACGCGTCGTTTCAATGGTTGAGTTCGAGAAAGCGAAAGACAAAATCATGATGGGTGCGGAACGCCGCTCCATGGTGATGACGGAAGCGCAAAAAGAATCGACGGCTTACCATGAAGCGGGCCACGCGATTATCGGTCGTCTGGTGCCGGAACACGATCCGGTGCATAAAGTGACCATTATCCCGCGTGGACGCGCGCTGGGTGTGACTTTCTTCCTGCCTGAAGGCGATGCGATCAGCGCCAGCCGTCAGAAGCTGGAAAGCCAGATCTCCACGCTGTATGGCGGTCGTCTGGCAGAAGAGATCATCTACGGCGTAGAACATGTTTCTACCGGCGCGTCGAACGACATTAAGGTTGCGACCAACCTGGCGCGTAACATGGTGACCCAATGGGGCTTCTCCGACAAACTTGGTCCGCTGCTGTATGCGGAAGAAGAGGGTGAAGTGTTCCTGGGCCGTAGCGTTGCGAAAGCGAAGCATATGTCTGATGAGACTGCGCGTATCATCGACCAGGAAGTGAAAGCCCTGATTGAGCGTAACTACAATCGTGCGCGTCAGCTCCTGAATGACAACATGGACATCCTGCATGCCATGAAAGATGCGCTCATGAAATATGAGACCATCGATGCGCCGCAGATTGATGACCTGATGGCTCGCCGTGACGTTCGCCCGCCAGCCGGTTGGGAAGAGCCCGGTTCTAACAATTCTGACAACAATGGCACACCTCGTGCGCCGCGCCCGGTTGATGAACCGCGCACGCCGAACCCAGGTAATACCATGTCAGAGCAGTTAGGCGACAAATAAGTCACCGTTGTTGATGACTGCGTTTTATTGAAAACCCTGGGGCTTGCTCCGGGGTTTTTTCTTATCAATTTCGACCAGGGATAACACCATGAAACTCTATGCCCAGGGCACTTCACTGGATCTCAGCCATCCGCATGTAATGGGGATCCTTAACGTTACACCAGATTCATTTTCTGATGGTGGAACGCATAACACGCTGATTGACGCGGTGAAACACGCCAATCTGATGATTAACGCGGGGGCAACTATCATTGATGTCGGCGGCGAGTCTACGCGCCCTGGCGCGGTGGATGTGAGTGTGGAAGAGGAGTTGTCGCGAGTTATTCCCGTGGTTGAGGCAATCGCGCAACGTTTTGAAGTCTGGATTTCTGTGGATACCTCAAAACCTGAGGTCATTCGGGAATCAGCAAGAGTGGGCGCTCACATCATTAACGATATTCGCTCGCTCTCTGAGCCTGGCGCGCTGGAGGCGGCGGCAGAAACCGGTTTGCCGGTTTGCCTGATGCATATGCAGGGCCAGCCGAAGACCATGCAGGAAGCGCCCAAATATGAGGACGTGTTTGCAGAGGTTAATCGCTACTTTATTGAGCAAATAGCACGTTGTGAAAGGGCTGGCATCGCAAAAGAGAAATTGTTGCTCGACCCGGGGTTCGGTTTCGGTAAAAATCTCTCTCACAATTATACATTACTGGCGCGACTGGCTGAGTTCCATCATTTCAACCTGCCGCTGCTGGTGGGCATGTCACGTAAATCGATGGTGGGCCAACTGCTCAACGTGGGGCCTTCAGAGCGCCTGAGTGGTAGCCTCGCTTGTGCGGTGATTGCCGCCATGCAAGGGGCGCAGATCATTCGTGTCCATGACGTCAAAGAAACCGTAGAAGCGATGCGTGTGGTGGAAGCCACATTGTCCGCAAAGGAAAACAAACGCTATGAGTAACCGCAAATATTTTGGTACCGATGGGATTCGCGGTCGTGTGGGTGATGCGCCCATTACCCCTGATTTTGTGCTCAAACTGGGCTGGGCTGCAGGTAAGGTTCTGGCGCGTCATGGCTCGCGCAAAATCATCATCGGCAAAGACACTCGTATTTCCGGTTATATGCTGGAGTCAGCTCTGGAGGCCGGTCTGGCTGCTGCGGGGTTGTCCGCCTCATTCACCGGCCCCATGCCGACTCCGGCGGTGGCATACCTGACGCGTACTTTCCGTGCGGAAGCGGGTATCGTTATCTCCGCATCGCATAACCCGTTCTATGATAACGGTATTAAGTTCTTCTCTATCGACGGTACCAAACTGCCGGATGCCGTAGAAGAGGCGATTGAAGCGGAGATGGAAAAAGAGATCACCTGCGTGGATTCAGCCGAGCTGGGTAAAGCCAGCCGTATTGTGGACGCGGCCGGGCGTTACATCGAATTCTGCAAAGGTACATTCCCGAATGAACTGAGCCTGAACGAACTGAAAATTGTGGTGGATTGCGCCAACGGCGCGACTTATCACATTGCTCCCAACGTACTGCGTGAGCTGGGTGCGAAGGTGATTGCTATTGGCTGTGAGCCAAATGGTGTCAACATCAATGAAGAAGTGGGTGCCACGGATGTGCGGGCTCTGCAGGCGCGTGTTGTTGCGGAGAAAGCCGATTTAGGTATTGCGCTGGATGGTGACGGCGATCGCGTGATTATGGTCGATCATGAAGGCAATAAAGTCGATGGCGATCAGATCATGTATATCATTGCCCGTGAAGCGCTGCGTCAGGGGCAACTTCGTGGTGGTGCAGTCGGTACGTTGATGAGCAATATGGGGCTGGAAGTGGCGCTGAAGCAACTGGGCATTCCGTTTACCCGTGCGAAAGTGGGCGACCGCTACGTGCTGGAACAGATGCAGGAAAAAGGCTGGCGTATTGGTGCAGAAAACTCCGGTCACGTCATTCTGCTCGATAAAACCACCACCGGTGACGGCATTGTAGCGGGCTTACAGGTACTGGCGGCAATGGTGCGTAACCATATGAGCCTTCATGATCTGTGCAGCGGTATGAAGATGTTCCCGCAGATTCTGGTGAATGTGCGCTACACCGCAGGCAGCGGCGACCCGCTGGAAAATGACACAGTGAAAGCGGTCACAGCAGATGTGGAATCCGCGCTTGGAAGTCGTGGCCGCGTGCTGCTGCGTAAGTCTGGAACTGAGCCCCTTATCCGTGTGATGGTGGAAGGTGAAGATGAAGCGCAGGTGACAGAGTTTGCCCATCGCATTGCCGATGCCGTTAAAGCGGTGTAAGCGCAAACTGAACTGCATAAAAAGGCGGCATTAGCTGCCTTTTTATTGCCGGGAAACGAGGCTTTTGCTGTTTTTTTCCGCAGTTGATACAATGCACTGAAATTGCCCTTGCGAAGGTCATTCGCTTTGGTTAGTATTCACACCCGCTTCAGTGGGAAACAGTAAAAATTCCCGCTTTATTGGTCAGAAGCATTGGTATGCGGCAACTCCGCAAGGAACAGGTTGATTATGTACGAAGCTCTTTTGGTAGTTTTCCTTATTGTGGCAATTGGCCTTGTAGGCTTGATCATGCTGCAACAAGGTAAAGGCGCTGATATGGGAGCCTCCTTCGGAGCAGGCGCTTCCGCTACGCTGTTTGGTTCAAGTGGTTCTGGTAACTTCATGACCCGTATGACGGCTGTACTGGCGACGCTGTTCTTTATCATCAGTCTGGTGCTGGGCAATATCAATAGCAATAAAACCAATAAAGGAAGTGAGTGGGAAAATCTGAATGCGCCGGCGAAAACCGAGCAAACTCAGCCAACTGCTCCGGCTAAGCCGACCAGCGATATCCCACATTAATAGTAGTATCTGTGCTGAGGTGGTGGAATTGGTAGACACGCTACCTTGAGGTGGTAGTGCCCTAACGGGCTTGTGGGTTCGAGTCCCATCCTCAGTACCAAATTCCAGAAAAGAGACGCTGAAAAGCGTCTTTTTTTTCGTCTGTCGTTTGGATGATCTTTTGCTTTTGCCACTCTTTTACTCACTTTGCTGCTGCACGGCGCAAGCTTATCGGGCCTGGAAAGATGGTATAACGAATTGATATTGTAGTCTTGCCTGGGCCGGATAAGGCGTCAGCCGCCATCCGGCAAGACCTTCGCAGGGGGCTACAACCTGAGGAGCCGCTAAAACGGCTCCTTTTTAATAATGTCGCTGACAGGAAATGGAGGTAAACCGTTCAGTTATAGTTAATCAAAAATGTCACTTTGCCGTTTGCCTTCCCTGGGGTAATCGTCGTGTTTGTCTGGATGTAACGGGCATACAGAGGTACGGCTATCGTGCTGCGACCATCCTTTGGTAAAACCATCACTTGCGCCTGGCTCAGATTGAAAGGTACAGGGTTACCTTCCCCCCAACCCAGCTGAATACCCACTCCTGAGGCTGCTGGCGTCGCCGTCGAATCCAGTCCCATTACACCATTCGGGCCGTCTACAACAGAGGTATTTGGGGTAAACTGCGCGCTGATAGCATTCGCCGTCGATGCCGGTATTGAACCCGTGCCACCTGCGTTACCGATGAAAATTTGAGCCGTATTGCTTTGGTTATAAAACCCATAAAACGTCGGACAGTTTTTTAATTCCAGCCCTGCGCGCACCCAGCCGGTTTTCGAGCCGACGCCGCTGAACGCCTGGCTGATGTCATGAGTACCCAGGTTAACATTCACATCCGGTGTGATACAGCTTTGTGTGTTCACCGTAATGCTGGCATCAAACTGCAAAATGTTCGACGAAATCGGCAGTCCGGTCGCCCCCGTATAACCGCTGATATTGTCATAGGTCAGTCTGATTTTTGGTAGTGTGCTCGCACTCAGGGTGTAGCTTCCCGGTGATATAGGTCCTGTTTTGATAAGCTCAATGAATCGTGTCGCTCCACTCGTCCTTTGCACTCCCAGCGGCACATTATTTGAAGCCGTCATATTGAGCAACCGACGCTCCTCGGTCCTGGCGATATGGGTGATTGGACTGACACCATCGGTAAATACAACGCCGATCCCAGGGATACCGGAATCATATACGCTGTTGCCATACATCGTGCTGGTGTTAACTAATGGCCGGGAAACGTTTTCGACAATCGAGTTCATCGCAAAACTAAACGCTTCCTGATTTCTTGATGACCCGTAACACACCATATGTTCTCCGCTCGGCGCCTTACTGCTCCAGGAACCGCGATAAATCACGGTTCCTACGGGTATATCCTGGCCCGCGGAGATATTCATCGGCGCCAGCCGGATCGTATCAATAATGGGAGGATTGGCAGAGCCGGGCACACAGTTGACTGTCGCCCAGGTCACCGGGCTGAAGAGTAAACAGGTTGCGCCCGCGAGGGGCCGTAAGTTTTTCCGCTTTGACACCTGCGCGAGTGCGATGATGTGATGTGAAATGGCGTTAATATTCATTATATTAGTGCTCTGAGATAGTGATTGCAGCCAGAGGTCAAGTCTGGCAATCAACCTGCCGCTTCGACAGGTTACTGGCATACGCTGTTGTATTGCTGAATATGGGCTGTGAGACGATCTTTTTGTACCGGCATCAACTGGTAACCTACGTGACACTGCGAAGTGCGGCCTTCACCCCATTTCACCAGCAGTCGATCTTTGTCTTTACTTACGCGAGCGTAAATTTGTCCACCTTGCCCGGCGCTTCCCACCATTTTTCCCTGGCTGTCGAGAACTTCTGCACCAAATGGCACGGGCTCGTCTTGCCACGTGGCATTAATCAGTACGGCTGTACCCTGGCGTGTCTCATATTTCATTTTTACCACCGCCCCCAGATAGGGGGCGGTTTTCTGGCTGGTGTTTGTCAGCTCGGTTTGGGTGGAGATGCCTTTCGGATCGATGCTGACATCATTCATCTGATAAGGATTCAGATACGGCACTACGGCATAGCCTCGTGAGTCAATCCGAATTCCCGGATAGGTTGAGACTTTTGCCCCCTCCGCGCCTTTGGCTTCGATCAGCGCAAAGGTATCAGAGGTGTAAGGCGTGAAAGTGATGCCTCTGGAGTGTGCAACGACAGTCCCGCTCATACCACCAGCAACGCTGTGATAATCCTTACCGGCGCTCAGCGAAGCATTAAGCATCGTCATCCCGCTGCGGTAGCTGCCGTTTAGTGAACCGGTGGTGCCGACGCCCTGATTAAGATGCATTGCGGTAACACCGTAGGTGTACTGATTCTCTTCTCCAGCCGAACCGGAAAGCGAGAGCTGTTCACCTGTTCTGCCACTGGTATCATGTGTCAGATCGGTTCTTAGTTGTGGCGCGCTGCTGGAGTCAGGACGTCCCAGAGGCAGACTGAAACTCAGCAAATAGTTGGTCTGCTGGCGTCCCTGACTGGAGAATGTTCTCGCCACGCTGATCCCCCAGGAGAGCCGACTATACTGATTGTTATAGCCAAACTGATACTGTTTATCTGTTCCCTTTTTATTCCAGTAGTTCTGCAACGAGCCGCTGAGGTACAGTTGACCCCAGTTTTCCGGTAACCCCTGGCCGAACGTCAGCGTCATCCTGTTTCTGGCGCGCCAGACACTGCTCGTGGGTAAGCCACTTTTCACCGCATCACGCGTCTGCATAGCGGTTAAAAAATCCATATAGCCATCGGTCGAGAAGCGATAGGCTGCCAGTGAAATATTACTGTTAGTCTCCCGGATAAGCTTGCTGTAGCTAATCTGATAACTTTGCCCGCGACTGCTTCTTTCTGCTTTTGACAAATATGCAGAGCGCCGTCCTGTCTCGAGGCGCGTGCGTGCGTGAGTCACATCAAACGAAAACGCGCCAATCGAGAGACCCACTGCTGTCCCTACCTGAACAGCATAATAGTTCGGACTGAACTGCATCCCGGCATAGCCGGTCAGGTTGTTGGTGATGCCATGCAGCCAGGTTGCCTGGTAGAGCATTGGTTCGTCGCGAAGGTTATTGCTACGTAATTTCCCTACAGTGAGCGCGTAGCGGGATGAGCCCGGGCGCAGAAGCTGGGCCATCGCAGCATAGGGCACGCGGAAGTACTGTTCCGAACCATCAGCTTCACGTACGGTCACCACGAGATCGCCGCCGTAGCCGGTTGGGTATAAATCGTTAATTAAAAAAGCGCCGGGTGGCACAGAGGTTTCGTACAAAATCTGATCGCCCTGGCGGACAGTGACGCGGGCATTAGTCCGGGCAATACCTCGGATTTCCGGGGCATAACCGCGAAGAGATTCAGGCAGCATGCGTTCATCGGTTGCGAGTTGCACGCCAGTAAAAGGCACCGTGTCAAACAGCTCGCCATTGGTGTTCGACTGTCCAACCAAGGCCCTGGATTTCAGCGCCGGGATATCACGCTGGAGATAGGTATTGATGCTGGAATAGTCGGCCGGATCGCTTCCTGTTTTATTGTACGCTCCGCTATGGCGCAGATACCAGGCTCCGATGTTCAGTCCGGCGTTTAACCCGGCGTACAAGGAATTGAAGGTCCGTCCGTTTGCTTCGCTGGAATAGCCGTTAACGTTATAGCCCAGCATCATCGCGGGTATACCGCTGTCCCATAGTTCCGGACTCACCGTACCTCGTGCCGTATTCTGCATGTAAATTTGCGGGATGGTGATATCCAGACGCTGTTCATTACTGTCGTAATTAACCTTCGTCTCAGGCAGTTTTTTCTCCAGATCAAAACAGGTTCTCTCACTGCTTCCTGACAGGAAGTCCGCGGGAAGCTTGTCGTAATCAAAGGGAATGCTTTTAATCAATTCTGGTGGTAGACAGGGAAAGACCGATTTGTTATCGCGCGCACGAAATTCAATATCGTTATTACTGACATGCTGGTTGTTGACGTAGATGGCTGTTTTATAAATGCCGGGTGTACCTGATGAGCCGTAGGCAAAACGACTCAGATCTAATTTACTTACGTTATCAACATTCAGGAAAGAGGCATCAAATTCCATGTTTTCGGTTGCTGCATTCGCTTTTTCAGCATTTGCGTTGCTGATAAAGAAAGCTGAGATAATTGCCATCGACAGAGGTGAATATTTATATCGATTAATTGTTTTTTTTGATTGAGACATAGGAAGCCCTCAGCTACTGATCCTGGTATTGATAAATGCAAATAAGCTTTCAGGTATCCGGGGGCGAAGCTATTTTATGCTCGCTGAAAAATTAACGACTGCACCGTAGTCATTAACAAAAGCCCCGTTAATTACATTTCCGCTTGATGCCGGTAGATTGATGTTTAAAGAGCTGTGTGGCGGTACCATGCTTGCATCAACTTTCTTGTTATTAACTGATAAATTCACGAAATTAACGTAGTAGGGCGTGGGGTTCGATGCTTCTATGGTATTTCCCGTGGTTCGCCAGGTAACTGCTTTCACCGCATCGTTAGCATTGCCCTGCAAACCAGCCGGGCGAAAAAAAAGTTTTATCCGGCTGCGAAAGGCAACCTGTAGCGTATTTTCATTGGCCTTCGCTTTATTTTTAGCCGGCACTTCCAGTACGTTGAGCCAAAAAACGGTTTCTTTGTCCAGCGGAAGGCTGTTACCTGTATAGGTGATCCGCAGCGTTTGCCCTTTACCTGCGTCCACCCGATTAACAGGAGGGGTCAGGACGAAAGGCACCTTAATTGTTGAGGGACGGGCGTTTGGATCACCATTATCAATCCAGCTTTGCAGTAAAACTGGCGCAGAACCGCTATTGGTAATTTTGACGCTAACTTCATTATTGTCAGAGGGATAGATTACGCGCGTACCACTAATCACCACACTCGACATGGCGTTGATACTGAAGAAGGTTAGTGCGGCAAACACACAGCAACGGATGGATGAGAATAATGAAAACACCACAGGATCTCCTTATGCAGAACAATAAGGGGGAGACTTTCCCGCTCCCCCCTTCTTACAAGCAACTGAATTACTGGTACTTAATGGAGTAGACAACGTTACTGGTGACAACGCCTGGCGTTGTGGTACCTTCCGCGTAGTAACGAACGGAGTAGGGCAGGACTGCGCTACCGCTACTGATGCTGACATAGGCCGTGTCAGTGGTCTGATCGGTATTACCCACGTTGATGACAGAACGAGAGGCGCTGGAACCATCCAGAAGCTGCAGACTGACATTGGTTGCACCACCTGAAGAGGTATTTTTCAGACGGCCTGTTGTCAGATCAACCGATGGACCGGCTTCGAAGAACGCTGAGGCGGTTGTCAGCGTACCGCCAGTGCAGTTTTCCAGCGCCATGACAAAACCGGTTTCGCCAGCGGTATTCGTTGGGGCGCTCAGTTGGGCAATGCCAACGGTTGGTAGGGTGATGGTCGCATCGGCAGCCTGACCGTCAACCGTTACGTCGCAGGTATTTGCTGTCAGTAAACCGTTAAAAGTGACGGTGCCGGTTGCTGCAGCCTGAGCCTGTGCGGCTAAACCACAACCGGTTGCCAGAGATAAAATTAGCGCTAATTTTTTCATAGTATTCCTAATTTCTATATTTAAAAAACAGCCATTCTTCATATTAAGAAAAATGGCACAGGTCATATCCATATGACATGGAATATGTGGTGCATAGAAAAAACTAATTAAGTATTTCCCGTCACTATGATGACTCTTATTCGAAAACCATAATTAAGGGAGAGTAATTTCGTAATGAAATTAAATCTTAATCGTTAATGTTTATCGAAGATTGTCATAACAACATGACATCCAAACAATAATTGTGAAGAGAAAAAAAGGGAACGAAAACTCTCTTAAATGATTTTTTTGGAATTATATTTCTATATATAAGGAATAGGCAGGTTTTTGTGCTGAATTTTTTTGATGGGTGGTGCGTTTGTAATGGTTAATAATTGATTTTTAGATGTTGACGACTTGTCTCAAGGACTGGTTATCTGACATTTAAAATTATATAAGGCCCTTTCGGGCTGTCAGAGTGACAAAATTTAACCAACGTATTTTAATGTGTTTCCTCCAGTAAGAGTCGGTACAAGAGGTTGTGGCAACGCTGTTTTACTTTTGACAAAAAGGTCCCATAAAAAAGACGCTACCTGCATAGCGCCTTTTTCATTTATAAGGGGGGATTTATAGCCCCCGGAACACCGTTAGCTTACTTCGCTTTGCTTTCCAGGTTTTCAACCTGCGGTAAGCCGGTCGCTGACGAGGCGGTCAGAAGACCCGATTGCGCATAGCCGAACAGCTTCTCGCGGGTGTCGGTGATATCCAGGTTACGCATGGTTAATTGCCCAATGCGATCGTCCGGTGAGAACACGGAGTCCCCTTTTTCCATAGTCAGACGTTCTGGCTTGTAGGTCAGGTTATCTGACACGGTATTCAGGATGGAATAGTCGTTACCGCGACGCAGCTCCAGCGTGACTTCGCCGGTTATCTGGCTGGCAACCCAACGTTGCAGCCCATCACGCAACATCAGCGCCTGCGAGTCAAACCAGCGTCCCTGATACAGCAGACGACCCAACTGGCGGCCGTGTGCATGATATTGCTCGATGGTATCTTCGTTATGAATGCCGGTCAGCAGACGCTCATAGGCGATGTGCAACAGCGCCATCCCCGGGGCTTCATAGATACCACGGCTTTTCGCTTCGATGATACGGTTTTCAATCTGGTCGCTCATGCCCAGACCGTGACGACCGCCGATGCGGTTGGCTTCCAGCATCATCTCCACATCGTTGCTGAAGGTTTTTCCGTTTAATGCCACCGGATGACCTTGCTCAAAACGCACAGTGACCTCTTCCGCCGGGATCTTGACGCTCTCATCCCAGAACTTGACGCCCATGATTGGATTGACGATCTTGACGCTGGAATTCAGAAATTCGAGATCTTTGGCTTCATGCGTTGCGCCGAGCATGTTGGAGTCCGTGGAGTAGGCTTTTTCGACGGACATCTTATAGTCGAAACCGCAGGCAATCATGAACTCGGACATTTCATGGCGTCCGCCCAGTTCATCGATAAAATCCGTATCCAGCCACGGTTTGTAAATCTGCAGTTCAGCGTTGGTCAGCAGACCATAACGGTAGAAACGTTCGATATCGTTTCCTTTATAGGTGCTGCCGTCGCCCCAGATGTTAACGCCGTCTTCTTTCATCGCTGCCACCAGCATGGTACCGGTCACCGCACGACCCAACGGCGTGGTATTGAAATAGGTCAGCCCGCCAGTGGTGTTATGGAATGCGCCACACTGAATCGCTGCGATACCTTCTGCAACCAGTTGCTTACGGCAGTCAATCAGACGAGCGTTCTCGGCACCGTATTCCATTGCACGACGAGGAATTGCATCATAATCCTCCTCGTCTGGCTGACCCAGATTCGCCGTATATGCATAAGGGACAGCGCCTTTTTGTCGCATCCACAGCAGTGCCGCGCTGGTGTCCAGACCGCCGGAAAAAGCGATACCAATACGTTGACCTATTGGGAGATGCTTGAGAATCGTCGTCATAAAATAGAACCCTGCTTGATAGACTGATGGTGAGAACAGCTTTCTACTCTCAGTGCATGTTTATGCAAAATAAATGAGTTTTCATTTAATCATCTTTTTAAGTAGACAGGAAGAGTTTAGTGGTTTTTTCCGTAAATAAGGCTGATAACGGTGTGCATATGAGGTTGTTAACAAGGTTGACACAATGAGAGGCTAATCATTATAATGGGCGCAGATTTTACGTCCCGTCCTCGGTACCAAATCCCAGCAGTATTTGCATCTTTTACCCAAAACGAGTAAAATTTGCCACGTTTCAGGCGCGGGGTGGAGCAGCCTGGTAGCTCGTCGGGCTCATAACCCGAAGGTCGTCGGTTCAAATCCGGCCCCCGCAACCACTTTCCCTTAGAGTTTTTTTTCAAATATACTGTGAAGACTATATGGACTTCGTAGCTGGATTTGAAAAAATTCTTTCGGAAGGTTCTCCAGACCGCAGTTGCGGTTATAGGGTTCAGTTATCTAAAGCCCCGATTTATCGGGGTTTTTTGTTATCTGACTGCAGAATAACTGGGCTTTAAGCCCTTTTTTTATGTCTTGGGGGTGGGCTTGTCCACATTAGAGCAAAAATTAACAGAGATGATTACAGCGCCAGTTGAAGCCTTAGGTTACGAGCTGGTCGGCATCGAATTTATTCGCGGTCGCACATCCACACTGCGCATCTATATTGATAGTGAAGATGGCATCAATGTTGATGATTGTGCTGATGTGAGCCACCAGGTGAGCGCGGTACTGGACGTTGAAGATCCCATTACTGTGGCTTACAACCTGGAAGTCTCCTCACCGGGTCTCGATCGCCCTATGTTCACTGCTGAACACTATGCGCGTTTCCTGGGTGAAGAAGTTTCGCTGGTACTCCGCATGGCGGTACAGAACCGCCGTAAATGGCAGGGCGTTATAAAAGCGGTGGATGGTGAAATGATCACTGTCACAGTCGAAGGAAAAGATGAAGTGTTCGCGCTGAGTAATATCCAGAAGGCGAACCTGGTTCCCCACTTTTAACAGTCTGGATGAGGTGAAAAGCCCGCGATGAACAAAGAAATTTTGGCTGTTGTTGAAGCCGTATCCAATGAAAAGGCGCTGCCACGCGAGAAAATTTTTGAAGCGCTGGAAAGCGCGCTGGCGACAGCGACAAAGAAAAAATATGAACAAGAGATTGACGTTCGCGTAGAAATCGATCGTAAGAGCGGTGATTTTGATACCTTCCGCCGTTGGCTGATTGTTGAAGAAGTGACCCAGCCGACGAAAGAAATCACGCTGGAAGCCGCGCGTTTTGAAGACGAAAGCCTGAACCTGGGCGATTACGTTGAAGATCAGATCGAATCTGTGACCTTTGACCGTATCACGACCCAGACCGCAAAACAGGTTATCGTACAGAAAGTTCGTGAAGCTGAACGCGCGATGGTTGTCGATCAGTTCCGTGAACACGAAGGTGAAATCATCACTGGCGTGGTGAAGAAAGTGAACCGCGACAACATCTCTCTGGATCTGGGCAACAATGCTGAAGCCGTGATCCTGCGTGAAGATATGCTGCCGCGTGAAAACTTCCGTCCTGGCGACCGTATTCGTGGCGTTCTTTACTCTGTTCGCCCTGAAGCGCGCGGCGCGCAATTGTTCGTGACCCGTTCCAAACCGGAAATGCTGATCGAACTGTTCCGCATCGAAGTGCCAGAAATTGGCGAAGAAGTGATTGAAATTAAAGCCGCGGCTCGCGATCCGGGCTCACGTGCGAAAATCGCGGTGAAAACCAACGACAAGCGTATCGACCCGGTCGGTGCGTGTGTGGGTATGCGTGGTGCGCGCGTTCAGGCAGTTTCGACCGAGCTGGGCGGCGAGCGCATTGATATCGTCCTGTGGGATGATAACCCGGCGCAGTTCGTGATTAACGCGATGGCGCCAGCTGACGTTGCGTCTATCGTGGTGGATGAAGATAAACACACCATGGATATCGCTGTTGAAGCGGGCAACCTGGCGCAAGCAATTGGACGTAATGGTCAGAACGTCCGCCTGGCTTCGCAGTTAAGCGGCTGGGAACTCAACGTAATGACCGTTGATGACCTCCAGGCTAAACATCAGGCTGAAGCTCATGCCGCCATCGATACCTTCACCAAGTATCTCGACATTGATGAAGAGTTCGCCACAGTTCTGGTTGAAGAAGGGTTTGCTACCCTGGAAGAGCTGGCTTACGTGCCAATGAAAGAACTGCTGGAAATTGACGGCCTTGATGAGCCGACCGTTGAAGCACTGCGTGAGCGTGCTAAAAACGCACTGACCACTCTGGCACTGGCCCAGGAAGAAAGCCTCGGTGATAACAAGCCGGCTGACGATCTGCTGAATCTGGAAGGATTAGATCGTGATATGGCTTTCAAACTGGCTGCCCGTGGTGTTTGTACGCTGGAAGATCTCGCCGAGCAGGGCATTGATGATCTGGCTGATATCGAAGGGTTGACCGACGAAAAAGCCGGTGAGCTGATTATGGCTGCCCGTAATATTTGCTGGTTCGGCGACGAAGCGTAATAAACTGTAGCAGGAAGGAACAGCATGACAGATGTAACCGTAAAAGCGCTGGCCGCAGAGATACAGACCTCCGTGGATCGCCTGGTACAGCAATTCGCTGATGCCGGTATCCCGAAGTCTGCTGATGACTCTGTGTCCGCACAAGAAAAACAGACTTTACTGGCGCACCTGAACCGTGAGAATGGTTCTGGCCCGGACAAGTTGACGCTGCAGCGTAAAACACGCAGCACCCTGAATATTCCTGGTACCGGTGGAAAAAGTAAATCGGTACAAATCGAAGTCCGCAAGAAGCGCACCTTTGTGAAACGCGATCCGCAAGAGGCTGAACGCCTTGCCGCGGAAGAGCAAGCGCAGCGTGAAGCGGAAGAGCAAGCCCGTCGTGAGGCAGAAGAAATGGCCAAACGCGAGGCGCAACAAAAAGCTGACCGTGAGGCCGCAGAACAAGCTAAGCGTGACGCCGCTGAAAAAGCGAAACGCGAAGCTGCGGAAAAAGACAAAGTGAGCAATCAACAGACTGACGATATGACCAAAACCGCCCAGGCCGAAAAAGCCCGCCGTGAAAATGAAGCTGCCGAGCTGAAGCGTAAAGCGGAAGAAGAAGCCCGTCGCAAGCTTGAAGAAGAAGCGCGTCGCGTGGCGGAAGAAGCTCGCCGCATGGCGGAAGAGAACAAGTGGGCGGAAAACGCGGAGCCGACTGAAGACACCAGCGATTATCACGTCACCACTTCTCAGCATGCTCGCCAGGCTGAAGACGAAAACGATCGTGAAGTTGAAGGCGGTCGTGGCCGTGGTCGCAACACAAAAGCCGCACGTCCGGCGAAAAAAGGTAACAAACACGCTGAATCCAAAGCCGATCGTGAAGAAGCACGCGCTGCGGTTCGCGGTGGTAAAGGCGGTAAGCAGCGTAAAGGTTCCGCACTGCAACAGGGCTTCCAGAAGCCAGCGCAGGCGGTTAACCGTGACGTTGTGATTGGCGAAACCATCACCGTGGGCGATCTGGCGAACAAGATGGCAGTGAAAGGTTCTCAGGTCATCAAAGCGATGATGAAACTGGGCGCAATGGCTACCATCAACCAGGTCATCGACCAGGAAACCGCACAGCTGGTTGCCGAAGAGATGGGCCACAAAGTTATCCTGCGTCGTGAGAACGAGCTGGAAGAAGCGGTAATGAGCGACCGTGATACCGGTGCTGCGGCTGAACCGCGTGCGCCAGTGGTGACCATCATGGGTCACGTTGACCACGGTAAAACCTCTCTGCTTGACTACATTCGTTCAACGAAAGTGGCCTCTGGCGAAGCGGGCGGCATTACTCAGCACATCGGTGCTTACCACGTTGAAACTGACAACGGTATGATCACCTTCCTGGATACCCCGGGTCACGCCGCATTTACCTCCATGCGTGCTCGTGGTGCTCAGGCAACGGATATCGTTGTTCTGGTCGTTGCAGCCGACGACGGCGTCATGCCGCAGACTATCGAAGCTATCCAGCACGCGAAAGCGGCAGGTGTGCCGGTTGTGGTGGCAGTGAACAAAATTGATAAACCAGAAGCGGATCCGGATCGCGTTAAAAACGAACTGTCCCAGTACGGCATTCTGCCGGAAGAGTGGGGCGGCGAGAGCCAGTTCGTACACGTTTCTGCGAAAGCGGGTACGGGTATCGACGAACTGCTGGATGCCATCCTGCTGCAGGCCGAAGTCCTGGAACTGAAAGCTGTCCGTAAAGGTATGGCGAGCGGCGCGGTCATCGAATCCTTCCTGGATAAAGGTCGTGGTCCGGTTGCGACTGTTCTGGTTCGTGAAGGTACGCTGCATAAAGGCGATATCGTGCTGTGTGGCTTCGAATATGGCCGCGTTCGTGCGATGCGTAACGAACTGGGTCAGGAAGTGCTGGAAGCAGGTCCGTCTATTCCAGTGGAAATCCTGGGTCTGTCCGGTGTTCCGGCTGCCGGTGATGAAGTGACCGTTGTTCGTGACGAGAAGAAAGCACGTGAAGTTGCGCTGTACCGTCAGGGTAAATTCCGTGAAGTGAAACTGGCTCGTCAGCAGAAATCGAAACTGGAAAACATGTTTGCCAACATGAACGAAGGCGAAGTTCACGAAGTGAACATCGTCCTGAAGGCCGACGTTCAGGGTTCTGTGGAAGCGATCTCCGACTCCTTGCTGAAACTGTCTACTGACGAAGTGAAAGTGAAGATTATCGGTTCTGGTGTTGGTGGTATCACCGAAACCGACGCGACCCTGGCGGCTGCATCCAACGCGATTCTGGTCGGCTTCAACGTTCGTGCAGATGCCTCTGCGCGTAAAGTGATTGAATCTGAAAGCCTGGATCTGCGCTACTACTCCGTCATCTATAACCTGATCGACGAAGTGAAAGCGGCAATGAGCGGTATGCTGTCTCCGGAACTGAAACAGCAGATCATCGGTCTGGCTGAAGTGCGTGATGTGTTTAAATCACCGAAGTTTGGTGCCATCGCGGGCTGTATGGTTACCGAAGGGACGATTAAACGTCACAACCCAATCCGCGTCCTGCGTGACAACGTGGTTATCTATGAAGGCGAGCTGGAATCCCTGCGCCGCTTCAAAGATGACGTTAACGAAGTTCGTAACGGCATGGAATGTGGTATCGGCGTGAAGAACTACAACGACGTTCGCGTTGGCGATATGATCGAAGTGTTCGAGATCATCGAGATCCAACGTACCATCGCTTAATCTTCGTTATGCCCGGTGGCACTGTGTTTACCGGGCCTACGTCCGGGTTGTAGGCCTGATAAGCGTAGCGTCATCAGGCTTCAAAGCGCCACCCGGCAATAATTTTCAAAAGGGGCTGATTGCCCCTTTTTTGTCTGGAGAATTTATTATGGCGAAAGAATTTGGTCGCCCGCAGCGCGTGGCGCAGGAGATGCAAAAAGAGATCGCAATCATCCTGCAACGCGAAATTAAAGATCCGCGTCTGGGCATGATGACCACCGTTTCCGGTGTCGAAATGTCTCGCGATCTGGCGTATGCCAAAGTGTATGTCACCTTCCTGAATGATAAAGATGAAGACGCGGTAAAAGCGGGCATCAAAGCGTTACAGGAAGCCTCCGGATTCATCCGCAGCCTGTTGGGAAAAGCGATGCGCCTGCGTATCGTTCCGGAGCTGACCTTCTTCTACGATAACTCGCTGGTGGAAGGGATGCGGATGTCGAATCTGGTGACCAACGTGGTTAAACATGACGAAGAACGTCGTGTCAACCCGGACGACAGCAAGGAGGACTAATGAGTCGTCCTCGTCGTCGTGGTCGCGACATTCACGGTGTCCTGTTGCTGGACAAGCCGCAGGGCATGTCCAGCAATGACGTCCTGCAAAAAGTAAAACGCATCTATAACGCCAATCGCGCCGGGCATACCGGAGCGCTGGATCCGTTGGCAACAGGCATGCTGCCAGTTTGTCTCGGAGAAGCGACAAAATTTTCGCAGTACCTGCTGGATTCCGATAAGCGTTATCGGGTGATTGCGCGTTTGGGTCAACGTACTGACACCTCTGATGCCGATGGGCAAATCGTGCAGGAAAGTCCTGTTACTTTCACTCCCGAACAACTCGCTGCAGCACTCGATACCTTCCGGGGAGACATCGAGCAGATTCCGTCGATGTATTCGGCGTTGAAGTATCAGGGGAAAAAACTGTACGAATATGCGCGTCAGGGCATTGAAGTGCCGCGCGAAGCCCGGCCAATTACCGTCTATGAGCTACAGTTTATTCGCCATGAAGGCGATGAGCTTGAACTGGAAGTTCACTGCTCGAAAGGGACGTATATTCGCACCATCATTGACGATCTGGGTGAAGCGTTGGGATGCGGTGCGCACGTGATCTTCCTGCGGCGCCTGACGGTCAGCAAATATCCGGTGGATCGTATGGTCACGCTGGATCGTCTGCGTGAACTGGTTGATCAGGCTGAGGAGCAGGGGATTCCCGCGGCGCAATTACTGGATCCTTTGCTGATGCCAATGGACAGTCCGGCTTCGGACTACCCTGTGGTAAATCTGCCGTTAACCTCTTCTGTTTATTTTAAAAATGGCAATCCGGTTCGTACCAGCGGCGCGCCGCTGGAAGGGCTGGTTCGCGTTACGGAAGGCGATGACGCTAAGTTTATCGGCATGGGTGAGATCGATGACGAAGGTCGCGTAGCGCCTCGTCGATTAGTGGTTGAATATCCAGCATAGCACGGGTTCGTCTTGCGATAAGAAGACGCTACGAGTAGAATACTGCCGCTTAACGTCGCGTGAATGTTTTAACACATCATGCAACGTACACTGGGACCGCTGAATTAGAGATCGGCGTCCTTTCATTCTTAATACTTTGGAGTTTTATAATGTCTCTAAGTACTGAAGCTACAGCTAAAATCGTTTCTGAGTTTGGTCGTGACGCAAACGACACCGGTTCTACCGATGTTCAGGTTGCTCTGTTGACTGCACAGATTAACCACCTGCAGGGTCACTTTGCAGAGCACAAAAAAGATCACCACAGCCGTCGTGGTCTGCTGCGTATGGTTTCTCAGCGTCGTAAACTGCTCGATTACCTGAAGCGTAAAGATGTTGCACGCTACACCGCGCTGATCGAGCGTCTGGGTCTGCGTCGCTAATTCTTGCGAGTTTCAAAAAAGGGGGCCTTCATGGCCCCTTTTTTCAAGCAGATGGCAGCAATTCACGGGAAACTATTGTATTGTTGCTATGAATGATCTTCCGTCGCAGAGGTTCGCGCGGCTAATGAGAGGCTTTACCCAATATCATATGGGTTAGGGTTGTCATTAGTCGCGAGGATGCGCAGAAGATCGGGTATTAACGGTGATTCAGCATTGCATCACCAAAAAACAAGAAAGGATATTATTTTGCTCAATCCGATCGTTCGTAAATTCCAGTACGGTCAGCATACCGTTACGCTGGAAACTGGCATGATGGCCCGCCAGGCTACTGCCGCAGTAATGGTTAGCATGGACGACACCGCGGTATTCGTTACCGTTGTGGGTCAGAAAAAAGCGAAGCCGGGCCAGGACTTTTTCCCGCTGACCGTTAACTATCAGGAGCGTACCTATGCTGCTGGTCGTATCCCGGGAAGCTTCTTCCGTCGTGAAGGCCGCCCAAGCGAAGGCGAAACCCTGATCGCGCGTCTGATTGACCGCCCGGTTCGTCCGCTGTTCCCGGAAGGTTTCGTAAACGAAGTACAGGTTATCGCGACCGTTGTTTCCGTTAACCCGCAGGTTAACCCGGATATCGTGGCGATGATCGGTGCTTCTGCCGCGTTGTCTCTGTCTGGTATTCCGTTCAACGGCCCGATCGGTGCCGCACGTGTCGGTTATATCAATGACCAGTACGTACTGAACCCGACTCAGGACGAACTGAAAGAAAGCAAGCTGGATCTGGTGGTTGCCGGTACTGAAGCAGCGGTGCTGATGGTTGAATCCGAAGCGGAACTGCTGAGCGAAGATCAGATGCTGGGCGCTGTCGTGTTCGGTCACGAACAGCAGCAGGTGGTTATCCAGGCGATCAACGATCTGGTGAAAGAAGCCGGTAAACCGCGTTGGGACTGGCAGCCGGAAGCTGTCAACGAAGCGCTGAACGCGCGCGTTGCAGCACTCGCAGAAGCGCGTCTGAGCGATGCTTATCGTATCACCGACAAACAAGAGCGTTATGCTCAGGTTGACGTGATCAAATCTGAAACCATCGCCACGCTGGTTGCAGAAGATGAAACCCTGGACGCTAACGAACTGGGTGAAATCCTGCACGCGATCGAGAAAAACGTTGTTCGTAGCCGCGTCCTGGCAGGCGAGCCGCGTATCGATGGTCGTGAAAAAGACATGATCCGTGGTCTGGACGTGCGTACTGGCGTTCTGCCGCGTACTCACGGTTCCGCGCTGTTCACCCGTGGCGAAACGCAGGCGCTGGTTACTGCAACGCTGGGTACCGCACGTGACGCACAGGTTCTTGATGAACTGATGGGCGAGCGTACTGACAGCTTCCTGTTCCACTACAACTTCCCTCCGTACTCTGTGGGCGAAACCGGCATGGTCGGTTCTCCGAAACGTCGTGAAATCGGTCACGGTCGTCTGGCGAAGCGCGGTGTTCTGGCTGTTATGCCGGAAATGGACAAATTCCCGTATACCGTTCGTGTGGTTTCTGAAATCACCGAATCTAACGGTTCTTCCTCCATGGCTTCCGTCTGTGGCGCCTCTCTGGCGCTGATGGACGCGGGTGTGCCGATCAAAGCCGCTGTTGCTGGTATTGCAATGGGTCTGGTGAAAGAAGGCGACAACTTTGTCGTTCTGTCTGACATCTTGGGCGACGAAGATCACCTGGGTGATATGGACTTCAAAGTGGCGGGTTCCCGCGACGGTATCTCTGCTCTGCAGATGGATATCAAAATTGAAGGTATCACCAAAGAGATTATGCAGGTTGCACTGAATCAGGCTAAAGGCGCGCGTCTGCATATCCTGGGCGTGATGGAACAGGCTATCAACGCGCCGCGCGGCGATATCTCTCAGTTCGCTCCGCGTATCCACACCATCAAGATCAATCCGGACAAGATCAAAGACGTGATCGGTAAGGGCGGTTCTGTGATCCGTGCGCTGACCGAAGAAACTGGCACCACCATCGAAATCGAAGATGACGGTACTGTGAAGATCGCGGCGACCGATGGCGAGAAAGCGAAATACGCTATCCGTCGCATCGAAGAGATCACTGCAGAGATCGAAGTGGGCCGCATCTACAATGGTAAAGTGACTCGTA
The DNA here is from genome assembly GCF_037053465.1 of Citrobacter amalonaticus. Taxonomy (GTDB): domain Bacteria; phylum Pseudomonadota; class Gammaproteobacteria; order Enterobacterales; family Enterobacteriaceae; genus Citrobacter_A; species Citrobacter_A amalonaticus_H. Next base: position 119,129 of record NZ_JBALIF010000001.1, read on the forward strand.
TCGTTGACTTTGGCGCGTTCGTTGCCATTGGCGGTGGTAAAGAAGGTCTGGTTCACATTTCTCAGATCGCAGACAAGCGCGTTGAGAAAGTGACTGATTACCTGCAGATGGGTCAGGAAGTGCCGGTTAAAGTTCTGGAAGTTGATCGCCAGGGCCGTGTGCGTCTGAGCATTAAAGAAGCCACTGAGCAATCTCAACCAGCCGCTGCACCGGAAGCTCCGGTAGCAGAGCAGGGCGAGTAAGGTTGCTATTTTGCCCTCCGCGTTTGCGGAGGGCTTTTAACCTGGCAGGACGCCTTGTTAGCAACCGGGGAACAGGACGTTCAGTTTATCGTTGTCTTCGGGAGTGGGAAATGAAGCCTTTTTTGCGCTGGTGTTTCGTTGCGACAGCACTCACGCTGGCAGGATGCAGTAACTCCGCCTGGCGTAAAAGTGAGGTCCTCGCAGTACCATTGCAACCGACTTTGCAGCAGGAAGTGATTCTGGCACGCATGGAACAAATTCTTGCCAGTCGGGCTTTAACCGATGACGAACGCGCACAGCTTTTATATGAGCGCGGAGTGTTGTATGATAGTCTCGGTCTGAGGGCATTAGCGCGAAATGATTTTTCACAAGCGTTGGCAATCCGACCCGATATGCCTGAAGTATTCAATTACTTAGGCATTTATTTAACGCAGGCAGGCAATTTTGATGCTGCCTATGAAGCGTTTGATTCTGTACTTGAGCTTGATCCAACTTACAACTACGCGCACTTGAATCGCGGTATCGCATTGTATTACGGCGGTCGTGACAAGTTAGCGCAAGATGATCTGCTGGCGTTTTATCAAGACGATCCCAATGATCCTTTCCGCAGCCTGTGGCTTTATCTCGCTGAGCAGAAGCTCGATGAGAAACAGGCGAAAGTTGCGCTGAAACAGCGCTTCGATAAATCGGATAAAGAGCAATGGGGATGGAACATTGTCGAGTTCTACCTGGGCAACATCAGCGAAGCAACGCTGATGGAAAGGCTCAAGGCGGACGCAACGGATAACACCTCGCTCGCTGAGCATCTCAGTGAAACCAACTTCTATTTAGGTAAGTACTACCTAAGTCTGGGGGATTTGGACAGTGCTATGGCATTGTTCAAACTGGCGGTGGCTAACAACGTTCATAACTTTGTTGAGCACCGATACGCATTGTTGGAATTATCGCTCCAGGGCCAGGACCAAGATGACCTGGCAGAATCGGACCAGCAATAGCTGACGAACATATCAGCCCGTAATCTTTTTGATTGCCATCACCTTCACGGGTGAGGGCGTTGTTGTTCGTTAATACACCTACTTTGAGCCGGTTCACACTTTTCAATGAAAATTGCAGATCAATTTCATGATGAGTTATGTAGACTGGCCGCCATTAATTTTGAGGCACACGTACTACATGGCTGAATTCGAAACCACTTTTGCAGATCTGGGCCTGAAGGCTCCTATCCTTGAAGCCCTTAACGATCTGGGTTACGAAAAACCATCTCCAATCCAGGCAGAGTGCATTCCGCATCTGCTGGGCGGTCGCGATGTTCTGGGTATGGCCCAGACCGGTAGCGGCAAAACGGCAGCGTTCTCTTTACCGCTGCTCAACAATCTTGATCCTGAGCTGAAGGCACCTCAGATCCTGGTGCTGGCACCGACCCGCGAACTGGCGGTTCAGGTGGCTGAAGCTATGACGGATTTCTCTAAACATATGCGCGGCGTGAACGTGGTTGCCCTGTACGGTGGTCAGCGTTATGACGTGCAGTTACGTGCCCTGCGTCAAGGGCCACAGATTGTCGTCGGTACGCCGGGACGTCTGCTTGATCACTTAAAACGCGGTACCCTGGACCTGTCTCGCCTGAGCGGTCTGGTGCTGGACGAAGCCGATGAAATGCTGCGTATGGGCTTCATCGAAGACGTTGAAACCATCATGGCGCAGATCCCGGAAGGTCATCAGACCGCTCTGTTCTCTGCCACCATGCCGGAAGCAATTCGTCGCATTACCCGCCGCTTTATGAAAGAGCCGCAGGAAGTACGCATTCAGTCGAGCGTGACTACCCGTCCGGACATCAGCCAGAGCTACTGGACTGTCTGGGGCATGCGTAAAAACGAAGCGCTGGTGCGTTTCCTGGAAGCGGAAGATTTTGATGCGGCGATTATCTTCGTGCGTACCAAAAACGCGACTCTGGAAGTGGCGGAAGCGCTGGAGCGTAGCGGTTATAACAGCGCCGCGCTGAACGGCGACATGAACCAGGCGCTGCGTGAGCAGACTCTGGAACGTCTGAAAGATGGTCGTCTGGATATCCTGATTGCGACCGACGTTGCGGCCCGTGGCCTGGACGTTGAGCGTATCAGCCTGGTGGTTAACTACGATATTCCGATGGACTCCGAGTCCTACGTTCACCGTATTGGCCGTACCGGTCGTGCGGGTCGTGCGGGCCGTGCGCTGCTGTTTGTCGAAAACCGCGAGCGTCGTCTGTTGCGTAACATCGAACGCACTATGAAGCTGACCATTCCGGAAGTTGAACTGCCGAACGCAGAACTGCTGGGCAAACGTCGCCTGGAAAAATTCGCGGCGAAAGTTCAGCAGCAACTGGAAAGCAGCGATCTGGATCAGTACCGTGCGCTGCTGGCGAAACTGCAACCGACAGCGGAAGACGAAGAACTGGATATCGAAACTCTGGCTGCCGCTCTGCTGAAGATGGCTCAGGGCGAACGTGCTCTGATTGTTCCGCCAGATGCGCCGATGCGTCCGAAACGTGAGTTCCGTGATCGTGATGATCGTGGTCCGCGCGATCGTAACGATCGTGGCCCGCGTGGTGATCGTGAAGAGCGTCCGCGTCGTGAGCGTCGTGATGTTGGCGATATGCAGTTGTACCGTATCGAAGTGGGCCGTGATGATGGTGTGGAAGTTCGTCACATCGTTGGCGCGATCGCCAACGAAGGCGACATCAGCAGCCGCTACATTGGTAATATCAAACTGTTCGCTTCACACTCCACTATTGAGCTGCCGAAAGGTATGCCGGGTGAAGTTCTGCAGCACTTTACGCGCACGCGTATCCTGAACAAGCCGATGAACATGCAACTGCTGGGCGATGCGCAGCCGCACACTGAACGTCGTGGCGGTGGTCGCAGCTTCGGTGGCGAGCGTCGTGAAGGCGGTCGTGGTTTCGGCGGTGAGCGTCGTGAAGGTGGCCGTGGTGATGGACGTCGTTTCAGCGGCGAACGCCGTGAAGGCCGCGCCCCGCGTCGTGAAGAAGGCACCAGCCGTCGCCGTGACGCGTAAATCTCGCGCGCATTGACGTAAAGTAATAAATACAGCCCCGATGAAAATTATCGGGGCTTTTTTTATTTCATTTGTACTATTGTACTGGTACAGTGCAACACACTAAACTGCGGTCACAACATTATTCGCTGGAGAAATCGCTACATGGCAACACTAACCACCACCCAGACATCACCTTCGCTGCTTGGCGGCGTGGTGATCATCGGCGGCACTATTATCGGCGCAGGCATGTTTTCCCTGCCAGTGGTGATGGCTGGTAGCTGGTTTTTCTGGTCAATGGCGGCGCTGGTGTTTACCTGGTTTTGCATGCTGCATTCCGGACTGATGATCCTCGAAGCCAACCTGAACTACCGCATTGGGGCGAGTTTTGACACCATTACTAAAGACCTGCTGGGCAGAGGCTGGAACGTGGTCAACGGCATCTCAATTGCCTTTGTCCTCTATATCCTGACCTATGCCTATATTTCGGCGAGCGGTTCGATTCTCCACCATACTTTTAGTGAGATGTCACTGAATGTACCCGCGCGCGCCGCAGGATTTGGTTTTGCGCTGCTGGTGGCGTTTGTCGTGTGGTTGAGCACCAGAGCGGTCAGCCGTATGACGGCGATTGTGCTGGGGGCAAAGGTGATAACCTTCTTCCTGACGTTCGGTAGCTTGCTCGGACACGTCACGCCGACAACGCTGTTTAATGTCGCGGAAAGTAACGCTTCTTATACCCCGTACCTGCTGATGACACTGCCGTTCTGTCTCGCGTCGTTTGGCTATCACGGTAATGTTCCAAGCCTGATGAAATACTACGGTAAAGACCCGCGTACCATTGTGAAGTGTCTGGTCTACGGTACGCTGTTGGCGCTGGTGCTCTATACGATCTGGTTGCTGGGGACAATGGGGAACATTCCGCGTCCAGAATTTATCGGTATTGCGCAGAAGGGCGGCAATATTGATGTGCTGGTACAGGCGTTGAGCGGCGTGCTGAACAGCCGCAGTCTGGATCTGCTGCTGGTTGTGTTCTCCAACTTTGCGGTGGCGAGTTCATTCCTCGGGGTTACGCTGGGGTTGTTTGACTACCTGGCAGACCTGTTTGGCTTTGATGATTCGGCGATGGGGCGTTTTAAAACCGCACTGTTTACCTTCATTCCGCCCATGGTCGGCGGTCTGCTGTGGCCGAACGGATTCCTGTATGCCATTGGTTATGCAGGACTGGCGGCGACTATCTGGGCGGCGATTGTACCGGCACTGTTAGCGCGTAAATCTCGTCAGCGTTTCGGTAGCCCGAAATTCCGCGTCTGGGGTGGCAAGCCGATGATTGTGCTGATTCTGGTTTTCGGCGTGGGTAACGCGCTGGTACATATCCTGTCGAGCTTTAACCTGCTGCCGGTGTATCAGTAATTATTTTGCCCGGTGGCGCTACGCTTACCGGGCCTACAGGGATCGCGTAGGCCGGATAAGGCGAAGCCGCCATCCGGCAAATGACAAAACTACCCCAACAACTCTTCCTTCACATCCATCGCCAGTTCAAACGAATGCAGGCGCGCCTGGTGGTCAAAAATCTGCCCGTTAACCATGATCTCGTCCGCCTGGGTTTCCCGCAGAATAGACTCCAGCCCGTGGCGCACTTTGGCTTTATCCCCCACTAACGACATGCTCAGCGCCTGCTGCACGCCATACTGCTCAGAGGGCGACCAGAACGGCTCCATATTTTGAATCGGCGCGGGCAGTTGACCGGTTTCGCCACGGCGCAGTTTCACGAATGCCTGCTGCATTGAGGTGAACAGATACTCCGCATCACGGTTGCTGTCGGCGGCAATAATATTAATGCACACCATGGCGTACGGTTTTTCCAGGCGCGCGGACGGTTTGAACTGCGTGCGGTACAGATGCAGTGCCTGGAAAAGCATATCCGGAGCGAAATGCGAGGCAAAGGCGAACGGCAGGCCGAGCTGTGCGGCAAGCTGTGCGCTATAAAGGCTGGAGCCTAACAGCCATACCGGGATCTTCTCGCCATAGCCCGGCACCGGGCGCACCTGCGGATGAGGATCGCGGGCGTCAAACCAGTCCACCAGTTCAGCAACATCTCGGGGGAAGTTATCAACATCGCCGCTCATATGGCGGCGCAGCGCCCGCATCGTGGGCTGATCGCTACCCGGCGCGCGTCCTAAACCGAGATCAATGCGCCCCGGATAGAGGGTATTCAGCGTACCGAACTGCTCGGCGATCACCAGCGGCGAATGGTTGGGAAGCATCACGCCGCCGGAACCCAGATGTAACGTCCGGGTGTTTGCCGCCAGATAGCCAATCAGCACAGAGGTTGCCGCGCTGGCGATCCCGGTCATATTGTGATGTTCCGCCAGCCAATAGCGGTGATAGCCTCGTTTTTCCGCGAGGCGAGCGAGATCCAGCGAGTGCGAGAACGCCTCTTTTGCTGAGGATCCTGCTGGGATCGGCGCCAGATCCAGCACTGAGAAAGGAATGGTTTTGTCAGTCATAACGGCTCACTTTGTTACCGGCTAATTTCTGCATACTGCATTAAAGATTAGTTAATGTTGTTAACAAAGTGAGCTTTATAAGGTGAGACGAAGAGAAATGCCTGATGGCGCTTCGCTTATCAGGCCTACGACAGGCCGGATAAGGCATCATGCCGCTATCCGGCGAGGTTATCAGGGCTGTAACTCAAGACCTGCCAGACGTTTCCAGTAACCGTTACAGTCACTGTGCGCGGCGAGCGGCAACGGAGCGTGTCCCGTTTCGTTTGCGCGGAAGGCGTCGAGCATGTCGAATGTCTCAGTTCCCAACGGTGACAGACGCACGATATCCACCAGCCCCTGCATTGACGTCAGTTCGTTGCCCAGATTGTAGATATAGCCGCTCATGGTCTGTATACCATTGAGAACGAACACCTGCTGATTTTCCTGGGATAGCACGTCACGGCCGTTCGGGTATTTGATGCAGCAGGTTTCGCATTCATCTTTCGGCCGGTCTTCCGAGCGGGCGGTAAAGCAGCGGGCGGAATAAGCCAGCGGCAGATACCCGTAGCTCAGGACTTCCACTTCAAACTGCTGGCGAATGCCCAGCTCATCGCACTGGTTGAGAAGATTGACTAGCCAGTCGCGGGAAAGTTCAACCGGCATACACCAGCGCACCATGCCCTGTTTAAGCAACAGTCGCAGCGTTACGGCGTTGTAGCAGTTCAGGGCGTGTCCGGCAACAAACGGCAGTTTGCGGTCGGCGCACATGTTCACCACGCCGAGATCGCTGGCTTCCAGCAAAAAGTCGCCATTTTCCACGTAACGTTTGAGTTCACTCAGCTCGGAGGATGCCTGGACCAGCGCCAGCGTCGAAAGCACGACCTGCTTACCGCTGGTGGCAAGCCCTTTCGCCATATCCAGCCAGTCGCCGACTTTGGTAGCCCGACGCTTGCTGCACACCGCTTCGCCAAGATAGATAACATCCGCGCTGCTGCTGGCGGCCTGCTGGTAAAACGCTTCAAGCGTCTCTTTCGGCCAGTAGTAGAGCACCGGTCCTAAGGAATATTTCATTGCTTCTCTCACTGCCATTTACGGTGATACGCGCCAAGCGTTGTCTGGGTGCCTTCGGACATCGCGCCGAGCGTCTCCATCCAGGCTGCCTGCGGCGCATAGTTTTGCGGATCGGCAATGCAGCGGTCGATTGCCTGACGCCACACTTTCGCCACCTGGCTGACATAGGCCGGGCTGCGCTGACGGCCTTCGATTTTCACCGAGGCAATATTCGCCGCCAGCAGTTCCGGCAGCAGTTCCAGCGTATTGAGACTGGTGGGTTCTTCCAGCGCGTGATAACGCTCGCCGTCAACCAGATAGCGACCTTTGCACAACGTCGGATAACCGGCGTTTTCCCCGTCCTGATAACGATCGATCAGTACTTCATTGAGCCGTGATTCCAGCCCCTGCGGGGTTTGCTGCCAGCGCACAAAGCGGGCAGGCGAACAGGCGCCAACGGTGTTGGGTGATTCGCCGGTCAGGTATGAAGAGAGGTAGCAGCGGCCTTCCGCCATGATGCACAGGCTTCCGAAAGCAAAAACCTCCAGGGGGACTGGCGTTACGCGAGCCAGTTGTTTTACCTGGTGGATCGAGAGCACACGCGGCAGAACGACGCGGGCGACATCAAAATTGCGGTGATAAAACTGGATCGCTTCTTCATTGGTGGCCGATGCCTGCACAGAGACATGACGCTCAATGTGCGGATAACGGCTCGCGGCATACTCAAGCATGGCGAGATCGGCGAGAATCAGCGCATCTGCACCCAGTTGCGCCGCCATATCCACCGCACGCTGCCAGCGGGCATAACCATCCGGATGCGCAAAAGTGTTAATGGCGATGTGCAATTTGCGGCGGTGTTGATGGACAAAACTCACCGCTTCCTGCAATTTCTTCTCGGTAAAATTAAGGCCGGCGAAGTGGCGGGCGTTGGTGTCATCTTTAAGCCCGATATAAACGGCATCAGCGCCGTTCTCAATGGCCGCCTTAAGCGCCGGGAGGTTTCCGGCAGGGCAGAGCAGCTCCATAACTTATCCTGAAGATTGCGCCGCCTGGGACGCATATTGTTAACGAACAGGGATTTTAGTTAACCTTGCTGCGACAATTTTTGATTTAAGGCAGTTAAAGTCGTATTGGTAACACCAATAAAGAGGTAACGATTTCACATCGAATTGTTGATTTACGCCGCTATGTCGTTTATCTGATATGGCAGAATAACAGGACAACTGAAACAGGGAGTAAAGCTCGTGTTAGATAAACTGCGTTCACGCTTAGTACATTTTGGTCCGTCTCTGTTGAGTGTGCCGGTTAAGCTGACGCCCTTTGCGTTGCAGCGCCAGGTTCTGGAACAGGTCCTGAGCTGGCAATTTCGTCAGGCGCTGGCAGATGGGGAGCTGGAGTTTCTCGACGGCCGTTGGCTAAGCATTACGGTTCGTGATATCGGCCTGAGATGGTATACCTCGGTAGAGAACGACAAACTGATTGTCAGCCAGAATGCACAGGCCGACGTGAGTTTCAGTGCTGACGCCAGCGATCTGTTGATGATCGCGGCGCGTAAACAGGATCCGGATACTCTCTTTTTCCAGCGTCGCCTGGTGATTGAAGGGGATACCGAGCTAGGGTTGTATGTAAAAAACCTGATGGATGCCATTGAACTGGAGCAGATGCCAAAAGCGTTGCGCGTCATGCTGCTGCAACTGGCTGATTTTGTTGAGGCGGGCATGAAACCCTTGCCAGAAACCAAACAGACATCGGTAGGTGAACCATGCTGATTCGAGTAGAAATTCCCATTGACGCGCCCGGCATTGATGCCCTGTTGCGTCGCTCATTCGAAAGCGATGCGGAAGCAAAACTGGTTCACGATTTGCGTGAAGATGGTTTTCTGACGCTCGGTCTGGTCGCCACCGACGATGAAGGTCAGGTGGTGGGATATGTGGCATTCAGCCCCGTTGACGTGCAGGGTGAAGATCTGCAATGGGTCGGCATGGCGCCACTGGCGGTTGATGAAAACTATCGTGGACAAGGACTGGCGCGCCAGTTGGTCTATGAAGGACTGGATTCGCTGAATGAATTTGGTTATGCCGCAGTGGTCACGCTGGGCGATCCGGCGCTTTACAGCCGTTTCGGCTTTGAACTGGCCGCCCATTACGATCTGCATTGCCGCTGGCCGGGAACCGAAAGCGCCTTTCAGGTACATCGTTTAGCCGATGATGCCTTAAACGGCGTGACCGGACTGGTTGAATATCACGATCACTTTAATCGCTTTTAAGCGCCGGGGTTTGCAGATCGTTCAGCAAGGCTGCAAACCCTTCGCCTTCAGCGACAAGCCGCTCTTTCTGGCGCTTGGTGAGCTTTTTGACCCGGTATTCAGCCCGAAGCGCCAGTGAGCGATCGCCCACCGGGGCGGAAAACGCCAGCGTCAATTCCCCCTTTCCCCGCAGCGCTTTTGCGCCTTTGCCCGATTGATGCTGCTGATAGCGGCGCGCCACATCAGTGGTGATCCCGGTGTAAAGGGCATTGTCGGCAGTACGAATCAGATAAAGATACCAGGGTGTCATCATGACCTTCGGCGTGTTACGTTTCTGGCATCCAGTATAAAAGAGAACCGAGATGGAAACACTCACCGCTATCAGTCGTTGGCTGGCGAAACAACATGTTGTCACCTGGTGCGTGCATCGCGACGGGGAATTATGGTGCGCGAATGCGTTTTATATTTATGACGCACAAAAGGTCGTTTTTTATGTGCTGACGGAGGAAAAAACGCGTCATGCGCAAATGTCAGGCCCGCGAGCACTGGTTGCCGGGACGGTCAACGGCCAGCCGAAGACGGTGGCGCTGATTCGCGGCGTGCAGTTTACTGGTGAAATTCGTCAACTGGCGGGGGAAGAAAGTGACGCAGCCCGACAGGCCTATCAACGCCGATTTGCGGTCGCCAGGGCGCTGTCAGCGCCGGTGTGGGAGATTCGGTTAGACGAAATCAAATTCACTGACAACACGCTGGGCTTCGGAAAAAAACGACACTGGTTACGTCACTCAGGCACTGAGAATGTGTAGCCTCTCGCGAGTAAACGTGACGAAACGATCGTCGCCGCGCAGATAATCCGGTGAGTGGCCGCCGGTGAGGTGAATTCTGAATCTTCAAACTCGTCAGTGATTAATACGGCTACCTTTTTACTCATGATTCCTCCGCTGTACTGGCTTTGGATGAGGCAATTTCCCGATGATCAAGGATAATTACTCTGTGAACGAATAAGCCTGGTCGATGAGGCTGAGAGCGCAAGGCGGACAATTCTGTAGAGGAGCGAGAATGAGTCAGGTACTGATTACCGGGGCAACGGGATTGGTTGGAGGACATCTGTTGAGAATGTTGCTCAATGAACCGAAGATCCATTCGATTGCCGCCCCCACGCGGCGTCCACTGGCGGATATGCCCGGCGTCTACAATCCCCACGATCCGCAACTGACCGATGCGCTGGCGCAGGTTACCGATCCTGTTGATATCGTTTTCTGCTGTCTGGGAACAACCCGACGTGAAGCGGGCAGCAAAGAGGCATTTATCCACGCGGATTACACGCTGGTGGTGGACACCGCGTTGACCGGTCGTCGTCTTGGCGCGCAGCATATGCTGGTGGTGAGCGCTATGGGAGCCAACGCCCGTTCGCCCTTTTTCTACAACCGCGTAAAAGGGGAAATGGAAGACGCGTTGATTGCCCAGCACTGGCCAAAACTGACGATCGTACGTCCGTCGATGCTGCTCGGCGATCGGGCAAAACACCGGATGAATGAAACGTTGTTCGCGCCGCTGTTTCGGCTGCTGCCGGGAAACTGGAAGTCAATTGATGCGCGGGATGTGGCGCAAGCGATGCTGGCAGAAGCGCTGGCACCTGAGCATGACGGGGTGACTATCCTGACTTCGTCTCAGTTGCGGGAGAAAGCGGCGTCAATCTAGCATTTCCAAACATTTCCCAAAGGCGTAGTATGCCCCGGCAAAATACTCTAACACTCCCTGGGGAATGCTATGGCTGGTCAGTCTTCGTCTCAGGCGGCAACACCGTTTCAATGGTGGAAACCCGCGCTTTTCTTTCTCGTCGTTATCGTCGGTCTTTGGTATGTAAAATGGCAGCCGTATTACGGTAAAGCCTTTACGGCCGCAGAAACACACAGTATCGGCAAGTCCATTCTGGCGCAGGCAGATGCGAACCCCTGGCGGGCGGCCTGGGAGTACACGATGGTCTATTTTCTGGCGGTCTGGAAGGCGGCGGTACTGGGCGTTATTCTGGGTTCATTGATTCAGGTGCTGCTCCCGCGCGACTGGTTACTGCGCACGCTCGGACAGTCGCGTTTTCGCGGCACGCTGTTTGGAACGCTCTTTTCATTGCCCGGCATGATGTGTACCTGTTGCGCCGCGCCTGTGGCTGCCGGGATGCGCCGCCAGCAGGTCTCGATGGGCGGTGCGCTGGCATTCTGGATGGGGAATCCTCTGCTAAACCCGGCAACGCTGGTATTTATGGGATTTGTCCTCGGCTGGCATTTCGCGGCAATTCGTCTGGTGGCGGGGCTGGCGATGGTGCTGGTGGTGGCGACGCTGGTGCAAAAATGGGTGAAAGAGTCGCCGCAAACGGAAGTGCCTGTCGATATCGCCCAACCGGAGGCTGAGGGCGGTTTCTTTGTTCGCTGGGGCAAGGCGTTGTGGGCGCTGTTCTGGAGTACCATTCCGGTCTACATTCTGGCGGTAGTGGTGCTGGGGGCCGCGCGCGTCTGGTTGTTCCCGCATGCTGACGGGGCGATAGATAACAGTCTGCTGTGGGTGGTTGCGCTGGCGGTAGCGGGCTGCCTGTTTGTGATCCCGACGGCGGCAGAAATCCCGATTGTGCAAACGATGATGCTGGCAGGTATGGGCACCGCGCCTGCGTTGGCGTTGCTGATGACGTTGCCTGCCGTCAGTTTGCCGTCATTGATTATGCTGCGCAAAGCATTCCCGGCAAAAGCGCTATGGTTGACCGGTGCGCTGGTGGCGGTTTCGGGTGTGATTGTGGGAAGTGTTGCGTTGATATAAAACAGGAATGCCGGGGCGCTTCGCTTGCCCGGCCTGTGGAGGTACGTTCTGTGGAATGCCGGGGGCGCTTCGCTTGCCCGGCCTAAGGTTATATATTCTGTAGGCCGGATAAGGCGTTTACGCCGTCATCCGGCACACAACTTACTTGATAAACGTAAACGCGGTGGTTACGCGTTTCACGCCGCTGACCCGGCTGGCGATATCCGACGCTGCTTTCGCTTCGCGTTCAGTCACCAGACCCAGCAGGAATACCTCACCGTTCTCGGTAGTCACCTTCACATTTGACGATTTCACCTGGTCGCTGGTCAGCAACTGAGAGCGCACTTTGGTAGTGATCCAGGTATCGGTGGAGGCGGTGCCCAGGCCAATCGGCTGGCCCTGACGAATTTCGTTATAGACCTCTGTCGTTCCGTCCACGCCCATTGCTATCTGTTTCGCCCGCGAGGAGAGTTCACTGTTCGGTGACTGACCGACCAGCAACACCTTACCCTGATAAGCCGTCACGTTAATTCGCGCTTCTTTCTTGATTTGCGCATCTTTCGACAGCGCGCTGTTGACACGCAATTCCAGGGTTCCATCATCCACCTGGGTGCCTACGCTACGTGGGTCTGTCGCTGCTTTGGTACCAACGGCAGCGGTACCGACAACGGCGGCGGCCACGCAACCTTGTAAAAGCAGTGCAGAAATAAGGACTGCGATTGGCGATAAAGCCTTCATGTGTACTCCTTAATCATCCTGGTGAGGGAAAAGCGTATTATCGATCAGGTCGCACAGACAGTTTACCGTCAGCATATGCATCTCCTGAATGCGCGCGCTGTGGTGCGAAGGGATGCGGATCTCAACATCCTGTGGCCCTAACAATCCAGCCAGTTCTCCCCCGTCGTACCCGGTTAATGCCACAATCGTCATGTCCCGTGTAACGGCAGCTTCCACGGCCTTGACAATATCGCGACTGTTGCCGCGCGTCGAAATGGCCAGTAAGACATCGCCCGCATGGCCCAGCGCCCGAACCTGTTTTGCATAAACTTCGTCATGCAGACGATCGTTAGCAATCGCCGTTAAGACCACATTATCCGTATTTAGTGCAATCGCCGGTAAACTAGGACGTTCGGTTTCAAAACGGTTGATCATACTGGCAGCAAAATGCTGTGCGTTGGCTGCGGATGTCCCATTACCACAACAGAGAATTTTGTTGCCATTAAGCAGTGAGTGAACCAGCGTCATGGCGGCGCGGGAGATAGCATCCGGAAGGGCTTCTGCCGCTGCAATTTGTGTCTGAATGCTTTCGGTAAAGCAGACCTTAATTCTTTCTAACACGCTAATCCTTAAGAGCTTCAATTATGAGCAGTCAGTGAACGCATTCCTCAACCACTCAACATCATTTCCGGTGAAGGCTAACACATCGAACCGGCAATCCACAGTATCAAAACTCCCATTGTGGCGCGCGAGCCACAAGTGGGCAGCCTGTAATAATTTGCGTTGCTTGCTGTGCGTCACACTGGCAGCGGCACCGCCGAACGCAGCAGAGCGTCGGAAGCGGACCTCGATAAAGACGGTCGTTTTACCCTCACGCATGATTAAATCAATCTCACCGCCACGTTCACGCACGTTAGCGGCGATAAAATGCAGTCCCTTGCTCTCCAGAAACCGGCGCGCGATGGTTTCCCATGCGTCACCGGCCTGTTTGCTCGTTAACTCGCGGGGACGACCTGCCCTTGCTGATACTGGAGCCATGATAACTTCCTGTTAATCACACAATCCTGACTGGCGGTCAATGCGCCGGTGTTGCCATTGATTTCGAAGCCATTAACCTGACGCATCTGGGAGAAGTGGTTCGCCAGCGACCATGCATCAACCCCCATCGCATACATGCGCGCCAGCGAATAGTCATTACGCACCGCGCCGAGCGCCTGCTGCATCAGAGATGGGTTTGCGCCTGCCAGCATTGGGATTTCACTGTACTGTAAGCCTTCCATTTCCAGGCGGAAATCCGGGCCTGCTATGCCCTGGGCGCTACGGGAACTGGCGTACAAAGTCGCACCGCTCTGGCTGCCGTTGCGCATGGCAATCATCGGTTTAATGAAGGCGATTTCATTCGGTGTTGCCAGAATATACACGGCATCCACACGACCGCCATTCCCGCTAATTTGTGCGTCCGTTGGCGGAGCCGGGATAGTTAAATTGCCAATTGTGACGCCAGGTTGAGACGACGTGCTTGCCGCCACCGGGCTACCGGTTAGTGCAATGCCGGAGCCACCATTGACGCCCATGCGCAGCTCTGCGGTCGAGCCAAATTTCTGCTGCAATACCGTACCGCCGCCCAGTTTCTGCCACTCTTCAGCAAAGGCATTAGCAACGCGATCGCCAAGCGTGCTGCGCGGGATCAGCAACAGCGGCGACTGTTTGCCCTGCTCATGGATGTGGCGCGCGGCATCGCGGGCTTCATCTTCCGGTGAGAGGGCGAAATAACAGATGTTCGCTCGATTCTGCACAGATTCCGGCTGGTTTAGCGCCAGCACGTTCAGCGGGGTGTTGCTCTTGACCAGTTCATCAACGTTATTTTTCAGCAGCGGGCCAACCACAATGCTCGCGCCGTCCTGCTGAACCTGCTTCAGGATCTGATCGAGCGGCTGGGCGCTGGTGTCATAAATTTTCAGCTCTGCGGAGGGATTTGCCGCCACACTTGTCGTTGCGGGTTGTGCGGAGGCTGACTGCGGCGCGCTGACGGGGGCAGTCTGTTCTCCCTCAGTTAAATCACTCACAGCAGCCTGAGACGGGTTGGCGACGCCATCGGTTGTCTGTGGTTGAGGCGTGTCGACCGTGGCTGGCTGTGCGGCAGGTTGTGCAGCAACAGGCTGGGTGCCGAGATTTTTGGCGGCTTCAAAGCCCTGTTGAATTGTCCGGCCAAACACCGCGGCCTGACCATTGAGTGGCAATAACAGGGCAATTTTGCTGGCCGACGCCGGTTTAAAGCTCTGTACGTTGGTCAGTTGGGATGGCAGCATTTTTGCGCCAGGGTTTTGCGGATAGCGTTTTTGCCAGTCGGCAATGCCCGCTTTCATCATGTCCGGATCGTTCCGGTTGTCAAACCAGACGCGTTGCAAATCCAGCCAGCCCTGCAAGACGTTTTCGTCGGCATTGATCACCAGCGCCTTAGCCGCTTCCGGCGTCATTGACGACAGGGCTTGCCAGGTGGCGTCGATATTGGCTTGTTTCTCTTTCGCCTCAAGCAGCGGTTCCTGAGCGATCAGGGCGCGAAGCAGGGCCAGAGAAGGACGACCTTGCTCAGCGGTGATGCCCATTTGCCAGAAGCGGATTTGCTGGTTTTTATCCAGCGCGGCGACGTCAATATTGCCCAACTCAATGAGTGCGCCTGCATAATCCTGCTGAGCGATTTTTATTTCCGCTGACAGCAACGCCTGTTCCCGGCGTTGTGTGTCATTCAGATCCTGCGGAAGCTGATTAAACAGTTCAACAGCCTGCTGATTTTTGCCTTCTTTCAGCAGTGCACGAATGGCGAGTAATTGCCAGTTGGTCTTGCTATCATTTGCGCTTTGCTGCATCTGCTGCAAATAGAAGCCGGAATCCGCCTGCGCGCTACCCTGCATATGAGCAGTGCTCTGATCGGGGGCCTGGGTGCGGGTGCCACAGCCGGCGAAAATCAGGGCTGCCAGAACAACAGGCAGACAGCGCGCGGCGTTTAAACGAGAGAATGTTAAGGGTACCATACTGTATCCAGTGATATTTTTTATACGCAATGCTCAATATTAAATCGGCAATACGGACGACACAATGAAACAACACGAATCGGCGGAGAATTCTCACGGCCAGCTCTTTATTGTACCTACTCCTATCGGGAATTTGGCTGATATTACCCAACGTGCGCTCGAAGTGTTACAAACTGTTGATTTAATTGCCGCTGAAGACACCCGTCACACCGGCTTGCTGTTGCAGCACTTTGCTATCAATGCCCGATTATTCGCCCTGCATGACCATAACGAGCAACAAAAAGCGGAAACGCTGGTGGCGAAGCTGAAAGAAGGGCAAAACATTGCGCTGGTCTCTGATGCCGGAACTCCGCTGATTAACGATCCGGGTTATCACCTGGTGCGTACCTGTCGGGAAAACGGCATCCGCGTGGTGCCGCTGCCAGGTCCTTGTGCGGCGATTGCGGCATTAAGTGCGGCGGGGTTGCCTTCCGATCGCTTCTGCTATGAAGGTTTCCTCCCGGCTAAATCAAAAGGCCGTCGCGATGCGCTGAAAGCCATCGAAGCCGAACCGCGCACGCTGATCTTTTATGAGTCCACGCATCGTCTATTGGACAGCCTGGAGGATATGGTTGCGGTGTGGGGGGAGTCCCGCTACGTGGTGCTGGCGCGTGAGCTGACCAAAACCTGGGAGACCATTCACGGTGCGCCGGTCGGTGAACTGCTGGCGTGGGTGAAAGAGGATGAAAACCGTCGTAAAGGCGAGATGGTGCTGATTATTGAAGGCCACAAGGCGCAGGAAGATGAACTCCCTGCCGATGCCCTGCGCACCCTTGCGCTGTTACAGGCCGAGTTGCCGTTGAAGAAAGCGGCGGCGCTGGCGGCGGAAATTCACGGCGTGAAGAAGAACGCCCTGTACAAATATGCGCTGGAGCAGCAGGGAGAGTAAATTCAGCAGACACGCTGCAAAGTGGCAGCGTGTCAGTTGAGATGAGTTGTTACCGATCAGAATAACGCGAGCCATCCAGTAAGCATGTCGTATTGTCATGCAGCCATAAAAACGAGGCCGGAATCGTCGTCGTGACGGTTGCGGTGAGATACTTTTCGACAGCAGCGTTTTTTCCTTCTCCGGCAATCAGCAGCAAAATTTCTTTTGCGTTCAATATATCTTTCAGGCCCAGAGTAATACCGTGCGTCACGGGACGACCGGCTGTTTTCAGCATATCATGGTGACGCGTTTGCTCATCGAGATGGCTAATATGGCACAGCGGCTCCAGCGCTGTTCCCGGCTCATTAAGCCCCAGATGACCATTTTTACCCAGGCCCAGAACACATAAATCGAGGCCGCCCCGACTGGCAATCAACTCCGTCACACGTTCGCACTCTTTTTCATCAATGTGTTCTGACTGAAAACCGATCAACTGTTCCGCTCGCAGGCCGAGCGGTTGCATGATGTGTTGCTGCAGAAATGCTTCGCAGGTTCCTGGCGTATGTAATGGGATCCCCACCCACTCATCCAGCTTCACAAAGCTCACATGCCGGAGATCAACACTACGTTGTTGTACTTTCTCAACAAAAAAGCGGTAGGTGAGTTCCGGTGTTGCGCCCGTCGCAAGGCAGATAGTTGCGTCAGGCTTGTTTTCTATGATGCGAATCAGATGTTCGCTGGCACGATCGCTGAGTGCGTCATAGTGGTCGCAGTAGTGTATGTATTGCATTTTTCCGTCGTCCTTTTGGCACGGGGGCAAAGGTGCATTACCCCCGTTCGGTTTACAAAATGCCCAATGCGGAAGAGATAATAGAAAGCACGAAGGTCACGCCAATGAGCAGGACCGGGTGGGCTTTTTTCACTCGCAGCAGGTAGTACATCAACAGCGTGTATCCCATCGGCAAAATGTTCGGGAAAACCTTATCAAAGAAGTCTTTTTGCAGCGCCACGCTATGGGTACTGTCGATGGCAAAAGAGGTCACGACATTGATATGTACATAGGAGGCGATCAGACCACCGATGACCGTGATCCCGAGGATCGTCGCGGAACGGGCGATCATCTGTGAGTTTTCCCTTACCTTATCAATCGCTTTGACCCCGACCGAATAGCCGACGTGCGTCCAGCCGACACGCAGGAAAAAGATCATCAGATAAACGGCAAAAAACAGGACTGGCCCCAGTAAGTTTCCCTGGCTGGCAAAAGAGGAGCAGATACCCGCCATAATGGGTAACAGCGTGAACCAAAAAATGGCGTCGCCGATCCCGGCGATAGGGCCAAACAACGCTACTTTCAGACCTTTAATGGTGTCGCGGTTTTCACCTTTTTCTTCCATGGAGATCAACAACCCCATCAGAAAACCGACCAGGTTCGGGTGAGTATTGATGAACTCCAGATGATCTTTCATCGCCGCGCTCAGGCCAGGCTTATCATCCTTATAGATTTTTTTCAGAACCGGCAGCATCGCCCAGGTGAAGCCGCCCGCCTGCATCCTTTCATAGTTAAAGCTCGCCTGTAAAAGGGAGGAACGAAAACCCAGACGGGTAATGTCTTTTTTACTGATTTCAGATCCCATTGCTGTAATCCTCTTCATCATCATTTTTATGGGCGACAGGTTGGGGCTGTGCCTGTTGTTTCGCTTTGGCATTGAAGAATTCATATACTGCGAAGCCTGCACCCAACACGGCGACCGGGAGAAGGTTGTTGACCTGGATGTAGCAAACAAAGAGGAAACCGGCGATCAGATAAGGAATGTATTGCGCTTTGAACATCACCCGCAGTAGCAAACCAAAACCCACGGCAGGCAAAATGCCCCCTGCGACTTCGAAGCCATGCGTGAGCCAGGCGGGCATCGCTTTCACTAACGCTTGCATGGCACCCTGCGCCAGATAAGTACAGAGAAAGGCGATAATGGCGTAAGAACAGGCGACAATCAGCGTTGTCAGCCAGTTCAGACGGGCAAAAGCGCGGGTATTTGCCTCTTTTGCGTAGCCATCGGCCCTGGACATAAACAGTGAAAAGGCGGAATAGAAGAACAGGATGACGTATTGCATCAGCAGGCTGAACGGCAAGCCGAGGCCGATGGCGGTTTTGGCATCCACACCGGTAGACCAGGCAATAACCGTGGTCATCAGTCCCGCCATGATGGGGTTGGGCGGCTGCACGCCTCCCGCCGGAGTCAGACCGGCAAAGGCCAGTTCAGTCAAACCGCCTGTAATCAAACCGATATGAATATCACCCAGGATGGCGCCGGTGAGCGTACAAACAATAATGGGGCGGAATAAAAACAGAGCTTCCAGCCAAAAATCGATTCCCAGAAAAAAGACTAATGCCGCCAGGGATATTCCCTGCAGGAGCGTTATTTCATGCATTTTTAGCACCTCAAATCAATAAATCCCTTTACGATGAAAATGTTGACCTGCTATTCACGCCGGGATCGATTCTTTTTGATCGCCAGGGACATCCTGAATAAAGAGGTTCACGCCGTGTTCTTTAATGAAATGCAGATCTTCAAGATCCTGTGCGTCAACATACACCTTGCTGCTGATCTGTTTTTTACCTTCAGAGAAATGCATATTGCCGACGTTTACATCGTTGAGTGTAATGCCGCCCTCAAGTAACTTTCTGACGGTGTGCGGGGTACGGCAAATCAGGAATATTTTCTGGTGTGGCGCAGCTTTACCAATGACGTTGATGGTTTTTTCTATGGAAAAGAATCGGATACCAAAGCCGTAGGTTTCCGCGGTAATGCCCATTAATTTCTGTTGAATCTCATCCTGAGCGACATCATCATCCACAACGACTAGCAGATTGGCGCCGATTGTCGATGTCCAGGTGACACCTACCTGACCATGTACTAATCGGTTATCAATACGGGTTAATAAGATATTAGGACTGCCCATACGTAAATCCTCACCATAAAATAATTGAATGACTGAAATGATTGAAATATATTATTCTTACCGCATCGCATTCATATAATTCATAACGTTATTCAGCGTAATGTAATCGATTTATCCTCCTCTGCTATCGGGTAAGAAAGCGCTACCTGATATTTATTAGATAACGCTTTGGATTAATGATACTGAATGCCGATCTGTTTACTTTAAGTCGCGATCGGCCAAGAGTTTGTTGGCCGAACCGCAAACAGTGATTTTGCTTCTTACTACCTCTTTCATTGCATCCATGCCGACACGCATGTAATAACGTGGATCGTTGCCCTGAGGATTGTCAGCAAACCAGGCTTTCACGGCATCAGCGAAAGCAATTTTCAGCTCTGTCGCGACATTCACCTTACACACGCCCAGTTCAATGGTGCGGCGGACGTATTCATCAGGCACATCGCTTGCGCCATGCAGCACCAGTGGAACATCCACCACTTCGCGGATTTCAGCCAGACGCTGGAAGTCAATTTTCGGTTTTTTGGTGTAAAGCCCATGAGCGGTGCCAATGGCGACCGCGAGGCTGTCCACGCCGGTCAATGCGACAAAGCGTTTCGCTTCCTGTGGGTCGGTGAGGAAAGCACTTTCTGCATCCACGCTCATGTCATCTTCAACGCCACCAAGACGGCCCAACTCCGCTTCAACGCTGCAATCGCGCGCGTGACAAAAATCGACGACCGATTTCACCAGCTTCACGTTCTCGTCAAAGGGAAAGTGGCTGCCGTCGATCATGGCGCTGCGGACACCCGCGTTCACCTTGTGGCGAATGTCGTCCAGCGACTCGTGATGATCGAGATGCAGCGCCAGCGGCATGCCGTAGCTTGTGGAATAAGCCGTACACAGTGCGTACAACTCTTCCAGCGCAATATGTTTAAACGTGCCCGGCGTTCCGGCGAGGATCACCGGTGATTGCATTTCGCTACACACTTCGAGGATCGCCTGAATCGTCTCGGCATTATGAATATTAAAGGCCGGAACGGCATAACCATTTGTCTGGGCATCCAGCAGGAGATACTTCGTGGAAATAATGCTCATGATGGGTTCCTCTTATGCCTGCCAGGGGTGAATGACGACGCCCTGCACCACGCGGTTAACGGTGCCACTGGCGGAAGGGTTATCCGGCGTATTCCCGACGGCAATAGACTGCGTAAGGGCAAAAACCTGGGCGTACATCAGGTAGCAGAAAGCCAGTTCGGTATCGAGGAAATGACGCGCTGGCGGCAGCAGAATATGCGGGCCCGCTTCAATCAGTGCATCGCTTTCAGCCGCAACAGCGACGACGCGCATTGCCTGACCATCGCGACGCAGTTCCGCCAGCAGATCGAGATCGTACTGTCGCGTGTAAGGATGGCTGGAGATACACACGACGATCAGCGTTTCGTTATCCACCAGTGATTTCGGTCCATGACGAAAACCGGTCGGGGAGTCGTAAAACGCCGCCATTTTACCGGCCGTTAACTCCAGTACTTTCAACGCCGATTCCCGCGCTGCGCCCTGCAAACCGCCACTGCCGAGATAAACGATCCGCTTCCAGTCGCCATTGCCAAACACGCCCTGGCTGAAATCACCGAGTGACGTGATGATGGCCTGACAACGGTCAGCGACATCCCGAAAGCTCTGGCTGTTAAAGCGATCCGGGGCAAAAACGGCCAGGCAACTGGCCATCATGGTGGTAATACTGCTGGTCATCGCAAAGCCGCGATCGTGTGTTTCTGATGGCATCAGCAGGGCAAAGGCGTTATCGCTCGCCGCGGCGTTCTGGTACAGACTCCCTGCTTCATTGCAGGTGATGGAAAGGTGATAACACTCGGGAACGAACTGGTTTGCCAGTTCGACGGCGGCAACGCTCTCCGGGCTGTTGCCGGAACGGGCGAAAGAGACCAGCAGTAGCGGATGCGCCGGGTTCAGATAGTCCATCGGATTGGTAACCAGATCGGTCGTCGGTACCGCGCTGATATTTTTCCCGGTGTGATGGGACAGCCAGGGCGAAATAATCTCACCAATAAACGCCGATGTTCCCGCCCCGGTCAGGACGATCCGCAGATCGTTTTTACGCAGTAATGGCGCGAGAAAGTTATCGAGCGCGCTTCTGAGCATGTCGATATTTCTCAGCGAGCGGATCCAACTGCCTGGTTGCTGGCGGATCTCTTCTTCTGTCCAGGTTCCGGTTGTTGACGCTGCGGTGGTATAGGTTTCTGACATAACGTAAGTCCTTAGTCTTGTGAATTCCACATCAGACGCTGGCAAAATGTCGCTATCTTTCGTTTCGTTTCACTTGTTCACATGATCGCTTGATCAAAATCTATAGGAAAGACATCGAAACTTCAATTGTATAAAATGAAATAAAACGAAAATTGTGATCGGTTATTCATGCCTGGCATTTATCTTATTGATATGTAATGCTTCGCAAGAAACAGCATGGCATAAGGGTTTTCTGAATCGAAAGGAAAAGAAAGACCTTCGGTGTATCACCGAAGGCCGAAAGTGATAAGATGACAGAGTCAAAGGGGGAGGGGTTGACCCTGAATCCAGATCCGCTGGAGATGTAGTCCACTGTCGAGCGCGATCATACTGGCGCGTTTACCGACCTTTAACGAGCCGAGTTGATGATCAATACCCAGCAAACGAGCGGGGTGGAGCGAGGCCATGTGGATCGCGTCCTCGGGCGCCGTCCCCGTAAGTTCAACCATATTACGCACTGCAGCATCTACGGTTAGCGTACTACCTGCCAGTCCACCAGATGCAGTTCTGACGATCCCACCTTGCATTTCAACCTTTTCACCACACAACGAGTAGCTTCCGTCTGGCATTCCGGCGGCCTGCATGGCGTCGGTGATCAGCACCAGTCTCTCTTTTGCACAGCAGCAACAGAGTTTCATTGCGGCGGGATGGACGTGATGACCGTCAGCGATAAGCTCCAGCCAGGCTCGCGGATCGGTGAGTCCTGCCCCGACCATTCCGGGTTCCCGGTGATGCAACCCGGTCATGCCGTTGTAGCAATGCACTAATCCGTCTGCGCCCGCGTCAAAGGCAGCGCGAGTTTGCACCCAGGTCGCCGCGCTATGTCCCAGCATCACCCGTACGTCCTGTTGCCTTAGGTGATGAATGGCCTGCAATGCGCCGGTTTTTTCCGGTGCCAGTGCGACCACGCGAAGCGTATGGCGGGAAAGGGCAATTAACTCATCCAGTTCAGCAATCTCCAGTTCCCGGAACAGTTCCGGAGGGTGAGCGCCTTTGTTCTGCGGCGTGAAGTATGGTCCCTCAAGATAGCTTCCCAGCACCTGCGCACCTGGACCACCCGCATGACAGCGTTGCGCGATACGTTCCAGCGTGCGTTTAATCGCCTCCAGCGGTGCAGTGACGGTGGTAGGAAGCCAACTGGCGACGCCTTCACGTGCTTTATGCATCGCCAGTTTATCGAGGGCATCCGGCACGTCGTCCATCACATCGACCCCCGCGCCGCCGTGGACGTGGATGTCAATATAGGCCGGACACAATAACTCTGCGTCGCGCACGCTTACCCCTGCAGGAATGGGGTCGATTGCGGTGATAGCACCGTTTTCAACACATAACTGGTGATCGTCCAGCCAGCCCTGTTCCGTGAGCAGTCGTCTGGCACGCAGAATTTGTGTCATATCCCTTCCTCAATGGGATGCTCTTCGCGACAGCGCCCCAGCTCATCGACCAGGCTGGTCAGGCCGCGATGCCCGCATTCCAGCGCCTGCACACGAAACGCTTCACTGCTGAGTCCTTCGCGTTCAAGCGCCATCTCCAGCAGGAGTTGCAGGTTGGTGCCGGTGATCACTTCACGGCCGGGTTTCAGCATTGCCAGCGTTGACGCCACACGAAACGGCGTCCCACCGAGCAGATCGGTCAGAAAAACGATATCGTCTTCACCGTCCAGTTGTTCAACCGCCTGCTCAAGCTGCGTGGTAAGCAGTGCGGTGGTGGAGGTTTCCGGAAAGTCGATGGCGATAAACTGCGGCTGCTCGCCGAGGATCTGTTTCATCGCTTTTTCCATGCCGCTGGCAAACCCGCCATGCCCCGTCAAAATAATACCTAACATCAAAGACCTCTTTGCTTTACAGGAAGTGACAGAATTTGCCGACAACGCCCAGTACCACGGTGATACCGATGAGGCGTAACGGACTCCAGCCGCGGCGTACTAACCAGAACATCGTCAGGGTATAGACCAGCGGTAAAAACGCGGGCATCAGTTTATCGATAACATCAGCCTGCAACTTCACTACCGCGTCCCCTGCCTTGATTTCGAGCGTGGTGCTAAGGCGGACATAGGTTGCCACCAGCGCGCCAATGACCGTCATCCCGACGATAGACGCCGCATGGCCCACTTTTTTGGTGTTGGCCTTGATAAGTGGAATGGCGGCGACCCCCATACGATAAGCATAGTGTGCGAGGCCAAAACGCAGACCCAGATGGACCACGTTAAACAGCACAATAAACACCACTGCGCCCAGTATGGAACCCTGTAAGGCCAGACTGGCCCCAATGCCGCCGCAAATCGGCAGCAATGTCAGCCAGAACATCGCATCGCCAATGCCGCCAAGCGGCGCGCCGACGGCAATTTTTGTGCTCTGAATACTGTTGACGTCCTGCTTTGAACGCTCCATCGCCAGAATAATGCCGATGACAAACGTTACCAGGAAAGGATGGGTGTTGAAGAAACCCATGTGGCCTTTCATGGCGCGCGCCAGGTCACGTTTGTTGGTGTGGATTTTTTTCAGCGCCGGCAACAGTCCGTACAACCAGCCGGAAGCCTGCATACGTTCGTAGTTAAAGGATGCCTGCAAAAGCATGGAGCGCCAGGCCACACGGTTAATGTCTTTTTTGGTCAGCTCTGCACCTATGCTCTGGTCTTCATAGATGTTCTCATTTACGCCGGAAAGCAGCGTATCTTCACTGTCGGAAGTGGTCGGCAGAGTATGTTGATTAGATGCCATCTTCGAATTCCTCTTTCTGTGCCGCAGGTTGAGTCGGTTCCGGGGATTTACGCAACAGGTCAATCAGTGCCATCGCCAGCGCCGCAGCAGCAATAGCCAGTACCGGCAGCTTGAGCCAGGCCGCGCCAACAAAGCCGATAATGAAGTAGGGGATATAGACATTTTTCATCATGATTTTCAGCAGTACGGCAAAGCCGATGGCTGGCATGATGCCGCCCGCCACGCCGAGACCGTCAATCAGACGCTCCGGCAGCACATCGATGGCCGCTTTCGCGTGCTCTGCACCGAAGTAAATCGGCAGGAACGCACACAGAAAATAGAAGATCCCCAGTGCCAGTAACGCCAGGTAGTTGACCCGTTCAATGCCTGCGGTGTCAGCATTTGCCGCCATGCGATCGCAGCGGGACATCACGCCGGACATGACAGAGAACAGGAAAGTAATTCCCATTTGTACTGCTACAGCGAACGGCACGGCGACACCCACGGCGACATCAGGCTTCACGCCTGTGGTAATCGCAAAGGTTGTTCCTACAATAGTGCCGATAATCACGTTAGGCGGCTGTGCGCCAGCCAGCGGCGCCAGTCCCATCCACACCAGTTCCAGCGTACCGCCTGTTAAAATACCGGTATGCAGATCGCCCAGAATCAGGCCGACCAGCGGCCCGAGCACCACGGGGCGGTGCATGTGTGTTAATCCGTTGAACATATCCAGGCCAGCAATGAAGGCGAGGATACCTAATGCAAAAGCCTGTAACAGACTAATTTCCATGGTGAAGGCCTCAGATGAGTTTAAAGAGATCCTGCGCAGGTTCCGTTGGAACGCCCTGAACAAAGCATTCCACCCCGGCGGCTTTCAGGCCGTTAAACGCGGTGATATCGGCCGCATCGACTGAAACCGTTTTGGCGATCTGCTGTTTGCCATTGGCGTAATGCATGTTTCCTACGTTGATTCGCGTGACCGGGACGCCACCTTCAACCAGCCTGAGGAAATCGGCGGGTGATTTGCAGACCAGCAAAATTTTCTGTCGGTCAGCGGCGCGATGAATGTTGTCGATCACTTTTTGCAGGGACCAAAAACGCACGGCAATTCCTTCTGCCAGAACCATTTCCATCAGGTTCTGTTGTACGGTGTCTTCCGCCACTTCATCGTTGGCGACCAGCACCAGATTGGCTCCGGCAAACCCGACCCACTGCACGCCGACCTGACCATGAATGAGCCTTTCGTCGATACGGCTAAGTACAATATTTGGCATTGCGTTTTCCTCTTTGTTGTTATCCGTTATGGGATGTAACGCCCTGACAGGCGGCGTGGTACTGCTGCAGTATGTCCTGAATATGGCTGATGATGAGTTCCCGTGGCGTGGCACTGAGATCTCCCTCGCGCACTTTTACGTACTGCAATGGTAAGTACTGACTGATAAGCGGTAACGGAATCGGGTCATCGGCCAGATTGCGCACCAGCCTTTCGAATGCCTCGTCAATCTGGCTGTCCGGCCAGTAGTAACGAACACGGTCGGAATAGCTGTATCCTCGCGCCAGACGACGGGTGTTACCGTCACCGTGGTAGTGGCTCTGCCAGTATTCCGGGCGGTCGAGCATTACGCTTTCCAGCACATGACGCAGATCGGAACAGGCTTTCGCCGGGAGTAACTCTTCTTCAATGGCGGCCAGCGAAAACAGCGCTTCACGCAGCGCGAAGGTCAGCGCCGGGCCAACTTTCAGAATGGCGAAATGATCTTTCACTAACTGGCGCAGCGATTGCGGCGTTTGGTAATCCGTGGAGTGTGCTTCAAAAACCAGCGTGTCATACGCTTCCACCATCTTGCTCAACGCGACAGCTTTCTGCGGCTGGTAATCGATGATGTGGGTATGGTCGAATTCAACGCCAGGCTGGACAACCAGGGCGATGATGCGGGGCCAGATGGCGGCTAACCCCTGTTTTTCAAAGGCGTGTCGATGAGCTTCGAGCGTGGCACGAGCCGCGTCGGGCGTGGTCACTGCCAGCGCCGTTAATGTTTCATGCGCGCCACCCGGAACCGGTACTTCGGTGCCAATCACGTAGACCAGATCTGACTCACCAAAATGGGCTATGCAGGTCTCTTCGGCGATTTTCGCCAGACGTGCGGCGCGTTCTGCGACGATGGCATCTGTTAAAGGAATCGGATCGCCCTGACAGGACATGCTGCAATCCAGGTGAATCTTTTTAAACCCTGCCGTGACATAGCTTCTGATCAGTTCGTCGGCATTGGCCATGGCGGGTTCTGCGGGAAGGTTTTGCCAGCGGTTGGGGCCGAGGTGATCACCACCAAGAATCAACTGATCTTGTGGAAAACCGAGTGATTCGGCCATGTGACAGACAAAGCGGCGGAAATCGGCCGGGGTCATCCCCGTGTAGCCACCAAACTGATCCACCTGATTCGAGGTCGCCTCAATCAGTAGCGGCGAGTGGCTTGCCTGCGCATAGCGTAGTGCGGCTTCCAGTACCAGTGGATGTGCGGAACAAACGGCATAAATCCCGTTCGCCTTCCCGTGTTTATGTTGCTCCACCATTTCAGTCAGATGTTTCACTTTCCTCTCCAGGTCAGATAATCGTGACTTGTGCCTTTCGTTTTGTTTCGCTTGATACTGCATCATGGTCTTATGAAAATAAAACGAAAGATAATGGTTTTCCGATCTGTTTCACAAAAGAAACATAATGAAAGCATTCAGCAAGTGGTTTTGACCGTCAGCTTGGCTTTTTTCGACTTGCATTCCGGTAATAGAAAGGCGTTAATAGGCAAAACGAAATGAAACGAAAGAATTAGCCAAAGGATTTCTTATGAGCAACACCGACTCTTCTGGAGAGAAACGGGTGACAGGCACCAGTGAAAGGCGTGAGCAGATCATCCAGCGGTTGCGACAGCAGGGAAGCGTACAGGTAAATGATCTTTCAGGATTGTTTGGCGTTTCCACGGTAACGATCCGCAACGATCTGGCCTTTCTGGAAAAGCAAGGGATTGCCGTTCGGGCCTATGGCGGCGCATTGATATGTGACAGCACAACGCCCGGCGTGGAGCCCTCCGTCGAAGATAAAAGCTCACTGAACACGGGAGTGAAACGCAATATCGCCCGGGCGGCGGCGGAGTTGATCAAGCCCGGGCATCGGGTGATTCTGGACTCCGGCACCACGACGTATGAGATTGCGCGAATGATGCGACAGCATACAGACGTGATTGCGATGACCAATGGTATGAACGTTGCAAATGCGTTACTCGAAGCCGAGGGGGTGGAATTGCTGATGACTGGCGGTCATCTGCGCCGCCAGTCGCAGTCCTTTTATGGCGATCAGGCCGAGCAATCGTTGCAGAATTACCACTTCGACATGCTGTTTCTTGGCGTTGACGCCATTGATCTGGAACGTGGCGTGAGTACCCATAATGAGGACGAAGCACGACTGAATCGCCGGATGTGTGAAGTAGCGGATCGGATTATCGTGGTCACTGATTCCAGCAAATTCAACCGCTCAAGTCTGCATAAAATCATTGATACCCAGCACATTGATATGATTATTGTCGACGAAAACATTCTGCCGGAAAGTCTGGAAGGGCTACGTAAGAGCGGTGTTGAAGTGGTTCTCGTGCGTGTGTAACGCTATTTTCTGAAAGGGCCGGATAAGCGGATGTTTATCCGGCCTTTTTACTATCAGGTCACCGGCGCAGGGTTGAACACCGCCAACTGGTTGTGCAGCCCCCATTGGTCGGAGAAGGTTTTCTTGCGGCCGCTGGCGACATCGAG
Organism: Citrobacter amalonaticus; assembly: GCF_037053465.1. Lineage (GTDB taxonomy): Bacteria > Pseudomonadota > Gammaproteobacteria > Enterobacterales > Enterobacteriaceae > Citrobacter_A > Citrobacter_A amalonaticus_H. The sequence goes on from NZ_JBALIF010000001.1 coordinate 147,357, forward strand.
AATAAACGCGAACAGCTTCTGGCCGACCTCCTCAATGGTCTCTTCACCTGTCGCGATGGTGCCGGCGTTGATATCCATTAAATCGTACCAGCGGTTTGCCAGTTCGGTACGCGTCGCCATCTTGATCACCGGAACAGCCATCAGGCCATATGGCGTTCCGCGCCCGGTGGTGAACACCTGAACGGTGATCCCGGAAGCGACCTGTTGCGTACCACACACGAAATCGCTCGCTGGCGTTGCGGCGTAAATCAGGCCACGTTTCGTCGGGCGCTGGCCCGGGGAGAGCACTTCGACGATCGCGCTTTTCCCGGATTTGGCAATCGATCCCAGCGCTTTTTCGACGACGTTCGCCAGACCGCCTTTTTTGTTTCCCGGGGACGGGTTGGCGCTCCGGTCGGTTTTACCCATATCAAGATAGTTATCGTACCAGGCCATCTCTTCCAGCAGGCGTTTGCCCACCTCTTTATTAATGGCTCGCGGCGTTAACAGGTGGATCGCATCACGGACTTCGGTCACTTCGGAGAACATCACCGTTGCGCCGCAGCGCACCAGCAGGTCCGACGCGTAACCAACCGCCGGGTTTGCTGTGACGCCAGAAAACGCGTCGCTACCGCCGCACTGCATCCCGACGACCAGTTCAGAGGCCGGGCAGGTTTCACGCTGGCGAAGGTTTAGTTTTGCCAGATGGCGCTCGGCAACCTGCAAAATATCCTCCACCATAGAGCGGAAACCCACATGTTTTTCATCCTGAAGACTGATAATACTGGCGCTGTCTGGCGGAATACTTTGCACATCATCAGTGCCTTCCAGCAGGCGTTCTGGCTGCAGTTTTTCGCAACCCAAGCCAATGACCATCACTTCGCCACCGAAGTTAGGATTCAGTGAGATGTTATGAATGGTACGGATTGGCACAACCGCAGCCGGAGCGTTAATTGCCACGCCGCAGCCATACAGGTGATTAAGGCCAACCACACCATCAACGTGCGGATACTTTGGCAGCAGATCGCGCTCAATGATTTTCACGACATAATCGACCACGCCTGCCACGCAGTGTACGCTGGTGGTAATACCAAGCAGGTTTTTGGTACCGACGCTGCCATCGGCGTTACGGTAACCTTCAAAGGTGTAGCCTTCCAGCGGCGGCAGAGGTTCCGGTACTTTGGTCGCCAGAGGGAGCGTTTGTAACGGCGGCGCTTTCGGCAGTTCGACCATCGACTCATCAATCCAGCTTCCGCGCGCAATGTCGCGCACGGCGTAGCCGATCACTTCGCCATAACGCACGATTTCGCCGTGAAGTGGAATATCCACCAGCGCAACTTTGTGGCCTTGCGGAATATGCTCAATCAGTTCCAGTCCATCCGGAAAACGCGTCCCGGCTTTCAAGCCATTGTCATTAACAATTATCGCCACGTTATCTGTGTCGTGGACCTTTATATAGAATGCGCTCGGCGATTCTTGTCTGATGTCGATATTGCCCATTGTCCAGTATTCTCCTGCCGGGATGGTGTGAATATATTAAGCTTCGACGAATCGTATTATTTAAATAATGATTCCCTGCGGTGAAATAAGAATGTCAGGAGTTTAAAACTAAGAATGTGATCAAGATCTCTCGTCATGGTGAATGGCCCACCAGCAGGGGATCTAAAGCGTAAATCTGTGCATTAGCGCCCAGCGTTGTATGCACATGCTCAAAATAATATTCAAATTAATTATTTTTAATGAGCATTTGCACAATGCCTAATGAAGGCTATCTGATTATACTGAGTCACGAGATACGCAAGCCTTTATATTAATGAGCGGATGTTAATAAATAACAAAATAGCTGTTTGCGATCCTGAATGAAATATATTGTTTTCTGAATACGGATGAAGAATAGATAAAGGAAAGCAACCCTGTTATTGAATGCAGTTGTTGACGTTTATTGTTATGACCACTCACGACGCAGACCGGACAATGTGCAGCAACGGAAATGCGGTGACAGTAAACGTTGGGAACGGCTGAAAAATTAACGGTTAAGAGACAAGGTAAAAGTAATGAATAACGACATCTTCCCGAACAAATTCAAGGCGGCGCTGGCTGCGCATCAGGTCCAGATTGGCTGCTGGTCCGCTTTGGCAAGCCCTATAAGCACTGAAGTCTTAGGACTGGCAGGTTTCGACTGGCTGGTGCTGGATGGTGAACACGCGCCCAACGATGTCTCCACCTTTATTCCGCAGTTGATGGCGCTGAAAGGCAGCGCCAGCGCGCCGGTGGTACGCGTACCAACCAATGAGCCGGTGATTATCAAGCGTCTGCTGGATATTGGTTTTTACAACTTCCTTATCCCGTTTGTTGAAACGGAAGAAGAGGCAGTGAACGCTGTCGCGTCAACGCGATATCCACCTGAAGGGATCCGGGGAGTATCTGTCTCGCATCGCGCCAACATGTTTGGCACCGTGCCGGACTATTTCGCCCAGTCCAACAAGAACATCACCATTCTGGTTCAGATCGAGAGCCAGCAGGGGGTCGATAACGTCGACGCCATTGCCGCGACGGAGGGGGTAGACGGCATTTTCGTCGGCCCGAGCGATCTGGCGGCGGCATTAGGTCACCTTGGAAACGCCTCTCATCCTGAGGTTCAGAAAGCCATTCAGCACATTTTTGCCCGCGCGAAAGCCCATGGCAAACCGTGCGGCATTCTTGCCCCTGTCGACGCCGATGCGCGTCGTTATCTGGAATGGGGCGCAACGTTTGTTGCGGTTGGCAGCGATCTGGGCGTGTTCCGTTCCGCCACACAGAAACTGGCCGATTCCTTTAAGAAATAACCACCACCGAAACAAGAGAGATAATGGATATGACGATGAAAGTTGGTTTTATTGGCCTGGGGATCATGGGTAAACCAATGAGTAAAAACCTCCTTAAGGCAGGTTACTCGTTGGTGGTTTCTGACCGTAACCCTGACGCGATCGCTGAAATTATTGCGGCAGGCGCAGAAACCGCCTCAACCCCAAAAGCGATTGCCGAACAGTGCGATGTGATTATCACTATGTTGCCGAACTCGCCGCACGTGAAAGACGTGGCCCTGGGCGAAGGCGGCATTATTGAAGGGGCGAAGCCGGGCACTGTGCTGATTGACATGAGCTCCATTGCGCCGCTGGCGAGCCGTGAGATCAGCGACGCGCTGAAAGCCAGGGGCATCGATATGTTGGACGCGCCTGTCAGCGGCGGTGAGCCGAAAGCGATCGACGGTACGCTGTCGGTGATGGTGGGCGGTGAAAAAGCGATTTTCGATAAGTATTACGATTTGCTGAAAGCGATGGCCGGTTCTGTCGTGCATACCGGTGACATCGGCGCGGGTAACGTCACTAAGCTGGCAAACCAGGTGATTGTAGCGTTGAACATTGCGGCGATGTCGGAAGCATTGACCCTGGCAACCAAAGCGGGCGTCAACCCGGATCTGGTTTACCAGGCTATTCGCGGCGGTCTGGCGGGAAGCACTGTACTGGATGCGAAAGCGCCGATGGTGATGGATCGTAATTTCAAGCCGGGTTTCCGTATCGACCTGCATATTAAAGATCTGGCGAACGCGCTGGATACGTCTCACGGTGTTGGCGCGCAGCTCCCCCTGACTGCGGCGGTCATGGAGATGATGCAGGCGCTGCGTGCGGATGGTCTGGGAACGGCCGATCACAGCGCACTGGCGTGCTACTACGAAAAACTGGCGAAAGTGGAAGTCACTCGCTAATGACGTTGTGCCCGGATGGCGCGTTGCGATCCGGGCCTGGATCCCTGACCGGATAAGTGAAACGCCATCCGGCGATGTGCAGTAACAGGCTACCACTATGAAAATCGTAATCGCCCCAGACTCTTATAAAGAAAGCCTTTCAGCCGCTGAGGTAGCTCAGGCGATAGAAAAAGGCTTTCGGGAAATTTTCCCCGATGCGCACTATGTTTCCGTACCGGTCGCCGATGGCGGTGAGGGGACGGTTGAGGCCATGATTGCCGCCACACAGGGAGCTGAACATTCCGCATGGGTGACCGGACCGCTGGGCGAAAAAGTGAATGCCTGTTGGGGCATGTCGGGAGATGGGAAGACGGCATTTATTGAAATGGCGGCGGCCAGCGGCCTGGCGCGGGTTCCTCCCGAAAAACGCAATCCGCTGATTACCACATCGCGTGGCACTGGAGAGCTTATCCTGCAGGCGCTGGACGGCGGCGCGAGCAATATAATTATCGGCATTGGCGGTAGCGCCACCAATGACGGCGGTGCTGGCATGGTGCAGGCTCTGGGCGCGAAGCTATGTGATGCCAATGGCACCGGGATGGGGTACGGCGGCGGCAGCCTGAACAGTCTCAACAACATCGACATCTCGGGCCTGGATCCGCGCTTAAAAAACTGTTCAATTCGTGTCGCATGTGACGTGACTAATCCGCTGGTGGGTGAACAGGGGGCGTCGCGGATCTTTGGTCCGCAAAAAGGGGCGACAGAGGCGCAGATCCTGGAACTCGATCGCAATCTGGCGCACTACGCCGACATCATTAAAAAATCGCTGGGTGTTGATGTGAGAAACGTGCCCGGTGCAGGCGCGGCTGGCGGAATGGGGGCGGCGCTGATGGCATTTCTCAATGCAGAGCTGAAGAGCGGTATTGAGATCGTCACGCAGGCGCTTAACCTGGAAGAGCATATTCACGACTGTACGCTGGTGGTCACCGGGGAAGGACGTATCGATAGCCAGAGCATTCACGGCAAAGTGCCGGTGGGTGTGGCGCAGGTGGCGAAGAAATATCACAAACCGGTGATTGGGATTGCGGGCAGCCTGACGCGCGATGTCGGCGTAGTACATCATTACGGTATCGATGCGGTATTCAGCGTGTTAACCAGCATTGGCACACTGGAGGACGCGTTTCGCGGCGCGTTTGACAACATTTACCGGGCATCGCGAAACATTGCGGCAACGCTGGCGGTGGGAATGCGCAGTGCGGGGTGACAAGGGCGTGCAAACCCTCTATACTTCGCGCCGAAGCTGACCAGACAGTCGCCGCTTCGTCGTCGTCCCTTTCGGGGGAGACGGGCGGAGGGGAGGAAAGTCCGGGCTCCATAGGGCAGGGTGCCAGGTAACGCCTGGGGGGGAAACCCACGACCAGTGCAACAGAGAGCAAACCGCCGATGGCCCACGCAAGTGGGATCAGGTAAGGGTGAAAGGGTGCGGTAAGAGCGCACCGCGCGGCTGGTAACAGTCCGTGGCACGGTAAACTCCACCCGGAGCAAGGCCAAATAGGGGTTCATAAGGTACGGCCCGTACTGAACCCGGGTAGGCTGCTTGAGCCAGTGAGCGATTGCTGGCCTAGATGAATGACTGTCCACGACAGAACCCGGCTTATCGGTCAGCTTCACCACTTTACGTAGAAACCCGCTCCGGCGGGTTTTTGCTTTTGCAGGGGCAGTAAGGGAAGTGACTGTCCACGACGCTATACCCAAAAGAAAGCGGCTTACCGGTCAGCTTCACCACTTTGTACAGAAACCCGCTCCGGCGGGTTTTTGCTTTTGCAGGGGCTGAATAAATTGCCTGATGGCGCTGCGCTTATCAGGCCTACGAGTATCAAGTCAACGAGTACGACGATTTTCCAGGCCGGATAAGATGCGTAAGCATCGCCATCCGGCATGGTTTTTATCTTACCCGGAAATAAGGAATTTCTCGTTATGTGACACGCAACACAAAACGCTGCCATGTACATTAATGCCAAAATAAATGAAAGCAAATCGATCGACTTCACAAAATTACGCACTGTAAAACACGCATGATCCTGTGTTAATATATTGTTGTTAATGATAATTGTTTGTGTGTTTATATTTAACTTTTGATAAATTCAATGTTTATTTATAAACATATAAGGCTAAAAAACGTGACATATGCCATTATTTAACCAGGCTTATGATTTAAATATCATTATATTTGATAAATTACATTTAAAATTTAATGGCTATTTTGACCGTTAATTGCACGATAATTGCTTGAAATATCACCATTCCTCTTTTGTTAAATTAACGAAAAAATATGGCGTGTTATCGCCATAAAATATGGTTATCCCCCCCTCTTTTTTTGACAAAAATCAGGCTAATGTTACATTGTATTTATTTAATGAATTGATATGTAAGGATTTATTCATTTGAAAATAACCTCTTAAAATATAGGGTCAGGCAATTTGTGAGTGGTCGCACATATCCTTCTCTACGTATTTTGTTACACTCCACGCCGTCAACAAATTTATTAACGCAGGTCAATATGAATACGTTTACTCTCCCTAAAACACAGCAATTGGTGGTCTTTCAGGAAGTGATCAGAAGCGGTTCTATCGGTTCTGCTGCAAAAGAATTAGGGTTAACTCAACCAGCAGTCAGTAAAATCATTAACGATATTGAAGGTTATTTCGGCGTTGAGTTGGTGGTGCGAAAAAATACCGGTGTCACCTTAACCCATGCCGGGCAGGTTTTACTCTCCTGGTCTGAATCCATCACCCGCGAGATGAAAAACATGGTGAATGAGATGAACAGCATGACCGACAACGCGGTGGTGGATGTCTCATTCGGGTTTCCTTCGCTGATTGGTTTTACCTTTATGTCCGACATGATTCAGAAGTTCAAAGAGGTTTACCCGAAATCGCAGGTTTCTATGTATGAGGCGCAACTCTCCTCATTTTTGCCAGCGATTCGTGACGGACGCCTGGACTTTGCTATCGGCACACTCAGCGATGAAATGAAGTTGCAGGATCTTCACGTTGAGCCGCTGTTTGAATCAGAGTTTGTTCTGGTGGCGAATAAGTCCCGAACATGCACCGGCACCACCTCGCTGGAATCGTTACAAAACGAACAGTGGGTGTTGCCACAAACCAATATGGGCTACTACAGCGAACTTCTCACCACCCTGCAAAGAAACGGCATTAGCATTGAAAACATTGTTAAAACCGACTCCGTTGTCACCATTTATAATCTTGTTCTCAATGCTAATTTTCTGACCGTCATTCCGTGTGACATGACCGCGCCCTTTGGGTCAAACCAGTTTATTACTCTCTCAGTGGAAGAATCGCTACCCATTGCACGTTATGCCGCGATATGGTCAAAAAATTATCGTATTAAAAAGGCAGCATCTATTTTGGTTGAATTAGCCAAAGAGTATTCATCCTATAAGGGTTGCAGGCGAAAGCAATTAATTGAAATCAACTAGCTGATTAAATTTTATTTAATCCAATATAAATGCCATCGCGCTTATTATCAGGCGCTGGTAACGGCTATCTATTACTTTACTATCCAGGTAAGAGGTTACAATGCACATTACTTACGATCTCCCGGTTGCCATTGATGATATCCTCGAAGCAAAAAAAAGACTGGCGGGGAAAATATATAAAACGGGTATGCCTCGCTCAAACTATTTTAGTGAGCGTTGCAAAGGGGAAATATTCCTTAAGTTTGAAAATATGCAGCGTACCGGTTCATTTAAAATTCGTGGCGCGTTTAACAAACTCAGCTCGCTGACGGATGCGGAAAAACGTAAAGGCGTCGTGGCCTGTTCTGCGGGTAACCACGCGCAAGGGGTTTCACTTTCCTGCGCCATGCTTGGCATTGATGGCAAAGTGGTGATGCCAAAAGGCGCGCCGAAGTCGAAAGTGGCCGCAACCTGCGACTACTCAGCGGAAGTCGTGCTGCATGGAGACAACTTCAACGACACTATCGCTAAGGTCAGCGAAATCGTTGAAACCGAAGGGCGTATTTTTATTCCGCCATATGATGATCCGAAAGTCATTGCCGGTCAGGGCACCATCGGTCTGGAAATTATGGAAGACCTTTATGATGTCGATAATGTCATTGTCCCTATCGGTGGCGGCGGTTTAATTGCCGGTATCGCCATTGCCATCAAATCAATTAACCCGACGATTAAAGTCATTGGCGTACAGTCTGAAAACGTTCACGGTATGGCGGCGTCTTATCAGGCAGGAGAAATAACCACGCACCGAACGACCGGCACCCTGGCGGATGGTTGTGATGTTTCCCGCCCGGGTAAATTAACATACGAAATCGTTCGTGAATTAGTGGATGACATTGTCCTGGTGAGCGAAGACGAAATTCGCGACAGCATGATTGCGTTAATTCAGCGCAATAAAGTTGTGACTGAAGGTGCTGGTGCGCTGGCATGTGCTGCTTTATTAAGCGGGAAATTAGATAGCTATATTCAGAACAGAAAAACGGTCAGCATTATTTCTGGCGGCAATATCGATCTTTCTCGTGTATCGCAAATTACGGGTTTAGCTGACGCGTAATCCGGCTATTAATCTTTTCGTTGAGGATAGGATATGAGTACTACTGATAGCATTGTATCCAGCCAGACAAAACAGTCGTCCTGGCGTAAATCGGACACCACCTGGACACTGGGTTTATTTGGTACTGCCATCGGCGCCGGGGTGCTGTTCTTCCCCATCCGCGCGGGATTTGGCGGTTTGATCCCCATTCTTCTGATGCTGGTACTGGCGTACCCTATCGCCTTTTATTGCCACCGCGCGCTGGCGCGCCTGTGTCTGTCCGGGTCAAATCCGTCGGGCAACATCACAGAAACGGTCGAAGAGCACTTTGGTAAAACGGGTGGCGTGGTGATCACGTTCCTCTACTTTTTCGCGATTTGTCCGCTGTTGTGGATTTATGGCGTTACCATTACCAACACTTTCATGACCTTCTGGGAAAACCAGTTGCAGATGCCGGCACTGAACCGCGGTTTTGTCGCGCTGTTCCTGCTGTTGCTGATGGCATTCGTTATCTGGTTTGGTAAAGACCTGATGGTTAAAGTGATGAGCTACCTGGTGTGGCCGTTCATAGCAAGCCTGGTGCTGATCTCTCTGTCGCTGATCCCTTACTGGAACTCTGCGGTCATTGATCAGGTTGATCTCAGTAATATCGCGCTCACCGGTCACGATGGCATTCTGGTTACGGTGTGGCTGGGTATTTCCATCATGGTGTTCTCATTTAACTTCTCACCTATCGTCTCTTCGTTCGTGGTTTCTAAACGTGAAGAGTATGAGAAAGATTATGGTCGTGACTTCACTGAGCAGAAATGCTCCCAGATTATCTCTCGCGCCAGCATGCTGATGGTGGCTGTGGTGATGTTCTTTGCCTTTAGCTGCCTGTTCACGCTCTCTCCGGCAAACATGGCGGATGCGAAAGCGCAGAACATTCCGGTGCTCTCTTATCTGGCGAACCACTTTGCCTCTCTGTCGGGCACCAAATCGACCTTCGCTATCATTCTGGAATATGGCGCGTCTATCATCGCGCTGGTCGCCATCTTTAAGTCGTTCTTTGGTCACTATCTGGGGACGCTGGAAGGGCTGAACGGTCTGGTGCTGAAGTTTGGTTATAAAGGCGATAAAACCAAAGTCTCGATGGGTAAGCTCAACACCATCAGCATGATTTTCATCATGGGCTCTACCTGGATTGTTGCCTACGCCAACCCGAACATTCTGGATCTGATTGAAGCGATGGGCGCGCCAATTATTGCCTCGCTGCTGTGCCTGCTGCCAATGTACGCCATTCGTAAAGCGCCATCACTGGCGAAATACCGTGGGCGTCTGGATAACGTGTTTGTCACCGTGATCGGTCTGCTGACCATCCTGAACATCGTATACAAACTGTTTTAATCCTTAAGCTCAGGATGAGCGGAGTAGTGAAATGAATGAGTTTCCGGTAGTTCTGGTGATTAATTGTGGATCGTCTTCAATTAAGTTTTCAGTGCTGGATGCAAATAACTGCGATGTATTAATGGCGGGAATTGCAGACGGTATTAATTCGGAAAATGCGTTCTTATCGGTAAATGGAGGCGAGCCAGCACCGCTGGCTCACCACAGCTACGAAGGCGCATTAAAGGCGATAGCATTTGAACTGGAAAAACGCAATTTAAACGACAGCGTGGCCTTAATTGGTCACCGTATCGCCCACGGCGGAAATATCTTTACCGCGTCAGCGATTATTACTGACGAGGTGATTGACAATATCCGCCGGGTTTCACCGCTGGCCCCATTACATAATTATGCCAACCTGAGCGGCATTGAGTCTGCACAGCATCTGTTTCCGGGGGTGATGCAGGTGGCGGTCTTTGATACCAGCTTCCACCAGACCATGGCGCCAGAGGCGTATCTGTATGGTCTGCCGTGGAAGTATTTCGAGGAGTTGGGCGTTCGGCGCTACGGTTTCCACGGAACGTCGCACCGTTACGTTTCTCAACGCGCCCATGAGTTACTTGCGTTGTCGGAACAGGATTCCGGTCTGGTGATTGCCCATCTCGGTAACGGCGCGTCAATTTGCGCGGTCCGCAATGGGCAAAGCGTGGACACGTCCATGGGAATGACGCCGCTGGAAGGTCTGATGATGGGCACGCGCAGTGGCGACGTCGATTTCGGCGCAATGGCGTGGGTGGCCAGTGAAACCAACCAGAGCCTGGGTGATCTGGAACGGGTCGTGAACAAAGAGTCTGGCCTGCTGGGTATTTCTGGCCTGTCATCGGATCTACGGGTGCTGGAAAAAGCCTGGCATGAGGGGCATGAACGCGCACAACTGGCGATTAAAACCTTTGTTCACCGGATTGCCCGCCATATCGCCGGGCATGCCGCCTCGTTACACCGTCTGGACGGCATTATTTTCACCGGAGGCATTGGCGAAAACTCAGTCTTAATTCGTCGTCTGGTGATTGAGCATCTGGCTGTGTTGGGGGTGAATATCGATAGTGAGCGAAATAACCTGTCGAATTCTCATGGCGAACGCATTATTTCCACCCATGACGCCAGGGTTATTTGCGCCGTGATCCCGACAAATGAAGAAAAAATGATTGCGCTCGATGCGATTCTGTTAGGGCGAATTAACGCGCCTGTGGAATACGCATAATTTATTCGTTGTTCTGTAGAGAGATTATTTTTCATGAAGGTAGATATCGATACCAGCGATATGCTGTATGCCGAAGCCTGGCTTGGCTTTAAAGGTACGGACTGGAAAGATGAAATTAATGTCCGTGATTTTATTCAGCACAACTACACGCCTTATGAAGGGGATGAATCTTTCCTCGCTGAGGCGACGCCTGCGACCACCGCATTATGGGAAAAGGTGATGGCGGGTATTCGTATCGAAAACGCGACCCATGCGCCGGTGGATTTTGATACCAACATCGCCACTACCATTACCGCACATGACGCGGGTTACATTGATCAGCAACTGGAAAAAATTGTCGGTCTGCAAACGGATAAACCGCTGAAGCGCGCGCTGCATCCATTTGGCGGCATCAATATGATCAAAAGCTCGTTCGACGCTTATGGTCGTGAAATGGATCCGAACTTTGAATATCTGTTCACTGAACTGCGTAAAACCCACAATCAGGGGGTATTTGACGCCTATTCCCCGGATATGCTGCGCTGCCGGAAATCCGGCGTATTGACCGGTTTACCGGACGGTTATGGACGTGGACGCATAATCGGCGATTACCGCCGCGTGGCGCTGTATGGCATCCGCTATCTGGTTCGTGAGCGTGAACTGCAGTTTGCCGATCTCCAGTCGAATCTGGAATGGGGGCAGAATCTGGAAGCCACGATTCGCCTGCGCGAAGAGTTGGCTGAACACCGTCGCGCGCTGCTGCAAATGCAGGAGATGGCGGCGAAATATGGCTGTGATATTTCTCGTCCGGCGCGTAACGCGCAGGAGGCAGTACAGTGGGTCTACTTCGCTTATCTGGCAGCGGTGAAGTCACAAAACGGCGGCGCGATGTCGCTGGGCCGCACCGCGACATTCCTCGATATCTACATTGAGCGTGACTTGAACGCCGGGATCCTGACCGAGCAACAGGCGCAGGAACTGATCGACCACTTCATCATGAAGATCCGGATGGTGCGCTTCCTGCGTACGCCGGAATTCGACACATTATTCTCCGGCGATCCGATCTGGGCGACTGAAGTGATCGGCGGGATGGGGCTGGATGGCCGTACGCTGGTGACGAAAAACAGTTTCCGTTATTTGCATACCCTGCACACCATGGGGCCGGCGCCTGAACCAAACCTGACCGTGTTGTGGTCTGAAGCGCTGCCGATTGCCTTCAAAAAGTATGCCGCTCAGGTCTCCATCGTCACCTCGTCGCTGCAATATGAAAACGACGATCTGATGCGCAGCGATTTTAACAGTGACGACTACGCGATTGCCTGCTGCGTAAGCCCGATGGTGATCGGCAAGCAGATGCAGTTCTTCGGTGCCCGCGCCAACCTCGCCAAAACCTTGCTGTATGCGATCAACGGTGGGGTGGACGAGAAGCTGAAAATTCAGGTGGGGCCGAAAGCCGCGCCGCTGATGGATGAGGTGCTGGATTACAACACCGTGATGGACAGTCTGGATCACTTTATGGACTGGCTGGCGGTGCAGTACATCAGTGCGCTGAATATCATCCACTATATGCACGACAAGTACAGCTATGAAGCCTCGCTGATGGCGCTGCACGATCGCGACGTCTATCGCACGATGGCGTGCGGTATCGCCGGACTGTCGGTGGCGGCGGATTCTCTCTCTGCCATTAAATACGCGAAGGTGAAACCCGTGCGCGACCATAACGGGCTGGCGGTTGATTTCGTCATTGAGGGGGAATACCCGCAGTACGGAAACAACGATGAGCGTGTGGACAGCATTGCCTGCGATCTGGTTGAGCGCTTTATGAAGAAAATTAAAGTGCTGCCGACCTACCGCAACGCGGTGCCGACGCAGTCGATTCTGACCATCACCTCCAACGTGGTGTATGGGCAGAAAACCGGGAACACGCCGGACGGACGCCGCGCCGGAACACCATTCGCGCCGGGTGCTAACCCGATGCATGGCCGTGACCGCAAAGGTGCCGTTGCCTCGCTGACCTCCGTGGCGAAGCTGCCGTTCACCTATGCGAAAGACGGGATTTCGTACACCTTCTCGATTGTGCCTGCAGCGCTGGGCAAAGAGGATCCGGTGCGGAAAACCAACCTGGTCGGGTTGCTGGACGGTTATTTCCACCATGAAGCGCATGTGGAAGGCGGGCAGCACCTCAACGTCAACGTGATGAACCGGGAGATGTTGCTGGATGCGATTGAGCATCCGGAAAACTACCCGAACCTGACGATCCGTGTTTCCGGTTACGCTGTGCGCTTTAACGCGCTTACCCGCGAGCAGCAGCAGGACGTGATTTCACGTACGTTCACCCAGGCGATGTAACGTTAGCGGGGCGGTCAGCAGATCGCCCCGATTCATCATGCGTGTGAAAACCTGGCCTCCATACAACGGCAGTCCGAGGGTATCAATATGATTAGCGCATTCGATATATTTAAACCAGGCATTGGCCCTTCCAGTTCCCACACCGTGGGGCCGATGAATGCAGGAAAATGTTTTATCGATCAACTGATAAGTAACGGCAATTTGACGCGCGCGACGCGGTTGACGGTTGATCTGTATGGTTCGCTGTCGCTGACCGGAAAAGGCCATGTGACCGATACTGCTATCATCATGGGGCTGGCCGGAAATAGCCCACAGAATGTCAACATTGACGCTATCCCGGCGTTTATTGAAGACGTCACCCGCACCGCGCGTCTGCCAGTTGCCGGAGGCACACACGTCGTTGATTTCCCCGTGGCTGACAGCATTGTTTTTCATGAAGAAACCCTGGCGCGCCACGAAAACGGAATGCGGATCACTGCCTGGGAAAACCAGACGCCGATTCTGAGTAAAATCTACTACTCCATTGGCGGCGGGTTTATCGTCGACGAAGAACACTTTGGTCAGGTACACGACGTAGAAACTCCTGTCCCGTATGATTTTCATTCCGCCAGCGAACTGCTGAAACTGTGTGAGCGCAACGGACTCTCAATCTCCGGGTTGATGATGCAAAACGAACTGGCGCTGCGCAGTAAAGCGGACATTGATGCCGGTTTTGCCCGTATCTGGGACGTGATGCTCGCGGGTATTGAACGCGGTATGAACACCGAAGGTGTTTTGCCTGGCCCACTGAATGTGCCGCGTCGCGCGGTGGCGTTGCGCCGTTTGCTGGTCTCCAGCGACAGTCTTTCCAGCGACCCAATGAATGTGATCGACTGGATTAACATGTTTGCCCTCGCCGTCAGTGAAGAGAATGCCGCGGGCGGGCGTGTGGTGACGGCGCCAACCAACGGCGCATGCGGCATTATTCCGGCGGTGCTGGCCTATTACGATAAATTCCGGCGTCCAGTGAATGCCAATTCGATTGCCCGCTATCTGCTGGCGGCCGGGGCGATTGGGGCACTGTACAAAATGAATGCGTCAATTTCCGGGGCCGAAGTGGGCTGTCAGGGGGAAATTGGCGTCGCCTGTTCAATGGCAGCGGCAGGGTTGACCGAATTGTTGGGCGGCAGTCCGGTGCAGGTTTGTATTGCGGCGGAAATAGCCATGGAACATAACCTCGGCTTAACGTGCGATCCGGTGGCAGGACAGGTACAGATCCCGTGTATTGAACGTAACGCGATCAACGCGGTTAAAGCGGTCAATGCCGCGCGAATGGCTATGCGCCGTACGTCTGAACCCCGCGTTTCGCTGGATAAGGTGATCGATACCATGTATGAAACCGGTAAGGACATGAACGCAAAATACCGGGAAACCTCGCGCGGCGGCCTGGCAATCAAAGTGGTGTGCAGTTAGCGAGCGCCAGAAAGCTTGCCGGATGGCGGCTGTCGCCTTATCCGGCCTACAACCATGCTTTATCATCGGCGCACCAGGCCTGGATTCCGTAGGCCCGATAAGCTTGCGCCATCGGGCATTTCCTCCATTGTCAGCCATCTAAAAGCACACTTCGGTGTGCTTTTTTGTTGTGATCTCCTTCAAATTAAGAAAATAAAACCATTATTTAATATTTAAAGAGAAAATTTTTATTAACACAGCAAAAATATAAGGGATTATTTGTGAAGTTTTTCTCTGCGCCTGGGCGTATGCTTTTTCCCATTCTAACAACTCGCCTGCTTATCCCGTACCGCGTATCGCCCTGATGCGGCACGACAAAAATAAAAAAATGTACTCTACAGACTAAGCGAGAATTTTATGGAAACGGCAACGAACAGTAGTGTCATTCTTGACGCCAGCGCCCCGGCGCGGCGCGCCGGCATGACAGAGAGTGAGTGGCGGGAAGCGATTAAATTTGACAGTACTGACACCGGCTGGGTGATCATGAGTATCGGGATGGCAATTGGCGCGGGGATTGTTTTTCTCCCGGTTCAGGTTGGTTTGATGGGGTTGTGGGTCTTTTTGCTCTCCTCAATTATCGGTTATCCCGCGATGTATCTGTTTCAACGACTGTTTATCAACACGCTGGCAGAATCCCCGGAATGCAAAGATTATCCCAGCGTTATCAGCGGGTATCTGGGGAAAAACTGGGGCATCCTGTTAGGCGCGCTGTACTTCGTGATGCTCGTTATCTGGATGTTCGTCTACTCCACCGCTATCACCAACGACAGCGCCTCTTATTTGCATACGTTTGGCGTGACCGAGGGATTGTTGTCTGACAGCCCGTTTTATGGTCTGGTGCTGATCTGCATCCTTGTCGCTATCTCGTCGCGCGGTGAGAAACTGTTATTCAAAATTTCAACCGGTATGGTGCTGACTAAACTGCTGGTGGTGGCGGCGCTGGGTGTATCGATGGTTGGCATGTGGCATCTGCACAATATTGGCGCACTGCCGCCGATGGCGCTGCTGGTGAAAAACGCGATTATCACGCTGCCGTTTACCCTGACCTCGATCCTGTTTATCCAGACCCTGAGTCCGATGGTGATCTCTTATCGCTCACGCGAGAAATCCATTGAAGTCGCGCGTCACAAAGCGCTACGCGCCATGAATATCGCTTTCGGCATTCTGTTCGTTACCGTTTTCTTTTATGCCGTCTCCTTTACGCTGGCGATGGGGCACGATGAAGCGGTTAAAGCTTACGAGCAGAATATCTCCGCTCTGGCGATCGCCGCTCAGTTTATTAGCGGCGCGGGTGCCGGTTGGGTGAAAGTGGTCAGTGTGATCCTCAATATTTTTGCGGTAATGACGGCGTTTTTCGGGGTCTACTTAGGTTTTCGCGAAGCGACCCAGGGGATCGTGATGAATATCCTGCGCCGTAAAATGCCTGCCGAGAAGATCAATGAAACATTGGTGCAGCGCGGCATCATGCTGTTTGCCATCTTACTGGCCTGGAGCGCCATTGTGCTCAACGCGCCGGTACTGAGTTTTACGTCCATCTGTAGCCCAATATTCGGCATGGTGGGATGTCTTATCCCGGCCTGGCTGGTCTACAAAGTTCCTGCACTGCACAAATACAAAGGGGCATCGCTGTATCTGATTATCGTCACCGGTTTGCTGCTGTGCGTCTCTCCGTTCCTGGCTTTTTCCTGATTTATCCTGAAGGTTGTTGTTATGTCTGAGACTATAAAAAATCCGTTGTGGCAGCGTTTCATCTGCGCAGTACAGGAGGAGGTGAAACCCGCTTTAGGCTGTACGGAGCCGATTTCCCTGGCGCTGGCTGCCGCCGTGGCAGCCTCCGAACTGAAGGGTGCGGTGGAACGAATCGACGCCTGGGTGTCACCCAATCTGATGAAAAACGGACTGGGCGTGACGGTACCGGGAACGGGTATGGTCGGGCTGCCTATCGCCGCCGCGCTGGGCGCGCTGGGGGGAAATCCCAGCGCCGGACTGGAAGTGCTGAAAGATGCTTCCGCGCAGGCGATTGCTGAGGCGAAAGCGATGCTGAAAGCGGAGAAAGTCTCGGTGATGTTGCAGCAACCCTGCGACGATATCCTCTTTTCCCGGGCGAAGGTTTACAGCAAGGATGGCTGGGCGTGCGTCACCATTGTGGGGGGGCATACTCATATCGTGCGTATCGAAACACAGGCCGGCGTTACGTTTTCCCGCGAGGTCAATGAGAGCGGAGAAGAGCAGGCATCACCGCTGGCTGTGCTCTCAGAGACCTCCCTGGAAGAGATCCTCACGTTTGTGAACACCGTGGCGTTTGAGGATATTCGTTTCATCCTCGACGCGGCGCGGCTTAACGGCGCGTTGTCTCAGGAGGGGTTACGGGGAACCTGGGGGTTGCATATCGGCGCAACGCTGGAGAAGCAGTGCGCGCGTGGGCTGCTGGCCGACGATCTCTCGACGGCGATCCTCATTCGTACCAGCGCGGCATCGGATGCGCGCATGGGGGGCGCAACGCTGCCCGCCATGAGTAATTCGGGGTCGGGCAATCAGGGGATCACCGCCACGGTGCCGGTGATGGTGGTGGCGGAACATTTTGGCACCGATGACGAGAAACTGGCCCGTGCGCTGATGCTTTCTCATCTGAGCGCTATCTATATCCATCATCAGCTTCCGCGTCTGTCGGCGTTGTGTGCGGCGACAACCGCGGCAATGGGGGCAGCAGCTGGAATGGCATGGCTGGTGGACGGGCGCTACAGGACCATTTCGATGGCGATCAGTAGCATGATCGGCGATGTAAGCGGAATGATTTGCGATGGCGCATCAAACAGTTGTGCAATGAAAGTCTCAACCAGTGCTTCGGCGGCATGGAAGGCGGTGCTGATGGCGCTGGACGACACCGCGGTGACGGGCAATGAAGGGATTGTCGCGAACGATGTGGAACACTCGATTGCGAATCTGTGCGCGCTGGCGTGTCATTCCATGCAGCAAACGGACAAACAGATTATCGAGATCATGTCCCGCAAAGCACATTAACGGGACGTCCGAGTGCCCGATGGCGCTTATCGGGCTTACGGTAAAATATGTTTATAGCCTGTAGGCCGGATAAGGCGTCAGCCGCCATCCGGCAAGACCTGAAATGCCCGATGGCGCAGGCTTATCGGGCCTACGGTAAAATATGTTTATAGTCTGTAGGCCGGATAAGGCGTCAGCCGCCATCCGGCAACAGGCCCTCA
Source organism: Citrobacter amalonaticus (assembly GCF_037053465.1). Classification (GTDB taxonomy): domain Bacteria; phylum Pseudomonadota; class Gammaproteobacteria; order Enterobacterales; family Enterobacteriaceae; genus Citrobacter_A; species Citrobacter_A amalonaticus_H. Next base: position 165,294 of record NZ_JBALIF010000001.1, read on the forward strand.
GGCGGCTTCGTCTTCTTCGGCCAGCCGAACTTCTGCATCGGATACAATCGCTTCCAGCTCAGTCAACATCTCCTCGAAGCCAAAAGCACAAGGTGCGGGAGGCGTCTGTGCAGCTTCGGATTTGATTGCCGAAACCTGCTTTTTCACTTTCTTACTCATATGCCACTCCATTCACCGGGCTATACCGGCAAATCTATCAGCAAAGCACGCAATGGCGTATCGGCAACGAGCGTAATGTTAGCTTCATCACGAATAAAGGCGCCGTCGCCGCAGGTCAGCGCCTCACGAACTTCATCATGCGTCACAGCATGAAACGTACCGTGAATCGACTGCAGATAAGATCATGGAAGAATGCTCCCGGCCAATCCGCTAACTGCTTGCATAACTGGTTAAGCCGTTCTACTTAGTGCTCGATTATTACTTAAACATTCTAAAGTTTTCATGTTTCGTACAGGGTGAGGGATAAATTTCAGGGTGTCATTTTGACCCTTTAATCAGTTATTGATAGTTCAACGAGTAAATTTCCCTTACTGGGCTAAGTCCTCTTTAATTTTACAGAAATAGTTAATCTGTTAACGATTGCAGATTTTTGCTACTTCGAAGTAATAGAATTGATATCAAAAATAAACTCTGCGAAATTGTTATTCCACTTATGTGATTGGGTGAATTATTTGATTCGTAAATAATATTCCGACAGCTATAGTGATTTGTATTTCAACATATTAATAATATATATTATTTAATTATCAATCAATCAGTTATATTTTTTATTTTGAATAGAGCTGTAATGTTTTTGTTTGTTATGTAACACAAAGCATGTGATTGTAATTTCCATTTAACGATGGAAGCATAAAACGTTTAGCTGATCCATTTTTGGACTTACTTATCTCATTTATATAAAGAAATATTACTTTGTGTGTTTCTTTATTATCGGGAATCAGTTAAGATTTTTAATGCGCAAATAATATACATTGCTCATCTTTGTATATAACGAATAACCGGTAATTAATAATATAATATGTGACATAATCATCCTGAAAATATATTGATGATTAAAACATATTTATAAATTATAGGTATTGATTTAATTTGAGGTAAAAATGAAAAAAATATTATTGCCAATTCTTCTTATTGGGGGAGTTGTTAGCTTCGGTAACGTAGTTCTCGCTTCTGATGGTACAATTCATTTTAAAGGTAATATTATCAATGAAGCCTGTACTGTAGATACTAACTCAAAAAATCAGACAGTGATACTTGGCGATATTGCTGCCGCATCATTTTCTGCCGCAGGGGATAAATCCACGCCTACAAAATTTACAATTAATGTCACTGACTGTCCAGCAACGGTCAAACAGATTGCTTTTAAATTTGATGGCATAAATGATTCAGACAATACGAAATTATTAAAACTTGATTCCGGGATGACGGCAACGAAAGTTGGTATTGAGATTTCTGACTCGAATGGAGTCCCTATCGATTTGCATACATCATCGCCGAAATATAACGTTGCGGCAGATGGCTCTGCTTCTCTTGAATTTATTGGTCGCTATGTTGCCACTGCTGCAACAGTAGGTGCAGGTACCGCAGACGGCACCAGTGAGTTTACTATTAATTATCAGTAAACTTGAGTATTCAACTCACCATAAATTTAAAGCTTAAAATTGTTTACTCTTCGTTACTTTATAATCAGTAACGAAGAGATATTAGCTAATAATGAGCTGTATGATAATACTGTTTCAGGGAAGTAAAAAATGAGACGAGTGAATGTCTTAAAAACAGTGAGTTTATTGATAATAACTCTTTGCTGCAATTGTGCTATGGCTGGCGTGTTGGTTAGCGGCACGCGCGTCGTATACGATGGTCATAAACGAGAAACTTCATTAGGAATTAAAAATAAAGATTCCACTTCTCCCTACCTTATCCAGACCTGGGCAGATAATGATGGACCGGAAGGCACTGTCAAGAATCCAGTGAAACCACCTTTTGTTATTACACCACCAGTATTTCGGTTGGATGCTGGTAAAGAAAATATGGTGCGAATCATTCTCACCTCTCCATCTTTGCCACAAGATCGTGAGTCATTATATTGGGTTAATGTTAAATCAATCCCTGCATCATCAAAAGAAACTAAAAATGTATTGCAGATTTCTGTAAAAACACGAATTAAACTTATTTATCGCCCCGAGGGGATAGAATCGCCAGAGATGGATGATTATAAGAAAATTATGTTCCATCAGGCAGGCAATGAGTTAACCGTTACGAACCCAACTCCATATTTTATAACATTCTTTTCCTTGAATGTTGGGAACAAACCAGTAACGACGACAAATATTGTTGTGCCACCGAAAGGAACAGCACAATACTTAATACCCGTAGGGGCTATCGGTCATGATATTACATGGCAAGTTATTAATGATTATGGTGGGGCAAGCCCTGTCACGACATCCCATTTATAAAACTCATCGCCCATGTGAAAATGTTTAAGGCAAAATAATGATAACTGGTAGTAATAAATTGAAAAGTTCAAGCGAGCAGGCGAAACTGTGGAAAAGTAAAAACAGTAAATTGACTTGCCCCAAAAGCAATTTAAAACTTGCCTATGTTGCTATCATTATGATTCTTGGATTTCTTTCCAGGAATAGTAAAGCGACCGAAACCTTCAATATTAATGCGCTCGAAATTGATAATCCATTATCTACTCCAGTTGACCTCTCTCAATTTTCAGAAAATGGTCAACAGTCTCCAGGTATTTATAGGGTAGATGTCTATCTAAACGGTGAAATAAAAACCACTGAAGATATTAAATTTATTTTTAATTCTAAAAAAGAGCTCACTCCTGAACTTACACCAAAAATGCTTGAAGATTGGGGCGTGAGAATTTCTAACTCTAAGGAATTGAGTGCTCTACCAGTAAACGAAATTATTACCGATCTTTCAAAATATTTTCCTCAGGCTGAGACAAATTTTGACTTTTCTCGTCTGACATTAAATATTTCTGTCCCACAAGCGGCAATGATGAATATTGCTCAGGGCAGTATTGACCCTCAATATTGGGATGAAGGCTTGACCGCTCTGTTGTTGAATTACAGCTTTACAGGTGCTAACTCAAAAGTTAAAGCTGGTAACATCAAAGATGACAGCTATTTCTTGAATTTACACAGTGGGTTGAACTTAGCAGAATGGCGCTTAAGAAACTATAGTACATGGAGTTACAATAATCATTCTGGAACTGAGGATAAGGTAACTCGCTCCTGGGATTCAATCAATACTTATGTTGAGCGCTCTCTGCCTTCTATAACGGGAAATTTTGTAGGTGGTGATACTTATACCCCTTCTGACATATTCGACAGTATCCAGTTTCGTGGCGTTCAGATAGCATCTGACGATAACATGTTACCAGACAGCCAAAAGGGTTTTGCACCAACAATCCGTGGGATTGCCAGCAGCAATGCTCAGGTTACGATCAAACAGAATAATTCAATTATATACCAAACGTATGTTTCGCCAGGCGCCTTTGTCATTAACGATCTTTACCCAACAGCGGCAAGTGGTGATCTGCTGGTAACTATTAAAGAAGCAGATGGATCTGAGCGAACGTTTGTTCAGCCCTTTTCTAACGTACCTGTTATGCAACGCGTAGGAAGATTAAAATATGCGCTTTCGACGGGTAAATACCGTTCATCTGATAGTCATGTTTCTGAACCTAATTTTGCACAAGCAACGTTACTTTATGGCCTGACAACCAATGTCACTGTTTATGCAGGGATTCAGGCAGCAGAGAAATATCAGGCTGTAGCTACTGGTGTTGGACTTGGAATGGGGGAGGCCGGTGCTGTTTCTGTTGATGTGACGCAGGCGCATGTTAAATACTCTATTAATGATACGGAAAAAGAAAAACAAGGTCAGTCCTATCGCTTTCAGTATTCTAAGGATATTGCTGCAACAGATTCCACTGTAACGCTTGCTGGTTATCGTTATTCAACTAAAGGCTATTACAGCTTTAATGAAGCAATGTCTTTAAATAATGATGATGATGATGATTTTTATAATTTCCGTAACAACAAGCGAAGTAAATTTCAAATAGATTTATCGCAAAACCTCATGGGAGGTGATTGGGGCTCATTCTCAATTTCCGGTTACCAACAAGATTATTGGAAAAGTGGCGATCATGAGCGCAACTTTACACTTGGTTATAGTAACTCCTGGAATAGCATAAGCTGGACATTGTCTTATTCTTACAGTCAATTTGCAGGTAGTGATGCTGATGATAACAAAATGTATGCACTCAGCGTGAGTATGCCATTAGGTCGCTGGTTACCTGGGGGATATATTTCTAACAGTACAACACATGACTCCCAGGGGCGAACATATAATCAGACCAGTGTTAGTGGAACGATGCTTGAAAGAAATAATTTGTCATACAATATATCTCAAGGGTATGGTAATCAGGGAGAAGGAAATAGTGGGGCAATAAGTTCTGACTATCGGGGAGCCTATGGCGAAGTCTCTACAGGATATAACTATGATCAAACATCACACCAAATAAATTACGGTGTCGATGGGGCTATCATTGCGCATAAAAATGGAATAACGTTTGGTCAACCATTATCAGGCGATATGACATCTGTTGCGCTTGTCCGTGCGCCAGGCGCGGCGAATACAGTTGTTCAGTCAAACACAGGGGTCAGTACTGACTGGCGAGGGTATGCCATTGTTCCTTACTTAAGTCCATATCGTCGCTCACGTATCGCATTAGATCCGGAAACATTAGATGAAGACGTAGATTTAAAAGATAACGTGACAAGTGTCGTTCCCACTGCTGGCGCTGTTGTTTTGGCTGATTTTAAGACTAATGTTGGAAAGCGTGTATTAATGCAGCTCAAACATGGTCCACAACCCGTTCCTTTTGGCGCTTTTGTATCACTTGAAAATGACAGTGAAAATGTAGGTATTGTCGGTGATGATGGATTAGTTTACTTAAGCGGTGTTCCACAGCAAGGTAAATTAATGGCACAGTGGGGCGCAAAATCCAATCAACAATGTTTGGCGAGTTTTACATTACCAGATATTTCTGAGAAAAATTTAGTCGGTATACAACAAATTAATGTGGACTGTGAAGCAAAATGAAACCTCATAAAGATCAGACAATATCACTTCTTTCATGGGTGATGAAATTACCTATGGCGCTGTTTATTTTTGCCATGTCCGGTAATTTTGCATGGGCATATACGAACTGGTGTACCCCTCCCAGTGGTACGCCATACCAATTTAACTCAACATTTAATTATACCGATGCCGATCCGAGTACAAATAAAGCGGGGCAAGTGTTTGATTCAGTAACAGGGTGGGATTTAGGAACAACATATAGTATGAAATGCGATTGTGATTCCAATTCCTCAATATCCAGAAAATTTAAAGCTACGACGGATCTCAGTCTACTTACAACTGTTGCTGGTAAAAACTATTATAAAATGGGGAGTGTGGATGAAGTTGGTGTACATGTAGCCATATTTATCGGTGGGCAGAATAAATATTTTGATGTGCCTTTTGAAAATATTGATAATTTATCTCCGGATAAGGTATGTAATACAGTAATCAGTACTGCGAATTCTGGTTCAAAAGGTAAAATATCTCTTTATATTGCTAAGCCATTTGTGGGGAAAATTGATTTCCCTCAAACTTTAGTTGCAAGTTTGTTTGCGACGAAGACGGTCAACTCTTATTCTTCAACACCTATCTCTCAGGTTTATTTGTCTGGGAGTATGACTGTTCCTCAATCCTGCGAAATTAATGATGGACAAGTTATTAATATTGATTACGATACGATTATTAATTCAGCTCTGAAAACAAAAGGTGCGGTGCCTGACGGATTTACTAAAAAAGTCACTGATCTGGCCTATATCTGCACAAATATTACCGATGGTGTGAAAATTAGCTTTACGTTCAAAGGTACTGCGTCTTCCTCTGATCCAGATAGTATTAGTACTGATAAATCAGATATTGGAATCCATATTGAAGATATGAATGGTGTAATTATTACACCAAATAGTGGTAAATTAGCAAGTTCATTTGATTATCAATCACAAACGGGCACTACTTCATTTCAGAGTTATCCAGTCAATACAACTGGAAATGCTCCTGAACTCGGAGTATTTACTGCTGCTGCAACTATCACCACTAATATTGAGTAAGGGGGCGATATGTTTTTTTCTCATTACGCATTCCGTAAAGTTATGGTTGCGGTAATATTAACTGAAGGTCTCTGTTTTCTATCTATGAAGATGGTGCTGGCGGATGACTTGCCAATTAATTTTCGTGGTACAGTTGTTGCAGGTGCATGTGAAGTCGCTTCCCTTTCAAAAAATATGGATGTTATACTTGGTGATATCCCAACAATGTACTTTGGTGATGCTGGTGATGTTTCTACAGCAGTGCCATTTACTATTGATTTGAATTGCCCGGACGGCGCGAGTTTAAAGGCCACCGTAACATTTAGTGGTACCACAGCAAGTGATTCAACGCTGCTTGCGCTCGATACTGATGTTAATGTGGCGAAAGGTGTTGCAGTCAGAATTAATGAAAGCGATGGTACCAAGATTTCTCTTGGTACGGCTTCAGCGGTGAATTCGTTAGTCGCTGGTGATAATGAACTGAAGTTTACAGCACAATATCAGGCACTTGTGGGGCGTTCAGAAATAAACGCAGGCTCTGCCAATGCGACGGCACAATTTACGCTGAACTACCCTTAATCAAAACCCCTTAATTTATTATTAAGGGGCGTGAGTTATAAACATTATATTATGGCCCATGGTGTTTATAAGAAAGCTACACCGGCAAATCTATCAGCAAAGCACGCAATGGCGTATCGGCCACGAGCGTTATGTTAGCTTCATCACGAATAAAGGCACCATCGCCGCAGGTCAGCGCCTCACGAACTTCATCATGCGTCACGGCATGAAACGTACCGTGAATCGACTGCAGATAAGCGCGCGGGCCATGCAACTGAAAGCGCAATGACTCGCCTTGCTCCAGCTCGATATGGTGCACCCAGACCTGTTGGCGCAGTTGCAGACTGCCGTTTTCACCATCCGGTGAGGCGAGCAGTTGCTGTTTACTCTTTTGCAGCGTCGTCTTTTGCACTAACGCGTTTTCACGCTCCGGGCAGGCGTCGAGCCAGAGCTGCATACGCGTCAGTGGTTTATCTTTACTGATGTTATGTTCGCTGTAACTGATTCCCGGCTGCGTAGCGAGCAGCAGGGCTTCACCCGCTTTCACCTGCACATGGTTGCCATCACTGTCGCGGTATTCGGCAATCCCTTCCAGGATCAGGTTTAAAATATCCACCTTGGGATACGTGCGCGGCTGGAAGGCGGCGTCAGGTGCCAGCACTTCCTGATTGAGCACGCGTAATGACGCATAGCCCAGCAGTTTCGGGTCGAAATAGTGTCCAAAGGAGAAGGTGTAGCGGGACTGCAACCATCCGTAGTCTGCTTGACCGCATTGTTTGGCTGTTCGCGTAGTAATCATAATTCTTGACCTCTCTTTACTTCCTTTTATGTTAAGGGGCTGGACGCTGCATTGTTAGCCAGATATTCTGCCCGGTATGTTCAAATTTCCTGAATGAGAACGCTATGGCTAAAGAGAGGGCATTAACGCTTGAAGCGTTACGCGTAATGGACGCGATAGATCGTCGAGGTAGCTTTGCCGCTGCGGCGGATGAGCTTGGGCGCGTACCGTCTGCGCTCAGTTACACCATGCAGAAGCTGGAAGAAGAACTGGATGTGGTGTTGTTTGACCGATCCGGTCATCGCACAAAATTCACCAACGTAGGCCGCATGCTGCTGGAAAGAGGACGCGTTCTGCTGGAAGCGGCTGATAAACTGACCACCGATGCCGAAGCGCTGGCGCGGGGCTGGGAAACGCATCTGACAATTGTGAAGGAAGCGCTGGTGCCGACTCCGGCCTTTTTCCCGCTGATCGACAAACTGGCTGTGAAAGCCAATACGCAGCTTTCGGTGATCACCGAAGTGCTGGCGGGAGCGTGGGAACGACTGGAGCAGGGCAGGGCGGATATTGTGATCGCGCCGGACATGCACTTTCGCTCATCGTCTGAAATTAACTCCCGTAAGCTCTATACCCTGATGAATGTCTATGTTGCCGCGCCGGATCACCCGATTCATCAGGAGCCGGAACCGCTGTCCGAAGTGACGCGCGTGAAATATCGCGGGGTTGCGGTAGCTGATACCGCCCGAGAACGTCCAGTATTAACCGTTCAGTTGCTGGATAAACAGCCGCGTCTGACCGTCAGTACTATTGAAGACAAGCGTCAGGCATTACTGGCCGGATTAGGTGTCGCGACAATGCCTTATCCGCTGGTGGAACAGGATATTGAGCAAGGGCGACTGCGTGTCGTTAGTCCGGAATCGACCCGTGAGGTCGATATTATTATGGCCTGGCGGCGTGACAGTATGGGGGAAGCAAAGGCCTGGTGCCTGCGTGAAATACCAAAATTATTTATCGGGAAATAAGCACGTTTTATATCGGGTAAAGTAAATATCGGGGCAAATGGATTGCCCCGAAACATCATTAATTAATCTCGTTTTGCTTCGGATCATTTCCAAAACGGTTGTTACCAGAAGTACCGTTCTGGCACAGAAATACGATGATAACAATGGTGCCGATAATAGGAATCAGGCTGATCAATAACCACCAACCAGAACGATCGGTATCATGTAGACGACGAATCGCCACCGCGATGCTCGGTAACAGAACGCCCAGGCTGTAAATCAAGGTGATATATGGCGTTTCCATACCGATAACAGCCTGGATTACATTCAGAATGGCACTGATGATCATGTTGATCAGAATGAACATCCAGTATTCTTTTCTGCGCGCACGTCCAGAGAAACCCGTATAGTTTTTTAAAACACTCAAATACCAATTCATATAATATCCTTATTAGCTAAAAAAGTTGGCGAAATATAGCATGATATTTAATAAAGGTCATTTGTATTCTGAATGTTTAAGAAAATTTCAATAGAATATAGCCAATATTAATAGTTTTAAATGATATGTTTTGCATGTTAATGAATTTACGAAAAGCGTGTGGGAAATGTTTTTCGGCAAACAGTAAAAAAGCAGAGTATTACTCTGCCTTTGTACATTCTCACGATAAAGATTTCGGGCTGGGTCCGAAACGATTTTCGCCGGGCGTGCCATCCTGACAGTTAAAGATAAGAATCACCAACCAACCGATAACAGGGATCAACAACAGCAACAGCCACCAGGCGGATCGGTCGGTGTCGTGGAGGCGGCGGAATTGTACCGCCCACCAGGGTAAGAAGATAAGGATCCCGTAAAGGGTCGTCAGTATCCCTTCTCCTCCGGCACGCTGCCAGCCAAGCATCTTGTCCAGAACGCCGAGAACGAATGTCAGGATGACGTTGACCAGAATAAACATCCAGTACTCTTTACGACGGGCGCGGCCGCCGAAACCGATGTAATTTTTTAAAACCTTTAGATACCAGTCCATTTTCGCCTCAATCTGTGACAATCACTTGTTTTTAAAGCAATCAAAATAAGAATAGCTGTGAATGATTAAGGGGTAAATATTTGAAGAATGAATTAGCAAGGCACCCATAAGGGTGCCTGTGTCAATCAGGCGAAACGGCTGTCACGCCCGTGCGGTTCGTTAAGATCCTCCTTCGGGCCAATGGAAATGATGCCCGTTGGGTTGATCGTCTTATGGCTGCGGAAATAGTGGTTGCGAATGTGCTCAATGTTGACCGTTTCCGCGATGCCCGGCATCTGATAAAGATCGCACAGAAAACCATAAAGGTTGGGGTAGTCACTGATGCGATGCTTGTCGCATTTGAAATGTGTGACATAAACCGGATCAAAACGGATCAGGGTCGTCCACAGCCGAATATCCGCTTCCGTTAACCGATCGCCTGTGAGATAGCGATGTTTCCCGAGGAGCTGCTCAATTCGCGCCAGCGAGGTGAAGACCTTTTCTACGGCGTCATCATAAGCCTGCTGGCTGGTGGCGAAACCGGCTTTATAAACACCATTGTTAACGGTGTCATAAATCCAGCCGTTCAGTTCATCAATTTTACTGCGCAATTCAGGAGGGTAGTAGTCACCGGCTTTTGCACCCAACGCATCAAACGCAGTATTGAACATGCGGATGATCTCTGCGGATTCGTTGCTGACAATCGTATGATTCTTTTTATCCCATAGCACCGGAACGGTCACACGACCGGAATAATGGGGATCGGCGTGCAGATAAAGCTGATAGAGAAATTCGTGCTGGTATAAGGTGTCGCCCGTCGCGGCGGGGAAGTTATCGTCAAAGGTCCAGCCATTTTCCAGCATCAGCGGATTTACGACAGATACAGAGATAAACGGCTCCAGCCCTTTGAGTTTACGTAATATCAGCGTGCGGTGCGCCCACGGACAGGCGAGTGAAACATACAGGTGATAGCGGTCTTTCTCTGCTGCGAAGCCGCCTTTACCGGAAGGACCGGGTTCGCCATCCGCGGTGAGCCAGTTGCGGAATACCGATTCTGAACGTTGAAATTTTCCCCCGGTGGATTTGGTGTCATACCAGGTGTCATGCCAGACGCCATCGATCAGTTGCCCCATGATTTCTCTCCTTCAGATAGCAAAACGAGGAGATAGCCTCCTCGTTTTTTGCATTCATTATAGTGCGCTTACCATTTTTTATTCAGGACGCGGTCGATACTGAATGCGCCCGGTCCCGTGATGCCCAGCAGCAGATAACCGCCAGCGATGGTCAGGTTTTTCATGAACATCAGCGAGTTCACGCCTTCCGCAAAGTTGCTGTGGAAGAGGAACGCGGTCAGGATTGTGAAGCCCGCGGTAAACAGCGCGGTGGTGCGAGTCAGGAAACCGAACAGAATCGCCAGACCGCCGCCAAACTCCAGCAGAATAACCAGTGGCAACATGAAGCCCGGCACGCCCATTGCTTCCATGTACTGCTGGGTACCCGCGTAACCGGTGATTTTTCCCCAACCTGCGGTAATAAACAGGATCGGCATCAGAATACGCGCTACCAGTACACCAACATCTTCTAATTTTTTCATTTTACTCTCCAGAGAACCACTCAAGCTACTGCTGTTGTTTTTTAGTGCAATTTCGCGGAGTTCCGCGTCATTGCTGTCGATGGAGAGGATAATAAACGTGGCGAATGACAATTGTTAGCTAGGAAAACTGTTAATATTTTTCAAAAAATTTGATTTGGTGGTGGGGCGGAATGGAAGATCGGGTAAGCGAAGCGCTCCCGGTACAGTTGCCGGATGGCGGCTACGCCTTATCCGGCCTACATATTGAGTACGAGGGTCGGATAAGAAAAGCGCCATCAGGCAACCGATGAACGTAGCGTCTTTTTAACCAGACGCCATGCGCTCCAGATACCGAGCCCTCGTCTGGCCCAGCGAACGAGCAGATTAGGATGACGAATCGTCCAGACCGCCATGACGCTGCTGCCGACCAGCGCCCAGGAGCGCAAACTCAGCAGAGTATTCCAGCCGCGATCGTAAGCCCCTGTGGCTTCCAGCCAGTCACGGCGACTGGCCGAAAGATCCAGCCGTTGCTGTTGGATCTCCCCAAGCAGTCGGGCCTTACGTTGTTCACGCTCGACTTTACCGCTCATGGCTTTCCTCCTCCAGCAATTGCCGGTCATTCGCCAGCTCGTGGCGAGTGTGGCGTAGTATTGTGGAGCGCCGCGCTTTACGCAGCGTCCATATTCCGCCAATCAGCGCCAGAAGCAGTAAAACAACCGTGGTGGCAATCATCGCGTTGAGGCGGTACTGCGGATCGACGGCCCAGATGACGAGCACCATCAGGCTCATCAAACCAAATGCCGCGAAGAGCATGGTCAGCCCCAGCATTAGCAAAAGCTGGAAGAGGTTGGCTTTTTCTTCTTCAAGCTCAACCACTGCCAGACGCAGCCGGGTTTCCACCATCTCAACGAGGATCGTGACAATACGCTGCCCGATGCCCAGAACGCTTTTACCAGGGCCTTGTGCGTGATGAGGATCCGCCATAATTAGCGACGCGACAGCAGAACGCCCAGCACGACGCCTACCGCAGCGCCAATACCGACGCCGGTCCACGGATTTTCGCGTACGTAGTCGTCTGCACGCGCAGCGGCTTCACGCGTTTGTCTGGCAATAGCGTCGCCAGTTTCGCCGAGGCGATAGCGGCTCTCTTTCAGCGCCCGTTCAGCTTTACTGCGGATCTTACTCAATTCTTCTTTCGATTTATCGCCAGAGGAACTTAATACCTCTTCCAGCGTATCGGCCAGGGATTTCAACTCAGCGCGCAGATGTTCCGATGTAGTATCTTTCGACATAGTTTTCTCCAGGTGAGTAAGTGCTACTGATGCTTAGTATTCGCGAGCTTCAAGCTCTTTCAGCTCTGACTGAGCTTCCGCCAGCTTCCGCTCGCGTTTGGCAATTTTGTCCGCATCGCCTTTTTGCTTCGCTTCGGCGAGATCGCGTTGACGTTCGGCAATCTCTTCTTTTTGCTCGGTAATTTTTTTCTGATGGCTGGCGCGCAGTTTGCTGTCAGTGCAATTAGCCCTGACTTCACTGAGCGCTTTTTTCAGCCCATTGATACGGTTCTGATTGTTGTGTTTCTCGGCGTAGCTGATTTCCCGTTGTATATCCTGCTCTTTTTCCTGGCAGAGCGTATTAGCGTAGCTGCCGGCACTGAGAGTGAAAAGGGTAATAGCTAAAGCGATGCGGTATTTCATTCTTGAACCTTCCATTGTGACTCGTCCCCATACATTCAGGGACGATGCTCCAGATGATAACGCGACAGAGTCAACCTGACGCCTCATTAATCATAGACATTAATCGACGAGATCACCAAAGTGGGTGATATGATTCGGATTCCTGGAGATTACCCTACCCGAGGAGTGGCGTCGCGTAAACGTGACAACCATTGAACGGCCTGGCTGTCACTATCCTGTTGAGCGATGATATAACCCTGCGGAAGCGTTTTGTCGAGCACCGCTTTTGCGGCGGCACTCTGAGCGCTGGAATCGAAGGTGATGAGCAGCGTGTCTTCCTGCGGCGTAATGCTTTTAAAACGAATGCCGTTGGCGTCGAGATGATGCCAGACAGAAAAACCGTCCGGCACGCTCGCACCCTGATGGACAGCACGAATAGCGAGCGTCGATTCCTGCTGGCGAATAGCTGACCAGACTAACAACATCGTCCCCAGCGCCACCAGAAACGTGGTGCTCCAGGCCAGTTGTTTAAGCGTCATGCGGGTTTTCAGCATCCTTATCCTCGATTCCCGTATTTCTTTTTCCATAACACGATCAGTGAACCCGCCAGGCCGAACACCAGCAAAACCACGGGCAGCAGCATCAGGCATGACATCAACTGATCTTCGTATTTCAGAAATACCGGGGTTTTTCCCAGCAGGTAGCCCAACGAGGTTAAAATCAGCACCCACAGCAACCCGCTCATCCAGTTAAAAAACTGAAAACGCGCATTGTTCAGGCCGGATAACCCGGCGATGGTGGGTAAGAGGGTACGAACAAAGGCGATAAAACGACCAATGAGCAGTGCCGAAAGCCCATGTTTATGAAACAAATGGTGGGCGCGTTGGTGATAATGGGCAGGCAGATGTGATAACCAGTTCTGTACGAGTCGGGTATTCCCCAGCCACCGGCCCTGAATATAACTCAGCCAGCAACCCAGGCTGGCTGCCGTCGTTAACAGTAAAATAGTTTGCGGAAAGCCCATCGCACCTTTGGCGATCAGCACGCCGACCAACACCAGCAAGCTGTCACCGGGTAAAAAAGCGGCGGGCAGCAACCCGTTTTCCAGGAACAAAATCATAAATAAAACAAAATAGAGCATGCCAATCATGTGAGGATTGGCCAGAGTTTCAAAATCCTGCGCCCAAAGGGCATGCAGTAAATGGGTCAAAAGTTCCATTCAGTATTCCTGGTTAATCGGTTAACGTCACGCCGGTTTCAGGAGTTTGCTACGCCGCATCATTTTTAATAGTTTTTGCATGGTGAGCGGACGGCGCAAAGCCGCGGCCTGAACTATTCCCTGTAAAATTGTGAAGTAAGCAAGCACTGACAAACATAAATTCGATTTGCATCTAATTGTAACAAAGGTCAACGAAGTTCGTTATACAAATTGCATGTCCATGTCGTCTGATTTTGCTGAACACAAAGGAGGGTGGCGAGAGGATTTACACAGGCTGACACTTTATACCTTTCGCTTACTGACAGGCGCAGCGGCGCGCCTGTCGAATCGAGAAACCTTATTTTGCCGCATTCGCCGCTGTATCGAGGTGAACCACTGGATTTTCAGCAAAAAGATAACGGTCGGCATTAAATTCGAAATCGTCACTGGTTTCATTGAACAACATGATTTTGGTGTTTTCGAGGTGCTGCCACATCGCCAGTTTCGCTGCGTTCGGGTCTTTGCGAATGAGCGCTTTCAGGATCTGATCGTGATCGTCACACCAGTTGTCTACGGTGCGTGAATCAATATGCTCGTGCAGTTTCTTCCAGTAAGGGTTATGGCTGCGCTGCGTCCACATTTTTTCCACGATTGCGGCAAGCGCGGAATTCTGCGTGGCTAATGCAACCTGAATGTGAAACTGCAGATCCCATTCGGAGTCGCGGAAACATTTTTCGTTACGTGCATTCTCCTGGATCTCCATCAGTTTCATGATGTCCTGCTTGGTCACCTGCGTTGCGGCAAACTCTGCAATGTTGCTTTCGATAAGCTGACGCGCCTGCAGGAGTTCAAAAGGACCATAGTTGGCAAATTCCAGCGATTCATCAGTGGCCTGCTGGTAGCGTGGCTGATTCGAAATCACGTGAATGCCGGAACCTTTGCGAACCTCAACAAACCCTTCCACTTCCAGCATAATGATGGCTTCACGAACCACAGTACGGCTGACATTTTTTTCATCGGCAATAAATCGTTCAGCAGGCAGTTTGTCTCCAACCAGATAGACGCCCTGTTCGATGCGATCTTTTAAATCAGCAGCAAGTTGTTGATACAAACGTCGTGGTTCAGTGATTTCCATATGCGCTCCAGGCATGATACGGCAGACTCTATTTGTTATACCACTTTCGCGAGTCTCGCTCCACAGACAGACATGAAAAAGCCGCCAGTATTGAGGCGGCTTTTTCGTTTTTACCGTCGTCCGTTATCAAACTAACTTTGCGTTGCCGGTTTATTGATTTGTGGATCGAGCGCAATGTCGCTGGCGGGTTTATTTTTAAGTACCGTCCAGATGACCAGCGCACCCAGCAGGTCGAAGACAGCCAGCACGGCAAACAGCGGGCTGAAACCGATAGTATCAGCAAGCGCGCCCACGACCAGAGCAAACAGCGTACTTGCCAGCCAGGCGGACATGCCGGTCAGACCGTTTGCCGTTGCCACTTCATTACGACCAAAGACATCAGAAGAGAGCGTAATCAGTGCGCCGGACAGTGCCTGGTGAGCAAAACCACCGATACACAGCAGCATAATGGCGATGTAAGGGCTGGTGAACAAACCGATCATGCCAGGGCCTATCATCAGCACGGCACCCAGCGTGACGACCATCTTACGGGAAACAATCAGGTTAACGCCAAACCAGCGCTGGAACAGGGGCGGTAAGTAACCTCCAATAATGCACCCCAGATCGGCAAACAGCATTGGCATCCAGGCGAACATCGCGATTTCTTTCAGGTTAAAGCCATAGACTTTAAACATAAACAGCGGGATCCAGGCGTTAAAGGTCCCCCAGGCGGGTTCCGCAAGGAAGCGCGGCAGCGCGATACCCCAGAACTGGCGGTTACGCAGGATTTGCAGCGGTGACATTTTCTTCCCGCTGTTGGTCTGATGCTGTGCTTCCTGACCATTAATGATGTAATCGCGTTCTTCATTCGTCAGTTTTTTCTGATCGCGTGGGTGTTTGTAGAAGATAAGCCAGGCCATTGCCCAGATGAAGCTCAGAGCGCCAGAGATGATGAACGCCATCTGCCAGCTATGCATCACGATAGCCCAGACAACCAGCGGCGGCGCAATCATCGCGCCGATAGACGAACCCACGTTGAAATAGCCGACGGCGATAGAGCGCTCTTTTGCCGGGAACCATTCAGAACTGGCTTTCAGACCCGCCGGGATCATCGCCGCTTCAGCCGCACCGACCGCACCACGCGCCAGCGCCAGGCCTCCCCAGCTTCCAGCCAGCGCGGTTGCGCCACAGAAGACAGCCCACAGCACGGCAAACATTGCATAACCCACTTTCGTACCCAGCACGTCCAGCACATAGCCAGCAACAGGTTGCATGACTGTGTAAGCAGCAGAATAGGCTGCGATGATATAGGAATACTGTTGAGTGGAGATGTGCAACTCTTCCATCAGAGTCGGCGCAGCTGCCGCTACAGTGTTACGTGTCAGGTAACCCAGCACGGTGCCAAGCGTCACCAGTGCGATCATGTACCAACGTAACCCTTTAATTTTACGCATGTAAAACCTCATCGTTTTGTTATTTCCGCAAGGATCGCGGTCATCTTCCTGCCTGGGGCAGAGGATGCTGTTTACGACGGGGAACCCAAAAAAAAGCCGGTACGCCCGCCCGAACGTTGCCATAAATTAATTGTGCTCATTCGGTTTCCGTACCGGTTAATCCGATGACGAATCATCGGTAATTTTGCATTCCGTCGGCTTATGTATCGCGACGGCAGAAAGATAACTTGTCATACAGCTTTAAAGGGTGAGTACCATCACAAATGTAGGAATCTTCGTGTGGGCATTATTGAGATGGCGCCACGCCAGAGATAGCGCGCCCTGGGACGGGGTTTACCACTTTCAAGGTAAATAATTTGTCCGCATTTATTGATCTATCTCACGAAAATATCTTCGGTTGCTGGAAATTGGTGTGATAACTTTGTCAGCATCGCTACATAAGCCATCTGACGCACTCGCAAAGAGGAAGACGATAATGACCCCGTTTATGACCGAAGATTTTCTACTCGATACTGAATTTGCCCGCCGTCTCTATCATGATTACGCCAAAGACCAGCCTATCTTCGATTACCACTGCCATCTGCCGCCGCAGCAAATCGCGGAAGACTACCGATTCAAGAACCTGTATGACATCTGGCTGAAAGGCGACCATTACAAATGGCGCGCCATGCGTACTAACGGCGTTGCCGAGCGCCTGTGTACCGGCGATGCTTCCGATCGTGAAAAGTTTGACGCGTGGGCGGCGACCGTACCGCATACCATTGGTAACCCGCTTTACCACTGGACGCACCTTGAGCTGCGCCGTCCGTTTGGCGTGACCGGTAAGCTGCTTTCTCCGACCACTGCCGACGAAATCTGGAACCAGTGCAATGAATTGCTGGCGCAGGACGCTTTCTCCGCGCGTGGCATCATGCAGCAGATGAACGTGAAAATGGTCGGCACCACTGACGATCCGATCGATTCTCTGGAGCACCACGCCACGGTTGCAAAAGACAGCAGCTTCACCATTAAAGTGCTGCCGAGCTGGCGTCCGGATAAAGCATTCAATATTGAACAGGCGACATTCGGCGACTATATGGCGAAGCTCGGTGAAGTGTCTGATACCGATATCCGGCGTTTTGCCGATCTGCAAAGCGCGCTGACGAAACGTCTGGATCACTTTGCGGCGCACGGTTGTAAAGTGTCTGACCACGCGCTGGATGTCGTATTGTTCGCTGAATCCACGGACGCTGAACTGGACAGTATTCTGGCGCGCCGTCTGGCGGGTGAGACGCTGAACGAGCGCGAAGTGGCGCAGTTTAAAACGGCCGTGCTGGTCTTCCTGGGCGCTGAATATACACGTCGCGGTTGGGTACAGCAGTATCACATTGGCGCACTGCGTAATAACAATCAGCGCCAGTTCAAACTGCTGGGACCAGACGTGGGCTTTGATTCCATTAACGACCGTCCGATTGCTGAAGAGTTATCAAAACTGCTCAGTAAACAGAACGAAGAAAACCTGCTGCCGAAAACCATTCTCTACTGCCTGAACCCGCGTGATAACGAAGTGCTGGGAACCATGATCGGTAACTTCCAGGGTGAAGGAATGCCGGGCAAGATGCAGTTTGGTTCCGGCTGGTGGTTCAACGATCAGAAAGACGGTATGGAACGTCAGATGACGCAACTGGCGCAGCTTGGTCTGCTGAGCCGCTTTGTCGGTATGCTGACCGACAGCCGCAGTTTCCTTTCTTATACCCGTCATGAGTACTTCCGCCGCATTCTGTGCCAGATGATAGGCCGCTGGGTGCAGGCCGGTGAAGCGCCGGCAGATATTCAACTACTGGGCGAGATGGTGAAAAACATTTGCTTTAACAATGCGCGTGATTACTTCGCCATTGAACTGAACTAAGGTCCGGGGTTGATATGCAATACATCAAAATCCATGCACAGGATAACGTTGCGGTAGCACTGGCGGATTTGGCGCAGGGTAGCGACGTTACCGTGGATAACCACAGCGTTACGCTTCGTCAGGATGTCGCCCGTGGACATAAATTTGCTTTATGTGACATAGCGAAAGGGGCATATGTCATCAAGTATGGACAGCCCATTGGCCATGCGCTGGCAGATATTGTGGCGGGTGAACATATTCACGCTCACAACACCCGCACGAATCTGAGCGATGTGGATGAATATCGCTATCAACCTGATTTTCAGGATCTTCCT
Organism: Citrobacter amalonaticus; assembly: GCF_037053465.1. GTDB lineage: Bacteria > Pseudomonadota > Gammaproteobacteria > Enterobacterales > Enterobacteriaceae > Citrobacter_A > Citrobacter_A amalonaticus_H. Next base: position 184,019 of record NZ_JBALIF010000001.1, read on the forward strand.
GCGCAACCTGCCGATCGGGATGTGCAGATCTACCGTCGTGCCAACGGGGATGTTGGCGTGCGAAATGAACTCTGGATCCTGCCCACGGTGGGGTGCGTCAACGGTATTGCTCGTCAAATCCAGAGCCGCTTCCTGAAAGAGACCCATGATGCAGAAGGGACGGACGGCGTCTTTCTGTTCAGTCACACCTACGGTTGTTCACAGCTCGGCGACGATCACATCAATACCCGCACCATGCTACAGAACATGGTGCGTCACCCGAACGCCGGGGCGGTGCTGGTGATTGGTCTGGGTTGTGAAAATAACCAGGTCGATGCTTTTCGTGAAACGCTGGGAGCGTTCGATCCTGAGCGCGTACATTTCATGATCTGCCAGCATCAGGACGATGAAGTGGAAGCCGGGCTTGAGCATCTGTATCAACTTTATGAGGTGATGCGTCATGACAAACGCGAGCCGGGTAAACTGAGCGAGCTGAAGTTTGGCCTGGAGTGTGGCGGCTCCGACGGGCTTTCCGGGATCACCGCCAACCCGATGCTCGGGCGTTTCTCCGATTATATGATTGCCAACGGCGGCACCACGGTGCTGACGGAGGTGCCGGAGATGTTCGGCGCAGAGCAACTGTTGATGAGCCACTGCCGTGATGAAGAGACATTCGGCAAGCTGGTAACTATGGTCAATGACTTCAAGCAGTACTTTATTGCCCATAACCAACCGATTTACGAGAATCCCTCACCGGGTAATAAAGCCGGCGGTATCACCACGCTGGAGGATAAATCGTTGGGCTGTACGCAGAAAGCCGGTTCCAGCCAGGTGGTGGACGTACTGCGCTACGGTGAGCGGTTGAAAACGCATGGTCTGAATTTGCTGAGCGCGCCGGGTAATGATGCGGTTGCCACCAGTGCGCTGGCAGGCGCGGGCTGTCATATGGTGCTTTTTAGCACCGGTCGGGGCACCCCTTACGGCGGCTTCGTGCCGACGGTAAAAATCGCCACAAACAGTGAGCTGGCTGCGAAGAAAAAACACTGGATAGACTTTGACGCCGGGCAGTTGATCCACGGCAAAGCGATGCCGCAGTTGCTGAATGAATTTGTTGATAGCATCGTGGCGTTTGCCAACGGTAAACAGACCTGCAATGAGCGCAATGATTTCCGCGAACTGGCTATCTTTAAGAGTGGTGTCACGCTGTAAATGTGGTGTCGGGTGGCGCTAACGCTCACCCGACCGCGAGTATGTCGGCCCGGTAGCGGTAACGCCACCGGGCATTTTTGTTAATTACGCAGGGCGTTATTGGCCAGACGCTCGTCTTCAGCCTGGCACGCTGCCGCAGTAAACAGCACGTCTGTCGATGAGTTCAGCGCTGTTTCACAGGAATCCTGTAGCACGCCGATAATAAAGCCAACGGCAACCACCTGCATGGCGATATCGTTCGGAATACCGAACATATTACAAGCCAGCGGGATCAGCAGCAGTGAACCACCAGCGACACCCGATGCGCCACAGGCGCACAGAGAGGCGACGACGCTCAGCAGCAGCGCGGTGGGCAGGTCCACAGGAACGCCTAGCGTATGCACTGCAGCCAGCGTCAATACCGTAATCGTGATCGCCGCGCCCGCCATATTGATGGTCGCTCCCAGGGGGATCGAAACCGAATAGGTATCGCGATCCAGATTCAGCTTTTCACACAGCGCCATATTCACCGGAATATTCGCCGCAGAGCTGCGGGTGAAGAAGGCATAAACGCCGCTTTCGCGCAGGCAGGCAAAGACCAGCGGATACGGGTTGCGACGGATCTTCCAGAAAACCAGCAGCGGGTTAATCACCAGCGCCACCAGTAACATACAACCAATCAGCACGATCAGCAGCTGCGCGTAGCCCCACAGGGTTGAGAAACCGGTGGTTGCCAGCGTGGAGGCGACCAGGCCAAAAATACCGATTGGCGCAAAACGAATCACCAGTTTCACCATAAAGGTAACGGCATTGGACATGTCATTAATCAGATTTTTGGTGGTTTCGTTGCCGTGACGCAGGGCAAAACCCAGTCCCACTGCCCAGACCAGAATGCCGATATAGTTGGCGTTCAGTAAGGCATTAATCGGGTTCGATACCATACTCATCAGCAGACCACGCAGAACTTCTACGATCCCTGACGGCGGAACGATATCATTTGCGCTACTGGACAAATGTAGCGTTGAAGGAAATGCGAAGCTAAAGACAACGGCGGCGAGCGCGGCGGAAAAGGTTCCCAGCAGATACAAAAACAGAATCGGACGAATACTGGTTTTTTGACCGTGCTGATGGTTAGCGATAGAGGCCATTACCAGCATCAGCACCAGCACCGGCGCGACGGCTTTTAACGCGCCGACGAACAATGTTCCCAACAAACCGACAGCTTCCGCCGCAGGTTTAGAAATCCAGGCCAGTAATATCCCAAGAACAAGACCCACCAAAATTTGTTTTACCAGGCTTCCCTGGGCCAAACGTTGTAGCAGCCCCGGTGAACGTTGCGTAGTCATTAAGTTTTCCTTTGATTGTGTTGTTGCTCATCCTTCGCGCGTTCTATGGACGCATCTTTCTGGATGTAACAAAGTGTTTGCCTGGTTGAGTATAAGGAAAGATGACGCTTCGGGAAGCGAAATATGCTGGATTTTATGATGCGGTCATATTTTATAACTTATCAATAACAATATTGTGACATGTTCAACAGAACAGAGATGCAGAATGTCGTGTAAAGCCGGGGACGCGTTAGCGTCACCCGGCATATCAGGCTTACGCCTGTTGCTTTTTGTCGTGCTGGTAGTTAACCCACGCGTTGATCAGCAGCGTCACGACCAGGATACCAAACACCACGCCCAGCGAGATAGCGATCGGGATATGGTAAAAATCGACGATCAGCATCTTGATGCCGATAAACACCAGAATCACCGCCAGGCCGTACTTCAGCATTGAGAAACGCTCCGCCACGCCCGCCAACAGGAAGTACATCGCGCGCAGGCCCAGAATGGCGAACAGGTTTGACGTCAGAACGATAAACGGATCGGTGGTCACGGCAAAGATGGCCGGGATACTGTCGACGGCAAAGATCACGTCACTCAGTTCCACCAGAATCAGAACCAGCATCAACGGCGTAACGTACAACAGGCCGTTCTTACGCACGAAGAAATGCTCGCTCTCAATGGTGTCGGTCATACGCAGGTGTCCACGCAGCCAGCGCACCAGCGGTTTATCGCCGATGCCTGACTCGTCCTCTTTCGCCAGCGCCATTTTCACGCCGGTAAACAACAGGAACGCGCCAAACACATACAGCATCCATTCAAACTGGGTAATCAGCCAGGTCCCGGCAAAAATCATGATGGTACGCAGAATGATGGCACCCAGGACGCCGTATACCAATACCCGCCGTTGCAGGGCTGGAGGGACGGAGAAATAGCTAAACAGCATCAGCCAGACGAAGACGTTATCGACGGCGAGCGATTTTTCGATCAGATAACCGGTGAGAAACGCCAGCGCCTGCGGATCGGCAACGGCGCGGCCTTCGGTCTGGACGAGATACCACCAGAATGCAGCATTAAACAATAACGAGAGGGTCACCCAGACCAGGGACCAGGCTGCCGCTTGCTTCATGGTCATCGTATGCGCGCCACGACGCCCCTGAAGAAAGAGGTCGATAGCCAGCATAATCACCACAACGACTGCGAATCCGCCCCATAACAACGGTGTGCCGACAGTATTCATAAACATTCCTTACACATAAAAAAACGGCCAACGTCGGAAGACGTCAGCCGTTGCTTTTTATGCATAGACCTCGCCTTCCGGCAAGGTCTCACTTACAACAAAAAAAGAATGCGTTAGCGCATTCCTTTTTCGTTGCCCGGTGACCGGATGTGGTTTTTCACACATCGTAATGACGATCGACCGACAATGAAGTTACTCCCCTTTGCAGGTAACAAAATATGACAGGCCACGCATTTCGTCAATGGCCTGTAACATCTGTTTTACAATGTTTTACGCAGTCGTCGTGCGGCTCACATCGTCTGCCGGGAAAGTGACGCCGGTCTGGCGACGGATCTCCGTCAGCAGTTTTGCCGTGATCCGACTGTTCGACAGTCCCGGGTGATTCACTTCATTGGCGTCCACCAGTTCTGCAAACGCCGCTGCCTCATACAGCATAGTATTGATGTGCTGAGGTTGCGTGAGGTCCTGGGTTTTCCCGCCGCGAGGAACGAAGCAGACTTTCTGGCATTCAGAGAGTTTTTCAATGACCAGCGAACCGGCTTCGCCCTGAATTTCGCTATCAATAACCGAATCACTGACTTTGGAATGCTGAAGAGTCACGCTGAAATCACCGTAGTCCATCACCACCACGCCGTGGGCATCGACGCCGCTCTCCAGCAGGCTGGCGGAGGCGTGTACGCGATGCGGCTCGCCCCACAGCGCGACGGCGGAGGCCAGACAGTAATACCCGATGTCCATGATCGAGCCATTGGAAAAGGCCGGGTTAAAGGTGTTCGGGTTTTCGCCGTCAAGATAGCGCTGATAACGCGACGAGTACTGGCAGTAATTGAGGAACACTTTGCGTAATTTCCCGACTTTTGGTAGCGACTGTTGCAGAAGTAAAAAATTAGGCAGGCTGGCGGTTTTGAATGCTTCGTAAAGCACCACCTGATTTTCCCGCGCGCAGGCGATGGCGGCTTCCACTTCCGTCAGATTCGAGGCCAGCGGCTTCTCACAGATTACATGTTTTTTATGGCTGAGAAACAGTTGAGTCTGAGGAAAGTGCAGCGAGTTCGGGCTGGCAATGTAGACGGCGTCGATCGCATCGCTTTGCGCCATCGCCTCCAGCGAGGTAAACAGATGTTCGACGAGATAATCATTGGCGAAGGTTTGCGCCTGTTCGAGGCTGCGGGAATAGACTGCGGTTAACTTATATTTGCCGGTCTCATGGGCGGCATCCACAAACTGGCGGGTGATCCAGTTTGTGCCAATCACAGCGAAACGTATCATAAACGCCTTCTGGCTCCATAAAGGGAATCTTTGGTCAATTTAGCACGCCTTCATGACAAAGCCAGTGCGCTACTGCGCAGTTTCCTTTAACGACAACTGCGTTAACCACAGGCGCGTATCAAATTCCAGTTGATGGTATTGCGGCTCCATATGGCAGCAAAGCTGGTAAAACGCCTTGTTGTGCTCCTTTTCTTTCAGATGCGCCAGTTCATGTACGACGATCATCCGTAAAAAGGGTTCCGGCGCGTTGCGAAACACTGTCGCGACGCGGATTTCGGCTTTTGCTTTCAGCTTACCGCCCTGAACGCGAGATACCGCCGTGTGCAGACCGAGCGCATTTTTCAGCACGTGGATCTTGTTGTCATACATCACTTTATTGACAGGCGGCGCATTGCGCAGGAACTGACTTTTCAAATCCTGGGTGTATTGCCAGAGCGCTTTATCCGTTGCGAAATCATGCGTGCCGGGATAGCGCTTTTCGAGCACCGCGCCCAGACGCTGTTCGGCAATCAGCGTGCGAACCTGCGAAATCAGGTTTTCCGGATAGCCCTGGAGGTAGTTCAGTTCGTTCATCTCTGTCCACGCCAATCAACAAAATTGAGGTATACTCACGCACCCTTTTACGGGATACGCCAAAACTTTACCATTCAGGAGGGCCGATGAGCCACACAGACAACGGTTTCCGTTCACTGACACTAAAACGTTTCCCGGAAACGGATGACGTTAACCCACTGCTGGCGTGGGAAGCGGCGGATGAGTATCTGCTGCAACAGTTGGACGACACGGAAATTCGCGGCCCGGTGCTGATCCTCAATGATACCTTTGGCGCGTTGAGCTGCGCGCTGGCAGAACATACGCCGTACAGCATTGGCGATTCGTATTTAAGCGAACTGGCGACACGGGAAAACCTGCGCCATAACGACATCGCAGAGTCCAGCGTTAAGTTCCTCGACAGCACGGCGGAATATCCACAGGCACCGGGCGTGGTGCTGATCAAAGTGCCAAAAACGCTGGCCTTGCTTGAGCAACAGTTGCGGGCGCTGCGTAAAGTCGTGAACCCGCAAACCCGTATTATCGCAGGCGCAAAGGCGCGGGATATCCATACCTCCACGCTGGAACTGTTCGAAAAAGTGCTGGGGCCAACGACCACCACGCTGGCGTGGAAAAAGGCGCGCCTTATCAACTGTACCTTCAGCGAACCGGCGCTGGCGGACGCGCCAGAGACGCTGAGCTGGAAACTGGAAGGCACCGACTGGACCATCCATAACCATGCCAACGTCTTCTCCCGCACCGGGCTGGATATTGGCGCCCGCTTTTTTATGCAGCATCTGCCGGAAAATCTGGAAGGGGAGATTGTCGATCTCGGCTGCGGTAATGGCGTGATTGGCTTGACGCTGCTGGAAAAAAATCCGCAGGCCAACGTGGTCTTTGTTGATGAATCGCCGATGGCGGTGGCCTCAAGCCGTCTTAATGTGGAAACCAATCTGCCTGAAGCGCTCGATCGCTGCGAGTTTATGATTAACAACGCGCTGTCCGGGGTTGAGCCTTTCCGTTTCAATGCGGTATTGTGCAACCCGCCGTTTCACCAGAAACACGCGCTGACGGATAACATCGCCTGGGAAATGTTCCACCATGCCCGTCGCTGCCTGAAGATTAATGGTGAGTTATACATTGTCGCCAACCGTCACCTTGACTACTTCCACAAGCTGAAGAAGATTTTTGGCAACTGCGTCACCATTGCCACCAACAACAAGTTTGTGGTGCTTAAAGCGGTGAAACTGGGGCGTCGACGATAATCGCGCGTGCCGGATGGCGGCTTCGCCTTATCCGGCCTACGATTTGTGTGCCTGATACGCGCAGCGTCATTGGAAATACAGAAGGTGTAGGCCCGATAAGCGCAGCGCCATCGGGCAACTGGGCTTAAATTGCCAACGCCAGACGGGTTCCCTGGGCGATTGCCCGGCGGGCATCCAGTTCCATCGCCACATCGCAACCGCCAATCAGATGCACCGTTTTCCCCGCCGCCTGTAGCGGTTCGGCCAGTTCCCGTCGTGGTTCTTGTCCGGCGCAGATAATCACGTTATCAACTTCCAGCGTTTGCGCTTCGCCGCCGATCAGCACATGCAATCCTGCATCGTCGATTTTCTGATAGCTCACGGACGGGAGCATCTTCACGCCGCGCGAAAGCAGGGTCGTGCGATGGATCCAGCCGGTGGTTTTTCCCAGTCCCTCGCCCGGTTTACTCGCTTTACGCTGAAGCATCACAATCTGGCGCGGGCTGCGAGCCAGGTGTGGCCCTTCCGGGCGTAATCCCCCCGCCTGTTGCAAACTCGTGTCGATGCCCCATTCCACACAGAAATCGGCAATACTCTGGCTGGTGGGTTCGCCTGGCTGGCTCAGATACATCGCCGTATCAAAGCCGATCCCGCCACAGCCCACAATCGCCACCCGATTTCCGATCGGCGCTTTATCGCGCAGCACATCGAGATAGGTTAATACCATTGGATGGTCGATGCCGTCGATGGGCGGCCGACGAGGTTCGATCCCACTGGCGAGGATCACGTCGTCGAACGCCAGGAGATCGTCGGCTGTCACGTAATGGTTCAGTTTCAGCGTGACGCCAGTGACGTCGATCATCCGGCGGTAATAGCGCAGCGTTTCATAAAATTCCTCTTTGCCGGGGATCTGTTTGGCGATATTGAACTGCCCGCCGATCTCACCCTGCGCATCGAAGAGGGTGACGTGATGTCCGCGCGCCGCCGCATTGATGGCAAAAGCCAGCCCCGCCGGACCCGCCCCAACCACTGCCAGATTTTTAATCTGCACTGCCGGGACAATGGGCATTTTGGTTTCGTGGCAGGCACGGGGATTCACCAGGCACGACGTGACTTTGCCGACGAAAATCTGATCCAGACAGGCCTGATTACAACCGATGCAGGTGTTTATCTCATCCGCACGCCCTGACTGCGCCTTCGATAACAGTTCGGCATCAGCAAGGAACGGGCGCGCCATCGACACCATATCCGCGTCACCGCGAGCCAGAATCTCATCGGCAACTTGCGGATCGTTAATGCGGTTGGTGGTGACCAGCGGCAGGGAAACATGCCCTTTCAATTTACGCGTCACCCAGCTAAAGGCACCGCGTGGCACCGGTGTGGCGATGGTGGGAATGCGCGCTTCGTGCCAGCCGATCCCGGTATTAATCAGTGTTGCACCTGCGGCTTCGATGGCCTGCGCCAGTTGCACGGTTTCTGCGAAAGTTCCGCCTTTCTCTACCAAATCGAGCATCGACAGGCGGTAGATAATAATAAAATCCTGGCCTACCCGCTGGCGTACGGCACGCACGACGTCAACCGCAAAGCGCATCCGGTTGGCGTAATCGCCGCCCCATTCATCGTCACGCTGGTTGGTACGCAGGGCGAGGAATTCGTTGATCAAATACCCTTCGGATCCCATCACCTCAACGCCGTCATAGCCTGCTTCCCGCGCCAGTTGAGCGCAGTGGGCGAAGTCTTCAATCAGTTGCAGAATTTCTTCGTGACTCAGGGCATGCGGGGTAAAGCGGTTGATGGGCGCCTGAATAGCCGAGGGCGCGACCAGTCGCGGTTGATAGCTGTAGCGTCCGGTATGGAGAATTTGTAGCGCAATTTTCCCGCCTTCCTGGTGAACCGCATCGGTAATCACACGGTGATGCGCGACCTGTCGGGCGTCATTGAGCATCGCGCCGCCTTCCATCCCAACACCAGAAGGCGCAGGGGCGATACCGCCTGTCACAATCAGCGCGACGCCATGCCGTGCGCGTTCGGCGTAGAAGGCGGCCAGCCGCTCTGCACCATCAGGATACTCTTCCAGCCCGGTGTGCATCGAACCCATCAGCACGCGATTTTTAAGCTGAGTAAAGCCGAGATCGAGCGGGGCGAACAGCGACGGATAGCTCATAAGATTGTCCAGTATGTAAAATTATTGTTATGTGGTCGGATGAGTTACTAATTTAGCTATCGGCGCAGAAAAGGGAAAAGGGGAATGCGATGATTGTGATGGGATTCAAAAAAAGCCCCCAGAGTTGGGGGCATTCATCGGCTGGAAAACGGGATATTGAATTTTCCAGCCAATGTTCAGATTACTGCTTTTTGAAGAAGTCGTTGTACAGCATATACAGGTGTGCTGCGCTCCAGGAGAAGTTTGGTGCGCCTTGCTGCGCACCAGTCAGTGGGTTGTAGTTTTCCTGAATCGGCCCGTCGGTGGTTAATCCTCGGGCGTGTTTAAAGAAAGTCTCCGCCAGCGTTAACGCTTCATCCCGGTAACCATAACGTTCCATACCCTTTAACCCGAACCAGAATTGATCCACCCACACTCGCCCGCGCCAGTAGATATCTGCCCCAAACGCCGGGTTGCTCAGCGCGGCAGTGCCTAGCGGGACGAACGTGTTGAATTCTTTTGGATCGAGCATGATCTTCACAACCTCGTCGGCGTGAACTTGCGTTGCAGCCCCATTGAACAACGGTGACCAACCTTCTGGCCCTTTTCCTCGTTCAACAATCGGTTTTCCCGCGCATCCATTTGCCAACGGTTTTTCTTCGATGCGTACGTCATAGTAGAAACCACTGGTGGTGTCGAACATGCAGGTATTGATGTAATCGGCCAGTTTTTTTGCCAGAGACCTGTAATGCTCAGCGTCGCCCGTTTTGCCGAGAAGAGCGGCCATCTCTGCCAGATAGTGGTTGTCGCTATACATGTAGCTAGCCTGATCGACTGATTCTTGAAGCAAAGAGTAGCCGATGAGTTCGCCCTTTTGGTTTCGATTTTCTGCAAAGCTGACCGCCCAGTCACTGCGTTTTCCACCTTTAGCAACATATTTATCCAGCTGATTTTTATCAATGAAACCAAATACGGCTGCATCGTCACGGCCAGATTCCCAACCCGCAGCTTCCTGTGCCGGAATCGTCAGACTGTCATACTGGCCTTTTTTGACCCACTCTGCATAGTTTTGCAGGCCGGATAGCGTCTCTTCTTTGCCATCCTTTTTCACTGTAAACAGCATTTCACCGCTGGGGGTATTGTGAGCTTTATCGCGTGTGGCACCATATTCCGGTACACCGTTACCGTTATGGTCGCGATTACGCAGCCACCAGTCGTGATAGGCCACCAGTTTCGGATACATCTCTTCAAGCCAGGCTTTATCCTGGGTGACGTTGTAGACTTCCATCACAGACCAGGCTGCCAGGCTCGGTTTGGTGTTACGTTCGTTCCAGTTGCCGCCATCGCCACCACGCTCGGGAATTTTGTTCCAGGTAACCAGATCCAGGATCATGCCGGCATCCTGCGGACGTACCGGATCGTTAGGCTGGATTTGCCAGTCAAAGAGTGCGCGAATACTGTCTTTCGCAATTTCTGGATTGAAGTGCACCATCGCAAAGGCAATTTTCCAGCTATCCCATGCGTAAGTTTGGTTACCGGAGAACCAGCGAGCAGTGACCGAGGGTGTGACGGTGTTATGTTGCACAGCCCCTTCCGGGGCTCGCCAGTTGCCTGTCAGCGTTTCTATCGCCTTCACGGCCACACGGGTTTGTTCAGGCGTGGCTGCCGGATTATTTAGTCCTTTTTGCAGATAGGTGTCCCATCGCTGCTGTGAGGCGAGTATGTAAGAAGAAGGGCGAGCCAGAATATCGCGGATTTGCGCCTGCTCTTTGCTTACCTCCAGCGCGGTCAATAAGTGAGAATAGGTGGTGTAGAAGGTGGTCGATCCGTTGATATGCGCTTTGCTAACGAAGCTAAGGCCCTTTACGGTCGTTTTCATCGGCAGTGATTTGTGAATCTGATATTCCGATTCGCCAGAGGTGAGCAGATCCCACGTTGAACGAACCTTGCCGAAAGTGACTTTCAGACCATCATGAGTGGGAGTAATTTTACGATGATAATCTGGATACTGTTGGTCAACGGTTTTATCTGAGGTTGCTTTGCCGTTCTCCGCTTCCACCTTATTCAACAGTTCACCATCCCACATCAGATCGAGAGATGTCGTGCTGGTAATTCTCGTCTCCAGTAATGAGGTATGGTGGCTGGCAAAACGTAACGTCATTTCTACTTGTACATCAGGTGAGATGAGCTTTTGTACCAGTGCGCCGGGGATACTGAAGGCTTGCAAGGTGAAAGAGACTTTTTTTCCATTCTGATACACCGTCAGCCGATCAAAGTTGGTTGCCATAAAGTTGATGTACTCTTCGGTCAACAGGGCCACGCCCGGAAAGCCGCCCATCGTATTGGGTCCGTCTGGTAGTAAGTGTCCGTGCCAGGAACCAAGATCGAAAAATGGGTTGAAGCGTTGATGATGATCGCTATCAGCATCACGCATATATTGTGGCGCACCGTGGCGATCGATCACGTCTTTATAATCCGTAGTGGTAACGGCCTGTGCCGATAGACTGAATAATAGTGCACAAGCCAGTGGGGTTAATAAATAAAATGCTTTCATAAAAATGAAACTCCTTTTCACATTCACTGTGAAATATATCCAATAGATTTTGTGCTGCATTAAAGTGGCGAGTTTATTCTCTCCCAGCGGCAATGGCAGGAGAGGGTCGCAAATTAACATGTAGCTTGAAATAAAAAGTGAAAGTTAATGACCCCAGTAATAATACTGCATCAGAAATATCTTGTTATCCGAGTCATCGGTACTGTTTCCCAGGTTGAATCTGCTGTCGAAAGCGGTGGCGAATTTACCGCCGTAATACTCATACCAAATACCGAATTGTGCATAGGACGTGGTGGTATCTGGGTCGTTATCCAGATTGTGTTGTGCATAGCTGTATGCGCTAGAGAGGTAGAATCCTTTAAAGGCTTCATACATGGCGCTTACCATTGCACCCGTCTCCGTTCCGGAATTACCCAGTCCTTCCCCGCGCCCGGTATGATGCCAGACACGGGCACCGAAATTTGGCGTCAGGACACCGGTTACAAATAGCTGCCCAGTGCCATCGGTGATTTCTGTACCTCCCGTCCAGGTGACATCTTTCATCAGGTCATACTGGATATAACCATTCATCATCGCGGGATAAGTGTATTTATCCGAGTAACGATCATATTTCCCAAAATGTAGCCAGGCTTTACTTTCATTTGTATGGCCAGCGGGTGTTGCAATGACGCTATAGCGAAAATCGCCACTCAGATTTTGCACTTTGATCGCGGTGGTAATATCGCGAGTATTGGGGATCTCATAACCAAATTCTGGCGTAAAGTCAGCCCAATATTGCAGGTCGTCTAACGAAGAGTCGTTACGCAGACTCAGAATAATTTCTGTCTTATCATCCGTTCGATAGCCGCCCCAAAACCGATTGATGCCACCTTCAAAGCCGCCCCAACTATGACCGGGAACCCAGGCGTTACCATGATGGTCCGCTTGTACGGTCCAGCCTTCACCATATACCAGTCCGAACCAGTGGTCATACAGACCCTCTACACCGCCTTCAATATAGGTTCCATCTTCATATTTGTGTTTATAATCGCCTTCCAGTGCCGAATAACCGCCAAGCCCCATCTCGCCATAAAAATGAAATGAAGGACCTGAGGAGGGCTTAGACATTGCGGGCCCTGCCGATGTCTCGACCATTTCAGGTATTTTGGTATCGTCATGCATCGCGGGCGGTGCGACAGCAATATGCGGAGCGGCTTCTTCTGCTGACAAGTGTAAAGAATAACAAAGGGAGAACACTATCAGTGCCTTACATGCATTAATGTTGAATTTCATTTTCTATTCCATTAGAGCAAAGAATAATTTTTGCCAGTATTGAGCAGCAAAACGGAACGTTTCGCTGCTCAATAAATAATTACTCTAAATTTTATTAAATAATGAATGGTCGTCGGGGTTTTTAACACGCCAGCGATTAAACATCAGACTGCAATAATAGAACACAGCGATGATACTAACCGGCCCAAGGATGATTTGAATTAATGAGCCTGTGAAATTTGCATCCCAGTCCTCAGGACCAGGCACCAGAGCAGCAATTGTTGAGGCGGCAAAAATAATGATCATCGGAACGACGGAGAGTAATGCCCAGAAACGACCGGTACCCAGAAAATGGAAATCGCGTGCATAATCTGGATTGTTGGGAAGGTATCTGAGTTTTACGTAACCGGCCAACATAAAGAGCACCGGGATAGTAGCTGCACCACCATCAAGATTTTTCACCGCCACCAGAATAGTATTCATCTCAGAGTTAAACTGGCCCAGCATAAAAAGAATGATGATAACGGTTACGATAATCCCCTGTATTTTTAGCGCGTTAACAGGCGTTCCTTCACTGTTGACCTCGGATAACTTATTACCAAAAATTCCCTTAGGCGCATCAACAAATAACATTTTTACCGGTGCGGCAGTCCACAGCATAAGTGAACCGCACAGCGTGGTAATCATCAGAAACAGGGCGATAACGTTGGTCCACCACACAGGAAACCCCAATTGCTGGAAGGCAACATAAATCGCCGACAGTAAACCAAGATTCGCTGCCTGTTCCGCTGGCAAGATGAAGTTTAACAACAGCGAAGAAATGATGATGATGGTTGAAAAGATGAATACGTTGAGCACTAAGCCAAGACGGAAATTACGATCGCCACCGCGAATGTTACGCTTATAGGCAGCTAAGGCTTCAAGCCCTCCTAATGATTGTAAAGCCCATGACATTGATGCCACTTTTGACCAAGATAAATCAATATGTTGCATATATTCTGGGGCAATGACGGTTCCATTAAACGTGACGCTGCCAGAAGAGAGTTTATACACCGCCGATACAATAAAGAGCATTGTTAGGGCAAACCCGGCGTATCCGGAGAATGACAACGCGCGGGATAACCATTTTGGCCCCTTCATGGATACCCAGGTCGCGATCCAGAAGAGAATAATAGATGTAATGCTGATCACTGGTTTAAACCATGTCTGGCTTGTCAACTGAGTAACCCAGGCAACATCGCTGGTACAAGTGTAAATAAAGTAGGTAATAATATTGGGTAAGAGATCAACAAAGTAAAATATATTGACATAGAAATAAAAGAAACCGGCTATAAAGCCTAATTTTTTACCTAAAATTAAATTCAACCATGTTTGATATCCACTTTCGGATTCACGGAGTTTCTTAATGGATGAAAGTTCGATGATCATAAAGGTATAAGGGATTGCGTAAAGCAATGAAGCAAAAGCGTAAAGTAGCCATGAGTTGTTTCCCCAGTCAGTATACTGACTGACCACGCCTTTAAGCACAAAACCGCCACCGGCAATGGAGAAAAACAAAAATGTTATTAATGACATCTGATATCGTGCATCGGATTTTTCAGACATAACCATTCCCTTCACGTAACATCGTACGTGCAAATTTAATTATTGTGATAGTGTAGTGAATGTCAGTGAAATGACATTCACTACATATTGCTTACTATTTTTTTACTGCGTCAGGACGTACCGGTCGCAAATAAAAGACATAGCAATACTGTTTAACAGGAAGCTGGTATTCTTCAGGAGGTAATGAACCCCATGAATTTTGTCCACCGGTTCCCATTTGTGCCAGATCGATGTTCCATGTGGTAATATCACCGGGTTGTACATCGATGCCATGTTTGCGCGACAGAGGTGTTAATCCTGACGCGCTGTCGCTCTCCTTATCGGCGATAAAATCGAGTTCGTCGGCGGCAAAAGGCCAGGCGCTGGTATTTAAAAGCTGTTCTTCGGCAAGTGCTTCAAGACCTATACCTTCCTGATTAACTACGCGTACCCAGCGGACATCGGTTTTATTACCGCTTTCCTGTGGACGAGGATAAGCGTGGAATTGTGACCAGGTCGTTCCTCCGTAGATCCCGACTTTCGCCCCTTTTCTGTCAGCATAGGTTTCGCCGGGTCCGCGTCCATACCACTGAATATAGCTAAACTCAGCGGGCAGAATGAGTTGTGTTCCGATGCGTGGAATGAGTGCTGAGCTGGGCGTCTCAGGGATAAAGATGTTTTCAATGCGTATTTCGCCGTTCGCATGAATGGTGTATTTCAGTACATAGCGACTGGCTACCGATGGCAACGAGAAATCTGTCGTCAACTGAATGACATTTTGTGAGGGTTGTTCAACAGTAAACGCCGACAGGACTCGCTCTTTTCCTGCAGTTTTCCAGGCAGTGGCGCGTTCATGGATTTTTGCGCCCAGATCATTATCGGTTAATCCGCGCCAGAAGTTGGGCGCTAAACCAGAACGGATCAGGTTTTTATCCTCAACACAAAAACGAGTCATTTCGCCATTTTTGCGGCTAAAGGTCAGCGAAAAATTGACGCCCTTGATGGTCATTTCTTCAGCCGTTTCTGTTTTTTCGAGTGTAGGAGCGCCGGAGAAATCAGCGGGTTGATGTACTGCTCTGGTGGTTAATGCAAATTGTTCCCAGGCAAGCTCATAATTCTCACCAATAAACGATTCTTCATATCGAGTCACTGCGCTTAAAGTGAGGTGATACTCTTTGCCGTCCTCCATGGGGAGCTTGCTGAGCGGAATTCGTATACTTTGCTTTTTCCCCGCAGGAATTGAAAGCGCCCCCAGAGTCCCATGTGTGACGTCCTTGCCATCGGCAGTGATACGATATTGAATATCAAGATGTTCCAGACTGATAAAATCATAGCGGTTTTCAACGGCAAAATGGCCCGTTACGGGATCTACAGCATGGAAGCGAACGGGTTGATAAACTTTCTTCACTTCGGCCATGTGCGGATGTGGCGTCCGGTCAGCAGCAATTAAACCATCGTTCATGAAGTTACCGTCGCTGGGTTTATCGGGATGATAATCTTTTCCATATCCCCAATATTTTTGCCCGCGCTCGTTAGTCAGTTCCAGAGCATGATCCATCCATTCCCAAATAAATCCCCCCTGCAAGGTGGGATAACGATCGATAATATTCCAGTAGTCACTCAGAATACCTACTGAGTTACCCATGGCATGGGCGTACTCAATCATAATCATCGGACGATCGTGATTTTGCTGAGCGAAGTGTTCCAGACGCTCGAGGGTGGGATACATCGGACAAACGATATCGCTATAATATTTTTCCCCTGCCGGTTCGTATTGTACCGGTCGGCTTGGATCTTTTTCTTTTATCCATTGATAAAGCGTTTCAAAAATGTGTCCCGTTCCGGCCTCATTCCCCATCGACCAGATAATCACGCAGGCGTGGTTTTTATCGCGTTCTACCATCGACTGAACACGATCCAGATGAACCGGAAGCCAGGAAGGGGTATCGCCAATTTGTGTTTCTGGTTTCAAAGCCAGTGGATGGGATTCGATATTTGCCTCATCAACGACATAAATGCCAAATTCATCGCAAAGCTGATACCAACGGGAATGACAGGGGAAGTGACTTGTACGCACGGCGTTGATGTTATGTTCTTTCATCAACCGAATGTCAGTAAGCATATTCTCCTCAGTGGGAACATGCCCTAATGTCGGATGCAATTCGTGGCGATTAACCCCTTTGATTTTTATCGCCTGACCATTAACAGTGAGCTGACCGTTGATGATCTCAATATGGCGAAAACCGATTTTATGACTGGTGGTTTCCAGTATAGTTCCGGCGGTATCCGTCAGTGTGAGCAGTAGCGTATAGAGATTCGGGGTCTCTGCGCTCCATAACCGAGGCGAATCAACCTGACTGGTAAAATGGAATTGCTGCGATGTACCGGTCTTCTGGAACTGCGTCTGTTTTTGCACAATAGAGGCGAAATTCTTCGCATCATCCAGTAATTCCAGACGCAATATCAGTTCAGTTGAAAGGTTATCATAGTGTTCCAAATCCACACTGACGTTTAGCGTTCCCTGAGTGAATGGGGCATTCACCTCGGGTTGACAGTGGAAATCGTAAATGCGCGTTTTGGCTGTTGCATAAATAAAAACTTCACGCTCCAGACCTGACATATCGAGCATATCCTGTTTTTCAACATAGCTGGCGTTAGACCAGCGATAGATTTCCAGCGCGATACTATTTTCACCTTCCCTGATAAACGATGTGATATTAAATTCAGCGGGGCATTTTGCGTTTTGCGTATATCCGACACGCTGACCGTTAATCCAGATAAAGGTCGCTGTTCTGGCACCACCCAAATGCAAAAAAAGTTCTTTTTCAAACCAGCTATGATCTAAATGAAAAGTACGGCGATAGGAGCCGACGGGATTATAGTCACGCGGTACTTCGGGCCACTGTGTGGTAAATGGAAAACGCTCATCAATATAAATGGCTTTATCAAAACCCTGAGCTTCCCAGTTCCCGGGAACCCGGATAGTATCCCAGTCAGAAAAATCATAATCTTCCTGATAAAAGTTTTTTGGGCGTGACGCCGGATTTATCGCACAGTGAAATCGCCAAAGTCCATTGAGCGAAAGGTAATTGCATGCTTTCTTTGGGGCATTGCTAATAGCCTGCCACGTGGAGGCGAAGGGAAACGCAAACGGACGCGGTTTCTCTTTATTTATACCATTAATGCGATGATCTTCAATGACCGCTGGAACGTGATCATTCTCTTTATATAAATCAATAATATGTTGTCGATCAGAAACAACTGCGCTCATTATGTTTCTCCTGATATTAATCCAGTCTTATCTACGCCATCCTCAGACAGTCTTAAATCGGCTGTGTCTGTTCTTTCACTCATCACTTTGGCTTATGTGAAGCATCGATATTTAGCTTTCTGATATCTGTTTCCGTGTGAGTGGGTTATGCCGGGTCTAAGATTGCTGATGTTTTCAATTCCCCTTACGCCATCACGCCAGGCTGTCAAAAACCTTCGTTCTTCCTCTTGCCTGAGCTTTGCCGTTTAGCCTCACCGTCGTTTTGAGGGGATGAAAATCATTTTAGTAAAAATTTAACTAAATAAAATGGGAAAATTTGATTTGCTTTAACTTGATCACGAAAACACAGAAGGAGAACACAAGCGATGTATTTAGAGGGGGATTAGGCTGACAGGATAACGACACGCAGTTATCCTGCAGAGACAGGCAATTAGCGAGTGGTACCGCGCAATTTCAGTTCGCTGGGGACAAACACGTGTAGCGGCAGCGTACGGCTGTCGCGGGCTCTTTCGACGACCAGATTGACGCCCTGACTGCCCATCAGTTCTGAGTGGATGCGCACAGTGGACAGTGGAGGGAAGGTGAAGCGTGCAGTCGGGATATCATTAATGCTGATAAGCGAGATATCTTGTGGGATTGCCAGACCATGTTCGTGGATAGCCCGTAACACCCCGATGGCAATAGAATCGGATGCGACAAAAAGCGCATTCGGACAATCGCCCCGGGCCAGCATTTTTTTTGCGAGCTGATAACCTGAAGCACTGGAGAAGTCGCCGCGCCAGATATCTTTTTCAGATACAACGCCTTTCAATCGACCGTATTCCGTAAAGACAGATTCACGAATATCGGCCTTGCCGGGTTCGTCTTCTCCGCCAATATAACTGATACGTGTGGCACCGTTCTCAATGAAAAAGTCGACTATCTCCTTCGAAATGCGCACTAAATCGATATCGACGGAATCAAACTTGCCGCCAGGTTCGTGAAAATCAATAAAGCAAATATTCTCTGAGAGTTGCAGTGCGGCCTCACGTCGTGCGGTGGACGGTTTGCCAACGATCAGCACGCCGACGGCTTTTTTGACTTCTGGCAGGGCGTTATTGAGATAGCAGTTGGTCAACTCAATTCCCAGCTTTTCGCACTGTGTTTCAATGCCGTGGCGAATTGCCAGATAGTAAGGATCGTTAATTTCCAGTTCTTGCTGATAACTGTAGATTGCGAGGATGTGCTGCAGGCTTACGGTACCGCTCTGATTCCTACGGGCGCTGCTCGTTTTGTACTCCAGCTTTTCTGCGATCTCCAGAATGCGGTGCTTTGTCTCTTCTTTTACATTCAGCGTGGGATCATCGTTTAATACCCGGGACACTGTTGCCAGTGATACGCCTGCTTCATTTGCGATATCTTTAAGTGTTGCCATGATTACCCTTTCGACTTATCCCGGAGATGCTTTTCCATTGTAAAGGAAGTGCTTATCTATTCATCTGTTTTCAGTAAATAACATCGGTTTTTTTGACTCAGTCGGGGGGGAGACAGTACTGAAGAGTGTGATCTGTTCATCATTTTCCTGTTTCTAAGAGCATGGTAATAAAATTACCTTGCTATTATTTAGTAAAATTTTACTTGGAGGGTATATGGAAACAGTAACATTTGAGGATTTTTCTCGTCTGGAGATGCGTGTCGGGAAGATCGTTGACGTAAAACGTCATGAGAATGCCGATAAACTGTATATTGTGCAGGTGAATGTCGGTGAGCGAACACTACAAACCGTGACCAGCCTTGTGCCTTACTACTGTGAGGATGAACTGCGGGGAAAAACAGTGGTCGTGCTGTGCAATCTCCAAAAGGCCAAAATGCGAGGTGAAACGTCGGAGTGTATGTTGCTTTGCGCAGAGACGGATGACGGGGACGAAAGCGTTCTGCTCACGCCGGAGCGTTTAATGCCCGCGGGAGTACGGATCGTATAGACAAAATAATGCCGGGTAAGCAAAGCGTCACCCGGCGTTGAGTTTACACCTCTTCGACGCTGACCCTCAGCGCTGCCAGCGCTTTACGCGCCGCTTTCAATACCAGTTCACACTGCTCGATGGTCAGCGTTAAGGGCGGTTCGATACGGATCGTTTTTGCGTTGTTGAGCGTTCCGGCCACCAGCACCCGCTGGCGGAACATCTCGCTGGCAAACCGGTAGCCGACTTCATTGTCGACAAACTCAATAGCCATGAGCATTCCTTTCCCTCGCGCATCCTGCACCAGATCGGGATACTCCCGCGCCAGTTGACGGAATCCGTCGAGCAACATATCGCCTTTCTGCTCCGCCTGCGCGGGCAGATTCTGCTCCAGCAGCACATTGATGGTCGCCAGCGCGGCCGCACAGGCCAACGGGTTACCGCCAAAGGTGGTGGTGTGCAGGAACGGATTATCGAACAATACCGAAAAGACCTCTTCGGTGGCGATGGTCGCGCCGACAGGCATCACGCCGCCACCCAGCGCTTTTGCCAGACAGAGAATATCGGGCTGCACGTTCTCATGCTCGCAGGCGAACATCTTGCCGGTACGTCCCATGCCTGTCTGGACTTCATCGAGGATCATCAGCGCGCCAAACTCGTCGCAGAGTTTACGCACGGCAGTAAGATAACCCTGCGGCGGCAGGATCACGCCGCCTTCACCCTGGATCGGTTCCAGAATCACCGCCGCCACATCATCCCCGGTTTTCTTGCACTCGCTGAGCGCGGTGCGCATGGCCTCAATATTGCCGAACGGCACATGACGGAAGCCCGGTAGCAACGGCATAAACGGTTTGCGGAAGGTCGATTTGGCGGTGGCGGACAGTGCGCCCAGCGACTTACCGTGGAAGGCGCCGCTGGTGGCGATAAAGGTAAATTTGCCTCGTGGCGACTGGTAAGCTTTCGCCAGTTTCAGCGCCGCTTCGACCGATTCGGTACCACTGTTGCAAAAGAAGCTGTATTTCAGTTTTCCGGGCGCCAGGGCGGCAAGGGTTTTTGCCAGCATGGCCCGAAGAGGGTCAAGTAATTCCTGACTATGCAGGGGTTGTTTCGCAAGTTGATTCTGTACGGCGGAAACCACAACTGGATTACGGTGCCCCACGTTGAAAATACCAAAACCTCCCAGGCAGTCGACAAACTCCTGTCCCTGGGTGTCGACAAGCGTATTCAGACCTCCCGCTTGCCACTCTACGGCTCCGTAATCCCCGCCGGCGGTAACAGATTTGCGATACTCTAAAAACCCTGGATTCACATGCTCTTTAAAGTAATCAATCACCTCTCGGTTAAGTGCTTTCATCTCCTCATGATCAAGCGTTCGCTTCTCTATGAGATTCAGTGCGTGTGCGCTGCAGGCCAAAGCCGATGCGCTGGAAGGTAACCTGTTCAAAATATGCTCCCGGGGCTCGCGTATCACATGATACCGATTTAAGTATTGCAGGGATTGCGCCATCCCGGCGGCTTTGCTGAAAATCGGGATAAACACCAGGAAGAACAGTTGCTGTGCAACATTTAATCTCATTTGTTAACAATTGATGCACTTCTGTGCAGCGCCAGGCGTTAGGGGGAGTGGCGCAGAAGGGGGCGATGGGGCTGAAACGGTGCAGAATTTGTTCGTTAATCGTGCGTGTTATCTGACAGGATTTTATAGTTTCAGCATGAAAGTATTAAAATTCAATCAATTATAATTCGTACAAATGATAAGGTTTAATCGCAAATTGCGATCTAAATCAAATTTAACATCTAAAGATAAATTCGCTAGCGCCGAAATAACATCTGACAAGAAATTAACAACCAGATAACCTGCACAGGACGCGATTATGTCTTCTCAGCGCTACGTTACCCAGCAAAATACCCCGCTGGATGACGATACGACCCTCATGTCTACGACCGATCTCAACAGTTACATCACTCACGCCAACGATACATTCGTTAATATTAGCGGTTACGCGCTTAACGAATTACTGGCGCAACCGCATAACCTGGTGCGCCATCCTGATATGCCAAAAGCGGCTTTTGCCGATATGTGGTACACCCTGCAACAGGGCGAGCCATGGAGCGGCGTCGTTAAAAACCGCCGTAAAAATGGCG
Source organism: Citrobacter amalonaticus (assembly GCF_037053465.1). Classification (GTDB taxonomy): domain Bacteria; phylum Pseudomonadota; class Gammaproteobacteria; order Enterobacterales; family Enterobacteriaceae; genus Citrobacter_A; species Citrobacter_A amalonaticus_H. The sequence continues at coordinate 205,683 of NZ_JBALIF010000001.1, forward strand.
ATCACTACTGGGTGCGGGCAAATGCTGTGCCGATGGTGCGTGAAGGTCGCGTGACGGGTTACATGTCGATCCGTACCCGCGCGACGGACACGGAGATTGCCGCTGTGGAACCTTTATATAAAGCGTTGAATGAAGGGCGTTGCACCCGGCGGATCCACAAAGGACTGGTGGTGCGCAAAGGCTGGCTCGGGAAGCTCCCGGGCATGCCGGTTCGCTGGCGGGCTCGCTGTGTGATGGCGCTGATCTACGCGGTACTGGCGGCAACACTGTACGCCACCGGCGCATCCTGGCAGGCGCAACTGATGAGTTTGCTGGTTATGTTAATGGGGATGTGGGCGTTTGAGTGGCAGATTGTCCGTCCCATTGAGAACGTGGCGAAGCAGGCGCTGAAAGTCGCCACCGGGGAGCGTAACAGCGTTGCACATCTCAACCGCAGCGACGAGCTGGGCCTGACGCTACGCGCTGTCGGCCAACTGGGGTTGATGTGCCGCTGGTTAATCAACGATGTTTCAAGTCAGGTGTCGAGCGTCAGAAACGGCAGTGAAACGCTGGCGAAAGGCAATGACGATCTGAATAAGCACACCCGGCAGACGGTTGATAACGTGCAGCAGACGGTCACCACAATGAATCAGATGGCGGCTTCGGTAAAACAAAACTCAGAAACCGCATCTGCGGCGGATAAGCTCTCCATTGCCGCCAGCAGTGCGGCGACGCAGGGCGGAGAGGCGATGGATACCGTAATTAAAACTATGGATGATATCGCAAACAGTACGCAGCGCATCGGAACGATCACGACGTTAATAAACGATATCGCTTTCCAGACCAACATTCTGGCACTGAATGCCGCCGTAGAAGCGGCCAGAGCGGGCGAACAGGGGAAAGGATTTGCTGTCGTGGCCGGCGAGGTGCGCCATCTTGCGAGTCGCAGCGCCAGTGCGGCGAACGATATCCGTAAGTTAATCGACGCCAGCGCGGATAAAGTCCAGTCAGGTTCTCAGCAGGTACATGCGGCGGGGCGCACGATGGATGATATCGTCTCTCAGGTACAAAACGTCACCCAGTTAATTGCGCAGATCAGCCACTCTACGCTGGAGCAGGCAGACGGTTTAACCAGCCTGACCCGCGCGGTAGATGAACTGAACGCCATCACGCAGAAGAACGCGGAGCTGGTTGAAGAGAGCGCTCAGGTGTCCGCAATGGTCAAACACCGCGCCAGCCGCCTGGAAGATGCCGTGACGGTACTGCACTGATCTCCGGTGTTTTACCCTGTAAGCGCATATCCGCTTAATCAAGCTGGGTGATTTCCAGTGCCGCGCGGTCGATCACGCCAATGATCTTTTTCAACTGCGCGTCGCTGAGCTCTCCCTGGTTCACTCTCAAATCCAGCACCGCTTTAAAATTTTCCAGAGCCCGCTTCATCTGTGGGTTCTTGCGCAGCTCAAAGCCAACGTTACGCGCTTTTACGCGTTCCTGAATATGGCTCAGATGCTCGCGATTCTCTTCCAGCCACTGTGCGCCTGATGCGGTGAGGGTGATTTTTTTACGCCCGCCGTCTTCTTCGCTGATTGTGATAAAGCCCTGATCCTGGAGAAAATCGAGCGTTGGATAGATGACGCCAGGGCTCGGCGTATAGTTTCCTTGCGTCAGTGTCTCAATGGCTTTGATCAGCTCATAACCGTGGCTGGCCTCGTGGGAGAGGATATCCAGGACAACCAGGCGTAACTCGCCGTGACCGAAAAAGCGCTGGCGACGACCGCCGCCTCTGCCATGACGATGTTCGCAACCCGCGTGTTGATGCCCTTCGCCTTTACCGCAACCTTCATGATGATGCCGCATGATGTTTTCCTGATTTATTTAGATATATCTAATTTATATCTAATATCATTTTTTTAGCAAGTCATGGTTGCAATATTTTCATAAATTAATGAAATTAAATAATAAAAATAACTTATTCACTAAAACATCAATCCTATCAAAAATCACTTGCAATCCTCTCAATTAACAATCATTATCATTTAAAGAAAATATTTAGATATATCTGATTATCACATTAAGGCTAAAAATGACGGATAAAACTTCACGTTACCCTCAGCGCGTGCGCAATGAACTGCGCTTTCGCGAACTTACTGTTCTGCGCGTGGAACGTATCGGCACCGGTTTTCAACGTATTGTTCTTGGTGGCGACGCGCTGGACGGCTTTAGCTCACGCGGTTTTGACGATCACACCAAGGTCTTTTTCCCACAACCCGGAAGCCAGTTTGTTCCGCCAACGGTAACGGATGAGGGCATTGTCTGGGGGGAAGGCGCGCGCCCGGCGTCCCGTGATTACACACCACTTTATGACGACGTTCGCCATGAACTGGCGCTGGATTTCTTTATTCATGATGGCGGGGTGGCGAGTCGCTGGGCAATGCAGGCACGCGAGGGCGACACGCTGAGCATTGCCGGACCGCGCGGTTCGCTTGTGGTTCCGCAAGAGTATGGTTTTCAGCTCTATGTCTGTGATGAATCCGGCATGCCAGCGCTGCGTCGCCGCCTTGACGCGCTGAGCCGCATGCCGGTAAAACCGGCGGTCACTGCGCTGGTGAGCGTCGCCGATCCGGCATATCAGGACTACCTCGCACATCTGGACAGTTTTGCTATTGAGTGGTTTAACCACGACGAGCAGGCGGTTGCGGCACGACTGGCGCAGATTGATGTGCCGGAAAAAGATTACTTCATCTGGATCACCGGAGAAGGGAAGGTGGTAAAAAATCTCAGCAGTCGTTTCGAACAGGGACCGTTTGATCCGCAGTTAGTGCGCGCTGCTGCTTACTGGCATAACAAGTAAAGTGAGCGACGTCGGGACAATGACATTTAATGATTTCATTGCCGCTGAAATGGGTTTAAGGTCATAGGGTAGTCTTGTGTTTTACGTGGTTAATTTTAAGGATAAAAGTTATGCCAGCAGTCATTGATAAAGCATTAGATTTCATCAACGGTATGAACACCTCTGCCGCCTCTCCGGAACCAATGGATGAAAGCACGGCAAAAGGGATTTTGAAGTATTTGAAAGAATTAGGTTGCCCGGCGAGCGTTGCAGACATTACGGCCCGCGGTGAGCGGGAGGGGTGGAACCCTGGATTTACGCAAAAATTGGTCGGCTGGGCTGAGAAGTTTGCAGCCGGGGAGAGGGTGCTGATCAGAGACCCGGAGTATTTTTCACTGTATATGCGTGAACAGCTTCAGGAGCTGGTTAACGCTGAACACGTCTGAACTGAATACAAGTATGATGCTCTCGCCGTTGATATGAGAGCATCTACTTTATAACCAGATGTTTATATGGGTTATATCGCCGCTCACTTTTTTAGAAATTTAAGCCACGCGGAAAGAAACGACTAACGCAATAGCATATCGGATAGAGTAACCTTCTGTTTTAACAGAGAAATTAAATAATAGTAAATTATGGGATTGTTTTAATGTATGCCTTGACTCCCCTGCGGTTACTCGAAGTAAATTCCTCTCTTATCTGGCACTGGCCGCATTTGCAACAAGTCATCGATGTAATGAAACGTGATGGTTTTAACGGGCTTGTCATTCATCAACAAGACTTATTTGCCTTACTGGCCTATCCATCTGACTATTGTCAACATGGAAAAGAGAATTTGATATGCGAGCAGCGAGAAAAAACTCTCTACATTCAAAGAGTATGCCGCGCGTGTAATATAAATGGCATTCGAATCTGGTTGCAGGGAGAAGCGTTTCCATCCGGTGGAAAACTTCAGGAAAAATTTCCGGAATATACGCTGATTGAAAATAGCCTTGCAGACGAAGCGTTCTGGAAAAAATTTTATCAGCAAACCATTACTGAAGCGTTAAGTCAGCTACCGGCTATTGATGGTGTTATTGTCACGCTCCCTAAACATCTTCCTTATCGGGCCAATTGGTCCTCGACTCTTCCTTATCTTTATCAAATATTACGGAGTCTTGGAAAGAAATTAGTACTGAGAGACTACATCGATGACGAGGCTGCATCATGGCAACTTCTTAACGCTTTACAGGTACTTCCGGGAGATGTTCGGGTGTCATTAAAAGTGGTTCCTGACGGTTATCGACCGGGGTTTGCAACGAATCCGCTCCTGATGCAACTGGAAGACCGAATCAAATGGATTGAATTTGATTTATGGGGGCTGGAATATGGCTGGACATTGCTCCCCTGTTACTTACTGGAAGAAATCAAGGGGCGTTTAAGTTGGGTGGAAAATACCACCGGAGACCTCCTGGAGGCTGTTTCAGGCCGCTTAAGCTGGGAGTGGATTTCCAACAGTTCTCTCATCAATTCGGTTAATTCAATCAATTTACATGGTCTGGCAATGTTTGGCCGTGAAGTGGGCATGTCAGAAAAGCAGGCATTTCACTGCTGGCTTACCGATATGCTGGAGCACAAAGTCGATAAATCGGAGCTGGATGCTTTCCATCAACTGTATATCAGCAGCCATGAATGGATGAAAAAAACGCCATACATTCTGGGACATGTTTTGCATCATTACAGCCAGGTGCCAAAGACGTATGAGCAGGCTGTTAAACTATTACAACTCCATTCTCGTCGTTCGGATGATTTTTCTGTTTCGACGCTTTTCCCGCCAGACGATCCCAACACCGGGCTCATGCAATATCAATTGATGTTACTGGAAAAACAGCGCGCTTTTTTTCTGGCGCAAACGACGCGTAGTCAGCTCCATTTTCTTTTACAACAGACCCATATTCCTGAGGATAAAAGGGACTTATTCAGGCGAGTCTGGGACAGAGTGCCGTGGTATACCACGTTATTTGATGAGGTTGCGAAGGGCGTCGCGATGAAACTCATGCGGGAACGCTATGGTCGTGTGAGTGGCATTTCTCATTTTGAATTCGATAAGCAAATAAATAACCTTTACCAACTGGCAAATCGTATCGGCGAGTGGCTGGATAAAGAAGAACAACAGCAACCTCATTATCTGGCGATGTTATTTGATCCCGCCAGGTTGTTATCCCTGGCGGAAAGCCTTAAGCATGATTAATGAGACGATGGATCGGCTTTTTTGAGCGTTTCATAAAAATCCCGCAAAACATAAAACGCGGCTTTGCGGGTTTTTTTATCTGCGGTGATTAAACCTTTACAGTTGAAGCCTTGCTGCCAGGGGTTTTGCCGGCGTTCTGTACGATAGTCATACAGCAGCCAGGGGGTAAAGCCGCGAACATAGGTGAGTTTTGGCAGATACTCGGTTTGTTTGCGATAAACCTCGGCCATGTAATGCTCAGAGAACGGGCCCGTTTTGGGAGCGTGTTCGCTGAGAACGCCTTCGGCACCAGTCTCTGTGATGACAACGGGCTTAGTGGGGGATGAGTTCTTGCCAAGCACAATTAAGTCATCAAAATTCTCTTCATACCACCCGTAGTATTCATTTAACCCTATGATATCGAGGAAGTCTGTCAATCTGTCCTCAATCTTCATTTTTGCATGGTTGACGAGGCAGGCAGCAGAGATCAGGCGACTGGGGTCGGCATCACGTGCCGCATTCACTAACGATGTCATGAAATTTAAACGTTCATCCGTATCCGCATTCTCATTCCCAACCGACCAGATAATGACGCTGGCGCGGTTTCGATCGCGCAGGATAAGCTCCATAAGCTGGTTATGCGCATCCCGTTGTGTCGACGGATTTGTAAAATCGATCGCCCAATAGTTGGGAATTTCTTCCCACAGCAATATCCCTTCTTCATCAGCAATGCGTGCCGTCAGTTCGTGATGAGGGTAATGTGCCAGCCGCATATAATTGCAATTCAGTGCTTTGGCATCACGAAAACGCTGACGTATATCGTCCTCGCTGGCAACCTTCCCAACGAATAAATCATCTTCATGGCAGTTAACGCCGCGCAGATAGAGGGATTTGCCGTTCAGACGAATATCGGTTCCCACCACTTCAATCTGGCGAAATCCGACGTCATCTTCAACGCAGTCATGTCCCAGCGTGACTTTAACTTTATAGCGTTTAGGATTGTCCGGAGACCATAGCTGTGGACTACGGGAAAAAATAGCTTCGGCCTGGCCTTCCACAACTGGCAATATCTGATCAATCCCGAGTTCGGGGATCGTAACAGTCACTTCTGTCGCAAACCCGTCTACCGTTATGCGCGCTGCAATGCGGTTATAGTTGCCATCCGGGACAAGATAGATAAACAGATCATGAATATAGCTTTGCGGGGTTCGGATAAGATCTATCTCGCGATAAATACCGCCATAGTTAAACCAGTCATTATTTCGTAACGGAAGTCGATCCGTTGTCCGTGTGTTATTTACACAGATCATTAAGACATTATTTCCGGTTTTTATGTGTGCGCTTAGCTCAGCGCAGAAAGGGGTCGATCCACCGTAGTGATTACCAATAAACTGATGATTGAGAAATATTTTGCAATCGTAATTTGCTGCGCCTATCCGTAAAAATACGCGCTCATCCTGATCCCACCTGGTGTACTCGATTTCACGGGTATACCATGCGCTACCCTCAAAATAAAACCATTTATCCTTCAACATTTGCCAGCAACTGGGGACAGGCACCGTCTGACCTGAATAAGGATCGTAATCATAGGGATCTTTACGTGTTTCAGCATCCTGCTTTTGCATTAAGAACCATTTTTGCCTTAACCCCGTATCATGAAGGTCAAGCGTGAAGTGCCAGTCGCCATTCAGACTTTCGCGCGGGCGTCCACCGGTAAAAATCAGCGTCTGAAAGTTAAGATTTTGCAAATTATAAGCACGATCGTAGTGTTCGTTGTGCAGACATTCAACCGCATTATCTGCCAGGTCAGATTTTTCCAGCATAGCCATTCCTCTTAAAGAAAAGTTGAGCGAAGAATAGCGGATCGGAAATACAGGCAGGTTAGAGAAGACAGAATTCGGATCTGTGCGGGTGTTGAATAAACAACAATTGTGATGAAGTTCAAAAAACATCAAAATTAATTGTGATGAACTTCAAATTTGTTTTTGTATTGAAGTGATCTCCATCACATTACTCGGCAAAAAAGGTGATTTTACTAGCAAATAAAAAACGAATGAACGTTAAGATCTCAGTTTCATTTTTGTAGGTTGTCTGTCAGATACTAAAGATACTTACACTGTAGCGGCATGAAAGAATCACATTCTGTATGGCACAGATATGGAGAGGAAATAATATGGGTCAGCTACAACACAGTATTAATGAACAAACAACGAAGTCACAATTAACAAGAAGTCGTTATCGATGGACAATTTGTGCTTTGCTCTTTTTCTCAGTCACCATTAATAACCTTGACCGTTCTATTTTAGGACTTTTAGCGCCAATGCTACAAAAAGACATTGGCTGGACAGAAATTGAATATGGCAATATTGTTACTGCCTTTCAGGCAGCCTATGCAGTGGGTTTATTAATATGTGGCAGAATTGTTGACCTTTATGGCGCCCGTCTCATCTTACCCGTCGCGCTGGCCATATGGAGCCTTGCAGCCATAGCCCATGGTGCAGTGAGCACGGTAACGGGGTTTATTTATGCAAGGATTTTTCTGGGGATTGGCGAAAGCGCTAACTTTCCATCAGCGGTAAAGGTTGCTGCTGAATGGTTTCCCAAGAGAGAACGTGCGTTTGCGACCGGTATTTTCAATTCAGGTTCAAATGTCGGGAATATTTTTGCACCGATTATTATTCCATGGATTGCGTTACAATGGGGCTGGCGTGAAGCTTTTATTGTTACTGGCGCGGTAGGTTTTATCTGGATTGTTTTCTGGCTGTTTTTATACGGAAAACCAGAAAAAGTAAAAAAAGTTAATGAAGAGGAACTGGACTGGATCCATCAGGATGAAAGTTTGAGTCCCGCGCCAGCAATAGCAGGCAAAGTGAGCTGGATTGGCTTATTAAAATATCGCCAGACCTGGGCATTTGCGATGTGCAAATTCCTGACCGACCCGATTTTCTGGTTCTTCCTGTTCTGGTTGCCTAAATGGTTACACGACAGTCGCGGTATTGATATGGCACACATGGCGACACCGCTGGTTCTGATAAATATTCTGGCGACAATAGGAGGACTGGCCGGAGGATACTTACCTGCATGGTTGATCAACCGGGGAATGGCCGTAAATAAGGCACGTAAATTGACACTACTATTGTGTGCGATTTGTGTATTGCCTATCTTGCTCGTCTCTGCTGCTTCTAATTTGTGGGTCGCCGTTATTCTCATCGGTCTTGCAGTAGCTGCTCATCAGGGATGGTCAGTAAATCTTTATACCAGTGTTTCGGATATGTTTCCGAAAGAAGCTGTTGGGGCTGTTGTCGGTATTGGCTGTCTGATTGGTTCAATTGGCTCAATACTTTTTGCACAGGCTACCGGACATATCTTACAGGCGACAGGAAGTTATTGGTCAATATTTCTTATGGGCGGTTTTGCTTATCTTTTGGGTTTTGTCATTATGCATTTTTTAACCCCGACGATGTCGGCGGCAAAATTGAAATGATTATGAAACCTCAAATTAATAATTAATCTTAAACACAGGTTATATTATGAAGTTAACAGACAGTCTTTTACAAGAACGTATTTTACAAGCTAAAGAAATGAGTATTAACTGGCTGAATAGCATGAGCGTAGCCGGGAAGACGCCTGGGGTATTGCGTGTCAGCGAGTATCATCAACCAGAAAAATGGCCGCAAATGTTATTATCAGGAACCTATGATGGAACGATGGCCCGCGTGTTATTAGGTGATAAAATAGAGGAAAAAAAATTACTGGCTGACTGGATTTTAAGCCACCAACACGATGATGGTTATTTCCTTTTACCGGGCATGAAGTGGGATGAAACATGGAAACGCCCTGATATTGAAGAAACACGTCAATATATGCGTTTCCACGCGACAAATTACTGTATGGGGGCGTTAGAGGTTCTGGAACAGTTAGATCGCCTTGAACTGCCCTTTTTAGCGCCATTCCTCGATCCCCTGTATTTCCGGGCATGGTTAGGACAGCGCGATATGCGAGATCCCTGGCTGGAAGGAAACAATATCGTTAACCTCGGAAGTTTCCTGCTTCTCGAACAGCAGCGTCACCCGGAAGGCGCGGCAAGCCAGCGCCTGCAGGATATGATCTTCTGGCATAACCAGCAGAGTGAGCCTTACTCCGGATTCTGGGGGCCTGGACAACAATTCAGTCAGGAGGCATTGCTGTTCGCACTTTGTGGGGCGACGCATAACCTGCATATCTTCTATGCCCTTGACGAGACTATTCCTCATTTCAACCAGTCGATGAGCCGTTGCCTGGAACAGCCTGTGGCGGTACGCAGTAGCTGTATTGATGTTGATATTATCGATATTCTGGCCCATGGGCATTCGCGCTGTCCTTATCGCAAAGATGAAATTGAATACTGGCTGCGTAATATGCTTGTCAAACTCCTCGATTTTCAGAATGCGGATGGCGGCTTCCCTGACACACTGCTTGGTGAACGGGGATACGATGGTTGGGTTAAAGGATATAAAGAACCACAGGGGTTAAGTAATACATTCGCTACCTGGTTCCGCTGGATTGCCATCGCGATGATTTCAGACGTTTTATGGCCAAAATGGCAGTCGTGGCGTTTCAGAAAAACGATTGGCATCGGTTACTTTAAAAAATCAGCCTGATAGAGCGGTTGAATATAAAACATTAGGGAAAGTGGCTCAAATTGAGCCACTGTTATCGCGTTATGAAAGTATGTTATGTTGAATTAAGAAGCCCCACCATGGAATACCTACCGCCATGTGAACAATAAATGTCAATAAAGCAACGATAGTACCGACAATCCACCATGACTTAATATCGTTATACCCCGCAGCAAAAATAATGGGCCCGGCTGCGCCACCATAATGTGTGATACATCCACCATAAGAGTTAGAGAACAGAATGGCTAAAGCCAGGAGTACAGGGGCTGTTCCGGTCACGAGACCTACCGTTGCAAATACAGGAACCATGGCTGCCACATAAGCGCCTCCTGAAGCGAACAAATAACGAACTACGATGCTTAAAAAGACGATCATCACAATTGTACTGTTACCTGCGCCCAAGAAACCAAGGTGATCAGACATAAAGGCCGCCAGCCATTTGAAAAAGCCTTCTTTACTCAAGGTGGCGCTGAGTCCAATAATACCGCCATACCAGATCAAGGTATTCCAGCCGCCCTTATTTTGCAGAACATCGTTCCAGCAAATAATATTAAAAACAAGGGCTCCGACCATCGCGATCACTGCAACAGCGGATTCGTTAAGTCCCAGATAGCGTGAGAAAATCCATCCCAGTAAAGCGGAAATGAACACAACAGCAAGACCTTTCTCTTTTCCGCTAATCGGCCCGAGTTCATTCAGACCCGCAGTGGCGATTTGAACATTGTCTAACTTCTTTAATTCAGGACGCGTGATTTTGTAACCTATCCAGGGGATAACCGCTAACATCAATAACCCCACAGGTACTGCCGCCAGCGCCCAGCCAACCCAGCTTATCTGGATATGAAAAATATCCGAAATTAATTGTAGCGCTAAAGCGTTTCCTGCAAATCCGGTTAAGAACATATAACTTGTCGTTTTCGTTACCATATACACATTCACCATAAGGTAACGACCAGCCTTACACGGACTTTCATTTGGCGTTGAACCCAACGCCAGAGCAATGCTGTTAATAATAGGAAATACCACTCCGCCTGCGCGCGCTGTATTCGAGGGGGTAGCCGGGGACAGAATTAAGTCCAACAGCGCGGTGACATATCCCAGTCGCAGTGTCGTGCCGCCGAATTTTAATATAAACCAGTATGCCAGACGTTTCCCCAACCCGGTTGTCACAAACGCAGCGCTTAAGGTAAATGCACTAAAGACAAGCCATGTTGTTCCTGACGAATAACCGCGCAGGACATCCATTGGTTTAACGAGGGAGTCGTTGAAGCTTGCCAGCGCGATACATGACAACGCCACCGCAATAAGCATAATGACGGGTTCAGGGTAAGGTTTACTTACCAGTCCGACAATGGATGCAAGATAAATACCTGCCAGTATCCATGCTTCCTTTGTCAATCCTTCTGGCGGAGGAATGATCATGAATAATAATATTATTAAAATAAGAAGCGCTATTTTTTGCTTTTTTGATTTCAACATGTGTCACCTCAGCGACAAGCCATTCCGTTGGCAGCAGAAGCTTCAGAGATAAAAAAGCCTCTGCTGTACAATGGTTCTTCAGCTATTGTTTAATTAAAAAAAGTTAAATATTCTTAACGGCGAACGTTTTAATAACATCCTGCTCATTAGCCGTTGATTGATATTCAGGTAATCGATCAAAGTTTAAATAGCGATAGGTATCATCGCGGGTGTCATTAATTTTATCCATATGCCAGAAATATTGTTCAACCGTCGGCATTTTCCCAATAATCGCTGCCACAGCGCTCAGTTCGGCTGAAGCCAGGAAGACCTTAGCGTCGGTCCCCAGACGATGGGGAAAATTTCGGGTTGATGTGGATACGACATGACTGCCTTGCCGAACACGTGCCTGATTCCCCATACACAGCGAGCATCCGGCGGGTTCAATTCTGGCGCCGGATTTAATAAACTTATTGAAGTATCCCTCGCTTGAAAGCTGTTGCGCATCCATTTTTGTCGGCGGCGCCAGCCAGAGTCTTACCGGTATTTCACTGGAATCTGAAATAATTTTACCCGCGGCGCGGAAATGACCAATATTCGTCATGCAGGAACCAATAAACACTTCTTCTATCGGCGAACGCGCTACCTCGGATAGCAGACGGGCGTCATCCGGATCATTCGGTGCGCAAACAATGGGTTCGGTAATTTCAGTCAGATCGATGTCAATCACGGCGGCGTACTCAGCGTTTTCATCGGCAACCAAAAGCGACGGATTAGCTAGCCAGGCTTCAATTTCAGCAATGCGCCGCTCAAGCGTCACTGCGTTTTCGTAGCCCTGACGTATCATCCAGCGCAGCAGGGCAACATTGGAGCGCAAGTATTCCGCGACGTTTTCTTCTTCAAGGCGAAGTACGCATGCAGCGGCAGAACGTTCTGCGGAGGCATCGGCCAACTCGAAAGCCTGCTCCGCTTTGAGCATGCCAAGCCCCTCGATTTCCAGGATACGGCCGGAGAAAATATTGATTTTGTTTTTTTTCTCAACGGTCAACAGACCTTGCCTGATGGCATAAAACGGAATGGCATGAACCAGATCGCGTAAGGTAATCCCTTTTTGCATCTCTCCTGTAAAACGGACCAACACAGACTCCGGCATATCCAGCGGCATAATTCCGGTTGCCGCGGCAAACGCGACCAGTCCGGACCCTCCCGGGAAAGAGATCCCCAAAGGGAAACGCGTATGAGAGTCGGCCCCGGTTCCTACCGTATCCGGGACAAGCATACGGTTTAGCCAGGAATGGATGATGCCATCACCCGGCTTCAGTGCAATACCGTTCCGGCTGCTGATAAAATCAGGCAGTGTTTCATGTAGCTTCACATCGACTGGTTTTGGATAAGCCGAAGTATGGCAAAAAGACTGCATAACCAAATCAGCCGAAAAGCTCAGGCAGGCCAGATCGGTAAGCTCATCGCGCGTCATTCCTCCGGTGGTATCCTGAGAACCCACCGTTGATACTTTCGGTTCGCAGTACTGCCCCGGGCGGACCCCTTCAACACCGCACGCTCTTCCGACTATTTTCTGCGCCAGCGTAAAGCCGACCGATGAAGGCGCAGGTGCTTTTGGCTGACGGAAAGCATCAGAAGGAGGAAGTCCCAGCGATTCACGCGCCCTTGCTGTCAGACTTCTGCCGATGATCAACGGAATACGTCCCCCGGCACGTACTTCATCAAGCAGCACATCCGTTTTCAAAGAAAATGAGGTGATGTGTCGTTGGCTGTCGTTTTCGCGAATTTCACCCTCGTAAGGCCAGAGATCAATCAGCATTCCCGTTGATAGCCCGGAAACATCCATTTCTATCGGAAGCGCGCCAGAATCCTCAAGCGTATTGAAGAAAATAGGCGCAATATTTCCGCCGAAAACAAATCCTCCGTTTCGCTTATTCGGCACCCATGAAATGTCGTTCCCCAGATGCCATAACAGGGAGTTAGTTGCGGATTTGCGCGAAGAACCAGTACCAACAACATCCCCGACGTAGACCAGCGGGTAGCCTTCTTCCTTTAGCTGCTCAAGTTGCTGAATTGGCCCGCGGCATCCGGGTTCATCCGGGGTCACGCCATCTCGCGGATTACTCAGCATGGACAGCGCATGAAGAGGAATATCAGGACGTGACCATGCTTCAGGAGCCGGTGACAAATCATCCGTATTGGTTTCCCCTGTGACTTTAAATACTTTAAGCGTTATTTTTTCAGGTAGCTTCGGGCTGCGTAGAAACCATTCGGCATTTGCCCATGACTGAATGACGTTTTGTGCCCAGACATTCCCTTGTTTCGCTTTTTCTTCAACATCGTTAAATTTATCAAAAATAAGAAGTGTTGTACTTAATTGTTCCGCCGCACTTCTGGCCCATTTCGGATTATCCAGTAAATCGATAAGCGGCTGGATATTATATCCACCCTGCATAGTTCCCAGCAGTTCAATTGCCTGGCCAGGGGCAATAATATTCGCCGGGTTTTCTTCTTTGATTTGCTGGTAAAGGAAATCTGCTTTCAGTTTCGCCGCAGGATCGACTCCCGGCGGGACACGATGCGTCAGCAGTTCAATAAGCGTGTTTTTATCCTCACTTTCCCCGCTAACCAGAGAGGCAATTAACGCTTCCGTTTGCTCTGCGGTTAAAGGTTTAGGCGGAATATTTTTTAACGCACGTTCTTGTACATGCTTGTTATAAGCTTTTAACATATGCTCTCCGGATCAGATATTATTTATCTGAATTGTGATCATGTAAGAGATAAATTACTTTTTGTTAAACCTGGTTTTTATTTTCGTGCCTCAGGCCTTCACTAAATTCCGCCAGTTGTTCGAGGCCATATTCCCACTCCCCGAATCCGGATTCTGTATTAATATGCCCAGCGTCACCGATATCAACGACGCGTGCGCCCCAGCATTCGGCCCAAAACTGCGCACGTTTAAAAGACATTAACGGATCGTTTCGACTCACGAACATGATGCTGGATGTTTGCAATTTCTCCGGGAGTACCTTCTCGTCCAGTTCGAAGAGCGAAGGCTCTGCAGGCGCAACCATGACAATACCCGCGACATTCATTCTGTACGTCTGAACCAGACGACATGAGGCAAGCGCGCCAAAACTGTGTCCAACCAGAATCGCAGGCAGGTGACAGGAGGCTAACTCGCGACGGATTGCGCAGATCCAGGCGTCGATATCAGGCTCCAGCCAGTTCCGCTGGCTAATCCGTTTCCAGAAAGGAAAACGACGACCCCAGCAACTTTGCCAGTGATACTCATCACTGTCTCTCAGGCCTGGCACCAGAATGATCGTGAACCTTTCACTCAGTTGTTCCAGACGTTGCGTAGTCATAACGTTGCCCTCTCTACATTCAATGCCACCCATCAGGCCGGATAATGCGAAAGTACCCAACCAACGGCCAGGAGGTCCGCACTACCGCCAGGGCTAATATTCTTTTCAGTCAATGCGTTATCCATATTCATCAACGCTTTTCGAAGCTTTTCACCTGACAAGTTTTTTATGCTGAGCACTCTTTTTGCATACCGCTGCACATACTTCAGGCCTTCGGGTCCCCCGCGGAAAACCACATTGGTATCAGGATTGGTGGCCATCAGGGCCAGTAACATCTTCAGTAACGCATCCTGTTGAGATAACCCTTCCCGTAACGATTTTTCCCACTGCGGCAGTCCGTACTGCCTGACGGTGACAAATCCATTCTCCACCTCGCCCCGCGCTCCGGTCAGTCCAAGCGTTTGAAAAATCTGCTCACCTTTGGTTTTTGCCTGCCCGGTTTTGCGAAGTTCATGGTCAACCAGACCCGCACACATCGCACTGGTTTCCCGGCACAGGTTGCTCTGGCTGAGCGTTCTGTTTTGTTTAAACAGACGACCTGCGGCGGCGCACAGAAGGCCAAGTGAAAAAATCCCGCCTTTATGCGTATTTATGCCGCCTGTGGCCTTGAACATCGCTTGTTCGCAGGCAAGACCTGTTGGCCTTATCGCCAGCAGAGTTTGAGGGGCGGGCAAATTCGCGGTGGTTTTTCCTTGCTCATAAAAACGGGGAAACCAGGGCGTGATGGCGTGAATGCTGGCCATGAAGTGCGTGATAGTCATATCACGATGTGCGCCATTATTGTCGCTATCAACCAGTCCCGGCTTAGGTGTTAATTTCACCTCCCGGTACATCGCTTCAGCGGACAGCCAGGCGATGCTCTGTGACTGCTCAGCTTGCTTAACGCTGGCGGCTAAAGTAGTCATAGGTTAAATCCTCAATCACTTGCGCAAGTTCATTCGGAGAATGGCGGCGCATACGCGAGCAGACATGAGCAGGTTCATCACAGATGAAGCACCTGCGCATAGGCTGATGTATTGCACTGCGCTTAATTAGGCCCGATGTAGGGCAAAATACATCGATGTCCCACAAACGGCCGAGCGGATGGTTATCTTCCAGATGCGCCGTGACATGTTTTATCATCCAGGCAGGTGCGGATATGGACCAGAACGCCTCTGGCCCGGTCGGCCGGAAACGGATTTCATGTCTGGAGACTTCCCATCGATGTTTTTGCAGCAACTGATTAAGAGCTTCCTTCGCCTCTGCCATTACCTGGCGGGCCAGGGGAGTATCTTTCACCTCTCCTGGCCAGACGAGCGTGGTTGAAATCATCGGCTGCCCGAACCCGAGTAGCCACTCTTGTTGCAGACTGGCGCGCGCTTCTCTGGCTTTAAGGACATCCTCAAGCGTGAGGGCCGCACATGATGCTTTTGATGTTTCGCGGATCATTCTTTCACCTGCCTTACCACATCAATGACGCTCCCATCGCGATAGCGCACAACGCCGACGATGCGGGAGGTAAACTCGATAGGTTTAGGTTCGCCAGAAATCACCAGCGCGCTCTGGTAGAGGGTCTCGATATCAACAACCGGTAAACCGGCGGCAATCAGCTTCTCTTTGACTTCCGGGCGGGCAGGATTCACCGCAATACCATGGTCTGTGACCAGTACGTCTATGCTTTCACCCGGGGTAACGCGGGTGGTGACGTGCCTGACGACGGTAGGAATACGGCTGCGAATCAGCGGTGCGACCACGATGGTTAAATTTGCGGCTGCCGCAACATCGCAATGCCCGCCGGAAGCGCCGCGCATGACGCCATCGGAACCGGTCAGTACATTGACATTGAAATCCGTGTCAATTTCCAGCGCGCTTAAAATGACAATATCAACACGATCGCAGCAGGCTGCTTTAGCGGCAGGGTTGGCATAAACGCTGGTTGAGATTTCAACATGGTTGGGGTTTTTCGCAAGCGAAGCACCTGCGGCACCATCAAAGCTCTGTGTGTCCAGCAGTTTGGTGATGAGTCCTTTTTCATGCAGATCCACAATGCTGCCGGTAATGCCACCTAAGGCAAATCGCGCAACAATATTCTTTTTGCGCATGCGCGATTCCAGAAATCGCGTGCAGGCCGTCGAGGCGGCACCGGAACCGGTTTGCAGTGAAAAGCCATCACGGAAATACCCTGAATGCTCAATCACATCGGCGGCTGAGCGCGCAATCATCAATTCACGCGGATTGCTGGTTACGCGAGCGGCACCTACGCTGATTTTTGCCGGATCGCCCACGCTGTCGATTTTGACAATGTAATCAACCTGATCCTGAACAATGCTGGCTGGCATATAGGGAAACGGTTCAATACTTTCCGTCAGCAACACCACCTTTTTGGCATATTTTGCATCGACCATGGCGTAGCCCAGCGAACCACACCGGGATTTGCCGCCGCTGCCGCTGGCATTACCATACTCATCGCAGCAGGAGACAGCCAAAAAGGCGACATCAATAGTAATTTCACCTTTCTCAATCAAATTGACCCTGCCGCCATGCGAGTGGATCTGCACGGGTTCTTCCATCAGCCCATGTGAAATCGCATCGGCTAATTCTCCGCGCATGCCTGATGTGTAGATTTTGGTAATCACACCATTTTTAATATGTTCAATCAGTGGCGCGTTGCAGGTCATCAGCGAGCTTGATGCCAGCGTCAATCCCTTTAAGCCTTTTTCCGCCAGCCTGGCCATCACGTAATTAATCACTTTATCCCCCTCGCGAAAGGCGTGATGAAATGAAACGGTCATGCCATCATGCAAATCACAGCGGGCTAAAACGTCATCTACGGTGTCGAAAAGTTTGCGTTGATATTTTTCACGGGGATCAACGAGATAGGGGGTATGCGTATTGGCGCCGGTAAACAGCTCATAGTTATGCTGGCTACCGGAGATGTTATGAAGTGCTTCAGCTAAATGACTCATCGTTTAATCCTGTTGCTGGAGGGTGAATGGAGATTACTGACGAACGCCGGAGGCATTTTTACGGTCAATAACCACACGGGCATGGTTAATGATCGGCGCATCAATCATTTTTCCGTTCAGTGAAATCACCCCAAGCCCATTACGCTCGCCTTCCTCGGCGGCTGCGATGACACGTTCTGCATAATCAACTTCTTCCTGAGTGGGGGCATAGGCATTATGTAAAACATCGATTTGCCGCGGATTGATCAGTGACTTGCCGTTGAAGCCCATACGCTTAATTAAATCGACTTCTTTTAAAAAACCCGCTTCATCGTTAATGTCCGCATAAACCACATCAAAAGCATCGATACCCGCTCCGCGAGCGGCATGTAATACCGCGCAACGCGCATAAAACAGCTCAGTGCCGTCTCCACGTTCTGTTTGCATATCCATCACATAATCAAACGCCGCCAGCGCAATTCCCATTAAGCGTTTAGATGATTTAGCGATAGCCACGGCATTAATAACGCCTACAGCAGATTCAATCGCCGCCATTAATTGCGTCGATCCGACCGGGCGATTGCAACTTTCTTCAATGCGGACGATTTCACGCTCAAGCTGGTAAATATCTTCCGGTGTATCCGTTTTGGGTAAGCGAATAACGTCAGCGCCCGCCCGAACTGCGGCCTCAAGATCTTTTAAGCCAAAGGGGGTATTTAGCGGGTTAATCCTGACAACCGTTTCAATATTTTTATACATGGGATGCTGTAAGGCATGAAAGACCAGCAGTCGCGCGCTATCTTTCTCTTTTAACGATACCGCATCCTCAAGATCAAACATGATTGAGTCTGGTTTATAAATATAGGCAGTCGAAAGCATGGCGGCGCTAGAACCAGGCAAAAAAAGCATACTGCGACGTAATTTCTTCATTATAATTTATCCCACACAATTTCTTTGCTGTCTGTTCCCCGGAGGATGGCTGCCTGCATTCTGGCCCGGATAACACAGTCCAGCGCACCTTTATCCTCAACGATAATTTGGCCCTGCGTAATGTTAAATGTGGAAAGCGTTTCCTTCACAACCGCAGTAATTTGTTCGCCAAATTGTTTGTATACTTCACTGTTAATGATGACATCCAACCCGTCCTCACAGGGGCTAACTTTGACAATCAGGTCGCTTGACTCCAGCGTCCCGGTCATTGCCGTATTAACTATTTTCATATTCACTTCCTGAACAATTATTTATTAAGCACCTGCCAGTTCTGGATCCGGCTGTGTAGATTGATTTTCTGGTAGACATTTATACAAATAAGGCATCGTGGTTGTTGGCACTCTGCTCTTAACAGCCTGAATATCTCCTTTGTCTAATAATTTTCTGACTGCGGAGGCTGATATCGGAAAATTATTATCATCGGTCATTCTCTTAATCTCGTTAACTTTGATACTGGCTGCTGCCATTGTCTTTTCATCTTCCAGCCAGTGGTGCATTGCGCAGTTATATTGTGCTGTCACTTTGCAAAATGGTTCTGTGCCAACAAAACGCTGGTTAATATTTAAGGCTGGCGCGATGTAACGTCGGAACATCATCAAATCAATGGCAGCATACACTTCATTAACGATTTGCTTTTCTTTGAGAAAATAGCCAGGAAAGGTCCCGCGAGAAATAATATATTTTGAACCAGGATGAACAGTAATATTAGGTAAATGACGCGAACCATCCTGAACCATGGCGAAGCGTTCCCGAAAGGAAAACGTGGACAAGTCCTCTTCGACGACAAAAACGTGCAGCCAGTCACATGCTTTTGCAGCCTGCTCAATCAGGTACTGGTGACCTAATGTGAATGGATTGGCATTCATGACAATTCCCCCGACATTTTCGGCCATCACCAGATGATGATTGCGCAGTTGTCGGCAGTAACGATGGATGCCCACTGGCGTATTTTCCATCAGGGCCGCACGATTATCGAGGGTCACCAGGGGATAAAATCCGCCTCCCTGAAATGACTTAACATTCTTCGGATGGGTCAGGAGAAAAAGTTGATGTTCTCCGTTCTGAATAGACTGCAATTCCGCTTCATGGATGATTTTCAGTCCCAGGGCGGTTCCACGCCATTCTCTCTCGACCGCTATGCATTTTAGCGTATTACCCGCAAGACCAGCACAGGCAACCAGACGTCGGTCACAACGTGCAATAACAAATTGCTCGATATCTTCATCTATGCCCAATCCATTACGCTTTAAAAAGAGAGCAATCTCCTCTTTTAGAGCGCCATTGCTAGTTTCAACTGTTTCGAATGCTAGCGGCTGGTCGGTATGCATCTTATTTCTCCTGAAAATATCTTTTATTTCGACGAGGTTGTCCGTTCTGCTGGTTATTACGAAGCCAGCAAGTCTCGCTGAGGCTGAGATTCCACAATCGTATTCGTTAAGCGTCCGATATTTTCGATTACGACTTCGACCCGATCGCCTTCGTGCATAAAAAGAGGCGGTGTGCGTTTTTTCCCGACGCCGCCAGGTGAACCAGTGATAATGACATCACCCGCACTGAGAGTGGTGAAGGTACTGATATAGCTAATCAGGTCAGCGACTTTATGGATCATACTGGCCGTCGAATCATTCTGAACTAACATGCCATTCAGATATGTCTGGATAGAGAGGGTATGTGGATCAGGAATTTCATCAACGGTTGTCATATAAGGACCGAATGCTCCCGTCTGACGCCAGTTTTTGCCTGCCGTAAACCAGGCGTGCTGCCAGTCGCGCACTGAACCATCCATATAGCAACTGTAACCGGCAACATGGGTAAGGGCGTTGCTCACATCAATATTGTTCCCAGGCTTACCAATAATAACGGCCAATTCTCCTTCATAATCAAATTCGTTTGATAAGGAGGGTTTAACAACGGGTGTTCCATGGCCGGTTTGCGAGTCAGGAAAGCGCACAAACAGGGTTGGTGCGTTATTAGTTTCAGCAAACTCTTTACGTTTATCAGCATAATTCATGCCCACGCAGAATATTTTACCTGGCGCTTCAATGACGGGCAGAAAGGTAATATCCTCAGCCATGATGTCAGCGTGGTCATCAATATACTGCCTGGCGACGTCAATGGCATCCCACTTAAGGAGATCTTTCAGTGTTGGATATTTATGACCAATTTTATTGCCAAGATCAATAATGCCGTTTTCCGTAAAAATGCCGAAGCTTTTACGATCGCGATGGCAGTAGCTTGCTAATTTCATAATGAAACCTGTTTTATCTCTTTCGTATTTTTTTGTTCACGCCACTCAGATGCGGCGTGAACGACCAGTTAATTATTTAAAGATTCAGCGGTGATCAGCGCTTTTCTTTCGCCGGAGGCTAAATAGGTTGCGACAATGGCACCCACACCAAGTAAAGCGATGATGAACGCTGTCATCCCCTGCCAGCCCATGGTATGGAATATGAAACCGTTCACAAAACCGATAACCGAGCCCCCCATGTAGTAGAAGAACAGATACAGGGCTACGGCCTGACCACGCGACTGGGCTGCGTTCTTGCTGACCCAGCTCAGGCCGATGGAGTGACACCCAAAGAAGCAACCGGTGAAGATAACCGAACCAATAATAAAGGTGACAACGTTCGGCGTCAGCGTCAGCAGCATACCCAGCGCCATCAGGATGAACAGTACCCGCAGTACGTTCATGCTGCCGTATTTGGCAGACAGACGGCCCGCCTGAGGTGCGGTAAAGAAACTCAGTGCGAAGCTAAACGATAGCAGGCCAGCATTGGCCGGGGAAATATGGAAAGGTTCGCCTTTCAGGAAGAAAGCCAGGTAATTATAAAGGGACGTAAATACCCCAAAAATGATGAAGCTGATAACAAAGGCCAGAGCCAGTTTTTTATTTTTAAAATGTGCTGCGCCACCTTTTACTACACGCAGTACGTTCAGGTTTTGCGTAGGGGTAAATTTTTTAGATGCAGGCAGCAGGACGTTTACCAGAATCGCCACAACAATCAGGCTGACAGCAAAGCCGTAGAAAATGGTATTTATTGAAATATGTTCAATTAACTGACTGGCAATAATACGCCCGGACATTCCGCCCATCGAATTACCGAAGACAAAATAGCCAGTGACAACGCCTGCCACCACAGGCGCGACTTCTTCACTGATATAAGCCGTTGCCGCAGCGGCAATACCGCTGAGAGCAAGTCCGATAACTGCACGCAAAGCAACCAGCATTGCCCAGGATTCGACCAGCGGACACAGCAGGGTCAGGAAGCCGCCTAACAGCAGAGAGACAATGATAAGTTTTTTTCGGCCATAGTGGTCGGATAACGTGCCGGTAAATAAAAGTCCAATAGCCAGAAGCGCCGTTTCAGCAGAGAGAATAATACTCACCTGGCTGACCGGAACATCATATTCAACAGCCAGAATCGGCAATAGCGGTTGAATAAAGAAAAGAGAAGCTAATTCAGCCAGTCCAGATAACGCCAGCGCCAGGATGACACGAATATAGGTACTGATCTTCGCCGGATCCGGACCGTTCAGATTATTTATCGCATTTGTTATAGACATAATATCCTCAATATTATTTTTTTTAAGTACAGAGTACAGTAGCTCCAGGGAGCTAAGGGTATTGTATTGTTGGTTGCGATAGTGAAATACTTTTAAACAACTTCTGTTAAAAAATGTTCCGGAACGCAAACAGTGCCTTCAAAAAGTTTTCTGCAAGTTCGAATAACTGCCGCGCGAGTTTTCTCGACCTCATTTCCCTCTTTTAGCAATGAGACAGAGATCTTCCCGCTTGGATGTTCAATATTAACGATATTGGTATAAGGGGCTTTGGGTTGTTCTGAAATAATCTTATACGCCACAGAGTTTTCAATAAGGGTGGCCGTTGAAATACCAATCGATCCGGTAATTGCCAGTGACTTATGGCAGTTGTGCGGCATAAAGTAGCGCACTCTGATCGTACCACCCGCGCACGGTTTACTTAGCAGAACCGGTTTGGGGATCACTTTATCGGTGACATCGCCAAATCCCATCGCAGCACCGGCCTGGCGGCGAATGTGCTCCAGTCGCATCATAAATGCCCGATCCGCTTCAAGCTCTGCCGGCGTTTCGCCGCCGGTTTTTCCCATCTGCGCGGCATCCATCAATACCATCGGCATTGCCATATCGATGCAGGTCACTTCTACACCATCAAAGAGGTCAACCACGTTACCGGTGGGCAGCAATTTTCCTGTCTTGCACCCCGCCGAGTTCAGAAATGTCAGACCCACCGGTGCAGCGGTGCCAGGGACGCCGTCAATGTGCGTATCGCCTTCATAATTGACATAAAAATCTGGCGTCTGCACTTCGGCATCAACCAGCGTACCGGTGTTGAGATTACGAATACGTACTGTTGTTACGGGGCTTTTTGCTTTCACAAGGCCTTTTTCAATCGCAAAAGGGCCTACTGCGCACAACATATTTCCGCAGTTCGGTGTTGTATCGACACGGCGCTCATTGACCATAACTTGTGCGAACAAATAATCGACATCTGCATCAGGGCTGTCTGATGGACTCACGATCGCCACCTTGCTGGTCTGCGGGCTTCCCCCACCAATACCATCAATTTCGAGTTCATGGCCTGCGCCCATCAGGCCAAGCAGCAGTGCATCACGCTCCTCAATTTTTGTTGGTAAATCGCTGGCCAGAATAACCGGGCCTTTGGAAGTACCACCACGCATCAGTACGCAAGGAATTTTTAGCATTTTGTTTTCTCAATTTCGCCTGGTAGTTAGAACGACATCAGGATTTCATAACCTAATAAATAACTCTAATGTCAAAAAACGAAGGATTAATACGCTTTGCGTATTAATAGGCGTTGAGTTAGTGTGAGAATGACACGGTGTGCCCAGGAGTGAAATCTCATGCAGCATGAGTTACAAGGTATACAAGCATTTGTTAAGATTGCAGAAATCGGATGTTTCACAAGGGCTTCACATTTTCTACATATCTCGCAGCCTGCATTAACACGCAGAATTAAAAAGCTTGAAGAGAGCCTGGGAACGGCCTTATTCGAACGGTCAACCCGAAATGTAAAACTCACCGCGGTTGGAAGAGAGTTTTTACCTAAGGCAAAGAATTTAATCGATTTCTATGAAAGCTCGATCCTGAGCATTAAGGAAATGGCTACACACCAGAGCGGTGTCATCACATTATCTTGCCTGCCTACAGCCGCCTTTTATTTTCTGCCTTCCGTTATAAGAGATTTTAACCACCATTATCCCAATATACGTATTCGAATCCTGGAGCACAGTGCAAGTGATTGCCTTGAAGCAGTATTAAACGGCGATGCTGATTTCGGCATAAATATGATAAACATCACACATCCCAATATCGATTTTACCCCCCTGGTGAACGAACCTTTCGTTTTGGCTTGCCGGCGTGATCATGAGTTGGCGCAAAAATCGTTGGTTCTTTGGGAAGATCTGGTTAATTTAAGACTTATTGGCGTAAGACGTTCAAGCGGTAATCGGTCGTTAATTGACCAGGCATTTGAGGGTGTGGAGTGGAAGCCCAACTGGTTTTATGAAGTCAGGCATCTGTCGACATCGCTTGGCATGGTGGAGGCCGGACTTGGCGTTGCGGTGGTTCCCAGTCTGGCAATGCCAACGGATGAGCATCATATCCTTGTCAGCCGCCCGCTGGTTGAACCCGTTATTCGTCGAACGTTAGGGCTCGTTCAGCGCAGAGAGACGGCGCTGAATCCGGCGGCCGAAAAGTTCAGAGAGATGCTTCTACAACTTTGGTCCCAGGACGCAAATAGCCCATGGATTGGAAAGTTTACAACCTAATCCACTGTTTCACTTTGTATTTGAGTGACTCACAAAATATCCCCGGAAAAACAAAAGGGCTGGCGATTTCTCGCCAGCCCTTGTGCTGTCTGGTGGCCCCTGCTGGACTTGAACCAGCGACCAAGCGATTATGAGTCGCCTGCTCTAACCACTGAGCTAAGGGGCCGTGGCGGTGAATTATAAAGTAACTCCCGCGCGCAATCCAGACATAACCGTACGGATGCTGTTTTATTAAACAACGTATTTTCAATCCGTTATACTTTTCCCTACGATGTTATGTAGTGGAGTCATCATGGTTAAGGACATTTTAGCGCCGGGGTTGCGGGTGGTGTTCTGCGGCATCAATCCGGGGCTTTCTTCTGCCGGAACAGGTTTTCCGTTTGCGCATCCGGCCAATCGGTTCTGGAAAGTGATTCATCAGGCCGGTTTTACCGATCGCCAGCTTAAACCGCAAGAGGCAGAGCACTTGCTGGATTTTCGCTGTGGCGTGACCAAACTGGTCGACAGACCCACGGTGCAGGCCAATGAAGTTTCGCGTAAGGAATTGCACGACGGTGGTCGTCAGTTGATTGAAAAAATTGAAGATTACCAACCGCATGCCCTGGCGATTTTAGGTAAACAGGCGTTCGAGCAAGGTTTTAGTCAGCGTGGCGTACAGTGGGGAAAGCAGAGCATAACGATTGGCGAAACGCAGGTGTGGGTATTGCCGAATACCAGCGGATTAAGTCGTATTACGCTGGATAAACTGGTGGAAGCCTTCAGGGAACTGGATGAGGCGCTGATTGTGCGCGGAATGTAAAAAAAACGCCACCGGGAAGGTGGCGTTTGCTGTTTATGCGACGGGATTAATCGTCCAGGAAGCTACGCAGTACTTCAGAACGGCTCGGGTGGCGCAGTTTACGCAGCGCCTTCGCTTCGATCTGACGGATACGCTCGCGGGTAACGTCGAACTGTTTACCCACTTCTTCCAGCGTGTGGTCGGTATTCATGTCGATACCAAAACGCATACGCAGGACTTTCGCTTCACGCGCGGTCAGCCCGGCCAGCACGTCGTGCGTTGCCGCACGCAGGCTTTCCGTTGTTGCAGAATCCAGCGGCAGTTCGAGAGTGGTATCCTCAATGAAATCCCCCAGATGCGAATCTTCATCGTCACCGATCGGGGTTTCCATGGAGATCGGCTCTTTGGCGATCTTCAGCACTTTACGGATTTTGTCTTCCGGCATCAGCATGCGTTCA
The DNA here is from genome assembly GCF_037053465.1 of Citrobacter amalonaticus. Taxonomy (GTDB): domain Bacteria; phylum Pseudomonadota; class Gammaproteobacteria; order Enterobacterales; family Enterobacteriaceae; genus Citrobacter_A; species Citrobacter_A amalonaticus_H. The sequence continues at coordinate 231,169 of NZ_JBALIF010000001.1, forward strand.
GCCAGTTCTTCCGGCGTCGGCTCGCGGCCCATCTCCTGCAGCATCTGGCGAGAGATACGGTTGAGTTTGTTGATCGTCTCAATCATATGCACAGGAATACGGATGGTGCGCGCCTGATCCGCGATAGAGCGGGTAATTGCCTGACGGATCCACCAGGTGGCGTAGGTGGAGAATTTGTAACCGCGGCGATATTCAAATTTGTCCACCGCTTTCATCAGACCGATGTTGCCTTCCTGGATCAGATCCAGGAACTGCAAACCACGGTTGGTATATTTCTTGGCGATAGAGATAACCAGACGTAAGTTTGCTTCAACCATCTCTTTCTTCGCACGACGCGCTTTCGCTTCGCCGATGGACATACGACGGTTGATATCTTTAACCTGTTCGATGGTCAGGCCGGTCTCTTCTTCAATCTGTTTCAGCTTCTGCAGGCCGCGGTGAACATCGTCTGCCACATCGTGCAGCTTCTCGGACCACGGTTTGTTCATCGCGATAGCCGCGTTGAACCAGGTTTCGCTGGTTTCGTTGCCGGTGAACAGCGTAATGAAGTTCTTCTTCGGCATTTTGCTCTGTTCAACGCAGAGTTTCATGATCAGACGTTCCTGAGTGCGAACCCTGTCCATCATGACGCGCATGCTGTTCACGAGGTAGTCGAATTGCTTCGGTACCAGACGGAACTGCTTGAACACTTCGGATAGCTTCAGAATCTCGGCCTGCGCATCGGCGTGACTACGGCCTTTGGCTTTAATGGTGTCACGGGTGACTTCGTACTGCGTACGCAGTTCGCCAAATTTTTCGCGCGCCAGCTCAGGGTCGATGCTGTTGTCATCGTCGCTGCTGTCGTCATCGCCGTCTTCTTCGTCTTCATCCTCATCGTCATCCATGTCTTCCTGAGACAGCTCAGAACCAACATGAGTGGCGGTAGGGGCCATTTCTTCTTCCGCATTCGGATCGACAAAACCGGTGATCAGATCGGAGAGACGAGCTTCTTCAGCTTCAACGCGATCGTACTGTTCAAGCAGATAAGTGATCGCTTCCGGATATTCAGCAACGGAGCACTGAACCTGGTTGATCCCGTCTTCGATGCGTTTTGCGATGTCGATTTCGCCTTCGCGGGTCAACAGTTCAACCGTACCCATTTCTCGCATGTACATGCGAACCGGGTCAGTGGTACGACCGATTTCAGACTCTACGCTGGACAGAACTTGCGCCGCCGCTTCTTCTGCGTCTTCGTCGGTACTGGTGGTGTTTTCAGCAAGCAGCAGATCATCGGCATCCGGTGCTTCTTCCATCACCTGAATACCCATGTCGTTGATCATTTGGATGATATCTTCGATCTGATCTGAATCGACGATATCTTCCGGCAGATGGTCATTGACCTCGGCATAGGTCAGATAGCCTTGCTCCTTACCACGGGTGACAAGAAGCTTGAGCTGTGACTGCGGGTTTTGCTCCATAAGACGGTATCCACACTTAATTCGTTTGATTTGAGTCAGCAAGCCGGTGCTGCCAACATTTAAAGCGAGGGCGTACTTATATTTGTGCCGCTGCCTCTCAGTGCGGCTGTCGGGGGCTTCCCGATCGCTATTCGGCACTTAAGCCGTTAAATACTTTATCTTTCACTTATTTTCTTGCCAGTTCCTGGTTCAGCGTCCAGAGCTCCCGGCGTTCTTCGCTGCTTAAACCGTGTGTGCGCTCGCGAGCGATGAGCTCTTCCTGGCGCAGCTCAAGCATCGAATCAAACATATGGTTGAGTGAGTCGGTGAAGGTTTTTTCAGCAATATCCTTATCTGCTATATCGTCCCACATCGACAATTTTTCAAGGGTGGCCGCATCATTTGTGCCACGATAGTGTTCTAAAAGTTGCCCGGTGGTCAGACCTGGCTGGGACAAACACGTGTTGACCAGTTCCGTAAATAAGCCAAGTCCGGGCAGCTTGTTTTGGTCCAGACCGCTCAGCGGCGGCACCAGAGGCGCCAGCTCCGGGTTTTGCACCAGCAGTCCTATCAGTATACGCATGGTCGTGCGTTTTAGCTGCGGGGTGGGGCGAGAAGCGCCACTTTCGGACAATTTAGGCATTAATCGTTCAAGCTGGCTGTCATCGAGGATGCCCAGTTTGTTGCCCAATTCCTGTCGCAGATAAATGCGTAACGTCTCACCTGGCACCTGAGTGATCAGCGGTAGCGCCAGCGTACTGAGCTGCGCGCGCCCATCCGGGGTGCTCAGGTCCACCTGCGGCAGCAGGCTATTAAAGAGAAACGCGGAGAGCGGCAGAGCTTGCTCCATCCGGGCCTCGAACGCCTCTTTTCCCTCTTTACGCACCAGCGTATCGGGGTCTTCGCCGTCAGGTAAAAACATAAAGCGTAGCTGACGACCATCGGTCATATAAGGCAGTGCCGTTTCCAGCGCACGCCAGGCCGCGTCTCGTCCAGCCCGATCGCCGTCATAACAGCAAATCACATTGTTTGTCGCACGAAACAGGAGCTGGATGTGATCCGCTGTGGTCGACGTTCCCAGTGAGGCTACGGCATAGTTAATGCCGTATTGCGCCAGCGCCACCACATCCATATAACCTTCCACGACCAACAGACGTTGTGGATCGGCGTTATCCTGCTGCGCTTCATAAAGGCCGTAAAGCTGGCGACCTTTATGAAAAATATCGGTTTCCGGCGAGTTAAGGTACTTTGGCAGCGCGTCGCCCAACACGCGACCACCAAACCCGATTACCCGACCACGCTTGTCGCGGATGGGAAACATCACCCGTTCGCGGAAGCGATCGTAACTGCGTCCCTGATCGTTGGTGACCAACATACCCGCATCCACCAGTGACTGACGATTTTCACTATTGCCGCCAAACCGTTTCAGGACGTTGTCCCAGCCGGGGGGCGCAAAGCCAATAGCAAAACGCGCGATCACGTCACTACTGAGTCCTCGCTTTTCCAGATACTGGCGCGCAGGGGTAGCGGCGGGTTGCATCAGAGATTGCTGATAAAACGTGTTCAGACCGTCCATCAGTTGATAAAGACTTTGCCGCTGATGGCGCTCTATCTGGCTGGGGCCTGTACCTGCTTCAAACGGGACTTCAAGGTTGTGCATGGCCGCCAGTTCTTCGACCGTTTCCACGAACTCAAGCTTGTCGTAGTTCATCAGGAAGTCGATAGCGTTGCCGTGCGCGCCACATCCAAAGCAGTGATAAAACTGTTTTTCACCGTTTACGGTGAAAGAGGGGGTTTTTTCGTTATGGAACGGACAGCACGCATGATAATTCTTGCCCTGCTTTTTCAGCTTTACCCTCGCGTCGATGAGATCGACGATGTCGGTTCGCGCCAGCAGGTCATTGATAAATACGCGTGGGATTCGTCCAGCCATATGCCCCTTTTATACACTTCATCCTTCAGGCTGCATCTGTGTTGGCTGCGCTCGCTCACCCCTGTCACTTACTTGTGTAAGCTCCGGGGCTTCACTCTCTTGCCGCCTTGATGCATCCTGAATGATTTTGTGTATATGCCAATGCATAAACGAAAATAAGCCGCGCATTCCTTCCGGAAGCACGGCCTTACAACAACAACTCGGTCTGAATCGAGAGCATTCGCCCCCGACAGAGATTAGTACAGACGAGTGCGGCGTGCGTTTTCGCGAGCCAGTTTCTTCGCGTGACGTTTCACAGCAGAAGCTTTAGCGCGTTTACGTTCGGTAGTCGGTTTTTCATAGAACTCACGACGACGAACTTCCGCCAGAACGCCTGCTTTCTCGCAGGAACGTTTGAAGCGACGCAGTGCTACGTCGAACGGCTCGTTTTCACGTACTTTAATTACCGGCATGTAACTCTCACCTTTAATAAATTCGGTTTGCCGCTGGCATCAGCGCCAGCTTATTTCAAAATGGTGCGGAATTTTACTGCAATTGCTGCTGCTTTGTAAAGCACCGATGCGATTTTGAAAGGGACTTTTATAAGGGGGAAGAGTATACACGAAATCGGGGGCGAGGGTATACATCTCCCCGCATTCGACCTACACTGCGCGGTAATAAAGTGAGGTAAAAACAAGTCATGCGTGTACTGGGAATTGAAACATCCTGCGATGAAACCGGCATCGCCATTTACGACGACGAAAAAGGTCTGTTAGCCAACCAATTGTATAGTCAGGTGAAATTACATGCTGACTACGGCGGCGTGGTGCCGGAACTGGCCTCCCGCGATCATGTTCGCAAAACGGTGCCCCTTATCCAGGCGGCGCTGAAAGAGGCGGGGTTGAGCGCACACGAGGTAGATGCGGTTGCCTATACCGCAGGGCCGGGTCTGGTCGGTGCGCTGTTGGTGGGGGCGACTGTTGGACGTTCACTGGCGTTTGCATGGAATGTTCCGGCTATCCCTGTACATCATATGGAAGGGCATCTGCTGGCGCCGATGCTGGAAGATAACCCACCGGCATTTCCGTTCGTCGCGCTGCTGGTGTCGGGAGGACATACCCAACTTATTAGTGTGACGGGTATCGGACAGTATGAACTACTTGGCGAGTCAATTGATGATGCCGCCGGTGAAGCGTTCGATAAGACCGCCAAACTGCTGGGGCTCGATTATCCTGGTGGCCCGATGCTGTCGAAAATGGCCTCGCAAGGCACCGCCGGGCGCTTTGTGTTTCCTCGTCCCATGACCGATCGTCCGGGGCTGGATTTCAGCTTCTCCGGACTGAAAACTTTTGCCGCGAATACTATCCGCAACAACGGCGACGATGAGCAAACCCGTGCCGATATCGCCCGGGCGTTTGAAGACGCGGTGGTGGACACGCTGATGATCAAATGCAAACGCGCGCTGGATCAGACTGGATTTAAGCGTCTGGTGATGGCGGGCGGCGTTAGCGCCAACCGCACGCTTCGCGCGAAGCTGGCGGAAATGATGCAAAAACGCCGGGGCGAGGTGTTCTATGCCCGTCCGGAATTTTGCACCGATAACGGAGCAATGATTGCTTACGCCGGAATGGTGCGCTTTAAAGCCGGCGCGACGGCAGATCTCGGTGTGACCGTACGCCCACGCTGGCCGCTGGCGGAGCTGCCTGCTGCTTAAGTGCTGTTTGTCCTGCCTTGTGGCGCTACGCTTACCGGGCCTACGAATCTATTCTCTGCGTTTATCGAATCGACAAGACTGTAGGCCGGGTCAGGCGAAGCCGCCACCCGGCAATACACCGCACTACACCCGCAACATGCCTCTGTCTTCCAGAAACGCAATAATCGTCGCCAGACCCTCACCCGATTTCAAATTGCTAAACGTCCACGGCCGCTCGCCACGCATACGCAGCGTGTCGCGTTCCATCACCTCCAGCGACGCGCCGACATAGGGGGCGAGATCGGTTTTGTTGATCACCAGAAAATCTGATTTGGTGATCCCCGGCCCGCCTTTGCGCGGGATCTTTTCCCCTTCGGCAACATCGATTACATAGATCGTCAGATCCGCCAGTTCCGGGCTGAAGGTGGCGCTCAGGTTGTCGCCGCCGCTCTCGACAAAAATCAGATCCAGATTGCCGAATTTTTCACTTAACGCTTCCACCGCCGCCAGATTCATCGAGGCATCTTCGCGAATAGCGGTATGCGGGCAGCCGCCGGTTTCCACGCCGACAATGCGCTCCGGCGCCAGCGCGCCTGATTCAGTGAGAATGCGCTGATCTTCTTTGGTGTAGATATCGTTGGTCACGACCGCCAGTTGATATGTCTCGCGCATGGCTTTGCAAAGCGCTTCCAGCAGGGCGGTTTTACCCGAACCGACCGGGCCGCCTACGCCTACGCGCAGGGGATGTTTGTACTCACTCATTGTCTCTCCTCAGGAGCGAAATAAACGGCAGTATAGGGTTTCGTGGCGGGCAGAGGCGATGGCGGCAAGCGGTGTTGCGGAGCCGATATTGTCATCCGGGCATTCGAGTGCCTGTGCCATGCCCTGCGCGTAACGATCGCAAAGTGAAATAATCAGTCGCTGTGCTGCCTGCTGGCCAAAAGGCACCAGCTTAACGCCAGCCATTACGGCGCTTTCAATCCAGCTATAGCCGAGCGTTAACGCCAGGTCGTGCAGCGGAATGCGCCACTGCACGCCCAGCCAGGCCATACCGCAGAGCTGACTGTCAGCAAAAAGCGTGCGCCATGGCTGCGGGCACTCTGGCTGCCAGTCGATCACCAGTCGGGTGAATGCTACGCCACGGCTACGCTCTTCTTCCCGCAGTTCGCGGGTTTCCCTGCAGGCCAGAAGACAAGCCGTCCAGCGGCGTGCAGCCTCAATATCGTCCTGCTCGCAGGCGCGATACAGACGGGCGAACAGCGGCAGGTCGACGGTAAAAAAATTATTTTCCATCTGTTGGGTTTGCCAGTGCGCGAACGTCTCCACGCTGTTCGCCCAGCCGGTTTCGACCGCCCATTCCAGCCCCTGGGACCAGGTAAACGATCCTACCGGCAGGCTGCTGCTGGCGAGCTGCAACAGGCGTAACTGCTGTCGGGCGTCACGCATCAGTGCGCATGGCTGTGATGATGGCCGTGTGATTCACTGGCATACGCCCCGGCCTCTGGTTCAAACGGCAGATGGGCAAACGTCACCTGTAAATCGAACTGGCGCAGCATCGTGTCCAGTACATGATCGTGGTGATAGCGCAGTTCGTCCGGCAGAATTTGCAGCGGGACGTGGCGATTACCGAGGTGATAGCAGGCTTTAGCGAGCAGGAAGGGATCGGCGCAGCGCACCACCGAGACCGCTTCGCAGGCGGCGATAATTTCCACCACCTCGGCGCCGTCCTCAGTGCTCAGGCAATCCCCGCCGCGCAACAGCAGACCACGGGGTAGCATCAGGCCCGCCTCACGCCCGTCATTCAGTTGTACCTTTGCCCGGCTTTTCACGCGAATATCTATCGGCAACGTCAAGGTCGCGGTTTTATGCTCCGGATTTTCAACGCGTTGCGTTAGTAGCAGCATCTCGGTTCCTCAAAATAAAAAGTAACGTTGTGCCATTGGCAGAACGTCAGCGGGTTCACTGGTAATCAGCTCGCCGTGGATACGGACCTCATAAGTCTGCGCATCCACGGTGATATTGGGCTGCAGGCTGTTGTGGATCATGTCGGCTTTTTTCACCGTCCGACAGCCTCTCACCACGGCGGTTTGGCTTTGCAAATTGAGTTGCTGTGCGACGCCGTTTTCGATCGCTGCCTGCGACAGAAAGGTCAGCCGTGAATGATGACGCGCCGCGCCGAGCGCGCCAAACATCATGCGGTAATGCACGGGCTGCGGCGTGGGGATGGAGGCGTTGATGTCCCCCATCGGCGCGCAGGCGATCATCCCGCCTTTGATGATGGTGGCCGGTTTCACGCCGAAAAAAGCGGGAGACCAGAGCACCAGGTCCGCCAGCTTTCCGGCTTCAATGGAACCCACTTCGTGAGCGATACCGTGGGTCAGTGCCGGGTTGATGGTGTACTTGGCGATATAGCGCTTCACGCGCAGATTATCGTTATCCCCCGTCTCTTCCGCTAACGGTCCGCGTTGTACCTTCATCCGGTGCGCCACCTGCCAGGTTCGCAGGATCACTTCCCCCACGCGCCCCATGGCCTGTGAATCCGATGAGGTCAGCGAAAACGCGCCAATATCATGCAGCACGTCTTCGGCGGCGATGGTCTCCCGACGAATTCGCGATTCGGCAAAGGCCACATCTTCGGCGATATCCGGATCCAGATGATGGCAGACCATCAGCATGTCGAGATGCTCATCAATGGTATTAACGGTATAGGGTAACGTCGGGTTGGTGGAGGAGGGCAGAATATTGGCATATGCGCAGGCGGTGATGATATCCGGCGCATGTCCGCCGCCCGCCCCTTCGGTGTGAAAGGTGTGGATGGTGCGATCGCCAATCGCCGCCAGCGTATCCTCGACAAAACCCGATTCGTTTAACGTGTCGCTATGCAGCGCCACCTGAATATCCATCTCGTCTGCCACGGTCAGCGCGCAGTCGATAGCCGCAGGCGTCGCGCCCCAGTCTTCATGGATTTTCAGGCCAATGGCACCCGCAATGACCTGCTCGCGCAGCGCATCAGGACTGGAGCCATTGCCTTTGCCCAGCAGGCCGATATTGACGGGCAGCGTATCCGCTGCCTGCAACATCCTGGCAATGTACCACGGTCCCGGTGTACAGGTGGTGGCATTGGTGCCAGCAGCCGGTCCGGTGCCGCCGCCAATCATTGTCGTCACGCCAGAGACCAGCGCCTCTTCCGCCTGCTGTGGACAGATCCAGTGAATATGGGTATCCACGCCGCCCGCCGTCACGATCTTGCCTTCGCCGGCGATCGCTTCGGTGGCAACGCCGATCGGAATCGTCACGTCAGGCTGAATATCCGGATTTCCGGCTTTGCCTATGGCAAAAATCCGGCCGTCTTTAATGCCGATATCCGCTTTGACGATCCCCCAGTGATCGACGATCAGCGCGTTGGTAATCACCAGATCCACACATTCCTGAGACGGCATCTGCCCCTGGCCCATGCCGTCGCGGATCACTTTGCCGCCGCCGAATTTCACCTCTTCACCGTAGGTAGTGAGATCGTTTTCTACTTCGATCCACAGATCCGTGTCCGCCAGACGCACTTTATCGCCAGTGGTCGGGCCGAACATGTCGGCGTAAGCCTGCCGGGAAATCTCAGCCATGTTTTACCTCCAGCGCGCCCATGACGTCGCCGCGAAAGCCAAAAATACGCTGTGCGCCCGCGACGCGTACCAGCTCAATCTCGCGCTTTTGTCCCGGTTCAAAACGTACCGCGGTCCCTGACGGAATGTTCAGGCGAAAGCCACGAGCGGCTTCACGGGAAAAACGGAGCGCCGGGTTGACCTCGTAAAAGTGGTAGTGCGATCCCACCTGAATGGGACGATCGCCATGGTTCTCCACCACGATCGTGCGCGTTTCGCGCCCTGTGTTAATCGCAATGTCTCCCGCTGCGATCCGGTATTCACCTGGAATCATGGTTGCTCCTTAGACGATCGGACTGTGGACGGTAACCAGCTTCGAACCGTCCGGAAAGGTCGCTTCTACCTGGATATCCGGGATCATCTCAGGAACGCCTTCCATCACCTGCTCACGGTTCAGCACGTGGCGGCCCTCTTCCATTAACGAGGCAACGCTTTTGCCGTCGCGCGCCCCTTCCATGATGAAGGCGCTGATGAGCGCCACCGATTCCGGGTAGTTTAGTTTCAGACCGCGGGTCAGTCGGCGTTCAGCGACCAGCGCGGCGGTAAAGAGCAACAGCTTGTCTTTTTCTCTGGGGGTCAGTTCCATAGGCGTCTCTCAGGTTTGCCAGATGCGCGGCGGGTGCGGTGGCTTTTGGGTTAACAGCGGGCGTAAAAACTGCCAGATTTCGCGCATGGCGCGCTGAACAATCAGGTTGTCGTCAGCCAGAAAACGAACCGTCAGCAGCGAGTCGACGAGCGTTGCCCCGGCGTAATCACCGAGCGGAGCCAGACATTCCCGCGCCCCGTCGAGCATCTGTTCCGTGGCCGGATAGCAGAGCAGAGTGCCGCACCACGGCTGGCTGGCGATGGCCTTGAGATCCCCATCCCTCAGCGTCAGGCGTTCAATGAGCAGCGGCTGCCCGTCGCGCCAGATCTCCAGACGGTTATGCAGCGTGCCGTGGCTGAACGTCTCTTGCATAACCGGTCGCCCGAAGCAGAGCAGATCCCAGCCCAGAAGACGGCTTTCAGCGGTGAGATGAAATACGCTGCGTAGAGCGGCGTTCGCGCCGGGGAACAGGATCGTATCCTGCGGCAGCCATTCCAGCGTTGCGTTTGGGGCCAGCGTGAACGTCTGATGCAGGCGCGCCTGCGGGCCTGCGCTACGATAAAACTTACCCGCACCGGGCATGGTGATTAATACGTGGCTGTTTTCGTCCAGCGTGACGGAAATTTGCAGCTCATCGCCGCCGACAATGCCGCCGGGCGGATGGAGGAGGTAGAGATGGCAAACCTCTTCTTCAGGGTAAAACGGTCGTTGAACTGTCAGGGGACCCACATGGCGTGCGTGGGTGAGTACCGTTTTGTGCGCGGTATGGCTAAACCGCAGGTCGAGTTCGGCCTGCCAGCCCCGTGTCGGTGTCTTGTGCGCAACGGTTTCCAGAGCGTTTCCCTTATGAGCGTGAGGGTGTTTGCATAGTAAAAGTATGCCTCAGCACAGCGGGAAAGCGGTCATATGAGACGCTTATGAAAAAAGGGGCGACAGCCCTGCCGCCCCAACGGGGTTAAAGCAAAACGAGAGGCATCCAGATAAGCCCGGTTGCCAGCAGCAGCACCAGGAAAATCAGGCCGAAAATTGCCCCCAGCCGCCAGTAATCGACGGTCGGCAGATAACCGCTGCCATAGTAGATAGGGCTTGGGCCGGTTGCATACGGGGTGAGAATGCTGCCCAGACCAATAGCCGCACCCACCATCAGGCAGAATACCGGTAAGGGGATTTCTGGCATCGCCAGTGCGGCTGCGATCATCATCGGCGCCAGCGCGGAAGTGTAGGCCGTTGCGCTGGCAAAGAAGTAACGCAGCAGCCAGAACACCACGATCAGCGCGATCATCACCATTACCGGTGAGTAGCCGCTCAACCCGCTGGCCAGCAGTTTGCCAAACCAGGTGATAAAGCCGGTGTTGTTCAGTCCGGTTGCGAGGGTAATAAGCGAGGCCAGCCAGAAGAAGACGTTCCACGCTGATTTATTACTGATGATGTCATCCCAGGAGATGATGCGCAGCACCAGCATCAGGGCGACGACGCTGTAACCGACCATAGCCGCATCAATGTAGTCTCCACCGAAGATCCACAGCACCAGGGCGCCGACCATCAGCACCAGCATCTTTTTCTCACGCGAGCAGAGCGGCCCCATCTCCTTGAGTTCCGACTCCGCCCAGCGCGGTACCTGATCGCCCGACTTCAGCACAGGCGGATACAACACATAGGCGAGCCACGGCACCAGCAGAACCAGCAAAATGCTCAGCGGCAGCATGCCTAAGAACCAGTCTCCCCAGCTCAGTGCCGTATGGGACGCGGTCTTCATCAGGCCAATCAACAGCAGGTTCGGCGCCATCGCCGTCAGGAAAATGGCGCTGGTCACGCAGTCGGCGGTGATCCCCATCCACATAATATAAGAGCCAATGGAGCGGGCGCTGGGATCGTTGGGTTGTGAATTATAAAGCGGCGGCAGATTGCGGATAATCGGGTAGATGATCCCTGCGCCGCGTGCGGAGTTAGACGGTGTAACAGGGGCAAGGATCAGCTCGGAGAACATCACCGCGTAGCCAAGAAATAGCGTGCGGTGCCCCATTTTTTTCACCAGCATCAGCGCAATGCGTCGACCAAGGCCGGTTTTTTCATACCCGGTGCCAAACATAAAGGCGGCGAAAATCAGCCAGATCACCGAGTTAGAAAAACCAGAAACCGCCCACGAGAGCGCTTTGGCGGTAAATTTAAATCCGTCCTGGGCGAGTTGTTCCGGGCTGAACAAAAGCCACGGCGAGAGAACCGCGATAATTGATATCCCAATCATCGCCACGACTGCGCCGGGCACAGGTTCCAGAATGAGTCCCACGATGACGCCGGTAAAGACCGCAAAGTAGAGCCAGGTGTGGCTCTCAAGACCGGTGGGGACGGGCAAAACAGCAATAATGGCGATGATCACCAGCGGAGCCAGATATCGCCACCAACCAGACAAAGGTGCCATTGTCGTATCCCTGCGAAAGAGGGAGAGGCACAGGCCTCTCCGGAAGGGTTATTTGATGTAATGCACGTGTTCGCAGATTTCGTCGACGATGGGGCCACGACGTTCGGCGAACTGTTTTTTATTTTCGGCGATCAGGTTGTTGCCGTGGGTGTCGATAGAGACAATCAGCGGACCGAATTCTTTCACCCGGCAAACCCACAGTGATTCCGGCATCCCGAGCTCCATCCAGTGCACCTCTTCGATCTCTTCCACCTGGGTGGCTGCCAGCACCGCGCAGCCTGCCGGGAAGATTACGTGCAGCGCCTTGAATTTCTGGCAACCCTCTTCCGTTAGCGGCCCCATGCCGCCTTTACCCACCACCAGTTTGACGCCCGTCTGCTCAATGAACTCTTTTTCAAAGGCTTCCATACGCATGCTGGTGGTCGGGCCGACGGAAACCATCTCCCATTTTTCACCGTTCTTACGCACGATCGGCCCGGCATGGAAAATCGCTTTGCCGTTGAGGTCGTAGGGAATCGGGCGCTTCAGTTCGATCAGGCGGCGGTGGCAGACATCGCGACAGGTCACCAGCGTGCCGGTCAGGTAGATCACATCGCCTACGCGGATGTCTTCCAGGTCTTCGGCTTTGATCGGGGTTGTGAGGATCTTTTTCATAACGCGCTCCGGGTGTGAGACAGGTTTTCGAAGGAGAGGTCAGAATGGACCAGCAGCGTACCGCGACGATGCGCCCAGCAGCCGGTGGAGACGGCGACGCCAATGGTCGAGGGGTGACGTGCGGCGGATTCGATATGCACGCCCATCACGGAACTGTTGCCAGTGAGCCCCTGCGGGCCAATGCCCAGCCGGTTCAGCCCCTCTTCCAGACGCAGTTCGAGCTCTGCCGCTTTGGGATTCGGATGGCGGGTGCCGATCGGCCGCAGCACCGCTTTACGCGACAGCACGGCGGCGGTTTCAACGGAGGTGGCAATCCCCACGCCGACCAGCACCGGCGGGCAGGCGTTGACGGCCAGCGTCGAGATGTTTTCAAAGACGAATTTCACAACGCCTTCGTAACCTTCAGAAGGCATCAGCACTTTAGCGCGCCCCGGCAGCGTGCAGCCGCCACCGGCCATATAGACTTCAATTTCCGCGTCTTCGCCATCAGGGACGATATCCCACGTCACCCATGGTACGCCGCTTCCGGTGTTTTTACCGGTATTCACTTCGTCAAAAATCTCTACCGCATTGTGGCGCAGCGGCGCTTTCACCGTGGCGTCTTCCACCGCTTGCTTGAGAATGCCCTGTAACTCACCCAACAGCGGGAAACGGGAACCGACCTTGACGAAGAACATGATCTCACCGGTGTCCTGGCAGGCCGGACGGTTAAGATCGATAGCCTTCTGCATGTTGTCGAACATCGTGTGGTAGATGATTTGCCCCATTTTTGAGGTTTCGGCATCCCGTAGCTGTTTTAATTTATCCACCACATCGTCGGGCATGCGTGTGGAAATCATGGCAGTAAAATTGGCGACTATTTCCGTCAGCGTATTAACCGCATTGTGATTATTTTTATTGCTCATCATGTCAACTCCAGTTCTTTTATTTGTCTGGAAATAAATTCTCCCTCACAAGCTACCACTGAAAGTGTGGTTTTATATTATTTGCCACTGTGTATATGTAATTAACAGTTCGTGAATGATGCTGAAGAAAGATAATGAAAATTGAGCAAGGGCAGAGATTAACCTGAGATTGCGAATTACAATTCAGGTATCAATTATCATGGATAACCCGAAAAATGCTCAAAAACTGGCCCTTAGCCAAGGACCTTCAGGTGCTGGTGGAAATCGTCCATACGGGCAGTTTTAGCGCCGCAGCATGCGCCCTCGGACAAACGCCCGCATTTGTGACGAAGCGGATTCAGATTCTGGAAACCACGCTCGCTACCACGCTGCTTAACCGCTCGGCGCGCGGAGTAGCGCTGACGGAAAGCGGTCAGCGCTGTTATGAACAGGCGCTGGTGATCCTGACACAATATCAGCGCCTGATTGACGACGTGACGCAAATCAAAACGCGCCCGGAAGGGATGATTCGTATTGGTTGTAGCTTCGGATTTGGCCGTAGCCACATTGCGCCCGCGATTACTGAACTGATGCGCAACTATCCTGAGTTACAGGTCCATTTTGAACTCTTCGATCGGCAAATTGATTTGGTTCAGGATAATATCGATCTCGATATTCGCATTAACGATGAGATCCCGGACTATTATATTGCGCATTTGTTAACAAAGAATAAAAGAATATTGTGTGCCTCCCCGGAATATTTACAAAAATATCCTGAACCCAAAACGTTGCAGGAATTAAGTCACCATGATTGTCTGGTGACCAAAGAGCGTGATATGACCCACGGAATATGGGAACTGGGAAATGGCACGACGAAAAAATCGGTCAAAGTGAGCGGGCATCTCTCTTCCAATAGCGGTGAAGTGGTTCTGCAATGGGCGCTGGAAGGCAAAGGTATCATGTTGCGTTCAGAGTGGGATGTGCAGCCGTTTCTGGCGAGCGGCAAGCTGGTGCGGGTGTTGCCGGAATATGCGCAGAGCGCCAATATCTGGGCGGTCTATCAGGAACCACTGTATCGCAGCGTGAAGCTCAGGGTTTGCGTGGAGTTTCTGGCGAAATGGTGCCAGCAGCGTTTAGGTAAGCCGGACGAAGGTTTTCAGGCGCTTTAGACCGGATAAGGCGCTTTGCGCCGCCATCCGACGATGCGTGTGCGCCTGATGGCGGCACCGCCTTATCAGGCCTACGGTGTAGTGCAAAAAAACTACGGCGAATCTTTCTCTCGTTTCTTACGCAGTCTGGTCCAGATTTTGCTCTCCTGGCGGCGCCACAGGCGCTGAATATTGTCATGATGACGCAACAAAATCAGGCAGGACAACATAGAGACCGGGAAGGTAAACTGCGGTTTGAACCACCAGACGTAGAACGGGGCGATCAGGGCGCTGACGATGGCCCCCAGCGATGAGTAACCGCTCAACAGGACGGTGAGCAACCAGGTACCCGCCATCACGCCGGTGAGATCCCAGCCGATAGGGGCGATAGCGCCAAAGGCTGTCGCCACGCCTTTCCCGCCTTTGAAACCGAAGAAGACTGGCCAGATATGCCCCAGACAGGCAGCGATGGCGATAAGACCCAACCAGAACGGGCTAACGCCAAGCGCATACGCACCCCAGACGGGCAACATCCCTTTCAGGACGTCGAAAATCAGGACCGCTACGGCTGCTCCCTTGCCACCGATTCGTAACACATTGGTCGCGCCAGGGTTACCGGAACCGCTGCTACGCGGGTCGGGCAAGCCAGCAATGCGGCAGACCAGAATGGCACTGGAAATGGAGCCGCAGAGGTACGCGAAGAGGATCATTCCAGGCGCGATTGCACTCATAAGCTGTTCCGTTTTGAAAATGTCGTGTAAAACGCTACTTCTGTGGATAATACGCATATTTCGCCGGAAGTGGTATCCGGGTTAGCCAAAAAGCAGGCAGGTCGTGATGGATATTGTATTTATAGAGCAACTTTCGGTAATCACCACCATTGGTGTTTACGACTGGGAACAGACTATCGAACAGAAACTGGTGTTCGATATCGAAATGGCATGGGATAACCGTCAGTCAGCAAAAAGCGACGATGTGGCCGATTGTCTGAGCTACGCGGATATTGCCGAAACGGTTATCCGCCATGTGGAAGGCGGGCGCTTTGCGCTGGTGGAACGTGTCGCGGAAGAGGTGGCGGAGCTGCTGTTAACCCGTTTTCACTCTCCGTGGGTTCGCATCAAACTCAGTAAGCCAGGTGCGGTGGCACGGGCGGCAAACGTGGGCGTTATCATTGAGCGTAGCAATAATCTGAAAGAAAAATAATTATCTTCATAATCGTTAAACCAAACGGATATAAAAGAGTCCTAAAGTGGGATCTTTTTGTGCAGTAGATTTTTCTTTTTTCTATTTAGGGGTTTATTGATGAGCGATATGCACTCGCTGCTGATAGCGGCAATTTTGGGTGTGGTCGAAGGATTGACAGAGTTTTTGCCCGTTTCCAGCACCGGTCACATGATCATAGTGGGCCACCTGCTGGGATTCGAGGGTGACACGGCAAAGACCTTTGAGGTGGTAATCCAACTGGGATCGATTCTTGCCGTCGTCGTGATGTTCTGGCGACGCCTTTTCAGCCTGATTGGCATCCATTTTGGTCGTCCGCTACAGCATGAAGGAGAAAGCAAAGGCCGTTTAACGCTTATCCACATTCTGCTTGGCATGATACCGGCCGTCGTGCTGGGGCTGGTTTTCCACGATACGATTAAATCACTGTTCAACCCGGTTAACGTGATGTACGCGCTGGTCGTGGGCGGTTTGCTGCTGATTGCCGCAGAGTGTCTGAAACCCAAAGAACCACGTGCGCCAGGCCTCGATGATATGACTTATCGCCAGGCGTTTATGATTGGTTGTTTCCAGTGTCTGGCGCTATGGCCGGGCTTTTCCCGTTCCGGTGCGACCATTTCAGGCGGGATGTTGATGGGTGTTAGCCGTTACGCCGCGTCTGAATTCTCGTTCCTGCTGGCGGTGCCGATGATGATGGGCGCTACCGCATTGGATCTCTACAAAAGCTGGTCGTTCCTGACGGCGGCGGATATTCCAATGTTTGCCGTCGGTTTCGTCACTGCCTTTGTGGTTGCGCTGGTGGCTATCAAAACGTTCCTGCAATTGATTAAACGTATTTCGTTCATTCCGTTTGCGATCTACCGTTTTATCGTCGCTGCTGCGGTGTACGTGGTGTTTTTCTGACGGACCTTTGATGCCGGATGGCGGCGTAAACGCGTTATCCGGCCTACGTCCGTAGGCCATCCGGCATTCACGCTTAACTGACCGCTTTCGGTAAACGGGTCTCTTTCCAGTGGGCTACCGCTGCAATCCGGCGGCGGGTCAACTCTTCGCGAATCTCAATGCCTTTAAATCCGGCCTCGACAACGTCTCGGGTGGGGACCGATTGTGCGACTTCCCACGCTTCACGTAACAAACGCCCTTGCGGATAATCCGCGGCTTCAAACCCTGTCCGTCCGCGCACGTCGGCTTCACTGGTGAGCGCGATTTGCTCCACGCGCTGGGGTTTACGCCAGGCGTCGATCGAATCAAACAGTTTCACGATGGTTTTGGGTTGCAGTATCGGGAAGGTATGAATGAGGTCGTGGAACTCCGCCACCAGTTTGGCTAAGTCACGAATGTCATTTGGCACGCGCAGTCGCTGGCAAAGCTGATCAACCAGCCGGACGCCTGCCGGACCGTGACCGTGGTGACGCGGCCAGAGTTCCGGCGGCGTCAGTCCTTTGCCGAGATCGTGGCACAGCGTGGCGAAACGTACATCAACCGCCGGGCTGAGCAGCGCCGCCATCGACAGCGTCATCAGGGTGTGAATCCCGGTATCAATTTCCGGATGCCATTTTGCCGGCGCGGGGACGCCAAACAGCGCATCCACTTCCGGAAACAGTACCCGCAGGGCGCCGCAGTCACGTAAAACCTGAAAATAGACCTGTGGATTGCGGGTAGTGAGCGCGTTTTCGGTCTCTTTCCACACTCGCTCTGCGATCAGATGTTCCAGTTCGCCAGCGTGCGTCATTTCTCGCATCAGCGCCATGGTTTCATCCGCAATGCGAAAACTCAGATGGGCGTAACGGGCGGCAAAGCGCGCCACGCGCAGAACGCGCAGCGGATCTTCACTGAAGGCTGGCGAGACGTGGCGCAGCAGACGACGCTCCAGATCGCGGCGTCCGCAATACGGATCGACAATGTTACCGTCATCATCTTGCGCCAGGGCGTTAATGGTCAGGTCACGACGCTGGAGATCTTCTTCCAGGGTGACATCCGGCGCGGCATAACAGGTGAATCCGGTATAGCCCGAACCAGACTTACGCTCGGTCCGCGCCAGGGCATACTCTTCGTGGGTTTGCGGATGGAGAAAAACAGGAAAATCGCGGCCTACCTGCTGGTAGCCCGCGTCAAGCATCTGCTGCGGTGTGGCGCCAACCACCACCCAATCTTTATCTTTAACCGGTAGCCCTAACAACCTGTCCCGAACTGCACCACCGACCAGATAAATCTTCACGCCACTCCACCTCTCCTGAGAAATACAATCCTTTAATCATATGACAGTGTGGCGGAGAAGGCGATTTAGTTCATCCAGCGGTCTTTGCGTTTCCGGCTTGGGATCATATGCGGCAGAATCAGGCCCAGGAGCAGGCCAAGCCCCAGCACGCCACCGCCATACATGAACCACTGCATGATGATGGTGCGTTGCTTATCATCAAGCTGCAAATTCGCGGCGCTGACTTTCTTCTGCGCCACAATCAGCTCGTTTTTCAGCTTCTGGTTCTCTTCTTTCAGCCCGTTAATCACGCTGTCGCTCTGCGACACTTTCTGCTGCATTTCAGCCGTACGCTGGTTCCACGTGGTGTCGATATTGTTGAGCTTTTCAGTGAGCGTCTTCACCTGGTTTTCCAGGTCGGGTACGCGGGTGCGTAGGCTTGGCGTACTGTTCAGTTCTTTTAGCGGGATCCAGGCGGTGCGCCCGGTACTGTCTTTGACCTGCGCGTAATTGGTGTTGGCGTCGGTTTGTAACAGCGTGACTTCTTCGCCGGCGTTGACGGTGCCGACGAGGCGATAATTATCCCCTGGCCCACTGCGGACCCAGGTGTTCAGTTCATCAGAGACATAGCGCTTTTCTTCGGCATGAGAGACGGCAGTGGCGCTAAGTGCGAGTAAAGTTAATCCAATCAGGCGTAATTTTGGCATCAGGCTGTCGTTATTGTCATAAAAAGAGGAACGATAGTAGTGGCATCAGTGTCTCTACGCAAAGCATTCGACATCAATCGGAATCTTCTGTGTCCGCTTAACCGCTACTGCAAACTTTTACGCCCGTCAAATTGCTCGTTGCATGGCAATTTGGCGCAAAATACTATCTACTGACAAAAAAGATCACTGTAAGTTCGCCGTGATTCTCTCTTATGTGACATAACCGGTAAGTACACGCCCATGGCTCAGGAAATAGAATTAAAATTTATCGTCAATCACGAGGCGGTTGATGCATTGCGTGACCATCTGAATACGCTTGGGGGCGAGCATCACGCGCCCGGTCAGTTACTGAATATCTACTACGAAACGGAAGATAACTGGTTGCGTAAGCATGATATGGGGTTGCGTATTCGCGGGGATAAAGGCCGCTATGAGATGACCATGAAAATTGCCGGACGCGTGACCGGCGGTTTGCATCAGCGTCCGGAATACAACGTCCCGCTGAATGAACCTTCGCTCGATCTGGCGCAGTTTCCCTCTGAAGTGTGGCCCGACGGTGAACTGCCGGTCGGCCTTGCCTCGCGCGTGCAGCCGCTGTTTCGTACCGATTTTGAGCGTGAAAAATGGCTGCTGGATGTCGACGGCAGTCAGATTGAAATCGCCCTCGATCGGGGTGAAGTGAAAGCCGGTGAGTTTGCAGAGCCCATTTGTGAGCTGGAGCTGGAACTGCTGCGCGGCGAGACCCGGGCGGTGCTGAAGCT
Organism: Citrobacter amalonaticus; assembly: GCF_037053465.1. Lineage (GTDB taxonomy): Bacteria > Pseudomonadota > Gammaproteobacteria > Enterobacterales > Enterobacteriaceae > Citrobacter_A > Citrobacter_A amalonaticus_H. Next base: position 250,443 of record NZ_JBALIF010000001.1, read on the forward strand.
GGCGAACCAGTTAGTCAACCAGACGGGCCTGCGACAGGGCAGCCTGAGCAAGGCGGCGCGCGGTTATCATCTGGCGCAGGGGAATGTCCCGCGCGAAATCAAACCGACCGTGGTACTGAAAGCGCCCGCGAAAGCCTGCGTAGAGCAAGGGCTGGAAGCGTCTCTGGAGCTGGCGCTGGCACAGTGGCAGTACCATGAGGAACTGTGGATTCGCGGCAACGAAAAGGCAAAGCAGGACGTTCTGGCCGCAATGGGCCTGGTGCGTCACACCCTGATGCTGTTTGGCGGTATTGTTCCGCGTAAAGCGAGCGCTCACTTACGAGATCTACTGACACAGTCGGAGGCTACTATTGCATCAGCGGTTTCTGCTGTGACGGCGGTATACACCACGCAAACGGCGATGGCGAAACTGGCGCTGACCGAGTGGCTGGTGACCAAAGCCTGGCAACCGTTCCTCGATGCGAAGGCGCAGGGAAAAATGGCTGACTCTTTCAAGCGCTTCGCCGATATCCATCTGTCCCGTACCGCGGCGGAACTGAAAAGTGTGTTTGGTCAGCCGTTGGGCGACAAGTATCGCGATCAGTTGCCGCGTTTACGTCGCGATATTGACACCGTTTTGCTGCTGGCAGGGTATTACGATGCGGCGGTGGTTCAGGCCTGGCTGGAGAACTGGCAAGGGTTGCTTCATGCCATTGCCACCGGTCAACATATTGAAATTGAACATTTCCGCAATGAGGCGAACAACCAGGAACCATTCTGGTTGCACAGCGGAAAACGATAACTGGCGTGCCTGATGGCGCCGCGCTTATCAGGCCTACGGATCGACATATTATGTAGGTCGGATAAGGTGGCATGCCGCCATCCGGCAACGTTACAAGGAACCTTTTAATGAAGCCGCTTTCTTCTCCGTTACAGCAGCACTGGCAAACCATTGCAGAGCAGTTGCCTGAATCCGCATCGGGTGTACAAGCGAAGTCAGTACTTACATTCAGTGATTTTGTGCAGGACAGCGTGACTGCGCATCCCGAATGGCTGGCTGAGCTGGAAAGCGCACCGCCGCAGGCTGATGAGTGGCAACACTATGGCGCATGGTTGCAGGCAGCGTTGGCAACGGTGAACGATGAAGCGGCGCTGATGCATGAATTGCGTCTTTTTCGCCGTCGCGTGATGGTGCGCATTGCCTGGGCACAGGCGCTGTCGCTGGTGCAAGACACCGACATTTTGCAACAGTTAAGCCATCTGGCCGAGACATTGATTGTCGGGGCGCGTGACTGGCTGTACGAGGCCTGCTGCCGTGAATGGGGAACGCCGTGTAACCTACAGGGCGTTCCGCAACCTCTGCTAATTTTAGGGATGGGCAAGCTGGGGGGCGGTGAGCTGAATTTCTCCTCGGATATCGATCTGATCTTTGCCTGGCCGGAGCACGGCGCGACGCAGGGCGGACGTCGTGAACTCGATAACGCACAGTTTTTCACCCGCATGGGGCAGAGGTTGATCAAAGTACTGGATCAGCCCACGCAGGATGGGTTCGTCTATCGGGTGGATATGCGGCTGCGTCCGTTTGGCGACAGCGGTCCGCTGGTGTTGAGCTTTGCGGCGCTGGAAGATTATTACCAGGAGCAGGGGCGCGACTGGGAGCGTTACGCGATGGTCAAGGCGCGAATCATGGGCGAGACCGACGGTCAGTATGTTGATGAACTGCGCGCCATGCTGCGGCCCTTCGTTTTCCGTCGCTATATCGACTTTAGCGTGATCCAGTCCCTGAGAAATATGAAGGGGATGATTGCGCGGGAAGTGCGTCGCCGGGGTCTGAAAGACAACATCAAGCTCGGCGCGGGCGGTATTCGTGAAATCGAATTTATCGTGCAGGTGTTTCAGTTGATTCGCGGCGGGCGTGAGCCATCCCTGCAATCACGTTCTCTGCTGCCAACGTTAAACGCCATCGCCGCATTGCATCTTTTACCGGAAAACGACACGCAACAACTGCGTTCGGCTTATCTTTTCCTGCGCCGTCTGGAAAATCTGCTGCAAAGCATCAACGATGAACAAACCCAGACGCTGCCGGGCGATGAGCTGAACCGGGCGCGCCTGGCATGGGGAATGCACGCTGATGACTGGTCGCAGTTGACCGACGTGCTGGATGCACACATGGCGAATGTGCGCCGGGTGTTTAACGAACTGATTGGTGATGATGACGCTGAAACGCAGGAAGACGCGCTGTCTGAACAGTGGCGCGAACTGTGGCAGGACGCATTGCAGGAGGATGATACGCCGCCCGTGTTGTCCCATCTTACGGATGACGATCGTCTGCACGTGCTGGCGCTGATTGCCGATTTCCGTAAAGAAGTGGACAAACGCACCATTGGGCCGCGTGGACGCCAGGTACTCGACCATCTGATGCCGCACCTGCTGAGCGATGTTTGTTCGCGTCCGGAGCCCAGCGTGCCGCTGTCGCGTATTACGCCGCTGCTGGTGGGCATCGTCACGCGCACCACCTATCTTGAGCTGCTGAGTGAATTCCCCGGTGCGCTGAAACATCTGATCTCGCTCTGTGCGGCATCGCCGATGGTCGCGAGCCAACTGGCGCGTTATCCGCTGTTACTGGATGAACTGCTCGACCCGAATACGCTCTACCAACCGACGGCAACCGACGCCTATCGCGACGAACTACGTCAGTATCTGCTGCGCGTTCCTGAAGACGATGAAGAACAACAGTTGGAAGCGCTGCGTCAGTTCAAGCAAACACAGTTGTTGCGTATTGCTGCTGCCGACATCGCCGGCACGCTGCCGGTAATGAAAGTCAGCGATCATCTGACCTGGCTTGCGGAAGCGATGATTGATGCCGTCGTGCAGCAGGCGTGGCTGCAGATGGTGGCGCGCTACGGGCGGCCAAAGCATCTGGCTGAACGGGAAGGGCGCGGCTTTGCGGTGGTCGGTTACGGCAAGCTGGGCGGCTGGGAGCTGGGTTATAGTTCCGATCTGGACCTGATTTTCCTGCATGACTGCCCCATTGACGTGATGACCGATGGCGAACGGGAAATTGATGGGCGCCAGTTCTACCTGCGGCTGGCGCAGCGGATTATGCATCTGTTCAGCACCCGTACCTCTTCCGGCATTCTGTATGAAGTGGATGCGCGTCTGCGCCCGTCAGGGGCTGCGGGGATGCTGGTCACCTCCACCGAAGCCTTTGCGGATTATCAGAAAAATGAGGCCTGGACGTGGGAACATCAGGCGCTGGTGCGCGCCCGCGTGGTCTATGGCGATCCGTTGTTAACCGCTCAGTTTGATGCGGTACGCCGCGATATCATGACGTTGCCGCGTGACGGCAAAACGTTGCAGACCGAAGTGCGCGAAATGCGCGAAAAAATGCGTGCCCATTTGGGCAATAAGCATCGCGATCGCTTTGATATCAAAGCAGATGAAGGCGGTATTACCGATATTGAGTTCATCGCGCAGTATCTGGTGCTGCGCTATGCCCATGACAAACCCAAACTGACACGCTGGTCGGATAATGTGCGCATACTGGAACTGTTAGCGCAAAACGACATCATGGATGAGCAGGAGGCGATGGCGTTGACCCACGCCTATACCACGCTGCGTGATGCACTGCATCATCTGGCCTTACAGGAACAGCCAGGCCATGTGGCGCAAACGTGTTTTGAGGCGGAATGTACGCAGGTCGGGGCAAGCTGGCAGAAGTGGCTGGTTGCCTGATGAAGTGTGCTATTATCGCGCGCAAATTTTGAATCTCTCAGGAGACAGGAATGAAAGTAACGCTGCCAGAGTTTGAACGTGCAGGAGTCTTGGTTGTTGGGGATGTGATGCTGGACCGTTACTGGTACGGCCCGACCAGCCGTATTTCGCCGGAAGCGCCAGTACCGGTGGTGAAAGTGGATACCATCGAGGAACGTCCTGGCGGTGCAGCGAACGTGGCGATGAACATTGCTTCCCTGGGCGCCAATTCGCGCCTGGTCGGTCTGACCGGTATCGACGACGCCGCACGTGCGCTCAGCAAAACGCTGGCAGAGGTGAACGTGAAATGCGACTTCGTTTCTGTTCCCACTCATCCCACTATCACCAAGCTGCGCGTGCTTTCGCGTAACCAGCAGTTGATCCGCCTGGATTTTGAAGAAGGCTTTGAAGGCGTAGATCCACAGCCGCTGCATGAGCGCATCAACCAGGCGCTGAGTTCAATTGGCGCGCTGGTACTGTCTGACTATGCCAAAGGCGCACTGGCCAGCGTCCAGCAGATGATCGCCCTGGCGCGTAAAGCCGGTGTGCCTGTGCTGATCGACCCGAAGGGGACTGATTTTGAGCGCTACCGTGGTGCAACGTTGCTGACGCCAAATCTGTCAGAATTCGAGGCAGTGGCAGGGAAATGCAAAAGCGAAGAAGAGATTGTTGAGCGCGGCATGAAGCTGATTGCCGATTTCGAGCTTTCCGCGTTGCTGGTCACCCGTTCCGAGCAGGGGATGACGCTGTTGCAACCGGGCAAAGCGCCGCTGCATATGCCGACGCAGGCGCAGGAAGTGTATGACGTGACTGGTGCGGGCGATACGGTGATTGGCGTACTGGCCGCGACGCTGGCTGCGGGGAATTCTCTGGAGGAGGCCTGCTTCTTTGCCAACGCGGCAGCGGGTGTTGTGGTTGGTAAGCTGGGAACCTCCACGGTGTCGCCAATCGAACTGGAAAACGCGGTACGCGGTCGTGCGGAAACCGGCTTTGGCGTGATGACCGAAGACGAGCTGAAGCAGGCTGTTGCCAGCGCCCGTAAGCGTGGTGAGAAAGTCGTCATGACCAACGGGGTGTTTGACATTCTGCATGCCGGTCACGTCTCCTACCTCGCGAATGCGCGTAAGCTCGGCGATCGTTTAATCGTCGCGGTGAACAGCGATGCTTCGACCAAACGTCTGAAAGGGGAAACGCGCCCGGTCAACCCGCTGGAACAGCGTATGATCGTGTTGGGCGCGCTGGAATCTGTCGACTGGGTCGTCTCTTTTGAAGAAGATACGCCGCAGCGTCTGATAGCCGGCATTCTGCCCGATCTGTTGGTAAAAGGTGGCGACTATAAGCCGGAAGATATTGCGGGCAGCAAAGAAGTGTGGGCGAACGGCGGAGAAGTACTGGTGCTGAACTTCGAAGATGGCTGCTCAACAACCAATATCATCAAGAAGATCCAGAAAGACAGCGATAAATAACAGTTGAGAAGTTTGCCGGATAGCGGTGTGGACACCTTATCCGGCATTTTTAAGGTTTATTCTTCAGTGGTAGCGCTGCTTTCCACTGCTTTCAGCGGCTCGGCAAGCGCCGACAGCGAACCACCGGACAAGCCAATTTCATTTAACAGTGAGTCAATTAGCGGCGCTTGTGTGCGATAGGCAAGGGCTGCGGATAATGCCTGCTCCGCCAGATTCCCACCGTTTACGTTATTTGCGGTCACTTCACCGACTGCGCCACCGCGATTGAGACCATCCACCTGAATAATCTTGATCCCATCGATAGACTTCATCGGCTCAACGGATTTCTCAATGACCGCTGGCAGGGACTGCAGCAGCGCCAGTTTAAATTTCAGGCTGGTCTGTTCGTTGGAAAGCACGTTGATGGCATCGTTCAGCGCGCGTTGCGCTTCTGCCTCCGCAAGTCCTTTTTTCCGCGTTGCTTCAGCCAGCTCAACAATTGCGGCTGCCTGCAATTCCGCCGCCTCTTTCTCCGCTTTCGCGCGAACGGTCAACTCAACGGCCTGTGTTTCCGCTTCCTGCGCGGCGGCAATCAGCGCCACCTGCTTGGCACGATCCGCTTCTGCGGTCTGACGAGTCGTTTCTACGTTCTGCTGGGCGCGAACAGCTTCAGCCAGCGCATCGTTCGCACGTGCTTCAGCCTGGGACTGTTGTTCAGACTTGGCGGCAATGGCGATAGACTTGGTCTGGTTGGCGATCTCCGTAGCCTGCTGCTGTTCGATCTCTTTGATGCGAACTTCACGCTCGGCCTCGACTTTTCTTGAACGCACCGCCTGCTCACGCTCGATTTCTGTTTCCTGAATCTGGCGTTCGGCAAAAATACGTGTCTGTTCAGCTTCACGGTGACGTTCGGCTTCAAAAGCGGCAATTTTGGCGTTTTGCTCAGCCGTGCGGGTTTTCACCTGCTGTTCCTGTTCGAGCGTCATGAAGGCTTCCTGCTGCTCGATCTCCAGCTTGCGCGACAGCGCATCACGATTTTTCTCACGAACAGCAACTTCTACATCCTGTTCGACTTCGTTACGTTCGCGACGACGACGCTCCGTTTCCTGGGTCAGCTTGGTTAGACCCTCGGCATCAAAGGCGTTGTTGGGGTTGAAATGCTCTTTCGCGGTCTGGTTAAAGTTGGTGAGTGACACGCTCTCCAGTTCCAGGCCGTTTTTGGACAGGTCTTCCGCGACGGTATTCTGTACGCCCTGAACGAAGTTTTCGCGCGTATCCTGCAGTTCATGCATGGTCATCTGCGCCGCAGTAGCGCGCAGGGCATCGACGAACTTATCTTCAACCAACATACGCAGATCTTCCGGCGATAGCGTGCGTTGTCCCAGGGTTTGCGCTGCGGTGGCAATACCCTCAGCGGACGGTTTAACCCGGACAAAGAACGCTACCACAACATCAACACGCATGCGGTCTTTGGTAATCAGGCTGTCGGCGGTGGAGCGGCTTACCTCAAGTTTGAGGGTGTTCATGTTGATGGGGATCATTTCGTGAAAAATAGGCAACACAATTGCGCCGCCGCTCATCACCACTTTTTGCCCGCCAAGGCCAGTACGTACAAACGCCTGTTCAGCAGACGCGCGGCGGTACAGGCGGGCAAAAATAATCCCGATAATTAAAAAGACAACCACCGCAACAATGGTAGTAAACATCCATGAAGGTAACTTGCCAAATACATCATCCATCTATAGATCCCTCTGTATAAGATTATAAAACATCCGGCCAGGGGTTGAGCTCGGCCAGGTAACGCGTTGCGGAGAGTCGGCAGATGATCAGTACCTTGTCTCCTTTTTTGAACTCTTTGCCTGCTTCAGGCTCCAGCAGCACATAGTGGGTCTGCCCGAACTTATCGGTAAATTTGCCTTCACATGGGGTTCCGGCACTCGCGGAATGTCCGGTAATCATCGCCATGCTGCCGATAAACTCATTTTCCGGGAGGGCGGTGGTTTCATCCCGTGGTAGCCAGGGTGCAATGATTTTTCCACTGTAATGCACAGCGAAAACCGCAAGAATAAAGCTCACCGGTGCGAGCAGCAGATTGTTGAGCGGGGCTTGCCACAGCGTGACCCAGCCATGCTGAAGAAGGATACCGAAGAGCCCAAAGAAACCCGCGAATAAGCACAGCACGATCAGCGCTGGGATCCGCCCGATGTTGAGATAATGAAGCGCCTGGCCGATATTGCCGGAGGTCAGGGCATCGTAATGTTCGAGGTGGGCATCAAGCACGCCTGAAAGGAAATGCCCGAAAATAAGAGAGATGATTTCCAGTAGGCCAATCAGCAGTACAAATGAAATAGCAAAGAGGTAGGGGCCGTTATAATCCGTGAACAAAACCAACTTTCTTCCTCCTGCGACTACATTCCCTGATAGTGTCAAAAGTAAGGGTTTTACCTCTTACTTTTACATGACGTTAAAATAGCATGCGCCCCCTTGACCTAAAATCCGAAAAGAGGCTCATTCCCCTCTTAGATTTCGTAAGAAACTGTGAACCCGCGCAGTGGGTTTACGCACATTATGTACAGAATAACTTCGCTTCCCGGTAAATACTGAAATCAGAAAAGCATATGGCCTTAACAGAGATTCGATAACTGGAGGGTATGCTGATGAACAACACTGTTTATTCGATGAACAATTTCGATTTCCTGGCGCGGAGTTTTGCCAGAATGCAGGCCGAAGGTCGCCCTGTGGATATCCAGGCCGTTACCGGCAATATGGATGAGGAGCACCGCGACTGGTTTTGCAAACGCTACGCGCATTACTGCCAGCAGGCGATTCAAGCCAGAAAGCTAGAAGTGGAACACTAATCAAACAACGGGCCTTGCGGCCCGTTGTTGTTTTACGCTTGCGGTTCTACCGGCGGGATGGCAGTCGCAGGTTTGACTTCCTCCGTGGTTTGACGCGCTTCCAGCTCGCTCAGACGCTGCTCAAGCAGCGCCAGCTTTTCACGGGTACGCAGCAAAACCTGAGTCTGTACATCAAACTCTTCACGGCTTACCAGATCCAGACGGGTCAGCTGTGACTGCAGCGTTTGACGAATTTTCTTCTCGACGTCTTCCCCAAACTCGCGGATCCCTTTCGGCATCGACTCGTGAACCTGACGAGCAATCTGCTCAATTTTTTTCGGGTCAATCATTGTGGTTTCCCTGAACTGGTACGTGTTGTTGCCTATTGTAGTGCGAACGGGCACAGGCATAAACCAGAATTGTGTGAAGCTAAGACGAGCAAAGGCGTTGATGAAGGTAATTAATAGCGTTATAGTTAATCCGCTTATTCTCAGGGCGGGGCGAAATTCCCCACCGGCGGTAAATCAACAGTATCCAAAAGATTTCGCGTTGCGGCAAGGCGGCAACTGAGCGAATTCCCACGAACATAGATAACTATGTGACTGGGATGAGCGAAGACAGCCAACGCAGCAGCAGCGTGAAAGATGAAGGAAAAGTTGAAAGCCCGCGAGCGCTTCAGATGCAAATTTGAAGGTCAGCAGATCCGGTGTAATTCCGGGGCCGACGGTTAAAGTCCGGATGGGAGAGAGTAACGATCCAGTCGGGCATGGACCCGCTCACGTTATTTTTTTGCCGCTTAGACGGTACTCCTAAGACTGCCCTGATTCTGGTAACCATAATTTTAGTGAGGTTTTATTACCATGAATCAGACGCTACTTTCCTCTTTTGGTACGCCTTTTGAACGTGTTGAACACGCTCTGTCTGCGCTGCGCGAAGGCCGCGGTGTGATGGTGCTGGACGACGAAGATCGTGAAAATGAAGGCGATATGATTTTCCCGGCAGAGACCATGACCGTTGAGCAGATGGCGCTGACCATCCGTCACGGTAGCGGTATTGTGTGTCTGTGCATCACCGAAGATCGTCGTAAACAACTCGATTTGCCGATGATGGTGGAAAATAACACCAGCGCTTATGGCACCGGTTTTACCGTGACCATTGAAGCGGCTGAAGGCGTGACCACAGGCGTTTCTGCTGCCGATCGTATCACCACCGTCCGCGCGGCGATTGCCGATGGCGCAAAACCCTCCGATCTGAACCGTCCGGGACATGTCTTCCCGCTGCGCGCTCAGGCGGGTGGGGTACTGACCCGTGGTGGGCATACCGAAGCGACAATCGATCTGGTGACGCTGGCAGGGTTCAAACCTGCAGGCGTGCTGTGTGAACTGACCAATGATGATGGCACTATGGCGCGTGCGCCGGAGTGCATCGAATTTGCAGGTAAACACAATATGGCTGTGGTAACGATCGAAGATCTGGTGGCTTACCGTCAGGCGCACGAACGTAAAGCCAGCTAATCCTGCTTTGCCGGATAGCGGTGTAAGCACCTTATCCGGCACTATTTCCTTTTTTTGACATCCTGTCGGCTAATAAATACCCAATCTTTTTCTGTATGATCGAAATCATCTTTTCAAATTCATACTGTGCCAGTATATAAATCTACCTCATAATAGGTATGTTAAATTTTAACGCTAAATATCTGTTAATGTTAATTTTTAAGGGTGAAAGGATGTTTATTGCCTGGTACTGGATTGTCTTGATTGTTCTGGTGGTGGCCGGTTATGTTTGCCATATGAAGCGTTACTGTAAAGCGTTTCGGCAAGACCGCGATGCGTTACTTGAGATCCGCAATAAATTACTGCGCCGTGATGGTGAAGAACGCGTTATGACAAAAGAGCAGGAATAATCACTTCCTGCCCTCTCCGTTACCCGATCCCCATTGCCTGAAGCACGACAAGACTCAGCCCCATCACCGACATTCCACACAGAACGCCATAGCTGGGGTTGTTATTGGGATCAATCTCTTTTGCCAGCGGCATCAGTTCATCTACCGACAATGCGACCATAATGCCCGCAACGGCCGCCATAATGGCCGCCATGACGATGGGGGAAACCAGGCTGCCGAGGATCAGCCACGCCAGCACACCGCCCAGTATTTCCGCCATACCTGAAATGCCCGCCCAGAAGACGGCAGTGCGTTTGGAACCTGTTGCGGCATAGACCGGGCCGGCCACCGCCAGACCTTCAGGAATATTGTGCAGGGCGACGGCCAGCGCGATGCCGAAACCCAGTTCCAGGTTACTGCTTGCGGTTACGTAAGTGGCAATCCCTTCCGGGAAGTTATGCAAACTGATCCCAAGCGTCAGCAGGATGGCGGTTCGTTTGATTGAGCCTGGTAGCGGTTGTTGTCTTTTTTGTACCAGATCCTGAGGGTGAGCATGGGGAAGAAGACGATCCAGACCAAAATAACCGAGCAAGCCAATGATAAACATGCCGTAGCCAAGCAGAGGCGACATCCCTTTTGTGCCCAGCGCGGCAGGCAGCATCTCCATCAGGGAGATCAGCAGCATGATCCCGGCGGCAAATCCGAGTGAAAATGCCAGCAGACGATTAGACGGTTTTTGTCCCAGCACACCAAGAAACGCGCCAATAAACGTGGCGGCGCCCGCCAGCAAGGTCAGGATTAAAGGTACTGACATCAATGACTCCTTATACAGCTTACTGACCTTCAAAATAACTGATGATCATCATCATGGTTATCAGAGTTCTTCATTCACTGAAAAAGCGTATCGTAAGACGATTAAAATGACTCCCTGAGTAAGGATATCATCATGTCTTCAATCCGTATGCCAGCATTGTTTTTGGGCCATGGCAGCCCGATGAACGTTCTGGAAGATAACCTCTATACCCGGGCCTGGCAGCAGCTTGGGGAGACTCTGCCACGCCCAAAAGCGATTGTGGTGGTGTCTGCACACTGGTACACGCGAGGGACTGGCGTCACCGCAATGGAAGCGCCAAAGACCATTCATGATTTTGGCGGCTTCCCGCAGGCGTTGTACGACACGCACTACCCGGCCCCAGGCTCTCCTGAACTGGCGCAGCATCTGGTTGATTTGCTTTCTCCGGTGCCGGTTACCCTCGACAAAGAGGCCTGGGGTTTTGACCACGGCTCATGGGGCGTATTGATCAAGATGTACCCGAATGCCGATATCCCAATGGTGCAACTGAGTATTGATAGCACTAAACCGGCGGCCTGGCATTTTGAGATGGGCCGTAAGCTGGCGGCACTGCGTGACGAAGGCATCATGCTGGTGGCTAGCGGCAACGTCGTGCATAACCTGCGTACAGCGCGCTGGCACGGCGATAATAGCCCCTATCCCTGGGCGACATCATTCAATGATTTTGTTAAAGCGAACCTGAGCTGGCAGGGACCGGTTGAGCAGCACCCGCTGGTTAACTATCTCGATCATGAAGGCGGTTCGCTGTCGAACCCAACGCCGGATCACTATCTGCCGCTGCTGTACGTTTTGGGCGCGTGGGATGGTAAAGAACCTGTGACGATCCCGGTCGACGGGATTGAGATGGGTAGTCTGAGTATGTTGTCGGTACAGGTGGGATGATGGATGCCCGATGGCGCGACGCTTATCGGACCTACAATGCGTCTCCTGTGCCGGGTAAGGCGGAGTCGCCACCCGGCAAGGCTCTATTGCCTGATGGCGACACAAAGTGTCTTATCAGGCCTACGTAAGAGTGCCATATTACTCGACAAAAATATGCGGGTAGAAGCGGGACAGATCCTGAGTGATCAGCGCTCTGTCTTCGCGAATACCGATCCCGGCAGGCTGATCGTTGATCAACCAGCTACCGATCAACATATAGCTGTCGCCAAACTTCGGCAACGGATGGAACTGCTGCACGATCATACCTTCTTCGCCGTAAGGGCCTTCTACTGCTTCGATCGTTTTACCGTTCTCGATGATAGAAACGTTCGCGCCTTCACGCGAGAAGATCGGTTTCACAACGTATTTGTCCATCGGCGGAAAGTCGTCTTCGGCAAAATAGGCGGGAAGCAGATTCGGATGGTTCGGGAACATCTCCCACAGTAGCGGCAGCAGCGCCTTGTTAGAAATAATGCTCTTCCAGGCCGGCTCCAGCCAACGCACGCCAGCGTCTTCGAGTTTAGTGGAGAACATCTCGCGCAGCATAAACTCCCACGGATAGAGCTTGAACAGGTTGGCAATCACCTGATCCTGGAGATCGGTAAACTGGCCTTTCTCGCCCAGGCCAATATCTTCGATAAAAAGGAATTCAGTGGCGATTTCGGCCTCTGCCGCGCAATCCTGCAAGTACTGAATGGTGCCGCGATCTTCAACGGTATCACGGCAGCAGGTTAAATGCAGAAGCTGGAAACCGTACTGCTCACGTAGCTCAGCGAAGCGCTCAATAAGCTTTTCCTGCAGGCTGTTAAACTGGTCGCTACCTTGCGGCAGGTTGCCCGCATTCAGTTGATCTTCCAGCCAGATCCACTGGAAGAATGCCGCTTCATACAGCGAGGTTGGCGTATCGGCGTTGTTCTCCAGCAGCTTCGGTTCGCCTGTGCCATCCCACGCCAGATCCAGACGTGAGTAGAGTGACGGCTGATGCGTCTGCCAGGACTGGCGGACGAAACCCCAGGTGTGTTTTGGAATCCGGAATTTGGTCATCAGCTCGTCGCTGGCGATCACCTTTTCGACCACGTTGAGGCACATCTGGTGCAGCTCGGCGGTGACGTCTTCCAGTTTTTCAACCTGTGCCAGCGTCAGTTTGTAATAGGCATCTTCACACCAGTACGGCTCGCCATACATGGTGTGAAAATTGAAACCGTATTCAGTGGCTTTATCACGCCAGTCCGGGCGTTCGGTAATGCTGACTCTTTCCATGTGTATCAGCCGCCCATTGAGCGCGTGGAGGTGCCGCTGGCGCTACGTTGCATGGTGCTCTGTTTCGCAACAGATTCACCGAAGCCTCCGCGGGTCACGGTAGAGGTGGTTGCAGGCTTGGGTGCCATGGCGGTTTTAGGAACCGTCATCGTACGGCCTGGCTGTGCGGCACCGTAGTTTTTACCGCTTGCGTCGGTGTATTTACCGTAGGCCGGGCTGGCCGGGTTTTTCGAGCTGAACAGCGGTTGCTGCGCAAAACCGGCGCCACCGCCCATCATACGGCCCATCATGTAACCCGCCATCAGGGGCATCCAGAAACTGCCGCTGGACTGGGCCTGAGCCTGATTTTCCGGGGCCATGCCTGCCTGTGCAGGTGTCTGCTGGCACTGACCTTCACCAAACTCGGCGACACAATCTTCGCGCGTGGCGTATTTCGGTGCAGTACGTTCCGCTTCTTTCAGCGCGTTATTGAATGCGGTAGTACATTCCGCACTTTTCCCCGGATTGGCTGCCGAGCAGTCATCCGCGTTTTGATACAGCGATACCGTTTCGTCACTTTTTTCACAACCCGCCAGCATAAACACGGCGGTAACGGCTAACGCCACAGGCGTCAGATGGCGTGCGCTCCAGCTTTTGCGGAACGATGCGTGATGTATGGATTTTGTCCGTTTCATTTTCGTCTTCCAGGACCCAGTGGTAATTACTGCTCAGGATAGAGGATGAGTGGTTGAAAATGAAGCGAGAAGAGCCAGGAATGCGGCTATATGGTGGGATCTTTACGTTGCCTTACGTTTGGTCGCGGTTTTATACCGGATAGTGGCTAAGACTTATCGGGCCTACAGACGCGTAGGCCCGATAAGCGAAAACGCCATCGGGCAACGTTTAGTTACGGAATGGGTTAGTGCCGTTGCTACGAGTTGAACGCGTGGAGGCAGGCTGTGTGGCCGGTGCTGGCGCATTAGCCGCGTAGCCATCAGCGTTAGCATCCTGATTCGGCGTTTCCGGCGCCACGCTTTCCGGTGAGGTGGAAATCGGTTTGCCCAGCGTATTGTTGAGCGCCACCAGATCCTGCTCGTTCAACGTACCCAATGCAGACTTAATATTCAGTTGGTTGATCAGGTAGTTATAACGCGCATTCGCCAATTGTTGCTTGGCGTTATACAGCGTAGTGGTTGCATCCAGCACGTCAACGATGGTACGCGTCCCCACGGAATAACCGGCTTCCATTGCATCCAGAGAACTCTGGGCAGAAACTACCGCCTGTTTATAGGCGTTAATGCTACTGATGGACGCGTTGATGTTATTGAAGGACGAACGTACGGTCTGAACGACGCTACGGTGCGCGCTTTCCAGTTGCTCGCTGGCGCCAACAAAGTTGTATTGCGCCTGTTTTACCTGCGAGTTGACCATTCCGCCCTGATAAATCGGCAGGGAGAAGCTCAGGCCCACTTTGTTCTGGCCCATATTGCTGTCGTCATACTGTGAACCTGTGGCGCCATGGGTTTTAGAACCGCTGTATGAGGTGTCAGACACACCGGTAGAGGCGGTTAAATCCAGCGTTGGCAGATGACCATCCTGCGCCTGACGAATCTGCTCGCGAGCCAGGTCCTGGCTCAGACGCGCCTGTAACAGCGTCAGGTTGCGGTTTTCGGCTTCTTTCAGCAGCGCATTTACCGCCTGCGGCTTATCGGTTTTAAAGCTGTCGACGTTCAGTGACGCCAGTTCCGGGTAATAATTGCCGGTAACCTGACGCAGTCCTTCTACCGCGTTATCGAGATCGTTACGGGCGGTGACTTCGTTCGCCAGCACGGTATCGTATTGTGAACGGGCGTTTTGCACGTCAGTGATCGCCACCAGACCCACATTGAAGCGCTGGGTAGTTTGATCCAACTGACGATAGATCGCCTCTTTCTGCGCCTGGGTGTAAGAGAGAACGTCAATGGCGTTCAGCACTTTGAAATAGGCGCTGGCGGTGTTGAGGATCAACGTTTGCTGATCCGTCTGGAAGGTCACATCCTGAATCCCGGCGGCTTTTTCCTGCAGCGTCAGCGCACGCCATTTCGACATATCGAAAAGGGTCTGCGTTAATTGCAGCGAGGCGCTGGTGGCGTTCGAGTTCAAACCGTTTGCATCGCGGTAGCCGTTGCTGTAGGTGTAATCGGCACCTAAGCCCAGTTGAGGCAGTAAAGGACTACGTGCTTCGTTGATTTTTTCGAATGCAGCATCGCGATCGGCGGCGGATTTACGCAATTCAGGGTTGCTCAGGCGTGCTTGCTGATAAACCTGCATCAGGTTCTCTGCCTGGCTCAGTGTGCTGAACCCCGACAGGCTCAGGCCGATAAGGATGGGGAGCAATTTCTTCATTTGCATTCCTTGTTGTGAAGCAGTATTTAGCGCTGATCAAATTTTAAAAATAATTACTGATTCTAGCAGAATCCGCCACTGCAAAATGTTGGCGTTATGTGCCATGAGGCGTTAATTTGCACCAATTTACCACAAGGTCGATGAAACAGCAGTCAAACGCCCTTGAATTTCACATTTAAATCATTATTGGTACAGGAGGGCACAATGCGCAAATCAAGCAATTCGCCAGTAACTTTCTCCAAAAACGATGTAGAAATTATTGCACGAGAAACGCTTTATCGCGGTTTTTTTTCGCTGGATCTCTACCGCTTCCGCCACCGTTTATTCAACGGGGAAATGAGCCAGGAAGTGCGCAGAGAAATTTTTGAGCGCGGTCACGCTGCAGTCTTGCTACCCTTTGACCCTGAGCGGGATGAAGTGGTGCTGATTGAACAGGTGCGCATTGCGGCATATGACACCAGTGACACTCCGTGGCTTCTTGAGTTGGTGGCCGGAATGATCGAAGAGGGTGAAACCGTCGAGGATGTGGCTCGCCGTGAAGCGTACGAAGAGGCTGGCATTCAGGTTAAGCGCACCAAACCGGTGCTCAGTTATCTGGCAAGCCCTGGCGGAACCAGCGAGCGCTCGTCAATAATGGTGGGTGAAGTGGACGCCACGACCGCGAACGGGATTCACGGTCTGGCAGATGAAAACGAAGATATTCGGGTTCATGTGGTAAGTCGGGAACAGGCTTATCGTTGGGTAGAAGAGGGGAAAATTGATAACGCAGCGGCTGTCATTGCTCTGCAATGGCTGCAACTGCACTATAAAGAGTTAATACACGAGTGGAAAAAATGAAGCGCTATACACCTGACTTCCCTGAAATGATGCGACTGTGCGAAACCAACTTTTCGCAATTACGCCGCCTGTTGCCTCGTAATGATGCACCCGGCGAAACGGTAAGTTATCAGGTGGGTAACGCACAATATCGGCTAACGATTGTTGAATCGACCCGATATACGACGCTGGTGACGATCGAGCAGACCGCGCCGACCATCACCTACTGGAGCCTGCCATCGCTGACGGTTCGGCTTTATCATGACGCGATGGTCGCCGAAGTGTGTTCAAGTCAGCAGATCTTTCGCTTCAAAGCACGGTATGATTATCCAAATAAAAAGTTGCATCAACGCGACGAAAAGCATCAAATTAATCAGTTTCTGGCCGACTGGCTGCGATACTGTTTAGCACATGGAGCGATGGCGATTCCGGTTTACTAGCGTCGTGAAACCTAAGGACACCATTTGGAAAGCCTGTTAAACCTTCCTCTGGCTGGTGAGGCCAGGGTCAGGATCTTACAAATTACTGATACTCACCTGTTTGCCGAAAAGCACGAAACGCTGTTGGGCGTAAACACCTGGGAAAGCTACCAGGCCGTGTTGAATGCGATTCATGCCGACAGGCAGGAATACGATCTGATCGTGGCGACAGGCGATTTAGCGCAGGATCAAACCGCTGCGGCCTATCAGCATTTTGCTGAAGGTATCGCAAGTTTTCGTGCGCCCTGTGTCTGGTTGCCTGGCAACCATGATTTTCAGCCGGCGATGTACAGCGCGCTGCAAGAGGCGGGGATCTCCCCTGCAAAACGGATCATTATTGGCGACCAGTGGCAAATCCTGCTGTTGGACAGTCAGGTTTTCGGCGTGCCCCACGGTGAACTCAGTGAATTCCAGCTTGAATGGCTGGAGCGTAAACTGGCCGAAGCGCCTGAACGCCACACGCTGCTGCTTCTGCATCATCACCCGATGCCCGCAGGATGTAGCTGGCTGGATCAACACAGTCTGCGCAACGCGGCGGAACTTGATAACATCCTGGTGAACTTCCCACGCGTGAAGCATCTGCTGTGCGGGCACATTCATCAGGAGCTCGATCTCGACTGGAATGGCCGCCGTTTGCTGGCGACCCCCTCAACCTGCGTACAGTTTAAACCCCATTGCGCAAACTTTACCCTGGATACTATCGGGCCGGGCTGGCGCACGCTGGAGCTGTTTGCCGACGGGACGTTGAAAACGGAAGTCTGTCGTTTACAGGGCTCCGAATTCCGACCTGATACTGCGTCTGAAGGCTACTGATGTCTACGCTCCTTTATCTCCACGGCTTTAATAGTTCGCCCCGTTCCGCGAAAGCCTGCCTGTTGAAAAACTGGCTGAATGAACAGCATCCGCAGGTCGAGATGATTGTGCCTCAACTGCCGCCCTATCCGGCCGAGGCGGCAGAAATGCTGGAATCTATCGTGCTGGAACACGGCGGCGCGCCGCTGGGCGTGGTGGGGTCTTCTTTAGGCGGATATTACGCCACCTGGTTGTCGCAGTGCTTTATGCTACCCGCCGTTGTGGTAAACCCAGCGGTTCGGCCGTTTGAACTCCTGACCGACTATCTGGGTCAGAACGAGAACCCCTACACGGGGCAGCAATATGTGCTAGAGTCACGCCATATTTACGATCTTAAAGTCATGCAGATTGACCCGCTGGAAGCGCCGGATTTAATCTGGTTGCTGCAACAGACGGGTGATGAAGTGCTGGATTACCGCCAGGCAGTGGCGTATTACGCCTCTTGCCGCCAGACTGTTATTGAAGGCGGAAACCATGCATTTACGGGCTTTGAAGATTATTTCAACCCGATTGTCGATTTCCTTGGACTGCACAGTTGCTGACAATCTTTTCGAACTGCTATTGAAACCATGACGCAAACTTATAACGCTGATGCCATTGAGGTACTCACTGGGCTTGAGCCGGTACGCCGTCGCCCAGGGATGTACACGGATACGACCCGCCCCAACCATCTTGGGCAGGAAGTGATTGATAACAGTGTGGATGAAGCACTGGCAGGCCACGCAAAACGTGTGGATGTCATTCTGCACGCCGATCAATCGCTCGAAGTCATTGATGATGGTCGCGGGATGCCTGTGGATATTCACCCGGAAGAGGGCGTTCCCGCGGTGGAACTGATCCTTTGTCGACTGCATGCGGGCGGGAAGTTCTCGAACAAGAACTACCAGTTCTCGGGTGGTCTGCATGGCGTGGGCATCTCAGTGGTCAACGCCTTGTCGAAGCGCGTTGAAGTGAATGTGCGTCGTGATGGGCAGATATATAACATTGCCTTTGAGAACGGCGAGAAGGTGCAGGATCTGCAGGTTGTCGGGACATGCGGTAAGCGCAACACCGGCACCAGCGTTCATTTCTGGCCGGACGAAACTTTTTTCGATAGTCCACGTTTTTCCGTCTCCCGCCTGACGCACGTGCTAAAAGCCAAAGCCGTGCTGTGTCCTGGCGTGGAAATCACCTTTAAAGATGAAGTCAACAATAGCGAACAGCGCTGGTGCTATCAGGATGGTCTGAACGACTATCTGGGCGAAGCGGTCAATGGTCTGCCAACGCTGCCTGAAAAACCGTTCATCGGCAATTTTGCCGGTGATACCGAAGCCGTTGACTGGGCGCTGCTGTGGCTGCCGGAAGGCGGCGAACTGTTGACTGAAAGCTACGTTAACCTGATCCCAACGATGCAGGGCGGGACGCACGTTAACGGCCTGCGTCAGGGGCTGCTCGACGCGATGCGCGAGTTCTGCGAATACCGCAACATTTTGCCACGTGGCGTGAAGCTCTCGGCAGAAGATATCTGGGATCGCTGCGCTTATGTGCTGTCGGTCAAAATGCAGGATCCGCAGTTCGCCGGGCAGACCAAAGAGCGTCTCTCTTCGCGTCAGTGCGCGGCATTTGTTTCTGGCGTGGTGAAAGATGCCTTTAGTCTGTGGCTGAACCAGAACGTGCAGTCTGCGGAACTGCTGGCGGAAATGGTGATTTCCAGCGCTCAGCGTCGACTGCGTGCGGCGAAGAAAGTGGTACGTAAAAAGCTGACCAGCGGGCCGGCACTGCCGGGAAAACTGGCGGACTGTACCGCCCAGGATCTCAATCGTACGGAACTGTTCCTCGTGGAAGGGGACTCGGCGGGCGGCTCTGCGAAACAGGCGCGCGACCGTGAATATCAGGCGATCATGCCGCTTAAGGGTAAGATCCTGAATACCTGGGAAGTCTCTTCGGATGAAGTCCTGGCCTCGCAGGAAGTCCACGATATTTCTGTGGCGATCGGTATCGATCCGGACAGCGACGACCTGAGCCAGCTACGCTACGGCAAGATCTGTATTCTCGCGGATGCGGACTCCGATGGTTTGCACATTGCCACGCTGCTTTGCGCGCTGTTTGTGAAGCATTTCCGCACGCTGGTGAAGCACGGACACGTCTATGTCGCCCTGCCGCCGTTATACCGTATCGATCTGGGCAAAGAAGTGTATTACGCGCTGACGGAAGAAGAGAAAGCGGGCGTACTGGAACAGTTGAAGCGTAAGAAAGGCAAGCCGAACGTACAGCGCTTTAAAGGGCTGGGTGAAATGAACCCGATGCAGTTGCGGGAAACCACGCTTGATCCCAACACCCGCCGTTTAGTCCAGCTCATTATCGACGATGAAGACGATCAGCGTACCAATGCGATGATGGATATGCTGCTGGCGAAGAAACGTTCCGAAGACCGTCGTAACTGGCTGCAAGAAAAAGGCGATCTCGCGGATATCGACGGGTAATCATCTGTTAGCCGGCGTGGGCGTTTATGCGCTCTTCCGGCTATGTCGACAGATTGTGGCACGTTGCCGGGGATGGACGCCAAAAACATAACAAGGAAACACGATGAACAACACACATCTGGCTAAGAGCGTTGATGCCCTTAAACCCTCTGCGATTCGGGAATTACTCAAACACAGCAAAATGCCCGGGGTGATTTCGCTGGGCGGCGGTATTCCCAGCCCGGAACTGTTTGATAAGGCCGGTCTGGAAATCGCCACACGCACAATGATGGAAACGCAGTTTCTGGACGCGTTCCAGTATGGTCTGAGTGAAGGTTTCCCGCCTCTGCGCGAGGCAATCAGCCA
Organism: Citrobacter amalonaticus; assembly: GCF_037053465.1. Lineage (GTDB taxonomy): Bacteria > Pseudomonadota > Gammaproteobacteria > Enterobacterales > Enterobacteriaceae > Citrobacter_A > Citrobacter_A amalonaticus_H. The sequence goes on from NZ_JBALIF010000001.1 coordinate 270,691, forward strand.
GCTATGCCGGGGACGTGGCATCCAGGCGTCACCGGAGGCGATTCTGGTGACCAATGGTTCCCAGCAGTCACTGGATATTCTGGCAAGAACGCTGGTCAATCCGGGTGATAAAGTGGTGGTCGAACGCCCGACCTACCTTGCCGCATTACAGGTTTTGCAGTTGTCTCAGGCCGATATATTGTCTGTCGGAACCGATAAAGACGGCATGATCGTTGACGAGCTGGAAGTCTTGTTACAACGCCACACGATCAAAGTCGTGTACATCGTGCCGACCTTTGGTAACCCTGGCGGCGTCGTTCTGAGTGATGCCCGCCGGCAGAAGCTGGTTCAACTCGCGAAGCAGCATGATTTTGTCATCATCGAAGATGATCCCTATGGCGAGATCAATTTTACCGACAAGACCTATAAAACGCTTTTTCAGCACGCCGAAGACGCCGGTTGTCCGGAACACGTGATTTACACTTCAACCTTCTCCAAAATTCTGGCGCCCGGGTTGCGTGTCGGTTGGGTGGTTTTACCTGAGTGGATCCGGCAAAAAGCGACCATCGTTAAACAGGCGACTGATTTGCATACCAGTGCGCACTCCCAGGCGATGGCGGCCAGTTATCTGTCATTAGGGCGTCTGGCGGAACAGATTCAGTTAATACGTCAGGCCTACCGCGAGAAGTGCAATGTCCTTGCGGATGCAATGCGTAGCGAACTGGGCGAGCATATCGCTTTCCATATGCCGCAGGGCGGGATGTTCCTGTGGGGCTCGTTCCGTTACGATTTTGATACCACGGTATGGCTCTCGCGCACCTTGCAGGAAAAAGTGGTCTTTGTTCCGGGAGAGTTTTTCTACAGCGATCGTCCGGACAAACGGACGCTGCGTATGTCTTTCGCCACCCCGACGGCGGATGAACTTGAAGAAGCCGTGCGGAGACTGAAAAAAGCGCTGCCCTGACAGCGCTTTGCCGGGTCAGGCATCGCTTGTCGACCCGGCGCTATGCGGTACGCTTAAATACCCGATTCCAGAATACGAATACTCATTTCCAGCACATCGCCTTTAACGGCTTCGCTGTAAGCTTTCATATGCGGGGTCTGCAGGTGCGCTTCAAGATGCGCGATGCTTTCCCACTGTTCAATCATCACGATTGAATCTGGCGCTGTGGTCTGAAAACTCACGTTAGCCGCATGATCCACCATCGGCGCGTAGCCGTGGCAGCCTTCTTCTTTCAGCACGGTTGGAACGATTTTCGCAAACTGATCCAGCACCGCCTGACGGTGATGTTGACCTGGACGAGTGCGGATTTCAGCAATGACGGTAAGCATGGTTAACTCCTTCTAATTCCAGATGACCAGTTAACCAAAAATCGCGTTCAGATGCTCGCGATATTCTGCAATGGAGCGCGGAACATCCGGCATTTTGATGACGTCATTGGTGATAAAGGTTGGCAGCGCTTCCATTCCGAGGAACTGGTTCGCCTTATGGAACGGCAAATAAACGCCATCTACGCCTACGCCGTGGAAGAACTGATCTTTCTCGGTGAACGCTTCCATTGGGGCGTTCCAGGTCAGAGAAAGCATATATTTTTTTCTCTGAACCAGGCCGCCGGAACCGTATTTTTTCGAGGCGTCTGAACGGGTACGGCCATCGCTGGCGTATAACGTGCCGTGACCTTCCGTAAACACATCATCAATGTATTTTTTCACGGTCCACGGCGCCCCCATCCACCAGCCGGGCATCTGCCAGATCACCACATCAGCCCAAACGAAGTTCTGCACTTCGTCTTTCACGTCGTATTCGCCATCCGCACGGACGATTCTGACGCTGTGTCCGAGATCGCGCAGCGTACCGTCTGCGACTTCTGTCAACGTGTCATTCAGTTGACCATTGGAGTGGGCGAATTTTTTTGCGCCGTTGATAATCAGGATGTTGCTCATTTTTTTCTCCGGAGAATGCGTTTGCGGCCAATTTTACGCCAACGGACGGTACGGTGAAATTAGCAAAATGTGCAAAGTCTTTTGCGCATACTGCAATAATGGTCGCTACCACTGCACGGTGGCGCTAAAACCGCCCTCTGGCGCATTACCGAATGAGGCCGTCATACCGTGCAGGGCGGCGATACGTCGGACGATCGACAAGCCCAGGCCACTGCCGGTCACCTGCTGGCCTGGTGGGCGATAAAACCGTTCGCCAATGTGGGCCATCGCTTCAGGTGTGACGCCAGGACCGTTATCCCGGACAGTAAAACGATTCGCATCAAGGGTGACATAAACCACGCTACCTTTCGGGCTGTAACGGATGGCATTATCCAGCAGATTACGCACCAGCAGACTCAGCAGCAGCGGCTGCCCGGTGCGCGTCACATTCTGCGCATTGATCTGCAAACGCACGTCGATTTGCGCCTGGCGGGCGGGTTGCCAGATATCCATCACGGCGGACTGGAGAACGTCTGCAAGCGAAAGTGTCGCCACATCCTGCAAGTTGTCCAGCGAGTCAAGACGGGAGAGCGTCAGGAGCTGGTCAACAAGCCGGGTGGCGCGCTCGATCCCCGCGTGCATCTGAAGCAACGCCTTCTCACGAGCCTGCGGGTCATCGCCAGACAGTTGCGCCACCTCGGTCTGCACTTTCAGCGCCGCGAGCGGGCTGCGCAGTTCATGGGCGGCATCTGACGTAAAACGGCGCTCGCGCACCATCATGTTATGAGTACGGCTAAAGAGCTGGTTAAGGGATTCCACTAAGGGGCGGACTTCGCTTGGCACCCCTTGCGAACTGAGCGGTTCGCTGGACTCCGGGTCGCGTAAGCGTAACGCCTGCGCCAGCTTTTTCAGCGGCAGGAGTTCCCGGTGCAGCAGTATAATCAAAATTAGTAACATCAGCGGCAGGGCGATAAGCCACGGGACTAACTGGGCTGTTACAATCGCCAGCGCCATATCTTCACGGTATTCCCACTCCTGACCGACCACGATGCGATATTTGCCATCGGCTGACGTGAGCCAGATAAAACGCCACAGATCGTTATCGTCGTTGAGCTTCCCGTTATCAAATCCTTCCCGGCGGTAGCTGTAGGGGATGTCCTGACCGTTGTCACCGTCATGGAGCACCATCTTGCCGTCGGTGGTATAGACGGCGAAGGTTAATGCATCATCATCGACGTGACCGTGTTTGAATTTTTTCGGCGTATGCGCCATCCGCTCAGTCGCATTCAGTTCATTGATATCAAGCGTAATCAGCCGCTTGGCGAAGAGCATCAGTTGGGTATCAAACAGTTCATCAACCTTGTCGGTGGTTTTTTTCCAGGCCACAAAACTGGATGCCGCCCAGGTGATTGCCGCCAGAATCAGAAAAATAAGGGTCAGCCTGACGCGCAGGCTAAGTCGCCGAGTCACTGTGCTACCTCGCCGAGCGTATAGCCGATACCGTGAACGGTGCGAATGAAGTCGCTGCCCAGTTTGCGTCGCAGATGATGAACGTGAACTTCAACAGCATTACTGGTGACCTCTTCGTCCCAGTTATACAGCTTCTCTTCAATGAGTTTGCGCGGCAGCACGCGCCCGGCATTGCGCATGAGCAATTCCAGAAGCGCAAATTCTTTGGGTTTTAGCGCTAAGGGTTCGCCCGCCAGCGTCGCGACCAGATTGGCTGGATTTAAGGTTACTTGCCCGTGGCGCAGTTCGCTGCTGGCCTGGCCGTTGGCGCGGCGCATCAGCGCTTCCAGTCTGGCGGCGACTTCAATCAGGGCGAAAGGTTTACACAGGTAATCATCCGCGCCGAGGCGAAGTCCCTCAACGCGTTCGGCCAGCGCATCGCGGGCCGTGAGGATCAGCACCGGTTCTCGTTTTCCCTGTTCGCGCCAGTCGCGCAGGATGTCACGACCGTCCATTCCCGGAAGCGTGAGGTCGAGGATCACCGCATCGTAAGGGGCGCTGTAGAGCGCTTCTTTCCCCTGACGACCGTCGGTAAACCAGTCGACGCTAAAACCCATTTTACTCAATCCTGTTTTAATACCGTCGCCAATTAACGTATCGTCTTCAACCAGTAAAATTCGCATGTTTTCATCCCTGCGTCAGCCGTAATAAAGGCAAGTAAACCCTGATGTCACCGGTGATGTACAGCAAAAACAATACTTTTTTTTGCCTTAAGAACTCGTTAAGAATTGCCGTGTTTAATGAAGGGGTAATCACATCAAAGGGAGAAAAAAATCATGAAGAAACTGGCTGCAATTATTACTGTTATGGCGCTTTGTTCAACACCGGCTTTGGCAGCGCAACAGGGTGGATTTTCCGGCCCGACTGAGACACAAACGCAAACGCAGAACGGCGGCTTTGTCGGACCTAACGGCAGCAGCGCAACGGTAGAAAGTGCGAAATCCATGCGTGATGATACGTGGGTGACGCTGCGTGGCAACATCGTTAAACGTCTGTCCGATGATCTCTACCTGTTTAAAGACGCAACGGGCACTATCAATGTCGATATCGATCATAAACGCTGGAATGGCGTGACGGTCACCCCGCAGGATACCGTTGAAATTCAGGGCGAAGTGGACAAAGACTGGAATTCCGTTGAAATCGACGTGAAGCAAATCAATAAAGTGAATAAATAATCCCCATCAGGGCCGCGTTCGCGGCCCTTTTCTTTGTGACTCAACGCGTGAGATAAGGTAGTATCTGCGGCAATATTGCCTGAAAAGATACCGGGTATCTGGCGGGCTTACAGTTGAGGAATCACGATAAATGAGCGATATGGCAGAGCGCCTTGCGCTGCATGAATTCACGGAAAACGCCTATCTGAACTATTCCATGTACGTCATCATGGACCGGGCGTTGCCGTTTATTGGTGATGGTCTGAAACCCGTTCAGCGCCGCATCGTGTATGCGATGTCAGAGCTGGGGCTGAATGCCAGCGCCAAATTTAAGAAATCTGCCCGTACCGTCGGTGACGTGCTGGGTAAATACCATCCGCATGGCGACAGCGCCTGCTATGAAGCCATGGTGCTGATGGCGCAGCCGTTCTCTTACCGCTATCCACTGGTGGATGGACAGGGAAACTGGGGGGCACCGGACGATCCGAAATCGTTCGCGGCGATGCGTTATACCGAATCCCGTTTGTCAAAATACGCCGAAGTGCTGCTGGGCGAACTCGGACAGGGAACCGCGGACTGGGTGCCAAACTTTGACGGAACGATGCAGGAGCCGAAGATGCTGCCTGCGCGTTTGCCGAATATCCTGCTGAACGGTACAACCGGTATCGCAGTGGGTATGGCGACGGATATTCCGCCGCACAACCTGCGTGAAGTGGCGAAAGCCGCTATTACCCTGATTGAAGAGCCGAAAACCTCGCTGGATCAGTTGTTAGATATTGTCCAGGGGCCGGATTTTCCTACCGAAGCGGAAATCATTACCTCTCGCGCCGAAATTCGTAAGATTTATGAAAACGGACGCGGATCCGTGCGCATGCGCGCGGTGTGGAAGAAAGAAGACGGCGCGGTGGTAATTACCGCGCTGCCGCACCAGGTTTCCGGCGCGCGCGTGCTGGAGCAAATCGCGGCGCAGATGCGCAATAAAAAGCTGCCCATGGTTGACGATCTGCGTGACGAATCCGATCACGAAAACCCGACTCGTCTGGTGGTCGTGCCGCGTTCCAATCGCGTGGATATGGAGCAGGTGATGAATCACCTGTTCGCCACGACCGATCTGGAAAAGAGCTATCGTATTAACCTCAACATGATTGGTCTGGACGGTCGTCCGGCGGTGAAAAACCTGCTGGAGATCCTCACTGAATGGCTGGCGTTCCGTCGTGATACGGTACGCCGCCGTCTGAACTATCGTCTGGAAAAAGTCCTTAAACGCCTGCATATCCTCGAAGGTTTGCTGGTGGCGTTTCTCAACATCGACGAAGTGATTGAGATAATCCGGACGGAAGATGAACCCAGGCCGGCGCTGATGTCGCGTTTTGGCATCACCGAAACGCAGGCTGAGGCGATTCTCGAACTGAAACTGCGCCATCTCGCCAAACTGGAAGAGATGAAGATCCGCGGCGAGCAGGATGAGCTGGCAAAAGAACGCGATCAGCTTCAGGGCATTCTCGCGTCTGAGCGCAAAATGAATACGCTGCTGAAAAAAGAGCTGCAGGCGGATTCCGATGCCTATGGTGATGACCGCCGTTCGCCGCTGCATGAGCGTGAAGAAGCGAAAGCGATGAGCGAACACGACATGCTGCCGTCTGAGCCAGTTACCATCGTGTTGTCGCAGATGGGCTGGGTACGTAGCGCCAAAGGCCACGATATTGACGCTCAGGGGTTGAACTATAAGGCTGGCGATAGCTTTAAAGCGGCGGTGAAAGGTAAGAGCAATCAGCCGGTGGTATTTATTGATACCACCGGACGCAGCTACGCCATTGACCCGATAACGCTGCCGTCGGCGCGCGGTCAGGGCGAACCGTTGACCGGTAAGCTGACGTTGCCGCCGGGGGCGACCGTTGAGCATATGCTGATGGAAGGCGATGAGCAGAAACTGCTGATGGCGTCGGATGCGGGTTACGGTTTTGTCTGTACCTTCAGCGATCTGGTGGCGCGTAACCGTGCCGGTAAGACGTTGATTACGCTTCCGGAAAATGCCCACGTCATGCCGCCGGTGGTGATTGAAGATGAAACGGACATGCTACTGGCTATTACACAGGCCGGGCGCATGCTGATGTTCCCGGTAAGCGATCTGCCGCAGTTGTCGAAAGGCAAAGGGAACAAGATCATCAACATCCCTTCTGCGGAAGCGGCGCGTGGCGAAGATGCGCTGGCGTTATTGTACGTTCTGCCGCCGCAAAGTACGCTCACCATTCACGTGGGTAAACGTAAGATCAAACTGCGTCCTGAAGAGTTGCAGAAAGTGAGCGGTGAACGTGGTCGTCGTGGCACATTGATGCGCGGCCTGCAACGAATCGATCGTATCGACATTGATTCGCCGCGCTCCGCCGCTCAGGGTGACAGCGAAGAGTAATTTGCGTGAAATGCCGGATGGCGGCTTTGCCTTATCCGGCCTACGCAGATGCCCATTGTGGACCGGATAAGACGTTCCCGTCCACAAGGGACGTGCCTTCGTTCCTGCCGGATGACAGTAAATTTTCCCGTAAAACCGTTGTTTATTCGTGAGTAGCGATTAACAATACAGTTTTCCAGAGAGCCACATTAACAATACCCTAACCTGCTGACAGCAGGTGACGTAGAATCCCGGGCTCTTAGGCCTTCAGAGGTTGTTATGCTATTTATTTTTCGATTTATTATTACTGTTATTTACTCCATTCTGGTTTGTGTTTTCGGCTCTGTTTACTGCCTGTTCAGCCCGCGTAACCCAAAACATGTTGCTACCTTCGGCCACATGTTTGGTCGTCTGGCGCCGTTGTTCGGTCTGAAGGTGGAGTGCCGCAAACCTGCGGATGCCGAAAGCTATGGCAACGCTATCTATATCGCTAACCATCAAAATAACTACGATATGGTGACGGCCGCGAATATCGTTCAGCCGCCAACGGTGACGGTCGGGAAGAAAAGCCTGCTGTGGATCCCGTTTTTTGGCCAACTCTACTGGCTGACCGGGAACCTGCTTATCGACCGTAACAACCGGGCGAAGGCGCACGGCACCATTGCTGAAGTGGTGAACCATTTTAAAAAGCGCCGTATTTCTATCTGGATGTTTCCGGAAGGCACCCGTAGCCGTGGACGCGGTCTGCTGCCCTTTAAAACCGGCGCGTTTCATGCCGCGATTGCTGCTGGCGTCCCGATTATTCCTGTGTGCGTTTCCAACACCTCGAATAAAATTAAACTCAACCGTCTTAAGAATGGTCTGGTGATTGTCGAGATGCTGCCGCCTGTGGATGTCAGTCAGTATGGCAAAGATCAGGTGCGTGAACTGGCCGCCCATTGCCGTTCGCTAATGGAACAAAAGATTGCTGAACTCGACAAAGAAGTTGCCGAACGGGAAGCCGCTGGCAAAGTTTGAGTTGTCCGTCAGTATTGTGGGAAATGATTTCTCGCGCGTTATTTAGCCAGTTTTACATGGAGCTTATATGTCACTCAGTCGGCGTCAGTTTATTCAGGCATCGGGAATTGCACTCTGTGCAGGTGCCGTTCCGCTGAGGGCCCATGCTGCCGGTCAGCAACAGCCGCTGCCCGTTCCGCCACTGCTGGAGTCACGTCGGGGCCAGCCGCTGTTCATGACGCTGCAACGTACGCACTGGTCATTTACCCCGGGCACGCGCGCGCCAGTGTGGGGCATTAACGGGCGTTACCTGGGACCGACGATCCGCGTCTGGAAAGGGGATGACGTTAAGCTGATTTACAGTAACCGTCTGGCCGAGAACGTCTCGATGACCATCGCTGGTTTACAGGTGCCTGGGCCGTTGATGGGCGGTCCGGCGCGGATGATGTCGCCAAACGCGGACTGGGCGCCTGTATTGCCTATCCGCCAGAGCGCCGCCACCTTGTGGTATCACGCTAATACGCCAAACCGAACCGCTCAGCAGGTTTATAACGGTCTTGCCGGGATGTGGCTGGTGGAAGACGACGTCAGTAAATCACTGCCGATTCCCAACCATTACGGCGTCGACGACTTCCCGATTATTATTCAGGATAAGCGGCTGGATAACTTTGGGTCGCCGGAGTACAGCGAGCCTGGCAGCGGCGGCTTTGTCGGCGATACGCTGTTGGTCAACGGCGCGCAAAGTCCTTACGTGGACGTCTCCCGGGGTTGGGTACGTCTGCGTTTGCTGAACGCCTCAAATTCGCGCCGTTATCAGTTACAGATGAGCGATGGCCGTGCGCTGCATGTGATTTCAGGCGATCAGGGCTTTTTACCTGCGCCAGTTTCGGTGAAGCAACTGTCGCTGGCCCCAGGCGAGCGCCGTGAAATCCTCGTCGATATGACCAACGGCGATGAAGTGTCGATTACCTGTGGCGAAGCGGCAAGCATTGTCGACCGGATCCGCGGTTTCTTTGAGCCGTCGAGCATTCTGGTTTCCACGCTGGTGCTGACGCTGCGCCCCACTGGCCTGTTGCCGCTGGTGACTGACAATCTGCCGATGCGTCTGCTACCGGGCGAAATCCTGAGCGGCACGCCAATTCGCAGTCGTGATATCAGCCTCGGCGACGACCCGGGCATTAACGGACAATTGTGGGATGTGAGCCGCATTGATGTGACCGCCCAGCAAGGCTCCTGGGAGCGCTGGACGGTGCGTGCCGATATGCCGCAGTCATTCCACATCGAAGGGGTGTCGTTTCTCGTGCGAAACGTCAATGGCGCGATGCCCTTCCCGGAAGATCGCGGCTGGAAAGACACCGTCTGGGTGGATGGACAAGTGGAACTGCTGGTGTATTACGGACAGCCGTCCTGGGCGCATTTCCCGTTCTACTTCAACAGCCAGACGCTGGAAATGGCGGACCGGGGTTCCATCGGCCAGATTCTGGTGAATCCTGCGCCGTAATGCGCCGGAGTTTCCGTCATGCCCGCCAGAACATGCGTGAGAATAGGATCAGAATGGGGTAAATCTCCAGACGCCCCATGATCATCGCCGCGCACATCAGCAGCTTTGCCTCCTCATTCAATGTACCAAACGTCGTTGCGGTGACGCCAAATCCCAGCCCCATATTATTTATGCAGGCGGCGACGGTGGCGAATGAGGAGAAGAGATCGTAGCCCATCAGATTGAGCGCCCAGATAAAAAAGCTGGTAAATAAAACGTAGAGAAAGAAAAAGCTCCATACCGAACGAACCACGCGGTCGTTTACTACGCTGTTACCCACTTTGATATTTAGTAGAGCACGAGGATGGGCGAGCTGGTGTAACTCCTGACGGCACTGCTTGAACATAATCAAAAAGCGCAACATCTTAATCCCCCCGCAGGTCGAACCCACACAACCGCCGAAAAAACTGGCGCTGAGCAGCATGAAGATCGTGTGCGAGGGCCACTGTGCGTAATCCGCGGTCGAGAGGCCATTATCTGTCAGCATGGAACTGGCGAGAAAAAAGGCATGCACCAGACTGTCCGTTATTCCGTACATGCCCGCCCGCCACACCTGCCAGGTAGCGATGAGGGTGACAACCAGCGCAATAAGCAGAAAGAAACGCAATTCGGCATTACGACGAAAGGGCTTGAAGGTGCGTTTCACGATAGCAACGTACCAGAGGGTGAAGTTAAACGCCGACAGCAGTGAAAACAGCCCGGCGACCAGCTCAATAGCGTGGCTGTTATAAAAGCCGATGCTCTCACTGCGGGTAGAAAATCCGCCGAGAGAGACTGTAGACAGCCCGTGGCATAAGGCGTCGAAAAACGACATCCCGGCAACCCAATAAGCCAGAGTACAGATAAGACCTAAAACGACATAGGTTAGCCATAGCGTACGTGCGGTATCAGCCAGCCTCGGCGTAAGGCGTTCTTCTTTAAAGGGACCCGGCATTTCAGACTGATACAGCTTCATGCCGCCGATACCCAGCAGCGGTAACACCGCCACGGCGAGGACAATAACCCCCAGGCCGCCAATAAAATTGAGCTGGGCCCGATAATAAAGATACGATTTCGGCAAGGCGCTGACGTTGTCAATCACGGTTGCGCCGGTGGTGGTTATGCCTGAAACCCCTTCAAACAACGCATCGGCAAAGGAGAGATTTAAGCTATCGTCCATCCACATTGGCATCGCGCTGATAAGCGAAAACAGCAGCCAGAACAGAACGATAATGACGAAGCCATCCCGGGTTCGAAGTTGAATACCCGCATGCCTGGTGGCCAGCCAGGCGCCGCCTCCGAGGGTAAAGAACGTCATGAATGTGCTAAAAAAAGCGAAAAAGCTCCGCTCTTTATTCAACAAAGCGATGGCCATCGGTGGCAGCATGGAAAAGCTGTAAAGAAGAACCAAAAATCCACAAAGGTGAACAACAACCCGTAACTGAGAAATATGCAGTGAATCGTTGAGTCGCAATGAATAATCCCCCGCCGATAAAGAGTGACTTCAACTGGTCGGCATGGCGTTAATAATGATCTCTCAAAATGAGCGTAGTAAAATTTAACAACTTATTAAATCTTTCTACTCGTCTGGCTCAGACTGCACTTCATTTCTTGCCGACATACAGCGTATAATCCCCGGCCTTTGATTATTTTTTTACCAATTCTGGAAGCACTATGAGCGCAATATCCCTGATCCAGCCAGACAGAGATCTCTTCTCCTGGCCTCAGTACTGGGCGGCCTGTTTTGGCCCGGCACCGTTTTTGCCGATGTCACGCGACGAAATGGACCAACTTGGCTGGGATAGCTGCGACATCATTCTGGTTACCGGCGATGCATACGTTGATCATCCCAGCTTTGGCATGGCAATTTGCGGCCGTATGCTGGAAGCGCAGGGCTTTCGCGTGGGGATTATCGCCCAGCCGGACTGGAACAGCAAAGACGATTTTATGCGTCTGGGCAAGCCGAACCTGTTCTTCGGCGTCACTGCCGGCAACATGGACTCGATGATTAACCGCTATACCGCCGATCGCCGCCTGCGCCATGACGATGCTTACACCCCGGATAACGTGGCGGGCAAACGCCCGGATCGCGCCACGCTTGTCTATACCCAACGCTGTAAAGAGGCCTGGAAAGACGTGCCGGTGATCCTCGGAGGGATCGAAGCCAGTCTGCGCCGTACCGCGCATTATGATTACTGGTCGGATACTGTGCGCCGTTCGGTGCTGGTGGATTCCAAAGCCGACATGCTGATGTTCGGCAACGGCGAGCGTCCGCTGGTGGAAGTGGCGCACCGACTGGCGATGGGCGAAACCATCGACCAAATCCGCGATGTGCGTAACACCGCCATTATGGTGAAAGAAGCGCTGCCTGGCTGGAGCGGTGTCGATTCGACGCGCCTGGACACGCCGGGAAAAATCGACCCAATCCCGCATCCGTATGGTGAAGATTTGCCGTGCGCTGACAACAAACCGGTCGCACCGAAAAAGCAGGAGGCGAAAGCCGTTACCGTGCAGCCGCCGCGTCCAAAACCGTGGGAAAAAACCTACGTTCTGCTGCCGTCTTTCGAAAAAGTGAAGGGCGATAAAGTGCTGTACGCCCACGCCTCGCGTATCCTGCATCATGAAACCAACCCGGGTTGTGCGCGCGCGCTGATGCAAAAGCATGGCGATCGCTATATCTGGATTAATCCGCCGGCGATCCCGCTTTCAACCGAAGAGATGGACAGCGTTTTTGCCTTGCCGTACAAGCGTGTACCACACCCGGCCTATGGTAACAGCCGCATTCCGGCTTACGAGATGATCCGCTTTTCGATCAACATCATGCGCGGCTGCTTCGGCGGCTGTTCGTTCTGTTCGATCACCGAACATGAAGGGCGCATTATTCAGAGCCGCTCAGAAGATTCGATCATCAATGAGATTGAAGCAATCCGCGACACGGTTCCTGGCTTTACCGGAGTGATCTCCGATCTCGGCGGACCAACAGCCAACATGTATATGCTGCGCTGTAAGTCACCGCGCGCGGAACAGACCTGCCGCCGCCTGTCGTGCGTTTATCCGGATATTTGCCCGCATATGGATACCAACCACGAGCCGACGATCAATCTGTACCGTCGCGCGCGCGATCTGAAAGGTATCAAGAAGATCCTGATCGCCTCCGGGGTGCGTTACGACATTGCCGTGGAAGATCCGCGCTATATCAAAGAACTGGCGACGCACCATGTGGGTGGCTATCTGAAGATTGCGCCGGAGCATACGGAAGAGGGGCCGCTGTCGAAGATGATGAAGCCGGGCATGGGGAGCTATGACCGCTTTAAAGAGTTGTTCGATCTCTATTCGAAACAGGCAGGCAAAGAGCAGTATCTGATCCCGTATTTCATTTCCGCGCACCCTGGAACGCGCGACGAAGATATGGTGAACCTGGCGCTGTGGCTGAAGAAACATCGTTTCCGTCTCGATCAGGTACAAAACTTCTACCCATCGCCGCTGGCAAACTCGACAACCATGTATTACACCGGCAAAAACCCGCTGGGTAAAATTGGTTATAAGAGTGAAGATGTGGTGGTGCCGAAGGGCGATAAGCAGCGACGTCTGCATAAAGCCTTACTGCGTTATCACGATCCGGCTAACTGGCCGCTGATCCGCCAGGCGCTGGAAGAGATGGGTAAAAAACACCTGATAGGTGGACGCCGCGAATGTCTGGTGCCGGCACCGACGCTGGAAGAGATGCGTGAAGCGCGTCGGCAGAATCGCCATACCCGTCCGGCATTGACCAAACATACGCCGGTGGCGCATCAACGCCAGACGCCTGCTGCCAATAAAAAACGCGGTAAAGTGGCGGGACGTTAACATTAAAGGCCCGGTCATTTTGGACCGACCGGGCCTTTATCTGCATATCAGGAATTCAGGCTACTTTGGCCGCTTTTTTTGTCTTAATACAACCCTAACGCTTTCCACCACGCCAGACCGACGATCAAAAACACCGCCTGATTAAAGAGGCTAATGACGAAACCTGTCCGCCACCAGACGCCCGTTGGCACGTATCCGGCGCCAAATAAAATGGGGCCGCGAGCGTGGGTATACTGGGTCAGCGAACAATACAGACTGCTGGTGAAGGCCAGCATCAGCGCTGTTGGCGCAGCCGGAATATTCAGGTGCAGCCCCACACCAAGAAAAACAGCATACAGTGCGGCGATCTGCGCATTGCCGCTGGCAAAGAAGTAGTGGGTATAGAAATAGGCCGCATTCAGTAATAACAGGACAATCACCCAGCTTGTGCCATGCATGGTGCTGGCAAGGCTGTCACCAATCAGATTGCCAAACCAGGTGGTGAAGCCCAGTTTTTTCAACTGGTTCGCCATCATCAACAGCGCGGCAAACCAGATAAGTGTGTCCCATGCGCCTTTCTCACTTTTGACATCTTCCCAACTCAGGACACCGCTCAACAGCAGAATGGAGAGACCCACGAATGACGCTGTCGTAGCATCCACGCCCAGTACATCGCCAAAAATCCACAGAATCAGCAGTACGCCGACGGTGCCCAGCATGAGCCACTCGCCACGTGACATGCGTCCCATTTGCGCGAGTTCGTTGCGTGCCAGTTGTGGGGCATCAGGAGTATGTTTGATTTCCGGGCGAGTCAGCCAGTAAACCAGCAGGGGAACCATCAGCAGTGACACGAGACAGGGCAACAGTGCAGCCATGAACCAACTGCCCCATGTCAGCGTCACTCCAGCGTTTGCTGCAAGCTTTACTGCCAGCAGGTTGCCGGTATAACCCGTCATAAACAGGGCGGCGGTAACATCGTTGACGTTACCGATGCAGGTAATCAGAAAGGTGCCAATTTTACTCCGTGACTCGTCTTCCGGGCGAGAATCGAAACTGCGCGCCAGTGAATCCGCAATCGGATAGATAACGCCGCCGCAGCGGGCTGTATTACTGGGCATGGCCGGGGAGAGGATCAGATCGGCAAAGGCCAGACCGTAGGCGAGTCCCAACGTTCTTTTTCCCAGCAGGCGGATCATTTGCAAAGCGATACGCCGACCCAGCCCGGTTTTGATAAAGCCCCTGGCGATCATAAACGCGACGACGATAAGCCAGATAAGCGAACTGTTTAATTCGCTCAGGGCGGTTGTAATCGCTCCGCTGGCGGTTTTATCCCCTGCGGCATAGGCGAGGGCAAAAACGGTGATCCCGATAATGCCCACTGCGCCGATCGGTAAGACTTTCGCGACAATGGAGGCAATCGTGGCAACGAAGATTATTGCCGAATGCCAGGCTGGGGCACTTAACCCGGTGGGTGGGGTGAGTTGCCAGAGTCCGGCTGCAATAATAATAATTAGAATTAATGGGAGCCATTTGACGCCTTGAGGTTTATTTTCCGCCACGATTTGACACCTATAGATATTGAGTATGGTTTGGTGCTAAAGCATAATAACCATTGATAATTATAAGGTTATATGGAGATAATGCTGCATGGAGAGTCGGGGAAAATACACCGGATAATGTGTATCAATTGTTTCTGAATGTTTCAATAAGAAAGCCCGACGGGACGCCGGGCATGAGAGAAGGGAATTAGCCGCCAAACTGGTCTGGGTCGGGACCTAAGCGTTTGCCCTGATCGAGTTTCGCAATTTCACCTAATTCGTCTTTGTCGAGGCGGAAATCCCAGACGTCAAAGTTTTCCGCGATGCGCGATGGCGTGACGGATTTCGGAATCACCACCAGACCGTTATCCAGATGCCAGCGGATGACAATCTGTGCCGGCGTTTTTCCGTATTTGTCTGCCAGGGAGCGGATGATTTTCTGATCGAACACGCCCTCGCCGCCCTGTGCCAGCGGGCTCCAGGATTCCGTCTGAATTTTATGCGTCGCATTCCACGCGTGGAGCTGGCGCTGTTGCATCAGCGGATGCAGTTCGATCTGGTTGATCACTGGCGTGACGCCCGTTTCATCAATCAGGCGCTGGAGATGGTTGACCTGGAAGTTACATACGCCAATGCTTTTAATCAGTCCCTCTTTTTGCAGATCGATCATGCCCTCCCAGGCGGCCACATAGTGATCGATTGCCGGAACCGGCCAGTGCATCAGGTACAGATCGAGGTAATCGAGCTGGAGTTTTTCCAGACTTTCCATCAATGCGTCGCGGGGACGTTTCTGATCGTCATTCCACAGTTTGGTGGTGATGAACAGCTCATCGCGGGGAAGACCCGCGCTGGCTAATGCGTGGCCAACGCCGTCCTCATTTTTGTAAGCGGCAGCGGTATCGATAGACCGGTAACCGACTTCCAGTGCTTTATGAATGGCGGAGACGACCTCGTCGTTACCGGCTTTCCATACGCCTAACCCCAGTTGGGGCATTACGTTGCCATCCTGAAGCTTAATTACGGTTGGGTTTGCCATTATTCCTCCTTCATTTGCTCATCACCGGAGGGAAGCCCCCGGTGATGTGGGTGACTTAAGTCTGGACGAAATGCCCAAAAACGAAAGCCAGAGGTGAAAAAAGCTTAGCGGGCGGCTTCGTAAATGCGGCGGCTGACATCCAGGGTAATGTCTTTATGTTCACCCAGTTGCGTCATGCCATGCTCTTCCAGTTTCGCCAGCAGCGCCGGGATTGAACTGCCGTCCAGGCCGTAACCAGACAGGCGAGTTGGCACCCCCAGTTGTTCGAAGAAATTACGTGTCGCCGCAATGGCTGCGTCGATGCGCTGATCGTCAGAACCGTCAGTAATGTTCCATACGCGTTCGGCATACTGCAGCAGTTTGGCGCGTTTGGTATCTCGTTTTTCATTCCACAGGGCAGGAAGAACCACCGCCAGTGTTTGGGCGTGATCCAGACCGTGCATGGCGGTCAGCTCGTGACCCAGCATATGGGTTGCCCAGTCCTGCGGCACACCCGCGCCAATCAGACCGTTCAGCGCCTGCGTTGCCGCCCACATCACGTTGGCACGCACCGCGTAATTTTCAGGTTCTTGCAGCGCTTTCGGACCGTCTTCAATCAGCGTCAACAGGATGCCTTCTGCGAAACGATCCTGAATTTTGGCATCGACCGGGTAGGTGACGTACTGCTCAACGGTATGGACAAACGCATCCACCACGCCGTTCGCTACCTGACGTGGCGGTAGGGTGTAAGTGTAAACCGGATCGAGCACCGCAAAGACCGGCTGAACGTACGGAGAATGGAACGCCTGTTTGTCACCCGTGGTTTTACGGGAGATCACTGCGCCTTTATTCGACTCAGAACCGGTCGCCGGCAGCGTCAGCACCGAGCCCATCGGGATCGCGCTTTTGATATCACTGCCGCTGGTTTGCAGGATGTGCCACGGATCAACGCCGTCGGCATAGTGGGCAGCCGCAGCGATAAATTTGGTGCCATCAAGCACAGAACCGCCGCCGACCGCCAGCAGGAAGGTGATTTTATCGTCACGGGCAATTTTGACCGCGTTCATTAACGTCTCGTAAGACGGGTTGGGTTCAATGCCGCCGAATTCGCGCACGTCCAGGCCTTTCAGCGCGTCCTGAACCTGAGCCAGTACGCCGGTCTTTTTGACGCTGCCGCCGCCATAGGTTACCAGTACGCGAGCGTCTTGCGGGATCTGGTCGCGCAGTTCAGCAATCGCGCCTTTACCAAACAGAATGCGAGTCGGGGTATGCAGATTAAAGTTATTCATTGCTCGTTCCCTTATGTGGGTAAAAAAGAGGGCAGGCGAAGTCTGCCTGATGGAGAACATTGTGGTCGCGAGCGGCCATCCTCTCAATGCTCATTTCTGCCAATGTCTTGCCCATTTCTCCAGAATGCTGGAGAAAAACGTAAAATTTTCGCACAATCAATACGTCATCATTCGTTGAGAAAATAGCCCGTCATGAACCGTGAAGCGATTTGCTTGTTACTAACAGAAAAAATTAAGCAATTGAAAAATAATAAGAACAAGCTCAGTGAACTGCTGCCGGACATCCGTCTGTTGTACGGTACGGAGCCCGGGGTGCGTACGCCGGTGATGTACGATCCCGGCATCATATTTCTCTTTTCCGGTCATAAAATTGGTTATATCAATGAGCGGGTATTCCATTATGACGCCAACCAGTACCTGCTCCTGACCGTACCTTTACCCTTCGAGTGTGAAACCTATGCGACCCCGGAGGTGCCTCTCGCCGGATTGCGTCTCAGTGTGGATATCCTGCAACTGCAGGAACTGTTGATGGACATTGGCGAAGACGAACGTTTTCAACCGTCGATGGCCGCGAGTGGTATCAATTCAGCAACGCTCTCAGAAGAGATCCTCTGCGCAGCGGAACGTCTGCTCGATGTGATGGAGCGACCGCTGGATGCGCGGATTCTGGGGAAACAGATTATCCGCGAGATCCTCTATCACGTGTTGACCGGGCCGCGTGGCGGCGCGCTGCTGGCATTAGTCAGTCGTCAGACCCATTTCAGCCTGATTAGCCGCGTGCTGAAGCGTATTGAAAATAAGTACACCGAAAACCTCAATGTCGAGCAACTGGCGGCGGAAGCCAACATGAGCGTCTCGGCGTTCCATCATAATTTTAAGTCAGTCACCAGCACTTCGCCGTTGCAGTATCTGAAAACGTATCGTCTGCACAAGGCGCGGATGATGATCATTCACGATGGCATGAAAGCCAGCGCGGCGGCAATGCGGGTCGGGTATGAAAGCGCATCGCAGTTCAGCCGTGAATTTAAACGCTATTTCGGCGTGACGCCGGGAGAGGATGCGGCACGTATTCGTGCCATGCAAGGGAGTTAACGTTGATAAGCACTGGCCGGAAGCGCGAGGCGCCATCCGGCTGAGTGTTTATCAGGCGCTGCAGTATTTCTTCTTGATAACTACAACTAACGTACCGATCAAACCGGCAGCCAGCAGGAAAATGGGCAGGATCATCAGGAAGGTCATGACCTGATCTTCGTGGCGCTTCACAAACGGGATCATGCTGAGCGCATAACCGAAGCTGGTGACTACTCCCACCCACAGCAAACCACTTAACCAGTTGAAAAACTGAAAGCGACGGTTGGAAAGCCCGGAAATTCCCGCCATGGTTGGCAGCAGGGTACGCACGAAGGCCAGAAAACGTCCCGCCAGCAGCGCCAGCAGTCCGTGGCGATCGAACATACAGGTCGCGCGCTGGTGATATTTCACCGGCAGTTGCGCCAGCCAGCCTTTGACCGTTCGCGTGTTACCCAGCCAGCGCCCCTGGATATAGCTCAGCCAGCAGCCCAGACTGGCTGCCGTTGTCAGAATGATCAGGGTAGGAACAAAGCTCATTACGCCCTGCGCGACAAGTGCGCCCGCTAATAACAGCAGGCTATCGCCAGGTAAAAATGAGGCCGGTAGCAGGCCGTTTTCTAAAAACAGTGTGGTAAACATCACGAAGTAGACGACGCTAACAACGTGTGGGTCCGCCAGCGCGGCAAAATCATGTTGCCAGAGCGCAGCGATAATATCTTGGATAACAGCCATGGACTTTCCTGTGGAACAGCGTTTAAGCCTTAATGAGACTATTGTACTCCTGAATGGCCCAGAATGACTTGATCCTGGGCGCAACTAATGCAGACAACTTTCCCCAAAATATCTGCACAGAGGTCCATTGACGTCAATTTTACACGAGGCGGGAAAATCCGGCGGCTAAATCTGCAATCAGATCATCAACATTTTCTAAACCAATATGCAGTCGAATCAGCGTCCCACTGAAATCCACTGTTCCTTCCGGGCGAATCTCCGCAATGTGTTCAGGTTGATTAGCCAGAATCAGCGATTCAAAGCCGCCCCACGAATAGGCCATGCTGAAGAGGCTGAAGTGATCAAGATAAGCGGATAGCTCTGTATTACTTAGCTTTTTATTCAGCACGAAGGAGAACAAACCGCTGCTGCCCGTAAAGTCACGTTTCCAGAATTCGTGTCCTTTACTGCCAGGAAGCGCCGGATGGTTTACTCGCGCGACCTGGGGATGGGCAGCCAGCCATTCGGCAACCTTCAGACTGCTTTCCTGATGTTGACGCAAACGCACACCCAGCGTACGCAGTCCACGGCTGGTCATGTAGGCGGTGTCAGCATCCACCATTTGCCCCATCAGATAAGCATTTTCACGTAATTGATCCCAGCAGCGAGCGTTAGACACGGCGGTGCCGGCCATCGCATCGGAGTGTCCTGTCAGGTACTTGGTCCCTGCCTGAATCGAAATATCAACGCCGAAATCGAGTGCTTTAAACAGCACACCCGCCGCCCAGGTGTTGTCGATCATGATGACGGCTTCTGGCGCAACGCGTCGGACAGCCGCGACAATGGCGGGCACATCGTGTACTTCCATGGTCACTGAGCCTGGCGACTCAAGAAAGACGACTTTGGTGTTGGGCTGAATATGTTTAACAATGTCAGCCCCGACCAGCGGATCGAACCAGCCGGTGGTTACGCCCAGTTTGCCGAGAATTTGGGTGCAGAAATCCTGGCTAGGTTCATAGGCCGTGTTAGTCATCAGGACGTGGTCGCCCTGTTCGACAAAGGCCAGAATTGTATTTGCAACGGCTGCGGCACCGCAAGGGAAAAGCGCGCAGCCCGCTCCGCCTTCCAGTTCGCACATCGCTTCCTGCAGCGAGAAATGGGTTAATGTACCGCGACGGCCATAAAACAATTCGCCGTTGGCGCGATGGCGGGTGGCGTGTTTTTTGGCTTCAACCGTTTCAAAGACCAGCGAGGAGGCACGCTGAATGACGCTGTTCACTGAACCCAACGTGTATTTTTTACTGCGTCCCGCGTTGACCAGTTTGGTTTCCAGTTGCTTATCTGCCATGTTGTGTTTCCTGTTTTTATACGTCTGGACGTCTAAACTATCATGACTGGAAAAATGCGCATCCCGGTAAACGGGATAAAGCACAATATTTTTTCAAAATTGCCTTTCGTGATGTTTTACTGCGTAAGCGCAAGGAAAAGAGACCAAAGGTGCGGCACCATGCAAATAGTAATGAGAACGACTATCAATTCAACGTCATTTTGATATTATTATGCTCAGATTTTGTGATTTGCGTCCTGGAGATACAGAGTGGGGAATAATTTGATGCAGACGGATCTTTCCGTCTGGGGTATGTATCAGCACGCCGATATCGTCGTTAAGTGCGTGATGATTGGTCTGATTCTGGCGTCAGTAGTCACCTGGGCTATCTTCTTCAGTAAGAGCGTTGAGTTCTTTTCGCTGAAGCGTCGACTTAAGCGCGAACAGCAACTGCTGGCAGACGCCCGCTCTCTGGATCAGGCAAGCGACATCGCAGCCAACTTTGGCGCCAATAGTTTAAGCACCCAGTTGCTCAACGAAGCGCAAAATGAACTGGAACTGTCTCAGGGTAGTGAAGACAACGAAGGGATTAAGGAACGTACCGGTTTTCGTCTGGAGCGTCGCGTTGCAGCGGCAGGACGTCATATGGGCCGCGGGAATGGCTACCTGGCGACTATCGGGGCGATTTCACCGTTTGTCGGTCTGTTCGGTACGGTCTGGGGCATCATGAACAGCTTCATCGGTATCGCGCAATCGCAAACCACCAACCTCGCCGTTGTGGCGCCGGGTATCGCAGAAGCGCTGTTGGCGACCGCCATTGGTCTGGTCGCCGCTATTCCTGCCGTGGTTATCTATAATGTCTTCGCCCGCCAGATTGGCGGTCTTAAAGCGATGCTGGGTGATGTGGCGGCACAGGTGCTGTTACTGCAAAGCCGTGACCTGGATCTGGATGCGAGTGCCTCCGCTCATCCGGTGCGTGGCGCGCAGAAATTACGCGTAGGGTAATGTTTCATGGCAATGCGTCTTAATGAAAATCTGGACGATAACGGCGAAATGCATGAAATCAACGTGACGCCGTTTATCGATGTTATGTTGGTTCTGCTGATCATCTTTATGGTGGCCGCGCCGCTGGCGACAGTGGATGTGAAGGTCAACCTGCCAGCGTCTACCAGTACGCCACAACCGCGTCCGGAAAAACCGGTTTATTTATCGGTCAAAGCGGACAACAGCATGTTCATTGGTAACGATCCTGTGACGGACGAAACCATGGTGGCACAGCTGAATGCGCTGACGGATGGTAAGAAAGACACCACCATCTTCTTCCGTGCGGATAAAACCGTCGATTATGAAACCGTGATGAAGGTGATGGATACGCTGCATCAGGCGGGTTATCTGAAGGTTGGTCTGGTTGGCGAAGAGGTCGCGAAAGCGAAATAGCCGGTAAAGCCTGTGGGTTTGATGATGATAAAGACCGGGTAAGCGTCGTCGCGACCCGGTTTTTTATTGCCTCTCGTTTTGCTCCAGATGCTCATTGAGCGCGACCGTGGTGATATTGATGGTGCGGTAATTCCCTTCGGCAAGCTTACGCGTCAGCCTCAGCGTTGCGGTTTCGCGAGCCAGTAAATGCTGCCAGGTGCTCTCCAGACGCGCCATCATCTTGTCACGCAGTTCCGGGTTACGTTTGATGATAGTGCCAATGACCGCGCCATAAATCTCTTCTTTAACCTGAAGCGCATACATTTCGCGACGGTTCTGCCATTTCAGACGTACCAGCGCTGCCGGAATGGATGTCACCTCTTGCGCCACACTTTCAAGCAGGGCATTTTTACTGGCGATAAGCGCGGCAAGATTTTGCTTTAAGATGAATTGATCGCTTTTATGCTCATCTAAAGCCAAATAGACGTTATTATCTTCAACATCTTTAATCATTGTTCGTCGTCCAGAGAATAGAAAAGAGGTGTGTTTTTCTCGCGGGTAATTAAATTAAGCCAAATTTCATTACCGTTCTCATTAATATTTTCGGTTGTTTCGCGCATTATTTTACTTAAGGATTGGGCGTCGATATCTCCTTCGGCCTGTAATGCGTTAATCAGTCTGGCGAAGGTCTCGATTTTTGCCACCCGATACAGGCGTTCCTTAAAGTGGCGGTCATGCTCTTCAAGCAACATATTTTTGGATTGTCCACCCGGCGCCGCGCTAATTAATATATCGGCTTCATAATCGCTGAGTTTTTTCTTTCCCTGAGTGAAATTTTCATTATTTTCTGCGGTGTCCTCAGTCTGGCCTTGAGCCAGATGAAAACGTGCTGGGACAAGATGCTCGGGAAGCATGTTATAATATCCTTTATTATCAATCGTATAGTTAGTTTTATTCGACAGGTCGCGTTGACAATACCATGCGGGAATTTTAGAATCAAAAAAAATGGAGTCATTCTATGAACAGTATTTTTTATTCTGTCATTACCCTGCTATTGCTGACAGCGTGTGTACTTTTTTTAATGCGTGCAGTGAATAAACCGCGTAATAGTGATAATTATGTTTCTGCAGCCCCCTCAACGCCCTTAACCAAAGAAGAGGGGGAGGATCATTTTTCCACACTTATGAACGCTATTACACCGATATGGTACTGGCGCGTCAATCACGAATATATTGATTTCCTTCACGCAACTATAAAACGCATGACAATGGCGCAACTGAATGACACGCCAGGTTTATTTGATGCACAGCGTCGCTGTAGCGATCTCAATTCTGCGGTCTATAAATACTACGATACGATAAAAAAACGCTGTCTCAATGGCGAAAAAGTGCCCCATTCCGATCTCGACGTGCTGAATTTACGCCAGTGTTTTCGGGAATTTAGCGTAGAGGCCTATCCGTCACTGGTTGCGCTGGTGTGGCCTGAGTTTCAGCGTCCCTGGATTAAGCCTGATGATATTTGAGGGGCGACCTGTCGTGGATTGTGATGAACTATCCCGACAGCTAACCCGTGACTGAACAGGCCGGGCTGCATGGGTCGCTACCCGGCACGGTAAAATCTCGAAACAGGAGTATATATTCTTCATTTTTTGCCGATAACGAGATTAAGACGCCGCTTGCGCGCGACGTATCTCTAATGGCAAGGAAACTCTATGCAAATACTTCGAAATTTTACCATCCGGGCAGTCATGCTCACCATCCTCGGTGTTTTTTGTTTAATGTGGGTGAGCGTCGGGCTGTACAGTACCTGGTCTCTTTCCCGCGTCGCTGAGGGCAACGAAGTCGATCGTCACCTTGTGCATCAGATGACGGTGCTCAGTCAGGGTAACGATCAGTATTTCCGCTTTGTGACCCGGCTCAGCCGCGCAATGGAACTGAAAGCCAGTGGCGGCACACCGGATTTTGCTCCCGTTCAGCAGGCGCTCGATAACATGAGCAAAAAGCTGCAAGAGATGAAAACGTTGTCACCGGGCCCGATGGATCCTGAGGTTTCTGCCGCTGTACTGGCGAGCTGGCAGGCGCTGCTCGACAAAGGCGTCATGCCCCAGATGCAACTGGCACAGCAGGGGACGCAGAGCGCCTGGCGCGAGCAGGCGACCAATGTCACGCCCGCGCTGAGCCGGGCATTTGGCGCCAGTGCGGAGCGCTTTAACAAAGCCGCTGGCGTGATGCTGGATCAAACTCGCGTGATGGTTGACGGCAAAACGTCGGTCATCCGCATACTGATCATTAGCGCCGTCATTCTGGGGATCGCCATCCTTTTCTTTACCGATCGTTATCTGGTGGCCATGCTGGTAAAACCGCTGGCAAGGATCCGCCAGCAATTCCGTCAAATTGCTCAGGGCGATCTTAGTCAGCCAATAGATGAAATTGGCCGCAACTGTGTCGGTCAACTGGTGCCTTTATTACGCGCCATGCAGGACAGCCTGCGTGACGCGGTCAGTGCGATTCGTTCCGGTAGCGACAATATCTGGCGCGGCGCCACAGAAATTTCCAGTGGGAATAACGATCTTTCGTCACGAACAGAAGAGCAGGCCGCCGCGCTGGAAGAGACCGCCGCGAGTATGGAGCAACTTACCGCAACGGTAAAACTGAATGCGGAAAATGCGCGTCAGGCCAGCCAGCTCACTGACGCGGCATCGCGCACGGCAGGTAAAGGCGGCTCACTGGTATCTGAGGTGGTTGCGACCATGGACGGGATTTCTGCCAGTTCAAAGCAAATTGCGGAAATCACCACAGTCATTAACAGTATCGCTTTCCAGACCAACATTCTTGCATTGAACGCGGCGGTAGAAGCCGCACGTGCTGGCGAACAAGGGCGCGGATTTGCCGTTGTCGCAGGCGAAGTGCGTAATCTGGCGAGCCGGAGCGCAAACGCCGCGAAAGAAATTGAAACGCTGATTGCTGAATCTGTTCGTCGCGTCGACCACGGCGCCGAACTGGTGAAAGATACGGGAACCACCATGGAAGCGCTTCTGCGTGGTGTGTCGGAGGTGGACACCATCATGAAACAGATCGCCTCGGCGTCGGAAGAGCAGAGTAAAGGGATCTCACAGGTGGGCGTTGCGATTACCCAGATGGATGGCGTGACGCAGCAAAACGCCGCGCTGGTGGAACAGGTCTCTGCGGCGGCGGCTGCGCTGGAAAGGCAAACCGAAGCATTACAACGTTCCGTACAGCAGTTCCGGTTGTCGCAAAACGATACGGCTGCCCTTCCGGTTAACCGTGCCGCGCCTGAGGCTCAACAACGTCCTGCCGCGTCAACGGATGAGTGGGTGGCTTTCTAAGGCGCAATAAAATCGTCAATAAACACGAAGGTCTTTGCTAAATGGCTTATATAGCCATTAAGAAGCGGCCATGAATAGTCAACTGGTATGGAGAAGTAAACGCCATGCGGGCCAACGGCGCCCGCACTGTGGCGGATTTTCGTCTGGATGAAATATCTTGCCGCTTGATGGCAGTTATCGACCCGAAGGTTGATCTGAAGGGGGTATTATCTTGCTTTAATTACTTACACTAGCAGCTATTCCCTTCGTTTTAGTATTCCCGCGCAGTATTATAAACCACATAACCATAAAGAAAGTGTGGTAAATGGCGCATCGATCGCAGTTACGTTTTTGCAGTTGATGCAAAATAAGAGCCAGGTCTTCGCAACGGAATAACAATAAAATGACTGGAGATAACACTCTCATCAATTCTCATGGCGTAAACCGTCGTGATTTCATGAAGCTTTGTGCAGCACTCGCCGCCACCATGGGGTTAAGTAGCAAAGCCGCCGCCGAAATAGCCGAATCAGTATCCCGTCCGCAGCGCCCTCCCGTTGTCTGGATTGGTGCACAGGAGTGTACGGGCTGTACTGAATCCCTGCTTCGCGCAACTCACCCCACGGTAGAAAACCTCGTTCTGGATACTATCTCTCTGGAATATCATGAGGTGCTTTCCGCTGCCTTCGGCCACCAGGTTGAAGAGAACAAACACAACGCGCTTGAAAAGTACAAAGGGCAGTATGTGTTGGTTGTTGATGGTTCCATCCCCCTAAAAGATAACGGTATTTATTGCATGGTTGCCGGCGAGCCGATTGTGGATCATATCCGCAAAGCGGCAGAAGGTGCGGCGGCGATTATCGCTATCGGTTCCTGTTCTGCCTGGGGCGGCGTTGCCGCTGCCGGTGTCAACCCGACAGGTGCGGTTGGTTTGCAGGAAGTGCTGCCGGGTAAAACCGTCATCAACATTCCTGGCTGCCCGCCGAACCCGCATAACTTCCTGGCGACAGTCGCTCACATTATTACTTACGGTAAGCCACCAAAGCTGGATGCGAAAAACCGTCCGACCTTCGCCTATGGCCGCCTGATTCACGAACACTGCGAACGCCGCCCGCACTTCGATGCCGGCCGTTTTGCCAAAGAGTTTGGCGATGCCGGACATCGCGAAGGCTGGTGCCTCTACCATCTCGGCTGTAAAGGACCAGAAACCTGGGGTAACTGCTCCACGCTGCAATTCTGTGACGTCGGTGGCGTGTGGCCGGTGGCGATTGGTCACCCTTGCTACGGGTGTAACGAAGAAGGTATCGGTTTCCATAAAGGGATTCACCAACTCGCGCATGTGGAAAACCAGACACCGCGCTCCGAAAAACCTGATGTGAATATGAAAGAGGGCGGCAGCGTCTCTGCGGGTGCTATCGGGCTACTTGGCGGCGTTGTTGGCCTGGTTGCCGGCGTCAGCGTGATGGCGGTGCGTGAACTGGGGCGTCAGCAAAAGAAAGATAACGCTGACTCACGGGGAGAATAACCGTGAACAGACGTAACTTTATCAAAGCAGCCTCTGGTGGGGCGTTGCTGTTAGGCGCTGCGCCGTCTATCAGCCATGCGGCTGCAGAAAACCGTCCGCCAATCCCCGGTTCTCTGGGGATGTTGTATGACTCGACGCTGTGCGTAGGCTGCCAGGCCTGTGTAACCAAGTGTCAGGATATCAACTTCCCGACGCGTAACCCGGAAGGGGAACAGACCTGGTCGAACAACGATAAGCTCTCGCCGTACACCAATAACATCATTCAGGTGTGGCGTAGTGGTACGGGGGTGAACAAAGATCAGGAAGAGAACGGCTATGCCTACATTAAGAAACAATGTATGCACTGCGTCGATCCCAACTGCGTCTCCGTCTGCCCGGTTTCCGCGCTGAAAAAAGATCCGAAAACCGGCATCGTTCATTACAACAAAGACGTCTGTACCGGCTGCCGTTACTGCATGGTTGCCTGTCCATACAATGTGCCGAAGTATGACTACAACAACCCATTTGGTGCGCTTCATAAATGTGAACTGTGTAACCAGAAAGGCGTTGAACGTCTCGATAAGGGCGGTCTGCCGGGCTGTGTTGAAGTGTGTCCTGCAGGCGCGGTCATTTTTGGTACGCGTGAAGAGCTGATGGCCGAGGCGAAAAAACGTCTGGCGCTGAAACCCGGCAGCGAATACCACTACCCGCGTCAAACCGTGAAAGCAGGTGATACCTATCTGCACACCGTACCAAAGTACTATCCGCATCTTTACGGTGAGCACGAAGGCGGCGGTACTCAGGTGATGGTATTGACTGGCGTTCCTTACGAGAATCTGGATCTGCCGCAACTGGCTGAACTGTCAACCGGCGCGCGTTCCGAACATGTTCAACACACCCTGTATAAAGGCATGATGCTACCACTGGCCGTGCTCGCGGGCTTGACCGTGCTGGTTCGTCGTAACACCAAAAACGACCATCACGACGGAGGAGACGATCATGAGTCATGATCCTAAACCGCTGGGCGGCAAAATCATCAGTAAACCGGTCATCATCTTCGGACCGTTAATCATCCTGTGTATGCTCCTGATCGTGAAGCGTCTGGTGTTTGGATTGGGGTCAGTCTCCGATCTGAACGGCGGCTTCCCGTGGGGGGTCTGGATTGCCTTCGACCTGTTGATCGGTACCGGCTTTGCCTGTGGCGGTTGGGCGCTGGCGTGGGCGGTGTACGTTTTCAATCGGGGACAATACCATCCGCTGGTGCGTCCGGCGCTGCTGGCGAGTCTGTTTGGTTACTCGTTGGGTGGCTTGTCAATCACCATCGACGTAGGTCGTTACTGGAACCTGCCGTACTTCTACATTCCGGGTCACTTCAACGTGAACTCGGTTCTGTTCGAGACGGCGGTCTGTATGACCATCTACATCGGGGTGATGGCACTGGAATTTGCCCCTGCGCTGTTTGAACGTCTGGGCTGGAAGGTGTCGCTAAAACGCCTGAACAAACTGATGTTCTTTATTATCGCACTGGGCGCGCTGCTGCCGACGATGCACCAGTCCTCAATGGGCTCGCTGATGATCTCTGCGGGTTACAAAGTGCATCCGCTGTGGCAAAGCTATGAAATGCTGCCGCTGTTCTCGGTGTTGACCGCCTTTATCATGGGTTTCTCAATCGTTATCTTTGAGGGTTCACTGGTTCAGGCTGGCCTGAAAGGTAACGGGCCCGATGAGAAGAGCCTGTTCATCAAACTGACGAACACGATAAGCGTCCTGCTGGCGATTTTCGTGGTGCTGCGTTTTGGTGAACTGATCTACCGGGACAAGCTGTCGTATGCCTTTGCTGGCGATTTCTATTCAGCCATGTTCTGGCTTGAAGTCGTGCTGATGGTCTTCCCACTGGTGGTGCTGCGCGTTGCGAAACTGCGCAATGACTCACGTATGTTGTACCTGTCTGCGCTCAGCGCGCTGCTGGGGTGTGCAACATGGCGTCTGTCCTATTCGCTGGTGGCGTTTAACCCAGGCGGTGGCTACCACTACTTCCCAACCTGGGAAGAACTGTTGATTTCTATTGGTTTTGTGGCTATTGAGATTTGCGCTTACATCGTACTCATTCGTCTACTGCCGATACTTCCTCCTTTAAAACAAAACGATCACAATCGTCATGAGGCGAGCAAAGCATGAGCCAGAGAATTACTATTGATCCCGTAACCCGTATTGAGGGGCACTTACGCATCGATTGCGAAATCGAAAACGGCGTTGTATCGAAAGCATGGGCTTCCGGCACCATGTGGCGTGGCATGGAAGAGATCGTGAAGAACCGCGATCCGCGTGATGCCTGGATGATTGTGCAGCGTATTTGCGGCGTGTGTACAACAACGCACGCTATCGCCTCGGTTCGTGCAGCGGAAAGCGCGCTTAACATTGATGTGCCGGTAAACGCGCAGTATATCCGTAACATCATTCTGTCGGCGCACACGACCCATGACCATATCGTTCACTTCTATCAGCTTTCTGCGCTGGACTGGGTGGATATCACTTCTGCACTGAAAGCCGATCCGGCGAAAGCCTCAGCCCTGCTGAACGGTGTGTCGAGCTGGCATCTGAACAGCGCAGAAGAGTTCACGAAAGTTCAGAACAAGATCAAAGACCTGGTTGCCAGCGGTCAGTTGGGCATTTTCGCCAATGGTTACTGGGGACACCCGGCGATGAAACTGCCGCCGGAAGTGAACCTGATCGCGGTAGCTCACTACCTGCAGGCGCTGGAGTGCCAGCGCGATGCGAACCGTGTTGTGGCGCTGCTGGGCGGTAAATCACCGCACATTCAGAACCTGGCGGTGGGTGGCGTGGCGAACCCTATCAACCTCGATGGACTGGGCGTACTGAACCTGGAACGTCTGATGTACATCAAGTCCTTCATCGACAAGCTGAGCGACTTTGTTGAGCAGGTTTACAAGGTGGATACCGCGGTTATTGCAGCGTTCTATCCGGAATGGCTGGAGCGGGGTAAAGGAGCGGTGAACTATCTGGCCGCGCCTGAATACCCGACTGACGGTAAAAACGGCAGCTTCCTGTTCCCGGGCGGCTATATCGAAAATGCGGATCTGTCGACTTATCGTCCGATCTCCTCTCACTCCGATGAGTATCTGATCAAAGGGATTCAGGAGAGCGCGAAGCACGCCTGGTATAAAGACGAAGCTCCGCAAGCACCGTGGGAAGGAACAACCATTCCGGAATATAACGGTTGGTCTGACGACGGCAAATACTCGTGGGTGAAATCCCCGACCTTCTACGGCAAAACCGTCGAAGTCGGTCCGCTGGCGAACATGCTGGTTAAACTGGCGGCCGGACGTGAGCCTACAAAAGCGAAGCTGAATGAAATCATTGCGATTTATCAGAAGCTGACCGGTAAAACGCTGGAAGTGGCGCAACTTCATTCCACGCTGGGGCGTATTATCGGCCGTACCGTTCACTGCTGTGAACTGCAGGTTATTCTGCAGAACCAGTACAGTGCGCTGATCGCCAATATCGGCAAAGGCGACCATACCACGTTCGTGAAACCGAATATTCCGGCGACGGGCGAGTTTAAAGGCGTCGGCTTCCTCGAAGCGCCGCGCGGTATGCTTTCTCACTGGATGGTGATCAAAGACGGCATTATCAGCAACTACCAGGCGGTTGTACCGTCAACCTGGAACTCCGGTCCGCGTAACTTCAATGATGACGTGGGTCCGTACGAACAGTCACTGGTAGGTACGCCGATTGCCGATCCGGAAAAGCCGCTGGAAGTGGTACGTACTATTCACTCCTTCGACCCCTGCATGGCGTGTGCGGTGCACGTTGTCGACGCTGACGGGAACGAAGTTGTCTCTGTGAAGGTTCTGTAATGCGGATTTTAGTCTTAGGGGTCGGCAATATTTTGCTGACCGATGAAGCCATCGGCGTTCGTATCGTTGAAGCGTTAGAACAGCGCTACGAATTGCCGGATTTCGTTGAGATCCTTGATGGCGGCACGGCGGGAATGGAGCTTCTTGGCGACATGGCGAACCGGGATCATCTGATCATCGCGGACGCCATTGTGTCGAGAAAAAATGCACCAGGCACACTCATGATCCTGCGGGATGATGAGGTGCCGGCGCTGTTTACCAACAAAATCTCCCCGCATCAGTTGGGCCTGGCCGACGTCTTGTCGGCCCTGCGCTTTACCGGTGAATTCCCGAAAAAGCTGACGCTGGTTGGCGTGATCCCGGAATCGCTGGAGCCGAATATCGGCTTAACGCCGACGGTCGAAGCCATGATTGAACCTGCGCTTGAGCAGGTTCTGGCTGCGTTGCGTGAATCCGGTGTGGAAGCCATTGCGCGGGAGAGTGCCCATGTCTGAGGAGATTACCGGGTTCCAGACGGCCCCGAAGGCGCAGGTGCAGGCCGCGTTTGAAGAAATTGCGCAACGTTCGATGCACGATCTGTCGTTTCTGCATCCTGACATGCCCGTGTATGTCTCTGACTTTACGCTGTTTGAAGGGCAATGGACGGGGTGTGTGATTACGCCGTGGATGCTGAGTGCGCTGATTTTCCCCGGGCCAGACCAGCTCTGGCCGGTGCGCAAAGTTAGCGAAAAGCTCGGGCTGCGTCTGCCGTACGGTGAGATGACCTACACGGTGGGGGAGCTGGACGGCGTATCGCAGTACCTTTCCTGCTCGCTGATGTCGCCGCTCAACCGCAGCCTGTCGGCACAAGAGGGCGTTCGCCTGGCTGATGACTGTGCGCGGATGCTGCTGTCACTGCCCGTCAGCAACCCGGATGCGCCGCAGACTAGTCGTCGCGCCCTGCTGTTTGGGCGTCGGAGCAGCGAGAATGCATGAGCTGTCGCTTTGCCAGAGTGCGGTTGAAATCATTCAACAGCAGGCGGAGCAGCATGGTGTACAGCGCGTCACCGGCGTCTGGCTGGAGATTGGCGCGCTTTCCTGTGTCGAAGAGAGCGCCGTGCGTTTTAGTTTTGACATTGTTTGCCAGGGAACTGTGGCGCAGGGCTGCGAATTGCACATCGACTACAAACCGGCGCAGGCATGGTGCTGGGATTGCAGCCAGGCGGTTGAGATTCTCCGGCACGATGCGCAGTGTCCGCGTTGTCATGGCGACCGTTTGCGGGTTGATACCGGCGACTCGCTAACAGTAAAAAGCATTGAAGTTGAATAACCCATGATGTGATATGGGGCGGAGTCAGATATGTGTATAGGCGTTCCGGGTCAGGTTCTGGCCGTCGGTGAAGATATTCATCAGCTTGCGCAGGTAGAAGTGTGCGGCATTAAGCGTGATGTGAACATTGCGCTGATTTGCGAAGGCCATCCTGCGGAACTGGTCGGACAGTGGGTGTTGGTGCATGTGGGTTTTGCGATGAGCATCATCGATGAAGACGAAGCTAAAGCCACTCTGGACGCGCTGCGCCGTATGGAGTACGTCACCAGCGCCTGATGTTAAATGCCGGACAGAGGATATCCGGCATTTTTCACGTTAAGCCTGACGCTTGTCTTCGGTGTTTGTCCCGAAGTCGCTGGCTTCATGACGCTCATGAAGCTGTTCGTTCAGCGGCCCACTGGTGCGGTTCACGATGCGACCGCGTTTGACAGCCGGGCGTTCCGCGACGGCTTTCGCCCAGCGTTGCACGTTTTTGTAGCTACCCGCATCAAGAAATTCTGCCGCGTCGTACACATTGCCCAGCACTACGTTGCCAAACCACGGCCAGATCGCCATATCCGCAATCGTATATTCCTCTCCCGCCACGAAATCGTTGTTCGCCAGTTGTTTATCCAGTACGTCCAGCAGACGCTTGGCTTCCATCGTAAAGCGATTGATCGCGTACTCAATCTTCACTGGCGCATAGTGATAAAAGTGGCCGAATCCGCCGCCGAGGAAAGGCGCCGCCCCCTGAAGCCAGAACAGCCAGTTCAGCGTCTCTGTGCGTTTCGCCAGGTCTTGCGGTAGAAAATAGCCAAATTTTTCTGCCAGATAGAGCAGGATTGATCCCGATTCGAAAACACGAACCGGCGGGTTTTGCGAATGATCGCGCAGCGCCGGGATCTTCGAATTTGGGTTCACCTCAACAAAGCCACTGGAGAATTGATCGCCTTCGCCAATACGGATCAGCCAGGCATCATATTCGGCGCCCTTCACGCCCTGAGCCAGTAGCTCTTCCAACATGATCGTCACCTTCTGGCCGTTCGGCGTCCCGAGCGAATAGAGTTGAAGCGGGTGTTTGCCGACGGGCAACGTTTTATCGTGAGTCGGACCGGAGATCGGACGGTTGATGTTAGCGAACGCGCCGCCGTTGGATTTTTCCCACGTCCAGACTTTCGCGGGCTGATAAGTATTATCTGACATGTTGACCTGCCTTCTGAGTGGTGGTGTTGAAGCAGTGTAGCAGGTCGCTGCCCAGGCATTTAACAGATTGGCACATTAACGGCTGGCTATTTTTGGCCATTGCGCGCGCTCCCGTTGCGTTGAGGTGTATGATAGTGAGCGATGTTGGGCAGGTAAGCAAAGCTGCTCAGCGATATTGTTTTGAGGTGAAGTGCATGAGCATAGGAACAACCCGTCAGGATGCCCCGTTCGGGACATTGTTAGGCTATGCCCCCGGTGGTGTAGCGATCTATTCTTCAGATTACAGCTCCCTCGACCCACGGGACTATGACGATGACGCCGCGTTTCGCAGTTACATCGACAACGAATATATGGGCCACAAATGGCAGTGTGTTGAATTCGCCCGCCGTTTTCTCTTCCTGAATTATGGCGCTGTGTTTACGGACGTCGGCATGGCGTGGGAGATCTTCTCGCTGCGCTTTCTGCGCGAAGTAGTGAATGACAACATTTTGCCGTTGCAGGCGTTTCCGAATGGTTCACCCCGTGCGCCGGTCGCTGGCGCGTTGCTGATTTGGCAAAAAGGCGGTGAATTTAAAGACACTGGCCATGTCGCCATCATCACGCAACTGCTGGAAAACAAAATCCGCATTGCCGAGCAGAACGTGATTCACACGCCGCTTCCTCCCGGCCAGCAATGGACGCGCGAGCTGGAGATGGTGGTGGAGAATGGCTGCTATACCCTGAAAGACACCTTCGACGACACCACCATTCTGGGCTGGATGATCCAGACCGACGATACGGAGCACAGTCTGCCTCAGCCGGAGATCGCCAATGATTCACTGACTATCCGCGGCGCAAGACTGGAAGAAAAAGGCCAGTTTGGCGGGAAATGGTTGAATGAACAGGATCCGCTGCAAAAAGCCTATGTTATGGCGAATGGTCATGTGATCAATCAGGATCCGTATCAGTATTTCACCATTACAGAGAGTGCCGAACAGGAGCTGATTAAAGCGACCAACGAATTGCATCTGATGTATCTGCACGCCACGGACAAGGTGCTGAAAGACGATAACCTGCTGGCGCTGTTCGATATTCCTAAAATCCTCTGGCCGCGTTTGCGTCTCTCCTGGCTGCGTCGCCGCCACCATATGATCACCGGTCGTATGGATTTCTGTATGGATGAGCGTGGACTAAAGGTGTACGAATACAACGCCGATTCCGCGTCATGTCATACCGAAGCGGGGTTGATTCTTGAGCGTTGGGCGGAGCAGGGTTATACCGGGAAAGGCCATAACCCGGCGGAAGGCTTAATCAATGAGCTGGCAGGGGCCTGGAAGCACAGCCACGCGCGTCCTTTCGTGCATATCATGCAGGATAAGGATATCGAGGAGAACTATCACGCGCAGTTTATGCAGCAGGCGCTGCATCAGGCCGGGTTTGAAAGCAAGATATTACGCGGTCTGGATGAACTGCGCTGGGATGATGCCGGTCAGTTGATTGACGGTGATGGACGGTTGGTCAACTGCGTCTGGAAAACCTGGGCGTGGGAAACCGCGATCGAGCAGATACGCGAAGTCAGTGAAACGGAATATGCCGCGGTGCCAATTCGTACCGGACATACCCATCAGGACGTGCGGCTGATTGATGTGTTGCTGCGCCCGGAAGTGTTGGTCTTTGAACCGCTGTGGACGGTGATCCCGGGTAACAAAGCGATCCTGCCAATCCTGTGGCAACTCTTTCCACATCACCGTTATCTGCTGGATACCGACTTTGTCGTCAATGATGAACTGGTGCAAACCGGTTATGCGGTGAAGCCGATTGCCGGTCGCTGTGGTAGCAATATCGATCTGGTCAGCCATCAGGAAGAGTTGCTGGATAAAACCAGCGGCAAATTTGCCGAGCAGAAGAACATTTATCAGCAGCTTTGGTGCCTGCCAAACGTCGCCGGTAAATATATTCAGGTTTGCACTTTTACCGTCGGCGGAAACTACGGCGGCACCTGTTTGCGCGGTGATGAATCGTTGGTGATTAAGAAAGAGAGCGATATCGAACCGCTGATTGTGGTGAAGGAGTAGGCGCATGGCAGCGCGCCATGCGCTGCCGATACTCTGCGACCTTTATGCGGGACCGATCTTTCGGTTGTAAAAGTGGGTATTGTTATCCCTGGCATCTGAAATCACCTGGGTGACTTCTCTCAGATTACCAATGGTGATTTCGCTTGAGCGGTTAAATTTACTTTTATCGGTGAGCAAAATAGTTTGCTGGGCTCGCTTAAGCAGCAGTGATTTAAAATCGGCATTATAGACATTGGATTCCCAAAGCTCGCCATTTTTATCTATCCCTTCGCAGGAGAAAATAAACAGATCAATCTCCAGTGATTTAACTTGCGAGAGCAATGTGGGATTCACGTAGCAGCCGTATTTGCGCTGCAGTAATCCGCCGGAGCTGATGAGCTGAATATTCTTGCGCTTGCCCAGTTCAAGACAGACGAGATGGCTGTTAGTAAAGACGTTGATATTGCAATCCGGGAGTTGGCGCGCCAGATACCAGCAGGTAGAACTGGCATCGAGGGCGATAACCATTCCTTCTTCGATCCATGCCAGGGCCTCTTGTGCGATAGTGCGTTTATGGGCGTAATGGCTTTTGATTCGGGTGCGAAAATCGTCTCCGCTGTCCCGATCGCCGCGATGAAGAGATTTTGCACGACCATAACTGCGCAGTACCTGGCCATGCGCCTGCAGCTCCGTTAAGTCGCGGCGTATGGTTCCTTTACTGACATTCAGCAGACTCGACAGGGCGTCCGTTGTCAGGCTTTGATGTTGAATTAACAGCGCAATCATCGCTTTCTGTCTTGCTGTTTTCATGATCCTGCTCTCTTCGTGATGCTGTTGCGAACACCTTAAAGCTGAACAGAAAACGCACCTGGCCGCTTCCCGAAAGATGCGCCCAGGGCTGTGTATTTTGAACTCTTTATGCTGTCAGGTCAGGTATCTACTCAGCAATGTTTACCGCGATGTGGAGCGGGTGTTTTTCAATCACAGAGAGTATATCACCCAGTGTGATAGTGTTGCCGTCATAGCGCCACTCCAGCACGGGTGTGTCACCGTGCCAGAGCGAAATTGGCGGCTGCGGCAGCACCAGTCCTATGCGCATGAGATCAAGCTTTCCTTCCAGCACTGTCAGGGTAACACCGTCTGGTGCAAAATGAATGGTTCCCCAGCCGCTGTCCAAAGACCAGAAAAAGGCGTGCTCACGTTGGCTTTTATTGACCGGGTTGAAAGCGATTTCGTGCCTGTCCATATTAAAACGAAAGCCGCTCCAGGCGATCAGTAGGCCGTAGCTCGCCAGCGATCGCGCATAATTACTCCCGCATTCAAATTCGTTCCAGGGGTTGCGATTATTGCCGTTGAAACGTTCACGAATGCTTTCAACCAGCTCGATACCTTCTGAGATAAGGCCATTGGCGATCATATGTGCTGCAACCTGATACTCAAACCCCGTCATCATCTCCTCTGCATAGGGAATCGGTATTTGTGGTTTTTCACCGGGCCAGGCGCAGATGCTTGTTCCTTTCTCGTCATTCATTGCAAAACTCCGGCACGGATTGGTGTGTTCTCTCATCGACAAGAAATTATGCTTATGGATGGTCTTAAGTGCTTTTCTGACATGATTTTGTGGAAAAATGGGTGGCATATTGCACAATTCTGCCAGCCACTGGCCCATCAACTGATCGATATGGCAGCCTTCGCCCAACTGATATTTGATCTGCTGACGCTCATCGTTCCAGTAGAAATCATAAATATTGCCAGACTCATTATTCCAGGTTTTTTCATGTTCCTGAAAATAGGGAGCTAACAGGTTTTTATCCGCGAGGTTAATTTTTTGCTGGTAGTAGTCACCGTTAAAAAACAGTTTATCCAGTTGGGACATTCCATTTCGCAGGATCTGTTTCCAATGAGCGGCTTGTTCTTCATAACCCAGCGTCTGCGCGATCAAAACACTGGCCTGTAAAGCTGTCAGATATATTCCGGTCAGCCATGGATTAGGGCCAAATAACTCCATGTCCAGCGTATGATGTTGACGACCAGTCAAAATGCCCTGGGCTGCAGGGTCCCACAAATCCTCATTTTCCGGGCTCCAGGCAAAAGTGAGCATGCTCTCAATGGCAGGCCATTTTCCCTGCAACCATGATTTATCTCCGCAAATAAGCCAGTCACGATAGATATTGATAATCTCGCCAAACTGTCCATCCGCGCAGGCGCGAAAATCAAACGCCGGGCTTCCTAAAGGCAACATCAAACGAAAACTGAGGCTTCCGGACGCGCGAAGGTTATAGCGCTGATTAAGAGCACGCTGGCTTCGCGACAAGCGCGGAAACAGAAATGCCAGCGCCTGTGCATAGTTCCAGACATGGACACATGAACCTTCGCAACAGCCAATCTCATCCAGACTGCCTTCCCAGCCGTAAAAGCTCCCCTCTTCCAGCCGCAGACAGGTAGGGGATTTTAGCACCGCCAGATTAGCGGAGATTGCGTCCAACAGCATGGGGGGGAGGGAGGAGTGATGGAGGGCGTGATGAAATTTACGGCTGGTACTCCGCAGACGATCGGCATTGTTAAAAGCATAAGCCAGGACATCGACTGAACTGTCAAACTGCGTAGCGTAGTAATTTCGCCAGGTTCTTTCGCCATTGTAGTTTTCGTACTGAACAAGGCCAAAATTCTCCTTGTCATACCATTTCTGCCAGTAGTTCCAGGTCACCGGCATATACCAACTCAGATAGAATGTGATGCGTTTGGTCTCGCCAGGCGCAATACGGTAATGGGCTGCGAGCGTTGCACAATCCTGCCCTGCTTTTCCTTCTGTTTGGTAGTGTCTGTTCAATAACGAGCCGGGTTGACAAAAATCCCGCCAGAAAATCGACAAGCTGTCGAACCAACTTCCACGAAACCAGTATTCCTGGTAGCTGATATTTTCACTGTTCGTTGCCATGGCGAGTTCGCCGTAACGAGGATCCTCTGGACGCCATTGCGACTGCGTCAGCGAGATAATATGTTGATTGCCTTTGTGGGAATAACGATTCATGGTGCCTGATTCGGCCAGCATATTTTGCAGAGAACAACTCAGTGTGTAATTCAGCTCCTGTTGTGTGGTGTTGGTGATTTCCCATTCCATACAGGCCAGCGGCAGGGAAGAGTCCGCTTCGTTTCCTGGAATAAACGGACTCCAGGCAATTAGCTTCACCTCGCCGGGGAACCGTGCATCATGAAAGTTCATTTCAGCAAAAGGAAACTCACCGTTGAAATTTGTTTCGGTGAAATGTGGCATTCCTGCCATCATTTCACTATCAGGACCGCAGCCAAATCCGGTGTGTTTTTTTCGCAGGCGATCGCGTAGTAGCATATTCCCCGAGGCGTTCCCCAGATAGTCTCCCTGCAATAATCTGGCATCCAGCACCTGACCATCACGTTCAGCTTTAATGGCAAAATGAGAATAACCGTTATGGCGACCTTTATCTGGATGGTTAAAAATTTCCCAGTCGACCAGATGACCATTCCCTGACAAATTAATATTCCCACTGCCAATTCCGCCAAGTGGGAAGCGAATTTCTTTGGTGTTGTCGCCGTGATAATGAGTCATTATATTTATCCTCTTGCACTGCCGTCACGTAATTTTAATTCAAGAGAGACTTCCTTGTTCCGACGTTCAGAGAGATCGTAAAATGCCAGAATGAATGTGGAAAGCAGAAAAAGGATGCCTGGAATCAGCGTGAATGATGCATTAATGCCATTGAGAGTAAATGCTCCCTGTTGTGCATTAGGAACATAATTCACAAACGCCAGAATATAGCCCGTAGCGGAACCGCCAATAGCGCCTGATAATTTTAGCTGAAATAAATTGAGTGAAAATATCATTCCCTCAACACATTTTTTCTCCGTATACTCGTGCCAGGCGACGGTGTCAGGTAGCATTGCACCCAAAACCACGCCTAGCATACCGAGGAAAAAACTGGGTAAACTTTGTAATAACACTCCAGATGATGCAGTGCTATTTTTTTGAAAAAAGAGAATAATGCAGGTCAGACCTAAAAGGACTGAGGTTAATCGACACAAATTCAGTTTCCCAAGTTTATGCGATAAAGGCGCAGTCACAACCGCGCCAATCAATGCCAGAAATGTAGATAGCCCAAGATAGGACGCCATCGCCGTTTCGCTATTGAAAATGTACTTGAAGTAATACAACCCGAAGCCAACGCGGGACGAAATGACCAGGTTAAAGATAAACCAAAAAGACATCAAAATAATCAGCGGCCTATTTTTTGTCAGTAGTTCGCCATAGACTTTTGGCGAATGGTGTGGAGATGTATGTTCCGCCGTCTTAATTTCCCTGGTATTCATGAAATTAATGATTGCGCAAATCAAAATGAAGAGAGCATAAATAACTGACACCCTGCTCCATGAGTTTGACATCAGAGCCAGTAACGGCAATGTAATCAGGCTGGCTAACCATTGCCCGCACATAGCGGCTGTTCTGGTAATAAACACCAGTCTGTTACGTGCATCGGAATCACGGGTCAGAACCGTTGAGAGCGCCCAATAAGGCACGTCAAATGAGGTATAAGACGTGCTTAACATAAAGTAAGTCAGATATACCCAGGCAATTTTCCCCGTCATTGAAAGAGCCGGGACAGAATAGGTTGCAATTAAGGATAGCGCGCAGGCTATACCACCAAAAAGCAACCACGGGCGGAATTTTCCCCATCGTGTCCGGGTATTATCGAAGATCCATCCCCAAATCAAGTCTGAAAACGTGTCCCAGATGCGAGTGATTAAAAATATCGTCGCAACGGTAGCAGCAGGAATACCTACTGTATCTGTATAATACAGCATCAAAAACGTTACAATCATAACGAAAATGGTATTATCAGCGATGCCGCCTAATGTATAACTTACAACTGTTTTTAACCTCAGTTTTTCACTTTGTCCGCTATCCATTACGAAGCCCTCTCTGAAAATTTATGTTTGAGGCTAGCTAAAGCGTGTTGACATAAAAAATAGTGTCATTCCTTTTGTGAGAATCATCATAATTCGCTGCTTTTTTGACGATACAGATACACATACGAAGTCAATAGTTATGACCGTTTGACTCATTAGTCTTCTCAAACAACCATAATTGCTGGTGAACCTGATAGGTATGAGTTACTTAAATACGCAAATAACCGGATGTGTATCAGGAACGATCAGTACATTTTTAATGATGATAATGAAGCAGCGTGAGTCGCAATCTTCATCGCTGGCGGTGGGAGAGGTTCTGCGTGTTTTGGCGTTATTTATCCTGTGTTGCGAGGAACAAAGGGAAAAACATACCTGACTTGCCTGCCGGGTGGTGATTCACCACTCCGGCATTGAACGCTTAGTTGATATGTTGAATCAGGCGCTTTAGAGATAACGCCATGAGGTAGTGGGGATAGTCCAGCGCATTACCAGCTATAGCGCAGATTCAGGCTACCGTTCAGATCGCTGTAGTCGTCCCGGCCCTTCTGTCCCGCCGCCTGAGCGGTGATGCTCCACTGTTTGTTGATATTCGCCTGGATACCCGCTTTCAGCTCGACGCGACTGGAAGGGAGTTCCATCGCCACCTTTGCATTGTCGAAGACTGCTGCCGTATCGTCTGAGGTATACAGCCAGTTAGCTTCAACAAACGGCTGGATAGTGCCGTTGTCTTTGGGCAATTTGCCGTCCACACGCAGACCGAGACGCGAATTCCAACTGTCACCGTTTTGGCCTCTGATATGCACATCGCTGGCGTTATTCACACTGTCGGCAGTATAGTTCTGCCAGATGATTTGTCCCTGTGGCGTCAGGCTAATGGTGTTACCATTTTGCAATGCAATATCATAGCGATAACCCGTTTCCAGCGAGACGGCACTGGCCCTGGAATCATAATGCGTGTCGCCCAGTTCGCCGTTATCCACGCTATTGTTGTAGATACCGTACTGATACCAGCTGTCGATGTATGCGCCACGGTGGTTTTTCGCATCGGCAAACCAGGTGGCATAGAGGCCAAGACTGTAGCCGTCCACGTTACCTTTTGCTGAAAACTGGCTGCCGTCGGCACCACGGCTGGCGGTACTGTCAGTATCGGCGTTGATGTAACTGCCCATCACACCAGCCGTCAGACTCCGCACGTCATCGCTCCACGCGGCGACAGCGCCACCGAGCTGGAACTGCGAATAATTGTTATTGATATCAATGCCGCCACCCGCAGCCTGGGACTCTGCCTTACCCGCTTTGAAGCGCGCCCAGACATTGCCATCCTCAGTCCGGAACTGGCTGCCTTCACGATCATAGAGCGTCTGCATTTGCAAACTGCGCGCCATCCACTGGTTGCCAAGATAAGCCCCTGTATCCGGACTGTACTGCGGCGTATCGTTGCCACCATCACCGTTATCATCGGTTTTGGAACGCAGGTACCAGTCGCCGCCGTCGTCATACAGGCGATATTCATACGCGCCAATCTGCACCCGATTGCCCTGAGTAAAAGTGCCGTCGGACTGGCCTCCGACATCCACCACTTCGATGCCCTGGTCGGTATCCGCTCCTTCTCCTCCCGCGTTGTTAATATACAGCGTGGTATTCCCCGCCGTGTTGCCCGTGACGACCAGTTTATCGGTTGGCGAGTTGTCATCACCCAACTGAGTGTTAAGTGTCAGGGTCCCCCCCGTGCTGGTATAATTACCGTTGACCAACAGTGTGTTACCGGGTGTGCTGCTTACCGGGCCGGTGGAGCCGGGCCGATCGCCGCTGACCAGACTGCCGCTGTTGGTGACGTTGCCATTAACGGTCAGTAGGTTGTTAAAACGCAGCTCGCCCTGGTTATTGATGTTGCCGTTGACGGTACCGTTATCGCCGCCAAAAGTCGCTCCCTGAGCTACATTCACCGCTTGCTGGCTGCCTGCTGCGCCAATCACGCCTGTGCTGCTCAGCCACAGCGTGCCCGCCTGTATATCGGTGGTGCCGCTGTAAGTATTCTTCGCCGTCAGGATCAGCGTCCCGGCGCCTTTTTTGGTCAGCGATTTGCCATCCCAGCCGGTGGTCGGGCTGGGGGCAACATCCACCAGGGCAGTACCCAGTTTGAAACTGCCGTCGGGATTATTGAGGGTAAATGTGCCATGTGCCGGAGCAAGGGCGTTGCTGCTGTCGGCATACCAGCTCAGTCCCAGTGTCAGATTATACTGCGTTGCGTCGGTCCGGCTGACGCGCCCTTCGATGGTCAGGAAATCCACTTGAACGGCGGGGGTGCCGGCGACAGTCAGAGTATCAAAATCCCCGTTGATATCCTGGTCAGCATCAATGATCGTGACCGTTTTTCCATCGCGGTTAATCTCGCCGGAAATCCCGGAAATATTCAGCGCGCCGTCGAGATTTGCCTGCTGCGCGGTGATCATCGGATCAGCTGAGGATAAATCTATCTGCACATCCAGCGTACTGTTGCTCTCCTGCGTCAGTGTGCCCACCTGCAAGGAACTGTCCGTCGCAATCTGTGTGGTGCCGCCGCCGTGAGTGGTGAGATTCTGGCTGAGCGCAAACTGCCCGCCAGCGTCCAGTGTTAACAGGCCGCTGTTGCTGATATCGCCACTGCCCAGGGCGTTAAGGCTGGTTGCCAGCAGGGTGCCGTCTTCAATCACTGAACCGCCGCTGTAAGTGTTGTCACCGGAAAGAATTAACGTGCCCGCGCCTTTTTTGGTCAGCGTTTTGCCATCCCAGCCGGTGGCAGGTTGCGCCGCCACGTCAATAAGTGCCTGTGTCACTTCAAACGATTTGCCCGCCTCCAGCGTGAAAGTGCCGTGTGCCGGGCTGCTGGTTAATGCACCGTCCGCGTACCAGCTCAGGCCGACGCCGAGGTCATACTTCGTGTTATCGGCGGTATTCACCCGCCCCCCGACGGTAAGATAGTCTGGCACACCCGCCGCGGATACCGACAGATTATCAAAATCCCCCTTAATCGCCGTATCAGCATCAATCAGGGTAACCTGTTGCAACTGCTGTTGCTGCACATCAGAGGTGAGAGTATCCAGCCCGGTAATGTTGAGCGTGCCGGCAAGAGTGATATCGCCGCCGGTAATCAGCGGACCCTGGGCCAGTGCAGTCGGCGCCACATCCAGTTCGCTGCTGCTTTCCAGGGTCAGTTTGTTAGCATTCAGCGAACTGCCTCTGGCAAACGTCATTGTCCCGGCGTTATCGAGCGTGCTTAATGAAGAGGCGCCGCGTAGCGCCCACTGGCTGCGATCGGCCAGTGTCAGATTTAATACGGAATCCACACCCAGCGCGGCATTGATGGCGGTCGCCCCGGTAAAGGAAGAACCCGCATCCATCGTGAGATCAATCGTTCCTTTGCCATTATTGATGATACCGCCCGTGATATTCATTATCCCGCTGCCGGTAATCGTGCCGCTGTTGATCTCTTTACCATCAACGATGCCATTCGGGATCCAGATAGCGGCGCCGCCACTGCGGGTAGTAATGGTGGTATTGCCGCTCAGATCAATCGAGCCCCCCAGCGAAACGGCGACGCCATAGCCATTTTTCCCGGTGCCTGTCATGTCAATATTCAGGTTTTCACCTGTAATATGTCCACCCGCCATAGCCCACAGTCCATACGTGCTGCTGTTGTCATTGCAGGTCATGGTGATATCGGTGTTGGCGAGATTGATGATACCGCCGGAAAGCTGCGCCGAGGCGCCATAACCGTTAACCGCATAAATGGCATTACGGTTTTGTTCGGTGCCTTTGAAGTTAACCAGGCTGGTCAGACCGTTGACCGCTGCGGCACGAATACCACTGGTGACGCCAGTGGCATTTCTACCGTCAATAACACTTCCTTCGCCAATGTTAGCCACCGTAGACTCATATGCTCCGGAGGCGAACAATCCAGTACTTTGTGCTGTGGTCAGCGTCAGCGAGTCGGCGTTCAGCACGCCGCCGGACATCCGGATGGTTTCACCCAGGCTGTCATCGGTAAGGTAGCTGCCCGAACCGAGATCAAGAACACCACCAGCTAGCCTAACGCTATTTATCGTGCCGCTCCCGGAGGCATTCACGGTCAGATGATCGCCGCTGACCAGCCCACGGCCATTAACATTAAGACCGGCTCCGCTGCCGCTGGTACTGACCTTAATTCGGCTGTTATCCAGCGTTGTGATGGCGGGGGTTGTGACCGGCTGGCCACTTGCCAGCCCAGGTGTTGCGGCATCTATATTGACACCTGTGACGTACCCTGTATTAGAAGTGACCTGAACGAAGCCGCCATCCATACTGAAAGTACTGCCTCTCGTAGCGATCCCGGTGGCATAACCGCTGGTTGTTTTGACCGTAACGGAGCTTCCCGTTCCCAGGTCAACTGAATTATGGTATGACGAGTCGTCAATACCATAAGCGCT
This sequence comes from Citrobacter amalonaticus, assembly GCF_037053465.1. GTDB lineage: Bacteria > Pseudomonadota > Gammaproteobacteria > Enterobacterales > Enterobacteriaceae > Citrobacter_A > Citrobacter_A amalonaticus_H. Next base: position 314,966 of record NZ_JBALIF010000001.1, read on the forward strand.
GCCACTTCCGTTACTCACATTAATCTGGAGCTGGCTGGCAGTTATATTCGTATCGGCCCCTGTAGTGTCATTGTTGACATAAATCCCAGTACTTTCAATATAATATGGTGAAGTACCTGTGACATTAATTTGTGTCCCGGTGCCGAGATCATTGTTAGTGCCATTGCGCAGCATGATGCCAGTGGAGTCTGTAGTGCCAGTGATATTAATCACTGCTTTACCGTTGATTTGGACTCCGCTGCCGCCAGCCGTGGTACTGGCGATACCGATGCCGCCGGTAGTTGAAGTGACCGTATCGCCATCGTGCAAAGTAATGCTGGCTCCCGTTTGAGGGCCAATTTCAGTGGCACAGGCGGTATTCATGAATGAAAAAATAGCGCCCAGGGCTAACCCCGCAGTCCATCGCTGACTGTGGACACGGCAACTTCCCCGCGCGAGTTCGGAGGTGACCATGTACATGCTTCTTGCCGGATTCCAGACAATATTATAGCTTTTATTCATTTAAATTCCCTTTTAAATCCAGATATTCAAGAAGTTAATTATCTATATAGCAGACAATGCGATCGTTCAATCTACGGGGGGCAGGCATTGCACTATTTTTTAGATAAAAACGGTTCTAAACACCTTAAGCCTGATCAAGAAAATCATCAGTTATATGTATTAATCAGGACTAAAATTAAGTCAAAGTCTAAATAGACTAAATTATATTGGCTTAAATTTCAGGTGCTGTTTTGACATAATTCACACCTGAGCTAAAGATGGGCCATTATTAATAATCGGGGTTAATTTATTTTTTATTAAATATAGACTAAGTCAATGAGTTGCGGAATAACATGACGCCAGAGGAATACCGCCTTTAACAATAGAGAGGATAGGCTAAAAAAACAGCAGATTTACCTTCACAAAATCAACATCTCGGGGAAATCTACAAACAACGCTTTTCATATCCACTGACCAATATCATGTTGCCAGAGTTTATCGAACCGACAGGCCCCTAAAAACTATAGATACTAAAAAGCCCGATGGCATTGTTGAATACCATCGGGCTTCTTTAACTTGCTGATTTTTTAACGTTTCAGGACTCATAGAGACGCCATGAAACTAAATAGTGGTGCCCGGACTCGGAATCGAACCAAGGACACGGGGATTTTCAATCCCCTGCTCTACCGACTGAGCTATCCGGGCAACGGGGCGCATTAAAACCGATCCGCCTCGCTTCGTCAACGAAATTTCTTCAAATCAACGCAGACTGCACAATCTATCACCACTTTGCTGTTATTGCACACATTCTCAGGCGAAAAATGCGCTCCAGGCGGTGGAAAGCGCCATCATCGTTGGTGTGTAACGCCACCCACCAGTACGGCGCTGGCCTTTATAAAGGGACTAATTATCACGTAAGCTCCTGATACTTATTTGGTCTGATTGCATTATTATGCCCTGATTCTCATTTTCCGTGTTGTTTTACCGCAACAGGTGTGCATAAGAATTAGATCTTGCCCCTCCTGTTTAAAGGTGCCATGATTGCGCGAATTTTCTCCAGTCATCCTGGGATTGCATGAGATGAACGCCACACTTTCACATCATCTTCAGCATCGCCGCTTAGCGCGAGGCGCGCGCCTTCTTACCCATTTTCTCTCTTTCCTCACCATGCGGTGAGGGCAACGCATGCTCATCGCAGGACAACAGTAAAATCAGAGGCTGTCTGCTTTTACTGATGTCTGGCGGTCGGAGCTGGTGACCAGTTTGACCCAACATCTCGTGGGGCAAGGCATAGTGCTTTGTCCGGGACTTTCACTCTCCCGAAACGGGTTTTTGCGCTTATGAAATCAATGAACATTGCCGCCAGTAGTGAACTGGTCTCACGTTTATCTACTTACCGTGGCGTTGTGGCGCTGGACAGTACCGACTTTACCGACGTCGCAGCGGTTGTCATTACCGTTTCCGACAGTCGAAGCGGCATCCTGGCGTTGCTAAAACGCACGGGTTTTCATCTGCCGGTATTTATTCTCACCGAAGAGAAAATCGACCAGCCCGCCGATGTGACGGCTGTCATCAGCGGCAATGCACAGGAGTGGCTGGAGGTGGAATCTGCCGCGTGTCTGTATGAAGACGATCTCCTGCCGCCGTTTTACGACACGCTGACGCAGTATGTGGGAATGGGGAACAGCACGTTTGCCTGTCCTGGCCATCAACACGGCGCATTCTTTAAAAAACATCCTGCCGGGCGTCATTTCTATGATTTCTTTGGTGAAAACGTTTTTCGTGCAGATATGTGCAATGCTGATGTGAAGCTGGGCGATCTATTGATCCACGAAGGATCCGCCAAACATGCGCAGAAATTCGCCGCTAAAGTCTTCCATGCCGATAAGACCTATTTTGTTCTCAACGGCACTTCGGCGGCGAATAAAGTGGTGACGAATGCGTTACTGACACGCGGCGATCTGGTGCTCTTTGATCGCAATAACCACAAGTCAAATCATCACGGTGCGCTGATTCAGGCAGGCGCGACGCCTGTATACCTGGAAGCGGCACGCAATCCGTTTGGTTTTATCGGTGGGATTGACGAGCACTGCTTTGATGAAGCGTACCTGCGAAACCAGATCCGTAAAGTGGCGGCAGAGAAGGCGGAGCTACAGCGTCCTTTCCGGCTGGCGATTATCCAGTTGGGGACGTATGACGGCACAATCTACAACGCCCGCCAGGTGATCGATAAAATAGGGCATCTTTGTGATTACATCCTGTTTGATTCCGCCTGGGTCGGCTATGAACAGTTTATTCCAATGATGGCCGAGGGGTCGCCGCTGCTGCTGGAACTAAATGAAAACGATCCGGGAATATTCGTCACCCAGTCGGTGCATAAACAGCAGGCGGGTTTCTCGCAGACCTCGCAGATCCACAAGAAAGATAATCACATTCGCGGACAGGCGCGTTTTTGCCCGCACAAGCGGCTGAACAACGCCTTCATGCTGCATGCTTCTACCAGCCCTTTTTATCCGCTGTTTGCCGCACTGGATGTGAACGCCAAAATTCATGAAGGTGAGAGCGGTCGACGTCTGTGGGCCGAATGCGTGATGCTGGGGATTGAGGCGCGTAAGGCTATCCTGGCAAGCTGTAAGCTGTTGCAACCGTTTATCCCTCCGGTCGTTGACGGGAAGGCGTGGCAGTCGTACCCCACGGAGGTGATTGCCCGCGAGCGGCGCTTCTTCAGTTTTGAACCAGGGGCGAAGTGGCACGGATTTGAGGGGTATGCCGACGACCAATACTTTGTTGACCCGTGTAAGCTGTTGCTCACCACGCTGGGCATTGACGCACAAACCGGGCGCTACACCGATTTTGGTATCCCGGCGACCATCCTGGCGCACTACCTGCGTGAAAACGGCATCGTACCGGAGAAATGCGACCTCAACTCGATTCTGTTCCTGCTGACTCCTGCGGAAAGCGCCGACAAGATGGCGCACCTGGTGGCGATGCTGGCGCAGTTCGAACAGCACATTGAAGATGACACGCCGCTTGCTGACGTGCTGCCGACCATCTTCAATAAATATCCGGTGCGTTATCGCGGCTACACGCTGCGCGAACTGTGCCAGGAGATGCATGACCTTTACGTCAGTTTTGACGTAAAGGATCTGCAAAAAGCGATGTTCCGTCAGGACAGTTTACCGCCAGTGGTAATGAATCCGCAGGACGCCAACAGTGCTTTTATTCGCGGTGATGTTGAACTGGTGCGTATACGTGATGCGAATGGGCGTATCGCGGCGGAGGGGGCATTGCCATATCCTCCGGGCGTGCTGTGCGTTGTACCCGGCGAAGTCTGGGGCGGTGCGGTGCAGCGTTATTTCCTGGCGCTGGAAGAGGGGGTCAATATGTTGCCTGGCTTCTCACCGGAGCTACAGGGCGTTTACAGTGAAACAGATACGGACGGGATTAAGCGGCTGTACGGGTATGTTTTGAAGTAATCGATGACGAAGGCCGGATGGCGCTTGCGCTTATCCGGCCTGGTGTACGGTGTAGCCGGATAAGCGCAAGCGCCATCCGGCAGGAGATTAATGTGCGACTGGCTGCGTACCGGCAGGAACGCGAACGTGTTTGTACTTAAACATCGCCACGAAGGCAAAGGCCAGAACCAGCGAATAACCGGCAAAAATCAGCCATACGGTCTGCCAGTCGGTGATACCGTTCAGCGTGTAATGTTCCACCACTTTCCCGCTCACCACACCGCCGAGGATACAACCGAAGCCGTTGGTCATCATCAGGAACATGCCCTGCGCACTGGCGCGAATTTCCGAGGGAACCTCTTTCTCAACGAACACCGAACCTGAGATGTTGAAGAAGTCGAAGGCGCAGCCGTACACAATCATCGACAGAACCAGCAGCACAGTGCCAAACGGGGTTGGGTCGCCGTAAGCAAACAGGCCAAAACGCAGCATCCACGCAACGATACTGATCAACATCACGTTCTTGATACCGTAGCGGCTCAGGAAGAACGGAATGGTCAGAATGAACAGCGTTTCGGAGATCTGTGAAATCGACATCATCACCGACGCGTGCTCAACGATAAAGCTGCCGGAGAACATCGGATTGTTATCAAAGCTGTGCAGGAAGGTATTACCAAACATGTTGGTGATCTGCAGCTCTGCGCCCAGCATCATCGAGAAGATGAAGAAGATTGCCATACGCTTGTTTTTAAACAGGGCGAAGGCATTCAGGCCCAGCATTTCCGTCCAGCTCTGATCTTTCTGCTGATTCGCCACCGGAATGTGCGGTAGGGTCAACGTAAACAGCACCAGCACCACAGAGAGCGCCGCGCCGATATACAGTTGCATATGGCTCAATTCGAAACCGGAGAAGCTTACTGCCCACATGGCGGCGATGAAACCGATGGTGCCCCAGATACGAATTGGCGGGAAATCGGTAACAATGTCCATACCTGCGTTCTGCAAACGGTAATAGGAAATGGTGTTAATAAGCCCCAGCGTTGGCATATACGCCAGCGAGTTAAGCAGGATCACAAAGAACATCGCCCCGGGCGTCGTGACTTCGGCGGCGATAAACAGCGTCACCGCACCGACTGCGTGACAAATGGCGTACACCCATTTTGCACTTAGCCATTTGTCCGCCACGATCCCTAGCAGCGTCGGCATCAGAACCGCCGCGATCCCGAGAGAACTATAAACGGCACCAATGGACGCACCGTCAAATTTGAGGGTGACGAACATATAGGAGCCGAGGGTGGTCAGCCAACTTCCCCACAGGCAGAACTGCAGAAAGGAGAGTATTTTCAGCTGCAGCTTAAGATTCATGTTAATTTCCTCACATCAGAATGCGGATGGATGTTCCGATTGGCACAAACGCCGTTGCAATATGATGTGATTTTATCAATGACTGCCGGTGATTTTTTGTTACCTGTGACAAATATTTGCAAACAATATCTTTTTGCAATGCGAAAAGGTGACGGGGTTAACGCTTTTAGACCCCATTCAGCGAGAAAACCCGCTGAATGGGGCTGAAGATTACTTCCGACGATAAGATTTTTGTGCAGAATTCACTTTATACAGATAACGGCGTGATTCAGCCGAAGGGTGACGCGTGGTTAACGTCTGATACACATCCCCTGGCGTCATGCTGTTGATGATATTCGCTGCCTGAATTTTATCATTTGAGAAGACGCGCAGGACGCTGCCCGCTCCGCCATTATAGGCCGTGATCACCGCATAACGGCGTGAGGTTGGATTATCAATACCGCCTAAATAGACGTTGCTAAGCATCGCCAGATACGCAGTGCCGGTATCAATGTTACTGGCAGGATCAAACAATTCACTGCGGCTCGGTATACCGGAACGCCCCTGGGAACGATAAACATCTTTACCAGCGGTATGCTGAACCACCTGCATCAGGCCCAGCGCGTCGGAGCGACTCACCGCGTACGGGTTGAAGGATGATTCCGTCTGCATAATCGCCAGAATCAATGACTCATCGACGCCGTATTTATGCGACGCTTTGCGTACCATTCCGAGGTATTTATGCGCCCGCTTATCCAGGTGATTCGGCACCAGGTTAATCGTCACGCTGAAGATCATGCGAATCCCGTTACTGCGGCTTTTCAGGCGCGTCTTCAGCAGATAATCGGCGAACTGCGTGGCACGCCCTTCCCAGCGGATCGGCTGACCGGTGTGATCCAGCACCTGACCGTAGAGGAAGGGTTCTCGGGAAATCTGAATATCATCGACATCCGAGTAAAGGTCGACAGAACCGGGGTCATCGCCCATCAGCAAGGTTTTAATGATGGCGCGCCGCAGATGCGCAGCGGGTTCTGTCCCGGCGATAGTTTCAACGGTGAGGGTACCGTCGTCAAAGTTGATATGGCTGCGGGTCTGGTACTGATCGGTGTACTTTACATAGTCCTTCGGACCGGCAATCAGCACTTCCTGATAGCCCCACAGATTTTCAATATTATGGGCAAACTGCCCCATTAAAATATCAAAGCCGTTGGTATCCTTGACCCAGTCCTCGTTGTAAGAATCGCCTTTTTTAGTCGAGCTGGAGCAGGAGATGAGCAACGGCACAATAACGGCAAGCGCGAGAAATTTTTTCATCATTCCGGGAGTGCATGTTGTGTTTGTTGTTGTGCCATTTTGCCGGATGGCGTAATCATTGCGCGATCTACGGATCGAGCCCGCGTAGGCCGGACAAGGCGTTTACGCCGCCTCCGGCTTCGTTGCATTGCCCGATGGCACAGCGCTTATCGGGCCTGGAAAATTAGCGCTACAGGCGTTATTGACCTTCCGGTGTATAACCTTCGATATGCACATCTTTACCTTCAAACAGGAAGTTAATCATCTCCTGTTCCAGCAGTTTACGGTGCTCGACGTTCATCATATTGAGTTTCTTTTCGTTGATAAGCATGGTCTGCTTGTGCTGCCACTGCGCCCACGCCTCTTTCGAAATCTCGTTATAAATGCGTTTGCCCAGTTCGCCCGGGTAAAGCTGGAAATCCTGGCCTTCTGCTTCACGTTGCAGGAAAGTGCAAAAAATCGTTCTGCTCATAACAAATCCTCTTTATCGTCCGGTGCGTTAAACGGGGGCACCGGTACGTAACTGCTGTAATAAACGCTCCACCGGAGCCGCCAGGCCAACGGATGGCGGTTGCGCTAAGTTATACCAGAGCGCATGGCCTTCATCCATGCATGAAGCGCCTGAGAACACAGGAAGCCACATAGGCACAATATCCAAATGGAAATGGCTGAACGTATGGCGAAACGCGTTAAGTTGGGTCAAATTATCAGCGTTAACATGCCGTTGCGCCAGCCATTCCCGTAATTCCTCTTCACTGGCGAACTGTGGGAAGCAGAATAACCCTCCCCACAATCCGCTGGGCGGGCGCTGCGTCAGCAGAACCTCATCCTCATGTTGTAGCAGCAGAAAATATCCCGTCCGCTCTGGCAGTGTCTGTTTGGGTTTCTTGCCAGGATAGCGTGACCAACTGTCGTTGGCTGAGGCGACACAGCCATTCTGCAAAGGACACAGCGAACATTTGGGTTTAGAGCGCGTGCAAACCATCGCGCCTAAATCCATCATCGCCTGGTTGAAACGCGCCACACCGTTCACCGGGGTAACCTGTTCGCTCAGATCCCAGAGCCGTTTCTCGACCTCTTTTTTGCCCGGCCAGCCGCTAACAGCATAGCAGCGTGCCAGCACACGTTTGACGTTGCCATCGAGAATCGGAAAAGGTTTATCCAGCGAGAGAGAGAGTACCGCACCGGCGGTTGAACGCCCGACGCCGGGCAGGGCGGCGACTTCATCAAACGTTTCCGGGAATACGCCGTTATGTCGCGTGGCAACCTGCTGGGCGGCCTTGTGCAGATTGCGCGCCCGGGCGTAATAACCGAGTCCTGTCCACAGGTGAAGCACCTCGTCCAGCGGGGCGTTGGCGAGATCGGTTACCGTTGGGAAATGCGCCATAAACCGTTCAAAGTAGGGGATAACCGTTGTGACCTGCGTCTGTTGCAGCATCACTTCCGAGAGCCATACTTTGTAAGGCGTCTTATCAATTTGCCAGGGCAGGGTTTTCCGCCCGTATTTATCGTACCAGTCCAGAACCTGGGCTGAAAATTGAGACGCTTGCATGGTCACCGAATTCATCATTGTTGGGGGCAAGATTGCAGCACAGAGGCAACAGGGTGTAAACCGGAACTTTCCGCAGCGCAACCTCTTCCTTTACTTGCATCCGGCAACTAACTTTGGATAATGCCCGTTTTCAGACCTCAATCACAAGCAGACTTAACTTTTATGAAAAACGACGTCATCTCACCGGAATTTGATGAAAACGGCCGTCCACTGCGCCGGATTCGTAGTTTTGTTCGTCGCCAGGGGCGACTGACCAAAGGGCAGGAGCACGCGCTGGAAAACTACTGGCCGGTGATGGGCGTTGAATTCAGCGAAGAGCAGGTGGATTTCGCCGCACTGTTTGGCCGTGAAGGGCCGGTTACGCTTGAGATTGGCTTTGGTATGGGGGCGTCGCTGGTGACGATGGCGAAAGCGTGCCCGGAGCAAAATTTTCTCGGTATTGAAGTCCACTCCCCGGGCGTGGGCGCGTGCCTGGCGTCTGCCCATGAAGAGGGCGTTGAGAACCTGCGCGTGATGTGCCATGACGCGGTCGAAGTGCTGCACAAAATGATTCCTGACAATTCTTTATCCATGGTTCAGCTCTTTTTCCCTGACCCGTGGCATAAAGCGCGTCATAATAAACGCCGTATCGTTCAGGTGCCGTTTGCAGAACTGGTGAAAAGCAAACTAAAACTGGGCGGCGTGTTCCACATGGCGACCGACTGGGAAGCCTATGCAGAGCACATGCTTGAAGTGATGTCCTCCATTGACGGGTACAAAAACCTGTCAGAGAGTCACGATTATGTACCGCGCCCACAATCGCGCCCGGTAACCAAATTTGAACAACGTGGCCATCGTCTTGGTCACGGCGTATGGGACTTAATGTTCGAGAGGGTGAAATAATGGCAAAGAACCGTAGCCGTCGTCTGCGTAAAAAAATGCACATCGACGAATTCCAGGAGTTAGGATTTTCGGTGGCATGGCGTTTCCCGGAAGGCACAACTGGCGAACAGGTTGATCAGGTCGTTGACGACTTCATCAATGACGTTATTGAACCAAACAAGCTGGCCTTTGATGGCAGCGGTTATCTGGCCTGGGAAGGTCTGATCTGCATGCAGGAGATTGGCAAGTGCACTGAAGAACATCAGGCGATTGTGCGTAAGTGGCTGGAAGAGCACAAACTTGAAGAAGTGCGCACCAGCGAACTTTTCGACGTTTGGTGGGACTAACAAAGCATACGGGGCCAGCAAATGCTGGCCCGATTTGTCTTGAGGGAAAGTTATGATGCGCAAAACCCTGCTGGCGGCAGCGCTTTCAGTCACCGCGATGGCCGCTCATGCCGATTATCAGTGCAGCGTCACGCCGCGTGACGATGTGATTCTGAGCCCGCAAACGGTGCAGGTGAAAGGTGAAAACGGCAATCTGGTGATCACGCCGGATGGCAATGTGATGTACAACGGCAAGCAATATACCCTGAGCGCGGCACAGCGTGAGCAGGCGAAAGATTACCAGGGCGAACTGCGCAGCGCGCTGCCGTGGATCGACGAAGGCGCCCGTAACCGGGTAGAGAAAGGTCGTGCGGCGCTGGATAAAATCATTGCCAAAGAAGTGGGTGAGAGCAGCAACATGCGGGGTCGTCTGACCAAACTGGATGCCCAGTTGAAAGAGCAGATGAACCGGATTATCGAACATCGCACTGACGGTCTGACCTTCCATTACAAGGCTATCGATCAGGTTCGCGCCGACGGCCAGCAACTGGTGAATCAGGCGATGGGCGGTATTTTGCAGGACAGCATCAATGAGATGGGCGCGAAAGCGGTCCTCAAAGGCGGCGGAAATCCGCTACAGGGCGTGCTTGGCAGTCTCGGCGGCTTGCAATCGGCGATTCAGACCGAGTGGAAGAATCAGGAAAAAGATTTCCAGCAGTTCGGTAAAGACGTATGCAGTCGCGTTGTTACCCTCGAAGATAGCCGCAAAGCGCTGGTCAGCACCCTGAAATAAACTTTTCTTATAAAACAATGGCACAGATCGTCTCTGTGTCATTTTGTTTTGCCTTTCTGCTTCGTTTTGATATCCACCTCTAAATTTAACAATCTCAAAAATACATTTGTCTGGTTAATTGGATGAAATCACATTATTCATCTCTGGCATTGGGATAATGCGGCAAATTCACGTAACCGGAGAAATAACATGGAGTTTTTCAGGAAAACGGCACTGGCAGCACTGGTGATGGGGTTCAGCGGTGCTGCGCTTGCTTTACCGAACGTCACTATTTTAGCGACGGGCGGGACGATTGCCGGCGGCGGTGATTCCGCAACCAAATCCAACTATACGGCAGGTAAAGTCGGGGTGGAGAATCTGGTCAAGGCCGTTCCTCAACTTAAGGATATCGCGAACGTTAAAGGCGAGCAGGTCGTCAATATTGGTTCCCAGGATATGAACGACGACGTCTGGTTAACCCTGGCGAAGAAGATCAATACCGAGTGTGACAGTACTGATGGTTTCGTGATTACGCACGGCACTGACACCATGGAAGAGACGGCCTACTTCCTCGATCTGACCGTAAAATGCAACAAGCCAGTGGTGCTGGTTGGGGCTATGCGTCCGTCCACGGGGATGAGCGCAGACGGTCCGTTCAACCTCTATAACGCGGTGGTGACTGCGGCAGACAAGGCGTCGGCTAACCGCGGTGTGCTGGTGGTGATGAACGATACCGTGCTGGATGGACGTGATGTCACCAAAACCAACACCACCGATGTGGCGACCTTCAAATCCGTTAACTACGGTCCGCTGGGCTACATCCATAACGGCAAAATCGATTATCAGCGCACGCCGGCGCGTAAGCACACGACCTCCACGCCTTTCGATGTCTCTAAACTGACCGAACTGCCGAAAGTGGGGATCGTGTATAACTATGCAAATGCGTCGGATCTTCCGGCTAAAGCGCTGGTGGATGCGGGTTACGCGGGGATCGTGAGCGCAGGTGTGGGTAACGGCAACCTGTATAAAACAGTCTTTGATACGCTGGCGACTGCAGCACATAAAGGAACGGTAGTGGTTCGTTCTTCCCGTGTTCCGACCGGTTCAACCACTCAGGATGCGGAAATCGATGATGCGAAGTACGGTTTTGTCGCCTCTGGCACACTGAACCCGCAGAAGGCGCGTGTCCTGTTGCAACTGGCGTTAACCCAGACCAAAGATCCGCAACAGATCCAGACGATGTTTAATCAGTATTAATTACTGACGGTAGCGGTTTGCCGGATGACGGCGCAAGGCCTTATCCGGCCTACGGTGGGACATCTTCTGTAGGCCTGATAAGCGCATCGCCATCAGGCAGCTTGCCGGATGACGGCGCACATTGATGACTTTACTCGGCGAGAAACAGCTCAAGCAGCGAGTTTAAAAACAGTTTACCGTGCTGGGTAATCTGCCAATACGCCTCGCACTCGGTCAGATACCCCTGGGCGATGGCGTCATCAAGTGGCTGACGAATCACCGTTTCTGACAACCCCGTATACTGCGTAAATTCAGCACGCGGTGCCGCTTCCAGCAGACGGAATCGGTTCATAAAGAATTCAAACGGCTTATCGGCCTGCTCCACATCGCGCTGGCTTTCCAGATAACGCCCCTCCATATACCCGCGCGGATGACGCGTTTTGGTGGTGCGCAGAATGCGGCCATCGGGGAATGTCACTTTGCCGTGCGCGCCGCAGCCAATGCCCAGATAATCGCCAAAGCGCCAGTAGTTCAGGTTGTGCTGACACTGGTAGCCCGGTCTGGCATACGCAGAGGTTTCGTACTGTTGATAACCGGCGGCGGTTAACAACTGGTGACCTTGCTCAAAAATATCCCACAGCGCGTCATCATCCGGTAAGACAGGCGGCCGCGAGCCAAACAGCGTGTTGGGCTCAATCGTCAACTGATACCACGAGAGGTGCGGAGGGTTGAGCGCAATGGCCTGGCGCAGGTCGTCCAGCGCGTCGCCCAGCGATTGATCCGGCAGGCCGTGCATCAGATCGAGATTAAAGCTACGAAGGCCTAACCCGCTGGCGAGTTTCGCGGCGCGTCTGGCTTCTTCCGGGCCGTGAATACGCCCAAGCCGTTTCAGCTTTGGTTCGCTAAAACTCTGCACGCCGATGGAGATACGGTTCACCCCGGCGCGTTGATAGTCGACAAAGCGATCGGCTTCCACGGTGCCCGGGTTCGCTTCCATTGTAATTTCTGCATCCGCAGCCAGTTTCAGGCGCGAACGCACGCCATCCAGCAGCATTTGCATCGCCGGGCCGGAAAGCAGGCTCGGCGTACCGCCACCGATAAAAATGGTCTTCACTTCACGGTCCTGCGCATACGCAACGTCCGCGTCGAGATCGCTCAGCAGATGCTGGACGTAATCATCGTGTGGGACTTCACCTTTCAACGTGTGCGAGTTGAAGTCACAGTACGGGCATTTCTGCACGCACCACGGAATGTGAATATAAAGACTCAGCGGTGGCAGCTTAACCATGACGTAAGGCGTCCAGCAGCAGCTTCAGCGCCTGTCCACGGTGTGAGATCGCGCTTTTCTCTTCGCGGGTCAGTTCGGCGGCGGTTTTGCCTTCCGAAGGGACGAAGAAAATAGGGTCATAGCCAAAGCCGCCGTTACCTGACGGCGCACGGGTGATCACACCCGGCCAGGTACCGTGACACACAAGCGGTGTGGGATCGTCGGCGTGACGCAGATAGACCAGCACGCAGTGAAAACGCGCCTGACGCCGATCGTCCGGCACATCTTTTAGCGTATCCAGCAGCTTTTCGAGATTCTTCTGGTCCGTGGCGTCTTCGCCTGAATAGCGCGCGGAGTAAATCCCTGGTGCGCCGCCCAGCACATCAACGGCCAGGCCTGAATCGTCAGCAATAGCCGGTAAGCCCGTCTCTTGTGCGGCATGGCGCGCTTTCAGGATCGCATTTTCAATAAAGGTCAGCCCGGTTTCTTCGGCGGAATCAACGCCGAGATCCGTTTGCGCTACCACATCAAGCCCGAAATCGCTGAGCAGCGACGCAAGCTCACGCACTTTACCGGCATTGCCGGTTGCGAGGACAACTTTTTGCATAGGATACCTAATCAGTTAACGCCGCGACTTCGGGCGGGATCTGTTGCGGATGAATGATTTTAACCTGTTTGTGGCGGCCAAGTTCGCCCTTTTCAATAACGACCTGGCTCTTTGCCACGCGGAACTGCTTACCGAGAAACTTCACCAGATGACTGTTCGCCTGGCCGTCTACCGGCGGCGCGGTAATGGCGACTTTCAGTTCGTCGCCATGTAAACCCACAATGCTGTCACGGCTGGCTTTGGGCTGAATGTAGAGCCGTAAAACCAGCCCGTCATCGCAGCGTGTTACGGCACTCATAGCGCCATCCACAGCCCCGGCAGCAGCATATTACCGGTTGCCTGTAGCAGCTCGCCAATGCCCATATTAATCACATACAGCAGCAGGACGAGGATCATCGGAGAGAAGTCGATGCCGCCCATGCCCGGAAGAATTCGGCGAATAGGGCGCAGCAGCGGATCGGCCAGTTGCATCAGCACGAACTCAACAGGGCTACGGCCCTGGCTCACCCAGCTCATGATGGCCATTACCAGCAGAACCCAGAAGATCAGCAGGCCAATGGTTTTAAGCACAATCAGCACCGCAGCGATCCAGACGATTGGCAGGAATGTCACCACTTTAAACAGCACAATGGCTTTGATAAAGCTGAGGATAAACGCGACCAGCAGCGACGCGCTATCGATCGGCCCCATCGGCGGAATGATACGACGCAGCGGCCCAATAATCGGTTGCGTCACTTTCACCACAAACTGGGAGAAAGGGTTATAAAAGTCACAGCGAGCCCATTGCATCCACACGCGCAATAACAGCACCATGGTGTACAACTCAATTACCGTTGAGAGCAAGAAGGTCAACGTATTCATTGCGTTCCTTAGATTTCTTTAATTTTTTGTGTAATCACGAGCACCAAAAATGGCGGTGCCGATACGTACCATTGTGCTACCAGCCGCAATAGCGGCTTCCATATCATCTGACATCCCCAGAGACAGGGTATCGACCTCAGGATAGCGCGTTTTCAGCCCGGTAAATGCTACCGCCATTTGGCGGGCAACTTCAAACTGCCTTACATAATCTGACTCAGGCGCGGGGATCGCCATCAGACCCCGCAGACGAAGATGGGGTAATTTGGCGACTTCCGCGGCAAGCGCATCCAGATCCGCGAGCGGGATCCCTGACTTGCTGTTCTCATCGCTGATGTTGATTTGAATGAGTACATTTAGCGGCGACATATCCGCCGGGCGCTGTTCGCTCAGGCGGGTGGCAATGCGCAGGCGATCAACGGTATGGCACCAGTCAAAGTGTTCTGCCACCAGACGGCTTTTATTGGACTGCAACGGCCCAATAAAATGCCATTGCAATCCTTTCACGCCTTTCTCGCGAAAGTGGCGAATTTTTTCGACCCCTTCCTGCACATAATTCTCGCCAAAGGCATGCTGGCCTGCATTGATGGCTTCTTCGATGGCGCTCGCAGGTTTGGTTTTGCTCACTGCAAGCAATGTAACTTCTTCGCAAGCGCGCCCGCAACGCGATGCGGCGGCTGAGATTTTGTCCCGGACCTGTGCCAGGTTATGCGCGATATCGTTCATTTTCCGAGGATGTATGTATGAATATGGAAGAAATAGTGGCCCTTAGTGTAAAGCATAATGTCTCGGATCTACACCTAAGCAATGCGTGGCCCGCGCGCTGGCGAAAACGGGGACGCATGGAAAGCGCACCTTTCACGGTATCGGATGTTGATGGACTACTGGCGCACTGGCTGGATGAAGGGCAACAGGCAACGTTACGACAGCACGGACAACTCGATTTTGCCGTTTCGCTTGTCGATAACCTGCGTTTGCGGGCGAGCGCATTTCGCCAGCGGCAGGGGATTTCGCTGGCGCTACGGCTATTGCCGACGCAGTGTCCGACGCTGGAAAGCCTGGACGCGCCCCCGGTGTTGCCTGAGCTGCTTGGCAGTGACAACGGTTTGATTTTAGTTACTGGCGCGACGGGCAGCGGTAAATCGACCACGCTGGCGGCGATGGTGGCGTGGTTGAATCAACATGTGGATGGTCATGTTCTGACGCTGGAAGATCCGATTGAATATGTCTACGCCAGCGAGCGTTGCCTGATCCAACAGCGCGAGGTGGGATTACATTGCATGTCGTTTGCGGCGGGTTTACGCGCCGCGTTGCGTGAGGATCCGGATGTGATTCTGCTCGGCGAGTTACGCGACAGCGAAACCATTCGCCTGGCGTTGACCGCCGCAGAAACGGGGCATCTGGTGCTGGCAACGCTGCATACGCGGGGGGCGGCGCAGGCGATCGAACGACTGATCGACACATTTCCGGCGCAGGAAAAAGACCCGGTCCGAAGCCAACTGGCCGGCAGCCTGCGCGCTGTGCTGTCGCAAAAACTGGAGCCTGATAAACAGGAGGGACGCATCGCGCTGTTTGAGCTGCTGATTAATACCCCGGCGGCGGGGAATTTGATTCGGGAAGGAAAGTCCCATCAGTTGCCCCACGTGATTCAGACAGGACAGCAGATGGGGATGATGACCTTTGCCCAAAGCCTGCAACAGCGGCAGGCGCAAGGAAGGCTTTAAGAAAGTGATGGGTCAGTAACCCTGTTCGAAGTAGCTTTCGAGAATGACGACGGCGGAAGCGGAATCAATCTTCCCTTTATTCAGCGCCCGATAGCCGCCGTGCTCGAACAGCCCTGCGCGCGCTTCAACGGTACTGAGACGTTCATCATGCAGCGTAACGGTGACGCCAAAGCGACCGTGAATGCGGTTGGCAAACTTGCGCGCGCGGGCGGTAAGCGGTTGCTCGGTACCGTCCATATTCAGGGGCAGTCCTACGATAATTTCATCAGGCTGCCACTCTTTAATCAGGCGTTCGATCAGGTTCCAGTCAGGCGTACCGTCCTGCGCTTTTATTGCAGGTAGCGCGCGTGCGGTCCCGGTTACCCGCTGACCAATCGCTACGCCAATGCTTTTGGTGCCAAAGTCAAAGGCCAGTAATGTTTCACTCATCAGGCATGTCCCGCCACGCCGGGCATGGTCAGAATGTCGATGCCAATCAGTCTGGCGGCGTCACGCCAGCGGTCGGCAATCGGCGTTTTAAACAGAATATTGAGATCGGCAGGGGCTGTCAGCCAG
This sequence comes from Citrobacter amalonaticus, assembly GCF_037053465.1. GTDB lineage: Bacteria > Pseudomonadota > Gammaproteobacteria > Enterobacterales > Enterobacteriaceae > Citrobacter_A > Citrobacter_A amalonaticus_H. Next base: position 331,296 of record NZ_JBALIF010000001.1, read on the forward strand.
GCGTTATCCAGCAATTCCTGTTCCAGTTGCCCCTTTTCCCAGGAGGAATAGCCGAGCGCGACCAATACGTCAGAAGGCTGGTCATTGGTGCCTAACGTTTCGAGGACGTCACGGGATGTGGTGATAACGGTGTTATCAGAGATACGGATACTGGAGGAAAAACGTGACGGCGGCGTGTGCAGGATAAACCCACGATCTTCCGCCAGCGGGCCGCCAAGCATCACCGCTTTATCCAGACGGATCGCCGGGTCGCGCGGTTCAGGCGTGATTTTCAGTTTTTCCAGAATCCCTTCAATCTGGAGATTCTCCAGCGGTTTATTCACAATAATCCCCATTGCGCCATCGTCATTATGTTCGCAAATGTACACTACGGAACGGCGGAAAATCGGATCCTGGAGAGCAGGCATGGCAATAAGAAAGTGATGCTGTAAATTCATTGTCAGAGGTTCTGTTTCCTGGTTCAAAAAAGCAACAGGGGTCAGTATGTGGGTAAAGCGCACGGATGTCACTACCGTAGGCCGGATAAGACGCTTGCGTCGCCATCCGGCATCGGTGTCTTAATGCCTGATGGCGCTGCGCTTATCAGGCCTGCAAAGGCAGGCCGGATGTCGTCATCCAGCAAACAGCTTACTTCTGCAAACGTGCCTCGATGGCATCCATCAGCATCCCGGTAATGGAGATCGGGAATTCGGCTTCAATTTCGCGAATGCAGGTTGGGCTGGTGACGTTAATTTCGGTCAGACGATCGCCGATGATATCAAGGCCGACAAAAATCAGGCCTTTTGCTTTCAGCGTCGGCCCGATACGACGGGCGATGTCCCAGTCGCTTTCCGTCAACGGGCGCGGTTCGCCACGACCGCCTGCGGCTAAGTTGCCACGGGTTTCTCCCCCTTGTGGAATGCGCGCAAGGCAGTACGGAACCGGTTCGCCATCCACCACCAGTACACGTTTGTCGCCATCTTTTATGGCGGGTAGATAGTTCTGCGCCATGCAGTAGCGGGTGCCATGTTCAGTGAGCGTTTCTGCAATGACGCCGAGATTCGGGTCACCCTCTTTGACGCGGAAAATAGACGCGCCGCCCATGCCGTCCAGCGGCTTGAGGATGATGTCACTGTGCTTTTGCCAGAATGCTTTCAGTTGCGCTTTGTTGCGGGTGACCAGCGTTTCCGGGGTCAGGTCGGAGAACCAGGCGGTAAACAGCTTTTCGTTACAGTCGCGCAGGCTTTGCGGTTTGTTGACGATCAGTGTGCCTTTTTCTTCCGCACGTTCCAGAATGTAGGTGGCGTAGATGAATTCGGTATCAAACGGCGGATCTTTACGCATCAGAATGACGTCGAGTGCGTCCAGCGGCAGATCCTGCTCGCCGGTAAACTCGTACCATTTGTCATAATTCTGCTCGACGCTCAGGGTACGCGTACGGGCGCGGGCTTCACCGTTAATCAGATAAAGATCGGCCATCTCCATATAATGAAGTTCATAACCACGACGTTGCGCTTCCAGCAGCATAGCGAAGCTGGAATCTTTCTTGATGTTGATGCTTGCGATGGGATCCATCACGATGCCGAGCTTGATCATTATTCTTCTCCGTTAGCCCAGATCGCCAAAACGCACCTGTAGCGCGGTAATGGCGGTGAGCGCAGTTGTCTCAGTACGCAGAACGCGAGGTCCTAACAGAATATCAGTAAACTGATAGCGTGCGGTCATGGCAATTTCGTCTGCCGACAGTCCACCCTCCGGGCCAATCAGCAGACGAACGCGCTCAACCGGCAGCGGCAATGTGTTAATGCTGTCGCGGGCCCGGGGATGGAGGTTCAGTTTCAGCCCCTTATCCTGTTCGGCACACCAGGCTTCCAGATCCATTGCCGGGCGAATTTCCGGCACCCGGTTACGGCCACACTGTTCGCAGGCGGCAATGGCGATTTTCTGCCACTGCTGTAGCTTCTTGCCCAGACGTTCACTGTCAAGTTTAACGCCGCAGCGCTCAGAAAAAAGTGGCGTAATGAGGCTTACACCCAGTTCAATCGATTTCTGAATAGTGAATTCCATCTTTTCACCACGCGACATCACCTGGCCAAGATGAATGTGCAGCGGCGATTCACGATCGTCTGTTTCACCACGAAGCACGCTGACGTCCACGCTTTTTTTGCTGGCGTGAATGATCTCTGCGTCAAAAACCTGATTGCTGCCATCAAACAGTTGCAGCGCCTGCCCTGGCCCCATACGCAGGACGCGTCCAATATGGTTGGCGGCGTCTTCGCTCAGGGAAATCTGGCTGCCGGACGTAATGGGTTCAGGGTGATAAATGCGGGGAATACGCATAGTTAACAATCCGCGTCATCTCCCCACGCAACGTTAGCGCGTGGGTAAGGGGTTAATCAAGGATCCCGCTAGTGTAGGTTAGCTCTTTTGCGCCTGGCAAGCGCGTTGGACGTAAGGGTTGTGGTTTCCCTGTATCTTCGCAATACGTTCGTCACGTTCGCATTCCCAGTCGGTGACCGGATACTTCTTGTTCCAGGCGTTAAACAGTTGGGTTTGCTGACGGGAAAGCGTCAGGTTGTACTGGTCGCGCATATAAAAGTAGGTCCGCGCAATCGCACCGCGGGCGCGGGCTGGCGGTTCGGCAACCTTTTCTTTGAAATCAACCTTCATTGCACACTGTCCGTACTGGCCTTCACCGCCGTTCCACTGGCTGTACATGAAGTTGCCGCGATCGCCATTGACCTCACCGACGGCGGGTTGCAGATTGTGCATGTCGCTTTCCATTTTGCGATAGAGCGGATCTTTGGCGCAGTTTTTCCGTCCACCGTCCTGCCAGCACTGGCGCTGGTGGCCAAATTGCCATGCCGGAACCACATGTTCCCATTCGATTCGGCTGGCACGATTTTCGTTCTTACGCACTTTATAGCCGCAGGAAGCGAGATCGACGACGCCTTTTTTCCCCTGCCAGTCGATTTTACATCCACAGTAGAAGTCGCCAGGAACATCGGCGTTTACCTTGACGCCTGCTTTTTTCGCCTGGGAAAAATTGTTAATACCTGCAGCCAACGCCTGGCCTGAAATGACTGTCGCAAAAAGGGCGGCAGTAAAAGAAAGAGAACGGTACATCACGAACTCCGTATCAAAACGAGCCCGCAACGTAGCGAAAGTTGTTGTGTGATGCAATCAGTCAGCTCGGGAATGTTCCTGATAGTTCTTATTTAACGGGCATCAGGGGTTCACCGCAATGTACGCAGCGATAGGTGGCCTCACCGCGTACAACGCGATTGTGGCGACGGATAGTCAGTTGATGTTCCTGACACTGACAACGATAAGGAAAAGTTGGGCTACGCACCGACTGCAGTTCAAACTGATGCGTGCGCCTTGCGGGAACGCCCAGTACGCTCTCCATCATCCACTTCCACTCCTTACCGTGCGGGGCCACCCGGCCAAATCGCTTCCATACCAGCAGATGCGCCAGTTCGTGCGGCACGACTTCGTTGATAAACGCGTCTACGTTTTCCATAAGTAACACCGGATTGAGCCGGATCTCGTAGCTCTCCAGCCAGGCGGTGCCGGCTGATGTGCCACGTTGCTGATAAACGAGTTTGGGTTGCGGATAGTCGCGGCCAAGCTTCAGGTTGGCCTGGGCGAGGTTTTCCCGCAGGCTGCGCATAACGGCTTGCTGGATGGCGATAGGGAGACGGGGGCTTTTCATAACGGCAGAGGATAGTGCGATGGGGGCGGGACTGCAAGAGGGAGGCGTCCTCCACAGAGGACGCTTAGCGAAGATTAATCGTGTGCGCCGATTTCGCGCAGTTTGCGGCCTTTCATCAGGTTACGTTCAATATGTTCCAGCGAGACGTGCTTGGTTTCCGGCACCAGCCACAGCGTCAGCAGAATAAACAGCACGTTCAGACCGGCGTAGACCCAGAAGGTGTTAGCATTGCCCAGGTTTTGCAGCATGGTCAGGAACGTCGCGCCGACGATCATGTTGGCGATCCAGTTGGTGGCGGTCGAGCAGGTGATGCCAAAATCGCGGCCTTTCAGCGGCTGGATTTCAGAACACAGCACCCAAATCAGCGGACCTGCGCTCATGGCAAAACCGACGATAAACATCAGCAGCATGGCGATAGCGAAGTATTGTGCGGACGCTGAATGAATACCGACGTGCATCATCGTTCCCAGAATCCCCATTCCGGAGGCCATCACCAGAAAGCCCAGCGTCAGCGTCGGTTTACGGCCCCAACGGTCAACCAGACCGATTGCAATGAAGGTGGCGAGCACGTTAGTCAAACCGACAATCACGGTGCCCCACATCTGCTCAGAAGTGTTGGTATAACCCGCCATCTCAAAGATTTTCGGCGCGTAGTACATGATGACGTTCATCCCGGTGAATTGTTGCATCACCTGTAAAAGCACGCCCAGGAATACCGCACGGCGGAAGTTGCTGTTCTCTTTAAACAGCGTCCAGCCGCTCTGTTTTACCTGCAGACTTTCGCGGATCTCATCTAACTCACGTTTCGCTTCCGCGCTGGTATCGCGCAGGCGCAGCAACACGCGTTCGGCATCGACAAAGCGGCGTTTCGCGGCGAACCAGCGCGGGCTGTCCGGCAAAAAGAACACGCCTATCAGCAGCAGAATCGCCGGGATGATAATCACACCCAGCATCCAGCGCCACGCGCCGCTGTAGCTGAAGGCGGTATCGGAAAGATAGGCGCCGAGGATCCCGATGGTGATCATCAACTGGTACATGGAGATCATGCTGCCACGGATTTTCTCTGGCGCGATCTCGGACAGATACAGCGGCGCAGTGTAAGAGGCGACGCCCACAGCCAGACCCAACAAGACACGAGAAAGGATCAATACTTCGACGTTTGGCGCCGCGGCGGAAAACAGCGAGCCTGCGACAAACAAAATCGCGCCGATCATCAGGCTTTTCTTGCGCCCGAGCCTGAAGGAGAGCCAGCCACTGCCCACGGCGCCGACCGCCGCACCGAACATCATGGAGCTGACCACCCATTCCTGGGTGTGTGCAGAAATCTGGAACTCATCGGTGATGAAGGGTAACGCACCCGCGATAACGCCGATATCCAGGCCAAAAAGTAATCCTGCCAGGGCTGCAAGGAAGCAGACAAAAAATGTCATGGCTTTGTTTGAACGCCCCTGTTTTTTATTGTCAGGCATTATGCCCTCCGGTTGGGTTATTAGTTTTGTTGATAATTAGGGTAGGTGACGGCATCACAAAAAGATGTGATTGTTATCACGTTAGTGTAATCGGTTACACTGACATTTTCTCCGCATGTCTATTAATCAATTGAAAATTATAGAGTAGTTATATTGATATAGAGCGCATTTGCTCATGATTCAGAGTTAACTGAAATAAAATGTAACAGCAGATGAATGCAGAACGTGCAAAGCGATTAATCTGAAACTGATACAGTAAAAATGCGGTGTAAACGGTTTCAGTTGATGAGCTATTGTGGGATGTTGAGTGGGGACAAATAAAAAAGGCCAGCGCGAGGCTGGCCTTAGAAACCGATGTCAGTCGATTATTTCAAACCGGCTGCATCACGCAGAACCTGCGCTTTGTCGGTTTTTTCCCATGGGAAATGTTCGCGACCAAAGTGACCGTAAGCCGCAGTCTCTTTGTAGATGGGGTGCAGCAGATCCAGCATCTGAATCAGGCCATAAGGACGCAGATCGAAGAACTCGCGAACCAACAGAGTCAGTTGCTCGGAAGGGACTTTCTCCGTCCCGAAGGTTTCCACCATAATGGATGTCGGTTCAGCCACGCCGATCGCATAAGAAACCTGAATTTCACAGCGGTCAGCCAGGCCTGCGGCAACGATGTTTTTCGCGACGTAACGCGCCGCGTAGGCAGCGGAACGGTCAACTTTTGATGGATCTTTACCAGAGAACGCGCCGCCACCGTGACGTGCCATGCCGCCGTAGGTATCAACGATGATCTTACGACCGGTCAGACCACAGTCACCCATCGGGCCGCCGATAACAAAACGACCGGTCGGGTTGATGAAGAACTTCGTCGCGGAGGTCAGCCATTCCGTTGGCAGCACCGGCTTGATGATCTCTTCCATCACTGCTTCCTGCAGGGATTTCTGATCGATATCCTCAGCATGCTGTGTGGAGAGCACGACTGCGTCAATGCCGACAATTTTGCCGTCGTCGTACTGGAAGGTGACCTGACTTTTCGCATCCGGACGCAGCCACGGCAGCGTGCCGTTTTTACGCACTTCTGCCTGACGCTGCACCAGACGGTGTGCGTAGGTGACAGGCGCTGGCATCAGCACGTCGGTTTCATTTGTGGCATAGCCAAACATCAGGCCCTGGTCGCCCGCGCCTTGTTCCAGCGGATCGGCGCGGTCAACGCCCTGGTTGATATCCGGGGACTGTTTACCAATGGCACTCAGCACCGCACAAGAGTTGGCATCAAAGCCCATGTCGGAATGTACATAACCAATTTCGCGCACGGTGTTACGGGTGATCTCTTCGATATCAACCCATGCGCTGGTGGTGATTTCACCGCCAACCAACACCATGCCGGTCTTCACGTAGGTTTCACACGCGACGCGCGCTTTCGGATCCTGTTCCAGGATGGCATCCAGTACGGCATCAGAGATTTGGTCAGCGATTTTGTCAGGATGCCCTTCTGATACGGACTCGGACGTAAAAAGGTGTTTTGCCATGTTTTATTTCACCTAAGGAGAATTTGGTTAGCTCAAACTGTCGTGTGGGATCGCCAAAGCAGAGCATTCTACCAAGGCCTGCAGGTTAGTGACACTGGCAGTCTGAGTGTTAATCAGTATGGATGGATTAACATCTGGATGGCTATTTTAGGTTACTTCTTCACCCGATTTCCAGTTTTTTTTGAATCAGCTCTCACTGTGTTGAAAACACGCGCAAAAATTTTTACAGATAATGCTGACGTTCTGCGCATTTATATTTTGCTTTTTGGCCTTCATCCCGGTATAAAACGCGGCACGCGGCTCATACAAAAAGCACACGACGTTTTCTTCGTGTTGCCACTTCCAGCCGGGTTAAAACGTTAGCGTTGGCTTATGGGTTTGTTCCGGGAGGAGCGACCGTGGAGGTGATACGAAATAATGAACCGTTGTATTCTGCTGAATTTGTCGCACCGTTCTGGTGTGCGCATGTCCCCCGCAATCTGCATCTCTGCTTTGCATACCTGCCGATGTTATACCCATTTCGGCGCTTCTCAGGACTCCAGAGCCGGTAACAGGCACTGAGGACTGAACAAGGGCGCTCTTGTGCAAACAAGAGTTTTCTCGTGGTTTCGCCGAACCGTCAAACGTAAGTTCGGTTGCGTGTTTTATAATGATATGAAAAAGAAACCAGTCGCGCAGGCGGAGTATCAGCACTATGTGCTGGAAAATCCGACTGTTTATGGGTTGTTATCGCCTCTTCGGATTGCGATAGTAGTCAACTGTTTTACACTTGTTACTAAAATTTGAGGTTCGCTATGTCTGACGACATGTCTTTGGGTTCGCCTTCGTCAGCAGGCGAACAGGGTGTACTACGCTCCATGCAGGAGGTTGCAATGAGCTCCCAGGAAGCCAGCAAGATGCTGCGTACTTACAATATTGCCTGGTGGGGCAATAACTACTATGACGTCAACGAACTGGGCCACATCAGCGTGTGCCCGGATCCTGACGTACCCCAAGCGCGCGTCGATCTCGCCAAACTGGTGAAAGCACGCGAAGCGCAGGGGCAACGCTTGCCCGCGCTGTTCTGCTTCCCGCAGATCCTGCAACACCGCCTGCGTTCCATTAACGCCGCATTTAAACGTGCGCGTGAGTCGTATGGCTATAACGGTGACTATTTCCTGGTTTATCCCATCAAGGTGAACCAGCATCGTCGCGTGATCGAATCCTTAATCCATTCTGGCGAACCGCTGGGACTGGAAGCCGGTTCCAAGGCGGAGCTGATGGCGGTGCTGGCGCATGCCGGTATGACCCGCTCTGTGATTGTGTGTAACGGCTATAAAGATCGCGAATATATCCGTCTGGCATTGATTGGCGAGAAGATGGGCCACAAGGTCTATCTGGTGATCGAGAAGATGTCGGAAATCGCTATTGTGCTGGACGAAGCTGAACGTCTGAACGTCATTCCGCGTCTGGGCGTGCGTGCGCGTCTGGCGTCGCAAGGCTCCGGTAAATGGCAGTCTTCCGGCGGCGAGAAATCCAAATTCGGTCTGGCGGCAACGCAGGTTCTGCAACTGGTGGAAACGCTGCGCGACGCCGGGCGTCTGGACAGTCTGCAACTGCTGCATTTCCACCTCGGTTCGCAAATGGCGAACATTCGCGACATCGCCACCGGCGTACGTGAATCCGCCCGTTTCTATGTTGAGCTGCATAAGCTGGGCGTGAACATCCAGTGCTTTGACGTGGGCGGCGGTCTGGGCGTGGACTACGAAGGAACCCGCTCGCAGTCGGACTGCTCGGTGAACTACGGTCTGAATGAATACGCCAACAACATCATCTGGGCGATTGGCGATGCCTGTGAAGAGAACGGTCTCCCGCATCCGACGGTGATCACCGAGTCTGGTCGTGCCGTAACCGCACACCATACGGTGCTGGTGTCTAACATCATCGGCGTCGAGCGTAATGAGTACACCGTGCCTGTCGCTCCTGCTGACGACGCGCCGCGTGCCCTGCAAAGCATGTGGGAAACCTGGCAGGAGATGCACGAACCGGGTACCCGTCGTTCGCTGCGCGAGTGGTTACACGACAGCCAGATGGATCTGCACGACATTCATATCGGTTACTCATCCGGTACGTTCAGTCTGCAGGAACGCGCGTGGGCGGAACAGCTTTACCTGAGCATGTGCCACGAAGTGCAGAAACAACTGGATCCGCAAAACCGTGCGCACCGCCCGATCATTGATGAATTGCAGGAGCGTATGGCGGACAAAATGTACGTCAATTTCTCGCTGTTCCAGTCGATGCCGGATGCGTGGGGGATCGATCAGTTGTTCCCGGTTCTGCCGCTGGAAGGGCTGGATCAGGTGCCTGAGCGTCGTGCGGTCTTACTGGACATTACCTGTGATTCTGACGGCGCTATCGATCACTACATTGATGGCGACGGTATCGCGACCACCATGCCGATGCCGGAATACGACCCTGAAAACCCGCCGATGCTCGGTTTCTTCATGGTTGGCGCGTATCAGGAGATCCTCGGCAACATGCATAACCTGTTCGGTGACACCGAAGCGGTTGACGTGTTTGTCTTCCCGGACGGCAGCGTGGAAATTGAGCTGTCTGACGAAGGGGATACCGTGGCGGATATGCTGCAATACGTGCAGTTGGATCCGAATACCTTGCTGACGCACTTCCGCGATCAGGTAAAACAGACCGGGCTTGACGATGCGCTGCAACAGCAGTTCCTCGAAGAGTTTGAAGCAGGCCTGTACGGATATACCTATCTCGAAGACGAGTAATAGCTGATGCCTGGGCGACTTGAACCTGGGCAATTAAGCAGCGATAATTTAGCTAATTAGTGTGTTTACGAATCAAACCCTTTCTCGTCGGGCCTAACGACGCGGGAGGGTTTTTTTATATCGACGAATATGAGGTTTTTGCCATGAGCACCTTAGGTCATCAATACGATAACTCCCTGGTATCTAACGCATTTGGTTTTTTGCGTCTGCCGATGAACTTCATGCCTTACGACAGCGACGCTGACTGGGTGATCACCGGCGTGCCGTTTGATATGGCAACGTCTGGCCGTGCGGGCGGTCGTCATGGTCCGGCGGCGATCCGTCAGGTTTCCACTAACCTGGCCTGGGAGCACAACCGCTTCCCGTGGAACTTCGATATGCGCGAGCGCCTGAACGTGGTGGACTGCGGCGATCTGGTATACGCCTTTGGCGACGCGCGTGAGATGAGTGAAAAATTACAGGCGCATGCTGAGAAACTGCTTTCTGCCGGTAAGCGCATGCTCTCCTTTGGCGGCGACCACTTCGTCACCCTCCCGCTGCTGCGTGCGCACGCGAAACACTTTGGCAAAATGGCGCTGGTTCACTTTGACGCTCATACCGATACTTATGCGAATGGCTGCGAATTTGATCATGGCACCATGTTCTATACTGCGCCAAACGAAGGTCTGATCGACCCGAATCACTCTGTACAGATTGGTATTCGCACGGAGTTCGATAAAGACAATGGCTTCACTGTGCTGGATGCATGCCAGGTAAACGATCGCAGTGTTGATGACATCATCGCGCAGGTGAAGCAGATAGTCGGTGATATGCCTGTGTACCTGACCTTTGATATCGACTGCCTGGATCCGGCGTTTGCACCAGGCACTGGTACGCCGGTGATTGGTGGTCTGACTTCCGATCGCGCGATCAAGCTGGTACGTGGTCTGAAAGATCTGAACATCGTCGGGATGGATGTGGTCGAAGTGGCTCCGGCTTACGATCAGTCTGAGATTACCGCGCTGGCGGCGGCAACGCTGGCACTGGAGATGCTCTATATCCAGGCGGCGAAGAAAGGCGAGTAACGGGCTAAGTGCCGGATGGCGATGCTAACGCATCTTATCCGGCCTACCATTTCGCCAATAACGCCCGATCACCGGACTAAATTTGTTGCTCTGTAGGCCGGATAAGGCGTTCACGCCGTCATCCGGCACTGTTCAATGGTTACTTGATCCCGTCTGCGCTCATGCGATCGCGAATATGCTGCGCGCGTTCGGCGGAAGCCGGGTGATCGTCAAACATGGAGCTTTGGCGACCTTTTTCCAGTTTGGCCAGTTTTTCGAAGCTGGTGGCAAGACCTGCCGGACTGATACCGCGTTTGCGCAACAGATCGTACGAGTAATCATCAGCTTCCGATTCCTGACGCTGGGAGAATTGGGAGTTCACCAGCTTCTCACCCAGATCGCCGAGCTGAGACTGTGACAGGCTGCCGACAATCCCGCCTGCCGATGCGGCGGCGGCGCGAACGGCGTTCGTTCCCAGCGCTACCTGCATGCCTTTCTTCACGTGGCCGAGTGCGACGTGGCCCATCTCATGACCAATCACTGCTTCAACTTCGTTATCTGTCATCATGTCCATCAGGCCGCTATAGACGCGGATGCAGCCGTTCGCCATCGCGAAGGCATTGACGTCTTTTGCCATATAGACCTTGTAGTTTACCGCCTGTCCGTTGATGTTATCGCCAAGCGCCGTGGCGATTTTACTCAGGCGTTTCGCATACTCACTGCTGGCGGGTGCGATGGTCGCTTTACCATCCATTTCCGTGCAGGCCTGGTTGCTTAACGCGACGACCTGAGCATCGCTCAGGCTGTAGGCCTGAAAAGCTTCAGCGCCTGAAGAGAGTAGTCCATTGGAGTTCATATTCTGGCAACCGGTCAGCACCGTCGCCATACCCATAGCAAGCAGTAACGCGCGAATCTTCATGTTTTTTCTTCCACACGAAATGAGGATTGTTCTAAAAGTGCGCCTTATGCAGATTAATCAGCGCCCGGGCTAAGTATAAAGAAAAGAACAACAAGCGGGCGAGCAGATTGCGCAACATGCGAGCATGATCCAGAGATTTCTGAAGCGGCAAAAGGATGCTCCATGTACATGACACGCGGCTTGGGTTACATTGTTGGCACTTTTTTCCGGCGTAGCCCAAAACGCGCTGTCGTCAAGTCGTTACGGGCATGGCCTTCATCATCCGATCTGGAGTCAAAATGTCCTCACGTAAAGAGCTTGCCAATGCTATTCGTGCGCTGAGCATGGACGCAGTACAGAAAGCCAAATCCGGTCACCCGGGCGCCCCTATGGGCATGGCTGACATTGCCGAAGTCCTGTGGCGTGATTTCCTGAACCACAACCCGACTAACCCGTCCTGGGCCGATCGCGATCGCTTTGTGCTGTCCAACGGCCACGGCTCCATGCTGATTTATAGCCTGCTGCACCTCACCGGCTACGATCTGCCGATGTCTGAACTGCAGAACTTCCGTCAGTTGCACTCCAAAACGCCGGGTCACCCGGAAGTGGGTTACACCGCAGGTGTAGAAACCACGACCGGCCCGCTGGGTCAGGGTATTGCTAACGCCGTCGGTATGGCTATCGCTGAAAAAACGCTGGCCGCGCAGTTCAACCGTCCAGGTCATGACATCGTAAACCACTACACCTACGCGTTCATGGGTGATGGTTGCATGATGGAAGGTATTTCTCACGAGGTATGTTCTCTCGCCGGTACGCTGAAGCTGGGCAAACTGGTTGCATTCTACGATGACAACGGTATCTCAATCGATGGTCACGTTGAAGGCTGGTTCACTGATGATACCGCTAAACGTTTCGAAGCCTACGGCTGGCACGTGGTGCGTGGTGTGGATGGTCACGATGCTGACGCGATCAAACGTGCAGTAGAAGAAGCGCGTGCCGTCACTGACAAGCCGTCCCTGCTGATGTGCAAAACCATCATCGGCTTCGGTTCCCCGAACAAAGCGGGTACTCATGACTCCCACGGTGCGCCGCTGGGCGATGCAGAGATCGCTCTGACCCGAGAAAAACTGGGCTGGAAATACGCGCCGTTTGAAATCCCGTCTGAAATCTATGCTCAGTGGGATGCGAAAGAAGCAGGCCAGGCGAAAGAGTCTGCCTGGAATGAGAAATTCGCTGCTTACGCGAAAGCGTTCCCGCAGGAAGCCGCAGAATTCACCCGTCGTATGAAAGGTGAAATGCCGGCTGATTTCGACGCGAAAGCGAAAGAGTTTATCGCTAAGCTGCAGGCTAATCCGGCAAAAATCGCCAGCCGTAAAGCGTCTCAGAACGCTATCGAAGCTTTCGGCCCGCTGTTGCCTGAGTTCCTCGGCGGTTCTGCAGACCTCGCGCCGTCTAACCTGACCCTGTGGTCGGGTTCGAAAGCCATCAACGAAGATACTGCCGGTAACTACATCCATTACGGCGTACGTGAATTCGGTATGACCGCGATCGCTAACGGTATTTCTCTGCACGGTGGTTTCCTGCCATACACCTCAACCTTCCTGATGTTCGTGGAATATGCCCGTAACGCGGTGCGTATGGCTGCGCTGATGAAACAGCGTCAGGTGATGGTTTATACCCACGACTCCATTGGTCTGGGCGAAGACGGTCCGACTCACCAGCCAGTAGAACAGGTGGCTTCACTGCGTGTGACACCAAATATGAGCACATGGCGTCCGTGTGACCAGGTTGAATCCGCCGTGGCGTGGAAATACGGTGTTGAGCGTCAGGACGGTCCTACCGCGCTGATCCTCTCCCGTCAGAATCTGGCGCAGCAGGAACGTACTGAAGAGCAACTGGCAAACATCGCGCGCGGTGGCTATGTCCTGAAAGATTGTGCAGGCCAGCCTGAACTGATCTTCATCGCGACCGGTTCTGAAGTTGAACTGGCGGTGGCTGCATGGGAAAAACTGACTGCCGAAGGCGTGAAAGCGCGCGTGGTCTCCATGCCGTCTACTGACGCGTTCGACAAGCAGGATGCCGCTTACCGTGAATCCGTACTGCCGAAAGCGGTGACCGCTCGCGTCGCTGTGGAAGCCGGTATCGCGGATTACTGGTTCAAATACGTGGGTCTGAACGGCGCGATCGTCGGCATGACCACCTTCGGTGAATCTGCTCCGGCAGAACTGCTGTTCGAAGAGTTCGGCTTCACCGTCGACAACGTTGTGGCGAAAGCGAAAGCACTGCTGTAATTCCCATTACGGTACAAAACGGGTCGCTTTAGCGGCCCGTTTTCATCTCGGGATTAATTATTTTCGTCAGAACAAGGTGTTTTTGTCGATGTCCATCACAAAATGAATAATTAACTATTTTCTATATTTGCAATAACCATCACAAATATACTGTTGCTTTTTATACAATCATTATTAATTGATTGTTTTTAAACGCTTTGCAAAATCCTGGATTTTGAATGCCCGCTTTTTCCCCTCAATTGCTTTAATTTCACCGCACGAGTATTTTGTTTCTGACGATACGTTGTACCCTAAAATTAAAATAAGGATCGTATATGCGGTTAATTGATTATTTTCCGGCGTCATCTATTTCAATAAAACCGGCAGCAAAGAACTGGCAGGAGGCAATTGATTTTTCAATGGCGTCGCTGCTTTCTCATCACTATATCACTGCGAATTATATTCAGGCCATTAAAGATTCCACTGTCAATAATGGCCCTTATTATATTCTGGCTCCCGGTGTGGCAATGCCACATGCACGCCCGGAATATGGCGCGCTAAAAACGGGAATGTCATTAACGCTACTCAAACAAGAAGTCCATTTTGTTGAAGTCGATGAACCCGTAAAATTATTAATCGGTTTATCGGCAGCAAATGCCGATTCACATATCGGCGCTATCCAGGCATTAAGCGAACTATTATGTGAAGAGGAAAACCTGGCGGCATTATTAGCCGCTAACTCAGAAAAACAGCTTGCGGATATTATTGCCAGCGCATAATTATTTTCTCCTCTACAGGATATTTTTATGGAACACAAGTCTGCTCGTGCAAAGGTCCAGGCTTTTGGGGGCTTTTTGACTGCAATGGTCATCCCTAATATCGGCGCTTTTATTGCCTGGGGTTTTATTACTGCGTTATTTATTCCGACAGGATGGATGCCCAATGAGCATTTCGCCAAAATTGTTGGCCCCATGATTACCTACTTATTGCCTGTAATGATTGGTTCAACCGGTGGACATCTGGTGGGCGGCAAGCGTGGTGCGGTAATGGGTGGAATCGGAACGATTGGGGTCATTGTTGGCGCGGATATCCCGATGTTCCTCGGTTCAATGATCATGGGACCGCTTGGCGGGTGGGTGATTAAACACATTGATCGACTCCTGGACAAGCGCATCCCGGCTGGTTTCGAGATGGTTGTAAATAACTTCTCGCTGGGCATTGCCGGGATGATTCTGTGTCTGCTGGGATTTGAAGTGATTGGCCCGGCGGTGCTGATTGCCAACAATTTTGTGAAAGAGTGTATTGAGTCGTTAGTGCATGCGGGTTATCTGCCGCTGCTGTCACTGATTAATGAACCGGCGAAAATCCTCTTTCTGAATAACGCGATCGATCAGGGGGTCTACTATCCACTGGGAATGCAGCAGGCGTCTGAGACAGGAAAGTCCATCTTCTTTATGGTGGCCTCGAATCCGGGTCCGGGTCTGGGGTTATTGCTGGCGTTTACCTTCTTTGGTACGGGAATGGCGAAGCGCTCTGCGCCAGGGGCGATGATTATCCATTTCCTGGGCGGGATCCATGAGCTGTATTTCCCGTATGTGCTGATGAAGCCGCTGACCCTGATTGGCATGATTGCCGGCGGTATGAGCGGAACGTGGGTGTTTAACCTGCTTGGCGGCGGACTGGTTGCCGGTCCTAGCCCGGGGTCGATTTTCGCTTATCTGGCATTAACGCCCAAAGGCTCTTTCATGGCGACCATTGCAGGCGTAGCGGCGGGCACGCTGGTGACGTTTGTTATTACCTCTTTCATCCTGAAGATGGAAAAAAAGGGCGAAGCGGAAACCGAAGATACCTTTGGTGATTCGGCTAAAACGGTCAAAGCCATGAAGCAGGAAGGTAAGTTTTCCTATCGTGATGTGAAACGTATTGCCTTCGTTTGTGATGCAGGAATGGGATCGAGTGCGATGGGGGCCACCACCTTCCGGAAGCGTCTCGAAAAGGCGGGTCTGTCAGTCGATGTTAAGCATTACGCAATCGAAAATGTACCGGACGATGCCGATATTATTGTGACCCACGCGAGTCTTGAAGGCCGTGTTAAGCGCATTAGTGAGCAACCTTTGGTTCTCATTAAGAACTATATCGGGGATCCGCTGCTGGACGATTTATTTAATCATTTGACGTCGAATTAGGTTTTCTGGAGTAAATATGAAAACGAAAGTGGCTGCAATATATGGCAAGCGGGATGTGCGTATCCGCGAATTTGAATTGCCTGAGATAACAGATAATGAGCTTTTAGTCAGCGTCATATCCGACAGCGTGTGTTTATCCACCTGGAAAGCGGCAACATTGGGCAGTGAACACAAACGCGTACCGGACGATCTGGAAAATCATCCGGTAATCACCGGGCATGAATGCGCTGGCATTATTGTCGAGGTGGGAAAAAATCTCACCGGTAAATATAAAAAAGGTCAGCGTTTTGTATTACAACCGGCGATGGGATTGCCAAGCGGTTATTCCGCAGGTTACAGCTACGAATATTTTGGCGGTAACGCCACATATATGATTATTCCGGAGATAGCCATTAATCTGGGCTGTGTTTTACCCTATCACGGTGCTTATTTTGCTGCCGCCTCTCTGGCGGAACCGATGTGCTGCATTATTGGCGCCTATAAAGCGAATTATCATACGACCCCTTATGTCTATGAGCACCGGATGGGGATTAAACCCGGCGGTAATATTGCGCTTTTAGCCTGTGCGGGGCCGATGGGGATTGGCGCTATCGACTATGCCATTAACGGCGGGATTCAGCCCTCGCGTGTGGTGGTGGTGGATATTGATGACGCTCGTCTGGCGCAGGCTAAAAAGCTGCTGCCGGTTGAAGTAGCGGCACGTAAAGGGATCGAGCTTATCTATGTGAATACCTCGGGTATGGCGGCTCCCGCGACTCAGCTTCGCCAGTTCACCGGTGATGCCGGGTTTGATGACGTTTTTGTCTATGCCGCGGTGCCTGCTGTCGTTGAACTGGCTGACGACCTTCTTGCGGAGGACGGCTGCCTGAACTTCTTCGCCGGCCCCACGGACAGCCGATTTAAAGTGCCGTTTAATTTTTACAATGTGCACTACAACAGTACGCATATCGTCGGGACATCCGGCGGTTCAACGCAGGACATGGAAGAGGCCATTGCCCTGAGTGCGACCGGCCAGTTGCAGCCTTCGTTTATGGTGACCCATATCGGCGGTCTTGATGCAGTACCGGATACGGTTCTTAATCTGCCGGATATTCCGGGAGGCAAAAAGCTGATCTATAACGGCGTCACTATGCCATTGACTGCGATTGCCGATTTTGCTGAAAAGGGCAAAACCGATCCGTTATTCAGGGAACTGGCTCGTCTGGTTGAAGAGACGCACGGCATCTGGAACGAAAAGGCGGAGCGATATCTGCTGGCGCAATTCGGTGTTGATATCGGGGAGGCGGCGGCATGATCTCTCTGACATGGCCGCTATTTCGCGTTACGGAACAGGCAGCGCTGGCTGCCTGGCCGCAAACCGGTTGCGGTGACAAAAATCGTATAGACGGCCTGGCGGTTACGGCGATGCGAACAGCGCTGAATGAGATACCGATTCGCGGGCGCATCGTGATTGGTGAAGGTGAAATCGATCACGCGCCAATGTTGTGGATCGGCGAGGAGGTAGGAACGGGGCTCGGGCCGGAAGTTGATATCGCCGTTGATCCCATCGAAGGCACGCGAATGGTTGCAATGGGGCAAAGTAATGCGCTGGCGGTTATGGCTTTTGCTCCGCGAGGAAGCCTTCTTCACGCTCCTGATATGTATATGAAAAAGCTGGTAGTTAACCCGCAGGCGAAAGGGGCGATAAATCTGGCGCTACCGCTGAGTGAGAATTTGCGTAATGTGGCGCAGGCGCTGGGGAAGCCGCTTGAGCGACTGCGAATGGTGACGTTGGATAAACCGCGCCATCACCCGGCTATCCACGAGGCGATGCAACTGGGGGTGAAAGTGTTTGCGTTGCCTGACGGCGACGTGGCCGCCAGCGTGCTGGCCTGTTTGCAGGACAACCCCTATGACCTGATGTATACCATTGGCGGTGCGCCGGAAGGGGTGATCTCTGCCTGTGCGGTCAAAGCCCTTGGCGGCGATATGCAGGCAGAATTGATCGATTTTTGTGACGCGAAAGGGGATAGCGAAGCGCACCGGATCATCGCCTCCCAGGAGCGTCGACGCTGTGCTGAAATGGGGGTTGAGGTTAACCGTGTTTATACGCTTGACGAACTGGTTGCGGGTAACGACATCCTCTTTAGCGCGACAGGGGTCACTGGCGGCGATCTTGTTAATGGCATCCAGCAGGTTGCGAACGGTGTGCGCACGCAAACTTTACTTATCGGCGGCGCGGATCGAACGTGTAATATAATAGACTCTCTGCATTCATGGTGATTGATCGGAAGACGAATGACGACGCTGACAGAAGACGATGTGCTTGAGCAACTGGATGCTCAGGATAACCTACTTTCGTTTATGACCACGGCACATCACATTTTGCTACAGGGCATTAAGCGTTTTCTGCCGTCGCTGTTTGTCGATAACGATGACGAGATCGTGGAATATGCAGTGAAACCGTTACTCGCCCAGAGTGGGCCGCTTGATGATATCGACGTTGCGCTTCGTCTGATTTATGCGTTGGGAAAGATGGATAAATGGCTCTACGCCGACATTACCCAATTTTCGCATTTTTATCAGTACCTGAACGAGCAGAATGAGATCCCCGGTTTTGCCGATGACATCACCTGGGATTTTATCAGCAACATCAACAGCATCACCCGGAATTCGACCTTATATAGCGCGCTGGAGTCGATGAAATTTGCCGACTTCGCCGCGTGGTCTGAGGTGCGTTTTACCAGGATGGTTAAGACGGCAATGACGCTGGCGGTGACGGCCATTTTGAAGGAATTAGCACCGTGAAAATCGGATTAATGGTTAATGGGTTAGCGGTTGATGCGTGTTACCGGGATGATGAGATCGAGAACGTTCATAAACCGTTTTTACAGCAACTGGCAAAAATACATATTGCAAAGGCGCAACCCCGTACTCTGGTTTTTCTCAGCGCCCCGCCCGGTACGGGGAAATCGACGCTGACCACCTTCTGGGAATTTCTCTCGCGTCAGGATCCCGCGCTACCAGAGATTCAGACATTACCAATGGATGGTTTTCATCACTATAACGCCTGGCTGGATAACCATGGCCTGCGAGCCCGCAAAGGCGCACCGGAAACCTTTGATGTCGATAAGCTGGCGCAAAACCTGCGACAGGTGAGAGAAGGGGAAAGCCATTGGCCACAATATGACCGGCAAAAACACGATCCTGTGGAGGACGCCATCACGGTGAAGGCACCGATTGTGATCGTCGAAGGAAACTGGCTTCTTCTGGATGACGAAAGATGGAAGGCGCTGGCGAAGTTTTGCGACTATTCCGTGTTCATCCGGGCGCCAGCCGATGCACTGCGAGACCGACTGGTTAATCGCAAACTGGCGGGGGGACTTTCTCAGGCTGATGCCGATGCGTTTTATGCTCGCACGGACGGACCGAACGTTGAGCGTGTACTGCGCCAAAGCCGACCTGCCGACCTGCTGCTGGAGATGAGCGCCTCCGGCGAATACCGCCTTGCATGATGATAAATTATTCCAGTTATGGCGTGATGATTATTACGCCATACTGGAATAATTAGCGCCGTGAGGTGGCGGTAAAATGTGACGCAGGTCATATAGCTGGCTTAATCGTCTGGACAATCATTCCTTTTATTCCCCGTTTCGCTTATTCTAGCTGAAGCGTTTCAGTCGATTAAATGTTCGACAAATAATCAATCAGTCGCTGTTTGCGACAGGTAAGGTTTCCCTCAGCGATGCGCTGGATTACTCTGTCAGCCACATCTGAATCGGGATAGCCTTGCAGGAGATCTATGACCGTACGCGTAGCGATTAATGGCTTTGGTCGCATCGGACGTAATGTGGTTCGCGCTTTATATGAATCCGGACGTCGGGCGGAAATCACCGTGGTGGCAATCAATGAACTGGCGGATGCCGCAGGCATGGCGCATTTATTGAAGTATGACACCAGCCATGGACGTTTTGCATGGGATGTTCGCCAGGAGCGCGAACAGCTTATTGTCGGCGACGACGCGATTCGCATTTTGCATGAGCCCACGCTTAGCGCGCTGCCCTGGCGAGAGCTTGGCGTCGATATCGTGCTGGATTGTACGGGCGTTTACGGTAATCGCGAACACGGCGAGGCGCATATCGCCGCTGGCGCAAAGAAAGTGCTCTTTTCACATCCTGGCAGCAACGATCTCGATGCCACTGTCGTGTTTGGCGTCAATCAGGATCAACTGCGTGCGGACCATCGCATAGTCTCTAATGCCTCCTGTACCACGAATTGTATTATCCCCGTGATCAAATTATTGGATGATGCTTATGGCATTGAGTCCGGTACAGTGACGACAATTCACTCTGCGATGCACGATCAGCAGGTGATTGATGCGTATCATCCCGATCTGCGACGCACGCGTGCGGCGAGCCAGTCGATCATTCCGGTCGATACAAAACTGGCGGCGGGTATCACCCGTATCTTCCCGCAGTTCAACGATCGCTTTGAGGCGATTGCGGTGCGTGTGCCGACGATCAACGTCACGGCAATTGACTTAAGTGTTACGGTGAAGAAACCGGTTAAAGCTAATGAAGTCAACCAGTTGCTGCAAAAAGCGGCACAAGGTGCATTTCATGATATAGTTGACTATACGGAATTACCGTTGGTCTCAGTAGATTTTAATCACGACCCACACAGCGCCATTGTTGATGGCACTCAAACGCGGGTCAGTGGTGCGCACCTGATTAAAACTCTGGTCTGGTGCGATAATGAATGGGGCTTCGCGAACAGAATGCTCGACACCACGTTAGCGATGGCTGCAAAAGGTTTCAACCAGGATGCTTAACGCGTCTGAAAACTTTATCAAGAATCAACGAGAGGATTCACCATGTCTGTAATCAAGATGACCGATCTGGATCTTGCGGGAAAACGTGTTTTTATCCGTGCGGATCTGAACGTACCCGTTAAAGAAGGGAAAGTGACCAGCGATGCGCGTATCCGCGCTTCTCTGCCGACCATCGAGCTGGCCCTGAAACAGGGTGCTAAAGTGATGGTCACTTCTCACCTGGGTCGTCCTACCGAAGGCGAGTACAACGAAGAATTCTCTCTGCTGCCGGTGGTTAACTACCTGAAAGACAAACTGTCCAGCCCGGTTCGCCTGGTAAAAGATTACCTTGACGGCGTTGACGTGGCGGCGGGTGAACTGGTGGTTCTGGAAAACGTTCGCTTCAATAAAGGCGAAAAGAAAGACGACGAAGTGCTGTCTAAAAAATACGCTGCGCTGTGCGACGTGTTCGTCATGGATGCTTTCGGTACTGCCCACCGTGCGCAGGCTTCCACTCACGGTATCGGCAAATTTGCTGATGTAGCGTGTGCTGGCCCGCTGCTGGCAGCCGAACTGGACGCGCTGGGTAAAGCGCTGAAAGAACCGGCTCGCCCGATGGTCGCTATCGTGGGTGGCTCTAAAGTCTCTACCAAACTGACCGTTCTGGATTCCCTGTCTAAAATCGCTGACCAGCTGATCGTCGGCGGCGGCATCGCGAACACCTTCGTCGCTGCTCAGGGCCACAACGTGGGTAAATCCCTGTACGAAGCTGACCTGGTTGACGAAGCAAAACGTCTGCTGACCACTTGCGATATCCCGGTTCCGACTGACGTTCGCGTGGCGACTGAGTTCTCCGAAACCGCGGCGGCGACGCTGAAATCGGTAAACGATGTGAAAGAAGACGAGCAGATCCTGGATATCGGCGATGCTTCTGCTCAGCAGCTGGCTGAAATCCTGAAGAATGCGAAAACCATTCTGTGGAACGGCCCGGTTGGTGTGTTTGAATTCCCGAACTTCCGTAAAGGGACTGAAATCGTGGCTAACGCGATTGCCGACAGCAAAGCATTCTCTATCGCAGGCGGCGGCGACACACTGGCGGCAATCGACCTGTTCGGTATTGCTGACAAAATCTCCTACATCTCCACTGGCGGCGGCGCATTCCTCGAATTCGTGGAAGGTAAAGTTCTGCCTGCTGTAGCGATGCTCGAAGAGCGCGCTAAGAAGTAAGACACTTATGGGCAGGGAAACCTGCCCACTTTTCAGCGCGCTTTAGTGGCACGCACCCCTTTCCAAGGCCGAAGATACAGGACTCGTAACATGTCTAAAATTTTTGATTTCGTAAAACCTGGCGTGATCACCGGTGATGACGTACAGAAAGTTTTCCAGGTAGCAAAAGAAAACAACTTCGCTCTGCCAGCAGTTAACTGCGTGGGTACCGACTCCATCAACGCCGTTCTGGAAACTGCTGCAAAAGTTAAAGCACCGGTCATCGTCCAGTTCTCCAACGGTGGCGCTGCGTTCATCGCCGGTAAAGGTGTGAAAACTGACGTTCCTCAGGGTGCTGCTATTATGGGTGCAATCTCTGGTGCGCATCACGTACACCAGATGGCTGAGCATTACGGTGTTCCGGTTATCCTGCACACTGACCACTGCGCGAAGAAACTGCTGCCGTGGATCGACGGTCTGCTGGACGCAGGTGAAAAACACTTCGCGGCAACCGGTAAGCCACTGTTCTCTTCTCACATGATCGATCTGTCTGAAGAGTCCCTGGAAGAGAACATCGAAATCTGCTCCAAATACCTGGCGCGTATGTCCAAAATGGGCATGACCCTGGAAATCGAACTGGGCTGCACCGGCGGCGAAGAAGACGGCGTGGACAACAGCCACATGGACGCTTCTGCACTGTACACCCAGCCGGAAGACGTTGATTACGCTTACACTGAACTGAGCAAAATCAGCCCGCGTTTCACCATCGCTGCTTCCTTCGGTAACGTACACGGCGTTTATAAGCCGGGTAACGTGGTTCTGACTCCGACCATTCTGCGCGATTCTCAGGATTATGTTTCTAAGAAACACAACCTGCCGCACAACAGCCTGAACTTTGTGTTCCACGGTGGTTCCGGTTCTACTGCTAAGGAAATCAAAGATTCCGTAAGCTACGGCGTAATCAAAATGAACATCGATACCGATACCCAATGGGCAACCTGGGAAGGTGTTCTGAAGTATTACAAAGATAACGAAGCGTATCTGCAGGGTCAGCTGGGCAACCCGAAAGGCGAAGATCAGCCGAACAAGAAATACTACGATCCGCGCGTATGGCTGCGTGCTGGCCAGACTTCCATGATCGCACGTCTGGAACAGGCTTTCAAAGAACTGAACGCGGTTGACGTTCTGTAATTTCTTTTAGCCATTGAAGCCCTGGTCATTAGACCGGGGCTTTTTTTATTCTTTTTACCTTCGCTTCCCCTCATAAGCGCTGCAACAATTTCATGAGTGACAGGGCATGTGCATCCCAATAAGGTCATTCATAATAATACAATACAATTCCACATTATTATTATTCTCTTGAGTTCGTGAGAACGTAAAGACTATTGAATTATTATTAGGGCTTTTCAGTTATCACCGTTCGCTTGTTAATGTTTTTATTTAATCTCTGGATGATTGTGTGAATTTTTTATGTAATTCCCGTTTGT
The DNA here is from genome assembly GCF_037053465.1 of Citrobacter amalonaticus. GTDB lineage: Bacteria > Pseudomonadota > Gammaproteobacteria > Enterobacterales > Enterobacteriaceae > Citrobacter_A > Citrobacter_A amalonaticus_H. The sequence goes on from NZ_JBALIF010000001.1 coordinate 354,629, forward strand.
GATAATCATCAATATCCATGCGTCTTTAATACAGGAGTATGCTGCTGAACGAAAATTAGAATTTTTAGTGTTCAACAGGATAAAAAGCTTTAGCGAGCTCTTCTTATATTTAGCGTTTTTATTGTTTGAACGGAGATTATATGAGTAAAAAAACGGTTGGCATTTTTATTGCCATAGCCTTGTGTTTTCTTTTATCCAGTATTGCACAAGGTCAGCCCGGCACTGGGTTTTACAAAATTGTAACAGTTATTCCTCTGTTTCTTATTCTGGGATTGTTGTTTTTACAAGTTGATATGTTGATTGCCGCGCTGGCGGGTGGCGTGGCGGCAATGATATTAGGACAAATTGGTATTGCTGGCACCAGTAAAATGATGCTCGATACCGTGCCTAAGATGTTAGCTATTACCGTTCCTATCTTAAATTCAGCAGTTGCGACGGCGGTATTTAAAGCTGGGGGATATACAGCGGCATTAACCCTGGTTCGACGTAAAATAGGTGGGCGAATCGAGTTCATTGGTGCGTTCATAGTGATATTGCAGGCCGCTGCGACATATATGTCCGGTATTGGTGGTGGTAGTGCCATGGTGGTTGCTCCTTTGGCATTTGCGGCTGTTGGCGTTATTCCTCAGGTTATCGCGGGGATGTCTATTGCAACGGCAGCGTCGTTTACTACCTCGCCGGCTTCGCTGGAATCGAGTATCGTCTCTGGCTTATCCCACACACCAGTGGGTGAGTATGTCGCAGTGATGCGCCCCTATTGGCTGGTATTTTGCGCGATTGGTATCATCATTGCCTTTATCGGTACTCGTCGTCGTAAGACACTGTTTACCACTGAAGAGACTGATGAAATGAGGGGCATGAGTAATGCTCAATTATGGCGTCTGACTATTCCAGCCATTTTCTTACTGTTTGCAGTTATTGCCGGACCAATGGTGAATGAGCTTATTGGCACGCCACTGTTTGGCCCTTTGCTTTATACCATCGTGACCATTGCGCTGATTTACTTTTGCAGCCATCTCGACCTGAATCAATCTGTCGCCGCTATGGTTGATGGCTCACAATATATTCTCACTCGTTTATTCTCTGTCGGCTTGTTCCTCACATTTATTAATATTATCGGCGAAACCGGAGCATTTACTACGATTGCAGGCGTTGTACAGAGTGCCCCCTCAGGCATTGTTGTTCCCGTCGCAGTCCTTGCGGGTTTTTTAATTGGTGTTCCGGCGGGCGCCTATGTGGGTTCTATTTTAACTCTCGTTCTTCCTGTAACCGTGGCGTTAGGTTTTACCCCAATTCAGATTGGGATGGTTGCCATTGGGGTTGGGTTTGGTAGCCAGTTAAGTCTGGTTAATATAACTATGCAAGCGCTCTCCTATGGATTCCAGGTCCCCATTATTAATGTTTCACGCGGTAATTTACCTTACGTCGGTGGTTGTACTCTTTTACTTCTGCTTCTCTCATCTTTTGTCTAGAAGGAACGCGTCATGGACTTAATCTTTCGTCAGGTCAATATTAAAGATAATTCACCATGGGTTGATGTTGCGATTAAAAATGGCAAGATCGTTGAAATTGCACCGTCTATTACTGTTCCCACAAAACAGGAGGTGCAAGGTAATGGAAAGGTCCTGCTTCCCGGATTTGTAGAGAGCCATTTACATCTTGAAAAGGCTTATATTATGAACCGCAAAGCTAATCGCACCGGGACGTTGAAAGAAGCGATTGCCGTCACCGCGGCGCTGAAACCGACATTTACGCGTGAGGATATTCTTGAACGTTCTACTCAGGTGCTACGTGCGTTAGTTCAGGCAGGCAGCACGCATGTCCGGGCGCATGCTGAATTCGACCCCTCGCAGGGATTTACCGGTTTTGACGTGGTACTGGAACTTCGGGATAAGTTTAAAGATATTATCGATATTCAGGTTGTCGCTTTCCCACAGGAAGGTATTTTAAAACTTGATGGCATGAAGAATATGATGGCCGAGGCCATGAGGAAAGGCGCTGATGTTGTCGGGGGGATCCCGTATAACGATATACCAGCAACTGAGCATATTGACTACGTTTTTAAGCTGGCGAAAGAATTCGATAAAGATCTCGATTTTCACCAGGATTTTGCCGACAACGCGGATAATATGACAATTGAATATTTGGCTCGCAAAACAATCCAGGAAGGGTATCAGGGACGAGTGAGTGTCGGACATTTAACGAGTCTGGCGGCACTCCCTCCCATAAAACGCGATGAGATTATTGCCTTGATCCGAAGCGCAGGAATCAGTGTGATGTGCCTGCCTGCCACCGATCTCCATATGGGGGCTCGCAATGATGCATACAATGTACGTCGTGCGGTGACTCCGCTCAGGGCATTGCGTGATGGAGGGGTTAACGTGTGCCTGGCGACGAATAATATCCGCAATGCGTTTACACCGTATGGATCGGGGGATCTGCTGGATATCGCTCAACTGGCGCTACCTGCCTGCCATTTGGGCGGCGCTGACGATCAGGCTACCGTCATCCCTATGTTAACAACGAACCCGGCCAGGGCGTTGGGGTTAAAGAATTATGGCCTTGAAGTGGGTAAAGATGCTGATTTAGTTCTGTTGGATACCAGGAAAGTGGCTGATGTTATTCTCGATCGGCCTACGCGATTAATGGTGCTTAAGAGAGGAAATGTGGTTGCGACAGCGACATGCCATAAATCCGTTTTCTTCTAATTGATTCTTCCGCTAAAGCCACCTGCAATGCAGGTGGCTTCTTTGCTAGCAATTCACTAACGTCCCTTTTTCGCCAGCCAGAATTTGTGGCGCATCCTTGAGCGCGCCGATAAAGGCGCAATTCCCCGTCTGTTTCACAAACTGGATGACCGCCGCAGCCTTTGGTCCCATCGCGCCATCCGGCGCGGCAAAGGGTGCCAGTTCATCTGTCGTGACGTGTCGTAATGCACGTGCCTGTGGCGTTCCCCAGTGTTCATAAACGGCGTCGGCATCGGTCAGGATCAGTAAGTGATCGGCATTGATAGCGTTTGCCAGTACCGCTGCGGTGAGGTCTTTATCGATCACCGCTTCGACCCCCTGGTATCCTTCTTTGTGTGGGACCACCGGCACGCCACCGCCGCCACAGCAGATCACGGTATGCCCCGCTTCCATTAACGTCTGGATTGCCTCGCTGTCGAGGATAGCTTGTGGTACAGGAGAGGGGACCACCCGACGAATGTATTGCCCATCCGCCTTCATTGTCCAGCCATAACGCTTTTCCAGCTCAGCCTGTTGCTCTGGCTGGTACACGGGGCCAATGTACTTGCCCGGTGCGGTAAAAGCCGCATCCTGTGGATCAACCACGACGCGCGTCATCAGTGTTGTGACTGGCGTGCTGCCTGCGTTTTTCGTCAGCGCCTGGGCGATAGCGACGCCGATCATTCCCTGGCTTTCAGCAACCAGAATGTCCAGCGGCCAGGCGGGAGCGTCCGTGTACGCTGCATTCTGCAACGCCAGCAATCCCACCTGAGGCCCGTTACCGTGAACAATCACCAACTGATAATCACGGGCAAGCGATGCCACCATCTGCGCAAAAATCTGAATACTTCGCTGTTGATTTTCCGCGCTCAGTATTTCTCCCCGCTGTAATAACGCATTACCACCCAGCGCAATGACCAGTTTCTTTTTCATTTTGACCTCAATGTGAAAAATATATCGAGGTCAAAATAGCGTTACCGATTTTTTATAATGTGACTTATTCGACAACTCATTTACCAGAAAAAATAACTCATGAATTGCGATTGTTTTTTATAAATTATTTAAAAAATGATTATTAGACTTTTTTTAATGATGAAGAGGTTAATCCTCAGGAATTTATAACAATAGATTTTGTGTGATGTTGCTCAAACGAAATGATTTACCGGTCCGATAGGGTGAGGGTAGTTAAAACATCAAGCCTCATCAATCGTCAGATGCACTGAGGTGGTAAACGGTAAATATTACCGGGAGATTACTTATGTCTGAATCATATGAAGTGACCGGGGTCACCAGGAAAAAAGGAATTCCAGCCTGGTGGGTGACAGTTTTCCTGTTCTGGCTGGGATGGATTTTTATGTATGCCGACCGGACAATATTGAACCCGGTGATGGGGGAGCTGGAAAAAGAGTTTGGTTTAACGGGCACACAATTAGGTATTCTTAATTCCGTATTTTATTTCTCTTATGCATTATTACAAGTTCCCGCCGGTATTTTAGGCGACAAGATTGGGAAGAAAAAAGTCCTTGTGCCCGGATTTATTCTTTTTGGTGTTTTTACTGCGGTTACTGGTTGGGCGAAGACCTGGTATACGTTGCTGTTTGCTCGCGTAGTGACAGGTGCCGGGGAAGGGACCTATTACGGCCCGCAATACGGTCTGTCATCCGAACAAATCCCTAAGAAATACCGCTCGCTGGGCAGCGCAATTATCAACAGCGGCATGGCCTTTGGTATTGCGCTAGGACTCATGTCATCAAGCTGGCTGGTCTACGATCAGGGACATTCATGGCGTATGCCGTTTTATGCTATGGCCGTTCCGTCTGTGTTGATTGGCGTGGCGATTTGGCTGTTTGTCAAAGAGAAGAAACGCACCGCGGATAGCGAAGGCCAGCCGGTGAAAAAAGGGAACTTCAGCGATCTGCTGAAAAACCGAAATCTCATCCTGACTTATATTATGGTGTTCTGTAGCCTGTTTGGTTTCTTCGTTATTCTGACCTGGCTTCCCTATTATCTGCAAAATGAGCGCGGAATTGCCGGTAGTGAAACCGGGTTTATTTCTTCGCTGGTTGCGTGGATCTCTATTCCCGGCGCACTGTTATTCTCCAGCCTGTCTGACAAATTGGGTAAGCGCAAGCCGTTAATTATGTTCCTCGTCCCGGTGGCGATCCTCAGTATGCTGTCCATTATCTGGATGCCGAATATGACAGGCGTCATTGTCGCCCTGTGTGTTTACGGTCTGGTCGGCAAACTGGCACTGGACCCGGTATTGGTTGCGCTGGTTGCCGACAGCGTTGATGAAAACAATTACAGCACCGCGTTTGGTTTATTTAATTTTATCGGCATGAGCTCTTCCATTCTTGCTCCCATTATTGCCGGTGCGGCGCGTGACATCACTGGTAGCCTTGCATCCAGTTTTTATGTTTCCGCCATTTTGTTGGGGATTGGCCTGGTAGCCATGCTGTTTTTGAAAGAACAACGTACATAAGAGGTAGCGGTAATGATTTACGCCTTTATTAAAAAGGGAAGTTTTCAGGACTCCGTCAGCCTGATGATTATTTCCCGCAAATTAAGTGAGCGACCGGAAGTCGATCAGGTTTCCGTCATGATGGGAACGCCTGCGAATAAAGCCATGCTCGATTCTACCGGCTTCTGGCATGACGATTTTGCCAACGCCACGCCGAACGATATCTGTGTGGCGGTGCGAACCCGTCACGAACAGCCTGGCATCCTTGACGTTATCCGTGAGCAACTGGAAAAAGAGTTGAGCGCTATTGCCAGTGCGTCTGGCAGTTCACAACAACTGCAAAAGGCGCGCCGCTGGGAGAGCGCGTGCCAGAAACTGCCGCAGGCCAATCTGCTGTTGGTATCGGTGGCCGGAGAATATGCGGCTTCTGTTGCGCAAGAGGGGCTGCTTGCCGGGAAGAACGTGATGATGTTCTCCGATAACGTGCCGCTGGAGCAGGAAGTCGAACTAAAAACGCTGGCGCGTGAGAAGGGACTGATCGTCATGGGACCCGACTGCGGTACGGCGATGATTGCCGGTAGCCCACTGGCTTTTGCCAACGTATTGCCGAAAGGGGGAATTGGCGTGATTGGGGCGTCAGGTACTGGTATTCAGGAAGTGACGTCACAAATTGCGCTACACCAGCAGGGGATCAGCCATGCCATTGGTCTGGGCGGTCGTGATCTGAGCGCAGACGTTGGCGGCATCAGCGCATTAACGGCACTGGAAATGCTTGCGGCAGATGAAGCGACACGCGTGATCGCGTTTGTGTCCAAACCCCCTGCGCCGCAGGTCAGAACCCGCATCATCAACGCGATGCAGAAGGTCGGCAAACCGGTGGTCGCACTGTTTCTGGGGAACAAACCTGAACAACGGCGTGACGGAAATGTCTGGCTGGCAAATTCGCTCTCTGATGCCGCGCAACTGGCGGTTCTTCTGATGCGCGTGGCACAGCAGCGCAATGTACAACCAGAAGTGGCAGGAAAAGGCATTTACGGCCTGTATGCCGGCGGCACGCTTGCCGCAGAGGCGGCGATGTTGCTCTCTGCCGGGCTGGGCGTTCCGGTGAGTGAAAGCCACGCCGCAGGCGTCATGCTCGACGCGCAAGGCCATCGCATTGTTGATCTTGGTGACGACAGCTACACGTTAGGGCGACCACACCCGATGATCGACCCGACCACCCGCAGTATTGAAATCGAAAAACTGGCCGCGATGCCGGAAGTGGGAGTCCTGCTGCTGGATGTGGTGCTGGGCTATGGCGCCTGTACTGATCCGGCGGGTGCCGTTGTTGAGGCGATTAAAAAGGTTCGCGCCCAGCGGAGCGCGCCACTGGTGACTATCGCCACCATGACGGGCACCGATGCTGATCCGCAGGGGCGCAGCGAACAAATTGACATCCTGCGTGCAGAGGGTATCGCCGTCGTGGAGACTCTCGAAGAGGCTGTACTGCTTGCCATCAGCCTGACGCGCCATCAGGACGCCATGTCTTCAGTTGAGCATAACCCTTTACTGGATGGTGTACAGGTGATCAATGCCGGGCTGCGTAGCTTCGCGCTGGATCTGCAAAGCAGCGGTACGCCGGTTGTGCACTATCAATGGGCGCCGATTGCCGGTGGCAATGCGCGTCTCGCCAGTTTACTTAAGCAGTTACATTAATTCAGAGGTACCGATATGTATTCATCAATTGCACAGGCCAACGAAGCCATTATTGAACGAATTAAAGCCGCTCGCCCGCACTGGGTTGCTGTTTGCCCGGCAAAAGAGGCCGTGGCGGAATTGTCCTCTGGACGTAAATTACTGCATGCTGGTCCACCTATTGCCTGGGAAGAAATGACAGGGCCTATGCGCGGTGCCTGTATTGGCGCATCGCTGTATGAGGGGTGGGCGGCCAGCGAAGACGAGGCGGTGGCGCTACTGAACCGGGGGGAAGTGGAGTTTGTCCCGTGTCATCATGTGGGGGCCGTGGGGCCGATGGGCGGGATTACCTCGGCCAATATGCCTGTGCTGGTGGTGCGTGATGTTGTGCACGGCAATCAGTCCTGCTGCAACCTGAACGAAGGGATCGGCAAGGTCATGCGCTTTGGCGCATACGGCGAGGATGTGCAGACGCGTCTGCGCTGGATGCGAGATACGCTGGCGCCGGTGTTACAGGATGCCCTGTCCCACATGGAGAATGGCGTTGACCTGACGGCAATGATGGCGCAGGCCATTACTATGGGAGATGAGTTTCACCAGCGTAATATCGCCGCATCGTCGCTGCTGTTGCGTACCTTATCGCCGGTAATTGCGGGCCTGGATCGTCCGAAAGCGGAAATCATTGAAGTACTGCAATTCCTGAGCGTCACCGATCAGTTCTTCCTCAACCTGGCGATGGCTTACAGCAAAGCGGTGATGGATGCGGCGGCGGTGATTAAAGCAGGCTCTATCGTGACGGCAATGACGCGTAATGGCCGTGATTTTGGTATTCGTGTCAGTGGTACGGGCGATCGCTGGTTTACCGCGCCGGTAAATACGCCGCAGGGCTTGTTCTTTACCGGTTACAGTCAGGCAGATGCCAACCCGGATATTGGCGACAGCGCCATTACCGAGACGCTGGGCATCGGCGGCGCGGCAATGATTGCCGCACCCGGCGTGACGCGTTTTGTCGGCGCTGGCGGTATGGGCGCGGCACTGGAGACCTCCGAAGAGATGGCGGAAATTTACCTCGCGAACAACCCGTTATTCCAGATCCCGTCCTGGGATTTCAAAGGCGCATGTCTGGGACTGGATATTCGCCGTGTTGTGGAGACAGGGATTACGCCGCTGATCAATACCGGTATTGCACACCGTGAAGCGGGAATTGGTCAGGTGGGTGCCGGGACAGTTCGCGCCCCGCTGCTCTGCTTTGAAAAAGCGCTGGAGGCGCTGGCGGAGGAACATCACATCACCGCGTAGTTAAATTGCCCGGTGGCGCTTGCGCTTACCGGGCCTACAGACGGGCATCGGTTGTAGGCCGGATAAGGCGAAACCGCCATCCGGCATATTGGAGCAAACCATGGTCACCTTCAATGCGCTGGCCTGTGCAGGACTTTACCGACTTCCTGACGGTGAGTGGACGTTGCACAGTCGCTTCTCGCAGGCGATCAATTTCATCCACGCGAATGGCGAATTACTGACGCTGTACCGCTACGGGAAAGGTATGGGGCCGACCGGCCTCCTGCTCAGTCATTCGTCATTTTCTCGTATGAACGCAGTTTCGCGCTTGCACAAATTGGGGAGTCGGTTGAGTGGGCAGGGCGTGGCGCTTCACGCTCGCCGTGAACTCAAATTGCGTGTGAGGGCTGCGGCCATCGCGCCTGTCGATCTTTCTTCTTATTTTCAGCAAAGTGGTCTGGGCGGGGCGCTTAATCAACCGCTCAACACGATGACGTGTTATGCGGAAATCATTGCCGGGCTAAACCGCTGGGGAGCTGGCTTCACTCCTGACTGGCGTTGGCTTATTGGGCGAGGCCCGGGACTGACGCCCAGCGGCGACGATATGTTGACGGGAATGCTGGCGGTCTTTGTGGCGACAGGGATGCCGGTTCACCGTTTTTTACCCCCGGCGGATCAACTTGCCTTGCTGACAACTTCGGTAAGCTGTAGCTATCTTAATAGTGCCCGACTGGGCGAGTTTTCTACGCCAGTATTACGTGTGATGTGTGATTTACAAACCGGACAAGACGCAGACCGGGGACTTCGTCGCCTGCTTGCCGTCGGGCACACGTCCGGTGCTGACATCGTATCAGGCATCGCGCTGGCGCAGCATTGGTTACGGACGGTTGACTCAAGGGGATTGCATGCTCGATCAGGAAACGATACGCACATTTATTCGGGTGGCTGAGACCGAGAGCTTTTCCCGGGCAGCCAGTTCGCTGCATAAAACGCCTGCCGCTATCAGCTACCGCATCAAAACGCTGGAAGAGCAGGTGGGAACGCAGCTTTTTTTACGCACCACCCGTTCTGTCAGCCTCACGCTGGCTGGTCAGCATCTGCTTGAGCATTGCCGCCAGTGGCTCAACTGGCTGGATGCTATGCCGGATGAGCTTCAGCAAATCAATGCTGGCGTTGAACGCCAGGTCAATATCGTTGTGAACAATTTACTGTACCAACCGCAGACGACGGCCGATTTACTGACGTGGCTGCATCAGCAGTTTCCTTTCACCCGTTTTCAGATTTCCCGCCAGGTTTATATGGGCGTGTGGGATTCGCTGCTGTATGACGATTTCCAACTGGCGATTGGTGTGACCGGTTCAGAGTCTTTGTCGAATAACATTTCGCTGCTGCCGTTGGGGGACATTAGCTGGCAGTTTGTGGTGGCGCAGAATCACCCGTTAGCCAGCCATCCTGCAATGGTGCTCTCCGATGATATGCTGCGCCGCTATCCCGCCATCAATATTGAGGATACTTCGCGCACCTTGACCCGGCGAGTGGCCTGGTTGTTAAGCGGACAAAAGGAAATTAAGGTTCCGGATCTGAGCACCAAGCTGGCTTGTCATTTAAGCGGTTTGGGCGTCGGCTTTTTGCCTGAACGTCTGTGTCGACCTTACGTGGAGTCCGGCGCGCTGGTGGCGCGTTCGGTGGTTAACCCGCGCCAGCCGTCGCCACTGTCTGTTGCATGGAAGAATGCCGGAAGTGGAAAAGTGGTTAGTGAGATTGCTGATATTTTCAGGCAGAAACATTCACTGGTGGAGGGATTTCTGCGCATGGTCGATCGCCCCGCAGAGCAGCAAAAGTAGCAATGTCCAGAATAGAGATCTAACGGAAATGGCGTATTCATCTATTTTTGTTTACCTTTAACAAGGTATTTTCGTGAGATTGATCTCATTTGCTCTGATTTGTTATGACCAAGGAACATTAAATGGAAGATTTGAATGTTGTCGACAGCATCAACGGTGCGGGAACCTGGCTGGTCCGCAACCAGGCATTGCTGTTGAGTTATGCCGTCAACATCGTTGCGGCGATTGCCATTATAATTGTCGGGATGATTGTTGCGCGTCTGGTCTCGAATACGGTTAACCGCCTGATGCTGGCGCGTCATATTGATGCAACGGTCGCCGATTTTCTCTCTGCGCTGGTGCGCTACGGGATTATCGCCTTCACGCTGATTGCTGCGCTGGGGCGCGTGGGCGTGCAGACCGCGTCGGTGATTGCGGTTCTCGGTGCCGCGGGTCTGGCGGTTGGTCTGGCGTTGCAAGGGTCGCTGTCTAACCTTGCCGCCGGCGTCTTGCTGGTGATGTTCCGTCCATTCCGTGCTGGTGAGTACGTTGACCTGGGCGGCGTTGCAGGTACGGTGCTTAACGTGCAGATTTTCTCCACCACCATGCGTACCGTGGATGGCAAAATCGTTGTCGTCCCGAACGGTAAAATCATTGCCGGCAACATCATTAACTTCTCCCGCGAACCGGTGCGTCGCAATGAGTTTATGATCAGCGTGGCGTATGACTCTGATATTGATAAGGTGAAACAGATCCTCACCCGCATTATCGAGTCGGAAGACCGCATCCTGAAAGATCGCGAAATGACGGTGCGTCTGAATGAACTGGGCGCGTCATCCATTAACTTCGTGGTCCGCGTCTGGAGCAACAGCGGCGATCTGCAGAATGTTTACTGGGACGTGCTGGAGCGCATTAAGCGTGAGTTTGACGCCGCCGGTATCAGCTTCCCGTATCCGCAGATGGATGTGAATTTTAAACGCGTAAAAGAGAGCGCGGCGGAATAACGCAGCCTTCCTGTCAGGCCGGATATCATGGTCCGGCCTTTTCCTCTCACATTATTAACCTGACTAATACCCGATTAAAACTTTCAATTTCCGCTAATAATGTCCCCGCGCTATAGTCTGCGCTTAAGAGACATTGTTTGGGATAATGACTGTGATATCGTACTATTTTCAAGGGCTTGCGCTTGGCGCTGCCATGATACTTCCGCTTGGCCCACAAAATGCGTTCGTCATGAACCAGGGGATTCGTCGCCAGTACCACATCATGATTGCGCTGCTGTGTGCCATAAGCGATCTGGTGCTGATTTGCGCCGGAATTTTTGGCGGCAGCGCCCTGTTGATGCAGTCGCCGTGGTTGATGGCGCTGGTGACCTGGGGCGGCGTGGCCTTTTTATTGTGGTACGGGTTTGGCGCATTAAAAACGGCGATGAGCAGCAATCTGGAGCTGGCCAGCGCGGAAGTGATGAAGCAGGGGCGCTGGAAAATTATCGCCACGATGCTGGCCGTCACGTGGCTGAATCCGCATGTCTATCTGGATACTTTCGTTGTGCTGGGCAGTCTTGGCGGACAACTGGACGTGGAACCCAAACGCTGGTTTGCACTCGGTACCGTCAGCGCTTCCTTCTTGTGGTTCTTCGGGCTGGCATTGCTGGCGGCATGGCTTGCGCCGCGTTTACGGACGGCGAAAGCGCAGCGAATCATCAATACGCTGGTGGGGGCGGTGATGTGGTTTATCGCTTTTCAACTGGCAAAAGAAGGGGTTGCGCATGTTCACGCTTTGTTCAACTAAGTGCCTGATTAGGTAAGCTCTAAGGGTTGTCTTATGGACATCACCATAATTCGCGCTAAGCTTGCCTGCATGCGCCCTAAAATTCAGGGCAACTTATGTAACATGGAGGAACGACAGTGAAGTTCAAAGTGATGGCCCTGGCGGCATTAGTGGGATTGAGTGCAATGTCGGTGCAGGCTGGTGAATTGCCTGACGGACCGCACATCGTGACTTCCGGAACGGCAAGCGTGGATGCAGCGCCGGATATCGCTACGCTGGCGATTGAAGTTAACGTCGCGGCGAAAGATGCGGCGACGGCGAAGAAACAGGCCGATGAGCGCGTGGCGCAGTACCTTTCTTTCCTGGAGCAAAACCAGATCGCGAAGAAAGATATCAGCTCTGCCAATCTGCGCACCCAACCTGATTATGACTACCAGAACGGTAAAAGTATTCTGAAAGGGTATCGCGCGGTACGTACCGTGGAAGTGACGCTGCGTCAACTGGATAAGCTTAACCCGCTGCTGGACGGCGCGCTGAAGGCGGGATTGAATGAAATTCGTTCCGTATCGTTAGGCGTCGCACAACCGGATGCTTATAAAGACAAAGCGCGTAAAGCGGCGATCGAGGATGCGATTCACCAGGCACAGGAGCTGGCAGCCGGTTTTAACAGCAAGCTCGGTCCGGTTTACAGCGTGCGCTACCATGTCTCGAACTATCAGCCAGGCCCGATGGTGCGGATGATGAAAGCCGATGCGGCACCGGTTTCTGCTCAGGAAACGTATGAGCAGGCGGCGATTCAGTTTGACGATCAGGTCGATGTGGTGTTCCAACTGGAACCTGCGGCGGATCAGCAACCGGCAACGGCTAAAGCGCAGTAAAATCTATCCCGTAGGCCGGATAAGACGCTTACGACGTCCTCCGGCAGTTTGCCCGATGGCGCTGCGCTTATCGGGCCTACCACGGCTAAAGCGCAATAATCGAAAATGCCGGATGACGCGGCGCTTGTCCGGCCTACAGATACGCGTCCTGTAGGCCGGATAAGGCGTTTTCGCCGCCATCCGGCATGACTAACAATTACTTTGAAATACGCTTGTACTTGATACGCTTCGGCTCCAGCGCGTCCGCGCCCAGCGTGCGTTTCTTATACTCTTCGTATTCGGTGAAGTTACCTTCGAAGAATTCCACTTTCCCTTCATCCTGGTAGTCCAGAATATGGGTAGCGATACGGTCCAGGAACCAGCGGTCGTGCGAGATAACCATTGCGCAACCCGGGAACTCCAGCAGGGCGTTTTCCAGCGCACGCAGAGTTTCGATATCCAGGTCGTTGGTGGGTTCATCGAGCAGCAGCATATTGCCGCCAACCTGTAACAGTTTTGCCAGATGCAGACGGCCACGCTCACCACCGGACAGTTCGCCCACGCGTTTGCCCTGATCAACACCTTTAAAGTTAAAGCGGCCAACGTAAGCGCGGCTTGGCATTTCGGTGTTGCCGATCTTCATGATATCCAGCCCGCCGGACACTTCTTCCCAGACGGTTTTGCTGTTATCCATGGCGTCACGGAACTGGTCGACAGAGGCCAGCTTGACGGTTTCACCCAGCGTGATAGTACCGCTGTCGGGCTGTTCCTGACCGGACATCATACGGAACAGCGTGGATTTACCCGCGCCGTTCGGACCGATAATACCGACGATGGCGCCTTTCGGTACGGAGAAGCTCAGATCGTCAATCAGTACGCGATCGCCGTATGACTTGCACAGATGGCTGACTTCAACAACTTTATCGCCCAGACGCGGTCCCGGTGGGATAAACAGTTCGTTGGTTTCGTTACGCTTCTGGTATTCGGTGTTGTTCAGTTCCTCAAAGCGCGCCAGACGGGCTTTGCCCTTTGACTGACGGCCTTTCGCACCCTGACGCACCCACTCCAGCTCTTTCTCAATAGATTTACGACGAGCCGCTTCCTGAGACGCTTCCTGCGCCAGACGCTGATCTTTCTGCTCAAGCCAGGAGGAGTAGTTGCCTTCCCACGGAATACCTTCACCACGGTCAAGCTCAAGGATCCAGCCCGCGACGTTATCGAGGAAGTAACGGTCGTGGGTAATTGCCACCACGGTGCCTTCGAAGTCGTGCAGGAAGCGCTCCAGCCAGGCCACGGATTCCGCATCCAGGTGGTTGGTCGGTTCGTCGAGCAGCAGCATATCGGGTTTTTCAAGCAGCAGGCGACATAACGCGACGCGGCGGCGTTCCCCCCCGGAGAGGGTGGCGATTTTTGCCTCCCAGTCTGGCAGACGCAGGGCGTCAGCGGCGCGTTCCAGTTGTACATTCAGGTTATGACCATCATGCGCCTGAATGATCTCTTCAAACTTGCCCTGTTGGGCGGCGAGTTTATCGAAGTCCGCATCCGGTTCAGCGTACTTTGCGTACACTTCATCCAGACCTTTCAGCGCGTTGACGACTTCCGCCACGGCTTCTTCGACAGATTCGCGAACGGTGTGTTCAGGATTAAGCTGAGGTTCCTGCGGCAGGTAACCAATTTTGATGCCAGGCTGCGGACGGGCTTCACCTTCGATATCTTTATCGATGCCAGCCATGATACGCAGCAGAGTAGACTTACCGGCACCGTTAAGGCCCAGTACGCCGATTTTTGCGCCAGGGAAGAAGCTCAGCGAGATGTTTTTTAAAATATGACGTTTCGGCGGAACGACTTTGCCGACACGATGCATGGTATAAACGAATTGGGCCACGTTGGACTCGCCTCTATATTTATCATGATGAGTTAGTGTTTTCAGAGGCGAAGTGTAGCCTTTTTCCCTCCTTAAGCCCAGCCAGCAGATCCTGGTCTCAGTAAAAGTAAAAAAGTGTTCACGACGTGGCGTAAATGACAATGACTGGTTAGCATAAAATCATTAGGCGGCATGAGGCTGCAATGACGTATCTTATTTAGAGGAAGAGCTTGTGGATAAAGCCCAACGATTTACCTGGCGTCTTCTGGCTGCCGGAGTGTGTGTGCTGACGTTAAGCCAGGCCGCGCGAGCCGATTCACTGGATGAGCAGCGTAACCGTTACGCACAGATTAAGCAGGCCTGGGACAACCGTCAGATGGACGTTGTTGCACAAATGATGCCGGGCCTGAAGGATTACCCCTTATATCCCTATCTGGAATATCGTCAAATTACCGATGATTTGATGAATCAGCCGACCATCACGGTCACCAACTTTGTGCGTGCTAATCCTACATTGCCGCCAGCGCGTACTCTGGAGTCTCGCTTTGTTAACGAACTGGCGCGACGTGAAGACTGGCGTGGATTGCTTGCGTTTAGCCCCGAAAAGCCGAGAACGACCGAAGCCCAGTGCAATTACTATTACGCGAAGTGGAACACCGGACAGGCAGAAGAGGCCTGGCAGGGGGCAAAAGAGTTGTGGCTAACCGGGAAAAGTCAGCCGAATGCTTGTGACAGACTGTTCAGCGTCTGGCGTGCGTCGGGCTCTCAGGATCCGCTGTCTTATCTGGAGCGGATTCGCCTGGCGATGAAAGCAGGAAATACCGGACTGGTGACGGTGCTGGCCGGGCAGATGCCCACGGAGTACCAGACTATCGCCTCAGCGGTTATAAAACTGGCGAACGATCCGAACAGTGTTATGACCTTTGCACGGACCACCGGTGCCACTGATTTCACCCGTCAGATGGCGGCTATCGCCTTTGCCTGCGTCGCCCGACAGGATGCGGAGAACGCGCGTCTGATGATCCCCTCGCTGGTGCAGGCGCAGCAACTGAATGAGGACCAAACCCAGGAACTCCGTGATATCGTCGCCTGGCGGTTAATGGGAAATGATGTAACGGACGAGCAGGCGAAATGGCGTGACGATGCGATTATGCGTTCGCAATCCACAACGCTTGTGGAACGCCGGGTGCGAATGGCGCTTGGTACGGGCGATCGCCGGGGCCTGAACACCTGGCTGGCGCGTCTGCCAATGGAGGCGAAAGAGAAAGACGAATGGCGCTACTGGCAGGCCGATTTGTTGCTGGAACGAGGACGCGAAGCGGAAGCAAAAGAGATCCTGCACGCGCTGATGCAGCAGCGTGGCTTCTACCCCATGGCCGCCGCGCAGCGTCTGGGAGAAGAGTACGTTCTGAAGATTGATAAAGCGCCTGACAATGTGGATAACGCATTGACTCAGGGGCCGGAAATGGCCCGTGTTCGTGAACTGATGTACTGGAATATGGATAACACTGCCCGCAGCGAATGGGCAAATCTGGTCACCAGCCGTACGACGACCGAGCAGGCGCAACTGGCGCGTTATGCATTTAATAAGCAGTGGTGGGATCTGAGCGTGCAGGCGACCATCGCCGGCAAACTCTGGGATCATCTGGAGGAGCGTTTCCCGCTGGCGTACAACGATCTGTTTAATCGCTATACCCGCGATAAAGAGATCCCGCAGAGTTATGCGATGGCGATCGCGCGTCAGGAGAGCGCCTGGAATCCGAAAGTGAAATCACCGGTGGGGGCCAGCGGGCTGATGCAGATTATGCCAGGGACCGCGACACATACGGTGAAGATGTTCTCTATACCCGGTTACAGCAGTCCGAATCAGTTACTGGATCCGGATACCAATATCAACATCGGCACCAGCTACCTGCAGTACGTCTATCAGCAGTTCGGCAATAACCGGATTTTCTCGTCAGCGGCCTATAACGCCGGACCGGGGCGCGTGCGCACCTGGCTTGGCAATAGCGCCGGACGCATCGATGCCGTGGCGTTTGTTGAGAGCATTCCGTTCTCGGAAACGCGTGGCTATGTGAAGAACGTGCTGGCTTACGACGCTTACTATCGCTATTTTCTGGGGCAGAAAGATACCCTGATGAGCGATTCTGAGTGGCAGAGACGTTATTAATCAGATGGGTTATGTTATGATTTGTACTCGTTCAAGAGTACAAACGGCGGCATAACATGACCCAGCAATCCCCTTATTCATCGGCCATGGCCGAACAACGCAATCAGGAGTGGCTTCGTTTTGTGGAGTTGCTCCGCCAGTCTTATGCAGAGGATTTGCATCTCCCGCTGCTACAACTGATGCTGACGCCGGATGAGCGTGAAGCATTGGGCACGCGTGTGCGTATTATTGAAGAGCTGTTACGGGGTGAAATGAGCCAGCGTGAACTCAAAAACGAGCTGGGTGCAGGGATCGCTACGATCACCCGAGGGTCTAACAGCCTGAAGTCAGCACCCGTTGAGTTGCGTCAGTGGCTGGAAGCGGCACTGCTGAAGAGTGCCTGATGGCGCTGTGCTTATCAGGCCTACAAAGCGATGATGCCCGTTGTAGGTCGGATAAGGCGAAGCCGTCATCCGGCAATCAGGATCACATTATTGGTAAATCGCATTATGAAACGGGCTTAATGCCAGAATTACCGCCTGGTGGTAGACGCTGGCACGCGTCAGTTTCCCGGCGGTAAATACGCCAATCGCCCCTTCTTTTCGCCCAATCTCATCGATGCCCGTGTACTGCGACATCACTGGACCAAGCGCTTCGCCCTGGCTGACTTTTTCAAGAATCGTCACAGGAAGCGGCAAGGTCGCAGAACGTGCTTCACCGCGCTGGTCGGCGCTTTCGATGACTACCCAACTGAAGGTCGCACCTTCATCAATACCCGCTTCGATGGCCACCCAAAAATCTGCATCTGGCTGCGCACGACGGGCATTTTCGACCCGATTCCGTGCGCCAGCACGCGTTTCAGCACTTCCAAAGGGCTGTTCCGGTACACCGCTATCGACGATCACAGACTCAATATGGCAGGATCCTTCACCGAAGATCTCGGTAAATGCCTGCAGAATCGCCTGAATTTTGGCGGGATTGGTGGTGGCTGAGACAACATGGTGCATAATTAAGCTCGATTTTGAAAAAACTCATCGCAGTATACGGAAAAAAAGCATGTTACAGGTATACCTTGTTCGCCACGGTGAAACGCAGTGGAACGCCGAGCGACGCATTCAAGGCCAGTCCGACAGTCCGCTGACCGCTAAAGGTGAGCAGCAAGCTATACAGGTGGGGGAGCGTGCGAAAAGTCTCGGCATCACCCATGTGATCAGCAGCGATCTGGGTCGAACCCGTCGCACCGCTGAAATCATCGCTCAGGCCTGTGGTTGTGATATCACTTTTGACGCTCGCCTGCGTGAATTACATATGGGCGTGCTGGAAAAACGCCATATCGATACCCTGACGGAAGAGGAAGAGAACTGGCGTCGTCAGCTTGTCAACGGGACTGTTGACGGGCGTATTCCCGAAGGGGAGTCGATGCAGGAGCTGGGCGATCGTGTTCATGGGGCGCTTGCCGCGTGTCTGGATCTACCGCAAGGAAGTCGTCCGCTGTTAGTCAGTCACGGCATCGCGTTGGGTTGTCTGGTCAGTACGATTCTGGGGCTTCCGGCGTATGCGGAACGCCGTTTGCGTTTGCGTAACTGCTCGATTTCGCGGGTGGATTATCAGGAAAGCCTGTGGCTGGCGCCGGGATGGGTTGTGGAAACGGCAGGGGACATTTCGCATCTGGACGCCCCTGCCCTGGATGAGTTACAGCGTTAACGGCGAATCGGAATCAGGAATTCGCAGCGCAGGTTGATCGGGCGGTCACCGGTTTTGGCATCTTCAGCCGGGTAGTATCGCTCGATATCCTGACCTTTGCGGCGCGTCAGGTTTAGCATCGGCATGCAGGTACCGTAAACGGTCAGAATAAACTCCTGAACGCCCGTTCCCAACCCGTCGTAGGTAAACATCACATATTCTCCACCCTGTAGCAGCACGGGGTGTGCCGATTGCACATAGCCATCGGCCTGTTCCTGAGGTAACGCGGTGGTGTAAAACACCTCCTGCTCATCATCTCTCTCAAGGCTGGGATGCGTTTCATTCAAACCGTAAAGCACTGGCGGAATGGTCGGCGCGTTGATGAGAAAATCGCGCCAGAACTGGATGCGCATCTCGTGGCGAAAATCGGAGATTTGCTCAAGTGAACATGAATAACTCTGGGTGACGCCAAGCAGACGTGTATCTTCCAGCGTGACAAACTTATGCTCAGGCATCGTAAACTCACCCAGACGCAAAGGAGGGCGAATACCGAATGCGCTCCATTCTGGTGAGCGACGATAAAGCGCGGGCGTCTGGGCAAACTGTTTTTTAAACGCGCGGGTGAAAGTCTGTTGCGAGTCGAAGCGGTACTGGAGGGCGATATCCAGAATCGGACGAGCGGTCAGCCGCAGCGCAACAGCGGATTTCGACAAACGTCGCGCACGGATATAGGCGCCAATTGCATGGCCTGTCACGTCCTTAAACATTCTTTGCAGATGCCACTTGGAATAACCCGCTTTTGCCGCCACATTGTCAAGCGACAGAGGCTGATCCAAATGACCTTCCAGCCAGATTAAGAGGTCGCGAATAATGCCGGCCTGATCCATAAAATATCCTCATCCTTTCAACTACGAGCATCTGACATCAGATAATTGGATAATAGCATTTTTTGCTGTTTTAGCATTCAGTGTTTTATTTGTGCATTAATGCTTTTTTTGGACAACATAAAGCGTGATTATTGTAATCCTGTGATCTGTAAACAGTTTATTTTACAATGTTGAATAATTACACCGCGCGAATCTTAAAAATGGTAACAATATGAAATACAAGAGTTTAGTCCTTTCTGCTGTTCTCTTAATGCTGGGACAACTGGCACATGCGGAACAAATTGGGTCTGTTGATACGGTGTTTAAAGTATTGGGGCCGGATCATAAGATTATCGTCGAAGCGTTCGACGATCCTGATGTTAAAAACGTGACCTGTTATGTCAGCCGCGCCAAAACTGGCGGGATTAAAGGTGGGCTTGGGCTGGCAGAGGATACCTCCGATGCCGCTATCTCCTGTCAACAGGTGGGCCCGATCGTCCTGAGCGACCGGATCAAAAGCGGTAAAGCAGAGGGCGAGGTCGTCTTTAAGAAACGCACCTCGCTGGTTTTTAAATCCTTACAGGTGGTGCGTTTTTACGATGCCAAACGTAACGCGCTGGCCTATCTGGCTTACTCTGACAAGGTTGTTGAGGGGTCACCTAAAAATGCAATCAGCGCTGTGCCAATCATGCCGTGGCGCCAATAACAGGGACGCATTATGCAGCAGGTGTCAGTGTGGCTGGTAGAAGATGAACAGGGTATCGCGGATACCCTGATTTATATGCTTCAGCAGGAGGGCTTTAGCGTTCAGGCCTTCGCGCGCGGGTTGCCTGCGCTGGAGCAATCGCGCCATCAGTGCCCGGATGTGGCGATCCTGGATGTCGGTTTGCCGGATATCAGTGGTTTTGAGTTATGCCGCCGCCTGCTGGAACGTCATCCGGCGTTACCCATCCTTTTTCTGACGGCACGCAGTGACGAAGTAGACCGCCTGCTGGGACTGGAAATTGGTGCGGATGATTATGTCGCCAAACCGTTTTCCCCGCGGGAAGTGTGCGCCCGGGTGCGCACGCTGTTACGCCGGGTGAAGAAGTTCTCCGCGCCGCCGCCCGTTGTCAAAATCGGCCATTTTGAGCTTAATGAGCTGGCGGCTGAAGTGAGCTGGTTTGGTACGCCTTTGTCTCTCACCCGCTATGAATTTTTGCTGCTGAAAACATTGCTGTCCTCCCCTGGTCGCGTTTATTCGCGACAGCAACTGATGGATATCGTCTGGGCCGATGCACAGGACACCTTTGACCGGACGGTTGATACGCATATCAAAACCCTGCGCGCTAAACTCCGCGCTATCAACCCGGATCTCTCCCCTGTCAACACGCATCGTGGGATGGGCTACAGCCTGAGGAGTCTCTGATGCGTATCGGCATGCGTTTGCTGCTGGGCTATTTCCTGATTGTCGCCGTTGCCGCGTGGTTTGTTCTCTCAATTTTTGTTCAGGAGATCAAACCTGGCGTACGCCGCGCAACCGAAGGCACCCTTATCGATACCGCCACGCTACTGGCGGCGCTGGCGCGTGACGATCTCCTGTCAGGCAATCCGGCACAGGGGCAGCTCGCCCAGGCGTTTACGCAACTGCATAACCGTCCGTTTCGCGCCAATATCGGCGGCATCAATAAGGTTCGTAACGAGTACCATGTCTACATGACCGATGTGCAGGGCAAAGTCGTGTTTGATTCCGCGAACAAAGCGCAAGGGCAGGACTACTCACGCTGGAACGATGTCTGGTTAACGCTGCGTGGGCAATATGGCGCGCGCAGTACGCCGCAGGATCCAAGCGATCCGGAAAGCTCCGTGATGTACGTTGCAGCACCGATTACCGATGGGGGAAAGATCATTGGCGTACTGAGTGTCGGTAAACCTAATGCGGCTATGGCACCGGTCATTAAACGCAGTGAACGCCGAATCCTCTGGGCCAGCGCGATTCTGCTCGGTATCGCGTTGATCATTGGCGCGGGTATGGTCTGGTGGATTAACCGCTCGATTGCCCGCCTGACGCGCTACGCGGATTCGGTGACTGAAAACCGGCCAACGCCATTACCGGAACTGGGAAGCAGTGAGTTGCGCAAACTCGCTCAGGCGCTGGAGAGTATGCGCCTGAGACTGGAGGGCAAAAATTATATTGAACAGTACGTTTACGCCCTGACTCATGAACTGAAAAGCCCACTGGCGGCCATCCGCGGAGCCGCAGAAATCCTCCGGGAAAGTCCACCTCCGGACGTCGTTAAACGCTTTACCGACAATATTCTCAGCCAGAACGCGCGGATGCAGATACTCGTTGAAACGTTGTTGCGCCAGGCGCGGCTGGAAAATCGTCAGGAGATTGCGCTCTCCCCGGTTGATGTCGATGCCTTGTTTGCGCAAATCAGTGAAGCGCGAGCTATCCAACTGGCGACCAAGGAGATTGCGCTGGCGATAATCCCTTCGGCGTTGAGCGTCAGTGCAGAACCTGCTTTGCTGGAACAGGCGCTGGGTAATCTTCTGGATAACGCCATTGATTTCACGCCGCAAGGCGGAACGGTTACCCTGAGCGCAACGGCACACGCAGAGAGAGTAACGTTGACGATTACCGATACCGGTACGGGCATTCCTGATTATGCGTTACCGCAGATATTTGACCGTTTTTACTCATTGCCGAGAGAGAATGGCCAGAAAAGCAGTGGTCTTGGACTGGCATTCGTCAGTGAAGTGGCGCGGCTACTGAAAGGACACACAGAACTGCGTAACCGACCGGAAGGCGGTGTAGAGGCTACGTTAACACTTCACCGTCACTTCACATAACTTCAAATTCCCCCCACATAGCGTGCTTATTCTGCGGGTATTGCATAAGGAGAACGCTATGTTGAAATCCCCCCTGTTCTGGAAAATCGTCACCTTAGGTGGCGCGATTGTGTTGCTGTTGATCCCACTGATGATGGTGCGACAGATTATTGTCGAGCGTGCTGATTACCGCGATACCGTGGAAGATGCTATTCGCCAGAGTACCAGTGGCCCACAAAAAATCGTCGGTCCACTGATTGCAGTGCCCGTGACCGAGTTATACACCGTGCTGGAAAATGAGAAACCGGTGGAGCATAAGCGCAGTTATATCCACTTCTGGCTACCCGAATCGCTAATGGTTGAGGGAAATCAGAACGTTGAGGCGAGAAAAATTGGTATCTACCAGGGACAGGTCTGGCAGACAGATGTGGCGCTGAAAGCCGAATTTGATGTCGCCAGACTGCGCGAACTGGAGCGACCCAACGTGACGATGGGACAGCCGTTTATTGTGGTTGGCGTAGGCGATGCGCGTGGTATTGGCGTGGTAAAAGCCCCGAAGGTGAATGGGACTGCGCTGGCCGTTGAACCGGGTACAGGCTTAACCGGAAGTGGGGAAGGGGTCCATATCCCGCTTCCCGATGCGCAATGGGCGAAACGAGATGTGGCGTTGTCGATGTCGGTGAATTTAAGTGGTACGGGGTCGTTCTCTGTTGTTCCGGTAGGTCGCAGCAGTGAAATGACGCTGACCAGTAACTGGCCGCATCCGAATTTCCTTGGTGACTTTTTACCAGGCAAGCGTGAAATCAGCGCGTCAGGATTTCAGGCGCAGTGGCAAAGCAGTTGGTTTGCAAACAATCTGGGCGATCGGTTCGCGGCAGCGCAAAAGGATGGCTGGTATAACCTTCCGTCGTTCAGCGTTGCGGTTGCCACCCCAGCCGATCAATACCAACTGACGGACAGGGCGACAAAATACGCCATTTTGCTGATCACCTTAACGTTTATGGCATTCTTCGTGTTTGAAACCTTAACGGGGACAAAACTTCACCCGATGCAGTATCTGTTGGTGGGGCTGTCGCTGGTGATGTTTTATCTGCTGCTCCTGGCGCTCTCGGAACATATCGGTTTCACGCTGGCATGGATTGTTGCCAGTCTGGTGGGGGCGTTGATGAATGGGGTTTATCTTCAGGCCGTCCTGAAAGGCTGGCGGAGTAGTGTGGCCTTCACGTTTGCTTTACTGGCGCTGGATGGCGTGATGTGGGTTCTGCTTCGTTCCGAAGACAGCGCCCTGTTGTTGGGAACAGGAGTATTGCTGTTGGCGCTTGGCGGCGTAATGTTCCTGACGCGTCATCTTGACTGGTATGCGTTTTCTCGTACCAAAACAGCATCACCTTCAGTGCCCGCAACAGAGGATGAGTCTTTACGCTTGTGGAAGTAGAATCGGCTGAAGAGAGGCAATAAAAAACGGCGCACTGAGCGCCGTTTTTTGACGGTGGTAACCCGATTAATCCTGCAGATCGCCACAGAAACGGTAACCTTCACCATGAATAGTGGCGATGATTTCCGGCGTGTCCGGCGTCGATTCGAAATGCTTACGGATTCGACGGATGGTCACATCAACAGTGCGGTCATGCGGCTTCAGCTCACGGCCGGTCATTTTTTTCAGCAGTTCGGCACGAGACTGGATCTTACCCGGGTTCTCGCAGAAGTGAAGCATGGCGCGGAACTCGCTGCGTGGCAGCTTGTACTGTTCGCCATCAGGACCAATCAGCGAGCGGCTGTTGATATCCAGCTCCCAGCCGTTGAACTTGTAGCTTTCAACGCTGCGGCGCTCTTCGCTGACAGTACCCAGATTCATGGTACGGGACAGCAGGTTGCGGGCACGGATAGTCAATTCGCGTGGGTTGAACGGCTTGGTGATGTAGTCGTCTGCACCGATTTCGAGGCCGAGAATTTTATCGACTTCGTTATCACGGCCAGTCAGGAACATCAGCGCAACGTTAGCCTGCTCGCGCAGTTCACGCGCCAGCAGAAGACCGTTCTTCCCTGGCAGGTTGATATCCATGATCACCAGGTTGATGTCATATTCAGAGAGGATCTGATGCATTTCCGCGCCATCTGTCGCTTCGAATACATCATAGCCTTCCGCTTCGAAAATACTTTTCAACGTGTTGCGTGTTACCAACTCGTCTTCAACGATAAGAATGTGCGGGGTCTGCATGTTTGCTACCTAAATTGCCAACTAAATCGAAACAGGAAGTACAAAAGTCCCTGACCTGCCTGATGCATGTCGCAAATTAACATGATCGGCGTAACATGACTAAAGTACGTAATTGCGTTCTTGATGCACTTTCCATCAACGTCAACAACATCATTAGCTTGGTCGTGGGTACTTTCCCTCAGGACCCGACAGTGTCAAAAACGGCTGTCATCCTAACCATTTTAACAGCAACATAACAGGCTAAGACGTACCGGACACCCAATAAAACTACGCTTCGTTGACATATATCAAGTTCAATTGTAGCACGTTAACAGTTTGATGAAATCATCGTATCTAAATGCTAGCGTTCATCACAAAATTGCAATAATCCAACTAGTTGCAGAAGATAACTAATTAACACGGCGAATCCAATAGATGAGATTCATTTTAAATCAAATTACCTCAGATAAACAGATGGATATACTGTTTCTGTTAACATAAAAAGCAGTAGTAAACTCAGGGAATAGTTTAGCGCCTTTTATAAAACGTGAAATGGTTTTTCAGTGATTTTCGTTAAAATTTTGTAAATTCGCGCCGCGTAATATCTTGACAAAGCTCACATTATTATTCGCGGACAAGCATAAAGAGTAAAAAAATGCGCATAACCATTATTCTTGTCGCTCCCGCCAGGGCGGAAAATATCGGCGCGGCAGCGCGTGCCATGAAAACCATGGGATTTACGCAATTACGTATCGTCGACAGCGAAGCGCATCATGAGCCCGCCACCCGTTGGGTCGCACACGGATCGGGCGATATTATTGATAATATTGTTGTTTTTCCGACGCTGGCGGCGGCCCTTTCCGATGTGGATTTTACTATCGCCACCACAGCGCGCAGCCGCGCCAGGTTTCATTACTACGCCACGCCAGCCGAACTGGTTCCGATTCTGGAAGAAAAATCGGCCTGGATGAATCATGCGGCGCTGGTGTTTGGTCGAGAAGATTCCGGATTAACGAACGACGAACTGGAGCTGGCGGATGTGCTGACCGGAGTGCCGATGGTTGCTGATTATCCTTCGCTAAATCTGGGGCAGGCGGTGATGGTTTACTGTTATCAATTAGCAAGTTTAATGCAACAACCTGCTAAAGAGGTCGATGCATCTGACGAATTTCAGTTACAAGCATTACGATCTCGCGTCATGACGTTACTGGCTTCTTTGGATGTCGCAGATGACGTCAAACTGGTCGACTGGTTGCAACAACGTTTAGGGCTGTTGGGGCAGCGAGACACGGCAATGTTGCATCGTTTAGTCCATGATATCGAAAAAAATATCACAAAATAAAATGTTATATGATTCTTTATTTTTGGTTAATAACTCTGAAATCAAGAGGTGGTGACCGCTGACATTGGGCGAAAGTAATGGGCTATGCAGCAGTACATGAACCGGTTTCGCTCCGTGAGTAATGCAAAATTTATTGACTTAGGTCACGAGATACTTTAACCAATATAGGGATACAGGACAGACAATAAAAATTACAGAGTACACAACATCCATGAAACGCATCAGCACCATCATTACCACAACCATCACCATTACCACAGGTAACGGTGCGGGCTGACGCGTACAGGAAACACAGAAAAAAGCCCGCACCGAACAGTGCGGGCTTTTTTTTCGACCAAAGGTAACGAGGTAACAACCATGCGAGTGTTGAAGTTCGGCGGTACATCAGTGGCAAATGCAGAACGTTTTCTGCGGGTTGCCGATATTCTGGAAAGCAATGCCAGGCAGGGGCAGGTAGCGACCGTTCTTTCTGCCCCCGCCAAAATTACCAACCATCTGGTGGCGATGATTGAAAAGACCATCGGAGGTCAGGATGCCCTACCCAATATCAGCGATGCCGAACGTATTTTCTCCGAACTTCTGACCGGACTTGCCGACGCTCAGCCCGGCTTCCCGCTGGCACAGTTGAAAGTGTTCGTGGAGCAGGAATTCGCTCAAATCAAACATGTTTTGCATGGTATCAGCCTGCTCGGGCAGTGCCCGGACAGCATTAACGCCGCGCTCATTTGCCGCGGTGAAAAGATGTCTATCGCCATCATGGCGGGTCTACTGGAAGCGCGTGGTCATCAGGTTACCGTCATTGATCCGGTCGAAAAACTACTTGCGGTGGGGCACTACCTCGAATCCACCGTTGATATCGCTGAATCGACTCGTCGCATCGCCGCCGGGCGCATTCCTGCCGATCACATGGTGCTGATGGCGGGCTTCACCGCGGGTAACGATAAAGGCGAGCTGGTGGTGCTGGGACGCAATGGTTCTGACTACTCCGCAGCGGTTCTGGCTGCCTGTTTACGTGCCGATTGTTGCGAGATCTGGACTGACGTCGACGGCGTCTATACCTGCGACCCTCGTCAGGTGCCAGATGCCAGGTTGCTGAAGTCGATGTCGTATCAGGAAGCAATGGAACTCTCCTATTTCGGCGCTAAAGTGCTTCATCCCCGTACCATCACCCCCATCGCTCAGTTCCAGATCCCTTGCCTAATTAAGAACACCGGTAATCCTCAGGCACCCGGTACGCTGATTGGCGCCAGTCGTGATGAAGACGATCTGCCGGTGAAGGGGATTTCAAACCTGAATAACATGGCGATGTTCAACGTCTCTGGTCCTGGCATGAAAGGGATGGTGGGGATGGCGGCTCGCGTCTTTGCGGTAATGTCCCGGGCCGGGATTTCCGTTGTTTTGATAACCCAGTCTTCTTCTGAATACAGCATCAGTTTTTGTGTGCCGCAGGCGGACTGCGCACGCGCCCAGCGCGCTTTGCAGGATGAGTTCTATCTTGAACTGAAAGAGGGATTGCTGGAACCACTGGCGGTGACCGAGCGCCTGGCGATCATCTCCGTGGTGGGCGATGGTATGCGCACGCTGCGGGGCATTTCAGCGAAGTTCTTTGCTGCGCTGGCGCGAGCCAACATCAATATTGTGGCGATTGCGCAAGGCTCTTCCGAACGTTCAATCTCCGTAGTTGTTAATAATGACGATGCCACCACGGGCGTTCGCGTCACGCATCAGATGCTGTTCAATACCGATCAGGTCATTGAGGTGTTTGTGATTGGCGTGGGCGGTGTCGGTGGCGCGTTGCTGGAACAGCTCAAACGTCAGCAAACCTGGCTTAAAAATAAACATATTGATCTGCGCGTGTGTGGCGTAGCGAATTCCCGGGCGTTGTTGACCCATGTCCACGGCCTGAATCTGGAAAACTGGCAGGCGGAACTGGCGGAAGCGAAAGAGCCATTCAACCTCGGGCGCTTAATTCGTCTGGTGAAGGAATACCATCTCCTGAACCCGGTGATTGTCGATTGTACGTCCAGCCAGGCGGTAGCCGACCAATATGCAGACTTCCTGCGTGAAGGTTTCCACGTGGTTACGCCGAACAAAAAGGCGAACACCTCGTCGATGGATTACTACCATCAACTGCGTTTTGCTGCGGCAAAATCACGCCGTAAATTCCTCTACGACACCAACGTCGGTGCGGGCCTGCCGGTAATCGAAAACCTGCAAAACCTGCTAAACGCCGGTGACGAACTGCAGAAATTCTCCGGTATTTTGTCAGGTTCGCTGTCGTTTATTTTCGGTAAGCTTGATGAAGGGATGAGCCTCTCTGAAGCGACCCGCATCGCGCGTGAAATGGGCTATACCGAGCCGGATCCACGTGACGATCTTTCCGGAATGGATGTCGCGCGTAAGCTGCTTATTCTGGCCCGTGAAACCGGACGTGAACTGGAGCTTTCTGACATTGTCATTGAGCCGGTTCTGCCTGGGGAATTTGACGATTCCGGAGACGTGTCGGCGTTCATGGCGAACTTGTCACAGCTTGACGATGCCTTTGCTGCCCGCGTGGCGAAAGCCCGTGATGAGGGCAAAGTATTGCGCTATGTTGGCAACATTGAAGAGGACGGCGTGTGTCGGGTGAAAATTGCTGAAGTAGACGGTAACGATCCGCTATATAAAGTGAAAAACGGCGAAAACGCGCTGGCTTTCTATAGCCACTATTATCAGCCTCTGCCGCTGGTGCTTCGTGGCTATGGCGCAGGCAACGACGTCACGGCGGCTGGGGTATTTGCCGACCTGTTGCGTACCCTCTCATGGAAGTTAGGAGTCTAAGATGGTTAAAGTTTATGCCCCAGCTTCCAGTGCCAATATGAGCGTTGGATTCGATGTGCTCGGGGCGGCAGTGACGCCAGTTGACGGCTCACTTCTGGGCGATGTGGTCACCGTTGAGGCGGCTGGCAGCTTCAGTCTGAATAATCTGGGGCGTTTTGCCGATAAACTGCCGCCAGAACCGCGTGAAAACATTGTCTATCAGTGCTGGGAGCGTTTTTGCCAGGAGCTGGGTAAAACCATTCCGGTGGCGATGACGCTCGAAAAGAACATGCCGATTGGTTCCGGGTTAGGTTCCAGCGCCTGCTCCGTGGTTGCCGCGCTGGTGGCAATGAATGAGCACTGCGGCAAGCCTCTGAACGATACGCGCCTGTTGGCTATCATGGGGGAACTGGAAGGGCGTATCTCCGGCAGCGTTCACTACGATAACGTCGCTCCGTGCTTCCTCGGCGGTATGCAACTGATGATCGAAGAAAACGGCATTATCAGTCAGCAGGTGCCAGGCTTTGATGAGTGGCTATGGGTGCTGGCTTATCCAGGCATTAAGGTCTCCACGGCGGAAGCGCGGGCGATTCTCCCTGCGCAATACCGTCGCCAGGATTGCATTGCCCACGGGCGGCACCTGGCTGGATTTATTCACGCCTGTTATTCCCGTCAGCCTGGGCTGGCGGCGAAACTGATGAAAGATGTGATAGCTGAACCCTATCGCGAACGTCTGTTACCAGGGTTTGCCCAGGCACGCCAGGCCGTTGCGGAAACTGGCGCGCTGGCGAGCGGTATTTCGGGTTCCGGGCCGACGCTGTTTGCGCTCTGCGATAAACCCGATACGGCGCAGCGCGTAGCGGATTGGTTGGGAAATCACTACCTGCAAAATCAGGAAGGCTTTGTTCATATTTGCCGGCTGGACACGGCGGGCGCACGAGTATTGGGATAATTGATGAAACTCTACAATCTTAAAGATCACAACGAACAGGTCAGTTTTGCACAGGCCGTCACGCAAGGGCTTGGCAAAAATCAGGGGCTCTTTTTCCCCCACGATCTGCCGGAATTCAACCTGACCGAGGTTGATGAGATGCTCAACCTGGACTTCGTGAGCCGTAGCGCGAAAATCCTTTCCGCATTTATTGGCGACGAAATCCCGCAAGAGATCCTCGAAGAGCGCGTACGCGCTGCGTTTGCCTTCCCGGCGCCGGTCGCCCAGGTGGAAAGCGACGTGGGATGCCTGGAGCTGTTTCACGGTCCGACGCTGGCATTCAAAGATTTCGGTGGCCGTTTTATGGCGCAGATGCTGACCCATATCAGCGGTGACAAACCGGTGACCATTCTGACGGCAACCTCCGGAGATACCGGTGCGGCTGTTGCCCATGCTTTTTATGGTCTGCCGAATGTGCGCGTCGTGATCCTCTATCCAAATGGCAAGATCAGTCCGTTGCAGGAAAAACTGTTCTGTACCCTGGGCGGCAACATTGAAACCGTCGCGATCGACGGCGATTTTGATGCCTGCCAGGCGCTGGTTAAACAGGCGTTTGACGATGAAGAACTGAAAGCGGCACTGGGGCTGAACTCCGCGAATTCAATTAATATCAGCCGTCTGCTGGCGCAGATTTGCTATTACTTTGAAGCAGTTGCGCAGTTGCCGCAGGAAGCCCGTAATCAACTGGTTGTCTCGGTTCCCAGCGGAAACTTTGGTGACCTGACTGCGGGTCTGCTGGCGAAATCTCTTGGCCTGCCGGTGAAACGCTTTATCGCTGCCACTAACGTCAACGATACGGTGCCGCGTTTCCTGGAAGGTGGCGAATGGGCGCCAAAAGCGACCCAGGCGACGTTGTCTAACGCGATGGATGTCAGTCAGCCTAACAACTGGCCGCGTGTGGAAGAGTTGTTCCGGCGTAAAATCTGGCGTCTGAGTGAGCTGGGTTATGCGGCGGTGGATGATGAAACCACGCAGGAAACGATGCGTGAGTTAAAAGCGAAAGGGTACACCTCTGAACCGCACGCGGCGGTGGCGTATCGCGCTTTGCGCGATCAGCTTAATCCGGGGGAATACGGTCTGTTCCTCGGCACTGCGCATCCGGCGAAGTTTAAAGAGAGTGTGGAAGCCATTCTGAATGAAACGCTGGAATTGCCAAAAGAGCTGGCAGAGCGTGCGGATTTGCCGCTGCTTTCACATCATCTGCCAGCGGATTTTGCTGCATTGCGTAAGCTGATGATGACGTGTTAAGCATCGTGCCCGGTGACGTTATCGCTTGCCGGGCTCGTAAGAAGGTACCGATGGGCAGGCCGGATAAGGCGTAGCCGATATCCGGCGGATTATGCATTACTGTTCGTGACGCTTAAACACCAGTTCGCCATTCCCGGAGGCCGCTTCATCAAAGGCGTAGCCTTCGCTGTTAAAGCCGGTGAGCTGTTCAGGCGTTGTCAGGCGATTTTCGATGATGTAACGGCTCATCAGGCCGCGTGCTTTTTTGGCATAAAAGCTAATGACCTTAAACTTACCGTTCTTTTCGTCGAGGAAAACAGGCTTAATCAACTCGGCATTCAGTTTTTCCGGCTTCACGGATTTAAAGTATTCATCCGACGCAAGGTTAATCACCACCCGATCGCCCTGCGCGGCAAGCGCTTCGTTAAGCTTATCGGTAATAATGTCGCCCCAGAATTGATACAGATCCTTCCCTTTGGCGTTTTCCAGGCGAATCCCCATTTCCAGACGATAAGGCTGCATCAGATCCAGTGGACGCAACACGCCGTAAAGCCCTGAAAGCATACGCAAATGCTGCTGCGCAAAATTGAAATCGGCTTCGCTGAACGTTTCAGCTTGTAAGCCGGTATACACATCCCCTTTAAACGCGAGAATGGCCTGACGCGCATTTTCCGGCGTGAAGTCCGGCTGCCAGTCGTGAAAGCGGGTGGCGTTCAGATCGGCGAGCTTGTCGCTGATGCCCATCAGCTTACCAATTTGAGGAGCGGAGAGTTTGCGCGCCACATGAATCAACTGCTGGGAGTGGTCCAGCAGTTCAGGCAGCGTATGGCGCGTCGTCGCCAGCGGGCTCTGGTAGTCGAGCGTTTTTGCAGGTGAAATCAGAATCAGCATATCCAGTCCTTGCAGGAAATTTACTGCGACTGTAGCAAAAAACGCGACAGAGTTGATCGATAGTTGTGATTAGTCTTGCGTGAGGTCGTCCCAGGCATCAGGGGCCAGTTGCTGTTCAATATCCGGATAGCGCAACGGATCAAACACCGGGCGAACTCCCAGTTTTCGTTGGCGCAAATAGTCGCTGGCGAGAGTATGAACCACCGGCGACAACAGCAGGATCGCCGTCAGGTTAGTGATTGCCATGCAGGCCATAATAATATCGGCCAGTTGCCACAATAGCGGGAAGCTGAGCAACGTCCCGGCAATCACGGTTGAGCAGGTGGCGATACGCAATGCCCAGATTGCCCGCTTGTTGTCCAGGTTCAGAAAGTACAGATTGTTTTCCGCATAAATGTAATTCACCACGATGGAGCTGAAGGCGAACATAATCACGATGATCGCGACAAATGCGGCACCCCAACCGCCTATTAACGCGTTCATCGCTTTTTGCACCAGTTGAATGCCTTCCATTGGCGCATAGGTGGTGCCATTTCCCGCCAGTAAAACCAGCATGGCGGTTGCGCTACAGATGATCATGGTGTCGATAAAAATGCCGATCATTTGCACAATGCCTTGTGCCGCAGGGTGGGGGGGCCAGGATGCCGCTGCTGCTGCCGCGTTGGGCGTAGACCCCATCCCCGCCTCGTTAGAGAACATGCTGCGTTGAAAACCGCTGGTTATCGCCTGGCTCAGTGTGTATCCCGCCACGCCGCCTGCCGCCTCTTGCCAGCCGAATGCGCTTTTAACGATGGAAATAATGACTTCAGGCAGTTGTTCAACGTTGAGCAGACAAACGACCAGGCTGGTAGTGACCCAGAGCAGCGCCATTACGGGAACGAACCACTGCATCATCCGTGCAACGGCTTTAATTCCCCGAATGATAACCAGCAGGGCCGCAAACGCCATCACAATGCCGGTGATAACCGGCGGAAAATCGAAAGCGAATTTCATCGCGCGGGAGACGGAGTTGGCCTGGACGCTATTGAAAACCAGTCCGTAGGCGATGAGCAGGAAGATGGCGAACAACACCCCCATCCAGCGCATGCCTAAACCGCGCGCCATATACCACGCAGGGCCACCGCGAAATTGTCCGTGGCGATCGCGCTCTTTGTAGAGTTGTGAAAGAGAGCATTCAGCAAAGGATGTCGCCATGCCAATCACTGCGGTGACCCACATCCAGAAAACCGCCCCGGGTCCGCCTGCGGTAATCGCCAGCGCCACGCCCGCCATGTTGCCGCTACCGATACGCGCGGCAAGGCTGGTGCAGAGCGACTGAAAGGAAGTTAACCCGCCAGGTTGCGGGTTGATGCTGTTTTTAAGACTTCTGCCAAACTGGCGAATATAGCGAAATTGCACGAACCCTGTGCGCCAGGTAAACCAGCACCCTGCACCGAAGAGCAGGTAGATCATCACCGATCCCCAGAGCACATCATTGATAAACGTGAAAAAGTCAGGCATTAACATCCCTCTTGTTGCTGCCGGTAAGCTAAAACACACCCTGTGTAAGCGCTACTTATTGTTGATGAGTATATACGCAGTCTGGCAATCGGTAGCGACTCTGTATCATACATGAGAGAGACCACGAATGGCGTGTCACATCAAGGCCAATCAGTTTTTTCCCGCAGGTGCTGTAAACCGTTAACTGTATTGTCTGCGGTTGCGCTGTCACTGCGTCGTGTTATCATCAGGGCAGACCGGTTACATCCCCCTAACAAGCTGTTTAAAGAGACACACTATCATGACGGACAAATTGACCTCCCTTCGTCAGTTCACCACCGTGGTGGCCGACACCGGAGACATCGCGGCAATGAAGCTGTATCAGCCGCAGGATGCCACAACCAACCCTTCTCTCATTCTTAACGCAGCGCAGATCCCGGAATACCGTAAGTTGATTGACGATGCTGTTGCCTGGGCGAAACAGCAGAGCAGCGATCGCGCACAACAGATTGTGGACGCGACCGACAAACTGGCCGTGAATATCGGTCTGGAGATCCTGAAACTGGTTCCGGGTCGTATCTCCACAGAAGTGGATGCTCGCCTGTCCTATGACACCGAGGCCTCTATCGCCAAAGCGAAGCGCATCATTAAGTTGTATAACGATGCCGGTATCAGCAACGATCGTATTCTGATCAAACTGGCTTCAACCTGGCAGGGCATTCGCGCGGCGGAGCAACTGGAAAAAGAAGGCATTAACTGTAACCTGACGCTGCTGTTCTCCTTCGCACAGGCGCGCGCATGTGCTGAAGCGGGCGTGTTCCTGATCTCCCCGTTTGTGGGTCGTATTCTTGACTGGTATAAAGCCAATACCGACAAGAAAGAGTATGCGCCGGCAGAAGATCCGGGTGTGGTTTCCGTAACGGAAATCTACGAGTACTACAAACAGCACGGTTACGAGACCGTTGTGATGGGCGCAAGCTTCCGCAACGTCGGTGAAATCCTTGAGCTGGCTGGCTGTGACCGCCTGACCATCGCTCCGGCACTGCTGAAAGAGCTGGCGGAAAGCGAAGGCGCTATCGAGCGCAAACTCTCTTTCTCTGGCGAAGTGAAAGCCCGTCCGGAACGTATCACTGAGTCTGAGTTCCTGTGGCAGCATAACCAGGATCCAATGGCGGTAGACAAACTGGCGGACGGTATCCGTAAGTTTGCTGTCGACCAGGAAAAACTCGAAAAAATGATCGGCGATCTGCTGTAATCATTTCTGTCTTCGTAGCGTGGGCGGTTTGCCGGTCACGCTACCTCTTCTGACCTCTGTCTGTCCTTCCTTTCGCAGTGTATCATTCTGGTTAACGAGACTGTTTAAACGGAATAATCATGAACACCTTACGTATTGGCTTAGTTTCCATTTCTGACCGCGCTTCCAGCGGTGTCTATCAGGATAAAGGTATCCCGGCTCTGGAAGAGTGGTTATCCGCAGCGCTGACCACCCCTTTTGAGGTGCAGACGCGCCTGATTCCTGACGAACAGGCCATTATTGAGCAAACGCTGTGTGAACTGGTGGACGAGATGAGCTGTCATTTGGTGCTGACTACCGGAGGCACCGGTCCTGCGCGCCGCGATGTGACTCCCGATGCCACCCTCGCGGTTGCCGATCGCCAGATGCCCGGTTTTGGCGAACAGATGCGCCAGATTAGCCTGCATTTTGTCCCTACAGCGATTCTGTCCCGTCAGGTAGGGGTGATCCGCAAGCAGGCGTTAATCCTCAATTTACCCGGCCAGCCGAAATCGATTAAAGAAACCCTGGAGGGGGTAAAAGATGCAGAGGGGAATGTCGTTGTGGCAGGAATCTTTGCAAGCGTACCGTATTGTATACAGCTTCTTGAAGGGCCATATGTCGAAACTGCGCCGGAAATCGTAGCATCTTTTCGCCCTAAAAACGCACGTCGCGATACAACTGACTGAGTTTAAGACTTCATCATCTTCGTCTTTTTGCTGCGGTACCCGGTGAGGTATTCCCGGCCGGGCGTATTCCCGGCAGTTGTGCCTGCTATAGGGGCTGATGGGATTAGGGGGATTCGGTTGTGACAGAATGGGTATTACCGCGATTCGACGCTGCATACAGAGCTATCACAGTAAAAAATATCCCCCCGATGCGGGGGGATACGGATGATCAGTGCTTTTCACCAATCGGCAGGATAGTGCGGCCAAACTGTTCGTTCAGCACTTCACCCATCGCCAGGTAAATAGCGCTCGCGCCACACACCAGGCCAATCCAGCCGGCAAAATGAATCACGGCTGCGTTACCCGCGATGTTACCAACTGCCAGCAGGGCAAACAGAACCGTCAGACTCAGGAAGACGAACTGCAGTGCGCGCGCGCCTGTCAGTGTACCGAAGAACATAAACAGCGTGAACACACCCCACAGACCGAGATACGCGCCGAGGAACTGCGCGTTCGGCGCCTCAGTCAGACCCATTTTCGGCATCAGCAGGATAGCCACCAGCGTCAGCCAGAAGGAGCCGTAAGAGGTGAATGCGGTTAACCCGAAGGTGTTGCCTTTCTTATATTCCAGCAGACCGGCAAAAATTTGCGCGATCCCGCCGTAGAAAATACCCATCGCAAGAATAATACCGTCCAGGGCGAAAAAACCGGCGTTATGCAGGTTAAGCAGAATGGTGGTCATGCCGAAGCCCATCAGGCCCAGCGGTGCCGGGTTAGCCAACTTAGTGTTGCCCATAAATCCTCAAAATCATCATTGATTGAATGGTGAAATAGTTTCCCCGTGAAAGCAGGACGCCGTTCGGGGCGCGGCATAATAATCAGGGGCGAGGTGGCTGTCTATGATCTGGACGCGGGAAAAGAGAGAAATTTTATCGTGATCGTTATCACAACTTGTTCGGGCAGCTTTATTTCAACAAAAGCAAAAATTTTTTTCATTCCCCCCTTGATGAAGTGGGTTACGACCCCACTTAGTAGTCAACCGCAGTGGTGAGTCTGAAAAAAAACGAATCAGGGTAGTTGAAACCGCACGTTTCGCCCTTATTACAGACTCACAACCACATGATGACCGAATTTTTAGTGGAGACGTTTAGATGGGTAAAATTATTGGTATCGACCTGGGTACGACCAACTCTTGTGTAGCGATTATGGATGGGACTCAGGCACGTGTGCTGGAGAACGCCGAGGGCGATCGCACCACGCCTTCTATTATTGCTTATACCCAGGATGGTGAAACCCTGGTTGGTCAGCCGGCTAAACGTCAGGCAGTGACAAACCCGCAAAACACCCTGTTTGCGATTAAACGCCTGATTGGTCGCCGCTTCCAGGACGAAGAAGTTCAGCGCGATGTTTCCATCATGCCGTACAAAATCATCGGCGCCGACAACGGCGACGCATGGCTTGATGTGAAAGGCCAGAAAATGGCTCCGCCGCAGATCTCGGCAGAAGTGCTGAAGAAAATGAAGAAAACGGCTGAAGATTACCTGGGTGAACCGGTAACTGAAGCGGTTATCACTGTACCGGCTTACTTTAACGATGCTCAGCGTCAGGCAACCAAAGACGCGGGCCGTATCGCAGGTCTGGAAGTGAAACGTATCATCAACGAACCGACGGCTGCTGCGCTGGCATATGGTCTGGACAAAGAAGTCGGCAACCGTACTATCGCGGTTTATGACCTCGGTGGCGGTACTTTCGATATCTCTATTATCGAAATCGACGAAGTTGATGGCGAAAAAACCTTCGAAGTTCTGGCAACCAACGGTGATACCCACCTGGGTGGTGAAGACTTCGACAGCCGTATGATCAACTATCTGGTTGAAGAATTTAAGAAAGATCAGGGCATCGACCTGCGTAACGATCCGCTGGCGATGCAGCGCCTGAAAGAAGCGGCAGAAAAAGCGAAAATCGAGCTTTCTTCTGCTCAGCAGACCGACGTGAACCTGCCGTACATCACCGCAGATGCCACCGGTCCGAAACACATGAACATCAAAGTAACGCGCGCGAAACTGGAAAGCCTGGTTGAAGATCTGGTTAACCGTTCCATCGAGCCGCTGAAAGTCGCTTTGCAGGACGCTGGCCTGTCTGTTTCTGATATCAACGACGTGATTCTTGTCGGTGGTCAGACGCGTATGCCAATGGTGCAGAAGAAAGTGGCTGAGTTCTTTGGTAAAGAACCGCGTAAAGACGTTAACCCGGATGAAGCAGTGGCTATCGGTGCTGCCGTTCAGGGCGGTGTACTGACCGGTGATGTAAAAGACGTACTGCTGCTGGACGTTACCCCGCTGTCTCTGGGTATCGAAACCATGGGCGGCGTGATGACTGCACTGATCAACAAAAACACCACTATCCCGACCAAGCACAGCCAGGTGTTCTCTACCGCTGAAGACAACCAGTCTGCGGTAACTATCCATGTGCTGCAGGGTGAACGTAAACGTGCGTCTGATAACAAATCTCTGGGTCAGTTCAACCTGGATGGTATCAACCCGGCACCGCGCGGCATGCCGCAGATCGAAGTGACCTTCGATATCGATGCTGACGGTATCCTGCACGTTTCCGCGAAAGACAAAAACAGCGGTAAAGAGCAGAAGATCACCATCAAGGCATCTTCCGGCCTAAATGAAGAAGAAATTCAGAAAATGGTTCGTGAAGCAGAAGCGAACGCCGAGTCTGACCGTAAGTTCGAAGAGCTGGTACAGACCCGCAACCAGGGCGACCATCTGCTGCACAGCACCCGTAAGCAGGTTGAAGAAGCAGGCGACCAGTTGCCGGCTGACGACAAAACCGCTATCGAGTCTGCGCTGACTGCACTGGAAACCGCGCTGAAAGGCGAAGACAAAGCGGCTATTGAAGCGAAAATGCAGGAGTTGGCCCAGGTTTCCCAGAAACTGATGGAAATCGCACAGCAGCAGCACGCACAGCAGCAAGCGGGTGGCGCTGATGCTTCCGCAAACAACGCGAAAGATGACGATGTTGTCGACGCTGAGTTTGAAGAAGTGAAAGACAAAAAATAATCGCCCTGATGCAGGGTAATTAATCGGCACGGGCGAAGAGGTTTCCTCTCCGCCCGTGCTCGCATGTTAAGGGGCTGAAAAAAACCAATGGCAAAGAAAGATTATTACGAGATTTTAGGCGTTTCCAAATCAGCGGAAGAGCGTGAAATCAAAAAGGCTTATAAGCGCCTGGCCATGAAATATCACCCGGACCGCAACCAGGGCGATAAAGAGGCCGAAGCGAAATTTAAAGAGATCAAAGAAGCGTATGAAGTTCTGACCGACTCGCAAAAACGCGCGGCCTACGACCAGTACGGTCACGCTGCATTTGAGCAGGGTGGCATGGGCGGCGGCGGTTTTGGTGGCGGCGCTGACTTCAGCGATATCTTTGGTGACGTTTTTGGCGATATCTTCGGCGGTGGTCGGGGTCGTCAACGTGCTGCGCGTGGGGCCGATTTACGTTACAACATGGATCTCACTCTGGAAGAAGCCGTACGTGGCGTGACCAAAGAGATCCGCATTCCAACGCTGGAAGAGTGCGACGTTTGCCACGGCAGTGGCGCGAAAGCGGGAACTCAGCCGCAGACCTGTCCGACCTGTCATGGCTCCGGTCAGGTGCAGATGCGCCAGGGCTTCTTTGCCGTGCAGCAGACCTGTCCGCACTGTCAGGGGCGCGGTACGCTAATCAAAGATCCGTGCAACAAGTGCCACGGTCATGGTCGTGTAGAGAAGAGCAAAACGCTGTCGGTAAAAATTCCGGCAGGTGTGGATACGGGCGACCGCATTCGTCTGTCAGGTGAAGGTGAAGCGGGCGAGCACGGCGCACCGGCAGGGGATTTGTACGTTCAGGTACAGGTGAAACAGCATCCTATCTTCGAACGTGAAGGCAACAACCTGTACTGTGAAGTACCGATCAACTTTGCGATGGCGGCGCTGGGCGGTGAGATTGAAGTTCCGACGCTGGATGGACGAGTGAACCTGAAAGTGCCCGGCGAAACGCAGACCGGAAAACTGTTCCGTATGCGCGGCAAAGGCGTGAAATCTGTACGTGGTGGTGCGCAGGGCGATTTGCTTTGCCGTGTCGTTGTCGAAACGCCGGTCGGTCTGAACGACAAGCAGAAACAGTTGCTTAAAGATTTGCAGGATAGCTTTGGCGGCCCGACGGGAGAGAAGAACAGCCCGCGCTCCAAGAGCTTCTTTGACGGCGTGAAAAAGTTCTTTGACGATTTGACCCGTTAATCGGGTTAAGCCGATTCGCCAAAACAAAAGCCTGGGATTGCGAGATCTCAGGCTTTTTTGTTTTCTTTATTGTTCGTTATATTCGATCTGTTCATCATAAATAATCTAATTTTAACGAAGATTCATGCGGAGTATGATAGTTATTACGAAGTATTCACCCGATTGAGAGAATAAAAAGTGAAACATCTGCACCGATTCTTTAGCAGCGATGCCTCCGGGGGCATCATTCTTATCATCGCCGCTGCAATGGCCATGCTGATGGCCAATATGGGCGTGACCAGTGGATGGTATCACGCTTTCCTGGATACGCCGGTTCAGTTGCGCGTCGGCGCGCTTGAGATCAATAAAAACATGCTGTTATGGATTAACGATGCCCTGATGGCGGTGTTTTTCCTGTTGATTGGTCTTGAGGTGAAGCGCGAGCTGATGCAGGGCTCTCTGGCCAGTTTGCGACAGGCGGCGTTCCCGGTGATTGCTGCCATTGGCGGCATGATTGTGCCAGCGTTGCTGTATCTGGCCTTCAACTATGCCGATCCGATTACCCGTGAAGGGTGGGCGATCCCGGCGGCGACGGATATCGCCTTTGCGCTCGGCGTGCTGGCTCTGCTTGGCAGCCGGGTTCCGCTGGCACTGAAAATTTTCCTGATGGCGTTGGCGATAATTGACGATCTCGGTGCGATTGTGATTATCGCGCTGTTCTATACCAACGACCTGTCGATGGTTTCACTGGGCGTTGCGGCGTTTGCGATTGTGATTCTGGCGCTGCTGAATCTGTGTGGTGTACGGCGTACGGGCGTGTATATCCTGGTCGGCGCAATACTGTGGACAGCGGTGCTGAAATCCGGCGTCCATGCCACGCTGGCGGGTGTTATCGTCGGGTTCTTTATTCCGCTTAAAGAGAAGCATGGGCGTTCCCCGGCAAAACGCCTGGAACATGTGCTGCATCCGTGGGTGGCGTATCTAATTTTGCCGCTGTTCGCTTTTGCTAACGCGGGCGTCTCCCTGCAGGGCGTGACGATTGACGGGCTGACCTCGATTCTGCCGCTCGGCATTATCGCGGGCCTGCTGATTGGTAAGCCTCTGGGGATCAGTCTGTTTTGCTGGCTGGCGCTGCGTCTGAAACTGGCGCAACTGCCGCAGGGGACGACGTTCTCACAAATCATGGCGGTCGGCATTCTGTGCGGTATCGGCTTTACGAT
This sequence comes from Citrobacter amalonaticus, assembly GCF_037053465.1. Lineage (GTDB taxonomy): Bacteria > Pseudomonadota > Gammaproteobacteria > Enterobacterales > Enterobacteriaceae > Citrobacter_A > Citrobacter_A amalonaticus_H. Next base: position 394,943 of record NZ_JBALIF010000001.1, read on the forward strand.
GTCGATCTTTATTGCCAGCCTGGCCTTTGGCAGCGTGGATCCGGCGCTGATTAACTGGGCGAAGCTGGGGATCCTGATTGGTTCCTTGCTGTCGGCAGTGATTGGTTATGGCTGGCTGCGCGCGCGTTTACGCCCGTCAATTTAATTAGGGCGAGATAACAGGGGAGCCCGTTCTGGCGCCCCTTTGTGACATTTATCAGGAAGAGAAAGTATGTCTCATATTAACTACAACCATCTTTATTACTTCTGGCACGTTTATAAAGAGGGATCTGTAGTGGGTGCAGCGGAGGCGCTGTACTTAACGCCGCAGACCATCACTGGTCAGATTAAAGCGCTTGAGGAACGCCTGCAGGGCAAATTGTTCAAGCGAAAGGGGCGTGGGCTGGAGCCCAGCGAACTTGGTGAACTGGTTTTTCGCTATGCGGATAAAATGTTTACCCTAAGCCAGGAGATGCTGGATATTGTGAACTACCGCAAAGAGTCCAACCTGCTCTTTGACGTTGGCGTGGCGGACGCGTTGTCAAAACGGCTGGTGAGCAACGTATTAGATGCGGCTGTGGTAGAAGGTGAGCAAATCCACCTGCGCTGTTTTGAATCGACCCACGAAATGCTGCTCGAACAGCTCAGCCAGCATAAGCTGGACATGATTATCTCAGACTGCCCGATTGATTCGACACAGCAGGAAGGGCTGTTTTCGGTGAAGATTGGTGAGTGCAGCGTCAGCTTCTGGTGTACCCAGCCGTTACCGGAAAAACCCTTCCCGGCTTGCCTTGAGGAGCGGCGCCTGTTGATCCCCGGCAGACGCTCTATGTTAGGACGTAAGCTGCTGAACTGGTTTAACTCGCAGGGATTGAAGGTGGAAATCCTCGGGGAATTTGATGATGCGGCGCTGATGAAAGCGTTTGGCGCCACACATAACGCCATTTTTGTCGCTCCCTCGCTCTATGCTCATGATTTTTACGCCGATGAATCGGTCGTCGAGATTGGACGTGTGGAGAATGTGATGGAGGAATACCATGCCATATTTGCGGAAAGAATGATCCAGCATCCGGCGGTGCAACGTATCTGTAATGCAAACTATTCGGCGCTGTTTGCGCCAGTGAACAAATAGTTCAGACATAAAAAAACCCGCTTGCGCGGGTTTTTCACAAAGCGACAACGAACGGGCGATTAAGCCAGTTTGTTGATCTGTGCAGTCAGGTTAGCCTTATGACGTGCAGCTTTGTTTTTGTGGATCAGACCTTTAGCAGCCTGACGGTCCACGATCGGTTGCATTTCGTTAAATGCTTTCTGTGCAGCAGCTTTGTCGCCAGCTTCGATAGCTGCGTATACTTTCTTGATGAAAGTACGCATCATAGAGCGACGGCTTGCGTTGTGCTTACGAGCCTTTTCAGACTGAACGGCGCGCTTCTTAGCTGATTTGATATTAGCCAAGGTCCAACTCCCAAATGTGTTCTATATGGACAATTCAAAGGCCGAGGAATATGCCCTTTTAGCCTTCTTTTGTCAATGGATTTGTGCAAATAAGCGCCGTTACTCTCTCGGCGCTCGTTACGTAGTGATGGCGCAGGATTCTACCAGCTTGCGGGTTGTGAATACAGCTTTTCAGCGATAAAAATTGAATTGCCCCGTCAGTATTTGCCTCAGGGTAATGAAATCCATCTGCTTTATGTTTCGCTGCATCAATCGTCGGTTAACCTTGACCGCCGTACAAGGTATACTTTGGCGATTTTCACTGTTTTGAGCCAGACATGAAGCTGATACGCGGCATACATAATCTCAGTCAGGCCCCGCACGGGTGTGTGCTGACTATTGGTAATTTCGACGGCGTACACCGTGGTCATCGCGCGCTGCTGCAAGGTTTGCAGGAAGAAGGGCGCAGGCGTGGCTTACCGGTAATGGTGATGATTTTTGAACCGCAGCCGCTCGAACTGTTTGCGACGGAGAAAGCACCGGCGCGTCTGACCCGTCTGCGTGAAAAACTGCGTTATCTTGCGCAATGCGGCGTGGATTATGTGCTTTGCGTTCGATTCGACCGCCGTTTTGCCGCGCTGACGGCGCAGACCTTTATCAGCGATCTGCTGGTGAAGCGCCTTGGGGTGCAATTTCTCGCGGTGGGCGATGATTTCCGCTTTGGCGCTAGCCGCGCGGGCGATTTCTTGTTATTACAGAAGGCTGGCGTGGAATATGGCTTTGATGTCACCAGTACCCAAACCTTCTGTGAAGGCGGGGTGCGTATCAGCAGCACCGCTGTGCGCCAGGCGCTTGCCCAGGACAATCTGGCGCTCGCAGAAAGCCTGTTAGGTCATCCGTTTACTATCTCTGGCCGTGTTGTCCACGGTGATGAGCTCGGACGCACCATTGGTTTCCCGACGGCAAATTTACCGCTGCGTCGTCAGGTATCCCCGGTCAAAGGGGTCTATGCGGTAGAAGTGATGGGGCTTGGCGAGAAGCCATTGCCCGGCGTGGCGAACATCGGCACCCGTCCGACGGTTTCGGGCGTGCGCCAGCAGTTAGAAGTGCATTTGCTGGATGTTGCAATGGACCTCTATGGTCGCCATATCGATGTAGTGCTGCGTAAAAAAATACGCAATGAACAGCGATTCGCTTCGCTGGATGAGCTAAAAGCGCAAATTGCGCGAGATGAATTAACTGCCCGTGATTTTTTTGGGCTATCAAAACCGGCTTAAATGCCTTCGTGATAAATACGGAACTGAGAATCTGATGAGTGACTATAAATCAACCCTGAATTTGCCGGAAACAGGGTTCCCGATGCGTGGCGATCTCGCCAAACGCGAACCGGGAATGCTGGCGCGTTGGACTGATGATGACCTGTACGGCATCATTCGTGCGGCCAAAAAAGGCAAAAAAACCTTCATTCTGCATGATGGCCCTCCTTATGCGAATGGCAGCATTCATATTGGTCACTCGGTTAACAAGATTCTGAAAGACATTATCGTGAAGTCCAAAGGACTCGCGGGATATGACTCGCCTTACGTTCCTGGCTGGGATTGTCATGGTCTGCCGATCGAACTAAAAGTTGAGCAGGAATTCGGTAAGCCGGGTGAGAAATTTACTGCCGCTGAATTCCGCGCGAAGTGCCGTGAATATGCCGCAGCGCAGGTTGACGGTCAGCGCAAAGATTTTATCCGTCTGGGCGTACTGGGCGACTGGTCTCACCCGTATCTGACGATGGACTTCAAAACCGAAGCCAACATCATCCGTGCGTTGGGCAAAATCATCGGCAACGGTCACCTGCATAAAGGCGCGAAGCCAGTGCACTGGTGCGTTGACTGCCGTTCTGCGCTGGCGGAAGCGGAAGTTGAGTATTACGACAAGACCTCGCCTTCTATTGATGTTGCCTTCCAGGCTGTCGATCAGGAGGCGGTAAAAGCCAAATTCGGCGTGACTTCCGTTAACGGCCCGGTCTCTCTGGTTATCTGGACGACCACGCCGTGGACGCTGCCTGCAAACCGTGCGATCTCCCTCTCCGGTGAGTTCGAATATGCGCTGGTGCAGATTGACGGTCAGGCGCTGATCCTCGCAAAAGATCTGGTTGAGAGCGTGCTTAAACGCGCGAATATCACCGATTACGCTGTACTGGGCACCGTAAAAGGTGACGCGCTTGAACTGCTGCGTTTCAAACACCCGTTCCTGGACTTCGATGTTCCGGCGATCCTGGGCGACCACGTGACGCTGGATGCCGGTACTGGTGCGGTACACACTGCCGGTGGTCACGGTCCTGACGATTACACGATCAGCCTGAAATACGGTCTGGAGATTGCCAACCCGGTGGGGCCGGACGGCGCCTATCTGCCTGGCACGTATCCGACGCTGGATGGCGTGAATGTCTTTAAAGCGAACGATGCGATCGTGGAGCTGCTGCGTGAAAAAGGCGCACTGCTGCACGTTGAGAAAATGCAGCATAGCTATCCGTGCTGCTGGCGGCACAAGACGCCGATCATCTTCCGTGCGACCCCGCAGTGGTTCATCAGCATGGATCAGAAAGGTCTGCGTGAGCAGTCGCTGAAAGAGATCAAAGGCGTGCAGTGGATCCCGGACTGGGGCCAGGCGCGCATTGAATCGATGGTCGCCAACCGTCCTGACTGGTGTATCTCCCGTCAGCGTACCTGGGGCGTGCCGATGTCTCTGTTCGTTCACAAAGACACTGAAGAGCTGCACCCGCGCGCCATCGAACTGATGGAAGAAGTTGCCAAACGCGTTGAAGTTGACGGTATTCAGGCCTGGTGGGATCTCGACCCGAGAGACATTCTGGGTGATGACGCCGATCAATACGTGAAAGTGCCGGATACGCTGGACGTCTGGTTTGATTCGGGCTCAACGCACGCGTCCGTTGTCGACGTGCGTCCGGAATTCGCCGGTCATGCGGCGGACATGTATCTGGAAGGTTCCGACCAGCATCGCGGCTGGTTTATGTCTTCACTGATGATCTCCACCGCGATGAAAGGCAAAGCGCCATATCGCCAGGTGCTGACCCACGGCTTTACCGTTGATGGTCAGGGTCGCAAGATGTCCAAATCCATCGGCAACACCGTTTCGCCGCAGGATGTGATGAACAAACTGGGGGCGGATATTTTGCGTCTGTGGGTGGCTTCGACCGATTACACCGGCGAAATGGCCGTTTCGGACGAAATCCTCAAACGTGCAGCCGACAGCTATCGTCGTATCCGTAACACCGCGCGCTTCCTGCTGGCGAACCTGAACGGGTTTAATCCGGCCACAGACATGGTGAAACCGGAAGAGATGGTCGTACTGGACCGCTGGGCGGTGGGCTGCGCGAAAGCGGCGCAAGAAGATATCCTGAACGCTTACGAAAGCTATGATTTCCACGAAGTGGTCCAGCGCCTGATGCGTTTCTGCTCCGTCGAAATGGGCTCGTTCTATCTTGATATCATCAAAGATCGTCAGTACACCGCGAAAGCAGACAGTGTAGCGCGCCGTAGCTGCCAGACTGCGCTGTACCACATTGCGGAAGCGCTGGTACGCTGGATGGCGCCGATCATGTCCTTCACCGCAGATGAAATCTGGAGTTACCTGCCGGGCGACCGTGAAAAATATGTTTTCACTGGCGAATGGTATGAAGGCCTGTTCGGTCTGGCTGATACTGAAGCAATGAACGATAGCTTCTGGGACGAACTGCTAAAAGTTCGCGGCGAAGTGAACAAAGTTATCGAACAGGCGCGTGCGGATAAGAAAGTGGGCGGTTCTCTGGAAGCGGCAGTGACCCTGTACGCGGAACCTGAACTGGCAGCGAAACTGACGGCACTGGGCGATGAATTGCGATTTGTCCTGTTGACCTCAGGCGCGAAAGTCGCTGACTATGCCGGCGCTTCTGCTGACGCTCAGCAGAGCGAACTGCTCAAAGGGCTGAAAGTTGCCCTGAGTAAAGCCGAAGGTGATAAATGCCCGCGTTGCTGGCATTACACGACCGATGTCGGCATGGTAGCGGAACACGCAGAAATTTGCGGCCGCTGTGTCAGCAACGTCGCCGGTGACGGCGAAAAACGTAAGTTTGCCTGATGACTAAGCCTCTTTGTTCAACAGGGCTACGCTGGCTGTGGCTGGTGGTAGTCGTGCTGATTATCGATCTGGGCAGCAAATACCTGATCCTCCAGAATTTTGCTCTGGGGGATACGGTGCCGCTGTTCCCGTCGCTTAATCTGCATTATGCGCGTAACTATGGCGCGGCGTTCAGCTTCCTCGCCGACAGCGGCGGCTGGCAGCGCTGGTTTTTTGCCGGTATCGCAATTGGCATCTGTGTCATTCTGACGGTGATGATGTACCGTTCCAAAGCGACACAGAAGCTCAATAACATCGCCTATGCCTTGATCATTGGCGGCGCGCTGGGGAATCTGTTCGACCGTCTGTGGCACGGCTTCGTGGTCGATATGATCGATTTCTACGTCGGGGACTGGCACTTTGCTACGTTTAACCTCGCCGATAGTGCGATCTGTCTCGGTGCGGCGATGATTGTGCTGGAAGGCTTCCTGCCGAAAAAGCAGGCGTAATAAAATGCCGGGTGGCGTTTCGCTTACCCGGCCTACAAAAATTTGCTTTCTGTAGGCCCGATAAGCGTATGCGCCATCGGGCAAACAAGACGGCGAAACACGTGAGCAATTTGCATGTCTAAATCCGTACAGAGCAACAGCGCGGTTCTCGTTCACTTCACGTTGAAACTGGATGACGGCTCCACGGCTGAATCCACCCGCAATAACGGCAAACCGGCCCTGTTTCGTCTTGGCGATACCTCGCTGTCTGAAGGTCTTGAGCAGCAGCTTCTTGGGCTGAAAGAGGGTGAGAAAAAAGCCTTTTCCCTGGAGCCTGACGCCGCGTTTGGTGTCCCGAGCCCGGACCTGATCCAGTATTTCTCCCGCCGTGAATTTATGGACGCAGGCGAACCTGAAATCGGGGCGATTATGCTCTTTACCGCAATGGACGGCAGTGAGATGCCTGGTGTGATCCGCGAAATCAACGGTGACTCGATCACTGTCGATTTCAACCATCCGCTGGCCGGGCATACCGTTCATTTTGATATTGAAGTGCTGGAAGTCGATCCGGCACTGGAGGCGTAACATGCAGATCCTGTTGGCCAACCCGCGCGGCTTTTGCGCAGGTGTAGACCGCGCTATCAGCATTGTTGAAAACGCGCTGGCCATTTACGGCGCGCCTATTTATGTTCGCCACGAAGTGGTACACAACCGCTATGTGGTCGACAGCCTGCGTGAGCGCGGGGCTATTTTTATCGAACAAATCAGTGAAGTGCCGGATGGCGCAATCCTGATCTTCTCCGCTCACGGCGTTTCTCAGGCGGTACGTAACGAGGCGAAAAGCCGCGATCTCACCGTCTTTGACGCGACCTGTCCGCTGGTAACCAAAGTGCATATGGAAGTGGCGCGCGCCAGCCGCCGTGGTGAAGAGTCGATCCTGATTGGTCATGCCGGGCACCCGGAAGTGGAAGGCACGATGGGCCAGTACAGTAACCCCGAAGGGGGCATGTACCTGGTCGAATCTCCGGATGATGTCTGGACGCTGAATGTGAAAAACGAAGGTAAGCTTTCCTTCATGACGCAAACCACGCTCTCCGTTGATGATACGTCGGATGTGATTGATGCTTTACGCCAGCGTTTCCCGAAAATTGTCGGGCCGCGCAAAGATGATATTTGCTACGCCACCACTAATCGTCAGGAGGCGGTTCGCGCGCTGGCGGAACAGGCGGATGTGGTGCTGGTGGTCGGCTCAAAAAACTCGTCGAACTCCAACCGTCTGGCTGAACTGGCGCAGCGGATGGGAAAAACAGCGTTTCTGATTGATGACGCGACCGATATTCAGGAAGCCTGGGTGAAAGAGGCGAAATGCGTCGGTGTCACCGCGGGGGCTTCTGCGCCGGATATCCTGGTGCAAAACGTGATCGCGCGTTTGCAGGCGCTAGGCGGCGGTGAAGCCATTCCGCTGGAAGGGCGTGAAGAGAATATTGTGTTCGAGGTTCCAAAAGAACTGCGTGTCGATGTTCGAGAAGTCGAGTAAAAAAGGGGGCTGGCCCCCTTTTTTAATGGCGTCAGCGTAAATCGAACGCCTGACGGAAATCATCAATCACTACGCGATCTGCATCTGTTAACGCCCACCCCGGATGACGGCAATAGTCCGTGGCAATAATGCCGCGTGCCATCAGTAGCGTTTTTTCCACCTGGATAATGTATTCGCAGTGGCTCATCCAGCGCTGGATAAAGGGCAATAAGCGTTGGTGGAGCGTCTGTGCCTGGTGATATTCCCCGGCCTGCCAGTGGCGGTAAATCTGCACATAAACTTCGCTGAATGAACAGCCTGGCATCACGCCTTTGCCGCCCGCCTCAAGCATTTTTAACATGTAAAGCCCGGCATAACCGTTCAGTACGCTGGCCTGTGGTGCGTAGCGCAAAAACTCCCGCGTGTACTCTACCGGCGGATTACACTCAATTTTAAAGACGGCGTGTGGAAAGCGTTCAGCCACTTCCGCAAGCTGTTGTGGGGGAATTGGCAGTCCGGTTTCCCCTGGCGCATATTGCACCATTACCGGAATATCAACCGCTTCCAGTACAGCCGAGATATGCGCCTGAACCGCCTGGGGGCTGGGCGAGAGAAAGAACGGCGGCAGTAACATCAACGCATCAGCACCCAGCGCGCTGTAACGGCGGGCGCGTTTGACCGCAAGTTCAGTGCTGTGATCGGTAACAGACATCGCGCGATACAGTGATCCCCCAGCCAGCGTGCTGATGAAGAGTTGCGACAGTCTGTCTCGCTCGTAATCATCCAGTTTAGGAAACTCGCTGGCGATGCCAAACAGCGTAACGCCGTGAGCGCCGGTGCTGGCGAGATGTTCCAACAGGCGCACAAAACTAAGCTCATCGATTTCGCCTTGCGAAGTGAAGGGCATCGCAACGATCGGATTAACGCCGCAAATATCGGCTGCTGTGTAGGGGGCACTCATTCCATCTCCTCCCGGTCAGCCAGCACAGCGCCTTGTGCGGCAGGTAACGCCCAGCGCCGGTAAAGACGCAGAAATCCACGAGGTACCTCTTTTTTCACCGGCTGCCAGCATGTGCGACGTGCAGTCAGGATATCTTCTGCAACATGCAGCGTTAAGGTACGCGCTGGAATATCAATGCTGATGGTGTCGCCATTTTCTACCAGTCCCAGCGCGCCGCCTTCGGTTGCTTCCGGTGATATATGCCCGACAAACAGGCCACGGTTGGAGCCGGAAAAACGTCCGTCGGTGATCAGCGCGCAACGGTCAGATAAGCCCATCCCTTCCAGGCATTTCATTGGTTTATACATCTCCGGCATACCCGGACCGCCTTTTGGCCCTTCGTAGCGTAAGACCAGGACGCTACCGGGCTGGATCTCGCCAGACATGATCGCATCAACTGACTCCTGTTCGCTGTTGAATACTACCGCCGGGCCGCTGAATTTCATCAGGTTTTCCGGCACGGCAGCCGGTTTTACCACACAGCCCAGCGGCGATAAATTACCGTGCAGAACGGCGACCCCCGCCTCGTTACGAACCGGAATAGCCAGCGTATGAATCACTTCCGGTCGCGACGAGCGATGCCCTTGTTGTAAGAGTTCGCCCTTGGTTTTACCCACGACGGTCAAGGCGTTTGGCTTCATCAGCGCAGCGATTTCATGCTCCACGGCGGGAACGCCCCCCGCCTCCCAGAAATCAATCATGTCGTACTCGGATGCCGGATAGAGCGAGGCGACCAGCGGGACGTGATGGCTTAATTCATCAAATGCCGACAGCGGCAGGTGCCCGAGTTCCGCTTCATAATGAATCGCCTGCAGATGCAGAATGGCATTGGTTGAACCGCCCGTTGCCAGCAGATAAACCATCGCGTTGTGAATCGCCTCTGCAGTGATAATTTTGCGGGCGTTAATGCCTTCGCGAACCAGCGTCACCGCCTGTTTGCCCGTCTGGTAAGCGCAGAGGCGTCTTTCTTCAGAGATGGCGGGCAACATGCTGCTGCCCGGCAGGCTCATCCCTAAGACTTCAGCGATACTGCACATGGTGTTAGCCGTGCCATACATGGTGCAGGAACCCGGCCCCGGTTCAGCAATATTTTCAATATGCGCAAACTCGGCCTCGTCAATCTCGCCACGTTTTTTCCAGCCGATGGCTTCCGTGACGATGTTGCCGTCCCAGTGCTTCCCTTTGTATTCGGCCGGATACATAGGCCCGCCGTTGACCATGATGGCAGGGACGTCGAGGCGTGCGGCGGCCATTAACATCGCGGGCACGATTTTGTCGCAGGAACCAAGCAACACCATGCCGTCGAAACGGTGGGCGCGCATCATGCTTTCAATGGACATGGTGATCACTTCACGTGCGGCGAGAATGTAGCGCATTCCCAAATGTCCTTCGGCAATACCATCGCAAGGGGCGATGGTGCCAAATACCATGCCGATGCCGCCCGCCTCATCAATGCCTTTGAGGACATGGGCGGTGAGCTCGTTAAGGTTCGCGTGTCCTGCGGTGGCGTTGGTGTAGCTATTCACTACCGCAATGACCGGACGGCGCAATTGCTCGTCCGTATGGCCCATGGATTTGTACAGGGCGCGTTTCAGTGCGCCATCGTCACCCTCGAGGATTGGGCTGAAATGCGTGCCGCAATGGGCACATCCTCCACATTCACTCTTCATAATCGTCTCTTTCACAATCATTAATTAAACAGATGGTCGTTGTCGGTCTGAACGGTGGTTTCCTGTGAGGCGTCTTGTCGCGAGGGATTGGCAAGCCTGGCCGGTATCGTCAAAATCAGTGGCGCGCACAGAAGGAGAAAACCGGCAAGGATGTAGAGCCCGGAATCGGTGCTTCCCGTGGTGTCCTTTAGCCAGCCAAGAACCGTTGGACCAAAGAAACCAGCGAGGTTGCCGACGGAATTCACCATAGCAATGCCAGCCGCCGCTGCCGTTCCTGAGAGCATCGCGCCTGGCAGGCTGATATAAGTGGGGATTAACGCCAGCGTTCCGGACATGGCCAGACAGATCCAGGTCATCATCCAGAAGGTGGAACCGCTGCAATATGCACTCAGCGTCAATCCCACACAGCCAATGATGGCGGGAATGGCGATATGCCAGCGGCGCTCCTGTTTCAAATCAGAGTGGCGGCTGTTCCAGACCATGAATACTGCGCCAAAGACATAGGGGAGGGCGGCGAGTAAGCCAATCTGGAAATCATCACTGATACCGGAGCTTTTAATGATTGAGGGCAACCAGAAGTTAATGCCGTAGTAGCCAATATTGAAGCTAAAGAAGATCAGCGCCAGCAGCCAGACATAACCGTTTTTGAACATGGCGCCAAGGGAAGTATCGACCTTTCCGCTGGCACGTTGCGCACGATTTAAGGCGTCTTTCGCCATATCGTCGAGAATCACCTGTTTTTCGGCGCCATTTAGCCATTTTGCTGAACTTACGTCGTTATCCAGGTAACGCAACACAACAAATGTCAGCAGGAAGGAGGGTAGCGCTTCGACCAGGAACAGCCACTGCCAGTTATGCAGGCCGCCAACCTCTTCGAACGTTTTAAGGATCAGACCGGAAAGCGGGCTGCCGATTATAGTGGAGAGTGGCGTCACCAGGATAAATAACCCCAGCGTGCGTGCAGAACGCCAGGATGGAAACCACAGCGTGAGATAAAAAACGATGCCCGGAAAGAAACCGGCCTCCGCGACGCCAAGCAGAAAACGAATGACATAAAACTGGGTCGGGGTGGTAACAAACATCATTCCTGCCGAAAGTACGGCCCAGGTCGCCATAATGCGTGCGATCCAGAAACGGGGTCCGAAACGTTGCATCAACAGATTGCTGGGCAGTTCAAACAGGAAGTAGCCGATAAAGAAAATCCCCGCCCCCAGTCCGTAAACTGTGTCGCTAAAATTGAGCGCATCCTGCATATGCAGTTTGGCGAAGCCTACGTTGACGCGGTCAAGATAGGCAAAAAAGTAACAAAGGATCAGAAACGGGATCAGTCTACGGGTAACTTTGCTGTAAACGGCATTTTCAACGACGGTGGATGTTTTCATTTTTATTGTCTCGTATGAATCATTAATCAGCCGCCAGGGCGGTTAAGTTCTGTCCGAAAGTGCAACAGGCGAGTGAGGGACTCCCTCCCAGGCGCGGCACCACGCTTTGGCACGGAGCTGGAGTTCGTCACGGCTTATCCCGGCCTGATAAATACCGTTCCCTAAGCCAAATCCGTTGGCGCCGTTTTGCAGGTATCGTTGCAATTGCTGGCTGTCCGGGCGGATCCCGCCGACCGGCAGACACGCGACATCCGGCGGCAGCACGGTACGAAACGCTTTCATTAATTCCGGGGTGAGAAACTCAGCAGGAAACATCTTGAGTGCGCTGGCTCCGGCATTGATGGCGGTAAACGCTTCCGTTGGCGTCATCACGCCGGGCAAGCTCACCAGACCGCGTTCCCGGGTACGACGGATAACATCAGGATTGCACTCAGGTGAAACGATCAGTTGCCCGCCGCAATCGGCCACCCGATCAACCTGCGCAGGCGTCAACACGGTGCCCGCGCCAATCCGGGCGCGATCGCCTGCGACGTCGCGCATGATCCTGATGGAATCCAGCGGCGATGGGCTATTAAGGGGAACTTCAATCCAGCGAAATCCGGCGGAGATCAGGATTTGCGCGGCATCGGCGGCTTCAGCCGGTGTGATGCCGCGCAGAATGGCAATCAGGGGTAATGGCTCCTGACGCCAGTGTTCAAAAAAGGAAGAGTGATTCATGAAGTCAGCTCCTGAAGATGTGAACGAAGCAACGCCAGCCCCTGGAGGAAGCAGTCATCGCCATTTACTGTGGTAAGTGAGATATCAATCACGGTGGCCGCCAGTTGGTAGCGTGCGGCAAGCGAGGGCGAGCCAACAATCCAGGCGCGTTGTCCTGTTGGCAACGAGGAGAGTTCGTCGCCAATCAACAGACCTGAAAGAAAACTGTGCACATGTTCGGCGGCGATCTCTCCCGATAAACGCCGGGTTCGGGCGGCGAAAATCAGGTGGCTGAACGGAACCGGGCGTTGCGCGGCAGCAACGCCCGCGAGAAAACTGCGTTGATCTTCCTGCTGCGGCGGCAGCGCACGGCCTAACAGCGAGTGCTCACTCAGTACGGAAAAGAGTTCACCTGTCATCAATGTTGAAAATGCCGTGATGCAGCCGTTTTTCATCTGCGCGTGTTTACTGTGCGTGCCAGGTAACAGCGCATAGTGTTCCGGCGCGGGATGGAGGGCGTTAAGGCCCAGTAACTGGATCTCTTCACCGCGCATGACGTCCGGTTGATCCCATGCGCTTTGACCGCTTACACCCGGCGTGATCCACGCCTGGCTGCCCCATGGCGTTTCTACAGGTTGTATCCCGGCCAGCACACTCTGCACACCGGCGGGAAGAGGAACGTAAGGCACCTGCTGCCATCCCTGTTGCGATCCCACCATTCCGGCCATCAGTACCGGCACCGCCCCCACATCGTTGATCCAGGGCTGTAACTGCTGGTGAAGCGTGGCGGCGAACGCGGTGTTCTCGACAGTCAACAGACCGCAGGGCGCGGATGTACGGGCAATGACACGGTTTTCATTCATCAGAAAGGCACGAAAATTGGTCGTACCCCAGTCAACGGCAATCCAGTCTCTTTTCATATTCAAGTAATACAACAATGTTAATCTTGTAATACAAGAATCGTAGAGCAAAAGATAACCGCAATCTGTGAGATTGATCGAAATTAGGTCAGAAAAGGATCAGAGAATGCTGTCGATGAAAGCGGGGCGCTCCTGCCAAATGCTTTTTTGCGCGGCATTGAGGAGAATTGAACGCATATGCTGGCGAGCTTCATCGGCGTTGCGCAGGCGAATGGCTTCAAACAGCCGATGGTGCTCATCAATGGCGGTTTTGGTCTGGCGCACGTCCTCTTCCAGCGTTTCACGGAATGAAAGGACCATCGCGGCGCTTAAGGCATTACCTAATGCCAACAGAAATGGGTTATGCGCCGCGCGCAGAAGCGCCTGATGGAATGCCATGTCGCCTTCTTCAAACGATTCACGTTCTGCGTTTATTTGCCCACGACGCATCAAGGCCAGCGCATCTTCCAGCGCTGCAAGGTCGTGTCCAGTTGCGTTCGTTGCGGCAAGCGTTGCGACGTTGGGTTCGAAAATGAGACGGGTGATCATCAACTGTTCTACCAGTTTCGCATCGACATGACCCTGAGAGAGCCAGTTCAGCACATCAAGATCGAGCAGGCTCCACTGGTCACGACCGGTGATCGTACTGCGTTTTTTAGCCTGAATAGAGATCAATCCTTTGGCGGCAAGCACGGCCAGCGCATTGCGAATGGAGGTGCGCGAAACAGCATACTCAGCCGCCAGTTCATTTTCACCCGGCAGCGAAGTCCCCGGCGCGAGTTCACCGCGCAGGATACGGCCTGCAAGATGTTGAGTTACCGTTTCTGAAATACTGGCCTGTGGGACTTTCATTGCAATTCTCGGCTAAATACGTTCACAGTCATGCCCTACATAGTAAGCTAATCGACGGTCAATTTGCTAATAAGGACTGGAGGAAGAATCACTTATGGAACGCCTGCCTGTTTTTCTCGACACCGACCCGGGCATTGATGATGCCGCGGCGATTGCCGCCGCGCTGTTTGCCCCTCAGCTCGATCTGCAACTGATGACCACGGTCGCCGGTAATGTCTCCGTGGAGAAAACGACCCGTAACGCCCTGCAACTGCTGCATTTCTGGAATGCGAATATTCCCCTCGCGCAGGGGGCGGCTACACCGCTGTTGCGTTCGCTACGCGACGCGGCTTATGTTCACGGCGAATCCGGCATGGAAGGTTATGATTTTGTCGAACATGACCGACAGCCGCTGGCAAAACCGGCATTTATCGCCCTGCGTGATGCGCTGATGAGCGCCCCGGAACCGATCACGCTGGTGGCGATTGGCCCGCTGACGAATATTGCGCTGTTGTTAATGCACTATCCGGAATGTACCTTCAATATTCGGCGTCTGGTGATCATGGGAGGATCGGCGGGAAGAGGGAATTTTACCCCTAACGCCGAATTCAATATCGCCGTTGATCCTGAGGCGGCTGCCCGCGTGTTCCGAAGCGGAATTGAGATTGTGATGTGTGGGCTGGATGTCACCAATCAGGCCATGCTAACCCCGGACTATCTGGCAACGCTTCCCACGCTGAATCGCACCGGGAAGATGCTGCACGCGCTGTTCAGCCACTATCGCAGCGGGACAATGCGTACTGGCGTGCGCATGCACGATCTCTGCGCTATTGCCTGGCTGGTGCGCCCGGATCTGTTTACCGTCAAACCGTGCTTTGTCGCCGTTGAAACTCAGGGAGAATATACCGCCGGGACCACCGTGGTGGATATTGAGGGGCGCATGAATAAACCAGCAAATGCGCAGGTTGCGCTGGATATCAATGTTGCCGGTTTTCAGCAGTGGGTCGCAGAGGTGCTGGCGCTGGCTCCGTAAAGAGTGTGATACCGCCCACAACACGTCGAGAGAAATAGCAGGTTAATCGATTAATCTGCTATTTTAATGAGGTTGTTCTCCTCGGGCCGGAGACACATATGAATCTTCCTTTTATCCAGCCACCACAAGTGGACTGGGCGAGCGGCGCATTTGCTGATAGCCCGGTATTACGTAAATCAACGCGAATCGTGGATCTCGCAGGCGTTTTTGCCGATGAGCCATCCCGTCGGATGCTGCCGGGCGAACAGGTCGTCTATGACGTGGAGATGCTCAACACCTCTCCGACAGAAGGTGAACTGTATACTGGCGTCACCCATCTTTATCCGGGCTGCGTCGGCGGCGAATATTTTATGACCCGCGGACATTTTCACGCCCGTCGCGAACAGGGCGAAGTCTATTTCGGTCTGCGTGGAACGGGGCTTTTGCTGTTGCAGGACGAGCAGGGCGTCGCGAGATTTGAAAAGGTCTTTGCCGGTTCTGTCCATATCATCCCGGGCTTTACGGCGCACCGTTTAATTAACACGGGGGCTGAGGTGCTTTCTGCGCTGGCGGTGTGGCCCGCTGCTGCCGGGCATGATTATGCTGCCCTGGCAAACGGCTTTCGGCTGCGGGTTTTCGCAAATAACCAGAATATTGAGGTAAGGGAGGTTCAGAATGGCTGACTCCGTGCATCCTTATGGTCTGGATATGACCGTGCATCAGCATCCGCCAGGATTTAGTTATGGCGATGATGTGACAGGGCCAATGCCCGAAATTCGTCGACTCGATCAGATTCGCGCGTCACTGCGCGATCCGCTTTGTGATGGACCGGAGGAGGTTTACGCCATCGCAATGGATGTCGCGCGTCTTCAGGATCGCGAGGAGCTGAAAAAGCGAATGCTGTTGTTTGGGGTGGTCACCTATGCGGCGGGCCAACTGGGTGAAGAACCGGTTCGCAGCCAGGGGCACGTCCATCGAATCAGTCAGCACAGCGGCTGGTCTCCGCCTGAGCTTTATGAAATCTGGCAAGGGAAGGCGATTATCTATATGCAGGAGTATGTCGAGGACGATCCCGGGCGCTGCTTTGCAGTGATTGCGGGACCCGGCGAGAAAGTGCTGGTTCCGCCGGGCTGGGGACATGCAACGATCTCAGCCGACCCCGATACGCCTTTAACCTTCGGCGCATGGTGCGACCGTGAATATGGTTTTGAATATGACGCGGTGCGCGCTCACAAAGGGCTGGCGTGGTATCCGTTACTGCAAGGGCGAAATATTATCTGGCAGCACAATCCACACTACATACCCGGACGGCTTCAGGCGGTGACCCCCCGTCAATACAGCGAGTTTGGCATTACGACAGCGCCGATTTATCAGCAATTTATTGAAGACCCGGCGCGTTTTCAGTTTATTTCACGGCCGGATAAAACCGCAGAGTTATGGTGTAATTTCCATCCATAGCAAAACTGATTGTACCTGCCTTCCTGTCGGGTGGCGCTTTGCTTACCAGACCTACAATTAGCACCTGACCGTAGGACTGATAAGCGAAGCGCCATCAGGCATGGTGTGGTTTCTCAGCCAGCTCACCGGGGCAGTGCCCCGGTTTCTCGTTCTGTATTAGCCAGCAAACAAACCACTGGCGACGCCCACTGCTGCGAGGACGAGCAACAACAGCATCGCTTTCACCGGCGAAACGCCGCGTTTTGCCATTAGATACCAGGTGCCCAGCACCACACTCAGCGGTAAAAGCTGCGGGAAAATCCCATCCAGCATTTGCTGGACATGAATGTTCACCCCATCTTTGGTAATGAATTCGAGGCCGGTTCCCAGCTTCACGTAGCTTGCCGCTACGCCGCCCATCACAAATACACCCAACAGGGATAACGCTTCGCGCAGCTTTGCTGATTTACTGCTTACCAGCATTTCCACGGAGCCTGACCCCATCCGGTAACCTTTCAGGAACAGGAACCATGAGCCAGGAATAATGATCGCCAGCCACGCGACAGTATAAAACAGCGGGCCGAGAATACTGCCGCCTGCCGCCAGCGCCATACCGATACTGAGCAGGATAGGAATGAGCATCCCCGGGATCATCGAGTCGCCGATCCCGGCAATCGGTCCCATCAGGCCAACTTTCAGGGTGTTGATCGTCTCGCCGTCAATTGGTTCGCCGTTGGCTTTTTTCTCTTCCAGCCCCAACGCCATCCCGTTGACGATCGCGCCAATCTGCGGTTCGGTATTGTAGAAGGAGGCGTGACGGCGCAGCATTTCTGTGCGCTGCCCGATGTCAGGATAGAGCTTTTTCGCTACTGGCAGCATGCTCAGACAAAAACCGAATGACTCCAGACGTTCAAAACTCATTGACGACAGGTTGTGCATCATCCACGCACGCCAACAGCGGCGCAGATCTTTACGGGTCAGGGTACGTTCTTCCATCAGAATTCATCCTCATCATCAGCAACCGGTTTGCTGCCTGCGGCGGTCTGTGGCTCCGGTTTGTAGTTATAGTGGATGAGCGCCAGTAACGAACCGACGATCACCAGCGCGACCATGTTGAGCTTTAAAAAGACGATGCACACAAAGCCGACCAGAAAGTAGATCAGCATGGTGTAGTTTTTGATGATCTGCTTAAGCAGAATGGCGATCCCCACGGCGGGCAGGATGCCGCCCAGCACGTTCATCGTTGACAATACTATCTTCGGCAGACTGTCCATAAAGCCGCTGATGTACTGTGCGCCGAAATAGACGGCGATAAACGTTGGTACGAACCGCAAAATGAAGTTGGTGGCCTGCGGCCAGATGGCGCTATTAAGATAAATACCGCGCTCGTCGCCACGATCCAGCGCTACGTCGGCCCGGTGGTTCCAGAACGAGTTCAGTACCATCATCGCGTTGAACAAAATGGTTCCGGCGATGCCGATAGTCGCCGCCAGCGCCACTGCAACCTCTGGTTCTTTTCCTGAAAGGATACCCAGCGCGATGGCGGGATAAGCGACGAAGTTAAGATCGGCAGGCATTGAGCCGCCGGGTGTGACCATCGCAATGTATACGGCCTGAACCGCGACGCCTATCATAATCCCGGTTTTCATATCGCCTAAAATGATGCCGACCAGCATACCGGAGACCAGCGGTCGGGTTATCAGATACCAGCCGCCGGTGAGCCCCAGTAACCAGGGACTGCTGAGGGCGCCGAGGTAGCAGAGAATGCCAATCAGCGTGGCTTCAATAAACATGGTGCGCTCCTTATTTCAGCTTCTGGCATGCATCTTGCCAACTGTAGTAACTGGCATCCGGCACCAGGCGGAATTCCACCTGATGTCCGCGCCGGGTCAACCAGTCGAAAGCGGCGATCTCCTCGCTATTCACCGACTGATTGGGACCAATCGTTCGGGTATCCGCACGGGCGCTCATCGGGCCAACGTTGATCTTGCCGTTGCTGTTTTGCAAACTGATGCCCGCTTCTTCGAGCCGCTGCAACGTGACGGGCGATTTGCCGATCACGAAGTAGCGTTTTTCACTGGCGATCACTTTCGGTAATTTTTCAATGGCCGTTGCGGTGTCAAAGAGCCACACTTTTGTGTCCTGAACGGCCCCCTTCATCACCGAGGAAAGCAGCGGATCGGCCGCGACGGCGTCGTCAATCGCGACGATGCCGTCGCAGGGCAGCTCTTTGGCCCAGCGTGTGACGAGCTGCCCGTGGATTACGCGGTCATCGATACGTACAAAAGAAATACTCATCGTGGTTTCCTTTAAAAATCATCTGACTGAGCGGATAAAACCGGGGCGGCTTTCATCAGCGTGGGAAGCGTTAATGCCAGTAGCGCATCGGCGGCGGCATGAACGCTCGTCAAAGAACAAATCTCTTCGCTTTGCAGTAGCATGGGGAAATTCACGCCAGCCAGCACCGCCACTGGCGGCTGCGTTTCAGTTGAAAACGCATGGTGACAGGCCACGTTCCAGGGCGTACCGCTTTGCATGTCACACAGGACCAGTACGCCGTCCGCGTCTTCTCCCGCGTGTTTCAGCACCCGCGAAAAGTCTGCCTTAAACCCTTCAATGCCTGCCTGCTCGCTGAGCGTAACGGTATAAACATGCGGTAAATCGCCATACACCATTTTGCTGCTGGTGAGCAGGGCATTTGCCAGGGGGCCGTGGGTTGCAACAATCACATTAATCATCGGCTTATCCTCTTACCCAGGCTTTTATTGTGGCGAGTTGCTGGCCAACACCCTTACCGGAAGGCGAAATACGGTATTCACCCACTGCCGCAGGAATAATAAATGTCTCGGCATAGTGAACGATAAAGGGAGCAAACGCGCCGCTCGGACTCTCAACAACCGCTTCCTCGCCTTCCACCAGGTTCAGAACGTTAACGCCGCCGTGGGTGTGGTGCGTAACGGATCCGGTAAACCAGTGACGACGAGTTTCGATAAACTCACGTTCGTGCATCCCGGTTCTCTCTTCCCGCCAGCCTTCGCCTTCGGCAACGGGCTCGATACGATTAACCAGGTTGTCGTGAACCCATTGCGTGTCGCGCTGCCAGTCGATAACCTGTTCGCCGTGGTGCAAATGCACGGGTCTGGGAAGACCGTCCAGACCCACGCGTCCCCAGTCCCACAGCTTGAAGGTGAAAATGTAGGGCGTCGCGCTGATCTCAAGCACCATCGTGCCCGCACCTGAACAATGTACCGTCCCGGCAGGGATGAGGAAGTGATCGTGTTTACGTGCCGGGATCTGATTGACGAAGCGCGCATCATCAAAGGTCTTTTCCCCTCGCGCGGCCGCATGGAGATCGTTCAACATCTCCTGGGGCTGTATCCCGGTTTTTGTCCCCAGGTACACCACAGCATTGGGGTCGGCATCCAGAATGTAGTAGCTCTCATCCTGGGTATAGTGCATCCCGAACTGCTGCTGGATGTACTCGGTGAGCGGATGAACCTGAAAACTCAGGTTCTGTCCGCCAATGGTGTCGAGAAAATCAAAACGGATCGGGAATTCCGCGCCAAAGCGGGCGTGAACTTTTTCGCCCAGCAGAGGGCGCGGATGCAACAGCACCAGGTCCTGAGAGGGGATCTCGATCCGCACCGCGCCAAAACGCAGTAACAGGCTGTTTTCCTCGGGCACGCAATCAAAACACCATGCGTAATTGGGCGCTGAGGGATCGAGATCAAATCGTTGTTTCATCCATTGCCCGCCCCAAATCCCCGGATCGAAGAAAGGGGCGACGCGAAACGGTTGCGTGGTGGTTTGTTGCAGCCCGGCACGCAGCGCCTCGCCGCTGACCATGGCCGGGGCATTGCCCACGGTGGTATCCAGCAAATAATCCGCCCGTTTGAGCAGCGGGGTTTTGTGCCTGTCAAAGACACGCCATTCGATGAAAAACGCGCGTTTGTAACGACGCAGAATATCTTCATCCTGGTTATCTGCCCCCCAGTTAGCCATACCGTCATGGCGCATACGTTGTTGAATTTCCCAGCGCGGTAGATCAGCATAAACCAGCACATCGCCAGGATGCGCCAGCGCCGCGCCGGAGCCATACACGATGACGAGGCCGTCGGTTACTGCCTCAATTTTCTGGCGGATTTGCTGGAGTTTGTCGGCATCAAAAAACTCATCGAGATGGTGGCAGGAGAGGACGCCGAAAACGCGATCGTTAGTCAGATTACGCGCCAGTAACGCGTGCAGCGCCTGCTCATCACGACGGGCTGTTTCAATATTCACGACCAGAGAGGTCTGCAATCGTCCGATGAGCTGTTGTTCCAGCTCATCAAGCCGGACGCCCGGATAACAATCGACAATCAATACCGTTTTAGCGGATCCCGTCAGCCTGGCGTTAAGAACAGAAAAGACAGATTCCCAGCCCTGCCAGGCCTGGTTGTCATAGCCCTGAACGTGGACTTCAGGGTGTTTATTGTAGGTTGTAGGCATTTTTTCTCTCCGTGTTGGCTTTATAAAGATTAATCGATTAACCTTATTTTTATAGGGTGGTTAACGCGATTAACCCGCCATAATTAGAAAGTCAGGGGCCAGAATGTGCGCTGGTGTGATACCAGTCACAGGTAAAAACGCACTGACAAGGTTATTCGATTAACCTTGTGTGCAATCAGGAGAAGCAGATGACGACAATAACGTTGGCGCAGGTGGCGCAACGTGCGGGCGTTTCGACAGCGACGGTGTCAATGGTGCTTCGCAACCGGGGACGGATTTCGCCGGCAACGCGAGAACGCGTACTCAAGGCGCTGGATGAATCCGGCTATGTCTACAACCAGACGGCGGCGAATTTGCGTAACCGTAGCAGTAATCAGGTTGGCCTGCTGCTGCATGATATTACGAACCCCTTTTACGGTGAGATGACCGCGGGTCTCAGTCATGAGATGGAGCGACATGACCTGCTGTTGTTCCTGGCAAACAGCGAAGAGTCCGGCGAACGCCAGCAAAAATTTGTCGACTCGCTGATGCGCAATAACGCCTGTGGAATGGTGTTGTGCGCCGCGAGAGAAACGCCCCGCACCTTCTTTGACGCCCTGAAGCGGCGCAATATTCCCGCCATTATGGTCGTTCGCCCGCTCAGCGATCCGGATTTTGATTTTGTTGGGACCGATAATTTTCTTGGCACGCAAATGGCCACGACGCATTTAGTCAACATGGGGCATAAAAATATCGCTTTCATCGGCGGCAGTCCGAATTCAGGAAGTCGGGCGCAGCGAATCGGCGGCTTTACCAGCACGCTGCTGGAACGGGGCATTTCACCAAACCCGGACTGGATTGTCGCCGCGCAGGCAAGCCAGATTGACGGCGCGAAAGTCGCGGAAGCATTGCTGCGGGATAACCCGCAAATTACCGCCGCCGTGTGTTATCAGGATATTGTCGCGCTTGGGGTCATGCAGGCGCTTCGCAAAATGGGCCGTGAGCCAGGACGTGATTTTGCGCTGGTGGGGTTTGATGATATTACCGAAGCTGCGCTGGTCCAGCCGGCGCTGACTACCGTGTCGGTCGCGGCAAAAGAGATAGGCAGAAAGGCCGGTGAGTTGCTTTACAGCCGAATTCAGGGAAACGATGAGCCGCCGAAACGCATTATTTTGCCGCCGGCGCTGGTGGTCAGAGAGTCATGCGGTTTTTGCTGATCGTCATGCCTTTTACTGATATCTCTCCCTGTTTATCATTAAATTCTAATTATCGACGTTTTCAGATGACAGCCTTGTCACTGGCTGGGTAATCTGGAAACGGTTTACATCATTTTAACGTAAGAGAATAACTATGCATGATGCACAGATCCGTGTCGCGATAGCGGGCGCGGGTGGCCGTATGGGCCGCCAGTTAATTCAGGCAGCACTCCAGATGGACGGCATTGCACTTGGTGCGGCGCTGGAGCGCGAAGGATCGTCACTGCTGGGCAGCGATGCCGGGGAACTGGCGGGGGCAGGTAAGACGGGCGTTACCGTGCGAAGCAGTCTTGAGGCGGTAAAAGCGGATTTCGACGTCTTTATCGATTTCACCCGTCCGGAAGGCACGCTGAATCATCTGGCGTTTTGTCGTCAGCATGGCAAAGGCATGATCATTGGCACCACGGGTTTTGACGACGCAGGTAAACAGGCGATTCGCGATGCCGCCCAGGATATTGGGATTGTGTTTGCGGCGAACTTTAGCGTGGGCGTCAATGTGATGCTCAAGCTGCTGGAGAAAGCGGCGAAGGTCATGGGCGATTACACCGATATCGAAATCATTGAGGCGCACCACCGGCATAAAGTGGATGCGCCATCAGGCACCGCGCTGGCGATGGGCGAGGCCATTGCGCATGCCCTGGATAAAGATCTAAAAGAGTGCGCCGTTTACAGTCGCGAAGGATATACCGGCGAGCGCGTTCCGGGAACCATTGGTTTTGCGACGGTGCGCGCCGGGGACATCGTGGGCGAACATACCGCCATGTTTGCGGATATCGGCGAGCGTGTCGAAATCACTCATAAAGCGTCCAGTCGCATGACTTTCGCCAATGGTGCGGTAAGATCGGCGCTTTGGGTGAGTACGAAGCGAAATGGTCTTTTTGATATGCGAGATGTGCTTGATCTCAACAATTTATAGTCAGTTATTACCCTTCGTGATGTGGTTATTGTAATCTCAATGCATTGATTACATAGGGCAATTTTTTGATTGCCCTTTTATTTTTACTGTTTGGTTCTGTTTTTTTATTAAGATACTAAAAATATATAATGTTCCTGCCGTTTTTGGTTGCGATAATGTAAATTTTGACCATCTGGTCCACTTTTACGACGCGCAAGACTTGTTTTTACACATAATTCTGCACGCAAGCGATTTCCTGCCATGGTTAGATGATCTTTTTGCCTGTTAAATCCGATGATTTCATCCTGAGTCGCAAAAGAATATAAAAAATACCGCCTTTAAGTTGACTTTTACCGGCCTTATCTCCAGAATGCCGCCGTTTGCCAGAAATCCACGGGTAAGCAAATTTGCATTGATTCATGCCATAATAATGAATTAATATGCAAATAAAGTGAGTGAATATTCTCTGGAGGGTGTTTTGATTAAGTCAGCGCTATTGGTTCTGGAAGACGGAACCCAGTTTCACGGTCGGGCCATAGGGGCAACAGGTTCGGCGGTTGGGGAAGTCGTTTTCAATACTTCAATGACCGGTTATCAAGAAATCCTCACTGATCCTTCCTATTCCCGCCAAATCGTTACTCTTACTTATCCCCATATCGGCAATGTCGGCACCAATGCCGCCGATGAAGAATCCTCCCAGGTTCATGCGCAAGGCCTCGTCATTCGTGACCTGCCGCTTATTGCCAGCAACTTCCGCAACACCGAGGACCTCTCTTCTTACCTCAAGCGCCATAACATTGTGGCGATTGCCGATATCGATACCCGCAAACTGACGCGCCTGCTGCGTGAGAAAGGGGCGCAAAACGGGTGCATTATCGCGGGGGATAACCCGGATGCCGCACTGGCGCTGGAAAAAGCGAAAGCGTTCCCGGGTCTGAATGGAATGGATCTGGCGAAAGAAGTGACGACGGCGGAATCTTATAGCTGGGCGCAGGGGAGCTGGACGCTGGCGGGCGACCTGCCGGAAGCGAAAAAAGAAGATGATCTGCCGTTCCACGTTGTCGCCTACGACTTTGGCGCCAAGCGCAACATCCTGCGTATGCTGGTGGACAGAGGCTGCCGCCTGACGGTAGTTCCGGCCAAAACCTCTGCGGAAGAGGTGCTGAAGATGAATCCGGATGGCATCTTCCTCTCTAACGGTCCTGGTGACCCGGCGCCGTGCGATTACGCTATCGACGCGATTCAGAAATTCCTCGAAACCGATATTCCGGTGTTCGGCATCTGCCTGGGCCATCAACTGCTGGCGCTGGCGAGCGGGGCGAAAACCGTGAAGATGAAGTTCGGTCACCACGGCGGTAACCACCCGGTTAAAGACATCGATAACAATACCGTGATGATTACGGCGCAAAACCACGGCTTTGCAGTGGATGAAGCGTCAATGCCTGCCAACCTGCGCGTGACCCACAAATCGCTGTTTGATGGCACCCTGCAGGGGATTCATCGCACCGACAAACCGGCATTCAGCTTCCAGGGGCACCCCGAAGCAAGCCCGGGTCCACACGATGCTGCGCCATTGTTCGACCACTTTATCGAGTTAATTGAGCACTACCGTCAGTCCGCGAAATAATCAGGAGTTAAGAGAGCCATGCCAAAACGTACAGACATAAAAAGTATCCTGATTCTGGGCGCGGGTCCGATTGTTATCGGTCAGGCGTGTGAGTTTGACTACTCCGGCGCGCAGGCGTGTAAGGCGCTGCGTGAAGAGGGGTACCGCGTCATTCTCGTGAACTCCAACCCGGCGACCATCATGACCGATCCGGAGATGGCCGATGCGACCTACATCGAGCCGATTCACTGGGAAGTGGTGCGCAAAATTATCGAAAAAGAGCGTCCGGATGCGGTGTTGCCGACCATGGGCGGTCAGACGGCGTTGAACTGCGCGCTGGAGCTTGAACGTCAGGGTGTACTGGAAGAATTCGGCGTCACCATGATTGGTGCGACCGCCGACGCAATTGATAAAGCTGAAGACCGCCGTCGCTTCGATATCGCGATGAAGAAAATTGGTCTCGACACCGCGCGTTCGGGTATCGCCCATACGATGGAAGAGGCGCTGGCGGTAGCGGCTGACGTCGGTTATCCGTGCATTATCCGTCCGTCCTTTACCATGGGCGGCACCGGTGGCGGTATCGCTTACAACCGTGAAGAGTTTGAAGAAATTTGTACTCGTGGTCTGGATCTCTCCCCAACCAATGAACTGCTGATTGATGAATCACTGATCGGCTGGAAAGAGTACGAGATGGAAGTGGTGCGTGATAAAAACGACAACTGCATCATCGTCTGCTCCATCGAAAACTTCGACGCCATGGGTATTCACACCGGTGACTCCATCACCGTTGCGCCAGCCCAGACGTTGACCGACAAAGAGTACCAAATCATGCGTAACGCCTCGATGGCGGTACTGCGTGAAATTGGCGTAGAAACCGGCGGTTCTAACGTTCAGTTCGCGGTCAACCCGAAAAACGGTCGCCTGATTGTGATCGAAATGAACCCGCGCGTGTCCCGTTCGTCTGCTCTGGCCTCGAAAGCCACCGGTTTCCCGATTGCGAAAGTGGCGGCGAAACTGGCGGTCGGTTACACCCTCGATGAACTGATGAACGACATCACCGGCGGTCGCACGCCGGCGTCGTTCGAGCCGTCCATCGACTACGTAGTCACTAAAATTCCACGCTTTAACTTCGAAAAATTCGTCGGTGCCAACGACCGTCTGACCACCCAGATGAAATCGGTGGGCGAAGTGATGGCGATTGGTCGCACCCAGCAGGAATCCTTGCAGAAAGCGCTGCGCGGCCTGGAAGTGGGCGCAACTGGCTTTGACCCGAAAGTGAGCCTGGACGATCCGGAAGCGCTGACCAAAATCCGCCGCGAGCTGAAAGACGCGGGCGCAGAGCGTATCTGGTATATCGCTGACGCGTTCCGTGCGGGCCTGTCCGTCGACGGCGTATTTAATCTGACCAACATTGACCGTTGGTTCCTGGTACAAATTGAAGAGCTGGTGCGTCTGGAAGAGAAAGTGGCGGAGCTGGGTATTAACGGCCTGACCCCTGACTTCCTGCGCCAGTTGAAGCGCAAAGGTTTCGCCGATGCGCGTCTGGCAAAACTGGCTGGCGTGCGTGAAGCGGAAATCCGTAAACTGCGTGACCAGTACGACCTGCACCCGGTCTACAAGCGTGTGGATACCTGTGCGGCAGAATTCGCCACCGACACCGCCTACATGTACTCCACCTATGAAGATGAGTGCGAAGCGAACCCGTCCGTTGACCGCGACAAAATTATGGTTCTCGGCGGCGGTCCAAACCGTATCGGTCAGGGGATCGAATTCGACTACTGCTGCGTACACGCTTCGCTGGCGCTGCGCGAAGACGGTTTTGAGACCATCATGGTCAACTGTAACCCGGAAACGGTCTCCACCGACTATGACACCTCTGACCGCCTCTACTTCGAGCCGGTCACCCTGGAAGACGTGCTGGAAATCGTGCGCATCGAGAAGCCGAAAGGCGTAATCGTGCAGTACGGCGGCCAGACGCCGCTGAAACTGGCGCGGGCGCTGGAAGCGGCTGGCGTTCCTGTTATCGGCACCAGTCCGGATGCGATTGACCGTGCGGAAGACCGCGAGCGCTTCCAGCACGCGGTTGACCGTCTGAAGCTGAAACAACCCGCTAACGCCACCGTGACCGCCATCGAACAGGCCGTCGAAAAAGCGAAAGAGATTGGTTACCCGCTGGTGGTGCGCCCGTCTTACGTGCTGGGCGGTCGGGCGATGGAAATTGTCTACGATGAAGCCGACCTTCGCCGCTACTTCCAGACTGCGGTGAGTGTTTCCAACGACGCACCGGTTCTGCTCGACCGCTTCCTGGATGACGCGGTAGAAGTGGATGTGGATGCGATCTGCGACGGTGAAATGGTGCTGATTGGCGGCATCATGGAACACATCGAACAGGCGGGCGTCCACTCGGGTGACTCAGCCTGTTCTCTGCCAGCCTACACCCTGAGCCAGGAAATTCAGGATGTGATGCGCCAGCAGGTGCAGAAACTGGCCTTCGAATTGCAGGTTCGTGGTCTGATGAACGTTCAGTTTGCGGTGAAAGATAACGAAGTCTACCTGATTGAAGTTAACCCGCGCGCGGCGCGTACCGTCCCGTTTGTCTCCAAAGCGACCGGCGTACCGCTGGCGAAAGTGGCGGCGCGGGTGATGGCCGGTAAATCGCTGGCCGAGCAGGGTGTGACCAAAGAAATCATCCCGCCGTACTACTCGGTGAAAGAGGTGGTTCTGCCGTTCAACAAGTTCCCGGGCGTTGACCCGCTGTTAGGGCCGGAAATGCGCTCCACCGGGGAAGTGATGGGCGTGGGTCGAACTTTTGCGGAAGCCTTCGCGAAAGCGCAACTGGGCAGCAATTCCACCATGAAGAAACAGGGACGCGCGCTGCTCTCTGTACGTGAGGGTGACAAAGAGCGCGTGGTTGACCTCGCGGCGAAGTTGCTGAAACAGGGCTTTGAGCTGGATGCGACCCACGGCACCGCCATTGTGCTGGGTGAAGCCGGTATCAACCCGCGTCTGGTGAATAAAGTGCATGAAGGTCGTCCGCACATTCAGGACCGTATCAAGAATGGCGAATACACCTACATCATCAACACCACTGCCGGTCGTCGCGCTATCGAAGACTCCAGGGTGATTCGCCGTAGTGCATTACAGTACAAAGTACACTACGACACCACGCTGAACGGTGGTTTTGCCACAGCGATGGCGCTGAATGCGGATGCGACGGAAAAAGTGATTTCCGTACAGGAAATGCACGCGCAAATTAAAAAATAAGAGGTAAGAATTTCACCTCAAGAGATAAAAACGGTTCCGGAAACGGAGCCGTTTTTTTATGCGCTTCGTTCATTTCAGGCGGATTAATGTTAAATTGCATTCATTTCAATGTAATAAGCACGATTTAGATCACACTCATTCGCCATTTAGTTGCATACTATCCCCTATACCCACAATTTCAATATGGTCTTGTTTTCTATTTCTAGAACAGGACATAGCAAGATTTTTAATTTGTGAAATGGTGTGCTTATGTGTGAAAAATATGTTGAAAAACCGCTTTACCTGCTGATTGCTGATTGGGTTTTGGCAGAGAATCGCTGGGTCAGTGCGAAAGAGATTGCGAAGCACTTTAATATGGATCACTGCAAAGCGATCAATACCGTCTCCTATATTCTCTCGGAGGTCGGGGAAATAAATTGTGAGACTAAGACCATTCCTAATCAACTGGAAGGGCGGGGATGCCAGTGCCAGCGTCTGGTAAGGGTGACGCGCATCGATCCGCAATTGTA
Source organism: Citrobacter amalonaticus (assembly GCF_037053465.1). Classification (GTDB taxonomy): domain Bacteria; phylum Pseudomonadota; class Gammaproteobacteria; order Enterobacterales; family Enterobacteriaceae; genus Citrobacter_A; species Citrobacter_A amalonaticus_H. Next base: position 423,391 of record NZ_JBALIF010000001.1, read on the forward strand.
TGCCCGTCTGGGGCATAGCGCGCAGGAGAAAATGATCAGCAAGCCACCACGTATGTCCGTGGTGCCGCCATCCGAACTGAATCGCGAGCAGAAATGGCAGATGATGCTGTCAAAAAGTATGCGCCGCTAATATCAATGTAACAATCCCGGATGGCGATTGACTCACAGGCCGGATAAGCGTTAGCGCTATCCGGCATATTCACGAAGATGCTTTCGGTTTCACCTCTGTTGTACCTTTCAGGCGCGGCCGGTTTTCTTCAACTTCCGTCAGCGGTAGTGTTTCCCGTAGTGATGCCCGACAGCGTACGGCAAGATCCTGATATTCCTTCGTATTCAGCCGCTTCCAGTGCAGTTCCTGCTCGGTGACGTCCCGGACAACGCGGGCGGGCGTGCCGATCAACATCTGCCGTGCAGCGCCGACAAAACCGGCTTTAACAAAGCTCATGGCCGCGACAATACTTTCATCGCCAATGACCGCGCCATCCATGATCACGCTGTTCATCCCCACCAGCGCGTCCCGGCCAATCACGCAGCCGTGCAGGATTGCGCCGTGCCCAATGTGCCCGTTTTCGCGAACCACCGTATCCATATCGCAATAGCCGTGCATGATGCAGCCATCCTGGAGGTTGGACCCCGCTTCAAGGATCAGGCGTCCATAGTCGCCGCGCAGTGACGCGAGCGGGCCGACGTAGACGCCAGCCCCTACGATCACATCGCCAATCAGTACGGCGCTGGGATGTACATACGCCTCGGGGTGTACCACGGGAATCAGGCCTTCAAAGGCGTAGACACTCATTGTCATTCCTTAATTCTTTTGCCGGATGGCGGCGTAACGCCTTATCCGGCCTACGGGAGTGCGCATATTTGCCGGATGGCGGCATAAACGCCTAATCCGGCCTACGGGAGGAGGCTATTCGTAGGCCTGATAAGCGCAGCGCCATCAGGCATTACCATTACCGTCCCTTCCAGACCGGATCGCGCTTTTCTGCGAACGCCTGCGGCCCTTCGAGTGCATCTTCGGAATGCAACACGGCGGGATAGTGTTTCAGGACGCCGCTGCGGATGAAGCGATAGCCTTCTTCCACCGGCATTTCGCTGGTTGTACGGTAAATTTCTTTCAGGGCGGCGATCGCCAGCGGTGCGCTGTTCACCAGTTGTTGCGCCAGTTCACGTGCGCTGGTCATCAGTTCGCCCTGGCTGACCACGCGGTTAACGATCCCCCAGCGCAGCGCCTCGTCGGCGTTCATGCGTCTGCCGGTCATCACCATTTCGTTAACGACGGCGGGCGGCAATATTTTAGGCAGACGCAGGACGCCGCCGCTGTCTGGCACAATACCGAGTTTTGCTTCTGGCAAAGCAAAACTTGCGTTATCGGCACAAACAATCAAATCGGCGGCCAGCGCCAGTTCAAAACCACCGCCGAAGGCGTAGCCGTTAACGGCGGCAATCACCGGCTTATCGAGATTGAAAATTTCGGTCAGACCGGCAAACCCACCGGGGCCGAAATCCGCATCCGGCGCTTCACCTTCTGCCGCCGCTTTTAAATCCCAGCCAGCGGAAAAAAACTTCTCGCCGGCACCGGTGATGATCGCCACGCGTAATTCAGGATCGTCACGGAAATTAAGAAAAACCTCGCCCATCTGAAAGCTGGTTTTTGCGTCAATGGCATTTGCTTTAGGGCGATCCAGCGTAATTTCCAGAATCGGGCCGTTGCGGGTTAAATGTAAAGATTCACTCATGGTTCATCTCCAGAAATAGGGTGTCTGGCAGGAATCTTCCTGCCTGTTGGGTTATTTCAGATTTTTTTTGATTATTTTTCCTGAACAGTTTCGGGGCAGGTCTGTTCTAATCTCCATATATGAGGGGACTTTAAATTTCGCCATATTCTGTTCGCAGAAACTGAAAAACTCCTCTTCACTAAGCGTTTCTCCTTCATTGAGCACCACAAAGGCTTTGATGGCTTCGTCGCGAATGGAATCGTGAATACCAATAACGACGATGTCCTGAATTTTGGGGTGCGCCGAAATAATATTTTCCAGTTCCACACAGGAGACGTTTTCACCCCCGCGCTTAATCATGTTGCAGCGGCGATCGACAAAATAGAAAAAGCCTTCCTCATCGCAATAACCGGAATCGCCGGTATGTAACCATCCCGTCGGTTCGAGCGCTTTGGCGGTGGCGTCGGGCCTGGCGTAATACTCTTTGAAGATTGTTTTTCCCGGTATGCCTTTGATGCAGATCTCACCGATTTCACCGGCGGGCAGCGCGCGGTTTTGCTCATCACGGATTTCCGCTTCATAGCAAAAGCCAGGACGCCCGATGGAGGGCCAGCGCCGTTTATCGCCAGGCCGATCGCCGATAATGCCGACGATGGTTTCCGTCATGCCGTAGGAGGTCAGCAGACGAACACCGAAGCGCTCAAGGAATGCGTCCTTTTCCTGCACCGACAGATTGAGGTAGTACATTACCTCGCGCAGACGGTGCTCTCTGTCCAGCGGTGATGCGGGTTGAACCATCAGCGTTCTTATCATCATCGGAATACATTCAGTGACGGTCGCGCGGTATTTGCGGATCTGTTCCCAGAAGGCGCGGGCGCTGTACTTCTCAATCAGCACAAAGGTCGCACCCACTGAAAACGCCGCCATGGCGGCAGTACACTGGCAGTCGATATGGAACGCAGGCATCACCGTCAGGTAGATATCGTCATCACGCAGAGCACATTGCCAGGAGGAGTAATAGCCAGCAAAACGCAGGTTGTAATGGGTAATAACCACCCCTTTTGGCCTGGACGTGGTGCCGGAGGTAAACAGGATCTCGGCGGTATCGTCAGTGGACAGCGGCGGGGTATAGCACAACGTCACCGGCTGTTGGTCCTTCAGCGGTGTAAAATGACTCACACCATCCGCAACGGGAAGCTCTTTACCAATCAGGCAGATGTGATTAAGCAGCGTATCGTCTTCCTGTTGAATCTGCCGATACATCGGATAAAAAGCGGCGCTGGTGACCAGCAGTTGCACGTGGCTGTTTTGCAGGATCCACGCGCTTTCTTCGCGCAGCAGCCGGGCATTAACCGGCACCATGACCGCGCCGATTTTTGCCAGACCAAACCAGCAAAAGAAAAACTCCGGGCAATTATCCAGATGGAGGGCGACCTTATCGCCTTTGCGAATGCCCAGTGTATGGAAAAGATTCGCCGTACGATTTATTTCCTCATTGAGCGAGGCATAACTGAACTGACGAACCTCGCCTTCACTGGATTCGCAAATCAGCGCCGTTTTGCTGCCGTATACTTCGGCCAGATCGTCCCACATCTGACGTAAATGTTGTCCGCCAACGATATCCATTGCACCTCTGTCCATTTTTACGGGCGATAGCGCTAACCGGACGAACCGGTCAGCGCATCGCGTCTAGTCCTCAACTTTGGCCAGACCTTTACTGACCAGCTCCTGAATGTCTGCTTCGTTGTATCCGATATTTTTCAGAATGGCGGCGGTATCCATACCGTGTGACGGCATGCCGCGCCAGATTTTCCCTGGATTGTTTTTGAATTTCGGCATGATGTTAGGCCCTTTACAGGTGCGGCCGTCCAGGGTTTGCCACTGAGTGATAGATTCTCGGGCAACATATTGCGGGTTGCCTTCCAGCTCAGGAATGGTCAGCACTTTGGCGCAGGCGATATTCAGCTCGGCAAAGCGCGCCTGGACTTCCGCGATGGTGCGCGCGCCCAGCCACGCATCCAGTTTTTCTTCGACCAGCGGTCCGTATGGGCACTCGACGCGGTGAATCAGTTGTGTCCCCTCAGGCACTTCCGGCGTGCCGAGAATGTGCGCCAGGCCGATGTCTTTAAAACATTCGGTGACCTGGGTAATTCCAACCAGCTCCATCACGATATAACCATCGGCACATTTATACAGTCCACAACCGGCATAGTAGGGGTCTTTACCTTTGGTCATTCGCGGACAAATTTCACCACCGTTGAAGTAATCCATCATGAAGTACTGACCCATGTGCAGCATCACTTCGTACATTGCAACATCGATACTTTCGCCTTTGCCGGTTTCACGCACTTTATATAACGCCGCAAGCGCAGCCGTCGTGGCCGTCATACCGGAGAAATAGTCGGCGGTGTAAGGGAACGCGGGCATAGGCTGATCCACATCGCCGTTTTGGATCAGATAGCCGCTGAAGGCCTGGGCGATGGTGTTATAAGCCGGAAGATTGGTGTACTCCTCGGTGCCGTACTGGCCAAAACCGGACAGGTGAGCAATCACCAGTTTCGGATTATGTTGCCACAGGACTTCATCGGTAATGCCCCGGCGGGCAAATGCCGGACCTTTACTGGCTTCAATGAAGATATCGGTGGTTTCCATCAGTTTCAGAAACGCTTCCCGTCCTTCATCTTTAAATATGTTCAACGAGAGGGCATGCAGGTTGCGGCGTGACAGTTGGGGATAGTTCGGCTGAACGCGAATGGTATCGGCCCAGGCGACGTTTTCGATCCAGATAACCTCGGCACCCCATTCGGCAAACATTTGTCCGGCGAACGGCCCGGCGATTTCGATCCCGGAGAAGACAACCCGTAGCCCGGCAAGCGGCCCAAAAGCAGGCATTGGTAGACGATCCATAAAATACTCCTGATAAATTTGTAGGCCGGATAAGGCGGTTACGCCGTCATACCGGCAATGCCTGATGGCGACGCCGGGGCGTCTTATCAGGCCTACAAAACATAGGTCCGGTGTAGGCCGGATAAGGCGGTTACGCCGTCATCCGGCAATGCCTGATGGCGACGCCGGGGCGTCTTATCAGGCCTACAAAACATAGGTCCGGTGAGGTCGGATAAGGCGGTTACGCCGTCATCCGACAATGCCTGATGGCGACGCCGGGGCGTCTTATCAGGCCTACAAAACATAGGTCCGGTGTAGGTCGGATAAGGCGGTTACGCCGTCATCCGACATTACCGATTAACGGTATTGCTTCAGCACGGCGCGGCCGAGCGTCAGGATCTGCATTTCATCAGAGCCGCCTGATACGCGGTCAACGCGCAGATCGCGCCAGAAACGGGTGATACGGTGATTACCCGCGATCCCCACGCCGCCCAGAACCTGCATCGCGCTGTCCACCACTTCAAACGCCGCGTTAGCGCAGAAGTATTTACACATCGCGGCATCACCGGAGGTGATAGTGCCGTTATCGGCTTTCCACGCGGCTTCCAGCAGCATGTTTTTCATGGAGTTTAATTTGATCGCCATATGGGCGAATTTTTCCTGAATTAACTGGAAACGACCGATGGTTTCGCCAAATTGCACGCGCTGATTGGCATAGCGCGCCGCGTCTTCAAAGGCGCACATTGCTGTTCCGTAGTTGGTGAGGGCTACCAGGAAACGTTCGTGATCGAACTCTTCTTTTACGCGGTTAAAGCCATTACCTTCCCGACCGAACATGTCTTTTTCGTCCAGTTCGACATCGTCAAAGTTGATTTCACAGCAACTGTCCATGCGCAATCCCAGCTTCTCAAGTTTGTTTACCTTGATGCCAGGTTTGCTCATGTCGACAAACCATTCGGTAAAAATCGGTTTATCCGGGGACGCGCCGTCTCTTGCCATCACCACGATATAAGGCGTGTAGGCGCTACTGGTGATAAAACACTTACTACCATTCAGATAAACCTTACCATTTTTACGGGTATAGGTGGTTTTTAAACTGCCCACATCCGATCCTGCGCCCGGTTCAGTGATGGCTGAGTTCCACATTTGTTTACCAGTGCCCTGGAAGGCCATAATTTTGTCAATCTGTTCCTGGGTTCCTTCACGCAGGAAGGTGTTAAAGCCGCCCGGCAGTTGATAGAGCACGTAAGTAGGCGCGCCGAGACGTCCCAGCTCCATCCAGACGGCAGCCACGGTGACGAATCCGGCTTCCAGACCGCCATGCTCTTCCGGGATCAGCAGGCTATCGATCCCCATATCGGCCAGCGCTTTTACGAAACGCTCCGGATAGACGCTGTCGCGATCGCACTCGGCAAAATAGGCTTCCCAGTTTTCACTGGCCATCAGTTCACGAATACCGGCAACAAACAGTTCCTGTTCGTCATTTAAATTGAAATCCATCATCCAGCCTCTTCTGTAGGGGTTAAATTTACTTATCTTTCCAGTGCACTTTGGCGTCTTTGATAAAGGAGAGCGTCACCATGATGTTGACGAAGAACAGCGGGCAACCGCCGGCGATAATCGCCGTTTGTATAGGCTTCAGGCCACCGAGCGCCAACAGGACAATACCGATGATGCCTACCAGAATGGACCAGCCAATACGCACCAGCAGCGGTGGCTCTTCGCCATCACGCACTTCACGGCAGGTCGACATCGCCAGGGTGTAAGAGCAAGCGTTAATCAGTGTGACGGTGGCAATAAAGCAGAGGATAAAGAATCCCCACATCGTGGCGGTGCTGAGCGGCAGGGCGGCCCAGGTTTCGATAATCGCGCGCGCCACGCCATGCTGTTCAATCAGTTGCGGAATGTTGATGATGTTCTTATCCATCAACAGCAGGGTGTTACTGCCGAGAACGGTCCACAGGATCCAGGTGGAGGCCGTCAGACCCAGCACCATCCCGAAACAGAGTTCACGCACTGTACGACCCCGAGAGATACGTGCCAGGAAGATACTCATCTGAATAGCGTAAATGACCCACCACGCCCAGTAGAAAACGGTCCAGCCCTGAGGGAAACCGCCTTTGCCGATGGCGTCGGTATAGAACAGCATGCGTGGCAGGTACATCAGCAGCATCCCGACGGAGTCGGTGAAGTAGTTCATGATGAAGCTGGCGCCGCTGACGATGAACACCCAGCCGATCATCAGGAAGCTCAGATAGCTGCGCACATCACTGGCGATTCTGACCCCTTTTTGCAGGCCGCAGGCCACGCAAATGGCGTTTAAAATAATCCAGCAGGTGATGATGATTGCATCCAGTTGCAGGGTGTGCGGAATGCCAAACAACCACTGCATACACTCTGTGACCAGCGGTGTCGCCAGACCCAGACTCGTACCCATCGCGAAGATCAGCGCCACCAGATAGAAGTTATCAACGATAGTGCCGAATAACCCTTTCGCATGTTTTTCGCCAACCAGGGGAACCAATGTTGAACTTGGGCGAATAACGTCCATTTTGCGTACAAAGAAGAAGTAGGCAAAGGCCACGGAAAGGAAGCTGTAAGTTGCCCACGGCAGCGGTCCCCAGTGGAACAGGCTGTAGGCCAGACCCATCTCTTTTGCTGGCGTTGAGCCCGGCGCCAGCGCGAACGGCGGCGTGGAGATGTAGTAGTAGATCTCGATCGATCCCCAGAACAGCACGGCGGCTGAGGTACAGGAAGCGAACATCATGAAGATCCAACTGGCGGTGCTGAACTCCGGTTTCTCGTTACCTAATCGCTTTTTCGCATAGGGACCAAATACCAGCCAGAACCAGCCAATAAGCATAATGACCATATACCACTCAAATGCCCATCCCCAGACATTGGTGACATAACTAAAGACCGCATTAATAACAACGTTCGCTGCATCAAGATCGCGAACCGTTAGCCAGCAAAGTATTCCGACGATGATTAAAGGTGGAAAAAATACCTTTGGCTCAATTCCAGACTTTCTCTTTTCATTTTTCATGAGTGAATTCCAGTGTGAAACGAAATTTATTTTGCGTCCCGGTTTGTTTTATTTTTGTTTATTTTTATTAAATATTTGTTGATACCTCTTTACTCTCAGAACGCGTTGGCGAGTAACTCATAATGGGTATTCATTTTGCGGCGTTCTGTAATCTTCGTCACACTTTTATACCGGGTGTTTTTGGCGATAAAAAAGTTATAAATTACTTTTAATTCATTGTGTTGAGTGTTTTACCGGCGTTTTTCATACCGTTTGGCATTCAATATTGGTGATCCGCAAAACACTATTGAAAATATTTTCTGACAAATGCATTTTTTCAATATTGGTGAGAGGGTTAACAATATTGAAAGTTGCGAATATCAGTGTGTGACATTTTCAATATTGGTGATTATGGTTTTATTTCCGAATTAAAGAGCGTGATATCTGTATTTAGCGCCGCCGATATAAATACGTTTCCTTCATGATTTCTGGAGATGCAATGAAGATAATTACTTGTTACAAGTGCGTACCTGATGAACAGGATATTGTCGTTAATCACGCAGACGGTTCATTAGATTTCAGCAAAGCGGATGGGAAAATCAGCCAATACGATCTGAATGCAATAGAAGCAGCCTGCCAACTGAAGCAACAGACCAGCGATGCACAGGTGATCGCCCTGAGTGTCGGGGGCAAAGCCTTAACCAATGCGAAAGGGCGCAAAGATGTGCTTTCCCGCGGCCCGGACGAGCTGGTGGTCGTCATTGACGATGCTTTCGAGCACGCCTTACCGCAGCAAACTGCCGCCGCTCTTGCCGCTGCCGTACAAAAGGTGGGTTTTAACCTGATCCTTTGCGGCGATGGTTCTTCCGATCTCTATGCCCAGCAGGTCAGTCTGCTGGTGGGGGAAACGCTGAAGATTCCTGCCATCAACGGTGTGAGCAAAATCCTCTCACTGACGGAAAGCACACTGACGGTTGAACGTGAGCTGGAAGATGAAATTGAAACGCTCAGTATTCCTCTTCCTGCCGTTGTGGCTGTTTCTACCGATATTAACTCCCCGCAAATTCCGTCCATGAAAGCCATTCTTGGGGCAGCGAAAAAACCGGTGCAGGTCTGGTCGGCTGCCGATATTGGTTTCACCGCCGGGGACGCCGGGTCCACACAAAGGGTGGCTGCGCCGAAACAGCGTGAACGCCAGCGCGTTGTGATTGAAGGCGATGGTGAAGACCAGATCGCGGCGTTTGCCGATAGCCTGCGCAAAGTCATTAATTAAGAAGGGGATGTTATGAGCAAGTTTTCCAGCGTCTGGGTATTCAGCGATACCGCATCTCGCCTGCCGGAACTGATGGGCGGCGCGCAGAGTTTAGGTGAACAGGTTAATGCGTTTGTACAAAGCGCCGACGAGGCCACCGCGGCGATTCAGTTGGGCGCGAATCACATATGGCAATTAAGCGGCAAACCTGACGATCGCATGGTGGAAGAGTATGCGGATGCGATGGCGCAGACGATTCGTCAACACGCAGATTCTGGTCTGGTGCTGTTGCCTGGCACGCGTCGTGGCAAACTGTTGGCGGCAAAACTGGGCTATCGCCTGGGGGCTGCGGTCTCTAATGACGTCAGCGGCATCACTTCGCAGGACGGACGTGCAACGGTCAAACACATGGTGTATGGCGGTCTGGCCATCGGCGAAGAGACTATTCGTTCGTCGTTTGCCGTACTGACATTGAGCAGCGGCACCTTTGAGGCGTTACCGCCGGATAGTTCACGCAGCGCTGAGACACACACCGTGGCCTGGCAGGCGCCGGCAATCTCCGTTACACGCACAGCGACTCAGGCGCGTCAGAGCAACAGCGTTGATCTCGACAAAGCCCGTCTGGTGGTCAGTGTGGGTCGCGGTATCGGCAGCAAAGAGAACATCTCGCTGGCGGAGGCTCTGTGTCAGGCCATTGGCGCAGAACTGGCCTGCTCTCGTCCGGTGGCTGAAAACGAGAAGTGGATGGAGCATGAGCGCTACGTCGGGATCTCGAACCTGATGCTCAAACCGGAACTGTATCTGGCGGTAGGTATCTCCGGGCAGATCCAGCATATGGTCGGGGCAAACGGTGCGCAGACCATTTTTGCCATCAACAAAGATAAAAATGCGCCGATCTTCCAGTACGCGGATTACGGCATTGTCGGTGATGCGCTGAAGATCCTTCCTGCGCTGACGACCACACTGGCGCGCTAACCCATTACCTGGCAGGGAGTATGTATGTCCGAAGATATCTTTGATGCCATCATCGTCGGGGCTGGGCTTGCGGGATCCGTCGCAGCGCTGGTGCTCGCTCGTGAAGGGGCGCAGGTGCTGGTAATTGAACGCGGAAATTCCGCTGGCGCGAAGAATGTCACCGGTGGGCGTATTTACGCCCACAGCCTGGAGCGCATTATTCCGGGCTTTGCTGAGCAGGCGCCTGTTGAACGCGTTATTACCCATGAAAAGCTCGCCTTTATGACCGAAAACGGGGCGATGACGATGGACTATCTCAACGGCGAACAGGCTGGTCCTTCGCAGGTCTCTTATTCGGTATTGCGCAGCAAATTCGACGCCTGGCTGATGGAGCAGGCGGAAGAAGCCGGGGCGCAGCTTATCACCGGGATCCGCGTGGATAACATTGTCCAGCGAGAGGGCAAGGTTGTTGGCGTGGAAGCCGACGGTGACATCATCGAATCGAAAGTGGTGATCCTCGCCGGTGGCGTCAACTCTCTGCTGGCCGAAAAACTGGGGATGGCGAAACGCGTGCAGGCCGCGCATGTGGCAGTGGGTGTCAAAGAGCTGATCGAACTGCCGAAGTCGGTGATTGAGGATCGTTTCCAGTTGCAGGGAAACGAAGGAGCAGCCTGTCTGTTCGCCGGTTCACCGACAGATGGTCTGATGGGCGGCGGCTTCCTGTATACCAATGAAAATACACTGTCACTGGGGCTGGTGTGCGGTCTTCATCATCTGCAAGAGGCGAAAAAATCGGTTCCGCAAATGCTGGAGGATTTTAAACAGCATCCGGCCGTCGCGCCGCTGATTGCGGGCGGCAAATTGGTGGAGTACGCCGCGCACGTCGTTCCGGAAGCCGGGATGAACATGCAGCCTGAGCTGGTGGGCGACGGGGTTCTGATTGCCGGTGACGCCGCGGGGATGTGTATGAACCTCGGTTTTACCATTCGCGGAATGGATCTCGCGGTGGCCGCAGGTGAAGCGGCGGCGAAAACGGTGCTCTCTGCCATGCAACGCAACGACTTCAGCCGTCAGGGGCTGGCGGAGTATCGCCAACACCTGGACGACGGCCCGATGCGGGATATGCGCATGTATCAACGACTGCCAGCGTTTCTCGATAACCCTCGCATGTTTACCCGCTACCCGGAAATGGTGGTTGGGATCGCGCGCGATCTTTTTACCGTCGATGGCAGCGCACCGGTTCCTGTGCGTAAGAAAATTCTGCGCCACGCGAAGAAGGTGGGTTTTATCAATCTGATGAAAGATGGCATTAAAGGAGTGACCGTATTATGACTTCTACCGTCAATGTGGACGTCAAACTGGGCGTTAACAAATTCAATGTCGATGAAGAGAATCCGCACATCATTTTGAAAACCGCACCGGATAAGCAGGTGCTGGAGGTACTGATTAAAGCGTGTCCTGCCGGACTGTACAAAAAGCAGGATGACGGCAGCGTGCGCTTTGATTACGCCGGATGTCTGGAGTGCGGAACCTGTCGGATCCTGGGACTCGATACGGCGCTGGAGAAATGGGAGTACCCGCGCGGCACCTTTGGTGTGGAATTTCGTTATGGCTAAACCTGCTGCCGGATGACGGCTGCGCCTTATCCGGCCTACGCAGGGACCAAAGGTAACGTACGCAGGCCTGGAGGCAACGTATGTAGGCCTGATAAGCATCGCGCCATCAGGCGGTAGGCGGATGACGGTTACGCCTTATCCGGCCTACGCAGGACCGAAGGTAACGTACGCAGGCCTGGAGGCAAAGTACGTAGGCCTGATAAGCATCGCGCCATCAGGCGGTAGGCGGATGACGGCTGCGCCTTATCCGGCCTACGCAGGAGCAAAGGTAACGTACGCAGGCCTGGAGGCAACGTATGTAGGCCTGATAAGCATCGCGCCATCAGGCATAAAGGTAAATCAAACAGGACATCGTCATGCAACAGCCCAGAAACTTTGATGACATGCAGTTCTCCTCTATTCACCGCAGGATCATGCTGTGGGGAAGCGGCGGGCCATTTCTGGACGGTTATGTGCTGGTAATGATTGGCGTCGCGCTGGAACAACTCACACCCGCGCTGCAACTGGATGCCGACTGGATAGGACTGCTGGGGGCGGGCACGCTGGCGGGTCTGTTTGTCGGCACCTCTTTGTTTGGCTATATCTCGGACAAAGTGGGACGGCGCAAAATGTTTCTCATCGATATCATCGCCATTGGGGTGATTTCGATAGCGACCATGTTTGTCTCTTCACCCGTTGAACTGCTGGTAATGCGTGTGCTGATTGGCGTGGTCATTGGCGCGGATTACCCCATTGCCACCTCAATGATCACTGAGTTTTCCAGCACCCGCCAGCGCGCCTTTTCAATAAGCTTTATTGCGGCGATGTGGTACGTCGGCGCGACCTGCGCCGATCTGGTCGGTTACTGGCTGTATGACGTTGAGGGCGGCTGGCGCTGGATGCTGGGCAGTGCGGCTATTCCCTGTCTTTTGATCCTGATTGGCCGCTTTGATTTACCTGAATCACCGCGCTGGCTGTTGCGTAAAGGCCGGGTGAAAGAGTGTGAAGAGATGATGATTAAGCTGTTTGGCGAGCCGGTGGCGTTCGATGAAGAACCGGCGCAGGAGACGCGTTTTTTACAGTTGTTTAATCGTCGCCACTTTCCGTTTGTCCTGTTCGTCGCCGCCATCTGGACCTGTCAGGTGATTCCGATGTTTGCCATTTACACCTTCGGGCCGCAGATTGTCGGCCTGTTGGGACTGGGTGCCGGGAAAAGTGCAGCGCTGGGAAATGTGGTGATCAGCCTGTTCTTTATGTTGGGCTGTATTCCGCCAATGTTCTGGCTGAACAGCGCGGGACGGCGGCCACTGTTGATTGGCAGTTTTGTAATGATGACGCTGGCGCTGGCGGTGCTGGGGCTAATCCCGGAAATGGGCATCTGGCTGGTGGTGACGGCATTCGCGGTGTACGCGTTTTTTTCCGGCGGGCCGGGTAACCTGCAATGGCTCTATCCGAACGAACTGTTCCCAACGGACATTCGTGCCTCTGCCGTTGGTGTGATCATGTCTTTAAGCCGCATCGGTACTATCCTCTCCACCTGGGCGCTGCCGATCTTCATTACCCAATATGGCATCAATCATGTCATGTTGATGGGGGCGGGGATCTCATTGGTCGGGCTGCTGGTGTCTATTGCTTTCGCGCCGGAAACGCGTGGCTTAACGCTGACCCAGACCAGCAGTATGACGATTCGCAGGAAGCCGTTGTGTTGAGTTCGCCGTTCAGAGTGTTCTGTATTTTCCTTCGCAGTCAGTCAGTTAGTCTACAGTTAACGTGTCTATCACTGAAAACGACTGAAAAGCAGGGAGAACACCATGCAAAAGAAACTGTTAATCGCGTCTATTTTTGCCACAGCCACTCTCTTCACCGTTGCGGGTTGCTCCTCTAATCAGGCCGTCCGCACGACGGATGGCAGGACCATCGTGACCGACGGTAAGCCGCAGGTAGATGACGATACCAGTCTGGTCTCCTACAAAAATGCGGAAACGGGTCAGACAGAGCAAATTAACCGCGACCAGGTGAAAAACATGAGCGAACTGGATAACTAGTTCAATTTTCTCTATTCATACACTCAATAATATTCACTATTAGCCTGTTAGATTACTGACTACACTCTTTTATAAAACAGAGCAGTAAAATAACAGGCTAATCATGATCCTTATTATTTATGCGCATCCTTATCCGCAGCATTCGCATGCGAATAAACGGATGCTTGAGCAGGCAAGGACGCTGGAAGGCGTAGAAATCCGTTCGCTCTATCAACTCTATCCTGACTTCAATATCGATATCGCTGCAGAACAAGAGGCGCTTTCGCGTGCTGATCTGATTATCTGGCAGCATCCCATGCAGTGGTACAGCGTTCCCCCTTTACTCAAATTGTGGATGGATAAAGTCCTTTCCCATGGCTGGGCCTATGGTCACGGCGGAACTGCCCTGCGTGGTAAACAGCTCATGTGGGCGGTAACCACCGGCGGGGGGGAAAGCCATTTCGACATCGGCGCACATCCGGGTTTTGACGTGCTTTCACAACCGCTTCAGGCCACGGCGCTTTACTGTGGTCTCAACTGGCTGCCGCCGTTTGCGATGCACTGTACCTTTATTTGCGATGACGAAACGCTCCAGGCACAGGCGCGTCACTACAAGCAACGACTGATGGAATGGCAGGAGACGCACAATGGATAGCCATACGCTGATACAGGCGCTGATTTATCTGGGGTCTGCGGCGTTGATTGTGCCGATTGCCGTTCGGCTGGGGCTGGGATCCGTGCTGGGTTACCTCATTGCCGGATGCATTATCGGGCCATGGGGATTGCGTCTGGTGACCGACGCTGAATCTATTCTGCACTTTGCCGAAATCGGTGTGGTGCTGATGCTGTTTGTTATTGGCCTTGAACTGGATCCGCAGCGGCTGTGGAAACTGCGCGCCTCAGTGTTTGGCGGTGGCGCGTTGCAGATGGTGGTCTGCGGCAGTCTGATTGGCCTGTTTTGTATGTTCCTCGGCCTGCGCTGGCAGGTCGCGGAACTGATTGGTATGACGCTGGCGCTCTCCTCCACGGCGATTGCCATGCAGGCAATGAATGAGCGCAACCTGACCGTGTCGCAGATGGGGCGTAGCGCCTTTGCTGTGCTGTTGTTCCAGGATATCGCGGCAATTCCGCTGGTGGCGATGATCCCTCTGCTGGCGGCGAGCGGGGCATCCACGACGCTGGGGGCGTTTGCGCTGTCGGCGTTGAAAGTGGCTGGCGCGCTGGTGCTGGTGGTCCTGCTGGGTCGCTATGTGACCCGTCCGGCACTGCGTTTTGTGGCGCGCTCGGGCTTACGCGAAGTGTTCAGCGCCGTGGCGCTGTTTCTGGTGTTTGGTTTTGGGCTGCTGCTTGAAGAGGTCGGTTTATCAATGGCGATGGGGGCGTTCCTGGCGGGGGTATTACTGGCAAGTTCAGAGTATCGTCACGCGCTGGAAAGCGACATTGAGCCGTTCAAAGGCCTGCTCCTGGGGCTGTTTTTCATCGGCGTTGGGATGTCTATCGACTTCGGTACGCTTATCGATAATCCCTTGCGAATCGTCATTTTGCTGCTGGGCTTTCTGGTTATTAAAACCGGGATGCTGTGGCTGATTGCTCGTCCTTTACAGGTGCCGAATAAACAGCGTCGCTGGTTTGCGGTACTGCTGGGGCAGGGGAGTGAGTTCGCGTTTGTGGTCTTCGGCGCGGCGCAAATGGCCAATGTGCTCGATCCGGAATGGGCAAAGTCGTTGACGCTGGCGGTGGCTCTGTCGATGGCGGCGACGCCGATTTTGCTGGTGATCCTGACTCGCCTGGAGAAATCGGCGACCGGTGAAGCGCGAGAAGCGGATGAGATTGATGAAGAGCAACCGCGGGTGATCATTGCCGGGTTTGGTCGCTTCGGGCAGATCACCGGGCGTTTACTGTTATCGAGCGGCGTGAAAATGGTGGTTCTCGATCACGATCCGGACCACATCGAGACGCTGCGCAAATTTGGGATGAAGGTGTTTTACGGGGATGCGACGCGAATGGATCTGCTGGAATCTGCCGGGGCGGCGAAAGCCGAAGTGCTGATCAACGCCATCGATGACCCGCATACCAGCCTGGATCTGACGGAAATGGTGAAAGATCATTTTCCGAACCTGCAAATCATTGCCCGTGCGCGGGATGTTGATCATTACATTCGTCTGCGTCAGGCGGGGGTAGAACATCCGGAACGTGAAACGTTTGAAGGCGCGTTGAAAACCGGGCGTCTGGCCCTCGAAAGTCTCGGACTTGGACGCTATGAAGCCCGCGAGCGTGCCGATCTGTTCCGTCGCTTTAATACCCAGATGGTGGAAGAGATGGCGAGGGGCGAGAACGATGCAACCTCCCGTGCGGCGGTGTATAAACGCACCAGCGCGATGTTGAGTGAAATCATCACCGAAGACCGTGAACATCTGTCGTTAATTCAGCGTCATGGCTGGCAGGGGACGGAAGAAGGCAAGCACACGGGCGACGTGACCGATGAGCCGGACGCCAAACCGTCAGCATAGGTAAAAAATGTGATGTACTGCAAACTTTACTGCTAACGGGTTGTTTTTGCACAACTGTAACGCCGGGAGTCCAGGAGGAAGACGTGGACTCGCCAGCAGAACGGAAAATTTTCGTGCTCATCCTCTTTTCGTCAGTCGACGAAAGATTGCTCTTTCCGTATAGTGGCGACAATTTTTTTGTATCCGGGAAATATTCAATGATCAGTCTGATTGCTGCGTTAGCGGTAGATCGCGTTATTGGTATGGAAAATGCCATGCCGTGGAATCTGCCTGCCGATCTCGCCTGGTTTAAACGTAATACGTTAAATAAGCCTGTCGTGATGGGGCGCCATACCTGGGAATCCATTGGTCGCCCGCTGCCGGGGCGTAAAAACATCGTGATCAGCAGCCAGCCAGGCACCGACGATCGCGTACAGTGGGTGAAATCTGTCGACGAGGCGATAGCGGCCTGTGGCGATGTGCCTGAAATCATGGTCATCGGCGGCGGACGTGTGTATGAGCAGTTCCTGCCAAAAGCGCAGAAACTGTATCTGACGCACATCGATGCCGAAGTGGAAGGGGATACGCATTTCCCTGACTATGAGCCAGATGACTGGGAATCGGTGTTCAGCGAGTTTCACGACGCTGATGCGCAGAACTCGCACAGCTATTGCTTCGAAATTCTGGAGCGTCGCTAAGCGATGAGTGCCTGATGGCGGCGTAACGCTTTATCAGGCCTCCAAAACCAACGTAGGCCGGATAAGCGCAGCGCCATCCGGCGAAAAGATTACGCGTTAACCGCTTCGCCTTCACCTAAATCTATCTGACGGTTCGACGGTTGGATAAAATACTGCTTATCTTCCCACCGCAAGCAGGTTAACGCCCCGCCCCAGCAGCAACCCGTATCCAGCGCATAAATTCCTTCCGGCGTACCTTTCCCTTCCAGCGATGCCCAGTGACCAAACACGATGCTATACGCTTCACTGACCGGGCCTGGAATGGCAAACCAGGGCTTCAACGGCGCAGGCGCATCCTCCGGGGACTCTTTGCTGTACATATCCAGTTGGCCGTTCGGGAAGCAGTAACGCATCCGGGTAAAGGCGTTGGTAATAAAACGCAGGCGTGCCAGCCCGGTCAGTTCTGGCGACCAGTTATTGGGCATATCACCGTACATAGCATCGAGGAAGAAAGGATAAGAGTCGCTCGACAGCACCGCTTCAACATCGCGTGCGCACTCCTGGGCGGTTTGCAGATCCCACTGCGGCGTAATTCCCGCATGTGCCATCACCAGCTTCTTCTCTTCATCAACCTGCAGTAGCGGCTGACGACGCAGCCAGTTGAGCAGTTCGTCAGCGTCTGGCGCCTCCAGCAACGGACTCAGCCGGTCTTTCGGTTTATTACGGCTGATACCGGCAAACACCGCCAGCAGATGCAGATCGTGATTACCAAGCACCAGGCGCACGCAGTCGCCCAGAGATTTCACATAGCGCAGCACGTCAAGAGAGCCAGGACCACGGGCGACCAGGTCACCGGTAAGCCAGAGGGTATCGTTTTCGGCGTTAAAATTAACCTGATGTAGCAATGCGATCAGTTCATCGTAGCAACCATGAACGTCGCCAATAAGGTATGTTGCCATAGCTATTGTTTTAATGAATAAGAGTGGAGACGGCGAGTCGGAAAACCGGAATGTCGATGGTAAAGGCGACGCCATTCTCATCAATCATTTCGTAGTGACCCTGCATGGTGCCCAGCGGTGTTTCAATAACCGCTCCGCTGGTGTACTGATACTCTTCGCCAGGGGCAATGTGCGGCTGCACGCCAACCACACCTTCGCCCTGGACTTCGGTTTCTCGGCCATGACCATTGGTAATCAGCCAGTAGCGTCCCAGTAACTGCACTGGCGCTCGCCCCAAATTGCGGATAGTTACGGTATAGGCAAAAACGTAACGTTCATCTTCAGGTGAGGATTGCGCTTCAATGTAGACGCTTTGTACCTGAACACACACTCGGGGCGAATTGATCATACTTAGCTCTCCTTTGATGGCGCGTTTTCTGACAGATAGTTCGCCATCTGGCAGTACTGCGCGACAGAGATATTTTCCGCTCGCATTGCCGGGTCAATACCCAGTTCCATCAGAACCTCAACGCTGAACAGATTGCCGAGACTATTACGAATCGTTTTACGACGCTGGTTGAATGCTTCTGTGGTGATACGGCTCAACACACGAATATCCTTCACGGGATACGGCATTACTTTGTGTGGAACCAGGCGCACGACGGCAGAATCCACTTTTGGCGGCGGCGTGAAGGCCGTCGGCGGGACTTCAAGCACCGGGATCACGTTGCAATAATATTGCGCCATCACACTTAATCGACCATACGCTTTACTGTTGGGGCCTGCAACCAGACGATTAACCACCTCTTTTTGCAACATAAAGTGCATATCGGCAATGGCATCAGTATAGCTAAACAGGTGGAACATCAGCGGTGTAGAAATGTTATACGGCAGGTTACCGAACACGCGCAGCGGTTGCCCCATCTTTTCCGACAATTCGCCGAAATTCATGGTCATAGCATCCTGCTGATAAATGGTCAGCTTTGGCCCCAGGAAGGGATGCGTTTGCAGACGCGCAGCCAGATCGCGGTCAAGTTCAATGACCGTTAGCGCGTCCAGGCGTTCGCCTACCGGTTCCGTCAATGCTGCCAGACCTGGGCCGATTTCGACCATTGCCTGACCTTTCTGCGGGTTAATGGCAGAGACGATGCTGTCGATCACAAACTGATCGTTGAGAAAGTTTTGCCCGAAGCGTTTACGGGCTAAGTGGCCCTGATGGACTCGATTATTCATTGGGTATTAACAATCATTTTGATGGCGAGATTAAGCGCCGTAATAAAACTGCCGACATCGGCTTCTCCTCGGCCTGCCAGTTCAAGAGCAGTACCGTGATCGACCGAAGTACGAATAAAGGGCAGGCCCAGCGTGATATTCACACCGCGACCAAATCCCTGGTATTTTAGCACGGGGAGGCCCTGATCGTGGTACATCGCCAGCACGGCGTCCGCCTGTTGCAGGTATTTAGGCTGAAACAGGGTGTCAGCCGGTAGCGGGCCGATTAATTGCATCCCCTGCGCACGTAGTGTATCGAGCACCGGAATGATCGTATCAATCTCCTCGGTGCCCATGTGACCCCCTTCCCCTGCGTGCGGGTTCAGACCACAGACCAGCACACGCGGCTCGACGATCCCAAATTTGGTACGCAGATCGTGATGCAGGATACCGATCACTTCATGCAGCAGTGCAGGGGTAATCGCATCCGCGATGTCACGCAGTGGCAGATGTGTGGTCGCCAGCGCCACACGCAACTCCTCGGTTGCCAGCATCATCACCACTTTTTTTGCCTGCGCGCGCGCTTCAAAAAACTCTGTGTGACCGGTGAAGGGCACGCCTGCGTCATTGATCACGCCTTTGTGCACAGGACCGGTAATCAATGCGGCGAACTCATTGTTCAGACAACCGTCGCAGGCGCGCGCCAGCGTTTGCACCACATATTCACCGTTTTCTACAGCAAGCTGACCGGGAGCGGCAGGGGCGCGTAACGTAACCGGCAGCAGCGTCAGCGTTCCGGCGGCTTGCGGCATTGCAGGGTGTTGTGGCGTGTAAGGGAGCAGTGTGAGGGGGAGACCGAGCATCGCTGCCCGCTCTGTTAATAACGTAGCGTCAGCACAGACGACCAGTTCAACCGGCCAGTCGCGCTGGGCAAGCTCGATGACGAGATCCGGACCAATCCCGGCGGGTTCGCCGGGAGTGATCACAACGCGTTGGGTAACCGTCATTAATTGCTCAGGATTTTAACGTAAGCGCTGGCGCGTTGTTCCTGCATCCAGGTTGCCGCTTCTTCCGAGAACTTACGGTTCATCAGCATACGGTAAGCTCTGTCTTTCTGGGCCGCATCGGTTTTATCCACGTTACGCGTGTCCAGCAGTTCGATCAGATGCCAACCGAAGGAAGAGTGTACCGGGGCGCTCAACTGGCCTTTGCTCATGCGGGTTAATGCATCGCGGAACGCCGGATCGAAAATGTCTGCTGCGGCCCAACCCAGATCGCCGCCCTGGTTGGCAGAACCCGGATCCTGAGAGAACTCTTTCGCTGCGGCAGCAAAGGTGGTTTTGCCACTCTTAATATCCGCTGCAATCTGTTCAAGCTTCTGACGCGCCTGCTCATCGGTCATGATCGGCGACGGTTTCAGCAGGATGTGGCGAGCGTGAACTTCGGTGACCGAAATATTCTGGCTCTGACCACGCATATCGTTCACTTTCAGGATATGGAAGCCAACACCGGAACGAACAGGACCGACAATGTCGCCTTTTTTCGCGGTGCTCAGGGCCTGGGCAAAGATGCCAGGCAGTTCCTGAATACGACCCCAGCCCATTTGACCGCCTTTCAGCGCCTGCTGATCAGCAGAGTAGGTAATCGCCAGCTTACCGAAGTCGCTGCCTTTACGGGCTTGATCGACGATAGAACGGGCCTGGGTTTCCGCTTCGTTCACCTGGTCAGAGGTTGGGTTTTCCGGCAGCGGGATCAGGATGTGACTCAGGTTGAGTTCTGTGCTGGCATCATTCTGATTGCCAACCTGCTGCGCCAGCGCATCGACTTCCTGCGGCAGGATCGTCACGCGGCGGCGCACTTCGTTGTTACGCACTTCAGAGATGATCATCTCTTTGCGGATCTGGTTGCGATAGGTCGAATAGTTCAGACCATCGTAAGCCAGACGGCTGCGCATCTGATCGAGCGTCATGTTGTTCTGCTTAGCAATATTGGCAATTGCCTGGTCAAGCTGTTCGTCAGAGATTTTGACGCCCATTTTCTGACCCATTTGCAGGACAATTTGATCCATAATCAGACGTTCCAGGATCTGGTGACGCAGCGTGGCGTCGTCCGGAAGTTGTTGACCTGCCTGGTTAGCGTTCATTTTAACGGACTGCATCAGGCCATCTACATCGCTTTCCAGTACGACACCGTTATTTACGACGGCTGCGACTTTATCGACTACCTGCGGGGCAGCGAAACTGGTATTCGCGATCATGGCGATACCGAGAAGCAGCGTTTTCCAGTTCTTCATACTTTTTCCATTTCAATTAACCGCACTGCGGATTACGTGGTAAATCAATCAGATCACAAAGAGCTTTGATACGGCAAAATGTTGGACCGCAACATCTCTTTCGTGCCGAGGCCGTAGTTAGAGCTCAGGCCACGAAGTTCGATATTAAAGCCAATCACGTTGTCATATATCGCGTGTTCTTTCTCGCTCTCCCAGCCGTTCAGCTTACGCTCGTAACCGACGCGAATGGCATAACAGCAGGAGTTGTACTGCACGCCTAACATCTGGTCGGCGGGTTTGTTCACGTTGGTATCGTAGTAGTAAGCACCGACAATGGACCAGCGGTCGGCAATCGGCCAACTGGCGACGGCGCCCACCTGGTTGATCCCGTTTTTGTACTGCTCAACGGTGGAATAGTACGACGGCAACGTGGCCTGAATATATTCCGGGCTGGCGTAACGGTAGTTCAACTGCACCAGGCGATCTTCATCTCGACGGTATTCAATACTGGAGCTGCTGGTCGCTACGCTATCCAGTCGGGTATCGTACTGAATACCACCGCGCAGACCCCAACGTTCTGAAATTCGCCAGTAGGTATCGCCCGCCCACACCAGTGAACCCGTTTTGTCATCATTCTCCCATTTGATGTTGTCATCGCCAGTGCGAGACTCCGTGAAATAGTAGATTTGACCTACAGAAACGTTAAAACGTTCAACGGCTGCGTCATCATAAACGCGAGATGTGACGCCGGTCGTAACCTGGTTTGCTGACGCAATGCGGTCCAGGCCGCCGTAGGTACGATCGCGGAACAGACCGGTATAGTCCGATTGCAGCAGAGAGGAGTCGTAGTTATAAATCTTGCTCTGATCGCGATATGGCACATACAGATACTGCGCGCGCGGTTCCAGCGTCTGGGTATAACCTGGCGCGAGCATATTCATGTCGCGCTCAAATACCATCTTCCCGTCGACTTTAAACTGCGGCATCACGCGGTTGGCTGAATCATCAAGTTCTGTTGCATTGTTGGCGTTATACCATTTCAGATTGGTCTGCTGATAATGGGTTGCCAGTAGTTTTGCTTCGGTATTCAGACTGCCCCACTGGTTCGACAGCGGCAGGTTGATGGTCGGCTCAAGATGCAGACGCGTTGCTTCCGGCATATTGTCCTTGGTATTGACGAAATGCACGGCCTGACCATAAATGCGGGTATCAAACGGACCCACATCGTTCTGGTAGACGTTAACGTCTAACTGCGGTTCTGCGGAATAGCTGCTGATATTCTGATCGCTGAAGACCTGGAACTGCTTCGTTGAAACCGTGGCGTCAAAGTTCTGTACCGCGTAACCGACGCTGAATTTCTGCGTGGCGTAGCCGTCGGTACTGGAACCATACTTATTATCGAAATCATTAAAGTAGCTGGAATCGCTGACCTTGGTGTAGTCGACATTGAAGCGCCACACCTGATCCAACACGCCCGCATGTTGCCAGTAAAATAACCAGCGGCGTGAATTGCTATCGTTCGGATGTTCATCGTCATAGACGCGGTCGGAATTCAGATAATCAAATTCCATCAGCCCCGCACCCGCCTGCGTCAGATAACGGAACTCGTTCTCCCACATGATGCCGCCACGACGATGCATGTAATGCGGCGTAATAGTCGCATCCATGTTAGGCGCGATGTTCCAGTAATACGGCAGATAGAACTCAAAGTAGTTCTTTGACGTGTACTTGGCGTTAGGGATCAGGAAACCGGAGCGGCGCTTATCGCCAACGGGTAATTGCAGATACGGGCTATAAAAGACCGGAACCGGACCCAGCTTAAAGCGGGCATTCCAGATTTCCGCAACCTGCTCTTCGCGGTCATGGATCACTTCGCTACCGACAACGCTCCAGGTGTCAGAACCCGGCAGACAGGAGGTGAAACTCCCGTTTTCAAGAATGGTATAGCGGTTCTCACCGCGTTGTTTCATCAGATCGGCTTTCCCGCGGCCCTGACGACCTACCATCTGGTAATCACCTTCCCAGATATTCGTATCTTTGGTGTTCAGGTTTGCCCAGCCCTTCGGCCCTTTCAGGATCACCTGGTTGTCGTCGTAGTGGACGTTGCCGAGGGCATCTACGGTACGGACGGGCTCAGGCTGACCCTGCGCCTCTTTCTGATGAAGCTGAACCTCATCGGCTTGCAGGCGGCTGTTCCCCTGCATGATATCCACATTCCCGGTAAACACCGCGTCATCAGGGTAATTCCCTTTTGCGTGATCGGCATTAATGGTCACAGGGAGTTGATTTGTCTCGCCCTGCACCAGAGGACGGTCATAGCTGGGTACGCCCAACATACATTGTGAGGCGAGACTGGCCGCCAGACCCTGTTGACTGTAAAGGGCTGTGGCAATCATGGTGGCCAGGAGAGTGGGAATACGTTTTTTCATACGTTGTATTTATTGTTCCATCATCAGTAGCGTCGCGCGTGACAAACCGCCACAGCCTAACTTACTCATGTTCGTAGCGCTAGTGTTAATCCTGCCGCTATAGCGTCGGTGGTGTTAGTCACGGCTGTGAATGACAGGTATGATAATGCAAATTATAGGCTATGTCCCACAATTGACCGTAGCCGTAAGCGTGGTAAAAGCCGCTTATTTTTGTGGGACGTATCCTCACCGGGCGTGGGAAATATTGGGGAGTCTATGCAGTACTGGGGAAAAATAATTGGTGTGGCTGTCGCGCTGATCATGGGCGGCGGCTTTTGGGGCGTGGTTCTGGGGCTGTTAATTGGCCATATGTTTGACAAAGCCCGCAGCCGAAAAATGGCATGGTTTGCCAACCAGCGAGAGCGTCAGGCTCTGTTTTTTGCCACAACCTTCGAGGTGATGGGGCACTTAACGAAATCAAAAGGGCGCGTTACCGAGGCTGACATCCATGTTGCCAATGTATTGATGGACCGTATGAACTTGCATGGCGAATCGCGATCCGCTGCACAAAACGCGTTCCGCGTCGGAAAATCAGACAATTACCCGCTGCGTGAAAAAATGCGTCAATTCCGTAGCGTCTGCTTTGGTCGGTTCGATCTCATCCGCATGTTTCTGGAGATCCAGATTCAGGCAGCCTTTGCGGATGGTTCGCTCCATCCCAACGAGCGTGAAGTGCTGTATGTCATTGCCGAAGAGTTGGGGATTTCCCGTACTCAGTTCGACCAGTTCTTGCGAATGATGCAAGGGGGCGCGCAGTTTGGCGGCGGCTATCAACAGCAATCCGGCAGCGGTGGTGCCTGGCAGCAGGCACAGCGTGGCCCAACGCTGGAAGATGCCTGTAATGTTCTGGGGGTAAAACAGAGCGATGATGCGACAACCATTAAACGCGCTTACCGTAAGCTGATGAGCGAGCACCATCCGGACAAACTGGTCGCAAAAGGTCTGCCGCCAGAAATGATGGAAATGGCGAAGCAAAAAGCGCAGGAAATTCAAAAAGCGTACGAGCTAATTAAAGAGCAAAAAGGGTTTAAATGATGGTGTTGCCGGATGGCGACGCAAAGCGTCTTATCCGGCCTACAACACCCAATCGTAGGCCTGATAAGCGTAGCGCCATCAGGCAAGATTGTTAAAAATCCGCCGGGGCTTTAAAGGTCATACTGTTACCGTAAGCGGGATGGGTGATAGTCAACATTTCGGCATGCAGCAACAGCCGTGGCGCCATCGCCAGCGCTTCCGGCGGCGCATAAAAACGGTCACCCAGAATCGGGTGGCCTGTCGCCAGCATATGGACGCGCAGTTGATGTGAACGCCCGGTAATCGGCTTTAACACCACGCGTGCGGTGTTATCCGCGGCAAATTCAATGACCTCATATTCCGTCTGCGCCGCTTTGCCGGTTTCATGACACACTTTCTGCTTCGGACGATTCGGCCAGTCACAAATGAGCGGTAAATCCACCAGTCCCTCAGCGGGCGCGGGATGTCCCCATACCCGCGCGACGTACTGTTTTTTCGGCTCACGTTCACGAAACTGACGCTTCAACTCTCGTTCTGCGGCTTTGGTGAGCGCCACTACAATCACACCGCTGGTGGCCATATCCAGGCGATGCACCGATTCCGCCTGCGGATAGTCGCGCTGAATACGCGTCATCACGCTGTCTTTGTGTTCCTCAAGACGGCCCGGTACCGACAACAAACCGCTGGGCTTGTTAACCACGATGATATGTTCATCCTGGTACAGGATAACCAGCCAGGGCTCCTGCGGTGGATTATAGTGTTCCATTCCCATTTCGGGCTCCGTTATTGATGCGTAACGACGATCAGACGCAGGGCGTCCAGACGCCATCCCGCCTGGTTCAGGCTTTCCAGTACCTGCTGACGGTTGCTCTCAATCGCCGCCAGTTCGTCATCGCGGATATTCGGGTTAACGGCGCGCAGTGCTTCCAGACGCGACAGTTCAGCAGACAGTTTTTCATCCGCTTCATTTCGCGCGGCGTCAATTAATGCGCGAGCCGATTTCTCAACCTGCGCCTCACCCAATTGCAAAATCGCATGAACATCCTGCTGCACCGCGTTGACCAGTTTGCTACCGGTGTGGCGGTTAACGGCGCTTAACTGGCGGTTAAAGGTTTCAAATTCCACCTGGGCCGCGAGGTTGTTACCGTTTTTATCCAGCAGCATACGGACCGGCGTCGGCGGCAGGAAGCGGTTAAGCTGAAGTTGCTTCGGCGCCTGCGCTTCCACCACATACACCAGCTCCAGCAGCAGCGTACCCACCGGCAACGCTTTGTTCTTCAGCAGTGAAATAGTGCTACTGCCGGTGTCGCCGGAGAGGATCAGATCCAGACCGTTGCGAATCAGCGGGTGTTCCCAGGTAATAAACTGGGCATCTTCGCGCGAAAGCGCCACATCACGCTCAAAAGTAATCGTGCAACCATCTTCCGGCAGACCCGGGAAATCCGGAACCAGCATATGATCGGACGGCGTCAGCACGATCAGGTTTTCACCGCGATCGTCCTGGTTAATGCCGACGATATCAAACAGGTTCATGGCAAAGGCAATCAGGCTGGTATCGTCATCCTGCTCTTCAATGCTGTCGGCCAGTCGCTGCGCTTTTTCTCCGCCGTTGGAGTGAATCTCCAGCAGGCGGTCGCGGCCCTGTTCCAGTTGCGCTTTTAACGCTTCATGCTGTTCGCGACAGGTTTTAATGAGATCATCAAAACCGTCCGTCTCTTCCGGGGTCGCCAGATAGTTGATCAGGTTGCTGTAGACGGTGTCATAAATGGCGCGACCGGTCGGGCAGGTGTGTTCAAACGCATCCAGACCTTCGTGATACCAGCGAACCAGCACCGACTGCGCTGTTTTCTCTAAATAAGGGACGTGGATTTGAATATCGTGCGCCTGGCCGATACGGTCAAGACGGCCAATACGTTGCTCCAGCAGGTCCGGGTTAAACGGCAGATCAAACATGACCAGGTTGCTGGCAAACTGGAAGTTACGCCCTTCTGAGCCGATTTCTGAACACAACAGCACCTGCGCGCCGCTGTCTTCTTCTCCAAACCAGGCCGCCGCGCGGTCGCGTTCAATAATCGACATCCCTTCATGGAATACGGCGGCGCGAATACCTTCGCGTTCGCGCAACACCTGCTCCAGTTGCAGAGCGGTCGTTGCTTTCGCGCAGATCACCAGAACTTTCTGTGAGCGATGGCTGGTCAGGTAGCCCATCAGCCACTCAACACGCGGATCGAAGTTCCACCATGTGCCGGTCTCACCTTCAAATTCCTGATAAATCTGTTCCGGATAGAGCATATCGCGCGCTCTGTCTTCCGCGCTTTTGCGTGCTCCCATAATGCCGGACACTTTAATCGCCGTCTGATACTGGGTCGGCAGCGGCAGCTTGATGGTGTGCAGTTCGCGTTTCGGGAAACCTTTAACGCCATTACGGGTATTACGGAACAATACGCGGCTGGTACCGTGACGGTCCATCAGCATGGAAACCAGTTCCTGACGCGCATTCTGGGCGCCATCGCGATCGCTGTTCGCGGTTTGTAGCAGCGGTTCGATGTCCTGTTCGCCAATCAGTTCACCCAGCATGTTGAGCTCTTCGTTGCTGAGTTTGTTCCCCGCCAACAGCATCGCCACCGCATCGGCAACCGGACGGTAGTTTTTCTGCTCTTCAACAAATTGCGCGAAATCGTGGAAACGGTTGGGGTCCAGCAGACGCAGACGCGCAAAGTGGCTTTCCATACCCAGTTGTTCCGGGGTTGCGGTCAGCAACAGTACGCCTGGCACGTGTTCGGCCAGTTGTTCAATTGCCAGATATTCGCGGCTCGGCGCGTCTTCGCTCCAGACCAGGTGATGCGCTTCATCGACAACCAGCAGGTCCCATTGTGCATCACACAGATGCTCCAGACGCTGTTTATTACGGCGCGCGAAATCCAGTGAACAGATGACCAGTTGCTCGGTTTCAAACGGGTTCAGGGCATCATGCTGGGCTTCGGCGTAACGTTCGTCGTCAAACAGTGAGAAACGCAGGTTGAAGCGGCGTAGCATTTCAACCAGCCACTGATGCTGCAGGGTTTCCGGCACGATAATCAGCACGCGTTCCGCTGCACCCGAAAGCAGTTGTTGATGCAGGATCATCCCCGCTTCAATGGTTTTACCCAGACCGACTTCATCAGCCAGCAGTACGCGCGGCGCATGACGTCGGCCCACATCGTGAGCAATATTAAGCTGGTGAGGGATCAGGCTGGTGCGCTGTCCGCGCAGGCCGCTCCACGGCATACGGTACTGTTCGCTCTGAAATTTACGCGCCCGGTAGCGCAGTGCAAAACGGTCCATGCGGTCAATCTGACCGGCAAACAGACGATCCTGCGGTTTACTGAATGCCAGCTTGCTGTCGAGCAACACTTCGCGCAGCGTCACGCCGGTTTCTTCGGTATCAAGACGTGTACCAATATAGGCAAGCAAACCGTTTTCTTCTTTTACTTCATCGATTTGCAGTTGCCAGCCTTCATGGCTGGTAATGGTGTCGCCAGGATTGAACATTACGCGGGTCACGGGGGAGTCACTGCGCGCATACAGACGGTTTTCACCGGTAGAGGGGAAAAGTAAAGTGACGGTGCGCGCATCCATTGCGACGACGGTTCCAAGTCCCAGTTCGCTTTCTGTATCGCTGATCCAGCGTTGACCAAGTGTAAAAGGCATATATCTTCGGCTCTATATCTTTAATTGCAGGCAATAACCCCCCACTGCCAGAGTTAACAAGTGGCAGCAAGGTAAATGGGGTCCAGGAATGGAAAGGGCGCTATGGTAATGGATGGCGACGGATTCGTCACGTGTCAAAATAACCCTAATTGGCCCGTCAGTAGTGTAGCAAAATTATCATCAATGAAGGGAAGGATTCCTTCCGCGACGGGCTGGAGCTGGCGCGTCAGATAGTGTTCGTAGTCCAGGGCGGAATGTTGATAATCCAGCGGTTCCGGGCCGTTCAGGGTCCAGACATATTTAATGGTGCCCCGGTTCTGATACTGTGCCGGGCGTCCTCGCTTCATATTCTCTTCGTCAGCGAGGCGCGCCGCGCGCACGTGTGGTGGTACGTTACGCTGATACTCACTCAACGGGCGGCGCAGGCGCTTGCGATAAACGAGGCGATCGTCCAGCTCCCCGGCCATCAGTTGCGCAATGGTGTCGCGAACGTAATCCTGATACGGTTCGTTACGAAAAATACGCAGATACAATTCTTGCTGAAACTGTTGGGCCAGCGGCGTCCAGTCGGTGCGCACGGTTTCCAGGCCTTTAAACACCATCCGTTGCTTGTCACCTTCCTGAATCAGGCCTGCGTAACGTTTTTTGCTGCCCGTATCGGCGCCGCGAATTGTTGGCATCAGAAAACGACAGAAATGGGTTTCAAACTCCAGTTCCAGGGCGCTGGTGAGATCCTGCGCTTGCAGTGATTGCGCCCACCAGGTGTTGACGTGTTCCACTAATGCGCGTCCGATCTTTGCCGCTTCCTCTTCGCTGTGAGCGCGCTTCAGCCAGACAAAAGTCGAGTCGGTGTCGCCGTAAATAACGTCATAGCCTTGTGCTTCGATCAGCGCTTTGGTCTGGCGCATAATCGCGTGACCGCGCATGGTGATTGATGAGGCAAGTCGCGGATCGAAGAAGCGGCAGGCCGAGGTGCCGAGTACGCCGTAGAAGGCGTTCATGATGATTTTGAGCGCCTGAGAAAGCGGTTTGTTGCCGTGCCGTTTGGCGTTGTCTCGTCCATGCCAGATATTCGTGACGATCTCCGGCAGGCAGTGTTTTTCTCGTGAGAACCAGGCATCGAGAAATCCTTCGGTACTGTGCACAGGATCCGGCTGTGCCATCCCCTCCACCAGACCCACCGGATCGATTAAAAAGGTGCGAATGATTGAGGGGTAGAGGCTTTTATAATCCAGCACCAGAACTGAATCATATAAACCCGGACGCGAATCCATCACATAACCGCCAGGGCTGGCGTGCGGCGGTACTTCACCCAGATTTGGCGCGACATATCCGGCGCGATGCATACGCGGAAAATAGAGATGACCGAACGCGGCAACCGATCCGCCGTGGCGATCGACAGGTAACCCATTGACCGTCGCGCGTTCCAGCAGAAATGGCATGATCTCGGTTTTATGAAAGATCCGCGTAACCAGTTCGCAATCTTTCAGGTTATAGGTGGCAAGCGCAGGTTTGTCTTGCGCAAAGCGTCTGTCAATTTCATCCATGCGATCCCACGGATTATCAATCGATTTACCTTCCCCCAGCAGCTCCTGTGAGACGGTCTCCAGCGAGAACGACGAGAAATTCCAGAAGGCGGATTTCAGCGCTTCAATGCCATCGATAATCAGCCGTCCTTTCGCCTGAGCGAAAAAAACACCGTTTTTAAAGCCATGCTCACGCCATTCCAGCTCACTGTTATCACGACCAAAACGCAGCGGGATGCGGTAGCGTTCGGCGTGTTTTTGCAGCACGCGCAGATCGAACTGCACCAGGTTCCAGCCGATGATGACGTCAGGATCGTGGCGGGTAATCCATTCGTTGAGCTTTTCCAGCAGTTGCGGGCGGCTGTTAACATACTCAAGCTGGAAATCGAGCGCGGATGCATCGCCATTCTCCGGACCCAGCATGTACACCACGCGCTGTCCGCAGCCTTCAAGCCCAATGCAGTACAGCTCGCCGTGGCGGGTGGTTTCGATGTCCAGAGAAAGCCATTTGAGCGGCGGGCGATAATCGGGATGAGGTTTTAACCGCGCATTGATGATTGCGCCATCGCGTGTTTCGCCTTCGACCCACACCGGCGAGGTGATAAAGCGCTCCATCAGGTAGCGTTCGGGCGGGCGGACATCGCCTTCGTACACTGTCACGCCATTTTCGCGCAACAGCTTTTCCAGGCGCATCAACTGGCGGTGCGAGCGACAGTAAAGACCCGAAACGGGCTGGCGGTGGAAATCTTTGAGGTTGAGCGGGGTCAGGCGAAAACCGTTCTCATTACTTAACAGTGAGGTGACGCGCGGCGTTTGCGCTGTGGGGATAAACGCCACGGACTCCTGTGGCGCAAGCGTGACCTGCAAAGGGCCGCTGTCTGTCGCCAGCCAGAATGAGACTTCCGTTCCCTGCGAGGTATCCCGCCAGTGTCGGGTTAAGATAAAACCTGCCTGCGCCACACCTTTATCCCAAGAAAAAACCAGGCCTGATTATAGCCTGGTTTAGAGAGTATTGCTGGGGTTTTATACAGTCTTTGGCCGGATTATTGCCCGTAATAGGCTTTCGCCCCATGCTTACGCAAATAGTGTTTATCCAACAGCGTCTGCTGCATATCCGGCAAGTGCGGCGCGAGCTGGCGACAGAAAATGCCCATATAGGCTACTTCTTCTAAAACGATGGCGTTATGCACGGCATCCTCAGCATTTTTCCCCCACGCGAAGGGGCCGTGCGAATGCACCAGCACCCCTGGCATTTGGGCGGCGTCGATCTCATGCGTCTTAAAGGTTTCGACGATCACCTTACCGGTTTCCCACTCATATTCGCCGTTGATCTCGTGGTTAGTCATTTTGCGGGTGCAGGGAATAGCGCCATAGAAATAGTCGGCGTGCGTGGTGCCCGTTGCCGGAATGGACTGCCCGGCCTGCGCCCAGATGGTGGCATGACGTGAATGGGTGTGCACAATGCCGCCAATGGAAGGGAACGCCTGGTACAGCAAGCGATGGGTCGGGGTATCGGATGACGGCTTTTTAGTTCCTTCAATCACTTCACCCGTTTCGAGACTGACTACCACCATATCTTCTGCGGTCATTACGCTGTAATCGACGCCGGACGGTTTGATAACAAAGACGCCGCGCTCGCGGTCAACCGCGCTGACGTTGCCCCAGGTGAGCGTGACCAGGTTATGTTTTGGCAGTGCCAGATTGGCTTCTAACACCTGACGTTTGAGATCGTCTAACATTGTTGTCTCCCGCCGGATGGCGCTTCGCTTATCCGGCCTACAGAACCGTAGGCCCGGTAAACGCAGTGCCACCGGGCATTCAGGGCTTAGCGTTTTGAACCGTAATAGACTTCGTTCCAGCGCAGCGCGTCTTTAAAGGCGGGCAGGCGGGTATCGTTATCAATGACGGTGATTTCGATATCGTGCATCTCGGCGAACTGGCGCATATCGTCCAGGTTCAGCGCATGGCTGAAGACGGTGTGGTGCGCGCCACCGGCCAGGATCCACGCTTCAGAGGCGGTGGGTAGATCCGGCTGGGCTTTCCACAGCGCGTTGGCGACCGGCAGTTTCGGCAATGCGTGCGGGGTTTTCACGGTGTCGATGCAGTTGACCAGCAGACGATAGCGATCGCCGAGATCGATCAGACTCGCGACAACCGCCGGGCCGGTTTGGGTGTTGAAGATCAGGCGAGCGGGAGCGTCTTTCCCGCCAATGCCGAGATGCTGTACGTCGAGGATCGGTTTTTCTTCTGCTGCGATCGACGGGCACACTTCCAGCATATGGGAACCCAGTACCAGATCGTTACCCTTCTCGAAGTGGTAGGTGTAATCCTCCATAAAAGAGGTGCCGCCCTGCAGACCGGTTGACATCACCTTCATGATGCGAAGCAGAGCGGCAGTTTTCCAGTCGCCTTCACCCGCAAAGCCGTAGCCCTGCTGCATCAGACGTTGTACCGCCAGTCCAGGAAGCTGTTTCAGGCCGTGTAAATCTTCGAAGGTGGTGGTGAACGCGTGGAAGCCGCCCTGTTCCAGGAAACGCTTCATCCCCAACTCAATGCGCGCTGCTTCGAGTACGTTCTGGCGTTTTTCGCCATGAACCTGCGTCGCGGCAGTCAGGGTGTAACTGCTTTCGTATTCGTCAATCAGGGCGTTGATGTCACCGTCGCTGACGGCATTCACCACCTGCACCAGATCGCCGACCGCCCAGGTATTGACGGAGAAGCCAAATTTAATCTGCGCGGCGACTTTATCACCGTCGGTCACCGCCACTTCGCGCATGTTGTCGCCAAAGCGACACACTTTCAGATGACGGGTATCCAGTTTAGACACGGCCTGACGCATCCAGGAACCGATACGCGCATGCGCCTGGTGATCCTGCCAGTGACCGGTAACCACCGCATGCTGCTGGCGCATACGGGCGCCAATGAAGCCGAACTCGCGGCCGCCGTGCGCGGTCTGGTTCAGGTTCATAAAGTCCATATCGATGCTGTCCCATGGCAGGGCGGCGTTGAACTGAGTGTGGAATTGCAGCAGCGGCTTATTGAGGATCGTCAGCCCGTTGATCCACATTTTGGCCGGAGAGAAGGTGTGCAACCAGACCACCATACCCGCGCAGCGATCGTCGTAGTTTGCGTCACGGCAGATGGCGGTTATCTCATCGGGCGAGGTGCCCAGCGGTTTTAGCACCAGTTTACAGGGCAGTTTCGCTTCGGTGTTCAGCGCCTTGACGACGTGCTCTGCATGTTGGGTTACCTGACGCAAGGTCTTGGGGCCATACAGATGCTGGCTGCCGATTACAAACCACACTTCATAGTTATCAAAAATAGTCATTGTCGTGTCCTTAGTGAGTCAGGGTTGCCTGGTCAGCCGGTGCTTTATTTACCGGGGCGGCAGTCGGGAGATAATGTTGCTCAGCGCTTACTGCCCACTGTTGATAGCGGCGATAAAGTTGTTCGAAACGTTGAGCCTGTTCGGGGCGGGGTTGCAGCGTGTTTTCCACTGCACTGGCCATTTTTTGTTGTGCCGTCGGGATATCCGCATGCACCTTCGCAGCGACCGCCGCGAAAATTGCCGCGCCCAGCGCACAACACTGATCGGAGGCCACGATTTGCAGCGGGCGGTTTAGCACGTCGCAGCAGGCCTGCATAATGACCTTGTTTTTACGGGCGATGCCCCCCAGCGCCATCACGTTGTTGACGGCAATGCCTTGTTCGGTGAAGCACTCCATGATGGCGCGCGCGCCAAAGGCGGTCGCGGCGATCAGTCCGCCAAACAGCGCCGGGGCATCAGTGGCAAGGTTCAGATCTGTAATCACGCCTTTCAGACGCTGGTTGGCGTTCGGCGTGCGGCGGCCGTTAAACCAGTCAAGCACGACCGGCAGATGATCCAGCGACGGGTTTTTCGCCCAGGCGTCGGTGAGTGCGGGCAGCAGTTGTTTCTGGCTGGCTTTAAGCTGTTCTTTCAGCTCCGGATGCTGCGCGGCAAGCTGTTCCAGAGGCCAGCCGAGGATGCGGCCAAACCAGGCATAGATGTCGCCAAAGGCAGACTGACCCGCCTCCAGCCCGATAAAATCAGGCACAACGCTGCCATCGACCTGACCACAAATCCCTTTTACTGCACGCTCGCCGACGCTCTGTTTATCGGCAATCAGGATATCGCAGGTTGAGGTGCCTATGACTTTCACCAATGCGTTTGGCTGCGCACCTGCGCCAACGGCCCCCATATGGCAGTCAAATGCGCCACCGGAAATCACCACGCTTTCTGGCAGACCCAGGCGCTGCGCCCACTCAGCGCAAAGTGTTCCCACCGGCAAATCGGCGGTAAAGGTTTCCGTAAACAGGGGATAAGCCAAATGCTGGTTAATGATGGGATCGAGTTCATCAAAGAAACGGGCAGGCGGTAGGCCGCCCCAGCTTTCATGCCACAGCGATTTATGCCCGGCGCTGCAACGACCCCGGCGGATATCCTGTGGTCGCGTGGTGCCGGAAAGCAGGGCGGGCACCCAATCGCATAGCTCAATCCAGGAGGCCGCCGCCTGGGCGACAGCGCTGTCCTCACGGGTCACATGGAGAATTTTCGCCCAGAACCATTCGCTGGAATAAATGCCGCCGATGAAACGGGAGTAGTCAACTTTTCCGGGTGTGTGGCACAGGCGGGTGATCGCTTCGGCTTCTTCCACCGCGGTGTGATCTTTCCACAACACAAACATCGCGTTGGGGTTTTCCGCGAACTCTTCTCTGAGCGCCAGTACATTGCCATCAGCGTCAATGGGGGCTGGCGTTGAACCCGTACTGTCGACGCCAATCCCGACGACGTCCGCTCGTTGAGCCGCGTTCAGTTCAGCCAGTACGCTTTTTAGCGCGGCTTCCATCGATTCGATGTAGTCGCGGGGATGATGGCGGAACCGGTTGTTCGGACCATCACAGTAACGTCCTTCCTGCCAGCGCGGATACCATTCTACGCTGGTGGCGATCTCTTCACCGGAGGCACACTCCACCGCCAGCGCACGCACGGAGTCACTGCCAAAATCGAGGCCAATTGCAATTGCCATCGTCTTTCTCCATCCAGAAATACGGGTATGGAGAAACAGTAGTGAGTGGGGATAAAAACCGTCAGGGAGGATCCGCTAATCTTATGGACTAAAATGCTGTGACATTGGAAAGTGTGACGCCGTGCAAATAATCAATGTGGACATTTCTGCCGTAGTTATAGACACTTTTGTTACCCGTTTTTGTCGCTACCGCTGCGCTGTTTTGTTACAAAATGCTTTTCGCAAGCGGGGTTGGTGGTTCGCCAGAGCTGGCGTCCCGGCGAGGCAAGGCACAAACGATGACAGGTTATTTAATATGGACAATTTGTTTCCTTAATGAACCTCGGGAGCTGTGAAATTATGGCTGAACCGCAAAATGATCCCCTTCTGCCGGGGTATTCGTTTAACGCCCATCTGGTCGCGGGTTTAACGCCGATTGACGCCAACGGCTATCTGGATTTCTTTATCGACAGACCGCTGGGGATGAAAGGTTATATTCTTAACCTCACCATTCGTGGTGAGGGGATTATCAATAATCACGGCAAACAGTTTGTCTGTCGGCCTGGTGATATTTTGCTGTTCCCGCCAGGGGAAGTTCATCACTATGGTCGTCATCCTGACGCCAGCCAGTGGTATCACCAGTGGGTCTACTTTCGGCCTCGCGCTTACTGGCAGGAGTGGCTGGCCTGGCCCGCTATTTTTGCGCAGACGGGGTTCTTCCGGCCGGATGAGGCCCACCAGCCGCACTTTAACGATCTTTTTGGCCAGATTATTAGTGCCGGGCAAGGAGAAGGACGCTATTCCGAGCTGCTGGCGATTAACCTGCTGGAACAGTTGCTGTTGCGCCGAATGGAGGCGATTAATGAGTCGCTGCATCCGCCGATGGATAACCGCGTACGCGATGCCTGCCAGTATATCAGCGACCATCTGGCGGACAGCCATTTTGATATTGCCAGCGTCGCGCAGCACGTCTGTCTGTCGCCGTCGCGTTTGTCACACCTGTTCCGCCAGCAACTGGGGATTAGCGTTTTAAGCTGGCGCGAGGACCAACGCATCAGTCAGGCCA
This sequence comes from Citrobacter amalonaticus, assembly GCF_037053465.1. Classification (GTDB taxonomy): domain Bacteria; phylum Pseudomonadota; class Gammaproteobacteria; order Enterobacterales; family Enterobacteriaceae; genus Citrobacter_A; species Citrobacter_A amalonaticus_H. The sequence continues at coordinate 459,224 of NZ_JBALIF010000001.1, forward strand.
AGCTGTTACTCAGCACGACACGCATGCCGATCGCCACCGTCGGGCGCAACGTCGGCTTTGACGACCAGCTCTATTTTTCGCGCGTTTTTAAAAAATGCACCGGCGCCAGTCCGAGCGAGTTCCGCGCCGGTTGTGAAGAAAAAGTGAATGATGTGTCCATGAAGATGTCATAACCTGTAACTATTCAGATGATTGGCAGCTTGACGAGGCAGGGATGGGTCAGCAGAATCCCTGTTTCGTAAAACTGACGGACACCTTATGCAAGCATTTCTGGAACACTTTATTCTCCAGTCCGCCATGTACGCGTTGATTGCCGTGGCGCTGGTCGCTTTCCTGGAATCGCTGGCGCTGGTGGGTTTGATTCTCCCGGGCACGGTCCTGATGGCCGGGCTCGGCGCTCTGATAGGCAGCGGGGAACTCAACTTCTGGCATGCATGGCTGGCGGGGATTGTCGGCTGCTTGCTGGGTGACTGGATTTCGTTCTGGCTGGGCTGGCGCTTTAAAAAGCCGCTGCATCGCTGGTCGTTTCTCAAGAAGAACAAGGCGCTGCTGGATAAAACCGAGCACGCCCTGCATCAACACAGCATGTTCACCATCCTGGTGGGGCGTTTTGTTGGCCCTACGCGCCCTCTGGTGCCAATGGTGGCCGGTATGCTGGATTTGCCGGTGGCGAAATTCATCACGCCCAACATCATTGGTTGCCTGCTCTGGCCGCCATTTTACTTTCTGCCGGGGATTCTGGCAGGGGCAGCGATCGATATCCCTTCGGGGATGCAAAGCGGCGAGTTTAAGTGGCTTTTGCTGGCGACAGCCATCCTGTTGTGGTTCGGTGGTTGGTTGTGCTGGCGTCTGTGGCGTAGTGGAAAAGCCGCGACGGACCGCTTAACGCACTACCTGCCAAAAGGTCGTCTGCTCTGGCTGGCGCCGGTGGTGCTGGGGATAGGGATCGTCGCGCTGGTGACATTGCTCCGGCATCCGCTAATGCCAGTGTATCTCGATATTCTGCAAAAAGTGGTGGGTTACTGATAGTTCTGCCGGATGGCGTTTACGCTTATCCGGCCTGGGTGGATTCCTGTCTGTAGGCCGGATAAGGCAAAGCCGCCATCCGGCAACCCATTATTTTTTTATTCCCAGCAGCGCTGAAGCGCTGGCTCTGCCACTCAGCAATTCATCCGTTTTACCCTGCCACGCGATGCGACCATCGGCGACGACCACTGAGCGCGGGGCGATGCGCGCTGCATCTACGACACTGTGAGAAACCATCAGTAGCGTCAACTGCCGGGCGTGGCAGATATCGCTTACCAGGGTCAGCATCTCCTGGCGTAACGCGGGGTCGAGGGCTGAAAAGGGTTCGTCGAGCAGCAGGACCGGTTGTTCGCGCACCAGACAACGCGCCAGTGCTACACGCTGGCGCTGACCGCCGGAAAGCTCGCCGGGAAGGCGGGCCATCAACGTCTCGATCCCCATTTGTTGCGCGATATGTCGGCGTTTCTCTTTCTGTTCGGTGCTTAATTTCAGTCCCGGATCTAACCCCAGGCCGATGTTTTGCTCAACGCTTAAATGGCTGAACAGATTGTTTTCCTGAAACAGCATCGAAACCGGTCGCCGTGACGGTGGGGTGCGGGTGTGATCGTCCCCTTCGATCCGCAGAGCACCGCTGGCGGGCGAGAGAAAACCGGCGATTAAATTCAGCAATGTGCTTTTCCCCGCTCCGCTCGGCCCCAGAATGGCGACCTGCTCACCACGTTCTACAGAGAGCGTGAAGCGCATAGGCAGATGGTGATAAAGCCAGGTGATATCAGTCAGTGTTAACATTACGCCCCGGTAACTTCTCAATGACGGTGAATAAGAGAAAGCACAGCATCAGCAGTAACAGCGCGGTGACCGCGCCGTCCTGACTGCGATAGGAACCAATTTGTTGATACAAATAAAACGGCAATGTGCGGAAATCATCGTTGCCGAACAGTGCCACCACGCCAAAATCGCCGACAGACAGGACACAGGCAAAGGCCAGCGCCTGCGCCAACGGGCGTTTCAGTGCGCGCAGTTCAACCACTTTTAACCGCCGCCAGCCCTCAATACCCAGCGACTGACACAACATCGTGTAGCGAGAAGTGATATCGCGCATCGGGTTTTCCAGCACCTTCAGGGCGTAGGGAATCGCCATCAGCGCATTGGTAAAAATCACGATGCCGTCAGCAGATTCCGGCAGTCCAACGCTGTTGTTAAGCAACAGGAAAAAACCGGTGGCGAGAACAATGCCGGGCATCGCCAGAATCAGCATCCCGCTCAGTTCAAGCGCTTGTCCGGCCAACAGATGCTGACGGGCGCGCAGCTCGCGGCTACTCCACAACAGCATCACAGTCAGGATCACGCACAGCAGACCGGCCGCCAATGCGATGCGCACTGAGGTCCACACCGCCTGCCACAAAACAGGCTGTGCAAGCACGTCCAGCAGATGGCGATTCACCCCATCGACAACCACCGCCAGCAGCGGCGGGAGTAACAGCAGTAACGCGAGGATAATCAGCAGAACGTCAATGAGACGACTGTGCAGACGATCGTCAGGATCGCGCCAGCCCTGAACCAGCGTGGTGCCAGGAGAGAGGGCTTTACTCAGCCGCTGGCTCAGAAGCACCAGCGCCAGACAACATATCATCTGGATCAGCGCCAGCATGGCGGCGCGGGCGGGATCGTAGTCAAAATTCAGCGCCTGATAAATCGCCAGTTCAATCGTCGTTGCCTGCGGCCCACCACCCAGTGAGAGGACGGTGGCAAAGCTGGCAAAGCAGAGCATAAATATCAGCGCCGCGACCGGGAGGATCTGACGACGCAGCCAGGGCCACTCGACAAAGCGGAAAAAGTGCCAGCCACGGATACCTAACTGAGCGGCAAGCTGGCGCTGTTCGCCGGGGATGTTTTCCAGCGACTGTAACAGCAGGCGGCTGGCCATGGGCAGGTTAAAAAAGACATGGGCGAGCAAAATCCCCTGAAGGCCGTAAGGCGAGAAGGTCCACTCCAGCCCCAGTAAGTGCCAGAGCGAGGCGAGCCAGCCCTGGCGTCCATAAACGCTGAGAATGCCAAACACCGCAACCAGTACCGGTAAAATCAGCGTCATGGCGCACAGTCGCAGCAGCGCCAGACGCCCCGGAAAGCGGCGGCGATACAGCGCGCGCGCAAGAAAGATGGCGGGGATGACCGAAAGCACCGCAGACAAAAATGCCTGCCAGAAGGAAAAACGCACGACATGCCACAGGTAACTGTCCTGCCACAACGAGGACCATGCCGCCTGCGGCGCGTTCAGCCACAAAGCCAGAAAAGCAGCCAGCGCTACCGCCACCATCAGCGTGGCGGCGGAAAGACCGGGAATTAGCCAGCCAGGTATTAACGGCTGACGGCGCGTTGCCATTGGCTAATCCAGGTTTGGCGCTGTGCGGCCACTTCTGCTGGCGTAAACTCCAGAGTGGTCGTGGGTTTGCTCAGTGTTTCAAATCCGGCGGGCAGAGTGACTTCAGTGACCGGGTACATCCAGTTGCCGGTGGGGATAGCCTTCTGAAATGCCGGAGAAACCATGAACTTGAGGAATTTTTCTGCCAGCTCAGGTTGCTTACTGGCGGCGGTTCGGGCAGCAACTTCCACTTGCAGATAATGGCCTTCGCTAAAGTTAGCGGCAGCATAGTTATCCTTTTTCTCTTCGATGAGATGATAAGCCGGAGAGGTAGTGTAGCTTAGCACCAGATCGCTTTCGCCCTTCAGGAACAGGCCATAGGCTTCACTCCAGCCTTTGGTCACCGTGACGGTTTTTGCCGCCAGCTTCTGCCATGCCTGCGGTGCGTTATCGCCATAGACTTTCTGCATCCACAGCATCAGCCCAAGCCCAGGCGTACTGGTGCGGGGATCCTGATAAATAACCCGCCACTTCTGATCGCTCTCGACCAGTTCTTTCAGGCTCTTCGGCGGATTTTTGAGTTTGTTTTTGTCATACACAAAAGCGAAGTAGCCGTAATCAAACGGAACAAAGGTGTCGTTTTTCCAGCCGCCCGGGACGTTAACGGCGTCATTAGATACACCGCTTTTCGCGAACAGTTTTGTCTGGGTCGCGGCGTCCAGCAGGTTGTTATCCAGCCCCAGTACGATGTCGGCCTTGCTGTTTTTCCCTTCCATACGCAGTCGGTTAAGCAGGGAGACACCATCTTCCAGCGCCACCAGTTTCAGCTCACAGTTACAGTCAGCTTCAAAGGCTTTTTTCACCGTGGGACCAGGACCCCAGTCCGCAGTGAACGAGTCGTAGGTATAGACCGTGAGGACCGGTTTGGCGAAGGCAGGCGCTGCGCACAGGAGTAAAAGGGGAAGACATTTTTTTAACACTTTGCACCTCAATAGATGGGTGGCAAAGGATTTTGAGCGGTAGCCTCAAATCCCTTCGCCGGCGTTATCCGGATCAGGTTCGACGGGTATTTTCTCAGCCCATACACTTCATCATTCAAGCAGCCTCTGTGTTGGCTGCGTTCGCTCACCCCAGTCACATAGTGTTCTATGCTCCTGGGGATAAATGAGAGACATCCTGTCTCTCACCGCAGGCCAGCCTACGGCTGGTCAAATTCGTTCCTGACGAATTTGTCACTCGCTTGCCGTCTTGATGCCGCTTGAATGATTTTGTGTATGTTTAATTAGCACCCCGTTGAGAACGGCGTTAGTGTAGTGATTTTGCCGCTTTGCGGCAATCATGGATCCGGCGGCGCAAACCATGCGGATTTGAAGTCGAACCAGCCGAGGGTATTCATACGCAGGCCGCGCATACTGCGCTGTCCCTGAATAATCAGCCAGTGGTGGATGAGTGGCACAATCGCTTTACTGGCGAGAAGTTGCTGGCACCACGCAGCCAGATTCATCTCACCGGTGCGCCAGCGTGCGGCATCGGCTTCCCAGTCCAGCGGAATACAGTGTTGCAGCAGCGGGACTTCACAGAGATGCGCGAATAAGGAAAAATCCAGTGGCAGCGTGAAGTTGGCGCTGTTTAACCAGATATCGCTCTCTATTTCCCCGGCGTGCCATTGATCGTAGTCGATCTCCTGGATTTCCAGCGACACCTGATGCTCAGCCAGTAACTGACTCATGATCTGAGCAATAACCTGGTGTTCGATGTGATCGCGATAATAGGTCAGCGTGAGCGTCTCCAGCCCGGCAGGTTTTTCGCCCCGGCCGGGTCGCGCGTGGTGCCAACGGGGCAACAAACCGTAAGCCGGGAACCAGTGGCGCTGATAGTGTTCATCGGCGTAGTAGAGCAGATTGCTGGGCGACAATACGCGACTGGCCCACTCCCTGACTTCCTGATTAGCGCCTCGATGGGTTCGGGCGTCGAACAGCAGATAGTAACAGCCCTCTTCCAGCCGACTCTCAATGGCCTTTTCGTCTTCTGTTGGTCCTTTCAGCGTCAAACCGCCGTTCGGTTCATCGCCAGCATCCGGCAGTACCCAGACGTTTACCTCATCAATCAATGCCCGATAGCCAAAGAAATCGTCAAAGGCGTGGATTTTTAGCTGATTACGCGTGTTGCGCATTACCGCGTACGGGCCGGTACCAATGGGCTGGCTGGAGAAATTATTCAGGGTTTCCCATTCGCGCGGGAGGATCATCGCCGGAACCTGGCCCAACAGCCACGGCAGCCAGCGATCGGGCTGTGAAAGATGAATATCCAGCGTCCAGGGCGTGGGGGAGACAATCTCGCTGATATGCGAGTAGAGCGGTAAGGCATTAATACGCGTCAGTGACGACACCACATCGTCCATCTCCAGTTCGCGACCGTGATGAAAATGGATCCCGGGGCGCAGGAAAAACCGCCAGTGTAAGGGCGAAATTTGTTGCCAGTGGTGGGCGATATCTGCTTCCAGTTCCCCATTTTCCTCTTTTACACGGGTCAGCGCGCTGAAGATTTGGCGGGCGATATGGGTCTCTGAGCGACGCAGCGCCGTGCCCGGCAGCAGGTTTTGCATTGGCCGGTAGTAGAGCACGCGCAGGATGTGGCGGCCCTGGCGGAAACTGCGGCCCAGATGAGAGACCAGCATCTGGCGAACGGCCGTTTTATCGCCGACGAGTTGCACCAGTTGATCGATTCTGTCCTGCTCCAGCAGGTCTTCCGCGCGCTGCTGCTGGAGTGCCAGCCCGGTATACAGAAAGGTCAGGCGCGAACGTTTTCCCCGTCCCACTTCCGCTTCCCACGTCAGCCAGCCGCGTTCCTGCATGGTATTGAGCAGCGTACGCATGTGGCGGCGCGAGCAGCTCAGCAGATCCGCCAGTTCGTTCAGCGTGGTGTCCTGCGTTTTTCCGTCGCAGCATTGCCACAAGCGGATGAACTGTTGTTGCAGACGGCCAGAAGACATAAAAGAGGAACTCCTGCGAAAAACTCAGCAATTTTATTTTCCCTATATTAAGCCAATAATTGCATCCGATGAAGCGAAGAGGTGAATATGAAGAGGTCATCTATGCGTCAGTTTTACGTGCAGTACTTTACCGCGACAGAAAGATTGTCCTGGTTGGCTTGCCTGAGCGCACCGCAGCGCTTAAAGATGCTTGAAGAACTGATGCAGTGGGAGGTGACAGCCTGACCTCGGATTTCCGAATTGCAGACATCATGTGTGACTGAGTATTGGTGTTAATCGCCGCGCCAGCAGGTATTATCTGCTGGCTTTTTTCTTTTCCATTGCGCTGATAAAGGATGGTTATGCTCTGGTTAATGACGATGGGACGACGTCTCAATGGCGTTTACGCGGCGTTTATGCTGGTCGCTTTTATGATGGGTGTTGCCGGAGCGCTACAGGCGCCGACCCTCAGCCTGTTTCTCAGTCGTGAGGTAGGTGCGCAACCTTTCTGGGTTGGGCTGTTTTATACCATCAACGCCATTGCCGGGATTGGCGTCAGTCTTACGCTGGCAAAACGTTCTGACAACCAGGGCGATCGTCGCAAGCTCATTATGTTTTGTTGCCTGATGGCGATTGGCAACGCGATGCTGTTTGCCTTTAATCGTCACTATTTAACCCTCATCACCTGCGGCGTGCTGCTCGCGTCGCTGGCAAATACGGCGATGCCGCAACTGTTCGCTCTGGCGCGAGAATATGCCGACAGCTCGGCGCGTGAAGTGGTGATGTTTAGTTCAGTGATGCGTGCGCAGCTCTCGCTGGCGTGGGTGATTGGCCCGCCGCTGGCATTTATGCTGGCGCTCAATTATGGCTTCACGGTGATGTTTTCAATTGCCGCGGCGATTTTTGCGGTAAGTTTTCTATTGATTGCTTTTATGCTGCCATCCGTCGCCCGCGTGGAGCAACCGGCGGATGTCCCGGTCAGTCAGGTGAGCGGCTGGCAGGATAAAAACGTCCGTATGCTGTTTATCGCTTCCACGCTGATGTGGACCTGCAACACCATGTACATTATCGATATGCCGTTATGGATCAGCACTGAACTCGGGTTACCGGATAAGCTTGCCGGGATCCTGATGGGGACAGCGGCAGGGCTGGAAATCCCGGCGATGATCGTCGCGGGTTACTACGTGAAGCATTTCGGCAAGCGCCGGATGATGGTGACAGCCGTTGCGGCTGGCGTGTTGTTTTACCTGGGGCTGATTTTCTTTCATAGCCATACGGCGCTGCTTATCCTGCAACTGTTCAATGCCGTGTTTATTGGAATTATTGCCGGGATTGGCATGCTCTGGTTCCAGGATTTGATGCCGGGAAGGGCGGGTTCGGCGACAACGCTTTTTACTAACAGTATTTCGACGGGCGTGATTTTAGCCGGGGTGATTCAGGGAGCGGTCGCGCAAAGCTACGGTCACTTTGCGGTGTACTGGGTGATCGCGGCAATTTCTGTGGTGACGCTGGTGATGACCGGGCGGGTGAAAGACGTTTGATGGATTGCAGGATGGCGGCTAACGCCTTATCCGACCTACAGAAATCCGTAGGCCGGATAAGCGCAGCGCATCCGGCATTGCGGGTTTAGCGCATAAACGCCGGTTGTTTCTCTTCATATGCCGCAATGGCATTTTCATGCTGCAACGTCAACCCAATGCTGTCCAGACCGTTCAGCATGCAGTGGCGGCGGAAGTCGTCGATCTTAAAGCTGTAAGACTTATCACCGGCTTTTACCACCTGCGCTTCCAGATCCACTTCAAAGTGAATTCCCGGATTTGCCTGCACCAGCGTAAACAGCTCATCCACTTCATCATCGCTCAGTTTCACCGGCAGTAACTGGTTGTTAAAGCTGTTGCCGTAGAAAATGTCCGCGAAGCTCGGCGCTATCACCACTTTGAAGCCGTAGTCGGTCAGCGCCCACGGCGCGTGCTCACGTGAAGAGCCACAGCCAAAGTTTTCCCGCGCCAGCAGAATCGACGCGCCTTTATATTCTGGGAAATTCAGCACGAATTCCGGATTGGGTTGCTGGCCTTTTTCGTCCAGGAAGCGCCAGTCGTTAAACAGATGAGCGCCAAAACCGGTACGGGTGACCTTCTGCAAAAACTGCTTCGGAATAATGGCGTCTGTATCGACGTTGGCGGCATCCAGCGGGACAACCAGGCCTTTATGTTGGGTAAATTTTTCTGCCATGGTGGTCTCCTTATTTGATGCTGCGAATGTCGGCAAAATGACCGCTAACGGCGGCAGCGGCGGCCATCGCCGGGCTGACCAGATGGGTTCGTCCACCGCGGCCCTGACGGCCCTCAAAGTTACGGTTGCTGGTGGAGGCGCAACGCTCGCCCGGATTCAGTCGATCGTTGTTCATGGCCAGACACATAGAGCAACCTGGTAAACGCCACTCGAATCCGGCTTCAATAAAGATCTTATCCAGACCTTCTGCTTCAGCCTGCGCTTTCACCGGACCGGAGCCCGGCACCACCAGCGCCTGAACGCCAGGTGCGACCTTACGCCCTTTGGCAACTTCTGCGGCGGCGCGTAAATCTTCAATACGTGAATTGGTGCAGGAACCGATAAACACTTTGTCGATCGCCACTTCGGTTAATGGAATGCCTGGTTTCAGGCCCATATAGGCTAAGGCTTTTTCGGCGCTGGCACGCTCAACGGGATCGGTAAATGAGGCCGGATCGGGAATATTGTCAGTCACGGAGATAACCTGGCCTGGGTTGGTGCCCCAGGTCACCTGCGGCGCAATCTCTTCTGCCTGTAACGTCACCACGGTATCAAAGATGGCGCCATCATCGGTTTTTAAGGTTTTCCAGTACGCCACGGCATCGTCAAAATTGTTGCCTTTCGGCGCGTGCAGACGGCCTTTCACATAGTTGAAGGTTGTCTCATCCGGTGCGACCAGTCCCGCTTTCGCGCCCATCTCAATAGCCATATTGCACAGGGTCATGCGGCCTTCCATGCTCAGCGCACGGATAGCATCGCCGCAAAATTCGACGACGTGACCGGTGCCGCCCGCGCTACCGGTTTTGCCAATGATCGCCAGCACGATGTCTTTCGCGGTGATCCCCGGCGCGGCGGTGCCGTTGACTTCAATCTTCATGGTTTTCGCGCGGCCCTGTTTCAGGGTCTGGGTCGCCAGTACGTGTTCCACTTCCGATGTGCCAATACCGAACGCCAGCGCGCCGAACGCGCCGTGGGTCGCCGTATGCGAGTCGCCGCAGACAATGGTCATTCCCGGCAGGGTGATGCCTTGTTCCGGCCCCATGACGTGAACAATCCCCTGATACGGATGGTTCAGATCGTACAGTTCGACGCCAAATTCATTGCAGTTTTTGATCAGTTCCTGCATCTGGATACGTGCCATTTCGCCAGAGGCGTTGATGTCTTTAGTCTGCGTGGAGACGTTGTGATCCATCGTGGCAAAGGTTTTACCCGGCTGGCGAACCGGACGACCGTGCGCTCGCAGGCCGTCAAACGCCTGCGGAGACGTTACTTCATGCACCAGATGCCGGTCGATATACAGCAGCGGAGTTTCGTTTTGCGCTTCATAGACGACGTGAGCATCAAACAATTTTTCGTATAACGTTTTCGCCATGATTACACCCCTTCTGCGACATAACGGGCAATAATGTCGCCCATCTCATCGGTACTGACTGCGGCAGCGCCACGGGCCAAATCACCGGTGCGGATACCTTCTTCTAATGCGCGGTTAACGGCGCTTTCAATGGCGGAGGCCGCATCTTCGGCATCCAGGCTGTAGCGCAGCAGCAGCGCCAGCGACAAAATTTGCGCAATCGGGTTCGCAATATTCTTGCCGGCGATATCCGGCGCGGAGCCACCCGCCGGTTCATACAGCCCAAAACCTTGTTCATTCAGGCTGGCGGAAGGCAGCATCCCCATGGAGCCGGTGATCATCGCGCACTCGTCCGACAGAATGTCGCCAAACAGGTTGGAACACAGCAAAACGTCAAACTGCGAGGGATCTTTAATTAACTGCATGGTGGCGTTGTCGATATACATGTGCGCCAGCTCAACGTCCGGGTATTCCTGGGCGATTTCATTGACGATCTGCCGCCATAAAATAGAGGATTGCAGAACGTTCGCTTTGTCGATGGAGGTCACTTTACGGCGGCGCTTACGTGCCGACTCAAACGCGATGCGTGCAATTCGTTCAATTTCGAAACGGTGATACACCTCGGTATCAAATGCTTTTTCATACTGGCCGCTGCCTTCGCGCCCTTTAGGCTGACCGAAGTAGATCCCACCGGTCAGTTCACGGACGCACAGGATGTCGAAACCGTTCGCGGCAATGTCGGCGCGCAGCGGGCAGAACGCTTCCAGCCCTTGATACAGTTTTGCCGGGCGCAGGTTGCTGAACAGTTTGAAATGCTTACGCAGTGGCAACAGCGCCCCGCGTTCTGGTTGACTGTCCGGCGGCAAATGTTCCCATTTGGGGCCGCCCACGGAGCCAAACAGCACGGCATCGGCGTGTTCACAGCCTTCAACTGTCGCCGGAGGCAGCGGCTGACCGTGATTGTCGATCGCCGCACCGCCCACATCGTACTGACTGGTGGTAATGCGCATGTTAAATCGGTTGCGAATCGCTTCCAGGACCTTCAGGGCTTGCGCCATCACTTCCGGTCCAATACCGTCACCCGGCAAAACAGCAATATGGTAATTCTTCGACATCACACGGTTTCCTTGTTGTTCTCGTTGTTCTGAGCTTTGCGTTGCAATTCTTTTTCGACTTCTTCGGCGCGCCAGATGTTGTTCAGTACGTGAACCATCGCTTTGGCGGAGGATTCCACAATATCGGTCGCCAGACCGACGCCGTGGAAGCGACGTCCGTTGTAGTTAGCAACGATATCCACCTGACCCAGCGCGTCTTTACCATGTCCTTTTGCGGACAGGCCATATTTCACCAGTTCAATGTTGTAATCCGTAATGCGGTTGATGGCCTGGTAAATTGCGTCGACCGGTCCATTGCCGTTGGCGGCTTCAGCTTTGACGTCACTGCCGCAGGCCAGTTTGACGGAGGCGGTGGCGATATCGTTGGAGCCGGACTGGACGCTGAAGTAATCCAGACGGAAATGTTCGGGCTCTTCCTGCTGTTTGTTAATAAATGCCAGCGCTTCCAGGTCATAATCAAACACCTGGCCTTTTTTATCCGCCAGCTTCAGGAAGGCGTCGTACAGGTTGTCCAGGTTGTATTCACTTTCTTTATAGCCCATCTCATCCATACGATGTTTCACCGCAGCACGCCCGGAGCGGGAGGTCAGGTTCAGTTGTACCTGATTCAGACCGATGGATTCTGGCGTCATGATTTCGTAGTTTTCGCGGTTCTTCAGCACGCCGTCCTGGTGAATACCGGAGGAGTGGGCAAAGGCGCCGCTACCGACAATCGCTTTGTTCGCAGGGATCGGCATATTGCAGATCTGGCTGACTAACTGGCTGGTGCGCCAGATCTCCTGGTGATTGATGCGGGTGTTAACGTTCAGGATGTCCTGGCGCACTTTGATCGCCATAATCACTTCTTCCAGTGAACAGTTACCGGCACGCTCACCAATACCGTTCATCGCGCCTTCGACCTGACGCGCACCGGCATGCACGGCCGCCAGCGCGTTGCCGACACCCAGACCTAAGTCGTCATGGGTATGGACGGAAATAATCGCTTTATCAATGTTTGGGACGCGCTCATACAGACCTGAGATGATACCCGCGAACTCGAAGGGCATGGTGTAGCCAACGGTGTCCGGGATGTTGATGGTTTTTGCGCCGGCATTAATCGCGGCTTCTACCACACGTGCCAGATCGGCGATGGGGGTGCGACCCGCGTCTTCGCAAGAGAACTCAACGTCGTCGGTATAATTTCGGGCGCGTTTCACCATATAGACAGCGCGTTCAATGACTTCATCCAGCGTGCTGCGTAACTTGGTGGCGATATGCATGGGGGAGGTGGCAATAAAAGTATGGATCCGGAATGCTTCAGCAACTTTTAACGATTCTGCCGCGACGTCGATATCTTTTTCCACACAGCGGGCCAACGCACAGACGCGGCTGTTTTTGACCTGGCGGGCAATGGTCTGTACTGACTCAAAGTCACCGGGAGAAGAGACCGGGAACCCGACCTCCATTACGTCTACACCCATACGCTCAAGGGCCAGCGCAATCTGCAGTTTTTCTTTTACACTCAGGCTTGCCTGTAATGCCTGTTCCCCGTCGCGTAAAGTAGTATCAAAAATAATGACTTGCTGGCTCATGGTTTAGGTCCTTGGTCTTTAGGGCGCCTTGCATCGAGCATAAAAAAACCCGCGCAATGGCGCGGGTTTTTTTATCTAACTGGATGCTGACTTAATGCTGAATGCCGCTCACCAGTCTACCGCGCAACGAAGATGCGTTTAGTAGTAGTAGACCGTTAAAGCGAGCGATACGAATCATTAAAATCAACTCCAGGCGAATGCGATATGCTTTTAGTGGTACTGGATACGCAGGCTGATGTCAACCCCATGCTTTGAAATCACCCTCATGGGCTGAGCGAAAAAGACAGGTGTTTTTAGCTTATTGTGCTGAATCATTCCACCTGTTCCATATAAAAACATGATGACTGTTTCTGGTATTTCATTATTTGACATAATTTAACATCTTTCCCTTGCCATTAGCGACAGGGCTTCAATCTGCGCCATGAGCGTAATACTTTTATTATCTGTATGATTTAAATGAGATTGTCATTTTTGTGAATTAGTGAATATAGATGTAGATGATACTAGTGATTAACTAATGTTAAGTGGTGATGTATAAATGATATAAATATTCAATAAAAATTTTGGCTATTATTGGCTCGGTATATGATTGTCTATTTGTTGTGCTTATGTTTATATTGCAATCGTCATTAAAACTTTAGGATTAAACGTGCTGTGAGGGTCGTCACATTACGCTGCCGCCAGTTTTTTACACATTTCGTCTGGCACCTTTATGTTTTCTTAAATTCAATTGCTACTCTTTTTCTTGTTTTATATACATGGTAAATCATATTTCTTGAGATTATTTCTCTGCGTTCCAGCAAGAAAAGGGAGTTCAGTGTGACAGTGGAGTTAATCAGTATGTCAGAAGTCAATGTAGATAAGCCTACCTCCCATCATTTAGAGATGGAAAAACCGCAGCTTCGTATGGTCGATCTTAATTTATTGACAGTGTTTGATGCAGTCATGCAGGAGCAGAACATTACTCGTGCTGCACACGTGCTTGGGATGTCTCAACCCGCCGTCAGTAACGCGGTTGCGCGTCTTAAAGTGATGTTCAATGACGAATTATTTGTCCGTTATGGGCGAGGGATTCAGCCCACAGCCCGGGCTTATCAGCTGTTTGGATCGGTTCGCCAGGCGCTACAATTAGTGCAGAATGAATTACCGGGTTCGGGTTTTGAACCTGCAAGCAGTGAGCGCGTATTTCATTTATGTGTGTGTAGTCCGCTGGATAACGATTTGACTTCGTTAATCTATAATAGCGTTGAGAAAATCGCGCCCAATATTCACGTTGTATTTAAATCATCGTTAAATAAAAATATCGAGCACCAATTACGTTATCAGGAGACGGAGTTCGTCATTAGTTATGAAGAGTTTCGCCGTCCCGAATTTACCAGTGTTCCCTTGTTTAATGATGAAATGGTGCTGGTAGCCAGTCGTAAACATCCACGTATTAATGGTCCGTTACTGGAAAGCGATGTTTATAATGAGCAACATGCTGTTGTCTCACTCGACCGCTTCGCTTCATTCAGCCAGCCATGGTACGACACGCCAGATACACAAGCGTGTATAGCTTATCAGGGAATGGCATTAATCAGCGTTCTCAATGTTGTTTCACAGACGCATTTAGTGGCGATTGCCCCACGCTGGCTGGCAGACGAATTCGCGACTTCTCTGGATTTACAGGTATTACCTTTACCTTTAAAACTTAATAGCAGAACCTGTTATCTCTCCTGGCATGAGGCCGCTGGTCGGGATAAAGGACATCAATGGATGGAAGAGTTATTAGTCTCCGTCTGCAAGCGTTAAGTATCGATGAAATAAACCGGATGGAAACATCTGGTTTATTCTTTTTATATTCAATTTTATGAAATTTTATGCTGAATTGCTGTTGCGGCTATTCGCTTCTTATTCGTAAAAAATTGATGATTCGCTGTAAGTTCTCATTTTCAGACAATTAATTATCGACGAGTGGGTCAAACTCAGTGTAATTCGCCGTTTCTTCGCCTCCGCCTTCTCATTTGTTCTTATTTTCCGGCATAGTCCGCCTCTTCTCTGAATTGCCTGCATCCTGGTGAGCGGTTAATGTGTTTTATACATCGTTATTCGTCATTCAGTGAGGCAAGCCATGGAGATGTTATCTGGAGCCGAGATGGTCGTTCGATCGCTTATCGATCAGGGCGTTAAGCAGGTATTCGGTTATCCCGGGGGCGCAGTCCTCGATATTTATGATGCGTTGCATACCGTTGGCGGTATCGATCACATACTGGTTCGCCATGAACAGGCCGCCGTGCATATGGCTGATGGTCTGGCGCGTGCGACCGGTGAGGTGGGCGTTGTGTTGGTAACCTCCGGGCCGGGCGCAACTAATGCGATCACTGGCATTGCGACCGCCTATATGGATTCAATCCCGCTTGTGATTCTGTCGGGGCAGGTTGCGACGTCACTGATAGGTTATGACGCCTTTCAGGAGTGCGACATGGTGGGGATTTCCCGCCCGGTTGTGAAACACAGCTTTCTGGTTAAGCAGACTGAAGATATTCCGCAGGTTCTGAAAAAGGCCTTCTGGCTGGCGGCAAGCGGCCGTCCGGGACCGGTGGTCGTGGATCTGCCAAAGGACATTCTCAATCCAGGCAAAAAATTGCCTTATTCCTGGCCGGAATCGGTCAGTATGCGCTCTTATAATCCAACCACGACGGGCCATAAAGGACAGATAAAACGCGCCCTGCAAACCCTGGTTGCCGCAAAAAAACCGGTTGTTTATGTCGGCGGCGGGGCGGTGACGGCGGGTTGTCATGAACAACTGCGTCAGACTATCGAAACACTTAATCTTCCGGTGGTTTCCTCGCTGATGGGGTTGGGCGCATTTCCCGCCACCCATCGCCAGTCATTGGGAATGTTGGGGATGCATGGCACTTATGAAGCCAACATGACAATGCATAACGCTGACGTGATTTTTGCTGTTGGCGTGCGCTTTGACGATCGCACAACGAATAATCTGGCTAAGTACTGCCCCAATGCGACGGTGTTGCATATCGATATCGACCCTACCTCCATCTCTAAAACGGTGACCGCGGATATCCCTATTGTCGGTGATGCTCGTCTGGTTCTGGATCAGATGCTGGAGTTGTTGCCGCAGGAAACAGCTCAGCAACCGCTGGATGATATTCGTGACTGGTGGCAGCAGATTGAGCACTGGCGCGCTCGTCAGTGTCTGAAATATGACACCCATAGCGAGAATATCAAACCGCAGGCAGTGATCGAGACAATCTGGCGTTTGACCCACGGTGACGCTTACGTGACGTCGGATGTGGGACAGCATCAGATGTTTGCCGCACTTTATTATCCATTCGATAAGCCTCGTCGTTGGATTAACTCCGGTGGGCTTGGCACGATGGGCTTTGGCCTGCCTGCAGCGTTGGGGGTGAAAATGGCGCTGCCGGATGAAACGGTCGTTTGCGTGACGGGGGATGGAAGTATTCAGATGAACATTCAGGAACTCTCAACGGCATTGCAATATGAACTGCCGGTGCTGGTGCTGAACCTCAACAACCGCTATCTCGGGATGGTGAAACAGTGGCAGGACATGATCTATTCCGGCCGTCATTCTCAATCCTATATGCAGTCGTTGCCTGACTTCGTTCGTCTGGCGGAAGCCTACGGGCATGTGGGTATTCAGATATCCCATCCCGATGAGCTGGAAAGTCAATTGCGTGAGGCACTGGAGCAAGTGCAAAAAGGTCGTCTGGTGTTTGTCGATGTCACTGTCGATGGCAGCGAACACGTTTATCCCATGCAGATTCGCGGTGGTGGGATGGATGAAATGTGGTTAAGTAAAACGGAGAGGACCTGATTATGCGCCGGATATTATCAGTATTGCTGGAGAACGAATCCGGTGCGCTGTCGCGCGTGATCGGCCTCTTTGCTCAGCGCGGTTATAACATCGAGAGCCTGACCGTTGCGCCAACGGACGATCCGACGCTGTCACGCATGACCATCCAGACAGTGGGCGATGAAAAAGTGCTGGAGCAGATTGAAAAGCAACTGCACAAACTGGTGGACGTACTGCGGGTGAGCGAACTTGGCCACGGCGCTCACGTCGAGCGCGAAATTATGCTGGTGAAGATCCAGGCCAGTGGATATGGGCGCGAAGAGGTGAAACGCAATACGGAAATTTTCCGTGGACAGATCATCGACGTCACGCCGACGCTTTATACCGTCCAACTGGCAGGGACCAGCGACAAGCTGGACGCGTTTCTGGCGACCTTGCGTGAGGTTGCCAAAATTGTTGAAGTGGCCCGTTCCGGTGTCGTAGGGCTTTCCCGTGGCGACAAAATAATGCGCTAATATGCAGGGCGTAACCCGGCCTGTGCGCGATCTCGCGGCAACAGGTTGGGTTTTTTTGCGAAACTCGTGGTGACCCACAATAAAAGCGGTTGCCGCAGTGACTATTCTGCGTTTAGATGTTACCGGTTTTAATCCATGCCGTTACAATGGTTATGGTTTGTACATTTTACGCAAGGGGCAATTGTGAAACTGGATGAAATCGCTCGGCTGGCGGGTGTCTCGCGGACGACAGCAAGCTACGTGATAAACGGAAAAGCGAAGCAATATCGCGTGAGCGACAAGACTGTCGAAAAAGTCATGGCGGTGGTACGTGAGCATAATTACCACCCGAATGCTGTGGCTGCCGGGCTTCGTGCTGGACGCACACGTTCTATCGGTCTGGTGATCCCGGATCTGGAGAACACGAGCTATACCCGCATTGCGAATTATCTTGAGCGTCAGGCGCGTCAACGTGGTTATCAGTTGTTGATTGCCTGTTCTGAAGATCAGCCAGATAACGAAATGCGTTGTATTGAACACCTTTTACAACGTCAGGTGGATGCCATTATTGTTTCCACTTCACTGCCGCCCGAGCATCCGTTCTATCAACGTTGGGCCAATGACTCTTTCCCCATTGTGGCGCTGGATCGCGCGTTAGACCGCGAGCATTTCACCAGCGTCGTCGGTGCCGATCAGGACGATGCCGAAATGCTGGCGGCAGAATTACGCAAGTTCCCGGCTGACACCGTACTTTATCTGGGGGCGTTGCCGGAGTTATCCGTGAGTTTCTTGCGTGAGCAAGGCTTCCGTACCGCCTGGAAAGATGACCCACGCGAAGTACATTTCTTGTATGCCAACAGCTATGAACGCGAAGCCGCGGCGCAGCTCTTTGAAAAATGGCTGGAAACGAATCCGATGCCGCAAGCTTTGTTCACCACGTCGTTCGCACTGCTGCAGGGCGTAATGGATGTGACGCTGCGCCGGGAGGGTAAGCTGCCTTCCGATCTGGCCATTGCCACCTTTGGTGACAACGAACTGCTGGATTTCCTGCAATGCCCGGTACTTGCGGTGGCACAGCGCCATCGCGATGTGGCTGAGCGTGTGCTGGAGATCGTCCTTGCAAGTCTGGATGAGCCGCGTAAGCCAAAACCGGGCTTAACACGCATAAAACGTAATCTGTATCGTCGGGGCGTATTGAGCCGCTCCTGGTAAATTTCCGAATTCTGCGCCAGAAGGCGGGTCTTTTGGCGCAGCTAAATTCCACCTCTCTACAATACCCTCATCAGAATTAAGATTATTCCTTAGATTTATCTCAATACTACTGAAATAAGGCTTTTTAAACGAAACAGCCAGCGCCTCTGTTATTGATCGCTCATGACAGGTTAGGTTTGTATTATTTTGTTACAGGCTTGTCTTGAATTGCCGAATTAACAAACACTTTTCTCCTTGTGCCGTGAAACTCTCTGCTGGCTTGTCGGCACGCTGGATTTTGCAGACATAAACGGGGCTGTATTCGTGATGCAATATGTCCTAAAATGCCGCTCGCGTCGCAAACTGACACTTTATATTTTCTTTCGAGAATATTTAATCGTTTTAAAACGGTGAAGAGTTTTGAGCATTTTTTCTTACAACTATTCATGACGTTAATTTGCTTCGCTCGTTGGACGGAATTTAATCAACGCTGATATTAGCCGTAAACATTGGGTTTTTTACTCTGGTAAGCGTTGTGACTCGCTTGACAAGCTTTTCCTCCGCTCCGTAAACTCCTTTAAGTGGGAATTTGTGGGGCAAAGTGGTAATGAGGGGGGAGACTGGCATGTTCCGGGGGGCAACGTTAGTCAATCTCGACAGTAAAGGGCGCTTGTCTGTGCCTACCCGTTACCGGGATCAACTGATCGAGAGCGCTACCGGTCAAATGGTGTGTACCATTGACATCCATCACCCGTGCCTGCTGCTTTACCCCCTGCCTGAATGGGAAATTATCGAGCAAAAATTATCGCGTCTGTCGAGCATGAACCCGGTAGAGCGCCGCGTACAGCGCTTGCTGTTGGGGCATGCCAGCGAATGTCAGATGGACAGCGCCGGGCGCTTGCTGGTCGCGCCTGTCCTTCGGCAACATGCCGGGCTGACGAAAGAAGTGATGCTGGTTGGACAGTTCAATAAGTTTGAGCTGTGGGATGAAACGACCTGGTATCAACAGGTCAAGGAAGATATCGACGCAGAGCAGAGCGCGTCCGAAACGTTGTCGGAACGCCTGCAGGACTTGTCTCTATAAGATGATGGAAAATTTTAAACATACCACGGTGCTACTGGACGAGGCCGTAAACGGTCTGAACATTCGTCCTGATGGTATCTACATTGATGGGACCTTTGGTCGCGGTGGTCACTCGCGTCTTATTCTCTCGCAGCTCGGCGAAGAGGGACGTTTGCTGGCAATCGATCGCGATCCGCAGGCGATCGCTGTCGCCCGGACTATCAATGATCCGCGCTTCTCCATCATTCATGGACCTTTCTCCGCGCTGGCTGACTATGTCGGCGAGCGTGAACTTACTGGCAAGATCGACGGGATTCTTCTCGATCTTGGCGTCTCCTCACCGCAGCTTGACGATGCTGAACGCGGTTTCTCCTTTATGCGCGACGGCCCGCTGGATATGCGTATGGATCCCACGCGCGGTCAGTCAGCCGCAGAATGGCTGCAAACTGCAGAAGAAGCCGATATCGCCTGGGTACTGAAAACCTTTGGCGAAGAACGCTTTGCTAAGCGTATTGCCCGCGCCATCGTTGAGCGCAACCGCGAACAGCCCATGACCCGCACCAAAGAGCTGGCGGAAGTGGTCGCTGCGGCAACCCCGGTGAAAGACAAATTCAAACATCCCGCGACCCGTACCTTCCAGGCGGTGCGCATATGGGTAAACAGTGAACTGGAGGAGATAGAGCAGGCGCTAAAAAGCTCGCTCAGCGTACTGGCCCCGGGGGGGCGGCTTTCCATCATCAGTTTCCACTCGCTTGAAGACCGTATTGTAAAGCGCTTTATGCGTGAGCAAAGCCGCGGTCCGCAGGTCCCGGCGGGATTACCAATGACAGAACAGCAGCTCAAAAAATTAGGTGGCCGTGAGTTACGAGCATTAGGCAAGTTGATGCCGGGTGAAGAAGAGGTTGCAGAGAATCCTCGTGCCCGTAGTTCAGTTCTGCGTATCGCAGAGAGGACGAACGCATGATCAGCAGAGTGACAGAAGCCCTAAGCAAAGTGAAAGGATCGATTGGAAGCAACGAGCGCCATGCTTTGCCTGGCGTGATCGGTGACGATCTATTGCGATTTGGGAAACTGCCACTCTGCCTGTTCATTTGCATCATTGTGACGGCGGTGACGGTGGTAACAACCACGCACCATACGCGGTTACTGACCGCGCAACGCGAACAACTGGTTCTGGAGCGTGATGCGCTGGATATCGAGTGGCGCAACCTGATCCTTGAAGAGAATGCGCTCGGGGATCATAGCCGGGTGGAACGGATCGCAACGGAGAAGCTGCAAATGCAGCATGTTGATCCCTCACAAGAAAATATCGTAGTGCAAAAATAAGGATAAACGCGACGCATGAAAGCAGCGGCAAAAACGCTAAAACCAAAACGTCAGGAAGAACAGGCCAACTTTGTCAGTTGGCGTTTTGCGTTGCTGTGCGGCTGCATTTTACTGGCGCTGGGTTTCCTGCTGGGCCGGGTCGCCTGGTTGCAGATTATTGCACCGGACATGCTGGTGCGTCAGGGCGACATGCGTTCGCTGCGTGTGCAGGAAGTGGCGACCTCGCGTGGAATGATTACCGATCGTTCGGGACGTCCGTTGGCGGTCAGCGTACCGGTTAAAGCGATTTGGGCAGACCCGAAAGAAGTGCATGACGCAGGCGGTGTGAGTGTGGGCGATCGCTGGAGAGCGCTCTCCACTGCGCTAAACATTCCTCTTGATCAACTGGCTGCCCGCATCAATGCCAACCCGAAAGGACGTTTTATCTATCTGGCGCGTCAGTTAAATCCGGACATGGCGGATTACATTAAAAAGCTGAAGCTGCCGGGGATTCATCTGCGCGAAGAATCGCGCCGTTACTACCCTTCAGGCGAAGTAACCGCTCACCTCATTGGCTTTACCAACGTTGATAGCCAGGGTATCGAAGGCGTTGAGAAGAGCTTTGATAAATGGCTCACCGGCCAGCCGGGTGAACGTATCGTGCGTAAAGACCGCTATGGTCGCGTTATCGAGGATATTTCTTCCACCGATAGCCAGGCGGCGCACAACCTCGCGTTGAGTATTGACGAACGTCTGCAGGCGCTGGTTTATCGTGAACTGAACAATGCCGTCGCCTTTAACAAAGCGGAATCCGGAAGCGCGGTTCTGGTAGATGTGAATACCGGTGAAGTGTTGGCGATGGCGAACAGCCCTTCCTACAACCCGAACAACCTGAGCGGAACGCCGAAAGACGCGATGCGTAACCGCACCATTACCGACGTTTTTGAGCCGGGTTCCACCGTCAAACCAATGGTGGTGATGACCGCGCTGCAGCGCGGCGTGGTGCGCGAAAATACCGTCCTCAATACCGTTCCTTATCGAATTAACGGTCACGAAATCAAAGACGTGGCGCGCTACAGCGAATTGACCCTGACCGGGGTTTTACAGAAGTCGAGTAACGTCGGTGTTTCTAAGCTGGCGTTAGCGATGCCGTCCTCAGCGTTAGTAGATACTTACTCACGTTTTGGGCTAGGAAAAGCGACCAATTTGGGGTTGGTCGGAGAACGCAGTGGCTTATATCCTCAAAAACAACGGTGGTCTGACATAGAGAGGGCCACCTTCTCTTTCGGCTACGGGCTAATGGTAACCCCGTTACAGTTAGCGCGTGTCTACGCAACAATTGGCAGCTATGGCGTTTATCGTCCGCTGTCGATAACCAAAGTGGATCCACCGGTTCCCGGTGAACGTATTTTCCCGGAAGCAACGGTTCGAACCGTGGTGCACATGATGGAAAGCGTCGCGCTGCCGGGCGGTGGCGGCGTGAAAGCGGCAATCAAAGGCTATCGCATCGCCATTAAAACCGGTACGGCGAAAAAAGTGGGCCCAGACGGGCGCTACATCAACAAATATATTGCTTATACCGCAGGCGTTGCGCCTGCGAGTCAGCCGCGCTTCGCGCTGGTTGTTGTTATCAACGATCCGCAGGCGGGTAAATACTACGGCGGCGCCGTTTCCGCACCGGTGTTTGGTGCCATCATGGGCGGCGTACTGCGCACCATGAACATTGAACCGGATGCGCTGGCAACGGGCGAAAAAAGTGAATTCGTAATTAATCAAGGCGAGGGAACAGGTGGCAGATCGTAATTTGCGCGACCTTCTTGCTCCGTGGGTATCAGGTTTACCCGCGCGAGAACTGCGAGAGATGACACTCGACAGCCGTGTGGCTGCATCGGGCGATCTCTTTGTGGCAGTGGTGGGTCATCAGGCGGACGGGCGTCGATATATCCCGCAGGCGATAGCGCAAGGTGTGGCTGCCATTATTGCAGAGGCTAAAGATGAGGCAACCGACGGCGAAGTGCGTGAAATGCACGGTGTCCCGGTTATCTATCTCAGCCAGCTTAACGAACGTTTATCGGCACTGGCGGGCCGCTTTTATCACGAGCCATCTGACAAAATGCGTCTGATCGGTGTGACCGGCACTAACGGGAAAACCACCACCACTCAACTGCTGGCGCAATGGAGCCAACTGCTCGGTGAAACCAGCGCAGTGATGGGAACGGTAGGCAACGGCCTGCTCGGTAAAGTGATCCCAACGGAAAATACCACCGGCTCGGCCGTTGACGTACAGCAGGTGCTGGCGGGACTGGCCGATCAGGGCGCGACATTATGTGCGATGGAAGTCTCTTCCCACGGTCTGGTGCAGCATCGCGTGGCAGCGCTGAAATTTGCTGCCTCGGTGTTTACCAATTTAAGCCGTGATCATCTGGATTATCACGGCGACATGGAGCATTACGAAGCGGCGAAATGGCTGCTTTTCTCCACGCACCATTGTGGTCAGGCGATTATCAATGCCGACGACGAAGTCGGTCGCCGTTGGCTGGCAAATCTGCCGGATGCGGTTGCCGTCTCAATGGAAGATCATATCAACCCTAACTGTCACGGTCGCTGGCTGAAGGCGGTTGAGGTGAACTATCACGACAGCGGCGCGACCATTCGTTTTGCGTCCAGTTGGGGTGAAGGTGAAATTGAAAGCCGCCTGATGGGGGCGTTTAACGTCAGTAACCTGTTACTGGCGCTGGCAACGCTGCTGGCGCTCGGATATCCGCTGGCTGATTTGCTGAAAACCGCTGCGCGTTTGCAGCCGGTTTGCGGTCGCATGGAAGTTTTTAGCGCGCCGGGTAAAACCACCGTGGTGGTTGATTACGCTCATACTCCTGATGCGCTGGAAAAAGCGTTGCAGGCGGCGCGTCTGCACTGCACCGGACAACTCTGGTGCGTCTTCGGTTGCGGCGGCGATCGCGATAAAGGTAAGCGCCCACTGATGGGGGCGATTGCTGAAGAGTTTGCTGATGTCGTGGTTGTGACGGACGACAACCCGCGCACGGAAGAACCTCGCGCCATTATCGACGACATTCTGGCGGGGATGATTGATGCGGGTCGGGCGAAAGTGATGGAAGGCCGGGCCGAAGCGGTAACCAATGCCATTATGCAGGCGAAAGCGAACGACGTTGTACTGGTGGCGGGTAAAGGCCACGAGGATTATCAGATTGTCGGCTCGCAGCGTCTTGACTATTCAGACCGTGTCACCGCAGCGCGTCTGCTGGGGGTTATCGCATGATTAGCGTAACGCTCAGCCAACTCGCCGAAATTCTCGGTGGGGAACTGAAAGGAAACGATCTGACGCTGGATGCGGTCACCACGGATACGCGTAAGTTGACGCCGGGCTGCCTGTTTGTGGCGCTGAAAGGTGAGCGATTTGATGCTCACGATTTTGTCGAGCAGGCAAAAGCGGGCGGGGCGGGCGCACTGCTGGTTAGTCGTCCGCTGGCTATCGATTTGCCGCAGGTGATTGTGAAAGACACCCGTCTGGCATTCGGCGAACTGGCCGCGTGGGTTCGCGCTCAGGTTCCGGCGCGCGTAGTGGCGCTCACCGGATCGTCGGGTAAAACCTCGGTAAAAGAGATGACGGCGGCGATCCTCAGCCAGTGTGGCAAAACGCTCTACACCGCGGGAAATCTTAACAACGATATCGGCGTGCCGATGACGCTGTTGCGCTTAACTCGTGATGATGACTTTGCCGTCATTGAACTGGGTGCCAATCATCAAGGGGAAATCGCCTGGACTGTTAGCCTGACGCGCCCGGAAGCGGCGCTGGTTAATAACCTGGCGGCGGCGCATCTGGAAGGTTTCGGCTCTCTGGCGGGAGTGGCGAAAGCGAAAGGTGAGATTTATACCGGGTTGCCTGAAAACGGCATCGCCATTATGAATGCTGACAATAATGACTGGCTGAACTGGCAAGGCATTATTGGCGATCGCAAGGTCTGGCGCTTTTCACCTAACGCTGCCAACAGTGATTTCACGGCGACCAACGTGCATGTGACCTCGCACGGCACCGAGTTTTCGTTACAGACGCCAGGCGGAAGCATTGATGTAGTGCTGCCCTTGCCGGGGCGTCACAATATTGCTAATGCGCTGGCGGCTGCCGCGCTGTCGATGGCGGTTGGCGCGACGCCAGAAGCCATTAAAAACGGTCTTGCGAACTTGAAAGCGGTACCGGGGCGGCTGTTCCCGATTCAGTTGACAGAAAACCAACTGCTGCTGGATGACTCCTATAACGCCAACGTCGGTTCAATGACCGCCGCAGTTCAGGTGTTGTCTGAAATGCCGGGCTACCGGGTACTGGTGGTCGGTGATATGGCCGAACTGGGAACGGAAAGTGAAGCCTGCCATGTACAGGTGGGTGAAGCGGCAAAAGCGGCAGGGATCAACGGTGTACTGAGTGTCGGGAAACTGAGCAAAGCAATCAGCGACGCGAGCGGCGTCGGCGAACATTTCGTGGATAAAACCGCATTGATTGCCCGTCTTAAGACACTGATCGCAGAGCAACAGATTATGACTATTTTAGTGAAGGGTTCACGTAGTGCCGCCATGGAAGAGGTAGTACGCGCATTACAGGAGAAAGGATCATGTTAGTTTGGCTGGCCGAACATTTGGTCAAATATTATTCCGGCTTTAACGTCTTTTCCTATCTGACGTTTCGCGCCATTGTCAGCCTGCTGACCGCGTTGTTCATCTCCTTGTGGATGGGCCCGCGCATGATCGCCCGCTTACAAAAGCTCTCTTTTGGTCAGGTCGTGCGTAACGACGGCCCGGAGTCTCATTTCAGCAAGCGCGGCACGCCGACGATGGGTGGGATCATGATCCTCACGGCAATCGTTATTTCCGTTTTGCTGTGGGCCTATCCGTCAAACCCGTACGTCTGGTGCGTGCTGGTGGTACTGATTGGTTACGGCATTATCGGCTTCGTCGATGACTATCGCAAAGTAGTTCGTAAAGACACTAAGGGGCTTATCGCACGCTGGAAATACTTCTGGATGTCGGTCATTGCGCTGGGTGTTGCTTTTGCGCTGTATCTCGCCGGGAAAGACACGCCGGCTACCGAACTGGTGGTGCCGTTCTTCAAAGATGTCATGCCGCAACTGGGGCTGTTCTATGTGCTGTTGGCCTACTTCGTGATTGTCGGTACCGGCAATGCGGTAAACCTGACCGATGGCCTGGACGGTCTGGCAATCATGCCCACCGTTTTTGTGGCGGCAGGTTTTGCGCTGGTCGCATGGGCGACCGGTAACATGAATTTTGCCAGCTACTTGCATATTCCCTATTTACGCCATGCCGGTGAACTGGTGATCGTCTGTACGGCGATTGTGGGCGCGGGATTAGGCTTCCTGTGGTTTAACACCTATCCGGCGCAGGTCTTCATGGGCGATGTCGGGTCGCTGGCGCTGGGTGGCGCGCTCGGTATTATCGCCGTATTGCTGCGCCAGGAGTTCCTGCTGGTGATCATGGGCGGTGTATTTGTGGTGGAAACCCTGTCGGTCATTCTTCAGGTCGGCTCCTTCAAGCTGCGCGGTCAGCGCATCTTCCGTATGGCGCCAATTCATCACCACTATGAACTGAAAGGTTGGCCGGAACCGCGCGTGATTGTGCGTTTCTGGATTATTTCGCTGATGCTGGTCCTGATTGGTCTGGCAACGCTGAAGGTACGTTAATCATGGCTGATTACCAGGGTAAAAACGTCGTCATTATCGGTCTGGGACTCACCGGACTTTCATGCGTGGACTTTTTCCTGGCCCGCGGCGTTACCCCTCGTGTGATGGACACCCGTGCGACACCGCCCGGCCTGGATAAATTACCTGAAGCGGTGGAGCGCCATGTTGGCAGTCTCAATAATGACTGGCTGATGACGGCGGATCTGATTGTGGCAAGCCCTGGTATCGCCCTCGCGCATCCGTCGCTGAGCGCGGCAGCAGAGGCGGGCGTTGAAATTGTGGGTGATATCGAGTTGTTCTGTCGTGAAGCGCAGGCGCCGATTGTGGCGATTACCGGGTCTAACGGGAAAAGCACCGTGACGACGCTGGTCGGTGAAATGGCGAAATCGGCAGGCGTGAACGTTGGCGTTGGCGGCAACATTGGCCTTCCTGCGCTGATGTTACTGGATGATGAGCGCGAACTGTATGTGCTGGAACTTTCCAGCTTCCAACTGGAAACCACGTTCAGTTTGCAGGCGGCAGCCGCCACCATTCTTAACGTCACCGAAGATCATATGGACAGGTATCCGTTTGGTTTACAGCAGTATCGCGCGGCCAAACTGCGTGTTTATGAAAACGCGAAAGTTTGCGTGGTGAATGCCGATGACGCGTTAACCATGCCGGTTCGCGGTGCCGATGAGCGCTGTGTGAGCTTTGGCGTCAACATGGGTGACTACCACCTGAACCGTCAGCAGGGTGAAACCTGGCTGCGGGTGAAGGGAGAGAAAGTCCTGAACGTGAAAGAGATGAAGCTCTCCGGTCAACATAACTACACTAACGCCCTGGCGGCGCTGGCGCTGGCGGATGCCGTAGGCTTACCGCGCGCGAGCAGTCTGAAAGCGTTAACGACATTCACCGGCCTGGCACATCGCTTCCAGTTAGCGTTGGATCACAACGGTGTGCGCTGGATTAACGACTCGAAAGCGACCAACGTGGGCAGCACGGAAGCGGCGCTGAATGGGTTGCATGTTGACGGGACGCTGCACCTGCTGCTGGGTGGCGATGGTAAATCGGCGGACTTCTCCTCACTGAGCCGTTATCTGGCAGGCGATCGTGTGCGTTTGTACTGTTTTGGTCGCGATGGCGCACAACTGGCGGCGCTGCGCCCGGAAATCGCAGAACAAACCGGGACGATGGAAGAGGCAATGCGTTTGATAGCGCCGCGCGTGAAACCAGGCGATATGGTGTTGTTATCGCCGGCCTGCGCCAGTCTCGATCAGTTTAAGAATTTTGAGCAACGGGGTGACGTATTTACCCGTCTGGCGAAGGAGTTGGGTTGATGCGTTTATCTCTCCCTCGCCTGAGATTGCCGCGCCTGCCGGGATTTGGTGTCCTGGGCTGGATCTTTACGGCGCTGAAAGGCTGGGTGATGGGCTCGCGGGATAAAGATTCCGACAGTCTGATCATGTACGATCGCGTGCTGCTGTGGCTGACTCTGGGCCTCGCGGCGATCGGTTTTGTCATGGTGACATCGGCGTCAATGCCCGTAGGACAACGGCTGGCGGGCGATCCGTTCCTGTTTGCCAAACGTGATGCGCTCTATATATTTCTGGCATTTTGTCTGGCGATGATCACGCTGCGTCTGCCTATGGAGTTCTGGCAGAAGTACAGCACCACGATGCTGATCGCATCGATCGTCATGTTGTTGATCGTGCTGGTGGTGGGGAGTTCGGTAAACGGGGCGTCTCGTTGGATAGCACTCGGTCCTCTGCGTATTCAGCCCGCGGAATTTACCAAGCTGTCGCTGTTTTGTTATCTCGCGAACTACCTGGTGCGTAAGGTTGACGAAGTTCGTAATAACCTGCGCGGCTTTTTAAAGCCAATGGGTGTGATTCTGGTACTGGCGATTTTGCTGCTGGCGCAGCCAGACCTCGGTACGGTGGTGGTGCTTTTCGTGACCACGCTGGCGATGCTGTTTCTGGCCGGAGCGAAGTTGTGGCAGTTTATCGCCATTATCGGCATGGGGATTTCAGCGGTCGTACTGCTGATCCTCGCTGAGCCGTACCGTATTCGCCGCGTTACCTCGTTCTGGAACCCGTGGGAAGATCCGTTCGGAAGCGGTTATCAGCTCACCCAATCGCTGATGGCATTTGGTCGCGGTGAAATGTGGGGGCAAGGATTGGGTAACTCGGTACAAAAACTGGAGTACCTGCCGGAAGCACATACGGACTTTATCTTCGCCATCATTGGCGAAGAACTGGGTTATATCGGTGTGGTATTGGCACTTTTAATGGTATTCTTCGTCGCTTTTCGCGCGATGTCGATTGGCCGGAAAGCGCTGGATATCGATCACCGTTTTTCCGGATTTTTGGCCTGTTCCATCGGTATTTGGTTTAGTTTTCAGGCACTGGTGAACGTCGGCGCGGCGGCAGGTATGCTGCCAACAAAAGGTCTGACGCTGCCGCTCATCAGTTATGGTGGCTCAAGTTTGTTGATTATGTCGACGGCCATCATGCTGTTGTTGCGAATTGATTATGAAACGCGTCTGGAGAAAGCACAGGCGTTTACACGAGGTTCACGATGAGTGGTCAAGCGAAGCGGTTAATGGTGATGGCAGGCGGTACCGGCGGACATGTGTTCCCGGGACTGGCGGTTGCGCACCATTTAATGGCTCAGGGCTGGGAAGTTCGCTGGCTCGGCACCGCAGACCGTATGGAAGCGGATTTAGTACCAAAGCATGGAATTGGCATTGATTTCATCCGTATTTCCGGGTTGCGCGGTAAAGGTGTGAAAGCGCTGTTGGCGGCCCCGTTGCGCATCTTTAACGCCTGGCGTCAGGCGCGCGCGATCATGAAAAGCTTTAAGCCCGACGTGGTGTTAGGAATGGGCGGCTATGTATCCGGGCCAGGCGGTCTTGCGGCCTGGTCTTTGGGTATTCCGGTTGTTCTGCATGAACAAAATGGTATTGCCGGATTAACTAACAAATGGCTGGCGAAAATTGCAACAACGGTGATGCAGGCGTTTCCTGGCGCGTTTCCCAATGCGGAAGTGGTTGGCAATCCGGTACGGACCGATGTACTGGCACTGCCGCTGCCGCAGGATCGTCTGGCCGGACGCGAAGGTCCGATTCGCGTACTGGTGGTCGGAGGGTCGCAGGGCGCTCGCGTGCTGAATCTTACCCTGCCGCAGGTTGCCGCTCGACTTGGCGATGCTGTGACTATCTGGCATCAAAGCGGGAAAGGCGCACAGCAGATGGTTGAGCAGGCGTATGCCGAGGCGGGGCAACCGCAGCATAAGGTAACTGAATTTATTGATGACATGGCCGCAGCTTATGCCTGGGCGGATGTCGTGGTCTGTCGCTCTGGCGCATTGACAGTGAGTGAAATCGCTGCAGCCGGTTTACCCGCGCTGTTTGTGCCGTTTCAGCATAAAGACCGACAGCAGTACTGGAATGCGCTGCCGCTGGAAAAAGCGGGCGCAGCCAAAATTCTTGAGCAGCCGCAGTTTACTGTGGATGCCGTCGCCAGCACCCTGTCCGGGTGGTCGCGAGAAAGTTTATTAACCATGGCAGAACGTGCCCGCGCTGCATCGATTCCGGATGCCACCGAGCGTGTTGCAACAGAAGTAAGCCGGGCTGCCCGGGCGTAATTGTGGCGGTGCCTTTTGCATCGCAGGATATTTTTGAAGTTAATGGCGTAAAGAATGAATACACAACAACTGGCAAAACTGCGTTCCATCGTGCCCGAAATGCGTCGCGTTCGGCACATTCACTTTGTCGGCATCGGTGGTGCCGGGATGGGCGGTATTGCCGAAGTTCTGGCCAATGAAGGCTATCAGATCAGTGGTTCCGATTTAGCGCCAAACCCGGTGACGCAGCAACTGACGAATCTGGGGGCAACGATTTATTTTAACCATCGCCCGGAAAACGTGCGCGATGCGAGTGTGGTGGTTGTCTCCAGTGCCATTTCTGCCGATAACCCGGAGATTGTGGCGGCCCATGAAGCGCGAATTCCGGTGATTCGTCGCGCGGAGATGCTGGCGGAGTTGATGCGTTTTCGTCACGGTATCGCGATTGCCGGAACGCACGGTAAAACGACCACTACAGCAATGGTTTCCAGCATCTACGCAGAAGCGGGTCTGGATCCAACCTTCGTTAACGGCGGTCTGGTGAAGGCGGCTGGCGTGCATGCGCGTCTGGGTCATAGCCGTTATTTAATTGCCGAAGCGGATGAGAGCGACGCGTCGTTCCTGCATCTGCAGCCGATGGTGGCGATTGTCACCAACATCGAAGCCGACCATATGGATACTTACCATGGCGACTTCGAGAATTTAAAACAGACGTTTATTAACTTCCTGCACAACCTGCCGTTTTATGGTCGTGCAGTGATGTGTGTTGACGATCCGGTGATCCGCGAACTATTGCCGCGCGTGGGGCGTCAGACCACAACGTACGGTTTCAGCGATGATGCGGATGTTCGCGTGGAAGATTATCAGCAGATAGGTCCGCAGGGGCATTTCACTCTGCTGCGTCAGGGGATGGCCGATCTGCGCGTGACGCTGAATGCGCCTGGTCGTCATAACGCGCTGAATGCGGCGGCGGCGGTTGCAGTCGCAACGGAAGAGGGCATTGCAGATGATGCGATCCTGCGTGCGCTGGAGAGTTTCCAGGGAACGGGGCGTCGTTTTGATTTCCTCGGTGAATACCCGCTTGAGCCTGTTAACGGTAAAGCAGGTACGGCGATGCTGGTGGATGATTATGGTCATCACCCAACAGAAGTGGACGCGACCATCAAAGCGGCGCGGGCGGGGTGGCCGGATAAGAATCTGGTCATGCTGTTTCAACCACACCGTTTTACGCGAACTCGCGACCTGTATGACGATTTCGCCAACGTGCTGACGCAGGTTGATACGTTGTTGATGCTCGATGTTTACGCCGCGGGCGAAGCGCCGATTCCGGGAGCGGATAGCCGTTCGCTGTGTCGCACCATTCGTGGTCGCGGTAAAATTGACCCGATTCTGGTGTCTGATCCGGCCCAGGTTGCAGAAATGCTGGCACCGGTATTAACCGGCAATGATTTGATTCTGGTACAAGGGGCGGGAAATATTGGCAAAATCGCGCGTTCCTTAGCTGAAATCAAACTGAAACCGCAAATTCAGGAGGACGAGCAACATGGCTGATAAAATCGCGGTCCTGCTGGGCGGTACCTCCGCTGAACGTGATGTATCACTGAATTCCGGTGCGGCTGTG
This sequence comes from Citrobacter amalonaticus, assembly GCF_037053465.1. Taxonomy (GTDB): domain Bacteria; phylum Pseudomonadota; class Gammaproteobacteria; order Enterobacterales; family Enterobacteriaceae; genus Citrobacter_A; species Citrobacter_A amalonaticus_H. The sequence goes on from NZ_JBALIF010000001.1 coordinate 490,693, forward strand.
CTGGCCGGGTTACGTGAAGGCGGTGTGGATGCGCATGCCATTGATCCAAAAGAGGTCGATGTTACGTTACTGAAGTCGATGGGCTTTCAGAAAGTATTTATCGCACTTCATGGTCGCGGCGGTGAAGATGGCACATTGCAGGGGCTTCTGGAGCTGATTGGCCTGCCCTATACCGGCAGCGGTGTGATGGCGTCGGCGATCTCCATGGATAAACTGCGCAGCAAGCTGCTGTGGCAGGGGGCGGGTTTACCCGTCGCGCCATGGGTCGCAATGACCCGCGCTCAGTTCGAAAAAGGGCTGAACAAAGAACTGCTTACGCAGATTTCTGCGCTGGGTTTGCCGCTGATTGTGAAGCCAAGCCGTGAAGGTTCCAGCGTCGGCATGTCGAAAGTGTCAGAATATGATGCTTTACAGGATGCTTTAGTTCTCGCTTTTCAGCATGATGAAGAAGTACTGATTGAGAAATGGCTCAGCGGTCCGGAATTTACGGTTGCGATACTCGGTGAAGAAATTTTACCGTCAATTCGTATCCAACCCGCTGGAACCTTCTATGATTATGAAGCGAAGTATCTGTCTGATGAGACACAGTATTTCTGTCCTTCAGGTCTGGAAAACGAGCAAGAGGACATTTTACGGGCATTAGTACTGAAAGCATGGACAACCCTGGGATGTCAAGGATGGGGGCGCATTGATGTCATGCTGGATAGCGATGGACAGTTTTATCTGCTGGAAGCGAATACCTCGCCGGGTATGACCAGCCATAGCCTGGTGCCGATGGCGGCGCGTCAGGCGGGGATGAGTTTCTCGCAGTTGGTGGTTCGAATTCTGGAGTTGGCGGACTGATATGTCGCAGGCTGCGCTGAACACGCGAAACAGTGAAGAAGAGATTTCTTCCTCACGTCGTAATAATGGAACGCGTCTTGCAGGAATTTTATTCCTGCTAACGGTGCTGTGTACCGTGTTGGTCAGCGGCTGGGTGGTGTTAGGCTGGATGGAAGATGCGCAACGTTTACCGTTGTCAAAACTGGTGTTAACCGGTGAGCGTCATTACACAAAGAATGATGATATCCGCCAGTCAATTCTGGCGCTGGGCGCACCTGGCACCTTCATGACCCAGGATGTGAATATCATCCAGAGCCAGATTGAACGCTTGCCGTGGATCAAACAGGCCAGCGTCAGAAAGCAGTGGCCGGATGAATTGAAGATTCATCTGGTTGAATATGTGCCGATTGCACGTTGGAATGATCAGCACATGGTGGATGCCGAAGGTAACACCTTCAGTGTGCCGACCGATCGAATCGGTAAGCAGGTGCTGCCCATGTTGTACGGCCCTGAAGGCAGCGCGAGTGAAGTGTTGCAAGGCTATCACGACATGGGACAGATGCTGGCAAAGGACAGGTTTACCCTGAAGGAAGCGGCGATGACCGCACGTCGATCCTGGCAGTTGACGCTCAATAACGACATTAAGCTCAACCTTGGCAGGGGCGACACGATGAAACGTTTAGCTCGCTTTGTAGAACTTTACCCGGTTTTACAGCAGCAGGCGCAAACCGATGGCAAACGGATTAGCTACGTTGATTTGCGTTATGACTCAGGCGCGGCAGTAGGGTGGGCACCCTTACCTCCTGAGGAATCTAATCAGCAACAGAATCAGGCACAGGCAGAACAACAATGATCAAGGCGACGGACAGAAAACTGGTAGTTGGACTGGAGATTGGCACCGCGAAGGTAGCCGCTTTAGTAGGGGAAGTTCTGCCCGACGGTATGGTCAATATCATTGGCGTGGGCAGTTGCCCGTCCCGGGGTATGGATAAAGGCGGGGTCAACGACCTCGAATCGGTGGTGAAATGCGTACAGCGTGCCATTGACCAGGCTGAACTGATGGCGGATTGCCAAATATCGTCAGTGTATCTGGCGCTTTCGGGCAAACATATTAGCTGTCAGAATGAAATTGGCATGGTGCCGATTTCCGAAGAAGAAGTGACTCAGGAAGACGTAGAAAACGTCGTGCATACCGCGAAATCCGTTCGCGTTCGCGATGAGCACCGGGTGTTGCACGTGATCCCGCAGGAATATGCGATTGACTATCAGGAAGGGATCAAAAACCCGGTCGGTCTTTCCGGTGTTCGTATGCAGGCAAAAGTGCATTTGATCACCTGCCACAACGATATGGCTAAAAACATTGTTAAAGCCGTTGAACGTTGTGGCCTGAAAGTTGACCAACTGATATTTGCCGGACTGGCGGCCAGTTATTCCGTATTGACGGAAGATGAACGTGAGCTGGGGGTCTGCGTAGTGGATATCGGTGGTGGTACAATGGACATCGCCGTATATACTGGCGGGGCTTTGCGCCATACGAAAGTGATCCCTTATGCAGGGAATGTGGTCACCAGCGACATTGCGTATGCATTCGGTACGCCGCCGAGCGATGCGGAAGCGATTAAAGTTCGCCATGGTTGCGCCCTGGGATCCATCGTCGGGAAAGATGAAAGCGTTGAAGTGCCAAGCGTGGGTGGTCGTCCACCGCGCAGTCTGCAACGTCAGACGCTGGCAGAGGTCATTGAGCCGCGTTATACCGAGCTGCTCAACCTGGTCAACGAAGAGATATTGCAATTACAGGAACAGCTTCGCCAGCAGGGTGTGAAACATCATCTGGCGGCGGGGATTGTACTGACCGGTGGCGCGGCGCAAATTGAAGGTCTTGCCGCCTGTGCCCAGCGGGTGTTCCATACGCAAGTGCGTATTGGTGCGCCGCTGAATATTACCGGTCTGACGGATTACGCTCAGGAGCCGTATTACTCAACGGCGGTGGGGCTGCTTCACTACGGGAAAGAGTCCCATTTGAGTGGTGAAGCTGAAGTAGAGAAGCGTGTTACGGCTTCAGTTGGCTCTTGGATTAAACGTCTGAATAGCTGGCTGCGAAAAGAGTTTTAATTTTTTTATGAGACCGGCGAAAATTACGGCCTCAGGCGACAGGCACAACGGAGAGAGAAACTATGTTTGAACCTATGGAACTGACCAACGACGCGGTGATTAAAGTCATCGGCGTCGGTGGCGGCGGCGGTAATGCCGTTGAACACATGGTGCGCGAGCGCATTGAGGGTGTTGAATTCTTCGCGGTAAATACCGACGCTCAGGCATTGCGCAAGACGGCGGTTGGGCAGACTATCCAGATTGGTAGCGGTATTACCAAAGGTCTGGGAGCTGGGGCGAACCCGGAAGTCGGTCGCAATGCCGCGGATGAAGATCGTGAAGCACTGCGTGCAGCGCTTGACGGCGCAGACATGGTGTTTATCGCAGCAGGCATGGGCGGCGGTACCGGAACCGGTGCAGCGCCGGTGGTTGCGGAAGTCGCTAAAGATTTAGGTATCCTGACCGTAGCCGTTGTGACTAAACCTTTCAATTTTGAAGGTAAGAAGCGTATGGCTTTCGCGGAGCAGGGGATCACTGAGTTGTCCAAGCATGTGGACTCGCTGATCACTATCCCGAACGACAAACTGCTGAAAGTGCTGGGTCGTGGTATCTCCCTGCTTGACGCGTTTGGCGCGGCGAACGACGTGCTGAAAGGCGCGGTGCAGGGTATCGCGGAACTGATTACCCGCCCGGGTCTGATGAACGTCGACTTTGCAGACGTACGCACCGTGATGTCCGAAATGGGTTACGCGATGATGGGCTCTGGCGTGGCGAGCGGTGAAGACCGTGCGGAAGAAGCGGCTGAAATGGCGATCTCTTCTCCACTGCTGGAAGATATCGATCTGTCTGGCGCGCGTGGCGTACTGGTCAACATCACGGCGGGCTTCGACCTGCGTCTGGATGAGTTTGAAACTGTGGGTAACACCATCCGTGCTTTTGCATCGGATAATGCGACCGTGGTTATCGGTACTTCTCTCGATCCGGATATGAACGACGAGCTGCGTGTTACTGTGGTAGCTACCGGTATCGGTATGGACAAACGTCCTGAAATCACGCTGGTCACCAACAAGCAGGTGCAGCAGCCTGTGATGGATCGTTACCAGCAGCACGGCATGGCACCGCTGACGCAAGAGCAGAAACCTGCTGCGAAAGTGGTGAATGACAACACGCCGCAAACCGCGAAAGAGCCGGATTATCTGGATATTCCTGCATTCCTGCGTAAGCAAGCTGATTAAGAATTGGCTGGAATTTGGGATTCGAGGCTCTTTGTGCTAAACTGGCCCACCGAATGTATAGTACACTTCGGTTGGATAGGTAATTTGGCGAGATTATACGATGATCAAACAAAGGACACTTAAACGTATCGTTCAGGCGACTGGCGTCGGTTTGCATACCGGCAAGAAAGTCACCCTGACCTTACGCCCTGCGCCGGCCAATACCGGGGTCATCTATCGTCGCACCGACTTGAATCCACCGGTAGATTTCCCGGCCGATGCCAAATCTGTGCGTGATACCATGCTCTGTACGTGTCTGGTCAACGAGCATGATGTACGGATTTCAACCGTCGAGCACCTTAACGCGGCGCTGGCAGGTTTGGGCATTGATAACATTGTTATCGAAGTCGATGCTCCGGAAATCCCGATCATGGACGGCAGTGCCGCTCCTTTCGTCTATCTGCTGCTTGATGCAGGTATTGAAGAGCTGAGCTGTGCGAAGAAATTTGTACGCATCAAAGAGACTGTACGTGTCGAAGATGGCGACAAGTGGGCCGAGTTCAAACCGTACAATGGTTTTACGTTGGATTTCACCATCGACTTTAACCATCCGGCCATTGACTCCAGCACACAACGCTATGCGATGAACTTCTCTGCTGACGCGTTTATGCGCCAGATTAGCCGCGCGCGTACGTTTGGTTTCATGCGTGATATCGAATATCTGCAGTCCCGTGGCCTGTGCCTGGGCGGTAGCTTCGATTGTGCCATCGTTGTTGACGATTATCGCGTACTGAACGAAGACGGCCTGCGTTTTGAAGATGAATTCGTTCGTCACAAAATGCTTGATGCTATCGGTGACTTGTTCATGTGTGGTCACAACATTATTGGTGCATTTACCGCCTACAAATCCGGTCATGCACTGAATAACAAATTGTTGCAGGCTGTCCTGGCAAAACAGGAAGCCTGGGAATATGTGACCTTCCAGGACGACGCAGAACTGCCGCTGGCTTTCAAAGCGCCTTCGACCGTACTGGCATAACGACACTCATCGTCGCATAAAATCGACTGGTTCATCTGGCACTCTCTCCGGCCAGGTAACCAGTCTTTTTTTTGGGCTTTTATTTTTATATCTCTTCGCTAAAACAGACTTATTGTCGCGCAAACTGCCATACTGTTATTACAGGGCGTGCGAACGCTGTTTTCTTGAGCATTTTTATCCGCAACTTCTCATCAATACTGCTGTAGAGCCTGCGCATTAATGATAAGATTTGTGCGCAAAAAACGTTTGAATAATTGTTTTGGGATGGCAATAACGTGAGTGGAATACTGACGCGCTGGCGACAGTTTGGTAGACGCTACTTCTGGCCGCATCTCTTATTAGGGATGGTCGCGGCGAGTTTTGGCCTGCCTGCGCTCAGCAATGCTGCTGAACCCAATACACCCGCAAAAGCGGCATCAAGCAGGCACGATCAAAGCGTCAACGTAGCTTTCAGCCAGTTTGTTTTGCTTGAAGCGACCAACCGTCGCCCGACCTTTACCGTCGACTACTGGCATCAGCATGCTATACGTACGGTCATTCGTCATCTTTCTTTCGCAATGGCACCACAGGCGTTGCCGGTTGCAGATGAGCCGTTGCCACTTGAGGCACATCATTTAGCCTTACTGAACACACTCAGCGCGATGCTGACTCAGCAAGGCTCTCCCTCTGCCATAGCGCCACGGGTAACTTATTCACATTTCACGCCGCAGGCCGTATTCACCGTTTCCGCCTGGATCAGTCAGGCGCAGGGAATCCGTGCTGGCCCTCAACGCCTCAGCTAAGCTAAAACAACCTTCAACTTTTTATTATTTTGACCCCACATCGCGGGGCGTTTGAGATTTTATTATGCTAATCAAATTATTAACAAAAGTATTCGGTAGCCGTAACGATCGTACGTTGCGTCGTATGCGTAAAGCGGTTGCGGTGATCAATGCCATGGAACCGGAGATGGAAAAACTCTCCGATGACGAACTGAAAGCGAAAACGAATGAATTCCGCGCACGTATTGAAAAAGGAGAAAGGGTAGAAAACCTGATCCCAGAAGCTTTCGCCGTGGTCCGTGAAGCCAGTAAACGTGTGTTTGGGATGCGTCACTTTGACGTTCAGTTACTCGGCGGTATGGTCCTCAACGATCGCTGCATCGCGGAAATGCGTACCGGTGAAGGTAAAACCCTGACCGCTACGCTGCCCGCTTACCTGAACGCGCTGAGCGGAAAAGGTGTTCACGTGGTTACGGTGAACGACTACCTGGCGCAACGTGACGCCGAAAACAACCGTCCGCTGTTTGAATTTCTCGGGATGACCGTCGGTATCAACCTGCCCGGTATGCCTGCGCCAGCCAAGCGCGAAGCTTATGCGGCTGACATCACTTACGGTACTAACAACGAGTACGGCTTTGACTACCTGCGCGATAACATGGCGTTCAGTCCTGAAGAGCGTGTTCAGCGTAAACTGCATTATGCGCTGGTGGATGAGGTCGACTCCATTCTGATCGATGAAGCACGTACCCCGCTGATCATTTCCGGCCCGGCTGAAGACAGCTCGGAAATGTACAAAAAAGTGAACAAAATCATTCCGCATCTGATTCGCCAGGAGAAAGAAGACTCTGATACCTTCCAGGGTGAAGGTCACTTCTCTGTGGATGAAAAGGCGCGCCAGGTAAACCTGACCGAACGCGGCCTTGTACTGATTGAAGAGTTGCTGGTGAAAGAAGGCATTATGGATGAAGGCGAGTCTCTGTACTCTCCGGGCAACATTATGCTGATGCACCACGTTACCGCGGCGCTGCGTGCTCACGCGCTGTTTACTCGCGATGTTGATTACATCGTGAAAGACGGTGAAGTTATCATCGTTGATGAACACACCGGCCGAACCATGCAGGGGCGTCGTTGGTCTGACGGTCTGCACCAGGCTGTTGAAGCGAAAGAAGGGGTGGAAATTCAGAACGAGAACCAGACCCTGGCTTCCATTACTTTCCAGAACTACTTCCGCTTATATGAAAAGCTGGCCGGTATGACCGGTACAGCGGATACCGAAGCGTTTGAATTCAGCTCAATCTATAAACTGGACACCGTGGTGGTGCCGACCAACCGTCCGATGATCCGTAAGGACATGCCGGATCTGGTCTATATGACCGAAGCGGAAAAAATTCAGGCCATCATTGAAGATATTAAAGAGCGTACCGCGAATGGCCAGCCAGTGCTGGTGGGGACTATCTCTATCGAAAAATCAGAGGTCGTTTCTAACGAGCTGACCAAAGCGGGAATTAAGCACAACGTGCTGAACGCCAAATTCCACGCCAACGAAGCCGCTATTGTTGCTCAGGCAGGCTATCCGGCGGCTGTTACCATCGCGACTAACATGGCGGGTCGTGGTACGGATATCGTGCTGGGTGGTAGCTGGCAGGCTGAAGTGGCGGAGCTGGAAAACCCAACGCCAGAGCAAATCGCACAGATTAAAGCCGACTGGCAGGTTCGTCATGAAGCGGTGCTGGCATCCGGTGGTCTGCATATCATTGGTACGGAACGTCACGAATCCCGTCGTATTGATAACCAGTTGCGTGGTCGTTCTGGTCGTCAGGGCGATGCGGGTTCTTCCCGTTTCTACCTGTCGATGGAAGATGCGCTGATGCGTATTTTTGCCTCTGACCGTGTCTCCGGCATGATGCGTAAGCTTGGTATGAAACAGGGCGAAGCCATTGAGCACCCCTGGGTCACCAAAGCGATTGCCAACGCACAGCGTAAAGTCGAAAGCCGTAACTTCGATATTCGTAAGCAACTGCTGGAATATGATGATGTGGCTAACGATCAGCGTCGCGCAATTTACACTCAGCGTAACGAACTGCTGGACGTAAGTGACGTTAGTGAAACCATCAACAGCATTCGTGAAGACGTATTTAAAGCGACTATTGATGCCTACATTCCGCCGCAATCTCTGGAAGAAATGTGGGATGTGCCGGGTCTGCAAGAACGCCTGAAAAACGACTTCGATCTGGATATGCCGATTGCAGAATGGCTGGATAAAGAGCCAGAACTGCATGAAGAGACGCTGCGTGAACGTATTCTGGCGCAGGCCATCGAAGTGTATCAGCGTAAAGAAGAGGTGGTTGGCGCAGAGATGATGCGTCACTTCGAGAAAGGCGTCATGCTGCAAACGCTTGATTCCTTGTGGAAAGAGCACCTGGCCGCGATGGATTACCTGCGTCAGGGCATCCACCTGCGTGGTTATGCGCAGAAAGATCCGAAGCAGGAATATAAGCGTGAATCCTTCGCCATGTTTGCCTCTATGCTGGAATCGCTGAAATACGAAGTGATCAGTACGCTGAGCAAAGTGCAGGTGCGTATGCCGGAAGAGGTGGAAGCGATGGAACAGCAACGTCGCGAAGAAGCTGAACGTTTAGCGCAGATGCAGCAGCTTAGCCACCAGGATGACGATACTGCTGCGGCAGCGGATCTGGCCGCACAAACGGGAGAGCGTAAGGTCGGTCGTAACGATCCGTGCCCATGTGGATCCGGTAAAAAATACAAACAGTGCCATGGCCGTCTGAGCTAAGGTCTGACAGAAAGACAATAAGGCGCAGGGGACTGCGCCTTTTTTATGGGGTCAATAATATGAAAACACTGCAAATCGCCGTCGGGATCATCCGGAATCAACACCACGAAATTTTTATTACCCAGCGTGCGGCGGATGCACATATGGCGAATAAACTGGAGTTTCCCGGAGGAAAGATCGAAGCGGGTGAAACGCCGGAGCAGGCTTTAAGCCGGGAGTTACAGGAAGAAGTCGGAATTGTGCCCGTCAATGCCACGCTGTTTGAAAAGCTGGAATACCGGTTTCCCGACAGGCACGTCACGCTGTGGTTCTGGCTGGTTGAAAGCTGGGAAGGTGAGCCGTGGGGGAAAGAAGGTCAACCGGGGACATGGATTGCGGCTGATGCGCTGGATGCGGAAGATTTTCCTCCCGCCAATGAGCCCGTGATTGCGAAGTTAAAACAGACACTGTAGGCCGAATAGCGGTTTCGCCTCATCCGGCCCACACGATTACGTTGAGGCAATCTACTCTTTCTCTTCGCTCCAGTCGTCGCTTTCTGAGAGATCGCCACTGCTGGGAATACGTTTCTCTTCTGCGGCCCATTCACCCAAATCGATCAACTGGCAACGTTTTGAACAGAAGGGGCGGAATGGGCTCACTTCCCCCCATACAACCGTCTTGCCACAGGTCGGGCAGTTTACGGTGATTGTCTCTGACATGTTTGCTCCTTAACAGCAGGCCAGTTCGAAATCAAGGCGTTCAGGCACCACGCCATTGTCGCTATCAAGCGGCATAAAACGGATAGCAAAACGGCTTTTATGTCCTGATATTTGTGGATAAAGCTGGTCATTTAGGGGCAACTGCAGACGCAGTAAATCGGCATCTTCACCGTTATCCTGATAAAAACCGTTCAGACTTGTTTGTTTACGAAATGGGGCAGAATTGCGAATTAAATCCAGGATCAGCGTCAGGGCCTGGTTGAGTGGATTGAGGCTGGCAAGCCAGCTATCGACCTGTGTATCGCGCTGAGCTTGCGGCATATGCAACCAGATATGCAGCGTCGGCAGATCAAAACTGCAGCAGCCTCCTGGAATGCTCAGACGCTGGCGGACCAGGGCAATCAGCCTGTCTTCTCGCAGAAATTGCCCTATACGCGGTGCGGAAATCAAAATACTGCCCGCCGTTTTTAACTGCTGGCGAAGCGCGTCAATGCGGCTCTGGTCGACACCCGGTACTTCCATCCAGGCCTGTAGCTTACGCTGCTGACGCTCAAGCTCTTTGAGTAACTCTGTACGCACTTCGCCTCGTTCGAAAACGTCCAGTAAGTCTCCGGCATTACGGAAAAAATGCAGAGCATCTGCATGACTGGCGATTGGCAGGTTAGCAGAGAGTTGTTGGATCAAAAACTCAATGCGCAGCCATGTACGCATCTTCTCATTGAGAGGGTGTTCAAAAAGGACCTGGGTGTGCATTACGGTTTTCCCTGTGAGACAAACTGCGACGCAAGTTGTAGATAACGCGCGTGCAGGCGTTTGACATCCGGGATGATGGACTCCGGAGTGCCATTATTATCAATAACATCGTCTGCTACCGCAAGGCGTGCTTCACGCGTTGCCTGAGCAGCGAGAATCTGTTCAACATGTGCGCGCGTGACATCGTCGCGCTGCATGGTTCGAAAAAGCTGCGTTTCGGGTGTGACATCCACCACGAGCACGCGGTTAGCTTTGCTATTGAGTCCATTCTCCACCAGTAACGGCACAACCCACAGAACATATGCAGATGTTGCCTGCTCAAACTGGCGTTGGGTTTCCTGCTGAATAAGCGGATGAAGCAGCGCATTTAACCAGGTCTTCTCTTCGGGATGGGCAAAAATCCGTTCGCGAAGTACCCGGCGTTGTAGCGTGCCGTCTTCGGCAATGAGTTCAGGGCCAAAATGTTCCGCAATAGCATGAAGCGCTGGCTTGCCGGGTTCAACAACCTGGCGAGCAATAATATCCGCATCAATAATCTGAATCCCGAGTTCAGCAAAGGCGTTTGCAACGGTGCTTTTACCACTGCCAATGCCGCCCGTTAAGGCTACTGTATACCGCATAATTTCGGATCCCGGAAATTCACTATGATAATCAATTCGTTGAAAGTTGAATGTACGCTGGTAACGGCGTCTTAGGGATAACCTGCCGTTTTCCAGGTAAATTTATGGGATTGTAGCGTAAAAAAAGAGAATTTCGCAGTCTTGCGCGGCATTGATTAGTGCGTATGATAACGTCACTGGAGTTGCGCTCTCATACTAATAGCCCTTAACCCCAGGAATCCGCACATGCGTATTGAAGAAGATCTGAAGTTAGGTTTTAAAGACGTTCTTATCCGCCCCAAACGTTCTACTCTGAAAAGTCGTTCCGATGTTGAGCTGGAACGTCAGTTTACCTTCAAACACTCAGGTCAGACCTGGTCCGGCGTTCCCATCATTGCGGCAAACATGGATACCGTTGGAACCTTCGAAATGGCGACGGCTCTTGCCTCTTTCGACATTCTGACCGCTGTTCATAAGCATTATACCGTAGAAGACTGGGCTGCTTTTATTGGCGGCGCATCGGCAAAAGTGCTGAAGCATGTCATGGTTTCTACCGGTACGTCTGACGCGGATTTTGAGAAGACGCAACAGATTCTGGCGCTGGATCCGGCGCTGAACTTTGTCTGTATCGACGTTGCAAACGGCTACTCAGAGCACTTCGTTCAGTTCGTGTCGAAAGCTCGCCAGGCCTGGCCGACGAAAACCATTTGTGCCGGTAACGTCGTGACCGGTGAAATGTGTGAAGAACTGGTTCTCTCTGGCGCAGATATCGTGAAAGTGGGGATTGGTCCCGGCTCCGTGTGTACCACGCGCGTGAAAACCGGTGTGGGTTACCCGCAACTCTCAGCCGTTATCGAATGTGCTGATGCCGCGCACGGTCTGGGCGGTATGATTGTCAGCGATGGCGGTTGTACCATGCCGGGCGATGTGGCGAAAGCATTCGGTGGTGGCGCAGATTTCGTCATGCTCGGCGGTATGCTCGCTGGTCATGAAGAGAGTGGCGGTAAGATCGTTGAAGAGAACGGTGAAAAATTCATGTTGTTCTACGGCATGAGTTCCGAATCCGCCATGACCCGCCACGTGGGCGGTGTTGCGCAGTACCGCGCAGCAGAAGGTAAAACCGTTAAGTTGCCGCTGCGTGGCCCGGTAGATAACACTGCACGTGATATCCTCGGTGGCCTGCGCTCAGCCTGTACTTACGTTGGCGCTTCACGTCTGAAAGAGCTGACCAAACGCACGACCTTCATTCGCGTTCAGGAACAAGAAAACCGCGTTTTCAACAGCCTGTAATCACCCGGACTGGCGCTGAATATAGCGCCAGTCTCGCTTATGTACTTTGCCTTTTTCGCTGTCGTCATCCTGCACCACTCATTGCATCTCCCAGATGAAATATCGGTAAATACATGGCGACCACCAGTGTACCGATAATGACGCCTGTAATGACCAACAGAGCAGGTTCGAGGAGTGCCGCCAGGTTATCCGCCATCGCCTGCGTATTGTCATCATGATGACGGGCAAGGTTATGTAGCATGACATCCAGCGAACCGGAAGCCTCGCCAGTCCTCACTAATTGCAAACACAGTGGGCTGAATTCTTGCGCATTTTTCAGCGCCTGCCAGATGGGAACGCCGGTACTGATGTCCTGCTGTACCTGAGCCAGACGTAGCGCCCAATAGGGGCACTGGATGGTCTCTTTAACGCTTTCAAGCGCCGGTAAAAAGGCGATCCCCGCCGACTGCGTCAGCGCAAGGATGGTAAAAATTTGCGTGAGTTTCTGGCCTCTGAGCAACCGGCCCATCACCGGGAGATGAAGTAATCCCCGCTGGCACAGAATGCGCCAGGAGGGATTTTGTCTCAGCAGGCCGTTTGTCACTATCAGCGCGATAACCATCAGAGCGATTAACCAACCCCAGCTTTTACTCCAGTCGGATAAGGCGATAATCCCCTGGGTGAGTGCGGGCAGTGGCGTGTTAAACGTGCGGTAAATAGCGGCAAATTCTGGCAAAACGAAATGGAGCATTGCCAGCACCACCATTAGTGCCATCGTTAAAATAATGACAGGGTATCGCAGCGCCTTTTTGACCTTATCGGTTAACTGTTTTTGTGCCTTCTGTTGGCGGGCGAGTTCAAAGCAACACTCATCCAGCTTCCCGGTTAATTCTCCGGTACGTATCATCGCCTGATACAGAGGGGGAAAAACCTCGGGCCACAGAGCCAGTGCGTCGGAGAGCGGGGTGCCATGTGCCAGTTCACGGGCAAGGCTACCTAACAGCGCTTGCCATTGTTTACTGGATTGCTGACCTGCCAGTAGCTCCAGCCCTTCGGAAAGGGTTAAGCCTGCCTTTAGCAGCGTCGCAAGCTGGTGGATCACTTCCGCACATTTATCTCCACGCCAGAGCGATCGTTTTACAGGCAGAGATCTCACGCGCAAAGGTATGACCTGGCGTTGCTCCAGCGTCTTTATCAGCATGAGTCTGTTGGCAGCCCAGACGGTTCCCTCACCGGGCTGTCCATCGTGACACATTCCCTGCCAGTACCACAGTCTGTTAGCTGTCATTCGGCATGCCCAGAATTCGTACGACTTCTTCAAAGGTTGTCAGTCCTTCGTCGACGGCACGGCAGCCACTTTCAAAAAGCGTGCTCATTCCCGCCTGTCTGGCCTGCATTTCCAGCGCTTCAGCAGAGGCATTGCCAGCGATGTGTTGACGTAATTCTGGCGTGATCGAAAGAAGCTCAAACAACGCTGTGCGCCCATAAAATCCGTGGTAACAATGTTCGCAGCCGGGCGCTTGCCAGTGAGGAAGCGGTGTGGGAAACAATGTCGGCGGCAGACGAATCGGGTCTTCGGCAAGATGCCGACAATACGGGCACAGTTTTCTGACCAGACGTTGCGCCACCACAAGCGTTAACGCAGAAGAGAGCATCCAGCGCGCCACGCCCATTTGCTGCAAGCGCACCAGCGCTTCACAGGTGGAGTTAGTATGCAGTGTTGAGAGCACCAGATGCCCGGTCTGCGCCGCCTTAATCGCAATTTCGGCGGTTTCACCGTCACGGATTTCACCCACCATGATGACATCCGGATCCTGGCGCAACAGCGCGCGCAAGACACCCTGAAAGGTTAGTCCGGCCCGTGGATGGATTTGCGTCTGATTTATTCCCTCCAGAGGAATTTCCACGGGATCCTCGACGCTACACAAATTCACTTCAGGTGCGTTTCGTGTCTGCAATGCGCTGTAAAGGGTGACCGTTTTACCGCTTCCCGTTGGACCGGTGACCAGAATCAGTCCCTGGGGTTGCTGCAGGGCGTGAAGGAAGGCTGAACGTTGCGTGTTATGCATCCCCAGCGAAGACACATCCAGCGCCTGGTTCACCTGATGCAGTAACCGAAGCACCACCTTTTCGCCGTGGCGACAGGGAAGCGTGGCGATACGAAATGAGATATCCGCGCCGTTCAGCTCAACGGTGAACTGCCCGTCCTGGGGCAGACGGTGTTCCGCAATATCCAGATGGCTTAACACCTTCAGGCGTGCCGTCAGCGCTATCCCTGTCTCTTTGGGGATATCGGGCAAACTGTGCAGTACACCATCTACCCGCAGGCGCAGTCGAACATGCTGTTCAGCGGGTTCAATATGAATGTCAGAGGCGCGTTTCGTGAGGGCACTCTGTAGTATTTTATCCAGCAACGCTGCGGCGCTAAGACCGGTGTCCTGAACGACTGCCGGGTGTGTTTGCCGGGACTGATGCTGGTGAGCCTCCATTTGCTGTCGCGTCCAGCAGTCAATCTCAATGCGTCGGGTGGTGGCGAAATGCAGGGCGTCCAGCAGTTCGTGAGAAGGGGCATCTTCAACGGCAATATGAATTGCGTCGAGGCTCGCATCGAGCAATATTCCCTGATAACGCTCGCATAGCGCAGTGAGCTGCGTGTTGTTCATCGCATGTCCTTAGTTGGCATCAAAACGAAAAACGTCTTCGCAGGCCTGTTTTAGCGCGCTGTCGTTTTGGATGTCGCAACTACGCGTCCAGCCTGTAATACCGTTCGCACTATCCCATCCAGGGGTCAGGCTGACGCTGAGTCCGTTGAGGCTTTCTTGTCCGGTCAGCGTGACAGCCCCGTTCTGAACACTTATTCCTGAGACGTAGCGTGTCGTCGTTACGGATGGAATACCGTTGACCCCGGCGTCACAGGTATCTGTTCCGCCGTGTTCCAGCGCGCACAGTTCAATGGCGGTGCGGTAGGGGACAAAGGTTTGCAGCATGTCAGTCAGCGCCGCTTTGCGCAGGTAGTTTTGATAGGCGGGAATGCCGATAGCGCTGAGAATAGCGATGATGCCAATCACGACCATGATATACTGCTTTTTACTGTTATGATCTTTGGGAAAATAAAATGAAAAAAGCAGTGTATTGCTATGCTCGCGTCAGCTCGAGAGGACAAGCTAAAGATGGTTATGGCATGTCGAGACAGCAAGCAATGCTGCGAGATTACGTTGCTGCATACGATGATTCTCAACATAGCCGTGGCTATGAGTTGGGGGATATAACTTGGTTGTATGCCGAAGGTGTATCTGCATATAGCGGAAAAAATATCGAAGATGGTTCTGTACTGAAAACCTTTATAGATGATGTGTTACAAAAAAAGATCACTAACTCAGTGTTAGTCATTGAAAATCTTGACCGTTTTAGTCGAGCGGCACCCAACCGGGCCGCAGGGTTATTCTTGAGTCTGATTAATGCAGGGTGCGATATTCATGAAGTAGAAACTGAAATGATACATCACCAATACAGCGATCTTAACATAATCTCAGGTGGTTTACAGAGAGCACACAATGAGAGTAAGCGTAAAGCTCGACTAAGTATTAAAAATTGGGATGAAAGAATTAAGAATACTATTGATGGAACCTCTGTTTTAACGCATCGAGTACCGTCATGGATTGAAGTAAAAAACAACAAGTATGTAATAAAAAAAGGTGAGTCAGAAAAGTACAACCTTATTTTTAAAATGTATGCTGATGGATTTGGGCCTGCTGCAATTCGTGATGAACTAAAAAATAGAAGAATGCAGATAAATGAAAGGGAGCCGACCATCCATCACTTAATGAAAATAATTAAAGATCAGAGGCTTATTGGTATATTTAATTCTACGGGGCGTAAAGTTTTAGATGGTATGCCTATCTATCCTATAGTTGTTGAACCAGAATTGTTTGAATTGGTTAATGATTTAAGAAAACAAAGAAATCCATTAGGGAAGATAAATGTAAAGGCAAATAATTTATTTGCAGGTTTGTGCATATGTATGAATTGTGGAAGATATGTACAAATTAACAGCATTGATAAAAAAGGTAATACATATTTTCGATGTGGTGGAAGCCTTGTGAAAATAGATAAATGTAAAGAGAGAGGCTTTAAGTACAAAATTGTAGAGAATGCATTGTTGGAACATCTCAGGAATTTTGATTTCTCTATGCTGAGACGTGAGGATAATGAAATACAGGTTAAAATAAACTATCTTTCAATGGAGTTAGTTGCAAATGAAAATTACAGCAATGAAATTCTAGCTGATCTTGAAAAAGAAGATATACCTGATCCTCATGATAGGCGTATACTGAAAAACATTCAACGTCGTATTAGTGAGATCAGAACCGAAATTACTACACTGAAACAGTCAAACATTGGCTACGAAACATTTAATGATTTAAAAGATTCATATACTGATGATTTGCTAGACCCTAAAAATACAAAGTTAAGGCTTGATTTTAATGTAAAGGTTAAACGTGTTATTAAAAATATTAAAATGAAGCGTTATGATGATACTATCATGCTGGTTGTAAGTTATGTCGGCGTTAATGAGAAACAAGCTATGGTAATTAATAGTAAGACGGGAGAGGTTGTTTTTATGGCCGTGCAAAATGATGATCTAAAATCAATAGAGTACTTAATTAATAATGATTGAATTATTGTTAGTGAAACAAACTTTACTTATATGGTATAATTAGATAGTAAATACATTATGATTTTATGAAATAAATGAAACATGAAAAAATAATGTGGTATAATATAGATATATAACTCTGTTTGACAGTACTAATGTACTGATGGTTAAAACCTGATCCTATCGAAAATGTAGATGGCAGTTGAGAAGTTCAAGCAGTTCGATGTGCAAATGAGACCCGTACCAATTTCCCGAGCGTTAATCCGATACAAAATACTAAGGAACGCAGGAGCTACGGCAATGCGGCACAATAAAAGAGTACACATAGCATAGTAGTACTCTCTAGATAGACATATAGGTTCGCACCTTTTTAATTTGTTAAGGGAGTTTCTGTAAGGAATAATGCGATGGATTTCATATAATATAGATCTATCCAAAATTTATAGAAACAAGTACTAGCTTGATTGTATAGGCTCAGTACTAAGTCGTGTTATGTTTAAAGCACGGACCGTTGCATATGAACTGCGATTATGAGAGAAACAGAGCAACCCGCTTTCGTGCTCATAAATTTGGATAGTATAGATCCGTCTAAATTTTGAGTAAGTCGCAATACAATAATTCCGATGGCTATCATCGTCAGAATGAATCAGCACACAATCAGTGTGCTTTTTTATTGTCTTCATTCCCCCTGTGGGGGGATGAAAATCCCTTAGCAAATCTCGTCAGGATAGATCGTGTTAAACGACGAGAAGCGAGTAAGTATGGTAAAGTACTAGCGGCGATAGCAAGCGAAGTACTTTACCATACTTTAGAGAGTGCTAACGCAGTTAGTACTTGATACTCTTAAATTGGATATAACACATGTTATTGTTAATAAACTCTTGTTGTTCTTTTTTTAATGAGATAATGTTGGGTTTGTTTACACGAAATCAGTAATTCAAAAGGAAAGTATAATGAGTAAAAAGGCTGATGTTGTGCATGATCTTAACAATGCTGACTACAAGAAACTGATTGAAAGAACTGCTGGGGAGAACTTCAAACTAACTGACTGCAAAAATGAGGTTGATAAACTTTTTACTGATAATCCTCATGTATTCATTGATCAGTTAAATCGCGTATCACGAAACCTTGCGATTGTTGCAAGCGAGTACAAGAAGGAGCTTGATGCAAGTAAAGTTGATGATATCAAGCAGCAGATTTTGCATTTAGATGAATCAGTCAAGGCTGCTTTGCTCGCGTCTTTAGGTATCAAAAATGGCAAGGTAAAGTCCGGTACTGAAAAAAGCACGAATCAGAGAAACATCATTAATGTTACTGTTGATGGTAAAGTCTACGGGATTAAAGAAACTGGAAATATCAGTAAGGAATTAAAAGAACTTATTGAATCTAAAGGATTTCAGTACAAAGGTGAAGGTCGTTTGAAGTTTTTTGAAAAATTCGCGACCAAGTAAGATCACTGCCTCTGATCAAAAAGTATTGTCAGTACTCGCCTAATGGGAACCACGCGAAACAGCTTCCTGATTGCGATTCATAAAATTGCATAGGGAGCTGCTAGCAGCGATTAAGCTCAAAACTAGTGCCAACCCATGACACCGATAGAAAAACGCCTCAGAAATGCACTGAGGACGTTTAAACAGCTACATCAACACATACTCATAAACTACAGGTGATTCAGTACTACTAGCACTTCCCCTAGAACGTCAAAGGAAGATAGTGAATCCTGATTGACGATCATCGCACTGTATTTGGGATTATCACTGCTCAGATTGTATCCATCAGGAACTACCTGAACTCGCTTGTACAAGTAGTTTCCTTCTTTGTGGAGTACAACTACTTTACCATCCCGTAACAGCTTTTGGTTCTGGCCTATCAGCAAGACGCTATTAACCGTGAACGTTGGCTCCATTACGTCAGTCTTAACGCGAAGGGCGGCGAGGTTTGCCCTTTTATCCAACAAATCGGGGAAAGCATCTGCGTTCAGTAAAAGGAAATTATCACCATCAATAAAAGGAATTTTTAACAGTTCTTCGGTTTGGTCTGTGTTTGCCGATTTTGAAAACTCTTTTCCAGTCGCCAGCCATTCAACCGACACGCCACCAGCTTTAGCCAGAAGTACAAGATTCTCAAGCGTTGGACTTGATACAGCTTGTAGATAGTTGTGGACAGTACTGTAACCTATGCCTGCTTTTTTGGCGAAATCTCGGCCTGAACCTGAAGGAACGATCGACTTTAGCCTTTCGCTGAACTGTTCAACGCTTTCTTTTTTTCCAGCCATACACAACCCACCACACAAAAAGGAACTTTGTTCCTTATTTTTAATTGACGATTTCCTTTTAATGATCAATCATGTTCTCAATGTTAGTAATGAGTGGTCATTATGAGTATTCACAACCAAGTAGAATCGCAGATAAAGGATCAGAATGCCAGTACTGAGAACTGGCACAGAGTGGATATTTTGGCAGCTATCAAGAAAAGAGGAGGGACTTTGGCACAGCTTTCACGAGACAACGGTTTACATGAAAGAACACTTTACAACGTTCTCGAAAGGCATTGGCCTAAAGGCGAAAAGATCATTTCTGATTTTATCGGTGTACCTGTTCGCACAATCTGGCCTGAACGATATAAAAACTTACCGTAAATGAAATCTGAGGAAAATTTATGTCTGGATTGATTGTTTTCATTATCTGCATAACAATTTCGGTACTTTGTTATAAGAAAGTTTCAAATCGTAGTAAAAATAAAGGTCACGGAAAGATCAGAACGTTGATTACATCTTCAGCAATGAGTTTTATTGTTTTTATGGTATCTATTGGAATCGGTGCTGGAGTTGTTTCACAAGATAAAAGTACTGATGCAGAGGCTTCAACGGTTGACAGTACGGAAAATACCAAGGCCAATGTTTATACATGCAATAAATTTGATGTAATAACCCAAACAAGGCAAGGTACGAAATATAAATCAGGATTTTATTCTGATGGTGAAGTTAAAACCACTGTCAAATATACAATTACAGATGATGAGTTAAGCGTTAAACTGTTTGTTCCAGGTATCGAAGATAGTACTGATACGGCTAAATTTAATACTATTGCAGCAGATGGCTCAAGGAAGTACGGGAATTCATCAAGCAATTATTTTGTATCAGTACTGAATGATAATACTATAAAGGTAATTGATGTTGAATTTAATCATAATTCAACAATTACACAAATTTGTTCGAAACAGTAACGTTCACTCAAGGAATCGAATAAATGATGAAAACAATATCAGTACTATTAATGTTACTCCCATTAACCACAATTGCGGCTACTTCGCCAGAAGGGAAAACTGAAAAGCCCTTTGTTGTTGGCAATGAAGTTATTTGTCTGAAAGAAATCCAGAAGCAAATCACCCCTTATCTCAAATCTTTTGAAGAAGAAGGTGGGGTTAAGTACAAGTACAATGTTAAATCCGGTTTGTCGTACAAGGATACGATAGGGCTACGGTTACAGATAAACCGTGTGGATTCGGGACTGAATGTACGTGTAGCCGATCTTGATTACTACTGGTTACAGGAACGTGGAAGCATGTGTCAGCCAGCGTACATGGTACTTGATCGTTCTCAATGATTAATGTTACAAATAAGGCCGTGTAATCGGCCTGTATTCAAGTAATGAATATGAGTATGGTTTCATTATCTTTATCAATTTAAATTGATAGTAGTGAAATTAGAAACATGTCTGATTTTCGATTAAGATTATTTTTTTCTAAACTAGAGCATACTCAACGTATATACTATAAAGAGTTATTTGTATGCTGAAACTATAATGATATACTATAGACGGTCACAATACCGAATTGGTTAGATTTTTATGTATTATGGTAGATGTTGTTATTTTTGATTCTACAAGGGATTTGTTATGTTTGATAATTTATCATTGAATCAGAAAGAGATACTTTTTCTGATTATAAAATTTTATACATCCCCTCAAGATGATTACCTTAAGTCAAAGTATGGTAATACTGATTTTAATATTTCTAAAAACTATTTCAATGAAAATATTGAGCATTTCTTGAATAAAAAAATAGGCATTGATAGAGTTTACAATTCATTGTTCAATATTGGAAGTTCATATCTTAGCTTTAGATATATGATAGGTAATTATCCAAATGCTTTCCAGAATGCTGATGATGAAAAAAAAGCCTTTATTGCTTTCAATGAGCCTTTTGTCAATAGCGTCATACTGAATTTTAATATCTTTTATGAACTTATTAAGTTTAATATGAAAGATATATCTATGTCGCCAGAATTCAAATCTGACTTTGATTATATTAATAGTCTATGTAATCGGATAAAGGATTCTGGGATTATTTCTATTAGAGATCGTTGGGCCGCACATCCTTTTAAAGATAAAAGTAGAGGGATACTGTTTAATCCACAAGAAATACATAAGGAGGTTTTTAAAGCATTTAATATTCTATGCGTTGATGAAGATAAAAAAGAATATAACAATAGCACTAACGATAGATTGGCGTGGTTTTGTCAAAGGTATATAGTTTATGGTATTGAACATTATCCTAGCATACCTGAAGCAGTACATAGTGTTTTAAAAGGGGAAAAACCACCTGTACATCGAATTTCTACTAAACCCAGTAAATTTCTTATAGAAATGAATAAATTTTCATCTTTACTTAGAGAAAAAAAACTGTTTGGGATTGAACCATTCTTTCATCCATCCGAAGAAGATATTGAGAGTGTTAAGGTTAATGGCTTATCAAAAGAGCTTAATATTTGAAAAGTAGCTATGATTACCTGCCTTAAGAGCATAAAATAATATAAAGTTAGCCATCCCTTTTTCTGGCACAAAAGTTAAAGGGATCGTTTACTCAGATAAAAGTACAGTCAGTATTTTTCTGCACGATTTAAAATCTCGTTCGTCTGATTAGGTTCAACCTCGCCGACCAAATGCCGTGTACTCAGATCTCAGTACCGAATTTTTCACTAACCCCGTATCGACAAAAAACGAACGATCAAAAATCTCTTTTGGGTACCCCCTAACGATACGCGTTTATCTCGTTTCATTTAGTATCATTTATATATTGAAGGGGTTTAAATGATACTGTATCATTTAGTTAATTTAAATGATACTTATCGGCGGTGAGGGTAGGGAAATGATTTTTGGTTATGCGAGAGTCTCAACAAAGGATCAGAATCTTGAGCGTCAGTTGGCAGTACTGGAACCTGAATGCGACAAAGTTATTACAGAGAAGGAATCAGGAAAGTCCACCAGCGAACGGCCTGAACTGTTGAACCTGCTTTCACACCTCCGCGAAGGTGATATGCTCATAACTCATTCTATCGATCGTCTCGCTCGTAATACCCGCGATTTATTGGAAATGATTGATAGCCTCGTAGCTCGCGGGATTACCGTTAAGTTTCTTGCGAATTCAATGAGCTTTGATAACTCCCCACAATCTCGCCTCATTCTTACCATGATGGGAGCAGTTTCAGAATTTGAAAGAGGTATGATCGCATCTCGCCGCTCCGAGGGGATCGCCCTTGCTAAAGAAGCCAAGAAGTACAAGGGCAAGCAAAAGAACAAGGAACTTCATAGCAAAATCATCAATATGTTACGGGCTGGGAAGAATACACCTGACGAGATCGCGAAGTTGTGTGATTGCGGCAGGGCTACAGTTTTTCGCGTCAAAAAGGAATTATATGCTAGAGATAACAATAAGGCATAAAAAATAATTTGTCAGCTTGATATTTCAAGCTGACAGTAGTCTTTAATCGAAGTTTAAGCCAATTAAATTTAAATAATATTGTTTAGCTTTATCTTTATCTTTAATTATATGCGGAGGGCATAAACCTAACTCCCAACGCTTATCCATAAAAGCAAGTAATCGATAACTTCTATCTTTTATTTGATTTGGTCCCCACGAGTCAAAACAGGTGATTTCATTCTCTGAGTAACAACCATATCTAAATCCTTTACTTACTTTCTCTAAAAACGGTCTATTTGAAAGTGATGCATTTTTTTTGAGAGAAAGAGGAACTAAGTTTCCTATAGTATGCCGTAATTTTTTTCTGTCTTTGGATGAATACTTATCAAAGAGTACCGTCCATGATGAATGTCTTGCTCTTTGTGGATAGATATGTTCAATAGTATTATAGTCAACATCTTTTTCTTTTCTTCGAAATTCATCCCAGTCTAACTTTGTTCTATTGGTTTTGGATGTGGATTGTAAACTATATTCATACTCGTATAAGAAATATTTGAGCCCACCCCAATTGTAAAAATCACTATCTTTGAATTTCAAAGAAAATTCTTTATGAGCATATTTCAAAAGTTTATCGGTCTCTATCCGGATATGTGATTCTAATTTATCGGTGTTTCCTTCTTTCTTGAACTTTAGAGCTAACTCAACTAAGTTTATGTTTCTAAAATGATAACTGTCAAGTAACATTGTTTGAATGAATAATAGGCGTTCTACAAGTGAAAGTATTGCGACAATACTTTTTTTGCTACTTCCATTATTCAATAGTTCAAGTAATAAAATACGACAACTACGCCATGACGGAATCTTTGTTAAACGTGATAACCATTCCCGAACCTCTGGTGGATATGTACTTTCATCAGGGTTATGTAGGTTATACCAAGTTTCAACCGAACGCTTCAAATTTTTTACATAGTTACTTATAAACTCCGCTGTAACTTCGTGATTTCTGGTTTTATCTGTAAGTGGTTTAGCTGAAAATATGTCATCAATCAAAACTCGTTTGTGTTCGTCCCGGCCACTTAATATTACTCCGTGGTTTAATGTATAATATAAGTTTTCCTCGTAAACATATTTGTCACTATCATCAGTGGTCGCTGGAAGTTCTTTAAAGTATAAAATGTAATGATGGTAAAGAAACTCATCATCAGAAAGACGTTTCTTAATATCTTTACCTAAGAAATGATACATTGATTTCCAACACTCATTGATAGCATGTCTCAAGGAGTCTTTTTCATCATCAGGTTCTGGTAATTTAGTTGTAAGGTATATCAATCTATTTTTCAACAATTCTAAGTGGGATAATATTTTCCCTCGATTGTTCATTGTTTCAAAGGCAACATACGTGTCAATTTCTTCATCCAGAGAATATATATTAAATAAGAAGTGCTGAGTGACTTTCTTGTATAAATTTTCTATTTCTGGAATAGACAGTGGATTAATCTTCTCAGAAAAGAACTTCTTGGCATTAGATAGGTTTTGTGTATATATAGTATTTTCAAGCTTCGATGAGTTTATTGAATGCTCTTTGAAGATCTCTTGCTTTAAATATTCATAACTAGGATTGTCTTTATCATATCCAAAGATATAAGATCTAGATGGTGAGTTTTTTTGCTTTGTTTCAAATATGAATTTTTTTTGAATTTCCTCGATGTCAGTATAGTTTAACTGAATATCAACCCCTCTATTCTTCACTTCCTCTATGATGCTTTGAATTAAAATGATGATTGTAGTCATGCGTTGCTGACCATCGACAATAAAGTAGGGTGCATAACTCCTCGATCTTATGATCCAGTGATCCTCAACCCAACCATTAATGTTTTTTTCAGGAACATCTTCTAGTGTCAATACTCCGACATAGTGACTTTTATTATCTTCTAAATGAACTAAATCATTCCAAAAGTCACTTACCTCTTTGGCTGTCCAAGCGTATCCCCTCTGATAGTCTGGGATTCTCAGAAGTCTTTCAGTGAATATTTTTGAGACAGAAATTAAACTGCTATCCATATTTTATCCTTATATTACAGATGATTATGGCTTGTTTGCTATCTTTTTGATAAAACAACTCGAACCATATCGCGGATATAGCTAAACGTTATCTCGCGTCTTACCAATGTATAGAGAATACAATCATTTACACCAAATATACAATCCTCAGAGCCGAGCATTTTCTTTATCGGGTTTTTAGGGCGAGATATGCTCACCATAAGGAAAAATTAACAAATTAGTAACAGTTATAGCAGCAGAGGGGGCAGCAAATATAGAAAGCAATTTTGTACTTTTAAATCCTTTCGATATCTATTCTCAATTTAATCAGATAGTTATGCTTTTTCGCTGACGAAGAAAAAAGTAATTTGCTGTTAATCATCACCATCAGTTCAATAAGGGTGAATCCGCGTTGTTTATCCATAATGCGCTCCTTGTGTGAATGGCGTCACTTTGGCAAATGCGGAAAAGAGGGGCGAGAGGCAAAAAATGGTTCGGGAAAGCGGGTTCAGAGAAAGATTGTTGGCTTGCAGTGGTGGACAATGAAGTTGCGAGGCGGGGCGGAGATTTTAGCTGACGGCAGGGGGGAAGCCCGATAAGCAACGCGCTCTCGGGCAATATGTTAAACGTTAGCGAAAGCGCATCGACAGGTCGAGCGCCCGGACGTGTTTGGTAAGCGCGCCGACGGAGATATAGTCAACGCCGGTTTCCGCGAATTCGCGCAGAGTTTCATCGGTTACGTTGCCGGAAACCTCCAGCCGCGCCTGGCCGTTCACGCGTTTTACCGCTTCACGCATCTGATCGGTTTCAAAGTTGTCCAGCATGATGATATCGGCACCGGCTTTCAGCGCGTCGTCCAGTTCATCAAGGTTTTCTACTTCCACTTCCACAGGCACATCCGGATGCAGCCAGAAGGCTTTTTCTACTGCCCGGCGCACGGAGCCAGAAGCAATGATGTGGTTCTCTTTGATCAGGAAGGCATCGGAAAGCCCCAGACGGTGGTTTGCGCCGCCGCCGCAGAGCACCGCATATTTCAGCGCGGTACGTAATCCCGGTAGGGTTTTGCGCGTATCCAGCAGTTGGGTTTTCGTGCCTGCCAGGATCCCGACATACCTACGCACTTCACTGGCGACGCCAGAGAGGGTCTGCACAAAGTTCAGCGCTGTGCGTTCTCCGGTGAGTAAGACGCGAGAGGGGCCGTCCAGTTCAAACAACGGCTGATTGGCTGTAATGCTATCTCCATCATCAACATGCCAGGTGATACTAACATCGTCACCCGCCAGTTGAATAAAGACCTCTTCAACCCAGCGCTTGCCACAAAAAACGCCGTTTTCCCGGGTGATCACGGTGGCATGAGAATGGGTATTCTCCGGTAACAGTTGCGCAGTGATGTCATTACTGGCATCCACGTTACCGCCTAAATCTTCACGCAGCGCCCTGGCGACAACGTCAGGGATATCCAGATTAATGCGTTCCAACAGCGCGTCACGTCGTGAGTCAGGGTTATAGCGGCGAGGCGGCATGAGAAAACTCCAAATTGCTAACGAATCATAAGGTAGAAACATGCTACTCTGAAGCCGCTATAAGCACCACTCAAAAGGAGATTCTGCATGTTGTTAGACAAGGGCTGGCTGGTAGAGGCGCGGCGTGTCCCTTCTCCCCATTACGATTGCCGCCCGGATGATGAGATTCCTTCTTTGCTGGTGGTGCATAACATTAGCCTGCCGCCCGGCGAGTTTGGCGGCCCGTGGATTGATGCGCTATTCACCGGAACAATTGATCCTGACGCCCATCCGTTTTTTGCAGAAATTGCGCATCTTCGCGTTTCCGCCCATTGTCTGATTCGTCGCGATGGCGAAATCGTCCAGTATGTTCCTTTCGATAAGCGTGCGTGGCATGCCGGTGTGTCGAACTATCACGGACGTGAGCGCTGTAATGATTTTTCGATTGGCATTGAGCTGGAAGGCACTGATACGTTGGCCTATACCGATGCGCAATACCAACAACTGGCTGCCGTTACGCGCGCCCTCATTACGCTTTACCCGGCAATTGCCGAAAATATAACCGGACACTGCGATATCGCGCCTGAGCGTAAAACCGATCCCGGTCCGGCTTTTGACTGGGCAAGATTTCGCGCCCTGGTCACCGTCTCGTCAGATAAGGAGATGACATGACGCTGTTTACGACATTACTGGTGCTGCTTGTTGAGCGCCTCTTTAAGCTGGGTGAACACTGGCAGTTAGATCACCGGTTAGAAGCTTTTTTCCGGCGGCTCAAGCGCTTTTCGATGGCGCGCACGCTGGGAATGACGCTTGTCGCGATGGCGATAGCCTTTCTCGTTCTGCGCGCGTTGGATGGCCTGCTCTTTAACGTGCTGACGATCGTGGCGTGGATCCTGATTGGGCTGTTGTGCATTGGCGCGGGTAAAGTACGGATGCATTACCACGCCTACCTTAACGCGGCGACGCGCGATGATGCACATGCCCGGAAGGCAATGGCCAGCGAGCTGACGATGATCCACGGCGTGCCGCCGGATTGCGATGAGCGTGAGTTTTTGCGTGAACTGCAAAATGCATTGCTGTGGATTAACTTTCGATTCTACCTCGCGCCTTTATTCTGGCTGATTGTCGGCGGGCCATATGGACCTGTGCTGCTGGTGGGCTACGCGTTCTTACGCTCGTGGCAGTCCTGGCTGGCGCGCTACCTGACGCCGCATGAGCGTTTGCAGTCCGGTATTGATGTGATTCTTCATGTCCTCGACTGGATCCCGGTACGTCTGGCGGGCGTGGTGTATGCCCTGATCGGACACGGAGAAAAAGCGCTGCCCGCGTGGTTTGCTTCACTGGCGGATCTGCACACGTCGCAGTATCAGGTGCTCACACGTCTGGCGCAGTTCTCTCTGGCGCGCGAGCCGCATACCGACAAGACAGAAACGCCAAAAGCGGCGGTCTCAATGGCGAAGAAAACGTCATTGGTTTTGGTCGTCGTCGTGGCGTTGCTGACCATTTACGGCACGCTGGTCTGAACCCGCGCGCCGTAGCGGTTACAGCGTATCAGCAGGCGGGATGCCAAAATCAGGCATCCCGTTTTCGTGCCAGCGGACGAGCTTCAGGCGGGTATGGCGATTGGGATCATAAAGCGGGTCGCCTTCAATTTCGGTGTAATTACGCGCGTGATACACCAGCACATCTTCTCCTTCCGGCGTTTGCGTAAAACTATTATGGCCTGGTCCATACTGGCGGTTTTCGTAGCTGGTTACGAAAACCGGGCGCGAGGCTTTGTGCCAGTTCGCGGGATTTTGCGGATTGGCATTTATCTCTGTCCACAGTAGCCCCATGCAGTAATTCTCGTCGGTCGCGCTGGCGGAATAGCTGATAAACAGAGTGTCGTCGTGGAACAGCACCGCCGGGCCTTCGTTGACCCAAAAACCGCGGCATTCCCAGTCATATTCCGGTTTACTGAGCATCACCGGCTCGCCTTTCAGCGTCCACGGGTTCTCCATTTCACATAAATAGAGGTTGGAGTTTCCGGAGATATCCGGGGCTTTTTGCGCCCACAGATACCAGCGTTTCCCCTGATGTACGAAGGTGGTGGCGTCCAGCGCAAAGGTGTCGAACGGGGTTTTTACCTGCCCTTTTTCAACCCACGTACCGGTCAACGGGTCGCGATCGGCACACTCCAGCACAAACATGCGGTGCTGGAACATCCCCAGACTGTCCAGCGCCTGAGTGTGCGCGGCGGCAAAATAGATGTACCACTTGTCATTGATATGATGCAGTTCCGGTGCCCAGATAAGCTGGCTCATCGGACCGGTCTCTGGTTTGCGCCATACGACGACTTCATCGGCACTGCGCAACCCTTCCAGTGACGCTGCCCGGCGGATCGCCAGCCTGTCGTATTGCGGCACGGAGGCGATAAAATAGTATTGCCCTTCGTGACGCAGAATGTACGGGTCAGCACGTTGTTCTATAAACGGGTTAGGCCAGTTATGCATGCGGCGTTCCTTCTTTCGTTTCGGCTCTTGTTTCCTGCCAGGCGTTCAGTTCTCTGTAGTTTGCGCGGCGGTTCTCCAGGTCGAGCTGGATCTGTTTCATGGTTTCCCGATCCACTTTCAGCAGTCGCACTACGCCCGCAGTGATCAAATACCCTACGCCGGGGATCACGGTAAAGAGCAGGACGATCCCATTGATGGCATCCGCGCTTTGTGCTTTCGCGCCGGCGTCGTAGCCATACCAGGAGAGCAGGAAGCCCACCATCGCGCCAGCAATCGCCAGCCCCAGTTTGAGGAAGAAGATATTGCCCGAGAAGCTGATCCCGGTGATGCGTTTACCGGTTTTCCATTCGCCATAGTCGTCCACATCAGCCATCAGCGACCAGTGCAGTGGAGACGGGATCTGGTGAAGAATGTTGAGCAGGAAGTAGAGCACCACGATGGTGACGGTGGCTTTAGGGTCGAAGAAATAGAACGCGCAGGAGAAAATCGCCAGCACGATGTTGGTCCAGAAAAAAACTTTCAGTTTACACCAGCGGTCGGTCAGCACTTTCGCCAGCATACTGCCAAGCATCATGCCCACCACTCCCAGGCTGATAAACAGGGTGGCGAAGTGGGTGCTCTGGCCCATCACCCAGGTGACGTAATACATGGTGGCAGCCATGCGGATAAAGCCCGGGCAGACGTTGCAGAGGGTCAGCAGCAAAATGCGTACCCACTGGTCGTTCTTCCACACGTCCTTCAGGTCGTTTTTCAGCTGATCATGGGTCTGTACCGCCGGACGCACGCGCTCGCGTACGGTAGAGAAGCAGAACAGGAACATACAGGTTCCAGTCAGCGCCAGCACGGTCATCGCCATCTGATAACCTTTGGCTTTGTTATCGCCACCAAACCAGTCGACCATCGGCAGGAGCGTCAGGGAGAGCAGCAGGGTGGCGATACCCACCAGCACAAAGCGCCAGGACTGGCAGGCGACGCGCTCTTGTGGGTCGTTGGTAATCACGCCGCCCAACGAGCAGTAAGGAATGTTGATGGCCGTATAAGTTAACGAGAGCAGGAAATAGGTCACAAAGGCATAGATAACTTTGCTGCTATAACTCCACTCTGGCGTGGTGAACATCAGGATACTGAACAGCGCATAAGGGAACGCAATCCACAGTAGCCATGGACGAAACCGCCCATACTTACTGCGGGTACGGTCCGCGATGGCACCCATAATCGGGTCTGTAACGGCATCAATGACGCGCACGGACAGCAGTAATACGCCGACCAGCGCAGGCGCCAGACCAAAAATATCGGTATAAAAATAATTAACAAACAACATGATGGCGCCGAAGATGATATTGCATCCTGCATCGCCCATCCCATAGCCGATCTTCTCTTTTACTGACAGTTTGTTGCTATCCATTGACTGCTCTCCGGGTGACGGTATGGAGAGAATTATTTGCTGGCTAATCGATATTTGCGTTGCAGTATCAGGGCGGTGATATGGATAAAGCGGCTGTCGAGGTGAATTTGTGAGGAAGGTAACAAACGCTCAGCACCCGCGAAGCGAGTGCTGAGGTGAAGGGCTGTTAATGCGCTTTTACGGTTTTGCCGTTTTTCTGTTTAACCAGATAACCCACGCCGAGGATCGCAATCCAGACCGGGATCAGGTAAACGGAAATCGCCATTCCAGGAGTGAGCAGCATAATCACCAGCACGCCCGCCATGAACAGCAGGCAAATCCAGTTACCCAGCGGGTAGAGCAGGGCAGGGAAACGGGTGGTCACGCCCTGCTGCTGTTTAGCACGGCGGAACTTGATGTGCGCCAGGCTGATCATCGCCCAGTTAATCACCAGGGCCGAGACCACCAGGGCCATCAGCAAACCAAACGCCGATTCGGGGGCCATATAGTTGATCAGTACGCACAGCGCGGTGACGAACGCTGACACGATAATGGTGTTCACCGGCACGCCGCGCTTATCAACGTTGAGCAGCGCTTTTGGTGCGTTACCCTGCTGCGCCAGGCCGAACAGCATACGGCTGTTACAGTACACGCAGCTGTTATAAACGGAAAGCGCTGCCGTCAGCACGACGATATTGAGCGCATTCGCCACGAAGGTATCGCCCAGTTCGTGGAAGATAAGGACAAACGGACTGGTATCAGCGGTAACGCGCGTCCACGGCAGCAGGGAAAGCAGAACCGCCAGCGAGCCCACATAGAAAATCAGAATACGGTAGATAACCTGGTTAGTGGCTTTCGGGATGCTTTGCTCCGGGTTATCGGCTTCTGCAGCGGTGATCCCCACCAGCTCCAGTCCACCAAACGAGAACATAATGATGGCCATCATCATCACCAGCCCAGTCATCCCGTGAGGCAAGAAGCCGCCTTGCTCCCACAGGTTACGCACGGTCGCCTGTGGACCGCCGTTACCGCTGAACAACAGCCAGCCGCCGAACAGGATCATCGCGACCACCGCAATCACTTTGATGATGGCGAACCAGAACTCCATCTCACCGAATACTTTTACATTCGTCAGGTTGATGGCGTTGATCACCACAAAGAAGACGGCTGCGGAGGCCCATGTCGGAATCTCCGGCCACCAGAACTGGATGTATTTTCCGACGGCGGTCAGCTCTGCCATGGCGACCAGCACATACAGCACCCAATAGTTCCAGCCTGATGCGAAGCCGGCAAAGCTGCCCCAGTATTTATAGGCAAAGTGACTGAATGAACCGGCAACCGGCTCTTCAACCACCATTTCACCCAACTGACGCATAATAAGAAAGGCAATAAAACCCGCGATCGCGTAGCCCAGAATAATACCGGGTCCGGCGGACTGGATAACGGAGGCGCTCCCGAGGAACAGACCTGTTCCTATTGCGCCACCCAGCGCGATAAGCTGGATATGGCGGTTTTTAAGGCCGCGCTTTAGCTGCTCGCCGTGCTGATGACTGTCCATCTTTAAACCTCGTGTGTGGTTTACTCTTCAGATTTCAGCGCGCCTTGCAGCGACCCAAACCATTTTGAGTAATTATTATTAGTACTACGCAATGATGCGTGTGTAAGTTTGCAATTCCGTTTGTTGTATTATTATCTTTACAGTAATGATTTATGAAATGTTGCCGAAACTCTTTTGTCCGGGACAGAATAATGGTATGCGGCAGGGAATGCACCTGCTTTGTGAAAGGTTGATGACGAGTTGCGTAAAAAGAAAGCATTTGTAAATACACTTTCTCTCCGGGTTTAACATTCGTTGATCTCAACTATTGACTGCTTAATGATTTATTTTGAATGGATATGCAGTTGAATCGCTTCAGATAAGATTTTTCCTCGTTTCATAATCGTTAAAACACTCTCCCCGATAGTAAATTTAACATTTGTGCATAGTTACATGTTTGAAACGTTATTTCTGTAATGTTGTTAAAATGTGCGTGGTTTCCTGATTTCAATCAAAACCTGTATGGACAGAAGGTGAATACTTTGTTACTTTAGCGTCACAGACATGAAATTGGTAAGACCAATTGACTCCGGGCAAATGGCTTAAGACGGGACATCATGGCCTACAGCAAAATCCGCCAACCAAAATTATCCGATGTGATAGAGCAACAGCTGGAGTTTTTGATCCTTGAGGGCACGCTACGCCCGGGAGAAAAACTTCCGCCGGAACGCGAACTGGCGAAACAGTTCGACGTCTCCCGCCCCTCCTTGCGTGAGGCGATTCAACGTCTCGAAGCGAAGGGTCTGCTGCTTCGTCGTCAGGGCGGTGGCACTTTTGTTCAGAGCAGCCTGTGGCAGAGTTTTAGCGATCCACTGGTAGAACTGCTCTCCGACCATCCTGAATCCCAGTTTGACCTGCTTGAGACGCGCCATGCGCTGGAAGGCATTGCCGCCTATTACGCGGCGCTGCGCAGCACCGATGAAGACAAAACGCGCATTCGTGAACTGCACCATGCCATTGAACTGGCGCAAGAATCCGGTGACCGTGATGTGGAGTCCGACGCCGTCCTCCAGTATCAAATTGCTGTCACCGAAGCGGCACACAATGTGGTTTTGCTCCATCTGCTGAGATGCATGGAGCCCATGCTGGCCCAGAACGTCCGCCAGAACTTTGAATTGCTCTATTCGCGTCGCGAGATGCTTCCGCTGGTGAGCAGTCACCGCACCCGTATTTTCGAAGCGATTATTGCCGGTAAGCCGGAAGAGGCGCGTGAAGCATCACACCGTCATCTGGCGTTTATCGAAGAGATTCTGTTAGACAGAAGCCGTGAGGAGAGCCGCCGTGAACGCGCCTTACGTCGTCTGGAGCAGCGAAAGAATTAATGATTTTTCTGGCAGTTAGTTAGCCAGAAGATGTTGTAAATCAAGCGCTAATGAAAGGCGCGGCAACTAAACGCAGAACCTGTCTTATTGCGTTCTCTGGCGAGAACGTAATGGGACAGGTTCCAGATAACTCAACGTATTAGATAGATAAGGAATACCCCCATGTCAGAACGTTTCCCAAATGACGTGGATCCGATCGAAACTCGCGACTGGCTACAGGCGATCGAATCGGTCATCCGTGAAGAAGGTGTTGAGCGCGCTCAGTATCTGATCGACCAACTGCTTTCTGAAGCCCGCAAAGGTGGGGTGAAAGTAGCGGCAGGTGCAGGGGCGAGCAATTACATCAACACTATTGCCGTTGAAGATGAACCGGAATACCCGGGCAATCTGGAGCTGGAGCGTCGTATTCGTTCTGCTATCCGTTGGAACGCCATCATGACCGTGCTGCGTGCGTCGAAAAAAGACCTCGAGCTCGGCGGCCACATGGCCTCCTTCCAGTCTTCCGCGACGGTTTACGATGTGTGCTTCAACCACTTCTTCCGCGCCCGCAATGAGCAGGATGGCGGCGACCTGGTTTATTTCCAGGGCCACATCTCCCCGGGCATTTACGCTCGCGCCTTCCTGGAAGGCCGTCTGACTGAAGAGCAGATGGACAACTTCCGTCAGGAAGTGCATGGCAATGGCCTGTCTTCCTATCCGCACCCGAAACTGATGCCGGAATTCTGGCAGTTCCCAACCGTATCTATGGGGCTGGGCCCGATCGGGGCAATCTATCAGGCTAAATTCCTGAAATATCTGGAACACCGTGGTCTGAAAGATACCTCTAAACAGACCGTTTACGCTTTCCTGGGTGACGGCGAGATGGATGAGCCGGAATCCAAAGGCGCAATCACCATCGCGACCCGTGAAAAACTGGACAACCTGGTCTTCATCATCAACTGTAACCTGCAGCGTCTGGACGGCCCGGTCACCGGTAACGGCAAAATCGTTAACGAACTGGAAGGCATCTTCGACGGTGCTGGCTGGAACGTGATTAAGGTCATGTGGGGCGGTCGTTGGGATGAACTGCTGCGTAAAGACACCAGCGGTAAACTGATCCAGTTGATGAACGAAACCGTTGACGGCGATTACCAGACCTTCAAATCCAAAGATGGCGCGTATGTTCGTGAGCACTTCTTCGGTAAATACCCGGAAACCGCCGCGCTGGTGGCTGACTGGACTGATGAGCAGATCTGGTCTCTGAACCGTGGTGGTCACGATCCGAAGAAAGTCTACGCTGCACTGAAAAAAGCGCAGGAAACCAAAGGCAAAGCAACCGTAATCCTGGCTCATACCATCAAAGGTTATGGCATGGGTGACACTGCCGAAGGTAAAAACATCGCTCACCAGGTGAAAAAAATGAACATGGACGGCGTGCGCTATATCCGCGACCGTTTCAATGTTCCGGTCACCGACGAGCAGGTTGAAAAACTGTCCTACATTACCTTCCCGGAAGGTTCTGAAGAGCACAAATACCTGCACGAACGCCGTCAGGCGCTGCACGGCTACCTGCCGAGCCGCCAGCCGAACTTCACTGAGAAGCTGGAATTGCCAACCCTCGCAGACTTCGGCGCGCTGCTGGAAGAGCAAAACAAAGAAATCTCTACCACTATTGCTTTCGTTCGTGCTCTGAACGTGATGCTGAAGAACAAATCGATCAAAGATCGTCTGGTTCCGATCATTGCTGACGAAGCGCGTACTTTCGGTATGGAAGGTCTGTTCCGTCAGATCGGTATTTACAGCCCGAACGGCCAGCAATACACCCCGCAGGACCGTGAGCAGGTTGCTTACTATAAAGAAGACGAGAAAGGCCAGATTCTGCAGGAAGGTATCAACGAGCTGGGCGCAGGTTCTTCCTGGCTGGCGGCGGCTACCTCTTACAGCACTAACGATCTGCCGATGATCCCGTTCTACATCTACTACTCCATGTTCGGGTTCCAGCGTATCGGCGACCTGTGCTGGGCAGCAGGTGACCAGCAGGCGCGTGGCTTCCTGATTGGTGGGACGTCCGGACGTACTACGCTTAACGGCGAAGGTCTGCAGCACGAAGATGGTCACAGCCATATTCAGTCGCTGACCATCCCGAACTGTATCTCCTACGATCCGTCTTACGCGTACGAAGTTGCGGTCATCATGCACGATGGTCTGGAGCGTATGTACGGTGAGAAACAAGAGAACGTTTACTACTACATCACCACGCTGAACGAAAACTACCACATGCCGGCGATGCCGGAAGGTGCTGAGGAAGGTATCCGTAAAGGTATCTACAAACTCGAAACCCTGGAAGGTAGCAAAGGTAAAGTGCAGTTGCTGGGTTCCGGTTCTATCCTGCGTCACGTTCGTGAAGCCGCACAGATCCTGGCGAAAGACTACGGTGTAGGTTCTGACGTCTACAGCGTGACCTCCTTCACTGAGCTGGCGCGTGATGGTCAGGATTGTGAACGCTGGAACATGCTGCACCCGCTGGAAACCCCGCGCGTTCCGTACATCGCTCAGGTGATGAACGACGCGCCGGCAGTGGCGTCCACTGACTATATGAAACTGTTTGCCGAACAGGTTCGTACTTATGTACCGGCTGATGATTACCGCGTACTGGGTACTGACGGTTTCGGTCGCTCTGACAGCCGTGAAAACCTGCGTCACCACTTCGAAGTGGATGCGTCCTACGTGGTTGTAGCGGCACTGGGCGAACTGGCTAAACGTGGCGAAATCGATAAGAAAGTGGTTGCGGATGCAATTACCAAATTCAACATCGATGCAGAAAAAGTTAACCCGCGTCTGGCGTAAGAGGTAAAAGAATAATGGCTATCGAAATCAAAGTACCGGACATCGGGGCAGATGAAGTTGAAATCACCGAGATCCTGGTCAAACCAGGCGACAAGGTTGAAGCTGAACAGTCGCTGATCACCGTAGAAGGCGATAAAGCCTCTATGGAAGTCCCGTCTCCACAGGCTGGCGTTGTTAAAGAGATCAAAGTCTCTGTTGGCGACAAAACCGAGACCGGCAAATTGATCATGATTTTCGATTCCGCTGACGGTGCAGCAACTGCTGCACCTGCTCCGGCAGAAGAGAAAAAAGAAGCGGCTCCGGCAGCCGCGCCAGCTGCGGCGGCAGCAAAAGAAGTACACGTACCGGATATCGGCGGCGACGAAGTTGAAGTCACTGAGATCATGGTGAAAGTCGGCGATACCGTGACGGCTGAGCAGTCGCTGATCACTGTGGAAGGCGATAAAGCGTCTATGGAAGTTCCGGCACCGTTCGCGGGCACCGTGAAAGAGATCAAAATCAACACCGGCGACAAAGTGTCCACCGGCTCGCTGATCATGGTCTTCGAAGTGGCTGGCGCAGCGCCTGCTGCTGCACCGGCTCAGGCTGCGGCTCCTGCTGCAGCGGCGGCTCCGGCGGCCTCTGGCGCGAAAGACGTTAACGTACCGGACATCGGCGGTGACGAAGTTGAAGTGACCGAAGTGATGGTGAAAGTGGGCGACAAAGTGGCCGCTGAACAATCACTGATCACCGTAGAAGGCGACAAAGCCTCTATGGAAGTTCCGGCACCGTTCGCAGGTACCGTAAAAGAGATCAAAATCAGCACTGGCGATAAAGTGAAAACCGGTTCGTTGATCATGGTCTTCGAAGTGGAAGGCGCGGCGCCTGCAGCGGCTCCGGCTGCTGCTCCAGCCCCTGTTGCTGCACCGGCTCAGGCTGCTAAACCCGCTGCTGCTCCGGCTGCGAAAGCGGACGGTAAATCTGAGTTTGCTGAGAACGACGCTTACGTTCATGCAACTCCGCTGATTCGCCGTCTGGCGCGCGAGTTCGGCGTTAACCTGGCGAAAGTGAAGGGCACTGGCCGTAAAGGTCGTATCCTGCGTGAAGACGTTCAGGCTTACGTGAAAGACGCTATCAAGCGTGCTGAAGCGGCTCCCGCTGCAGCAGCAGGCGGCGGTATCCCGGGTATGTTGCCGTGGCCGAAAGTGGACTTCAGCAAGTTCGGTGAAATCGAAGAAGTGGAACTGGGTCGCATCCAGAAAATCTCTGGTGCTAACCTGAGCCGTAACTGGGTGATGATCCCGCATGTTACGCACTTCGACAAAACCGATATCACCGATCTGGAAGCGTTCCGTAAACAGCAGAACGCCGAAGCTGAGAAGCGTAAACTGGATGTGAAATACACTCCGGTTGTTTTCATCATGAAAGCCGTTGCTGCGGCGCTTGAGCAGATGCCACGCTTCAACAGCTCGCTGTCCGAAGACGGCCAGCGTCTGACGCTGAAGAAATACATCAACATCGGTGTGGCGGTGGATACGCCGAATGGTCTGGTGGTTCCGGTCTTCAAAGACGTGAACAAGAAGAGCGTTACCGAGCTGTCTCGTGAACTGACGACCATCTCCAAAAAAGCGCGTGATGGTAAGCTGACCGCTGGCGAAATGCAGGGCGGTTGCTTCACTATCTCCAGCATCGGCGGCCTGGGTACCACCCACTTCGCGCCGATTGTGAACGCGCCGGAAGTGGCGATCCTCGGTGTTTCCAAGTCCGCGATGGAGCCAGTATGGAACGGTAAAGAGTTTGTACCGCGTCTGATGATGCCTATCTCTCTCTCCTTCGACCACCGCGTGATTGACGGTGCTGATGGTGCGCGTTTCATTACCATCATCAACAATATGCTGTCCGACATTCGCCGCCTGGTGATGTAAGTACTACTGCAGGCCGGATGGTGGCGCGAGCGCCTTATCCGGCCTACAGAGAAATCGTTGCCGTTTTGTTGTTTCAAAATTGTTAACAATTTTGTAAGATACGGGCGGATAGAACGACCCGGTGGACGATGGGCGACAAGACCAGGGATTCGCCGGAAATAAATTAAGAGGTCATGATGAGTACTGAAATCAAAACTCAGGTCGTGGTACTTGGGGCAGGCCCCGCAGGTTACTCTGCTGCCTTCCGTTGCGCAGATTTAGGTCTGGAGACCGTCATCGTAGAACGTTACAGCACCCTCGGCGGTGTTTGTCTGAACGTCGGCTGTATCCCTTCTAAAGCGCTGCTGCACGTAGCAAAAGTTATCGAAGAGGCCAAAGCGCTGGCTGAACACGGTATCGTTTTTGGCGAGCCGAAAACCGATATCGACAAAATTCGTACCTGGAAAGAAAAAGTGATCACGCAGCTGACCGGCGGTCTGGCGGGTATGGCCAAAGGCCGTAAAGTGAAAGTGGTCAACGGTCTGGGTAAATTTACCGGGGCCAACACCCTGGAAGTGGAAGGCGAAAACGGTAAAACCGTGATTAACTTCGACAACGCGATTATCGCGGCGGGC
This sequence comes from Citrobacter amalonaticus, assembly GCF_037053465.1. GTDB lineage: Bacteria > Pseudomonadota > Gammaproteobacteria > Enterobacterales > Enterobacteriaceae > Citrobacter_A > Citrobacter_A amalonaticus_H. Next base: position 528,768 of record NZ_JBALIF010000001.1, read on the forward strand.
TCCCGTCCGATTCAGTTGCCGTTTATTCCCCACGACGATCCGCGTGTCTGGGACTCCACCGATGCGCTGGAGCTGAAATCCGTACCAAAACGTCTGCTGGTTATGGGCGGCGGTATCATCGGTCTGGAAATGGGTACCGTGTACCACGCGCTGGGTTCAGAGATTGATGTGGTTGAAATGTTCGACCAGGTGATCCCGGCGGCTGACAAAGACATCGTGAAAGTCTTCACCAAACGCATCAGCAAGAAATTCAACCTGATGCTGGAAACCAAAGTGACTGCCGTTGAAGCGAAAGAAGACGGTATTTACGTTTCCATGGAAGGCAAAAAAGCGCCTGCCGAAGCGCAGCGTTATGACGCCGTGCTGGTCGCAATCGGTCGTGTGCCGAACGGTAAAAACCTCGATGCGGGTAAAGCGGGCGTGGAAGTGGACGACCGTGGCTTCATCCGCGTTGACAAGCAACTGCGCACCAACGTGCCGCACATCTTTGCTATCGGCGATATCGTCGGTCAGCCGATGCTGGCGCACAAAGGTGTTCATGAAGGTCACGTTGCCGCTGAAGTTATCGCCGGTAAGAAACACTACTTCGATCCGAAAGTTATCCCGTCAATTGCCTACACTGAGCCAGAAGTGGCATGGGTGGGTCTGACGGAGAAAGAAGCGAAAGAGAAGGGTATCAGCTTTGAAACTGCTACCTTCCCGTGGGCGGCATCTGGTCGTGCTATCGCTTCCGATTGCGCAGACGGTATGACCAAACTGATTTTCGACAAAGAAACTCACCGCGTCATTGGTGGTGCGATTGTCGGCACCAACGGCGGCGAGCTGCTGGGGGAAATCGGTCTGGCGATCGAAATGGGTTGTGACGCAGAAGATATCGCACTGACTATTCACGCGCACCCGACGCTGCACGAATCTGTTGGTCTGGCGGCTGAAGTGTTCGAAGGTAGCATCACCGACCTGCCGAACCCGAAAGCGAAGAAAAAGTAAGTTTCTGAGCGCCATCCGGCAAATAAAAAAGCGGCTTAACAGCCGCTTTTTTTATGCGATTACTCCACGGGTTTCCAGGGCGCGTGGGGAGTAAACTGTTCTATCGCCGTGGCTTTCAGTCCTGTATCTTCACCCAGGTTCGCCTGATACACCCGGTCATCCTGGCTTATCATAAAACTCATCACACCCGTTTCACCCCATGTTACAGGCCATGCCAGCAGGGCAAAGCCTTTCGGAGTGTCACTGGAAATAATGCGGAAATAGTAGCCGTGATACCCTTCTCCCGGCGAGACGGGGCTAAAGGCTGGTCCTAATGGGCTGGGTGTTTCACCCGGTTTTACCGGCCAGTACAGGCCATCCTGCTGCCCATCATGGCTGATAATCCGCTTCGCAAAAACCTGCTTACGCTGCCAGTAATCGTACTGGGCGTCTACATAGGCGCGCATAGCCTCAATCGCCGATAATTCGTTGCGACCAATCTCCCGCGTCAGGATCTCATCTTGCGCCGCAGACATATCGAAATGCCATCCCTTATTGGTTTTCACGATGGGAATGGGCAACTGCCACTGCTCCTGACCGACGTTCAGATGGGCGACATCACCTTGCTGGATGATCTGATGATTCACCTTCCAGTCGCGATTAAAGCGGGCGACAGCTTCGGGGTCGGCCCCCTCAGGAGGTAAGAACTGTCGCCAGTCATCGCCAAGCACAACAGCAAGCTCAGCATCGTTATTTCCGGCAACTGCTTTTGCAAACGCGTTTGCGGCTTCGTCCGGCGTGGTAAACATCTGCTGGGCATAGCTCAACACTGGAAGCGAAAGCAGGAGGGCGCTAAAGACGATTTTTTTCATTATGGGCTCCGGTTAACGACGGTGAAACTCGTGGTGTTGTGACAGGCGTTCGTGCGTAGCCCCTCGTTGTACATTGCCCAGGCGACGACTTTCCTGCCCGCGCTGCTGCTGTGATTGCCAGCCAGGAGAACGGCTGTCGTTACCGCTAAACGCATTTGCTGTGTTCTGGCGGAATGCCTGGCGTTGTTGCGGCGTCGAGGAATCAATGCGCTGACGGACAGCCTCTCGCTGTTGTTGTGAAACCGGATGCTGCTGGGCTTGGGTTTTGAACTCCTCACGACGTTGTTGCTGTGCGGGCGTGGTCGATCTCTGCATCGTTTGCTGGGCAGCCTGGCGACGAGCGTTGTTGTTTTCAGTGTCGTAGCCGCGATAGTTATTGCGCTGAGCAACCTGATTCAACTGCTGAGAGGCCGCTTTGCGTTGGGCATCACGTGTTGTCGCGGTCGGGTGTTGCGCCAGTGTTTTCGCCGCATCCGGATGGCGCTGTTGCAGTTGCGCCATTGCCGCCTGTCGCTGGCTGTCGCGGGAAGCGGTTGTGGCGGGCTGCTGCGTCGCACTGAGGCCGCCGCTGACATTGGTTTGGTGGAAACGCGGTGTTGTTCCATTCTGGTATGGCACGCCGCCCCGGTAAGCCGGGTTGTGCTGCCAGGTCAGATTTTTTTCCCTCAGATTCTGTCCGGAGATACGGTTGAAGTTATCGACGTTGATATTGATGTTATCGCCGTTGTGCTGATAACCGTAGTCGCCGTGATGGTCATCGTCATGATGATGATGATCGTCATCATCATCCCAGTCGATGTTGCTGAAGAGGGCATAGGTGGTCGCGACGCCAAGACTGTAGCCAAAACCCTTCACGAAACTTCCCGCAAACTGCTCGCCAGGAGTGGGGGGCAGATAGACCGGCGGATACGCCGTGTTCGGCCAGGTGCCATACACGGTGGAAGGGTTATAGCTCGGGACATACACCACCTGCGGATCGGCCGGTTCGATTTTTATCACCGTTGAAGCCGGGGCTGACGCCGTGCTGGATGATGTGGATGAGGTTGACGACGTGGTCGCGACACTCTTTTTCGGCGTGGCGGTGACAGTCTGCTGCGGGGTTGATTTCAGCGCGCCGGTCTGTTGCGCCAGTAACCGCAGACGTTGCACTGAATCCATCACATCCTGCGGTTGTGCCAGAAATGCATCACCGAGGTTTTGTACCCACTCCGGGTTTCCTCCCATCAATGACATCAACTGCGGAAAGGCGACCAGCGATTTCACGCTGGGATCCCAGGGCTGGCTGGCAACCGCCTGAATGGCGGCATCCCCTTGTTGTGTAGGGTTATCCCGCGACCACTGTACGGCCTGGACGACATTCGCCGGATAGGTCGAAGCCATCAGGACCTGAGAGAGCAAGGGATCCGGGTACAGCGCAATCGGCGCGACCCACTGATCAATTTGCGCACTGGTAAAGGTGGGCTTCGCAACAGGTGCCGCTGGCGCAGGTACAGGTACAGAAGGTTGTGCTGTAACCGAGGGAGTGGCAGGGGCTTCCGGTGTCTGGCTTTTTACATACAACACGCCTGAAGCAGCGAGTAATCCGGCGCTACAGATCAGCGCAAGCACATGGGGTTTAAAAGGCAACGTCATTTTCTTGCTCCCGATTTCATGGAAATCGCTATAGTCAAAGTGCTGCCACCCGCAGGTGCAGTGTTACGAAAGTATAAAGAGACGATAGTTTAATTTTTGACTAATCTTGGGATTCTTACAGAAGAGTGATTATAAGAATTCGAAATAATGTGATCAGCCGTAACATCGCGTAATTCCTCCGGTCCGGAATCGGAAAGGGCATTAGACCATCCTTAACGATTCAGCCACTTTTTTATGTTGCTTTTTTGTAAACAGATTAACACCCCGCTAAAATCCTGTTATTCTGCCCTTTGCGGTACCGGGCATTTACCCTACAAACTGCTGTCTCACAGGAGCGTGAAGAGAATCGCCCATCGATAAAGCGCCGCACTATGACAATGAGAGCGAGGAGAACCGTCGTGCTAGAAGAATACCGTAAGCACGTAGCAGAACGTGCAGCTGTTGGGATTGTGCCCAAACCCTTAGATGCAACCCAAATGGCCGCACTCGTCGAGCTGCTGAAGAACCCGCCTGCGGGCGAAGAAGAATTCCTGTCAGACCTGTTGATCAACCGTGTTCCCCCTGGCGTCGATGAAGCCGCCTATGTTAAAGCGGGTTTCCTCGCTGCCGTAGCTAAAGGCGAAACGACTTCCCCACTGATTACGCCTGAAAAAGCGATTGAACTGCTCGGTACTATGCAGGGTGGTTACAACATCCATCCGCTGATCGATGCGCTGGACGACGCGAAACTGGCCGCTATCGCCGCCAAAGCGCTCTCCCATACGCTGCTGATGTTCGATAACTTCTACGACGTAGAAGAAAAAGCCAAAGCAGGTAACGAATTCGCGAAGCAGGTGATGCAGTCCTGGGCCGATGCCGAATGGTTCCTGAGCCGCCCGCCGCTGGCGGAAAAAATGACCGTCACCGTCTTTAAAGTGACCGGTGAAACTAACACCGATGATCTCTCTCCGGCACCAGATGCATGGTCCCGCCCGGATATTCCGCTGCACGCGTTAGCGATGCTGAAAAACGCCCGTGAAGGTATTGAGCCGGATCAGCCGGGCGTGGTCGGCCCGATCAAACAGATTGAAGCACTTCAGAGGAAAGGTTTCCCGCTGGCCTATGTCGGTGATGTTGTCGGGACCGGTTCTTCCCGCAAATCTGCCACCAACTCTGTACTGTGGTTCATGGGCGATGACATTCCGCACGTGCCGAACAAACGCGGCGGCGGTCTGGTGCTGGGTGGCAAAATTGCGCCAATCTTCTTCAACACCATGGAAGATGCGGGCGCACTGCCAATCGAAGTGGACGTGTCAAACCTGAATATGGGTGATGTGATTGACGTCTATCCGTACAAAGGCGAAGTGCGTAACCACGAGACCGGCGAACTGCTGGCGAGCTTTGAACTGAAAACCGACGTGCTGGTTGATGAAGTTCGTGCCGGTGGCCGCATTCCGCTGATCATCGGTCGCGGCCTGACCACCAAAGCGCGTGAAGCGCTGGGGTTGCCGCACTCAGACGTTTTCCGTCAGGCGAAAGACGTGGCGGAAAGCAGCCGCGGTTACTCACTGGCGCAGAAGATGGTCGGTCGCGCCTGCGGCGTCGCTGGTATCCGTCCGGGCGCGTACTGCGAACCGAAGATGACCTCTGTTGGCTCGCAAGATACGACAGGCCCAATGACCCGTGACGAACTGAAAGACCTGGCATGCCTGGGCTTCTCTTCCGATCTGGTGATGCAGTCTTTCTGTCACACTGCGGCTTATCCGAAGCCGGTTGACGTGACCACGCACCACACGCTGCCAGACTTCATTATGAACCGTGGCGGCGTTTCGCTGCGTCCGGGCGATGGGGTTATCCACTCCTGGCTGAACCGTATGCTGCTGCCGGATACTGTTGGTACTGGCGGTGACTCACATACCCGTTTCCCTATCGGTATCTCCTTCCCGGCAGGCTCCGGTCTGGTAGCGTTTGCTGCCGCGACGGGCGTGATGCCGCTGGATATGCCAGAATCCGTTCTGGTGCGTTTTAAAGGCAAAATGCAGCCGGGCATTACGCTGCGCGATCTGGTCCACGCCATCCCGCTGTATGCCATCAAACAAGGTCTGCTGACCGTTGAGAAGAAAGGCAAGAAGAACATCTTCTCTGGTCGGATTCTGGAGATTGAAGGTCTGCCGGATCTGAAAGTTGAGCAGGCCTTTGAGCTGACCGATGCCTCTGCGGAGCGCTCTGCCGCAGGATGTACCATCAAGCTGAACAAAGAGCCAATCATTGAATACCTGACCTCCAACATTGTTCTGTTGAAGTGGATGATCGCAGAAGGCTATGGCGATCGTCGTACCCTGGAGCGTCGTATTCAGGGGATGGAAAAATGGCTGGCGGATCCACAACTGCTGGAAGGCGATGCGGATGCAGAATATGCGGCGGTGATCGACATCGATCTGGCCGATATCAAAGAGCCAATCCTGTGTGCGCCGAACGATCCTGACGACGCGCGTCTGCTCTCTGATGTTCAGGGCGATAAAATCGACGAAGTGTTTATCGGTTCGTGCATGACCAACATCGGTCACTTCCGCGCCGCCGGAAAACTGCTGGATGCGCACAAAGGCCAGTTGCCAACCCGCCTGTGGGTGGCGCCGCCGACCCGTATGGATGCCGCACAGCTCACTGAAGAGGGCTATTACAGCGTCTTTGGTAAGAGTGGCGCGCGTATCGAGATTCCGGGTTGTTCACTGTGTATGGGTAACCAGGCGCGTGTCGCAGACGGCGCGACGGTGGTATCGACCTCCACGCGTAACTTCCCGAACCGTTTAGGCACCGGGGCGAACGTTTATCTGGCCTCTGCGGAGCTGGCTGCCGTTGCGGCGCTTCTCGGCAAACTGCCGACGCCGGAAGAGTACCAGAACTATGTGGCGCAGGTGGATAAAACCGCCGTGGACACATACCGCTATCTGAACTTCGATAAGCTCTCTCAGTACACCGAGAAAGCTGACGGGGTGATTTTCCAGACGGCGGTGTAATGCGTTAACGCTGTTTGCGTAAAAACGCATCAATGCCCGGTGAAGCGTGCTTCACCGGGCATTTTTATTTCCATTCCTTATACCCGCACCGCTTTTTTTCTGCGCCCAGGCTGCGATAATTATCACAAGGCGCAATGCGGTACTGGCGCATTGCCGGGAGCAGAGGAACACATTATGGATTACGAATTTCTGCGCGATGTTACCGGGCGGGTTTTAGTGCGTATGTCCATGGGGCACGAAGTGGTGGGGCACTGGTTTAATGAAGAAGTGAAAGAAAACCAGGCTCTGCTGGATGAAGTGGAACAGGCAGCACAGGCGGTGAAAGGCAGCGAGCGTTCCTGGCAACGGGCGGGGCACGAATACACGCTCTGGATGGACGGCGAGGAGGTGATGATCCGTGCCAACCAACTGGAGTTTACCGGCGACGAAATGGAAGAAGGGATGAGTTACTACGATGAAGAGAGTCTGTCGCTGTGCGGCGTGGAAGACTTTCTTCAGGTTATTAACGCATACCGGGAATTTCTGCGTCAATCCTGAGTTATATCCATCATCCATCAAGCCGGGCAACAGCGTCCGGCTTTTTTTTTGCAGAAAAATGATTGTTTGATTTTTATTAATCATTTTAAAACTGTGATCGGCCGCGTTTGTGATCTTTATTTGATTAAATATAATCAATATGATTTTTTTTAATCACAACATAACAACAGGCGGGAAGACCATGAACATCAAGAAGGCAATAGAACGCGTACCCGGTGGCATGATGGTCGTGCCATTGGTTATCGGTGCCATCATTAATACCTTTGCCCCGCAGGCGCTGGAGATCGGTGGATTTACCACCGCTCTGTTTAAAAACGGTGCGGCACCGCTGATTGGTGCATTCCTGCTGTGTATGGGAGCCGGGATCAGCGTGAAAGCGGCGCCTCAGGCGTTGTTGCAGGGCGGTACGATCACTCTGACAAAATTGTTGATTGCCATTGCTATCGGCCTGGGCGTTGAGCATCTGTTTGGTGCGGAAGGGATCTTTGGTTTAAGCGGTGTGGCGATTATCGCGGCGATGAGCAACTCAAACGGCGGGCTTTATGCGGCGCTGGTGGGGGAATTCGGTAATGAACGTGACGTTGGCGCCATCTCCATTTTGTCCCTGAATGACGGCCCGTTCTTTACCATGATAGCCCTGGGCGCGGCGGGGATGGCTAATATTCCCATTATGGCGCTGGTGGCGGTACTGGTCCCGCTGGTGGTCGGCATGATCCTCGGCAACCTCGATCACAACATGCGCGACTTCCTGACCAAAGGCGGCCCACTGCTCATCCCCTTCTTTGCCTTTGCACTGGGCGCCGGGATTAACCTCGAAATGCTGTTGCAGGGCGGGCTGGCGGGCGTTTTGCTCGGCGTGCTGACTACCTTCGTGGGCGGCTTCTTCAACATTCGCGCTGACCGCCTGGTGGGTGGTTCCGGGATCGCCGGGGCGGCGGCCTCCAGTACTGCGGGTAACGCTGTTGCGACGCCGCTGGCGATTGCCCAGGCAGATCCTTCACTGGCAGACGTTGCCGCTGCCGCTGCGCCGTTGATTGCCGCTTCGGTGATAACGACCGCGATCCTGACGCCAGTCCTGACCTCATGGGTTGCAAAAAAGCAGGCGCGTCAGGCCGTACAGGAGGATAAAGCATGAAAATGATCGTTATCGCCGATGATTTTACGGGCTCTAACGATACCGGTGTGCAACTGGCGAAAAAAGGGGCGCGTACAGAGGTGATGCTCACCCCGGCGCAAAAACCGTCGCGCCGTGCCGATGTACTGGTGATCAACACCGAGAGCCGGGCCGTTCCTGCGGCGCAGGCTGCGCTGGCGGTGCAACAGGCATTAGCACCCTGGTGTACAGGCGCAATCACGCCGCTGGTGTATAAAAAAATCGACTCAACCTTTCGTGGCAACGTGGGCGCTGAGGTGACGGCGGCGATGCGTGCCGCCAACCGGAAACTGGCGGTGATTGCTGCCGCGATCCCCGCCGCAGGGCGCACGACCCGCAATGGATTGTGTCTGGTCAATGGATTACCGCTTCTGGAGACTGAATTTGCCAGCGATCCGAAAACACCGATTATCTCTTCGCGCATTGCGGAACTGGTCGCGTTGCAAAGTGATATTCCGGTGCATGAAGTGTCGCTTGAAGAGGTCCGACGCGGAGAATTGAGCGCGCGATTAACTGCTTTCGCAGATGAAGGCGAATGCATGGTGGTGGTGGATGCGCTTGACGATCGCGATCTGTCGCTGATTGCTCAGGCCATCTGCGAGCAAAAGGCGTTGCCGTTGCTGGTGGGGGCCGCCGGACTTGCCAATGCGCTGCCGGTCAGAATGTTCATGCAGGAAAAGCAGGAGCTACCAGTACTGGTGGTCGCAGGATCGATGAGCGAGGCCACGCGACGTCAGGTCGATAAAGCGTTGTGTCAGAACCGGGCGAAGGTTGTCGATATTGAGGCTCCGAAGTTGGCTTCTGCTCAGTTTGAACAGGAGATGGCTTCGGTGGTGGAGCAGGCCTGTGCGTTGCTCAGTCGTCAGCAGCATACGATTTTACGCACCAGCCGACGCGCGGAAGACCGACAGATGATCGACACGCTGTGTCGTAAACTCGGGATGAGTCGCCAGGCGCTGGGCGAGCGGCTGAGCCAGCGGCTGGGCGCCATCACCTTACGCATCATTGAACAGGCGCGGATTGGCGGTCTGTTCCTGACCGGAGGGGATATTGCGACCGCCGTCGCCAGTGCGTTAGGCGCGGAAGGTTATCGCATTCAACATGAGGTGGCGCCCTGTATCCCGTGCGGCACATTTGTGAACAGTGAAATTGACGATCTGCCCGTCATCACGAAAGCAGGAGGATTCGGCTCAGACAGTACCCTTTGTGATGCGCTTTATTTTATTGAGGAGATGTACAGTGGTAACTAAAACGATCGCGATTACGATGGGCGACCCCGCGGGAATTGGCCCGGAAATTATTGTTAAAGCGCTCTGCGAAGACGAACTCAGCGGCGCGCCGCTGGTGGTGGTGGGCTGCCTGCAAACCCTGAAACGGCTGCAGGGGCTTGGTCTGGCTGAAGGTGTGACGTTTCGCGCCATTACCCAGGTCGCGGATGCCCGATTCACGCCAGGCGTGATCCATGTGATCGATGAACCGCTGGCGCAGCCGGCAGTCCTGGAGCCGGGGAAAGTCCAGGCGCAGGCGGGCGATCTGGCTTATCGTTGCGTCAAACGGGCGACGGAACTGGCGATGAAAGGCGACGTCCATGCCATCGCCACTGCGCCGCTGAACAAAGAAGCGTTACATCTGGCGGGGCACAATTATCCCGGACATACCGAGCTGCTGGCGACGCTGACGGAAAGCCGCGACTACGCGATGGTGCTTTACACCGACAAGCTGAAAGTCATTCATGTTTCTACCCACATCGCTCTGCGTAAGTTTCTCGATACCCTGAATGGTCAGCGCGTGGAGACGGTAATTAGCATTGCCGACACTTTCCTGAAGCGCGTGGGCTTTGCCAGTCCGCGGATTGCGGTGGCGGGCGTGAATCCGCACGCTGGTGAGAATGGATTGTTTGGTGATGAGGAGATCCGCATTGTTGGACCGGCGATTGAGAATATGAAAGCGAAGGGAATCGATGTTTACGGGCCGTGTCCGCCTGATACCGTGTTTTTACAGGCCTATGAAGGGCACTATGACATGGTGGTGGCGATGTACCACGATCAGGGACATATCCCGCTGAAATTGCTTGGTTTTTATGATGGCGTTAATATCACGGCCGGGCTGCCGTTTATCCGCACTTCCGCCGATCACGGGACGGCGTTTGATATCGCCTGGACGGGAAAAGCAAAATCTGAGAGCATGGCCGTATCGATTAAACTGGCAATGCAACTGGCGTAATTTCCTGTTATGAAAGGACAACACCGTCTGGATAAGATTGTGGCGTATTTGAAAAATCATACGCTGGTGACCGTGGAGCAACTGGTGGATGCGGTTGACGCTTCCCCGGCAACGATCCGACGCGATCTGATCAAACTGGATGAACAGGGGGTGATCAGTCGCAGCCACGGCGGTGTGGCATTACGGCGTTTTGAACCTGCGCAACCGACGACCAACGAGAAACAATTGCGATCGCCTGCTGAAAAACGGGCGATCGCGCGTTTCGCCGCCTCGATGGTGCATGCCGGCGATGCCGTGGTGCTTGATGCCGGCACCACCATGCTGGAACTGGCAAAATGTTTAACCCATCTCCCGCTCAGAGTGATCACCGTTGATCTGCACATTGCCCTGTTTTTATCCGAGTTTCGCCAGATAGAGGTGACCATTGTCGGTGGGCGCATTGATGACAGTAGCCAGTCGTGCATCGGCGAATTTGGCCGCAAGATGTTGCGCAGCGTTTACCCCGATATCGCATTTATGAGCTGCAACACCTGGAGTATGGAAAAGGGCGTGACCACGCCGACGGAAGACAAAGCGGGGCTGAAGCAGGAAATTATCGCCAACGCCCAGCGTAAGGTATTACTGGCCGACAGCAGCAAATACGGTGCGCATTCGCTGTTTAATGTGGCGCCGCTCAGTCGCTTTACCGACGTGATTACCGATGTTAACTTACCGCCGGACGTGCAGGCCGAACTGAAAACCCACGCTGTCGCGTTGGCGCTGGTGCAACCAGAATAAAATCGTAAGACGTTGGGATAATCCCTGGAGACAAGTGATGGGAAATGAAATACCGCTGAAATATTATGACATTGTGGATGAGTATTCGACAGAAAGCGCCGAACCCGTCAACGACTCTGAACGTGAATCTCTGGCGCACTACTTCCAGTTATTGATCGCCCGATTGATGAATAATGAAGAGATCAGCGAAGAGGCGCAAAAAGAGATGGCCGCCGACGCCGGGATTGATCCGCAGCGTATTGATGATATCGCAGAATTCCTCAACCGGTGGGGGAATGAAGCGTAATTCTGGCTGTACAGGAGCGCCGAAGCGCTCCTGAAACGTGTTTAAACGGCCGGAATATTGCGCCCGTAATAAATTTCTCGCATCTCTTTCCACAGCGCAGCCGTAATCTCTTTGCGCTCGGCTTCCGTCAGATCTTCCGGTTTGGTATGGAACATGTAGTGCTTAAGGTCGAACTCTTTAAGCAACATTTTGGTATGGAAGATATTTTCCTGATAGACGTTCACATCGACCATGTCATACAGCGACTTCATATCCTCAGACATGAAATTCTGAATGGAATTAATCTCATGATCAATAAAGTGCTTCATCCCGTTGATATCCCGGGTGAATCCACGCACGCGATAATCAATGGTCACAATATCGGACTCTAACTGATGAATCAGGTAATTTAACGCTTTCAGCGGGGAAATCACGCCGCAGGTTGAGACCTCAATATCGGCGCGGAAGGTACACAATCCGCCCTCCGGATGGCTTTCCGGATAGGTATGGACGCAAATATGGCTCTTATCAAGATGGGCGACCACCGTTTCCGGTAGCGGGCCGGGGTGTTCGGTTTTATCAATAAGCTGCGGATCGACAGGTTCTTCGCTTACCAGAATGGTGACGCTGGCGCCCTGAGGTTCATAATCCTGGCGGGCGATGTTCAGGATATTGGCGCCAATGATGGAGCAGGTTTCTGACAGGATTTCGGTCAGACGGTTGGCGTTGTAGAGTTCGTCGATATAGGCGATGTATCCGTCGCGCTCTTCGGCGGTTTTGGCATAGCAGATATCGTAAATACAAAAACTCAGACTTTTGGTCAGGTTGTTAAAGCCATGCAGTTTCAGTTTTTTCAATTTTTTATCTTCTCCTTAGGACGACGGTGTTGCCAGCGCGTCTTGCAGATACTGGGGTAAGGCAAAAGCTGCCGTGTGGATAGCCGGATTGTAATAGCGGCACGTCAGGCTGGCGGCGTGAAAACGCGCCTGAATGATTTCAGTCGACAGATGGCGCAGGGCTTCATTATCCGTCGCCCACGCGAAGGTCATAATCCCGCCGTAGTAGGTGGGGATTGCCGCCTGGTAAAAACCCACGTCGCCAAAGTAGTGGCTCAGTTTGCGATGACTGTCGAGGGCTTCGTCCTGTTGCAGGAAGCAGACGCCATTCTGGGCGACAAAAATCCCTCCCGGATTCAGGCAGCGCTTGCAGCCTTCGTAAAAAGCAGAGGTGAACAGGCTTTCCCCGGGACCGATGGGATCGGTGCAATCGGAGATGATCACATCAAAGGTTTTCGGCGTCTGATTGACGAAGTTGACGCCATCGTCGATCACCAGCGTAAAGCGCGGATCGTCATAGCTACCTGCGTTGTGGTTGGGCAGATACTGGCGGCAGAATGAGACCACGCCCGCGTCGATTTCCACCATGGTGATGGTTCCAACGTTTTTATGGCGGGTGACTTCCCGCAGCATCGCGCCGTCGCCGCCGCCGATGATCAGCACATGTTTCGCGTGACCGTGGGCCATGAGCGGAACGTGGGTCATCATTTCATGATAGATAAACTCATCGCGCTCGGTGGTCTGAACCACGCCGTCCAGCGCCATCACGCGGCCAAACGCGGCGTTTTCAAAAATGATGAGATCCTGATGGTCGGTTTTCTCATGATAGAGAACGTTATCGACGGCAAAGTACTGCCCAAACTGGTCGTGTAGCGTTTCATGCCACTGGGGTTTTTCGGCCATGGGTGATGCCTCCTTTGTTAACACCCGTAAAAAAGGGCGCAACATCATAGCTAACAATGACCGATGATGCACGGTCATTATTTCGGCAATATGGACGGGAGATTATTTGACGTAGGCCAGCAGGCTCAGGGAATCGCGCGCCAGCGCTTTGCATTTTTTGGCGACAGGGATCCCAATACCGCTTAAATCGCGATAACTGTCTTCACCGAGGGATTTCATATCGAAAGAGTCGTAATTACTGAGGTCCCACTGGTTTTGCTGAGCAAAAAAGACCAGTGCGCGACGAATCTGCCCGTTGGGTAAATTCTGGTAGCCGCAGTCATTTTTCAGAAAGACAAAAACGGCCGTCAAATCGGCCATATCTTCGGCTTCAGATTCACTGAGCGCATAACTGTTTGCGCATACGGCCATCAGGCTGCCGAACAATACGGTTCTGAAAAACGTCTTCATTGCTTCTACCACTGCGTCACGGAAAGTAAACGTTAGCATACTGTGGGCGAAGCGACGACTTTTATTATTTATTTAGTGATAGTGTGGCCTTGACCTTGCCGTAAGGGGAGGGTCTATGCTCAAGAATTGGCTTTATTTCGCCTGCAGCAGAATAAGGAAGTGATTATGCAACGTCGTGATTTCTTAAAATATTCGGTCGCCCTGGGGCTGTCGTCAGCCTTACCGCTCTGGAGCCGCGCCGTTTTTGCCGCTGAACGCCCTAAGTTAGCGGTACCCGAACTTCTCAGCGCCGATGCGCGTAACCGTATTTCACTGAGAGTGGCGGCAGGACAGACAATGTTCGCCGGAAAAACGGCCACCACCTGGGGCTATAACGGTAATCTCCTTGGCCCCGCCCTGAGACTGCAACGCGGTAAAGCGGTGACGGTAGATATTCAGAACCAGCTTAACGAAGAGACGACGTTGCACTGGCATGGCCTGGAAGTGCCCGGCGAAGTGGACGGTGGGCCGCAGGGCATTATTCCGGCGGGAGGAAAACGCACTGTCACTTTTACGCCACAGCAGAGAGCGGCAACCTGCTGGTTCCACCCGCATCAGCACGGCAAAACCGGGCATCAGGTGGCGATGGGGCTGGCAGGGCTGGTGATTATCGAAGATGAAGAGATGCATAAATTGCTGCTGCCAAAGCAGTGGGGCATTGACGATATCCCGGTTGTGGTACAGGACAAACGCTTTAACAGCGCCGGACAGATCGATTACCAGCTTGATGTGATGACCGCCGCGGTGGGCTGGTTTGGTGACACCTTGTTGACTAACGGGGCGATTTATCCTCAGCATGCGGCACCGCGTGGCTGGCTGCGACTGCGTTTGCTTAATGGTTGTAACGCCCGCTCACTCAATTTCGCCACCAGCGATAAGCGTCCGCTGTACGTTGTCGCCAGCGATGGCGGGCTGCTGGCAGAGCCGGTGAAAGTGGACGAATTGCCGATGCTGATGGGCGAACGCTTCGAGGTGCTGGTGGATATCAGTGACGGTAAACCGTTCGATCTGCTGACATTGCCCGTCAGTCAGATGGGAATGGCGATTGCGCCGTTTGATAAGCCGCAGCCGGTTCTGCGAATTCAGCCGATTGCGGTGAACGCCTCCGGGACTCTGCCGGACACCCTGACGTCAATGCCCGCGTTGCCTTCGCTTGACGGGCTGACCACACGTCAGTTGCAACTGTCGATGGACCCAATGCTCGACATGATGGGTATGCAGATGCTGATGAAAAAGTATGGCGATCAGGCGATGGCGGGAATGAATCACGGGCAGATGCAGGGACATATGGGCCACATGAACCACGGTGATATGGGCAACATGAGCCACGGCGGTCAATTTGATTTCCACAATGCCAATAAAATTAACGGTGTCGCTTTCGATATGAATACGCCGATGTTTGCGGCGAATAAAGGACAGTATGAGCGCTGGGT
Organism: Citrobacter amalonaticus; assembly: GCF_037053465.1. Taxonomy (GTDB): domain Bacteria; phylum Pseudomonadota; class Gammaproteobacteria; order Enterobacterales; family Enterobacteriaceae; genus Citrobacter_A; species Citrobacter_A amalonaticus_H. Next base: position 543,850 of record NZ_JBALIF010000001.1, read on the forward strand.
GATATCAGGTGTCGGTGACATGATGCTGCATCCGTTCCATATTCATGGCACGCAGTTCCGGATCCTTTCTGAGAATGGCAAACCGCCAGCGGCGCATCGTGCGGGCTGGAAAGATACCGTGCGGGTGGAAGGCAGCGTCAGCGAAGTGTTAGTGAAATTTGAACACGATGCACCGAAGGAGCAGATGTACATGGCGCACTGCCATCTGCTGGAACATGAAGATACCGGGATGATGTTAGGATTTACGGTATAAAAAAGCCGGGGGCGCTTCGCTTGCCCGGCCTGGGTTTATGCATCTTTGCAGGCCGGATAAGGCGTAGCCGCCATCCGGCAACATGCCCGGATCTCACCGGGCATTATGATTACTTCGCGTCGTCCGGTAACGCATACGCGACAATATAGTCGCCCATCTTCGTGCCAAATGAGCCGTGGCCCCCGGCCGAAATCACAACATACTGTTTGCCGTTAACTTCATAGGTCATTGGCGTGGCTTGTCCGCCCGCAGGCAGACGGCCCTGCCACAGTTTCTCACCATTGGTCATGTTGTAGGCGCGCAGGTAGTTATCTGCCGTCGCGGCAATAAACAGTACATTACCCGCCGTGGAGATCGGACCGCCCAGCATCGGCATCCCCATATTAAATGGCACCGGTACAGGCATCGGGAACGGCATGCTATCCTGTGGTGTACCGATCCGTTTTTTCCAGACGACCTGGTTGGTTTTCAGATCCAGTGCGGAGATGTAACCCCAGGCCGGTTGTTTACATGGCAGACCAAACGGAGAAAGGAACGGGTTCAGCGTCACGCCAAACGGTACGCCGTATTGCGGCTGAATACCGGACTCGGTGCCGGAACCCCTGGCGTCTTTCGGCTGCTCCATCGGGTTACCAGGACCACGCGGGATCAGTTTCGATACAAACGGCAGCGCCATCGGGTTGGCAATCGCCACCTGACGGTTTGGGTCAACCGAAATACCGCCCCATTCGAACATACCGAGGTTGCCCGGGAACACCAGCGTGCCCTGCTCAGACGGCGGGGTAAAGATGCCTTCATAACGCAACTGATGGAACATTACACGGCACACCAGTTGGTCGAACATGGTGGCCCCCCACATATCCGCACCGGTCAGGTCTTTCTTCGGACGGAAGCTCAGGTCAGAGAAGGGCTGCGTTTTGCTGACATAATCGCCCTTTGCAGCACCTTGCGGTACTGGTTTTTCTGGTGCCGGGACAACCAGTTCACCGTTACGACGGTCGAGAACAAAGATGTTACCGGTTTTCGCCGGCGCATAGATGACCGGGACTTTTTCACCTTTAACGGTAATGTCCGCCAGCGTAGGCTGGGACGGCATATCCATATCCCACAGATCGTGGTGAACGGTCTGGTAGCTCCAGGCAAGCTTACCGGTGGTGGCGTTCAACGCCACAATCGAACTGGCATAACGTTCCTGCTCTGGCGTCCGGTTGCCCCCCCAGATATCCGGCGTGGTCACGCCCATCGGCAGATAAACCAGATCCAGTTTCGCGTCATAGGCTGCTGGCGCCCAGGAGTTGGGGGAGTTAAAGGTAAAGGTGTGCTCATCGGAAGGGATCGCATTCGGGTCTTTTGCGCCCGGATCGAAGGCCCACAGCAGTTTACCGTTGTTCACATCAAAACCACGAATCACACCGGAGGTTTCACGTGTTGAGAAGTTATCCGTGACCGAACCGGCAATCACAATGGTGGTATCGGTGATGATTGGCGGCGACGTCGGTTCATACAGCCCCGGCGTTGTGTCCGGCATGTTGGTCTGAAGATTCAGGATGCCTTTGTTGGCAAAGGTTTCGCACAGCTTACCGGTTTGCGCATTCAGCGCAAACAGACGACCGTCGTTGACCGGCAGAATGATTCGGCGCGGACAGTCGGCAATCACCTCCGGAGAGGCGTTATCGGCTTTCGCTTCATGATACGACACGCCGCGACAGGTGACATGCTGGAAGCTGGTGTTGGTATTAAGCTGCGGATCAAAATGCCACTTCTCTTTCCCGGTGGCCGCATCCAGGGCGAACAGACGCTGGTGCGCCGTGCAAAGATACAACGTATCGCCCACTTTAATGGGGGTCACTTCGTTGGTGATTTCACCCGGATCGTTTGGCTGCTTCAGGTCGCCGGTGCGGAACACCCACGCTTCTTTCAGATTGTGAACGTTATCGGCGTTGATCTGCTTTAGCGGCGAGAAGCGTTGGCCTTCCTGATTGCGGCCATACGCCGGCCAGTCATTATCGGAGATTGTTGAGATCGCTTCTGCCGGAGTGGCATCAGCGCTCAGCGTACCGTTGATTTCCTGTGGATCATTGAAGCCCGCCCAGGTCAGGATCCCGCCGCTGATGAGCAGTGCAACCACCAGGGCTGCCACTGCGCCACCTGAAGGGACAATCAGGCGATGCCAGACAAACGGTAAAATCAGCCAGATGCCGAAGAAGACCAGGATGTCGCTGCGCGGCGTCAGCGCCCAAAAGTCGAAACCGACTTCCCAGACGCCCCATATCATGGTGGCAAGTAGCAGCGCGGCATAAAGCCACAGCGCGGAGCGCTTACTGCGCCAGAGCAGGAAAGCGACACCCAGCATGACAAGACCGGCAATCGGGTAGTACCAGGAGCCGCCAACAGCGACCAGCCAGCCTCCACCGATCAAGAGATATAGCCCGCAAAGCGCGGCGAAGAGGGCCGTTAGCGTCACGAGGAGTCGTGGCGAACGAACGTTGTTATCTGCCATAAAAATACACCATCTCAATTTGTTAATTTTTTAGTAGCAATTAATTATAGGATTTAACAAGTGTGATCGTAATCACAAAATGAGCTTTATTAAGAGATGCCGCGAATAAATACTTTTACTGGTATACTGCGTGCCTTGCGCTTCGATGCTGTCCTGGTAAGAGCAGGCATGGAGTGATTTGTTTTTAAATCATATGGTTAGAGATATGAAACATACTGTAGAAGTCATGATCCCCGAAGCGGAGATCAAAGCGCGTATTGCCGAACTGGGTCGTCAGATTACTGAGCGTTATAAAGACAGCGGCAGTGACATGGTGCTGGTCGGTCTGCTGCGTGGTTCATTCATGTTTATGGCGGACCTGTGTCGTGAAGTGCAGGTATCTCATGAAGTCGATTTTATGACCGCCTCCAGCTACGGTAGCGGCATGTCCACCACCCGTGATGTGAAAATTCTCAAGGATCTCGACGAAGATATTCGCGGCAAAGACGTGCTGATTGTGGAAGACATTATTGACTCCGGTAATACGTTGTCGAAAGTCCGTGAAATTCTGAGCCTGCGTGAACCGAAATCTTTGGCGATTTGTACGCTGCTCGATAAACCATCCCGTCGCGAAGTGAATGTGCCGGTGGAATACGTTGGTTTCTCGATTCCGGATGAGTTTGTGGTGGGATACGGGATTGATTACGCCCAGCATTATCGCCATCTGCCGTATGTTGGCAAAGTGGTCCTGCTGGACGAGTGAGCGTAAAAAAACCGGGAAGCTCCCGGTTTTGCACAGTCATTTCCCCGGCGATGTACCGGGGATTTTTATTTGTGGTTGATGTGTTTCTGGCTGAGATTTGAAACACCCTGGCGATAGCGCTGTTCCAGGGTGGCGCGACTGGTCGCGGTCACTTCCAGATCGCGCAACAGGCCATCGTGGATCCCGTAGGCCCAGCCGTGGATAGTCACTTTCTGACCGCGTTTCCACGCGGACTGCATGATGGTGGAGTGACCCAGGTTATACACCTGTTCCATGACGTTCAGTTCACACAGCGTGTCCATACGACGCTCCTGCGGCATTTCGCCAAGCAATGAGCTATGTTTGAACCAGATATCACGGATATGCAGAAGCCAGTTGTCGATCAGTCCCAGCTCCGGGTTGTCTACCGCCGCCTGTACGCCACCACAGCCGTAGTGACCACAGATAATAATGTGTTCAACTTCGAGGACATCAACGGCATACTGAACAACGGAGAGGCAGTTGAGATCGGTGTGGATAACCAGGTTGGCCACGTTGCGGTGGACAAATAATTCGCCCGGTTCGAGACCGGTTAAACGTTCTGCGGGAACGCGACTGTCGGAACATCCAATCCATAGAAAGCGCGGTTTTTGCGCTTGCGCCAGTTTCTCAAAAAATCCGGGATCCTCTTCCACCAGCATTTTTGACCATAGTGCATTGTTACTGATGAGTGTATCTATGTCTTTCATGGAGGTTAACGACCTGTAACCAAATAAGTGCGTTGGGCTAATATAGGGCAACTCCGGGATTATTAAAACCACATATAAAGTGTCAGAACGTAAGGTAAGCAGAAATTTATGACCATTGCACTGGAACTTCAACAACTTAAAAAAACCTATCCGGGTGGCGTACAGGCGCTTCGGGGGATAGATTTGCAAGTCGAAGCGGGTGATTTTTATGCACTTCTGGGACCGAACGGGGCCGGAAAATCGACCACGATTGGCATTATCAGCTCGCTGGTGAACAAATCATCCGGGCGTGTCAGCGTTTTTGGCTACGATCTGGAAAAAGATGTCGTTAATGCCAAACGCCAGCTTGGACTGGTGCCACAGGAATTTAACTTTAACCCGTTTGAGACCGTGCAGCAGATTGTGGTCAATCAGGCGGGTTATTACGGCGTGGAACGTAAAGAGGCGATTGCGCGCAGCGAAAAGTATTTAAAACAGCTCGATCTGTGGGAAAAACGCAATGAACGTGCGCGGATGTTATCCGGGGGGATGAAACGTCGCCTGATGATTGCCCGTGCGCTGATGCATGAGCCGAAATTACTGATCCTCGATGAACCGACCGCAGGGGTGGATATTGAACTTCGCCGCTCAATGTGGGGTTTTTTGAAGGATTTAAACGACAAAGGCACCACGATTATTCTGACAACCCACTATCTGGAAGAGGCAGAAATGCTCTGTCGGAATATCGGGATTATTCAGCACGGCGAGCTGGTCGAAAACACCTCAATGAAAAATCTGCTTTCTAAGCTGAAATCTGAAACCTTTATCCTCGATTTAGCGGCGAAAAGCCCGCTGCCTAAGCTTAATGGCTACCAGTATCGGCTGGTCGATACGTCAACTCTGGAAGTGGAAGTCCTGCGTGAGCAGGGGATCAACAGCGTGTTCAGCCAGTTAAGCGAGCAGGGCATCCAGGTGCTGAGTATGCGTAACAAAGCGAACCGTCTTGAGGAGCTGTTTGTGTCACTGGTTCATGAAAAACAAGGAGATCGCGCATGATGCAGCTTTACTGGGTCGCGCTAAAAAGCATCTGGGCGAAAGAAATCAACCGCTTTATGCGGATCTGGGTGCAGACACTGGTGCCGCCCGTCATCACCATGACGCTCTATTTTATTATCTTCGGTAACCTGATTGGCTCCCGTATTGGCGAGATGCACGGCTTTAGCTATATGCAATTTATCGTGCCGGGTCTGATCATGATGGCGGTAATCACCAACGCGTACGCCAACGTCGCTTCATCGTTCTTTAGTGCGAAGTTCCAGCGCAACATTGAAGAGTTACTGGTCGCACCGGTGCCGACGCACGTGATTATTGCCGGATTTGTCGGAGGCGGCGTGGCGCGGGGATTGTGTGTCGGGGTGCTGGTGACGGCGATTTCGCTGTTCTTTGTGCCATTCCAGGTACATTCGTGGGTGTTTGTTGCGCTGACGTTATTGCTGACGGCTATTCTGTTCTCACTGGCCGGTCTGTTGAACGCGGTTTTTGCCAAAACGTTTGATGATATCAGCCTGATCCCGACCTTTGTGCTGACGCCGCTGACCTATCTTGGCGGTGTGTTTTACTCGCTGACGCTGCTGCCGCCGTTCTGGCAGGGGTTATCGCAACTCAACCCGATCGTGTACATGATTAGCGGCTTCCGTTACGGTTTCCTCGGTATTCATGATGTGCCGCTGGTGACCACCTTCGGCGTGCTGGTGGTGTTTATCGTGGCGTTCTATCTGCTGTGCTGGTCGCTGATCCAGCGTGGACGCGGGCTGCGTAGCTAATCCTGTCATTCCTCTCCCTTGCAAGGGGAGAGGACGATTGTTGACCAGTGTCATCATTCTTTTTTGTCACCTTGATAAACTACTTGCCTGCTAATGAGGTGAGCAATGCTGGGTTGGGTCATTACTTGTCACGACGATAAGGCTGAGGAGCTGCTGAGCCTGCTGGAAAAAAATCACGGCCCGCTGGCGCAATGCCGGGCGGTGAATTTTTGGCGCGGATTGAGCGCGAATATGCTGAGTCGCATGATGTGCGACGCGTTGCACGCCACCGATTCCGGTGACGGCGTTATCTTTCTGACCGATCTGCAAGGGGCAGCACCCTATCGTGTGGCATCATTGCTGAGTCATAAACACCCGCAGTGTGAAGTGATCTCTGGCATTAATGACGCATTACTTGAGCAGATGATTGCATCACGTGAATCTATGAGTAGCCCGGCGTTTCGCGATCGCATCGTTGCGCTTGGTGGGCCAGAAGTCACCAGCCTTTGGCATCAACAACAGAAAAACCCGCCTTTTGTTCTGCTGCACGATTTGTACGAGTATTAATCTTTCTTATTAATGTGGTGAATTGATACAATCCCTGCGTTGCTTCTTGCCCCGGTTATTGTCGATGATGAAATATCTCTTTTCGCTGCTACTGTTCCTCTCCTCAGTTGCCAGCGCAGCGTTGCCTGCCCGTTATATGCAAACCACGGAAGATGCGGCTATTTGGGCGCAAATTGGCGATAACATGGTCACCGTGGGGAATATTCGCGCCGGGCAGATCATTTCTGTCACGCCGGTGGCGGCCGATTACTATGAATTCAAATTTGGTTTCGGCACCGGGTTTATCGATAAAGGCCATCTGGAACCTGTCCAGGGGAAGCAACGTGTTGAAGACACGCTGGGCGATCTGAATAAACCGCTGAGCAATCAGAATCTGGTCACCTGGCAAGACACCCCGGTGTACAACGCGCCGAATGTCGGTAGTGCGCCATTTGGCGTACTGGCGGATAACCTGCGTTATCCCATTATCAACAAGCTCAAAGACAGGCTGAATCAAACCTGGTATCAGATTCAAATTGGCGACAGGCTGGCCTGGGTTAGCGCGCTGGATGCGCAGGAAGACCGTGGTTTGCCGGTGCTGACCTATCATCATATCCTGCGCGATGAAGAGAACACGCGCTTTCGCCATACTTCCACCACCACCTCCGTTCGCGCCTTCAACAACCAGATGACCTGGCTGCGGGATCGCGGTTACGCCACGCTGACGATGTATCAACTGGAAGGTTATGTGCGCAACAAAATGAATCTGCCCGCGCGCGCCGTGGTGATTACTTTTGATGACGGGCTGAAATCGGTGAGCCGCTATGCCTATCCCGTACTCAAACAGTATGGAATGAAAGCCACCGCGTTTATTATTTCGTCACGAATTAAAGGCCATCCGCAGAAATGGGACCCAAAATCGCTGCAGTTTATGAGCGTTTCAGAGCTTAACGGCATTCGTGATGTGTTTGATTTTCAGTCCCATACGCACTTTTTACATCGGGTGGATGGCTATCACAGGCCGATTCTGCTCAGTCGCAGTCATCACAATATTCTGTTTGATTTTAAGCGTTCCCGGCGTGCGCTGGCCCAGTTTAATCCGCACGTACTTTATCTCTCTTATCCGTTTGGCGGTTATAACGCGACGGCAGTCAACGCCGCAGAAGAAGCAGGATTTCACCTGGCGGTGACGACGGTGAAAGGAAAGGTGAAGCCGGGGGATAATCCGTTTTTACTGAAACGGTTGTATATTTTAAGAACGGATTCGCTGGAGACCATGTCGCGGCTGATCAGTAATCAGCCGCAGGGGTAGGGGGGCTTAGGCAACCTGAACCGGAATCGCTTTTGCGGTCCGTTTCATTTCATTGTCGCCTTCGAAGTAAGCGACCTTCGGCTGCCAGCGACGCGCTTCTTCATCAGACATGGTGACAAAGCTGGCGATAATCACAATGTCGCCTACGCTGGCACAGTGTGCCGCTGCGCCGTTGACGGAGATGATTCTGGAGCCGCGCTCGGCAGCAATCGCGTAAGTGGAGAAGCGTTTGCCGTTGCTTACGTTCCAGATATCAATGGCTTCATTTTCCAGAATTCCGGCTGCGTCCAGAAAATCCTGATCGATGGCGCAGGAACCTTCATAGTGCAGGTCCGCCTGAGTCACTTTCACGCGGTGGAGTTTGCCCTGCAACATAGTGCGAATCATAACGTCTACCTTAAACTCTGATCGTGTACGAAGCTGGCACATCTCGCCAGCTTTGAGAAATTTCTCAGGCAGTATTGCCCGATTTTTAACCCCTGTCTACTGGGTTAACGCCACCGTCTGATTATCGATCAAACGTGCCTGGCCCAGCCATGCGGCAACCAGAATAACGGCGCGCTGGCTGCTTTCGGTGAGCTCCAGCAGCGTATCGGCATCGCGAATCTGAATGTCATCAGGACGGAAACCTTTTTCCGTTAACTCCTGCTCCGCAAGGGCAATCATCTCTTCCAGCTCGCGCTCACCGGCCTGCAATTTTTCACCGATTCGACGCATCACTTTGTACAGGCCAGGGGCGATTTTGCGTTGTTCTGCGCTCAGATATCCGTTTCGTGAACTCAGGGCTAAACCGTCTTTGGCGCGAATAATCGGGACGCCGACGATTTCAATGTCGTAGCCCATATCAGCCACCATTTTGCGGATCAGCGCCAGTTGCTGGAAATCTTTCTCGCCAAAGCAGGCGATGTCCGGTTGAACCAGATTGAACAGTTTGCTGACGATGGTTGAAACACCACGGAAATGGCCCGGGCGGCTGGCGCCTTCCAGCATCGTTGAGAGGCCGGGAACATCTACGTAAGTCTGGCCTTCGGTGCCGTGGGGATAGATTTGGTCGGGCGCGGGGGCAAAGACGAGATCCACTTTACGCTTGTTCAGTTTTTCGCAATCTTCCTGCAACGTGCGCGGGTAACGGGCCAGATCGTCCGGGCGGTCAAACTGCATTGGGTTAACGAAGATACTTACCACCACGATGTCAGCGCGGGCTTTGGCTTCATCAACCAGCTTCATGTGACCGTCATGCAGGTTGCCCATGGTGGGCACCAGTGCAATACGCTTGCCTTCCTGGCGGGCTCTGCGGATATGCTGGCGCAGCAGCAGCAGGGTTTCAATAATCAGCACAACAAGACTCCTTAATGGAAACTGTGTTCTTCGCCCGGATAGATGCCGGACTCAACCTCAGCAATATACTGCCGTACCGCGGCGCGCATGTCGCCTGCTTCTGTAAGGAAATTTTTGGCAAATTTCGGAATATGACCGCCGGTAATACCAAAGGCGTCGTGCATCACTAAGATTTGCCCGTCAGTGACGTTGCCCGCGCCGATGCCGATAACCGGAATAGAGAGCGCATCGGTGACGCGTTTCGCCAGTTCAACCGGTACGCATTCCAGTACGATGAGCTGCGCGCCAGCGGCTTCCAGTGCCAGCGCATCGTCCAGCAAAACCTGTCCGGCATCGCCGCGCCCCTGAATCTTATAGCCACCAAAGATATTGACGGATTGCGGGGTTAACCCGAGATGACCGCAGACCGGCACTGCGCGTTCGGTGAGCATTTTGACGGTCTCCACGAGCCAGGCGCCGCCTTCAATCTTCACCATGTTGGCGCCTGCGCGCATAACGATAGCCGAATTTTCAAAGGCCTGTTCCGGCGTCGCGTAAGCCATAAACGGCAAATCGGCGAGCAGCAGGCAATTGGGTGCGCCGCGACGCACTGCTCGCGTGTGGTACGCAATATCTTCCACGCTAACCGGTAGAGTGGAGTCATGCCCTTGCACGGTCATCCCCAGAGAGTCACCCACCAGCATCACGTTGATACCTTCATCGGCAAACAATTTAGCGAAGCTATAGTCATAAGCTGTAATGGTGGCGAAGCGTTTTTTCTCTTGTTTGCACTTCTGCAACAACGAGATGGTGGTCGGTTTCATAACATTTCCTGATGGTGAACGTCATATTTACCGGCATTCTAACAGCCATATTCACTGGGGCAATGGTTTTAAGCCACGGTCTGACGTGAAAGCCGAAAACGTGAAATCAGAGGGGAAAATTACCAGCGGGCGGGTTGTTCTGCGCCAAGATCGGCCAGAATGTGTTGCAGCGAAACGCCGTCAGGGAAGTGAAGTTCGGGCGCAATTTCAAACAGCGGCCAGAGCATAAAGCCACGATTTTTCATGTCATAGTGCGGGACGGTCAACCGCTCGCTGCAAATAACACGGTCGCCAAACAGCATGATATCCAGATCTAATGTGCGCGGTCCCCAGCGTTCAGCTTTACGCACCCGGCCTTGCTGGCGTTCGATGTGCTGGGTGTGGTCGAGCAATGCTTCGGGCTCAAGCGTGGTTTCCAGCGCAACGGCGGCATTCAGGTAATCGGGCTGATCCTGTGGGCCGAGCGGCGGGGTTCGATAAAAAGATGACACCGCGACGATCCGGCTTTCCGGGATCTCGCCTATCGCTTTAATAGCAGCATTGACCTGCTCCAGAGGAGAGGCCTGATTGCTGCCGAGCGCGATATAAACCTGTGTCATGCGGTTCCTTCACGACGCGGCGCGCGTTTGCGTGGACGACGATGGCGACGACGCGGTGAGGGTTCTTCATCCAGTTCGCTTAACATACCTTTCTGCTCTGGCGGCGCGGAAACCTGGAATTCGCCCCACCATTTTGCCAGGCGTTGCAGTTCCGGGTTGTTTTCCACTTCCGCGCGCAGGGCGAGTAAGTCATAGGCGGCACGGAATTTCGGATGCTCCATCAGCTTCCAGGCGCGTTTACCCTGGCGACGGGACATACGCAACTGCAATTGCCAGATATCACGCGTCAGCGAGGTCAGGCGTTTTGGGATCGCCAGTGAACGGCAGGCTTCATCCAGCACGTCGTTCATTGCCAGTGCGAAAGCGTCGTAGTACGCCAGACCGCTCTCCTGCGCGATTTTCTGCGCCATTTCCAGCAGCGGATACCAGAACATCGCCGCAAACAGGAACGCCGGGTTAACGCGCATATCGTTATGAATGCGGTTATCGGTATTCTTCAGCACCTGCGCGATGATGCGTTCCATCGGGCTGTCGCCGTTTTCGGTGAAATAGCGGGTGATGGTCGGGAACAGCGGCTGGAACAGGCTGTACTCACGCAGTTTGAGGTAGGTTTCGTAGCCGTAACCAGCCTGCAACAGCTTCAGGGACTCTTCAAACAGGCGTGCAGGCGGAACGTCGTTGAGTAATGTCGCCAGACGTGGAATGGGCTCTGCCGTTTCCGGGCTGATCCGCATATCGAGTTTTGCTGCGAAACGTACGGCGCGCAGCATGCGGACCGGATCTTCACGGTAGCGGGTTTCAGGATTGCCAATCAGACGGATCACGCCGTCTTTCAGATCCTGCATGCCGCCAACATAATCGCGAACGGTGAAGTCGGCGACGCTGTAATAAAGGCTGTTGATAGTAAAGTCGCGGCGCTGGGCGTCTTCTTCAATAGAACCGAAAATGTTGTCGCGCAGTAACATACCGTTTTGTCCGCGCTGGGACGTGGTACGATCGCTTTCGCTGCCTTCGTGGTGACCGCGAAAGGTGGCGACTTCAATAATTTCCGGACCAAACATGACGTGCGCCAGACGGAAACGGCGGCCCACAAGACGGCAGTTACGGAACAGTTTACGAACCTGATCCGGCGTCGCATTGGTCGTGACGTCAAAGTCTTTAGGTTTCTTGCCGAGAAGAAGGTCGCGGACGCCACCGCCAACCAGCCAGGCTTCATAGCCCGCTTTATTGAGCCTGTACATTACCTTCAGGGCGTTTTCACTGATATCTTTGCGAGAAATAGCGTGCTGCTCGCGCGGGATGACCGTCATATGTGGACGGGCGACGGCAATTTCGGCCTCGCTCTCCTCGCGGCTTAGCACCTTGCGGCAAAAATTAGCGACTCGGGTAAAAATAGTGCACCTCGGTAGTGTCAAACAATATTCAGAATTCAGTTCAAATCATGTGCTGCGTAAAAATAGCGGCTAATCATAGCTCAGCACGACGTATTTGAGAATGCCGGATTTACAATCGCCGAGTCGGGCACCGTCGAAAGCGTCCAGTTGGCAACGGCTGATGCCAGAATCTCTTCAACACGCATCTCCTGCCACGGGAAATCGGTCTGTTGGCCGAGAAAACGTAGCGCGTCCGTCAGGACAGGGCGCGGATCGCCTTTCGGCAAGGCTGGCGCATGATTCTGTTTGGAAAGTTTAGCGCCCTGCGCATTGAGTGCCAGCGGCAAATGAATATAGTCCGGCGGCGTCCAGCCAAACTGCCGATACAGCGAAATTTGTCGTACCGTTGGTTCAATCAAATCGGCGCCGCGTACGATTTCGCTCACGCCCTGGAAATGGTCATCCACCACCACCGCCAGGTTATAGGCGAACAGGCCGTCGCGTCGATGAATAATAAAATCTTCTCTGGCCAGTCGCTCATCAGCCTGAATATCGCCGCGCAGCCTATCGTTAAATACGGTTACGGGATGCTGTTGTTTAATGCGAACGGCGGCGTGCGCGGGGCCGTTATGCAACACGCGGCAGTGTCTATCATAAATCCCGCCAATGCTCTGAATCCGCGCGCGGGTGCAGGTGCAGTAGTAACTCAGTCCGCGATCGTAAAGCCAGGCGAGCGCGTCGCGATAGGCATCATGGCGCTGAGATTGCCATAAAATGTCGCCATCCCAGTGCAGGCCGTAATGTTCCAGTTGACGCAGAATGGTGTCAGCGGCACCGGGAACTTCACGAGGGGGATCGATATCTTCAATACGTACTCGCCAGATACCCTGGCAGGCGCGAGCCTGTAAGTAACTGCCCAGCGCGGCAATCAGCGAACCAAAATGCAGTTCACCGGAAGGGGAAGGGGCGAATCGGCCAATATAGCGTGTGTCAGTCATCGTTGCGGAAAAAATAAAAATGAAAAGGCGGGGAAGCCCCCGCCTGGTGTAAACGTGATCAAACAGAGGGGCTTAGCCCGCCATTTGTTTTTCGCGAATTTCAGCCAACGTTTTACAGTCGATGCACAGATCGGCTGTTGGACGCGCTTCCAGGCGACGAATACCAATTTCCACACCGCAGGATTCGCAGTAGCCGAAATCTTCGTCTTCAACCTTCTTCAGCGTTTTCTCGATCTTTTTGATCAGTTTGCGCTCACGGTCACGGTTACGCAGTTCAAGGCTGAACTCTTCTTCCTGTGCGGCACGGTCTACCGGATCCGGGAAGTTTGCAGCTTCGTCCTGCATATGAGTAACGGTGCGATCGACTTCATCCCTAAGTTGATTACGCCATGCTTCAAGAATACGCCTGAAGTGCGACAGCTGGGCTTCGTTCATGTACTCTTCGCCCGGTTTCTCCTGGTACGGCTCCACCCCAGCGATGGCGAGAATACTCAGGGACGATGTTTTACGGTTTTGCCCTTCTTGCATGTTGCTTCTCCTTAACACGCACTATCGATCCCCATGTTCGGGGGAAAAATCAGGTCGCTATAAATAGCAGATGCTTTTCCGGATAGCAATTAACTAAACGTAACACTTGACAACCCTGTGAGGAAAAGCGTATTTGCGCACGCGACCAGAATACTAAATAACCACTTGTTTACAACACGATAAAGTCATAGGTAATGGCTCTGTCAGAGTCATACCTTCGGCAGAAAGTTCCGCTTTATAAATCAGAATTTCTACCCCCTTACGCTGTGCTTCGATCAATAGTTGCGCATATTTCGCGTCAATATGGCGCGCGGGTGAAAACCGTGTAATGGCAGAGTGCAAAACGGCAAAGAAAATGACCGCGCGTTTGCCTTCAGCCGCTACGCTCATCAATTCCCGAAGATGTTTCTGACCTCGTTCAGTGATGGCATCGGGAAAATAACCAAAATCCTTTTCCGCCAGCGTTACCGATTTCACTTCAATATAGCAGTCAGGCCGTGAATCTGCCTGTAACATAAAATCAATGCGACTCCGTTCGGCGCCGTATTTTACTTCGCTTTTAAGGGTGGAATAGCCTGAAAGTTCTGAAATCCGGCCCTGTTCAAGGGCCTCTTTTGTCAGTCTGTTCGCCCATAATGTATTCACACAAATTAACGCGCCATTCTGGGTTTGCGTTAATTCCCATGTGTGCGGATATTTCCTTTTCATATTGTCTGATGTCGAATACCAGACCGTATCGCCAGGCGTTGCACAACCGGTCATCGCTCCGGTGTTCGGGCAATGCAGGGTAAGTTCGGTTCCATCCGGTGTGATCACATCGGCTAAAAAGCGTTTATAGCGCTGAACCAGCGTGGCGCGCTGAAGTGGCGGGGTAAACTGCATCACTTTTTTCCTTTATTTATTCAGTCAGCGTCCAGCGCTGAAGTTCCGTGTATCGCGTGCGGCCGCGGGTAAACGTCGAGGCATAAAGCGCGAATTCCGTGACCGGAAATGACCAGCAAAAACCGGGCGGCGGGATAGCCACGGCGTGGCTGGCATCGCGCAGGAGCGTAATGTGGGGATGAAACGGTTGTGGACTCTGATAACAGCCGCTGCGCGCCGCCTGGGCCCGCAGCATGTTAGCCAGTTGCAGAAGTCCGCGCGGGGACTGTCGCATCCCAAGCCAGACCACGCGAGAGCGTAGCCATTGTCCCGCATCATCCAGCGTGAGCGTAAATCCGGGCTGACGAATGCGTCCGGCGAGCGTAGAGAGCGCCTTTTGTTTGTCGGCGCTCACTTCACCTAAAAATGCCAGCGTTAAATGCAGGTTGTCCGCCGCGACGGGGCGTCCCGCTTGTGGAGGAAAATGCGCTGCCCGCCATAAGATGATTTGCTCGCGCACCGTGGCGGGCAAATCAATGGCAAAGAACAACCGGTTTGGCTCAGACATCACAGGTACTCGGTTATGAATTAACGCGATGCTACAATGCAGCGCGAAGAATGTTAACCCTCCGGAGCCATTTGTGACGTCATTACCTGTAGCCGCCGTACTGCCTGAATTGCTTACTGCCCTGGATTCTGCGCCGCAGGTTCTGTTGAGCGCGCCAACCGGTGCCGGTAAATCAACCTGGCTGCCGCTGCAATTTCTGACGCATAAAAGTATTAAAGGACGGATTATCCTGCTGGAACCCCGCCGCCTGGCGGCGCGAAACGTGGCGCAGCGGCTCGCGGAGCTTCTCAATGAAAAGCCCGGCGAGACGGTGGGCTACCGGATGCGCGCGCAGTCCTGCGTCGGGCCGGCAACAAGGCTCGAAGTGGTTACCGAAGGGGTGTTGACCCGTATGATCCAGCGCGATGCTGAACTCAGTGGCGTAGGGCTTGTGATCCTCGATGAATTTCATGAACGCAGTTTGCAGGCCGATCTTGCGCTGGCGCTGCTGCTGGATGTGCAGCAAGGTTTACGTGATGACCTGAAGCTGCTGATCATGTCCGCCACGCTGGACAACGAACGCCTGCAACAATGCCTGCCGGATGCGCCAGTGGTGATTTCCGAAGGGCGGGCATTTCCTGTCGAGCGCCGCTATCAGCCGCTGGCGCCGCAATTGCGTTTCGAGGAGGCGGTGGCGGTCGCGACGGCGGAACTGTTACGAAAAGAATCCGGCTCGCTGCTGCTGTTTTTACCGGGCGTTGGGGAAATTTTGCGTGTACAGGAGCAGTTAAGTACGCGAGTCGGCAGCGATGTGTTGTTATGTCCGCTGTATGGAGCCCTGTCGCTGAACGAGCAGCGCAGCGCGATTCTTCCGGCTCCGCAAGGGATGCGTAAAGTTGTGCTGGCAACCAATATTGCCGAGACCAGCCTGACCATCGAAGGTATTCGACTGGTGGTTGATTGCGCCCAGGAACGCGTCGCCCGGTTTGATGCACGTACCGGGTTAACCCGGCTTATCACTCAGCGCATCAGCCAGGCCTCAATGACCCAGCGCGCCGGTCGCGCCGGACGTCTGGAAGCCGGTATCTGTCTGCATTTGATTGCGAAAGAGCAGGCGGAACGTGCGCCCGCGCAGGGCGATCCTGAGATGTTGCAAAGCGATCTCTCCGGTTTGCTGATGGAGTTGATGCAATGGGGATGTCTCGATCCCACGCAGTTAACCTGGCTGGATCTTCCTCCTGCCGTTAACATAGACGCGGCAAAACGGCTATTGCGGATGCTCGGGGCGCTGGACGGTGAACGGCTCAGTGCCACAGGACAAAAAATGGCGGCGCTGGGTAACGATCCGCGCCTGGCCGCGATGTTAGTTAGCGCATCGACGCCTGATGATGCGGCCACGGCGGCAATGCTGGCGGCGATGCTGGAAGAGCCGCCGAGAATGGGCAATACCGCTCTCAGTGTGGCGTTTTCACGCCATCATCCGGGCTGGCAGCAACGGCGGCAGCAGCTTCTCAAACGGCTGAACAGACATCACGGCGAGGTGGATGCATCACGTATTACCCCGCTGCTTGCCCGGGGATTTGCCGACCGCATCGCGCGGCGACGCAACCAGGACGGTCGTTATCAGTTGGCGAATGGCATGGGTGCGGCGCTGGACGCGGACGATGCGCTGGGGCGGCATGAATGGTTGATTGCGCCTTTGTTGTTACAGGGGAGCGCGTCACCGGATGCGCGAATTCTGCTGGCACAGCCTGTAGACATCGACACGCTTGTCCAGCACTGCCCTGAACTGCTCCGGCAGTCTGATACCATTGAGTGGGATGAGGCGCAGGGGACGCTGAAAGCGTGGCGCAGAAAGCGGATTGGTGAACTGACCGTCAGCGTGCAGCCGCTGGCAAAACCGTCCGAAGATGAGTTACATCAGGCGATGCTCAACGGTATTCGCGATAAAGGGCTGAGCGTGCTCAACTGGACGCCAGCGGCACAACAGCTCCGGATCCGCCTGCACTGTGCAGCGAAATGGCTGCCGGAGTATGACTGGCCTGCGGTGGACGAACGGTCATTGCTGGCGACGCTGGAAAACTGGTTGTTGCCGCACATGGCTGGCGTACACTCATTGCGCGGCCTGAAATCGCTGGACATTCACCAGGCATTGAGTGGATTACTGAATTATTCACAACAGCAACGGCTGGTGAGTTCGCTACCCACACATTACACTGTGCCGACGGGAAGCCGGATAGCCATTCGTTATCATGACGATAACCCGCCCGCACTGGCGGTCAGAATGCAGGAAATGTTTGGTGAGGCCACCACGCCGACCATTGCCGAAGGCCGTGTGCCGCTGGTACTGGAGCTGTTATCCCCCGCGCAGCGACCGTTGCAGATCACCCGGGATTTGAGCGCTTTCTGGCAAGGCTCTTACCGTGAAGTGCAAAAAGAGATGAAAGGGCGTTATCCCAAACATGTCTGGCCGGACGATCCGGCGAACAGTGCGCCGACGCGGCGGACTAAAAAGTACTCGTAAGCCAGATAATTGAGAGATTTCTTCTTCTGTCTTCTGACGGAAGAAAAGAGAATCAGGCCCTTGCGCCTGAATGTTGCGGAGAAAAAGCATGGCCGGGAATGACCGCGAGCCAATAGGACGCAAAGGGAAACCCACGCGTCCGGTGAAACAAAAGGTGAGTCGTCGCCAGCTCAGAGATGATGAGTACGACGATGATTATGATGATGACTATGAGGATGAAGAACCGATGCCGCGTAAAGGTAAAGGCAAAGGGCGTAAGCCTCGTGGTAAGCGCGGCTGGTTGTGGCTGCTGCTGAAAATTGCGATTGTTTTTGCGGTACTGCTCGCTATTTACGGCGTCTACCTGGATCAAAAAATCCGGAGCCGTATTGATGGCAAGGTCTGGCAGTTACCGGCAGCGGTGTATGGCCGGATGGTCAACCTCGAACCGGAAATGCCGGTCAGCAAAAACGAAATGGTGAAACTGCTGGAAGCTACGCAGTACCGGCAGGTCAGCAAGATGACGCGTCCTGGCGAGTTTACCGTTCAGGCCAACAGCATTGAGATGATCCGCCGTCCCTTTGACTTCCCGGACAGTAAAGAGGGGCAGGTGCGTGCGCGTCTGACGTTCGACAGCGGTCGTCTGGACACCATCGTTAATATGGATAATAACCGCCAGTTCGGTTTCTTCCGTCTCGATCCGCGTCTTATCACCATGCTCTCGTCGCCTAACGGCGAACAGCGGCTGTTCGTTCCGCGCAGTGGCTTCCCGGATCTGCTGGTCGACACGCTGCTGGCAACCGAAGACCGTCATTTCTATGAGCATGATGGGGTGAGTCTGTACTCCATTGGTCGTGCGGTGCTGGCGAACCTGACCGCCGGACGCACGGTGCAAGGGGCAAGTACCCTGACGCAACAGCTGGTGAAAAACCTGTTCCTCTCCAGCGAACGCTCCTACTGGCGTAAGGCCAACGAAGCCTACATGGCGCTGTTGATGGATGCGCGTTACAGCAAAGACCGGATCCTTGAACTGTATATGAACGAGGTGTACCTCGGTCAGAGCGGGGACAACGAAATTCGCGGTTTCCCGCTGGCGAGCCTCTATTACTTTGGCCGTCCGGTGGAAGAACTGAGCCTCGACCAGCAGGCGCTGCTGGTGGGGATGGTGAAAGGGGCGTCGATTTACAACCCGTGGCGGAACCCGAAACTGGCGCTTGAACGCCGTAACCTGGTGCTGCGTCTGTTGCAACAGCAGCAGGTCATCGACCAGGAACTGTATGACATGCTTAGCGCGCGTCCGTTGGGCGTGCAGCCGCGCGGTGGGGTGATTTCACCGCAGCCAGCGTTTATGCAGATGGTGCGTCAGGAGTTGCAGGCGAAGCTGGGCGATAAAGTGAAAGATCTTTCCGGTGTGAAGATTTTCACCACTTTCGACTCCGTGGCGCAGGATGCCGCAGAGAAAGCCGCCGTTGACGGGATACCGGAGCTGAAAAAACAGCGCAAGCTGAGCGATCTGGAAACCGCGATTGTGGTTGTTGACCGCTTTAGTGGCGAAGTGCGTGCGATGGTGGGTGGCGCAGAGCCGCAATTTGCGGGCTATAACCGCGCGATGCAGGCGCGTCGTTCGATTGGTTCTCTGGCAAAACCGGCGACCTATCTGACCGCGCTTAGCCAGCCGAAAATCTATCGCCTGAACACCTGGATTGCGGATGCGCCGATTGCGCTGCGCCAGCCAAACGGCCAGGTGTGGTCGCCGCAGAACGATGACCGTCGCTACAGCGAAAGCGGAAAAGTCATGTTAGTGGATGCGTTGACGCGCTCCATGAACGTACCGACGGTCAATCTGGGGATGGCGCTCGGCTTACCAGCCGTCACCGATACCTGGCTGAAACTGGGGGTGCCGAAAGATCAACTGAATCCAGTTCCCGCCATGCTGCTCGGGGCGCTGAACCTGACGCCAATCGAAGTGGCGCAGGCGTTCCAGACGATCGCCAGCGGCGGTAACCGTGCGCCGCTTTCCGCATTGCGTTCAGTGATTGCGGAAGATGGCTCCGTCTTGTACCAGAGCTTCCCGCAGGCGGAGCGTGCGGTACCGGCTCAGGCGGCCTATATGACGCTGTGGACGATGCAGCAGGTTGTGCAGCGCGGTACTGGCCGTCAACTTGGCGCGAAGTATCCGAATCTGAATCTGGCGGGTAAAACCGGGACCACGAACAACAACGTCGATACCTGGTTTGCCGGTATCGATGGCAGTCAGGTGACCATCACCTGGGTGGGTCGCGATAACAACCAGCCGACGAAGCTGTATGGTGCGAGCGGGGCGATGTCGATTTATCAGCGTTATCTGGCTAACCAGACGCCAACGCCGCTGACGCTAACGCCGCCGGAAGATATTGCGCAGATGGGCGTCGACTATGACGGCAACTTTGTTTGCAGCGGCGGTATGCGCACATTGCCGGTCTGGACTTCAGACCCGGATTCACTCTGCCAGCAAGGGCAAATGATGCAGCAGCCGACCGGAAATCCGTTTGACCAGTCTTCTCAACAACCGCAGCAGCAGCAACAGCAGCCGCCGAAGGAAGAGAAGAAAGAGAGCGACGGGGTTGCTGGCTGGATTAAAGACATGTTTGGCGGTAACTAACAGCCGTGCCGGATGGCGCTTCGCTTATCCGGCCTACAGGACTCATGCAGATATTGGGTTGGTAGGCTGGATAAGGCGTTTTCGCCGCCATCCGGCGATTCCCCCCAAAAACATTTCACACCACTTTATTAACCCTTTCTTTTCATCTGGATAATTCTTAACCCCTTAGTTTTGGTGGGGATGCGTATTGCTTGCTATCGCGCCAGCGTTTCGAATATTATGCTGCCGTCATAATAATAATTCTCGTTTACGTTATCATTCACTTTCCATCAGAGATATACCAATGGCGCGTCAAAAAACTGCTCAGCCAAAACACTCGTTGCGTAAACTCGCCGTCGTCGTAGCCACAGCGGTTAGCGGCATGTCTGTCTACGCACAGGCTGCGGTTGAACCGAAAAAAGAAGATACGATTACCGTAACCGCTGCACCAGCGCCACAGGAAAGTGCGTGGGGCCCGGCAGCGACCATCGCGGCACGTCAGTCAGCGACTGCGACCAAAACGGATACCCCTATTCAAAAGGTTCCCCAGTCTATTTCTGTTGTCACCGCCGAAGAGATGGCGCTGCACCAGCCTAAGTCGGTGAAAGAAGCGCTCAGCTATACGCCTGGTGTGGCGGTCGGCACGCGTGGTGCGTCTAATACCTATGATTACCTGATCATTCGCGGTTTTGCAGCAGACGGCCAGAGTCAGAATAACTACCTGAACGGTCTGAAGATGCAGGGCAACTTCTATAACGATGCGGTGATCGACCCTTACATGCTGGAGCGCGCGGAAGTCATGCGTGGTCCGGTGTCTGTGCTTTACGGTAAGAGCAACCCCGGCGGCCTGTTGAATATGGTCAGCAAGCGCCCGACCACGGAACCGCTGAAAGAAGTTCAGTTCAAAATGGGCACTGACAGCCTGTTCCAGACCGGCTTTGATTTCAGCGATGCGCTGGATGATGACGGTGTTTATTCTTATCGCTTAACCGGCCTGGCGCGTTCAGCGAATGCGCAGCAGCAGGGCGCGGAAGAACAGCGTTACGCCATCGCCCCTTCTTTTAGCTGGCGTCCGGATGACAAAACGAACTTCACGTTCCTCTCCTATTTCCAGAACGAACCGGAGACCGGTTACTACGGCTGGCTGCCGAAAGAAGGAACCGTCAGCACGCTGCCAAACGGGAAGCGTTTGCCGACCGACTTCAACGAAGGCGCGGACAACAATACCTACTCACGTAATGAGAAGATGGTCGGTTACAGTTTCGACCACGAATTCAACGACACTTTCACCGTGCGTCAGAACCTGCGTTATGCGGAAAACAAGGTTTCGCAGAACAGCGTCTACGGTTACGGTATGTGCTCCGATCCGCTCTATTCGGGCAATCCGGGCACCAGCCCTTGCGCTGGCATTCCGCAGTCTGATTGGAACCACACGCTGACCCGTCAGTACGTCATTGATAACGAAAAATTGCAGAACTTCTCTGTCGACACGCAGCTACAAAGCAAATTCGCGACCAGCGCAGTCGATCACACCCTGCTGACCGGCGTTGACTTTATGCGTATGCGTAACGATATCGATTCCTGGTTTGGTTATGCGGGCTCTGTTGCGCCGTCTGACATCTACAACCTTGACCGCAGCGACTTTGATTTTGGCTCACGCCCTGGACCGTCAGGGGCTTATCAGGTGCTGAACAAACAGAAGCAAACAGGTCTGTATGTGCAGGATCAGATGCAATGGGACAAGGTGCTGGTGACGCTGGGCGGGCGTTACGACTGGGCGCAACAGGATTCGCTGAACCGCGTTTCAGACATTCAGGATTCGCGTGATGATAACGAGTTCACCTGGCGTGGCGGTGTCAACTATCTGTTCGATAACGGCGTAACACCGTATTTCAGCTACAGCGAATCGTTTGAACCGGCTTCGCAAACGGGCGCCAGCGGGAATATTTTCGCGCCGTCGAAAGGCAAACAGTACGAAGCGGGCGTGAAATATGTCCCGAACGATCGTCCAGTTGTCATCACTGGCGCGGTCTATCAGTTGACCAAAACCAACAACCTGATGGCGGATCCTAACGGTTCGTTCTTCTCGGTTGAAGGCGGTGAGATTCGTTCACGCGGCGTGGAAGTGGAAGCGAAAGCGGCGCTGTCTGCCAGCGTAAACGTGGTCGGTTCCTACACCTATACGGATGCGGAATACACCACCGACACCAACTACAAAGGCAACACCCCGGCGCAGGTGCCAAAACATATGGCGTCACTGTGGGGGGATTACACGATGTTTGACGGCCCGCTCTCCGGCCTGACCCTGGGAACCGGCGTTCGCTATACCAGTTCCAGCTATGGCGATCCGGCGAACTCCTTTAAAGTCGGTAGTTACACCCTGGTGGATGCGCTGGTTCGCTACGATCTGGCGCGTCTGGGCATGGCGGGCTCCAACGTTGCGCTGCATGTGAACAACCTGTTTGACCGTGAATATGTCGCCAGTTGCTTTAACACCTATGGCTGCTTCTGGGGCGCGGAACGTCAGGTCGTTGCAACTGCAACCTTCCGTTTCTAATTTCTCTTTGGGCACGCTTTGCGTGCCCGTTTTACAAGTTGGCCGCTATGCAGGAACAGACCTCTCATCCCGATACCACGTTTGCACTGCGTGATGTCTCCTTTCGTGTGCCCGGTCGCACGCTTTTGCATCCTCTGTCGTTAACCTTTCCGGTCGGTAAAGTGACAGGTCTTATTGGTCACAACGGTTCGGGTAAATCCACGTTGCTAAAAATGTTGGGTCGCCATCAGCCGCCGTCAGAAGGGGAGATCCTGCTGGACTCACAGCCGCTGGATACATGGAGCAGCAAAGCCTTTGCCCGTAAAGTGGCCTATTTGCCGCAACAGTTGCCGCCGGCGGAAGGGATGACCGTACGCGAACTGGTGGCGATTGGTCGCTATCCGTGGCACGGGGCGTTGGGACGTTTTGGCGTAGCGGACAGAGAAAAAGTGGAAGAGGCCATTGCGCTGGTCGGGCTAAAGCCGCTGGCGCATCGTCTGGTTGACAGTCTCTCCGGCGGTGAACGTCAGCGTGCGTGGATTGCGATGCTGGTAGCCCAGGACAGCCGCTGTCTGCTGTTAGATGAGCCGACGTCGGCGCTGGATATCGCCCATCAGGTGGATGTCCTGGCGTTGATTCATCGCCTCAGCCAGGAGCGTGGCCTGACGGTGATCGCCGTGCTGCATGATATCAACATGGCTGCCCGCTACTGTGACTATCTGGTCGCGCTGCGCGGCGGTGAAATGATTGCCCAGGGCACGCCCGCAGCGCTTATGCGCAGCGAAACCCTGGAGCTGATTTATGGTATTCCGATGGGGATCCTGCCGCATCCGGCGGGGTCCGCTCCCGTGAGTTTTGTCTATTAATGAGCGGATTACACCACCTGACACGTCGCCGGTTATTAACGGCGATGGCTCTCTCGCCGCTGCTCTGGCAGATGAAACCCGCGCGCGCGGCTGTCGATCCGCAGCGTATCGTGGCGCTGGAATGGCTGCCGGTGGAACTGCTGCTGGCGCTTGGCGTGACGCCTTATGGCGTCGCGGACATTCCTAACTACCGCTTGTGGGTGAACGAACCCTCGCTGCCTGCGTCGGTGATTGATGTCGGGCTCCGTACCGAACCCAATCTTGAACTGCTGACCGAGATGAAACCCTCGTACATGTTCTGGTCGGCGGGATACGGTCCATCCCCTGAAACGCTTGCGCGCATTGCGCCGGGGTGCGGATTCAACTTTAGCGACGGCAAAAAGCCGTTAGCGGTCGCCCGCCAGTCGTTGATCGAGATGGCGCAGATATTGGATCTGACACCGGCAGCCGGGCGGCATTTGGCGCAATACGATCAGTTTATTGCCAGCCGGAAGCCTCGCTTTGTCCAGCGCGGCGATCGCCCGCTGCTATTGCTCTCCCTGCTTGATCCTCGCCATATGCTGGTTTTTGGTTCGAACTGCCTGTTTCAGGAGGTGCTGGACGAGTACGGTATTCACAATGCCTGGCAGGGTGAAACCAACTTCTGGGGCAGTACGGTGGTGGGAATCGATCGTCTGGCCGCTTACAAAGATGCCGATGTGCTCTGTTTTGATCATGGTAATAATAAAGAGATGGCCGCGCTGATGGCGACACCGCTCTGGCAGGCGATGCCGTTCGTGCGCGAGGGCCGTTTTCAGCGCGTTCCGGCGGTGTGGTTTTACGGCGCGACGTTATCGGCCATGAATTTTGTGCGCATTCTGGATAATGCGTTGGGAGGCAAAGCGTGACTCAACGTATTGCCCGCTTCCCGGCGTCACTGCTGGTGTTGCTGTTGATTATCGCCGCTGGCCTGACCTGGATGAACTTTTCCCTTGCGCTGTCGCGTAACCAATGGTCACAGGCTACGTGGTCCCCCGATATCGACGTCATCGAACAGATGGTTTTTCATTACAGTCTTCTTCCTCGTCTGGTGATTTCGCTGCTGGTTGGGGCCGGGCTGGGTCTGGTCGGCGTGCTGTTTCAGCAGGTATTGCGTAACCCGCTGGCGGAACCGACCACGCTGGGCGTGGCGACCGGGGCGCAATTAGGGATGACGGTCACGACGCTATGGGCGGTTCCTGGCGTACTGGCAGGGCAGTTTGCCGCTCTTGCCGGAGCCTGTATTGTCGGTGCGCTGGTGTTTGGCGTTGCGTGGGGAAAGCGTCTTTCACCGGTCACGCTGATCCTCGCCGGTCTGGTGGTGAGCCTCTATTGCGGGGCCATCAATCAGCTACTGGTTATCTTTCATCACGATCAGTTGCAAAGCATGTTCTTGTGGAGCACCGGGACGCTGACGCAAACCGACTGGAGCGGCGTACAACGTCTGTGGCCGCAACTGTTGGGCGGCGTGATGCTCACCTTGCTCCTGCTGCGCCCGCTGACCCTGATGGGGCTGGATGATGGCGTGGCGCGCAACTTAGGGCTGGCATTATCTTTGGCGCGGCTGGCGGCGCTGACGCTGGCGATTGTGCTGAGCGCGCTGATGGTGAACGTGGTAGGCATTATCGGTTTCATTGGGCTTTTCGCGCCGCTGCTGGCGAAAATGCTCGGCGCCCGCCGGTTGTTGGCGCGGCTGATGCTGGCGCCGCTGATTGGGGCGCTCATCCTCTGGCTTTCCGATCAGGTCATTCTCTGGTTGAGCCGGGTGTGGATGGAAGTGTCCACCGGTTCGGTAACGGCGTTGATCGGCGCGCCGCTTCTGCTGTGGTTGTTACCGCGTTTACGGAGCATGAGCGCGCCCGATATGAACGTCAGCGATCGTGTGGCGACAGAGCGCCGGCATGTGCTGAGTTATGCCCTGTTGGGCGGCGTGCTTTTGCTTGTCGGTATCGGCGTTGCGCTGTCGTTTGGACGTGACGCGCAGGGCTGGAACTGGGCCAGTGGAGTACAACTGGAAGAATTGTTGCCCTGGCGCTGGCCTCGCATCCTGACAGCCATGATTGCCGGGGTGATGCTGGCGGTTTCGGGCTGTATTATTCAGCGTCTGTCCGGCAACCCAATGGCGAGTCCCGAAGTGCTGGGGATCAGTTCCGGTGCGGCGTTTGGCGTTGTGCTGATGCTGTTTCTGGTGCCGGGAAATGCGTTTGGCTGGCTGCTGCCTGCCGGAAGCCTCGGCGCCGCCGCTACGCTGTTAATCATTCTGATCGCCGCCGGGCGTGGGGGATTTTCCCCCCATCGCATGCTGCTTGCCGGGATGGCGCTCAGCACGGCGTTCACTATGTTGCTGATGATGTTGCAGGCCAGTGGCGATCCGCGTATGGCTGGGGTGCTGACCTGGATCTCCGGTTCAACCTACAATGCCACGCCTGAGCAGGTGTGGCGTACCGGGATTGTGATGGTGATTCTGCTGTCGATCACGCCGTTGTGCCGTCGCTGGCTGACGATTTTGCCGCTGGGCGGAGAGACCGCACGCGCAATCGGCATGGCGCTAACGCCGTCGCGGGTTGGCCTGCTGTTGCTGGCAGCCAGCCTCACCGCCGCCGCCACAATGACCATTGGGCCGCTGAGTTTCGTGGGGCTGATGGCGCCGCATATCGCGCGGATGCTAGGTTTTCGTCGAACGATGCCGCATATTGTGATGTCGGCGCTGGCGGGGGGATTATTACTGATTTTTGCCGACTGGTGCGGACGGATGCTGCTGTTCCCGTATCAAATTCCGGCGGGGATCCTCTCGACGTTTATCGGCGCGCCGTACTTTATTTATCTGCTGCGCAAGCAGAGTCGTTGATTCGGTTGTTTTTTGTGTAGGCCGGATAAGACGCTTCACGTCGCTATCCGGCAATAAAAAAGCCGGGTGGCGGCTTCGCCTTACCCGGCCTACGGTTTAAAACGTACTCGGTTACAGCTTCGCAAACACCCGACGTGCGGCGTCGATGGTGTTATTGATATCTTCCATGCTGTGCGCCACGGACATAAAGCCCGCTTCAAACGCGGAGGGTGCAAGATAGACGCCTTCATCCAGCATCATATGGAAGAAGCGCTTAAAGCGTTCCACGTCGCAGGCCATCACGTCCTGGTAACAGGTCACCGTTTTCGCATCGGTGAAGAAGATACCGAACATGCCGCCAACATTGTTAACAACCAGCGGAATAGTCGCTTCCTGTGCCGCTTCCAGCAAACCTTCCGCCAGACGTGTTGTCAGTTCATTCAGCGTTTCGTGGATACCTGGCTGCGCGACCTCGGTCAGACAGGCAAAACCGGCCGCCATTGCAATCGGGTTGCCGGACAGGGTTCCTGCCTGATAGACCGGACCGGTTGGTGCCAGCGCGTCCATAACGTCACGACGACCGCCGAATGCGCCGACAGGCATACCGCCGCCGATGATTTTACCCAGGCAGGTCAGGTCAGGCACCACACCGTAGTAGTCTTGCGCGCCCGCCAGCGCCACACGAAAACCGGTCATCACTTCATCAATAATCAGCAAGGCACCGAATTCATCGCACAGCGCGCGCAGGCCTGGCAGGAATTCCGGCAACGGCGGGATGCAGTTCATGTTGCCCGCCACCGGCTCAACGATGATACAGGCGATCTCCTGTGGGAACTGTTCGAACGCCGCACGCACAGAGTTGAGATCGTTATAGGTGCAGGTCAGGGTGTGTTTTGCGAAATCAGCAGGAACGCCCGGAGAGTTTGGCTGGCCCAGCGTTAACGCGCCGGAACCCGCTTTCACTAACAGGCAGTCCGCATGACCGTGGTAGCACCCTTCAAACTTGATGATCTTATCGCGTCCGGTGAAGCCGCGCGCCAGACGAATGGCGCTCATCGTCGCTTCCGTACCGGAGTTCACCATTCGCACCATATCCATGGTTGGCACCAGTTCGGTGACCAGTTCCGCCATTTTGACTTCCATCTCGGTTGGCGCACCGAAGCTCAGGCCTCGTTCGGCGGCTTCGATTACCGCGTTACGGATTGCCGGATGATTGTGACCCAGTACCATTGGACCCCAGGAGCCGACATAATCGATATAGGCTTTGCCATCGACATCATACAAAAAGGCGCCGTCTGCTTTTTCGATGAACAGTGGCGTCCCTCCTACACCGGTAAAGGCGCGAACAGGAGAGTTAACGCCGCCGGGGATGAGCTCGCGTGCCGCGCTGTAGAGGTTTTCGGACTTACTCATGGATGGGTTCCTGGTTCGTAGAAAAAGAGAATGCCCGCTATTCTAGTTATTCAGCGAAGGTTATGAAAGTTTTGCGCATTTGAAACATGACGATTTGCAGGGGATTTTCGGGGAGGAGGCGAGTACAATGCCGCTTCTGCATTTGTATTACCAATTAATGATCATCTGATGAACACAGAAACGCCCTCTTTTGAAGCACAGCAAATTGTGCGCTTACGGCGCAGGGATCAAATTCGTCGGCTGCTGGAGCGTGACAAAACGCCGCTGGCGATCTTATTCATGGCGGCAGTGGTAGGAACGCTCACCGGTCTGGCGGGCGTGGCGTTCGAAAAAGCGGTGAGTTGGGTACAGAACCAGCGCATAGGCGCACTGGTAAATGTGGCTGACCATCCGCTTTTGCTCTGGCCGCTGGCGTTTATTCTCTCTGCATTACTGGCGATGGTCGGCTATTTTCTGGTGCGCAAATTTGCGCCGGAGGCGGGCGGGTCGGGAATACCGGAGATTGAAGGCGCGCTGGAAGAGCTGCGTCCCGTTCGCTGGTGGCGCGTGTTACCGGTTAAGTTCATCGGCGGGATGGGCACGCTGGGGGCGGGGATGGTGTTAGGTCGCGAAGGCCCGACGGTGCAAATTGGCGGCAATATTGGCCGCATGGTGCTGGATATCTTCCGAATGCGCAGCGCCGAAGCACGGCACACCCTGCTGGCGACCGGCGCGGCGGCAGGGCTTTCCGCCGCCTTTAATGCACCGCTGGCAGGCATACTGTTCATTCTCGAAGAGATGCGTCCGCAGTTTCGCTATAACCTCATTTCCATCAAAGCCGTTTTTACCGGCGTGATTATGTCGAGTATTGTGTTTCGCATCTGCAACGGTGAGTCGCCGATCATTGAGGTGGGAAAACTCTCTAATGCGCCATTGAATACACTGTGGCTCTATCTGATCCTCGGCATGATTTTTGGCTGCGTGGGGCCGTTTTTCAATAAGCTGGTGCTGGGTACTCAGGATATGTTCCAGCGTTTTCACCACGGTAATATCACCAAATGGGTGCTGATGGGCGGGGCGATTGGCGGACTGTGCGGCATTCTGGGACTGATTGAACCAGCGGCGGCGGGCGGAGGCTTTAACCTGATTCCGATTGCCGCTGCAGGCAACTTTAGTGTGGGGCTGCTGTTATTTATCTTTATCGCGCGAGTGATCACCACGCTGCTCTGTTTCTCTTCCGGTGCGCCGGGGGGGATTTTCGCCCCGATGCTGGCGCTGGGAACACTGCTGGGTACCGCATTTGGTATGGCGGCGACCGCCTGCTTTCCGCATTATCAGCTTGAAGCCGGGACGTTTGCTATTGCCGGAATGGGGGCGCTGTTAGCTGCCTCTGTGCGTGCGCCGTTAACCGGCATTTTGTTGGTGCTGGAAATGACCGATAACTATCAGCTCATTTTGCCAATGATCATTACCTGTCTTGGCGCAACACTATTAGCCCAGTTCCTTGGCGGCAAACCGCTATACTCCACGATTCTTGCGCGTACGCTGGCGAAACAGGAAGCGGAGCAGGCGGCAAAAAGTCAGGCGACGACCGCGGGCGAGAATACTTGAATGAAATACCAGGGTATTAGATAATGACACGAGTATTGGGTCAGAATTTGCCCAATTGCCGATGTCGTTTGGAGCAAAAATATGAGTGATGACGTAGCGCTGCCACTGCAATTTACTGACGCAGCAGCCAATAAAGTAAAAAGCCTGATCGCAGACGAAGAAAATCCGAACCTGAAACTGCGTGTCTATATCACC
The DNA here is from genome assembly GCF_037053465.1 of Citrobacter amalonaticus. GTDB lineage: Bacteria > Pseudomonadota > Gammaproteobacteria > Enterobacterales > Enterobacteriaceae > Citrobacter_A > Citrobacter_A amalonaticus_H. Next base: position 573,327 of record NZ_JBALIF010000001.1, read on the forward strand.
GGTGGCGGTTGCAGCGGTTTCCAGTATGGTTTTACCTTTGATGATCAGGTCAACGAAGGCGATATGACCATTGAGAAACAGGGCGTTGGCCTGGTGGTTGACCCAATGAGCCTTCAGTATCTGGTCGGTGGTTCTGTTGACTACACCGAAGGCCTGGAAGGTTCTCGCTTCGTAGTCACTAACCCGAATGCGAAAAGCACCTGCGGGTGTGGTTCCTCTTTCAGCATCTGAGTGCTGTCTGTCATGCCGGATGGCGGCATAAATGCCTTATCCGGCCTACGGCGTTATTCTGTTGTAGGCCCGATAAGCGTAGCGCCATCGGGCAAAATCACGTCACCGGTCATTCTCTTCTTTCAGCATCTGAGTGCTGTCTGTCATGCCGGATGGCGGCATAAATGCCTTATCCGGCCTACGGCGTTGTTCTGTTGTAGGCCCGATAAGCGTAGCGCCATCGGGCAAAATCACGTCACCGGTCATTCTCTTCTTTCAGCATCGGAGTGCTGTCTGTCATGCCGGATGGCGACATAAATGCCTTATCCGGCCTACGGCGTTATTCTGTTGTAGGCCCGATAAGTGCAGCGCCATCGGGCAAAATCACCTCAATGACCATTCTCATCCAACGCAAACGTCGGTAGCTTGAGATGCCAGCGGATCGCCGCAAGGCGTATCACCAGCGTTACTATCATTCCCATCATACTGGCGGCTTCTAACGGCATTGCGAAGGTGTAATGCGCGGTGGCGTGAACGATCCCGCCGATAATACAGGCCGTCGCATAGATTTCTGTTCGCAGGATCATCGGGATTTCACGCGCCAGTACATCGCGGATAATACCGCCGCCCACACCGGTGATGACGCCCATACAGATGGCGACCAGCGGCCCGGTTCCGGCAATAAACGCTTTGTTCACGCCAATGCCGACAAAGACCGCCAGGCCGACAGCGTCCAGCACGGGCAACATCCATTTGGGCAAACGTCGTGGCTGGCGAACCAGCAGGATCGTCAACATGCTGGTGATCATCGCCACCACCAGATCGGTAGGATCTTTTACCCAGAAAACAGGGCCGTTATCGAGCGCCATATCACGGATCGTCCCGCCGCCCACGGCAGTAACAATGCCGAGCACCAGCACGCCAAACGGGTCCATGCGAAGTTTTCCAGCCAGCAACACGCCAGAGATGGCAAATACCGCTGTACCTACAATATCCAGCCAATAGACGAGCATTCTAAAATCCTCACAACAAACCGGGTGGGGCGGATGCTAATTCACCTGTGAAAGCGCATAACAGAGTTGTTTTGCGGCGAGGATAATACGCGGGCTGGCGCGTTCAAACCAGTCACTGTTGAGCGGAATAACCGGAATTTTTAGCTGATTACCCCAGAATTGTTGAATTTTGAGAGTTTCATCCGAACCTCCGGCGATGACAATAGCCTGCGGCGCGCGTGCCAGGACCTGTTCACGACTCACCTGCGGCCAGGGGACCCGACTGGCGGCAAAGATGTTCTCTCCACCGCACAGCTCAAGAACTTCGTTTTGAATTGACCCTTTTCCGCTGGTAAACGGAGGATTGGTGCCAAACTGCAAAAAAACACGTTTTTTCGGTTTGCCCGCATATTGCGATTTTAGCTGTGAAAAGTCGTCCAGCAGGGTTTGCGCGGCGCGTTGCGCGGTTTCTGGCTGTGGACTCCAGGCGGCCAGTTTCTGCAACGTTTCGGCGATTTGTTCAATGGTTACCGCATCGACCCACATCACCTCAATTCCTAATGATGTGAGTTGGTTAACCTGCCGTTCCGCGTTTCCACCGCGCCAGGCGAGCACCAGATCTGGCTTTAGCGCCACAATCCGTTCCAGATTCATGCCTTGCCAGGTGGAAACCTGTTCAATGTTCTGCGCTTGCGGGGGGTAATCTGAATAACTGCTGACGCCAACGGGGGTGATCCCGGCGGCAAAGGCAAGTTCTGTATTGGCAGGCGAAAGGGAAATGACGCGTGGTGCGGCATACAGCCACACCGGGAGGATGGTCAACAGGGCGACAAGCGCCCTGGAAAAAACATTAACCATGCGCCAGTTTCTGTACCAGTGTTTCCACCATCAGCGTGGACTGTTTTGCGGCAACGGCCAGGAACTCGTCAAAACTCAGATGTGACTGCTGATCGGCGACGTCAGAGATCGCCCTGACCACCACAAACGGTACCTTGAAGTTATGACAAACGTGGGCAATCGCCGTGGCTTCCATTTCAACCGCAATAGCCTGTGGGAAGTTATGGCGGATTTTCGCCAGCCCCACGGAACCGTTAATGAAGGCGTCGCCGCTGACGATCAGCCCACGCACCGCGTTCAGATTCAGTTGCGCAATGCAGGATTCAGCTGCGGCAATCAGTTTGTCATCGGCTTTAAAACCAGCCGGGCAGCCCGGAAGCTGACCAAATTCGTAGCCAAATGCGGTGACGTCAGCGTCGTGGTAACGTACTTCATCAGAAACCACAATATCACCCACTTTCAGCGTCGACGCGAGGCCACCCGCTGAGCCAGTGTTAATAATGACGTCCGGTTTGCAGCGTTCAAGTAACAGCGTCGCGCCCAGCGCCGCCGCCACTTTACCAATACCGGATTTCAGCAGCGCAACATCGGTTCCGTTAAGTTGACCGGTGTAAATTTCGCAACCGCCCAGGGCGATTGTTTGACGGTTTTCGATTTTGTCACGCAGTAGCGTGACCTCTTCTTCCATTGCACCAATGATGCCGATTTTCATAGATTTACTCGCGCGAGGTGAGATTTAAAGGCATAGTCTATCATGCGCTTAAGGTGAAGTGCATTCTCACGCGGGAGAGGACATGTCACAGATTGATTTCCGGAAAAAAATAAACTGGCACCGTCGTTTTCGTTCACCGCAGGGTGTCAAAACCGAGCATGAGATCCTGCGCATTTTTGAAAGTGACCGGGGGCGTATTATCAACTCTCCGGCGATTCGTCGTCTGCAACAAAAGACCCAGGTCTTTCCTCTCGAACGAAATGCCGCAGTGCGCACGCGTCTCACGCATTCCCTGGAAGTTCAACAGGTTGGTCGCTATATCGCTAAAGAAGTCTTAAGCCGCCTCAAAGAGATGAAGCTGCTGGAAACATACGGCCTTGATGAGTTAACGGGACCGTTTGAGAGCATTGTCGAAATGTCCTGCCTGATGCATGACATCGGCAACCCGCCGTTCGGCCATTTTGGCGAGGCGGCGATCAATGACTGGTTTCGGCAGCGCTTGCATCCGGGCGATGCGGAAAGTCAGCCGTTAACCGAAGACCGCTGTAGTGTGGCCACGCTCCGTCTGCGTGAGGGGGAAGAGTCGCTTAACGAGCTTCGCCGTAAAGTGCGCCAGGATTTGTGTCATTTTGAAGGGAATGCGCAAGGGATTCGTTTGGTACATACCTTAATGCGAATGAACCTGACCTGGGCGCAGGTTGGCGGGATCTTAAAATATACCCGTCCGGCCTGGTGGCGAGGAGAAACACCCGTAACGCACAATTATTTAATGAAAAAACCTGGCTATTACCTGTCCGAGGAACCGTATATCGCAAGGTTACGTCAGGAACTGGATCTCGCCGTTTACAGTCGCTTTCCATTGACGTGGATAATGGAAGCGGCCGACGACATCTCTTATTGTGTTGCCGATCTGGAGGATGCGGTAGAGAAAAGAATTTTTAGCGTTGAGCAGCTTTATCACCATTTACATGACGCCTGGGGCCATCATGAAAAAGGTTCGCTCTTTGCACTGGTAGTTGAAAATGCCTGGGAAAAATCGCGTTCGAATTCTCTGAGTCGCAGTACCGAAGATCAATTCTTTATGTATTTGCGCGTGAATACGCTTAATAAACTGGTGCCCTACGCCGCACAGCGCTTTATTGATAATTTATCGCAGATATTCGACGGAACCTTTAATCAGGCGTTGCTGGAGGACGGCAGTAATTTCAGCCGCCTGCTGAAGCTATATAAGAATGTGGCGATGAAACATGTGTTTAGCCACCCTGATGTAGAACAGCTTGAATTACAGGGCTATCGGGTGATCAGTGGCTTACTGGAAATCTACCGTCCTTTATTAAGTCTGCCGCTTGCTGACTTCAGTGAACTGGTGGAGAAAGAGCGCCTGGGGCGGCTTCCTATTGAGTCACGCTTATTTCAGAAACTGTCAACGCGTCACCGGCTTGCTTATGTTGAAGTCGTGGGTAAATTAAAGTCAGATTCACCAGAGTATCCTGTGCTGGAATATTATTACCGCTGCCGACTGGTTCAGGATTATATCAGCGGGATGACTGATCTCTATGCATGGGATGAATATCGCCGTCTGATGGCAGTCGAACAATAAGCTGAGTTTTGTAAAGACGGACAATAAATTTTTACCTTTTCCATAAACTTCTGTCCGGAACTTAGCGCTATAAAATGAATCTGACGTACACAGCAATTTTGCGTTATCTGTTAATCGAGATTGAAACACATGAAAAAAACCACATTAGCAATGAGTGCACTGGCTCTGAGTTTAGGTCTGGCGTTGTCCCCACTGTCTGCATCGGCGGCTGAAACGGCATCAGCCACAACCGCACAGCAGATGCCAAGCCTGGCACCGATGCTCGAAAAAGTGATGCCATCGGTGGTCAGCATTAACGTGGAAGGGAGCACGACCGTCAATACGCCGCGTATGCCGCGTAATTTCCAGCAGTTCTTTGGTGATGATTCTCCGTTCTGCCAGGACGGTTCTCCGTTCCAGAGTTCACCTTTCTGCCAGGGCGGCCCGCAGGGTGATAACGGCGGTGGCCAGCAGCAGAAATTTATGGCGCTGGGTTCTGGTGTCATCATTGACGCCGCAAAAGGCTATGTCGTCACCAACAACCACGTTGTGGATAACGCAACGGTGATCAAGGTCCAGTTGAGTGATGGCCGTAAGTTCGATGCGAAGATCGTCGGTAAAGACCCGCGCTCCGATATCGCGCTGATCCAGATTCAGGATCCGAAAAACCTGACGGCGATTAAACTGGCTGATTCCGACGCGCTGCGCGTGGGTGATTACACCGTGGCTATCGGTAACCCCTTTGGTCTGGGCGAGACGGTGACCTCCGGTATTGTCTCTGCGCTGGGTCGTAGCGGCCTGAATGCGCAAAACTATGAAAACTTTATCCAGACTGATGCGGCGATTAACCGGGGTAACTCCGGTGGCGCGCTGGTCAATCTGAACGGCGAACTGATCGGGATTAACACCGCGATCCTCGCACCGGACGGCGGCAACATCGGTATCGGCTTTGCGATCCCCAGCAATATGGTGAAAAACCTGACTTCGCAGATGGTGGAATTTGGTCAGGTGAAACGCGGTGAACTGGGCATCATGGGGACCGAACTGAACTCCGAACTGGCGAAAGCGATGAAAGTCGACGCTCAGCGCGGCGCGTTCGTCAGCCAGGTGATGCCGAATTCGTCTGCATCGAAAGCCGGTATTAAAGCCGGGGATGTGATTACCTCCCTGAACGGTAAACCGATCAGCAGCTTCGCAGCGCTGCGTGCGCAGGTTGGCACCATGCCGGTCGGCAGCAAAATTACTCTCGGCCTGTTGCGTGACGGTAAGCCGGTCAACGTCAATCTGGAACTGCAGCAGAGCAGCCAGAATCAGGTTGACTCCAGCTCTATCTTCAGCGGTATTGAAGGTGCGGAGATGAGCAATAAAGGGCAGGACAAAGGCGTGGTGGTGAACAACGTTAAAGCGAACACCCCGGCAGCGCAGATTGGCCTGAAGAAAGGTGATGTGATTGTCGGTGCTAACCAGCAACCGGTGAAAAACATTGCCGAGCTGCGTAAGATCCTCGACAGCAAACCGTCTGTTCTGGCGCTGAACATTCAGCGTGGCGACAGCACGATTTATCTGCTGATGCAGTAATCCCCTCAAAGCCCCTTCTATACACAGGAAGGGGCTGCTTTTTGTGATACCTGCCACAACTCCATACTTCTCCGTTCTCCTTTGTGCGTTTGCACAATGCCGCTGTTAATTATCTTCCTTATGCTGGAGCTCTGCTCACAGGAGGGGTTTATGGCTGGCTGGCATCTTGATACCGAAATGGCGCAGGATATCGTGGGGCGCACGATGCGCATTATTGATACCAATATCAACGTAATGGATGCCCGTGGACGGATCATCGGTAGTGGCGATCGCGAGCGTATTGGTGAATTGCACGAAGGCGCGCTGTTAGTTCTCTCACAAGGGCGCGTGGTCGATATTGATGACGCGGTTGCGCGCCATCTGCACGGCGTTCGCCAGGGGATCAACCTGCCGCTGCGCCTGGAAGGGGAGATCGTGGGGGTGATCGGCCTGACTGGCGAGCCTGAGTATCTGCGCAAATATGGCGAACTGGTCTGTATGACGGCGGAGATGATGCTTGAACAGTCGCGCCTGATGCATTTGCTGGCCCAGGACAGCCGCCTGCGTGAAGAGTTAGTCATGAATCTGATCCAGGCGGAAGAAAATACGCCAGCGCTCACCGAATGGGCGCAACGTTTGGGGATAGACCTTAACCAGCCGCGCGTGGTGGCGGTGGTGGAAGTGGACAGCGGGCAACTCGGGGTGGACAGCGCGATGGCGGAGTTGCAGCAGTTACAGAACGCGTTGACTACACCGGAGCGTAATAACCTGATTGCCATCGTTTCGCTGACCGAAATGGTGGTGCTCAAGCCCGCGCTGAATTCGTTTGGCCGCTGGGATGCCGAAGATCACCGCAAGCGCATTGAACAGTTGATTGCCCGCATGAAAGAGAACGGTCAACTCCGTTTTCGCGTTGCGCTGGGCAACTATTTTACCGGTCCGGGGAGTATCGCCCGTTCATACCGTACGGCACGAACCACGATGATGGTGGGTAAACAGCGAATGCCGGAAAACCGGAGCTACTTTTATCAGGATCTGATGTTGCCGGTACTGCTCGACAGTTTGCGTGGTGGCTGGCAGGCCAATGAACTGGCGCGACCGCTGGCACGGTTGAAAGCGATGGATAACAACGGCTTATTGCGCCGCACGCTGACGGCATGGTTCCGTCACAACGTCCAGCCGCTGGCGACCTCAAAGGCGCTGTTTATCCATCGCAATACGCTGGAATACCGACTGAATCGCATTTCAGAATTGACCGGGCTGGATTTGGGTAACTTCGATGACAGGCTGTTGCTGTATGTGGCGTTGCAACTGGATGAGCAACGTTGATTAATTGCCTGATAGCGCTACGCTTATCAGGCCTACGAGGATGTACCTGTAGGCCGGATAAGGCGTATGACGCCGCCATCCGGCAATAACCTGCTTATTTACGCGTCAGTTTTTCCAGATCGGCTTCAATCTCAGTGATCTTATTCGCCACCACGCTTTCCAGATGACGTAAATCATCGAGGATCTTCCGTTTCAGATCGACCTCTGTGCGATCGCGCTGGCAGATCTGATCGAGCTCGTCGATCACATAGCGCAGGTTAGGACTAATCTCCTGCACCTCTTTGTAGCCCTGGCCAACGCCATCGGCGACCACGGTTTTACGCTGGCGGGGATATTTGAACTTGACGCTTTTGGCAAAGAACTCACCTTTATCCTTCTGGAAATAGATTTTCAGGATATCGTTGTTGGCTTCTTGCCGTAGACTGTAACGATCGATTTCTTCAGGATTAGTAATGCCCAGACTTTTCAGATTGTCATACATAGCGGTACCCTTAAGCTCACTATAACTATTGAATAATTAACGAAAAGCCCTGTTTCTGCCACTCGCAGAGATAAAAAAAGCGGGATAAACCCGCTTTTTTGAATTGCCGTTAGTCGATGGTCCGCAATAACTCGTTAATGCCAACCTTGCCACGCGTTTTGGCGTCAACTTTTTTCACAATCACCGCACAGTACAGGCTGTACTTGCCATCTTTCGACGGCAGGTTGCCGGAAACGACAACGGAGCCTGCCGGTACGCGTCCGTAATGCACTTCACCGGTCTCACGGTCGTAAATACGGGTGCTTTGCCCAATATAAACGCCCATTGAGATCACCGAGCCTTCTTCGACAATCACGCCTTCCACCACTTCAGAACGCGCGCCGATAAAACAGTTGTCTTCGATGATGGTTGGGTTTGCCTGCAGCGGCTCCAGTACGCCACCGATACCGACGCCGCCGGACAGGTGAACGTTTTTACCGATCTGCGCGCAGGAACCGACGGTGGCCCAGGTATCGACCATTGTGCCTTCATCAACGTAAGCGCCAATGTTGACATAGGACGGCATCAGCACGGTGTTACGGGCGATAAACGCACCCTGACGAACTGCCGCAGGCGGAACCACGCGGAAACCTTCTTTCTGGAAACGCGCTTCGTCGTAGCCGGCGAATTTCATCGGCACTTTATCGAAGTAGCGGCTTTCCGCGCCATCGATCACCTGGTTATCGTTGATACGGAAAGAGAGCAGAACCGCTTTCTTCAACCACTGGTGAGTCACCCACTGACCGTTTACCTTTTCTGCCACGCGCAGCGCGCCGGAATCCAGCAGGGAAATCACCTGATTCACCGCTTCACGGGTCACGGTATCCACATTGGCCGGAGTAATGTCGGCACGGCGCTCAAAAGCGGTCTCAATAACGTTCTGTAACTGCTGCATTGTTAAACTCTTTCCCTAATAAATAAACACACTACCCTTTATCGTTTGGATTGAGGGCCTCTGTCAACCGTTGATGCACTTCCTGCTGCAGCGCATTATTAAGGGCACGCCGGTCCGCCGTCGCGATTATGAATAAATCTTCTACTCGCTCACCAATGGTTGTAATTCGGGCGCCATGAAGCGAAATTCCGAGATCGGCAAAAATTTGCCCGACCCGCGCCAGCAGTCCAGGCTGATCGAGCGCGATAAGCTCAAGGAATGATTTACGGTCGGTATGCGTGGGTAGAAACGTGACTTCGGTATCGACGGTAAAATGGCGCAGTTTTGCTGGTTGTCGACGTGGCTGCGGCGGTTGCCAACGGCGCTGGGTGATCGCCTGCTCCAGACCAAAACGGATGGCTTCATGCCGGTCTGATGACAACGGACTGCCGTCTGGCTCCAGCACGATAAATGTATCCATCGCCATCCCATCGCGGGTGGTGAAGATCTGCGCGTCGTGAACGCTCAGATTTCGACGGTCCAGTTCGGCGCAAACCGCGGCAAACAGATACGGGCGGTCCGGGCTCCAGATGAAAATCTCCGTTCCACCACGTGTCGCCTGCGGACTGAGCAGAATGAGCGGTTTACTGAGATCGTGTTGCAGCAGATGACGCGCATGCCAGGCCAGTTGATTTGGGCTGTGGCGGACAAAATAGTTGGCGCGACAGCGCGACCAGATATGGTGCAGCGCTTCTTCATCAATATTGTCCATTCGCAGCAACGCCAGCGCCTGTAACTGGTGATGACGCACGCGCTCGCGCATATCCGGGGTGTTTTGCATTCCCCGACGCAACTGTTTTTCGGTGGCGAAATACAGCTCGCGCAGCAGGCTCTGCTTCCAGCTATTCCACAGCGTTTCGTTGGTGGCGCAAATATCCGCGACCGTCAGGCAGACCAGGAAGCGCAGGCGATGCTCGGTTTGTACCTCTTCTGCAAACTGTTTAATGACTTCGGGATCCTGAATATCACGACGCTGGGCGGTTACCGACATCAGCAGATGCTGGCGAACCAGCCAGGCGATCAGTTGTGTTTCGCGTGAGTTCAGCCCGTGCAGTTCGGCGAATTTGAGCACGTCCTGCGCGCCCAGCACCGAGTGGTCACCGCCGCGCCCTTTGGCAATATCATGGAACAGCGCGGCGATGAAAATCAGTTCGGGCTGCCGCAGGCGTGGCCAGAGATCCACGCACAGCGGGTGGCGCTGACGGGTCTCTTCTTTGGCAAAACTTTCCAGCTTCAGCATCACGCGAATCGTGTGCTCGTCCACCGTATAAGCATGGAACAGGTCAAACTGCATCTGGCCGACAATGCGAGACCATTGCGGCATATAGGCCCACAGCACGCTGTGGCGGTGCATTGGCAGCAGACCACGGCTGACTGCGCCCGGGTGACGCAGCATACTGAGAAACAGTGAGCGCGCCTCCGGGATATAGCACAATGGTTGATTCAGATGACGGCGCGCGTGGCGCAGATGGCGCAGGGTTGTTGAATAGATCCCGGTGATCGCGCTGTTGCGCACCATGATGTAGAACATGCGCAGGATCGCCTCCGGTTCGCGGATAAACAGATCGTCCTGACGCAGATCGATCAGCGTGCCGCGTAACTGAAAGTCGTCATCAACAGGACGCGGTTTTTCGTCGGCAGAGAGTGCGAGGATGGCTTCGTCAAATAACTGGAGCAGCATCTGGTTGAGTTCTGTGACGCGGCGAGTGACCCGAAAGTAATCTTTCATCATCTGCTCAACCGGCTCATTACCTTCGCCACGGTAATTAAGGCGCTGAGCGACGCTCAACTGGCGATCAAACAGCAGGCGGTTATCGTAACGGCTAACCACTAAATGCAGCGCAAAACGGATGCGCCACAGAATGTGCAGACACTCGTTGAGTTCAGCGCGTTCCGCCTGGGTCAAAAAGCCGAAACCTACCATTTCGTCGAGCGACGTTGCGCCGAAATGACGACGGGCGACCCACTGTAGCGTGTGGATGTCGCGCAGGCCGCCGGGACTGCTTTTGATATCCGGTTCGAGGTTATAGCTGGTGCTGTGATAGCGCTGGTGGCGCTGATTCTGCTCTTCCACTTTAGCGGCGTAAAACTTATCGGACGGCCAGAAACCTTCGCTGAAGATATGTTTTTGCAATTCCAGAAAAAGGGCCACGTCGCCAATCAACAGGCGAGTTTCAATCAGGTTGGTGGCGACGGTTAAATCCGATAACCCTTCCAGCAGGCACTCTTCCAGCGTTCGCACGCTGTGCCCGACCTCCAGTTTGACGTCCCATAACAACGTCAGCAGTTCACCGACCTTTTGCGCCTGTTCATCCGGCAATTTTTTGCGGCTTAAGATAAGCAGATCGATGTCGGAGAGCGGATGCAACTCGCCGCGCCCGTATCCGCCAACGGCAACCAGCGCCAGATCGGCGATTTGTCCGAAACCGGCGTCAATCCACAGGCGTTGCAGTAACTGGTCGATAAATTCAGTACGCGCTTCGATGAGCTGCTCGGCGGAAATACCGCTGTCGAAGGCATCACCCAGCCACTGCTGGAATGTATCGATGTGGGTCTTGATACCCGTGACAGTGAGGTCGTCGCGTGGCCAGGCCCCCGGGTTCTGCGGTTGGCCGGGAAGGGTGGGAAGTGCTGTATTCGCGTGCTGTTCAGGAAGAGTATTCATTATGCGCCACCCATTAAAAAAGCCGGATGGCGGCGAAAGCGCCTTATCCGGCCTACGGGATAGAGCAATTTGTAGGCCTGATAAGCGCCAGCGCCATCAGGCGAAAAATTATTCGCCGTGCGTGAGTACCGCCGGGATGGAGTCATCCTTGCGTAACGTCAGAATTTCACAGCCGTTTTCGGTCACCACAATAGTATGCTCGTATTGCGCAGACAAGCTTCTGTCTTTGGTTTTTACCGTCCAGCCGTCTTTCATGGTGCGGATACGGTAATCACCGGCATTCAGCATGGGCTCAATGGTAAACGTCATCCCCGGTTGCAGCACCACGCCGCCGTCGTCCGCATCATAGTGCAGCACCTGCGGTTCTTCGTGGAAGCCGCGGCCAATGCCGTGCCCACAATACTCACGTACCACGGAGAAACCTTCGCCTTCGGCATATTTCTGAATGGCCGCGCCAAGCGTGCGCAGACGAATGCCCGGTTTTACCATACGCAGCGCCAGATAGAGGCTTTCCTGCGTGACGCGACACAGACGCTCGCCCAGAATGGTCGGTTTACCGACGATAAACATTTTCGACGTATCGCCGTGGTAATCGTCTTTGATCACGGTGACGTCGATATTCACGATATCGCCATCTTTCAGATGTTTGGCATCATCCGGAATCCCGTGGCACACCACTTCATTAATCGAGATACAAACGGATTTTGGATAACCGTGATAGCCGAGGCAGGCGGAGATCGCGTGTTGTTCGTTAACAATGTAGTCGTTACAGATGCGATCCAGTTCACCCGTGCTGACGCCAGGTTTGATATACGGTTCGATCATTTCCAGCACTTCTGCGGCAAGACGACCGGCGACGCGCATTTTTTCGATTTCTTCAGGGGTCTTGATTGAGATAGCCATGAATTCTGTCCATCAGTGTCGATAATTTCGACAATAATTGTGTAAGTGCTGTCAATGGTAACAGTCAGGGGTGTACCCTGCCAAATTGAGAATCATTCTGAACTTCGCCTTTCGTGCCACAAGCGCGTTGGCTACATTTTTTCACCCCAGTCACTTACTGGTCGTAAGCTCCCGGGGATTCAAAAATTTGCCGCCTGTCTGTAACACGAAATGCATTGTTCAATCCAGAACCGACCGTCAACAATTATTGGTGTCCACGGCGTATTTGTGGTATAAAGCGCGCCGGACTTACGTTCCATTTCGTATGCACAGAATGGACGGAAGCGACATACACACAATCATTCATGATGCGTCGCGGCGGCAAAGCAGCGAATCGCCAGGAGCTTACTGAAGTAAGTGACTGGTGTGAGCAGATGAAGCCAACAACGAGGCAGCGTGAAGGATACAGTGTATTAATCTCACATTGTGTAACAACACACACGTATCGGCACATATTCCGGGGTGCCCTTTGGGGTCGGTAATATGGGATACGTGGAGGCATAACCCCAACTTAATCTATAGAGGTTTTAAATCATGGCAACTGTTTCCATGCGCGACATGCTCAAGGCTGGTGTTCACTTTGGTCACCAGACCCGTTACTGGAACCCGAAAATGAAGCCGTTCATCTTCGGTGCGCGTAACAAAGTTCACATCATCAACCTTGAGAAAACGGTACCGATGTTCAACGAAGCGCTGGCTGAGCTGAACAAGATTGCTTCTCGCAAAGGTAAAATCCTTTTCGTTGGTACTAAACGCGCTGCAAGCGAAGCGGTGAAAGACGCTGCTAACAGCTGCGACCAGTTCTTCGTGAACCATCGCTGGCTGGGCGGTATGCTGACTAACTGGAAAACCGTTCGTCAGTCCATCAAACGTCTGAAAGACCTGGAAACTCAGTCTCAGGACGGTACTTTCGAAAAGCTGACCAAGAAAGAAGCGCTGATGCGTACGCGTGAGCTTGAGAAACTGGAAAACAGCCTGGGCGGTATCAAAGACATGGGCGGTCTGCCGGACGCTCTGTTCGTAATCGATGCTGACCACGAGCACATTGCTATCAAAGAAGCAAACAACCTGGGTATTCCGGTATTTGCTATCGTTGATACCAACTCTGATCCGGACGGTGTTGACTTCGTTATCCCGGGTAACGACGACGCAATCCGTGCTGTTAGCCTGTACCTGGGCGCTGTCGCTGCAACCGTTCGTGAAGGCCGTTCTCAGGATCTGGCTTCCCAGGCGGAAGAAAGCTTCGTAGAAGCTGAATAATAAGGCTTGATAACTTCCCTGAGATAGTTCGAGTTGCAGGAAGGCGGCAAGCTCGAGAATTCCCGGGAGCTTACATGAGTAAGTGACCGGGATGAGCGAGCGAAGACAACGCATCTGCGGCTCGGAATATGAAGGGGAAGAGCCCTTATAAACCAGGTAGTATCATGTTTGGTTAGGGGGCCTGTATATGGCCCCCTTTTTCACTTTTAAATCTGTGCGGTTAATGGCCGGGCAGATCAAATCTTCCGAGGATTTTAGAATGGCTGAAATTACCGCATCCCTGGTAAAAGAGCTGCGTGAGCGTACTGGCGCAGGCATGATGGATTGCAAAAAAGCACTGACTGAAGCTAATGGCGACATCGAGCTGGCAATTGAAAACATGCGTAAGTCCGGTGCTATCAAAGCAGCGAAAAAAGCAGGCAACGTTGCTGCTGACGGCGTTATCAAAACCAAAATCGACGGCAACATTGCGTTCATTCTGGAAGTTAACTGCCAGACTGACTTCGTGGCTAAAGACGGTGGTTTCCAGGCATTTGCTGACAAAGTGCTGGACGCTGCAGTTGCTGGCAAAATCACTGATGTTGAAGTGCTGAAAGCGCAGTTCGAAGAAGAGCGCGTTGCGCTGGTTGCGAAAATCGGTGAGAACATCAACATCCGCCGTATCGCTTCCCTGGAAGGCGACGTTCTGGGTAGCTACCAGCACGGTGCGCGCATCGGTGTTCTGGTTGCCGCTAAAGGCGCTGATGAAGAGCTGGTTAAACAACTGGCAATGCATGTTGCTGCAAGCAAGCCTGAATTCGTTAAGCCGGAAGACGTGTCTGCTGAAGTGGTAGAGAAAGAATACCAGGTTCAGCTGGATATCGCGATGCAGTCTGGTAAGCCGAAAGAAATCGCAGAGAAAATGGTTGAAGGCCGCATGAAGAAATTCACCGGCGAAGTTTCTCTGACTGGCCAGCCTTTCGTTATGGATCCGAGCAAGTCTGTTGGTCAGTTGCTGAAAGAGCACAACGCTGACGTGACTGGCTTCATCCGCTTCGAAGTGGGCGAAGGCATCGAGAAAGTTGAGACTGACTTTGCAGCAGAAGTTGCTGCGATGTCCAAGCAGTCTTAATTGTCGAAAAGGAGCCGCCTGAGGGCGGCTTCTTTTTGTCACCCGTCACGCAAAATCAGTATGGCTCTTATTTCGCTGTACTGAGAAGCGACATATCATTGTCGCCAGAATTTACCCCCATTTTAAATCGTTGACAGTCTCAGGAAAGAAACATGGCTACCAATGCAAAACCCGTCTATAAACGTATTCTGCTTAAGTTAAGTGGCGAAGCTCTGCAGGGTTCGGAAGGCTTCGGTATTGACGCAAGCATACTGGATCGTATGGCTCAGGAGATCAAAGAACTGGTTGAACTGGGTATTCAGGTTGGTGTGGTGATTGGTGGCGGTAATTTATTCCGAGGTGCTGGTCTGGCGAAAGCGGGTATGAACCGCGTTGTGGGCGACCACATGGGCATGCTGGCCACCGTGATGAACGGACTGGCGATGCGCGATGCGCTTCACCGCGCCTATGTGAACGCCCGCCTGATGTCCGCTATTCCACTGAATGGCGTATGCGACAACTACAGTTGGGCAGAGGCCATTAGCCTGCTGCGTAATAACCGCGTGGTTATCCTCTCTGCGGGTACGGGTAATCCTTTCTTCACGACCGATTCTGCCGCCTGTCTGCGCGGTATTGAAATCGAAGCCGATGTGGTGCTGAAAGCGACGAAAGTTGATGGCGTCTTTACCGCCGATCCGGCGAAAGATCCTTCTGCGACCATGTACGAGCAGTTGACCTACAATGAAGTGCTGGATAAAGAACTGAAAGTGATGGATTTGGCCGCGTTTACGCTGGCTCGTGACCATAAACTGCCGATTCGCGTCTTTAACATGAACAAACCCGGCGCGCTGCGTCGCGTCGTCATGGGTGAAAAAGAAGGCACATTAATTACGGAATAATTCCCGTATTGGCCAATTCCGGGTAAGATTTGCCTTTACCCGGCGGGACTTTTATATCCTGTGTCATAAATTAAACGAGACTATACTGAGCACATTCTGAATACACAAAGTCATTCATGCTGCGTCAAGGCGACAAGAGCGTGAATCTCCAGGAGCGTACCTGAGTACGTGACTGGAGTGAACGCTTGCAGTCAACGCAGAGGCAGCTTGAAGGATGAAGTGTATTGTGTGCTGTCTGGTCTGACTGAGACTAGTATCCAAGGATTCGTAACGTGATTAGCGATATCAGAAAAGATGCCGAAGTACGCATGGAAAAATGCGTCGAAGCGTTCAAAAACCAAATCAGCAAAATACGCACGGGTCGTGCTTCTCCCAGCCTGCTGGATGGCATTGTCGTGGAATATTACGGCACGCCTACGCCGCTGCGTCAGCTGGCAAGCGTAACAGTAGAAGATTCCCGTACCCTGAAAATCAACGTGTTTGATCGTTCTATGAGCCCGGCCGTTGAGAAAGCGATTATGGCATCTGACCTCGGCCTGAACCCGAGCTCTGCAGGCAGTGATATTCGCGTTCCGCTGCCGCCGCTGACGGAAGAGCGTCGTAAAGATCTGACGAAAATCGTTCGTGGTGAAGCTGAGCAAGCGCGTGTTGCCGTTCGTAACGTTCGTCGTGATGCGAATGACAAAGTGAAAGCGCTGCTGAAAGATAAAGAGATCAGCGAAGATGACGATCGCCGTTCTCAGGATGACGTACAGAAAATGACCGATGCAGCCATCAAGAAAGTGGATGCGGCACTGGCAGATAAAGAAGCAGAACTGATGCAGTTCTGATTCTCCTGTACGCGTGAAACGCCGCTCAGAAGATCGTTTAGGATCGGCTGGCGGCGTTTTGCTTTTTACCTGTCTCATTTTTCGGACGTTTCATGAAGCAACTAACCATTCTGGGCTCGACCGGCTCTATAGGTTGCAGCACGCTGGACGTGGTGCGCCATAATCCTGAACACTTTCGCGTGATCGCGCTGGTGGCAGGAAAAAATGTCACCCGTATGGTGGAGCAGTGTCTTGAGTTTACCCCGCGTTATGCCGTGATGGATGATGAGTCCAGCGCAAACCTTCTTAAGGCGACGCTGAAACAGCAGGGTTGTCAGACAGAGGTGCTCAGTGGGCAACAGGCTGCCTGTGATATGGCCGCGCTTGCAGAGGTCGATCAGGTTATGGCCGCTATCGTGGGCGCAGCCGGTCTCCTGCCAACGCTTGCCGCGATTCGTGCGGGAAAAACTATTCTACTGGCAAACAAAGAATCACTGGTGACCTGTGGACGCCTGTTCATGGATGCGGTGAAACAGAGTAACGCGCGACTTTTACCGGTAGACAGCGAACACAACGCGATTTTTCAGAGTATGCCCCAACCCATTCAACACAATCTGGGATACGCTGACCTGGAGCAGAATGGCGTGATGTCCGTTTTGCTCACCGGGTCTGGTGGCCCGTTTCGGGAAACGCCGCTGCATGAACTGGTGTCAATGACGCCCGATCAGGCATGCCGTCACCCAAACTGGTCGATGGGGCGTAAGATTTCCGTCGATTCTGCCACCATGATGAACAAAGGTCTGGAATACATTGAAGCGCGTTGGTTGTTTAACGCCAGTGCCCGCCAGATGGAAGTGCTGATTCATCCGCAGTCGGTGATTCACTCAATGGTGCGTTATCAGGACGGCAGCGTTCTGGCGCAACTGGGAGAACCGGATATGCGCACGCCTATCGCTCACACGATGGCCTGGCCGAATCGCGTGACCTCTGGCGTGGAGCCGCTCGATTTCTGCAAACTCAGTGCGTTGACGTTCAGTGCGCCGGATTATCAACGTTATCCTTGCCTGAAGCTGGCGATGGATGCGTTTGAGCAGGGGCAGGCGGCGACAACCGCGCTGAATGCAGCGAATGAAATTGTTGTTGCTGCATTTCTTGCTGAAGAAATTCGCTTTACCGATATCGCCGCTCTCAATTTAGCGGTACTTGATCAGATGGATTTGCAGGAGCCCCAGAGCGTTGAAGACGTTCTGAGGGTGGATGCCATTGCGCGAGAAGTCGCCAGAAAACAAGTGATGCGACTCTCAAGCTGAGGATAATCCTGCTACAGAAGATCGTGCTATTTGTTAGCGTTGTGCTTCGGTGATATAGTCTGCGCCACCTGATCGCATGTATTTGGCTTTTTGGGTCAGGTAAGCCGTGGTTTGACACGGCTTTTTTGTGTAAAGGCTTCAGTATTCCTGAGTACCGCTAAATCCTTTCAGGGACTATAAAACGCGTTATGTTGTCAGCAACTCAACCAGTAAGCGAAAATTTGCCAGCACATGGCTGTCGTCATGTCGCGATCATTATGGATGGCAATGGTCGCTGGGCGAAAAAGCAAGGGAAGATTCGCGCGTTCGGGCACAAGGCCGGAGCGAAATCCGTCCGCCGGGCGGTCTCCTTTGCTGCCAACAATGGTATTGATGCGTTAACGCTGTATGCCTTTAGTAGTGAAAACTGGAACCGGCCAGCGCAGGAAGTCAGCGCGTTGATGGAATTGTTTGTGTGGGCGCTGGATAGCGAAGTGAAAAGCCTGCACCGCCATAACGTCCGCCTGCGCATTATTGGCGATACCAGCCGATTTAACTCACGTTTGCAAGAACGTATTCGTAAGTCAGAAGCGCTTACCGCCCAGAATACCGGGCTGACGTTGAATATTGCAGCGAATTACGGCGGACGTTGGGATATCGTCCAGGGAGTCAGACAACTGGCAGAACAGGTGCAGCAAGGTATACTGCGCCCTGACCAGATTGATGAAGACATGCTCAACCAACAAATCTGTATGCATGAGTTGGCTCCGGTGGATTTAGTAATAAGGACAGGGGGAGAGCATCGAATAAGTAACTTTTTGCTTTGGCAAATTGCCTATGCCGAACTTTACTTTACAGATGTTCTTTGGCCCGATTTCGATGAACAAGACTTTGAAGGTGCGCTGCATGCCTTTGCTAATCGAGAGCGTCGTTTCGGCGGCACCGAGCCCGGTGATGAAAAAGCCTGATGGGGGTCGCTTTTGCTGAAGTATCGCCTGATTTCTGCTTTTGTTTTAATTCCCGTGGTCATCGCGGCTCTGTTTTTATTGCCGCCGGTGGGGTTCGCCATTGTGACGCTGGTTGTCTGTATGCTGGCCGCGTGGGAATGGGGACAGTTAAGTGGTTTTGCTACTCGCACGCAACGCGTATGGCTGGCGGTTTTGTGCGGGCTTTTGCTTGCACTCATGCTGTTTTTACTGCCGGAATATCATCATAATATTCATCAGCCCCTTGTCGAGGTTTCGCTCTGGGCATCGTTAGGCTGGTGGATTGTCGCGTTACTGCTGGTGTTTTTTTATCCCGGCTCGGCGGCAATTTGGCGTAACTCGAAGACATTGCGCATAATTTTTGGCGTGTTAACCATTATTCCCTTCTTTTGGGGAATGCTGGCATTGCGCGCCTGGCACTATGACGAGAATCATTACAGTGGCGCAATATGGCTGCTCTATGTCATGATCCTGGTCTGGGGGGCAGACTCCGGAGCGTACATGTTTGGCAAACTGTTTGGCAAACATAAACTGGCACCAAAAGTCTCGCCAGGTAAAACCTGGCAGGGTTTTTTTGGCGGGCTCGCGACGGCGGCTGTTATCTCCTGGGGGTACGGCATGTGGGTGAATCTGGATGTTGCGCCTGTCACCTTATTAATCTGTTCTATTGTTGCAGCCCTCGCCTCTGTACTGGGCGATCTGACTGAGAGCATGTTTAAGCGTGAAGCAGGAATTAAAGACAGCGGTCATTTGATTCCAGGACACGGTGGCATTCTGGACCGTATTGACAGCCTGACGGCGGCAGTACCGGTCTTTGCTTGTCTGTTGTTACTGGTATTCAAGACGCTATAACGGAAGGTTTTATGCTGAGTATTCTCTGGAATCTGGCTGCATTCATCGTCGCACTGGGTGTGCTTATCACCGTGCATGAATTTGGTCATTTCTGGGTTGCCCGGCGCTGTGGTGTCCGCGTAGAGCGCTTTTCCATTGGCTTTGGTAAAGCGCTCTGGCGCCGTACTGATAAGGCGGGCACCGAATATGTCATCGCTCTTATTCCTCTGGGCGGCTATGTCAAAATGCTGGATGAACGCGCTGAACCGGTAATACCGGAGCTGCGTCACCACGCTTTCAATAATAAATCCGTGGGGCAACGCGCCGCGATTATTGCCGCGGGTCCAGTTGCAAACTTTCTCTTCGCTATCTTTGCCTATTGGCTGGTGTTTATCATCGGTGTCCCTGGCGTTCGTCCGGTGGTTGGTGAAATAACACCCAACTCGATTGCCGCTCAGGCGCAAATTATTCCAGGCACGGAACTTAAAGCCGTTGATGGCATCGAAACCCCTGATTGGGATGCTGTGCGCTTACAACTGGTCTCCAAAATTGGTGATGAGCAAACTACAATCAGCGTGGCGCCTTTCGGCAGCAATCAGCGGCAGGAAAAAACGCTGGATTTGCGGCAGTGGGCATTTGAGCCTGATAAAGAAGATCCTGTATCTTCTTTAGGGATTCGGCCGCGTGGACCACAGATTGAACCGGTGTTATCTGAAGTCCAGGCGCAGTCCGCCGCAAGTAAGGCGGGTTTGCAAGCTGGCGACAGGATCGTTAAAGTCGATGGTCAACCGCTAACGCAATGGATGACGTTCGTGACCCTTGTGCGCGATAATCCAGGCAAATCGTTAGCGCTGGAAATTGAAAGACAGGGGAGTACCCTGTCGCTGACGTTAATTCCGGATTCGAAATCGAGTAACGGGAAGGCAGAGGGGTTTGCTGGCGTAGTGCCAAAAGTTATACCTTTGCCGGATGAGTACAAGACAGTACGCCAGTATGGGCCGTTTAGCGCCATTGCACAGGCCACGGATAAAACGTGGCAGTTGATGAAGCTGACGGTCAGTATGCTGGGAAAATTGATAACCGGTGATGTGAAACTGAACAACCTCAGTGGGCCGATTTCTATCGCTCAGGGGGCTGGGATGTCAGCGGAGTTCGGGGTGATTTATTACCTGATGTTCCTTGCGCTTATTAGCGTGAACTTAGGGATAATCAACCTGTTTCCGTTGCCCGTTCTTGACGGGGGGCATCTGCTGTTCCTGGCGATTGAAAAGCTTAAGGGCGGGCCGGTATCCGAGCGGGTTCAAGACTTTAGTTATCGCATTGGCTCGATTTTGCTGGTGCTGTTAATGGGGCTTGCACTTTTCAATGATTTCTCTCGGTTGTAAGAGAGTTAGTTAGGAAGAACGCATAATAACGATGGCGATGAAAAAGTTGCTCATAGCGTCGCTGCTGTTTAGCAGCGCCACCGTATACGGTGCTGAAGGGTTCGTAGTGAAGGACATTCATTTCGAAGGCTTGCAGCGTGTCGCCGTTGGTGCGGCCCTCCTCAGTATGCCGGTGCGCACAGGCGACACGGTTAATGATGAAGATATCAGTAATACCATTCGCGCTCTGTTTGCCACCGGCAACTTTGAGGATGTTCGCGTCCTTCGCGATGGTGATACTCTTCTCGTTCAGGTAAAAGAACGTCCGACCATTGCCAGCATCACTTTCTCCGGTAACAAATCGGTGAAAGATGACATGCTGAAGCAAAACCTCGAGGCTTCTGGCGTGCGTGTTGGCGAATCTCTGGATCGCACCACCATTGCCGATATCGAGAAAGGTCTGGAAGACTTCTACTACAGCGTCGGTAAATACAGCGCCAGCGTGAAGGCCGTTGTCACACCACTGCCGCGCAACCGTGTTGACCTGAAACTGGTGTTCCAGGAAGGGGTATCGGCGAAGATCCAGCAGATCAATATCGTCGGTAACCATGCCTTCAGCACAGATGAACTGATCTCTCACTTTCAGTTGCGTGATGAAGTTCCCTGGTGGAACGTGGTAGGCGATCGTAAATACCAGAAGCAGAAACTGGCGGGTGACCTTGAAACTCTGCGCAGCTACTATCTGGATCGCGGCTACGCACGTTTCAATATCGACTCCACGCAGGTCAGTTTGACCCCGGATAAAAAAGGTATCTACATTACCGTGAACATCACAGAAGGCGATCAATATAAGCTTTCTGGCGTTGAGGTATCGGGTAACCTGGCTGGTCACTCCGCGGAGATTGAAAGCCTGACGAAAATTGAGCCGGGTGAACTCTATAACGGCACCAAAGTGACCAAAATGGAAGATGATATTAAGAAGCTTCTGGGTCGCTATGGTTATGCCTATCCGCGCGTTCAGTCTCAACCTGAAATCAATGATGCTGATAAAACCGTTAAGCTGCGCGTAAACGTGGATGCGGGTAACCGTTTCTATGTGCGTAAGATTCGTTTTGAAGGCAACGATACGTCCAAAGATGCCGTTCTGCGCCGCGAAATGCGTCAGATGGAAGGGGCATGGTTGGGCAGCAACCTCGTGGATCAAGGCAAAGAGCGTCTGAACCGTCTGGGTTATTTTGAAACGGTCGACACCGATACGCAGCGTGTTCCGGGCAGCCCGGACCAGGTTGACGTGGTCTATAAGGTGAAAGAGCGTAACACTGGTAGCTTCAACTTCGGTGTCGGTTACGGTACGGAAAGTGGCGTTAGTTTCCAGGCGGGCGTTCAGCAGGACAACTGGCTGGGTACCGGTTATGCGGTAGGGATCAACGGTACGAAGAACGATTACCAGACCTATACTGAACTGTCGGTGACGAACCCTTACTTCACCGTCGATGGTGTAAGCTTGGGTGGACGCGTATTCTATAATGATTTCCGTGCGGATGACGCGGATCTGTCCGACTATACTAACAAGAGTTACGGTACAGATGTGACGCTGGGCTTCCCCATCAATGAATACAACACGCTGCGTGCGGGCCTTGGCTATGTGCATAACAAGCTGTCCAACATGCAGCCGCAGGTCGCCATGTGGCGTTATCTTGATTCGATGGGCGAGCATCCGGATCCGACCAACGACAATAACAGCTTCGCCGCAGATGATTTCACCTTCAACTACGGCTGGACCTACAACAAACTGGACCGTGGCTTCTTCCCAACGGAAGGTACGCGTATCAACCTGAACGGTAAAGTGACCATTCCGGGTTCTGATAACGAATACTATAAAGCAACATTGGATACCGCGACCTATGTGCCTATCGATGACGATCACAAATGGGTGGTTCTGGGTCGTACACGTTGGGGTTATGGTGATGGTTTAGGCGGCAAAGAGATGCCGTTCTATGAAAACTTCTATGCGGGTGGTTCCAGCACCGTACGTGGTTTCCAGTCCAACACCATCGGTCCGAAGGCGTTGTATCTGCCAGCCAGCAGCCGTCATGATGGCGATGACGACTACAATAACGAATGTGCCAGCACTAACTCCGCACCGTGTGAGTCAAATGATGCAGTGGGCGGGAACGCCATGGCTGTCGCCAGCCTGGAATTCATCACCCCGACGCCGTTCATCAGTGATAAGTACGCGAACTCAGTACGTACCTCCTTCTTCTGGGATATGGGTACTGTGTGGGATACAAACTGGGATTCCAGCCGTTACGCTGGTTATCCGGACTACAGCGATCCGAGCAATATCCGTATGTCCGCTGGTATCGCATTACAATGGATGTCCCCATTGGGGCCGTTGGTCTTCTCCTACGCCCAGCCGTTTAAGGATTACGATGGAGACAAAAAGGAGCAGTTCCAGTTTAACATTGGTAAAACCTGGTAATTGTTCTTCGCAAAGGAATGTAATGGTAGTGTAGCGATGACTTTAGGCGATCATCTTGCATGGGATCGCCTGGCCACGCAAAGAACTGCACCTTCGGGTGCAAATGGGATGGTAAGGAGTTTATTGTGAAAAAGTGGTTATTAGCGGCAGGTCTCGGTTTAGCAATGGTTACGTCTGCACAGGCTGCTGACAAAATTGCGATCGTTAACATGGGTAGCCTGTTCCAGCAGGTTGCGCAGAAGACGGGTGTTTCCAGCACGCTGGAAAATGAATTTAAAGGCCGCGCCAGTGAACTGCAGCGTATGGAATCTGACCTGCAATCTAAAATGCAGCGTCTGCAATCCATGAAAGCGGGCAGCGATCGTACTAAGCTGGAAAAAGAGGTGATGGCTCAGCGCCAGACGTTCTCTCAGAAAGCGCAAGCTTTTGAGCAGGATCGTGCACGTCGTTCCAATGAAGAACGTGGCAAACTGGTTACCCGTATCCAGACTGCTGTGAAATCTGTTGCCAGCAGCCAGAGCATCGATCTGGTCGTTGACGCGAACACCGTTGCTTACAACAGCAGCGATGTAAAAGACATCACCGCTGACGTACTGAAACAGGTTAAATAAGTAATGCCTTCAATTCGACTGGCTGATTTAGCAGAGCAGTTGGATGCAGAATTACACGGTGATGGCGATATCGTCATCACCGGCGTTGCGTCCATGCAGTCTGCGCAAACGGGTCACATCACGTTCATGGTGAATCCGAAATACCGTGAACATTTAGGCTTGTGCCAGGCGTCTGCCGTTGTCATGACGCAAGACGATCTCCCTTTTGCTAAAAGTGCTGCGCTGGTAGTGAAGAATCCCTACCTGACTTATGCGCGCATGGCGCAACTATTAGATACCACGCCGCAGCCCGCGCAAAACATTGCACCGAGTGCAGTGATTGATGCCACGGCGAAGCTGGGTAGCAATATCTCAATTGGCGCGAACGCGGTGATTGAATCTGGCGTAGAACTTGGCGATAACGTGGTTATCGGCGCAGGTTGCTTCGTTGGGAAAAATACGAAAATTGGCCCAGGCTCGCGCCTGTGGGCGAATGTAACGGTTTACCACGACATTCAGATCGGTGAAAATTGCCTGATCCAGTCCAGTACGGTTATTGGTGCCGATGGTTTTGGCTACGCTAACGATCGTGGCAATTGGGTGAAGATCCCGCAACTTGGTCGCGTCATTATTGGCGATCGCGTGGAGATCGGCGCTTGTACCACCATCGACCGTGGTGCGCTGGATGATACGGTGATCGGCAATGGGGTTATCATTGATAACCAGTGTCAGATTGCACATAACGTTGTGATTGGCGACAATACGGCGGTTGCCGGGGGCGTCATCATGGCGGGTAGCCTGAAGATTGGCCGTTATTGCATGATTGGGGGGGCCAGCGTAATCAACGGACATATGGAAATATGTGACAAGGTTACCGTGACGGGCATGGGGATGGTGATGCGTCCCATCACTGAACCTGGCGTTTATTCTTCAGGCATTCCGCTGCAACCTAACAAAGTATGGCGTAAGACAGCCGCACTGGTGATGAGCATTGATGATATGAGCAAGCGCCTCAAAGCTATTGAGCGCAAGGTTAATCAACAAGACTAAACTCCCACCCGGTCACACATACTTTACGGCCTGTCGGCATTCATACGATTGCGGCAGGCCGTGTTATTATTGGCTTTTAGCATATTTGGACAGGAAGAGTATTTTGACTACTAACACTCATACTCTGCATATTGAAGAGATTTTAGAACTTCTGCCGCACCGTTTTCCGTTTTTACTGGTTGACCGCGTGCTGGATTTTGAAGAAGGTCGTTTTCTGCGCGCGGTGAAAAACGTCTCTGTTAACGAACCGTTTTTCCAGGGCCATTTTCCGGGTAAGCCGATTTTTCCGGGCGTACTGATTCTGGAAGCGATGGCGCAGGCGACCGGTATTCTTGCGTTCAAAAGCGTAGGTAAACTGGAGCCAGGAGAACTTTACTACTTCGCAGGTATCGATGAAGCGCGCTTTAAGCGTCCTGTCGTGCCAGGCGATCAGATGATCATGGAAGTCACTTTCGAGAAAACGCGCCGTGGCCTGACCCGCTTTAAAGGGGTTGCGCTGGTCGACGGTAAAGTAGTTTGCGAAGCAACGATGATGTGTGCTCGTAGCCGGGAGGCCTGATACGTGATTGATAAATCCGCCTTTATTCATCCGACCGCCATTGTGGAAGAGGGCGCCTCACTGGGCGCTAACGTTCATATTGGTCCGTTTTGCCTTGTTGGACCCCATGTTGAAATTGGTGAGGGTACCGTACTGAAATCTCACGTTGTCGTGAATGGTCATACCAAAATTGGCCGCGATAACGAGATATATCAGTTTGCCTCCATCGGCGAAGTTAACCAGGATCTGAAATATGCTGGTGAACCGACCCGTGTGGAAATTGGCGATCGTAACCGCATTCGCGAAAGCGTGACCATTCATCGTGGCACTGTGCAGGGCGGTGGATTGACGAAGGTGGGCAGCGATAACTTACTGATGATCAATGCTCATGTGGCACACGATTGCACTATAGGGGATCGCTGTATTCTGGCTAATAACGCCACGCTTGCGGGTCATGTCTCACTGGATGATTTTGTCATCATTGGTGGAATGACCGCCGTGCACCAGTTCTGCATTATTGGTGCGCACGTGATGGTGGGCGGCTGTTCTGGCGTAGCTCAGGACGTTCCGCCGTACGTTATTGCCCAGGGCAACCACGCAACGCCGTTTGGCGTTAATATCGAAGGGCTAAAGCGTCGCGGTTTTACCCGTGAGGCGATCACCGCGATCCGCAATGCGTATAAAGCATTGTACCGCAGTGGTAAGACACTTGATGAAGCGAAACCGGAAATAGCCGAACTGGCGAAGCAGTATCCGGAAGTCCAGGCGTTCAGTGATTTCTTCGCCCGATCAACGCGCGGTTTGATTCGTTAATGACTGAGCAACGTCCTTTAACGATTGCCCTGGTCGCCGGAGAAACCTCCGGCGATATTCTTGGTGCCGGCTTAATTCGGGCGCTGAAAGTACGCGTGCCTGACGCGCGCTTTGTCGGCGTTGCCGGCCCGCGAATGCAGGCCGAAGGCTGTGAAGCCTGGTACGAAATGGAAGAGCTGGCTGTTATGGGCATTGTTGAAGTGCTTGGCCGCCTGCGTCGCCTGTTGCATATTCGCGCCGATCTCACCCGCCGGTTCACCGAGCTCCAGCCTGATGTCTTCGTCGGGATTGATGCCCCAGATTTCAATATCACGCTTGAAGGCAATCTGAAAAAACAGGGTATCAAAACGATTCATTACGTCAGTCCGTCCGTTTGGGCGTGGCGACAGAAACGCGTTTTCAAAATAGGCAGATCCACCGATATGGTTCTGGCTTTTCTGCCTTTCGAAAAAGCGTTTTACGACAAGTACAACGTGCCATGTCGCTTTATCGGTCACACGATGGCGGATGCGATGCCGCTGGATCCCGATAAGAACGCGGCGCGGGATGTGCTGGGAATCCCACATGACGCACACTGTCTGGCACTCTTACCCGGCAGCCGTGGCGCGGAAGTGGAAATGCTCAGCGCAGACTTCCTGAAAACCGCACAACGGCTGCGCCAGACGTATCCTGATCTTGAAGTGGTGGTGCCTCTGGTCAACGCGAAACGCCGCGAGCAGTTCGAGAAGATCAAAGCGGAAGTTGCGCCAGAACTCTCTGTTCATCTGCTGGACGGGATGGGGCGGGAAGCAATGGTTGCCAGCGATGCCGCGCTGTTGGCGTCGGGTACTGCTGCGCTTGAATGTATGCTGGCGAAATGCCCGATGGTGGTCGGATATCGAATGAAGCCCTTCACCTTCTGGCTGGCAAAACGTCTGGTAAAAACAGACTATGTCTCGCTGCCAAATCTGCTGGCGGGAAGAGAAATAGTCAAAGAGTTGCTGCAGGAAGAGTGTGAGCCGCAAAAGCTGGCTGAGGCGCTGCTTCCCCTGCTGGCGAATGGAAAAACCAGCCATGCGATGCACGATACGTTTCGCGAATTGCATCAGCAGATCCGTTGTAACGCCGACGAACAGGCAGCGGACGCAGTCCTGGAGTTAGCACGATGATAGAATTCGTTTATCCACATACGCAGTTAGTGGCGGGTGTGGATGAGGTTGGGCGGGGTCCACTGGTTGGGGCGGTTGTGACGGCTGCCGTTATTCTCGATCCGGCCCGCCCGATAGTGGGTCTTAACGACTCTAAAAAATTATCTGAAAAGCGTCGTCTGGCGCTGTATGACGAAATCAAAGAAAAAGCGTTGAGCTGGAGTCTCGGTCGCGCAGAGCCGCATGAGATCGACGAACTGAATATTCTCCACGCGACCATGCTGGCCATGCAGCGTGCAGTGGCTGGGTTGCATATCGCGCCAGAATATGTGCTGATTGACGGTAATCGCTGTCCGGCATTGCCTGTGCCGTCGATGGCGGTGGTGAAGGGCGATAGCCGGGTCGCGGAAATCAGTGCGGCATCCATACTGGCGAAAGTCACCCGGGATGCCGAAATGGCCGCGCTGGATCTCGTTTTCCCACAATACGGTTTTGCTCAGCACAAGGGATATCCCACCGCGTTCCATCTGGCAAAACTGGCTGAACATGGCGCAACGGAGCATCACCGACGTAGCTTTGCGCCGGTTAAACGCGCACTGGGACTCGCGTCCTGATTCTTGTGTCGAAGGAATCTGAAGATGTCTGAACCACGTTTCGTCCACCTGCGGGTGCACAGCGACTACTCCATGATCGATGGGCTGGCGAAAACCGGGCCGCTGGTAAAAAAGGCGGCCGCGTTGGGCATGCCTGCGCTGGCGATCACCGATTTTACGAACCTCTGCGGTCTGGTGAAGTTCTACGGAGCGGGTCATGGCGCGGGGATTAAACCCATTGTTGGCGCTGATTTCCATGTCCAGAGCGAGCTGATGGCTGATGAACTCACGCATCTGACAGTGCTCGCCGCAAATAACACCGGGTATCAAAATCTCACCCTGCTGATCTCCAAAGCTTATCAGCGTGGCTACGGAGCAGCGGGGCCGATTATCGATCGCGACTGGTTGATTGAGCTGAAAGAGGGGTTGATCCTGCTCTCTGGCGGTCGCATGGGTGATGTTGGACGCAGTCTGCTGCGCGGCAATAGCGCGCTGGTGGATGAGTGCATCGCGTTCTACGAAGAACACTTTCCCGACCGCTATTTTCTGGAACTGATTCGTACCGGCAGACCCGATGAAGAGACATACCTGCACGCTGCCGTTGAACTGGCGGAAGCGCGTGGATTGCCGGTGGTGGCAACCAACGACGTGCGCTTTATCAACAGCGATGACTTTGACGCACATGAAATCCGCGTAGCGATTCACGATGGTTTTACCCTCGACGATCCCAAGCGTCCGCGTAACTATTCACCGCAGCAGTACATGCGTTCGGAAGAGGAGATGTGTGAGCTTTTCTCCGATATTCCGGAAGCGCTGGAAAACACCGTTGAGATTGCCAAGCGCTGTAACGTGACGGTTCGTCTTGGTGAATATTTCCTGCCGCAGTTCCCGACCGGTGACATGACCACCGAAGATTATCTGGTCAAAAAATCGAAAGAGGGGCTGGAAGAACGTCTGGCCTTCCTGTTCCCGGACGAAGCCGTGCGTCAGGAAAAACGCCCGCCTTACGATGAGCGTCTGGATATTGAGTTACAGGTGATTAACCAGATGGGGTTCCCGGGCTACTTCCTCATCGTAATGGAGTTTATCCAGTGGTCGAAAGA
Source organism: Citrobacter amalonaticus (assembly GCF_037053465.1). Taxonomy (GTDB): domain Bacteria; phylum Pseudomonadota; class Gammaproteobacteria; order Enterobacterales; family Enterobacteriaceae; genus Citrobacter_A; species Citrobacter_A amalonaticus_H. Next base: position 602,428 of record NZ_JBALIF010000001.1, read on the forward strand.
CAACGGTGTGCCGGTTGGCCCGGGCCGTGGGTCCGGTGCGGGATCGCTGGTGGCTTATGCGCTGAAAATCACTGACCTCGATCCGCTGGAATTTGACCTGCTGTTTGAACGTTTCCTCAACCCGGAACGTGTCTCTATGCCTGACTTCGACGTTGACTTCTGTATGGAGAAACGCGACCAGGTCATTGAACACGTGGCGGATATGTACGGCCGCGATGCGGTATCGCAGATTATTACCTTTGGTACGATGGCGGCGAAAGCGGTGATCCGCGACGTGGGGCGTGTGCTGGGCCACCCGTATGGTTTTGTCGACAGAATTTCGAAACTGGTTCCGCCTGACCCGGGAATGACGCTGGCGAAAGCCTTCGAAGCTGAACCGCAGTTGCCGGAAATTTACGAGGCGGATGAAGAAGTTAAAGCGCTGATTGACATGGCGCGTAAGCTGGAAGGTGTCACCCGTAACGCCGGTAAACACGCAGGAGGGGTGGTAATTGCACCAACGAAAATCACCGATTTTGCGCCGCTGTACTGTGATGAACAGGGGCAGCATCCGGTTACCCAGTTTGATAAAAACGACGTGGAATATGCGGGACTGGTGAAGTTCGACTTCCTCGGCTTGCGTACGCTCACCATCATCAACTGGGCGCTGGAGATGATTAACGCCCGTCGCGAGAAGAACGGCGAGCCGCCGCTGGATATCGCCGCTATCCCGCTGGACGACAAGAAAAGCTTCGACATGCTGCAACGCTCGGAGACCACGGCGGTCTTCCAGCTCGAATCCCGCGGCATGAAAGACCTGATTAAACGTCTACAGCCTGACTGCTTCGAAGATATGATAGCCCTGGTGGCCCTGTTCCGTCCGGGGCCGTTACAGTCTGGGATGGTGGATAACTTTATCGACCGTAAGCACGGGCGCGAAGAGATTTCTTATCCGGATGTGCAGTGGCAACATGAAAGTCTGAAACCGGTACTGGAGCCAACCTACGGCATCATCCTGTATCAGGAACAGGTCATGCAGATTGCCCAGGTACTCTCTGGCTATACACTTGGCGGCGCGGACATGCTACGCCGTGCAATGGGTAAGAAAAAGCCGGAAGAGATGGCCAAGCAGCGCGGCACCTTTGAAGAAGGGGCGAAAAAGAACGGCATTGACGGCGAACTGGCGATGAAAATCTTCGACCTGGTAGAGAAATTCGCCGGGTATGGGTTTAACAAATCGCACTCTGCGGCTTATGCGTTGGTCTCCTATCAGACGCTATGGCTGAAAGCGCACTATCCTGCCGAGTTTATGGCGGCGGTAATGACCGCCGATATGGATAACACCGAGAAGGTGGTCGGCCTGGTTGATGAATGCTGGCGGATGGGGCTGAAAATTCTGCCGCCAGATATTAACTCCGGTTTGTATCATTTCCACGTCAATGACGACGGGGAGATCGTGTACGGCATCGGCGCGATTAAAGGCGTGGGCGAAGGCCCGATCGAGGCGATCATCGAGGCGCGTAACAACGGCGGCTATTTCCGTGAGTTGTTCGACCTCTGCGCGCGCACTGATACTAAAAAGCTAAACCGCCGCGTACTGGAAAAACTGATCATGTCCGGGGCGTTTGACAGGCTCGGCCCCCATCGCGCTGCCCTGATGAATTCGCTGGGCGATGCCCTGAAAGCCGCCGATCAGCACGCAAAAGCGGAAGCGATCGGTCAGGCAGATATGTTTGGCGTACTGGCAGAAGAGCCAGAGCAAATTGAACAGTCTTATGCCAGCTGCCAGCCATGGCCAGAGCAGGTGGTATTAGATGGGGAACGTGAAACATTGGGACTGTACCTGACGGGCCACCCCATCAACCAGTATTTAAAAGAAATTGAGCGCTATGTCGGAGGCTACAGGCTGAAAGACATGCATCCGACAGAACGTGGTAAAGTCACCACGGCTGCGGGGCTCGTCATTGCCGCGAGGGTTATGGTCACCAAGCGCGGCAATCGTATTGGCATCTGTACACTGGATGACCGTTCCGGACGTCTTGAGGTCATGTTGTTTACCGACGCCCTGGATAAATACCAGCAATTGCTGGAAAAAGACCGCATACTTATCGTCAGCGGACAGGTCAGCTTTGATGACTTCAGCGGGGGGCTTAAAATGACCGCCCGCGAAGTGATGGATATTGACGAAGCCCGGGAAAAATATGCTCGCGGGCTTGCTATCTCGCTGACGGACAGGCAAATTGATGACCAGCTTTTAAACCGACTCCGTCAGTCTCTGGAACCCCACCGCTCTGGGACAATTCCAGTACATCTCTACTATCAGAGGGCGGATGCACGTGCGCGGTTGCGTTTTGGTGCGACGTGGCGTGTCTCTCCGAGCGATCGTTTGCTAAACGATCTCCGTGGCCTCATTGGTTCGGAGCAGGTGGAACTGGAGTTTGACTAATACAGGAATACTATGAGTCTGAATTTCCTTGATTTTGAACAGCCGATTGCCGAGCTGGAAGCAAAAATCGATTCTTTGACTGCGGTGAGCCGTCAGGACGAGAAACTGGATATTAATATCGATGAAGAAGTGCATCGCCTGCGTGAAAAAAGCGTAGAGCTGACGCGCAAAATCTTTGCCGATCTTGGCGCATGGCAGGTTGCCCAACTGGCACGCCATCCGCAGCGTCCTTACACCCTGGATTATGTCCGCCTGGCGTTTGACGAATTTGACGAACTGGCAGGCGATCGCGCCTATGCGGACGATAAAGCTATCGTCGGCGGGATTGCGCGTCTGGATGGTCGCCCGGTGATGATCATTGGTCATCAGAAAGGCCGCGAAACCAAAGAGAAAATCCGTCGTAACTTTGGTATGCCAGCACCGGAAGGCTACCGCAAAGCCCTGCGTCTGATGGAAATGGCCGAGCGTTTTAAGATGCCAATCATCACCTTTATCGACACCCCGGGCGCTTACCCGGGCGTCGGCGCGGAAGAGCGTGGACAGTCGGAAGCCATTGCCCGTAACCTGCGTGAAATGTCACGTCTGAGCGTGCCGGTTATCTGTACCGTTATCGGTGAAGGTGGCTCTGGCGGCGCGCTGGCTATCGGTGTGGGTGATAAAGTGAATATGCTGCAATACAGCACCTATTCTGTTATCTCGCCGGAAGGTTGCGCTTCCATTCTGTGGAAAAGCGCCGATAAAGCGCCGCTGGCAGCAGAAGCGATGGGCATTATCGCTCCGCGTCTGAAAGAGCTGAAACTCATCGATTCCATTATCCCGGAACCGCTGGGCGGCGCGCATCGCAACCCGGAGGCAATGGCGGTTTCACTGAAAGCGCAACTGCTGGCCGACCTTGCCGATCTCGATGTGCTGAGCACCGAAGATTTGAAAAACCGTCGCTATCAACGTCTGATGAGCTACGGCTACGCGTAAGCGTTGACCATTCCGAAAAGGGCCACAATCTGTGGCCCTTTTTTTTACCTGCGGTTTGAACAGACTATGATTAGCTTAGGTTTTTCCAGGAGGAACGCATGAACATCATCGCCATCATGGGGCCGCACGGAGTCTTTTATAAAGACGAGCCCATTAAGGAACTGGAACGTGCGCTGCAATCACAAGGCTTTCAGATTATCTGGCCGCAAAATAGCGTCGATCTGCTGAAATTCATCGAGCACAATCCGCGTATCTGCGGAGTGGTCTTTGACTGGGATGAGTACAGCCTCGATTTGTGCAGCGACATTAACCAGCTCAATGAGTATTTACCGCTGTATGCGTTTATTAATACGCACTCGACGATGGATGTCAGCGTTCACGACATGCGCATGGCATTATGGTTTTTTGAGTACGCGCTGGGACAGGCGGAAGATATTGCCACGCGTATTCGTCAGTATACCAATGAATATCTCGACAATATCACGCCGCCCTTCACCCGCGCGTTATTCACCTATGTCAAAGAGGGAAAATATACCTTTTGCACACCGGGACACATGGCCGGTACGGCGTATCAAAAAAGCCCGGTTGGCTGCCTGTTTTATGATTTTTTCGGCGGCAACACGCTGAAAGCAGATGTGTCGATTTCGGTAACGGAACTGGGATCGTTACTCGATCACACCGGACCGCATCTGGAGGCGGAAGAGTACATCGCCCGTACCTTTGGTGCGGAGCAGAGCTACATGGTGACCAATGGCACCTCCACATCAAACAAAATTGTCGGGATGTACGCTTCGCCAACCGGCAGCACATTGCTGATTGATCGTAACTGCCATAAGTCGCTTGCGCATCTGTTGATGATGAGCGATGTCGTACCAATCTGGCTGAAACCCACCCGTAATGCGCTCGGCATTCTGGGCGGCATTCCTAAGCGTGAGTTCACACGAGAAAGTATTGAAAGCAAAGTGGCGGCGACGGTGCAGGCACAATGGCCGGTTCATGCGGTGATCACCAATTCGACCTATGACGGTTTGCTGTATAACACTAACTGGATCAAGCAGACGCTGGACGTTCCCTCTATCCACTTCGATTCCGCCTGGGTGCCATATACCCATTTTCATCCCATTTATCAGGGAAAAAGTGGGATGAGTGGTGAACGTGTACCGGGCAAGGTTTTCTTCGAAACGCAATCCACCCACAAAATGTTGGCAGCGTTATCGCAGGCTTCGCTGATCCATATTAAAGGAGACTATGACGAAGAGACCTTTAATGAAGCCTTTATGATGCACACCTCCACATCGCCGAGTTATCCCATTGTCGCCTCGATTGAAACGGCGGCGGCGATGTTGCGGGGGAATCCGGGTAAACGCCTGATTAATCGCTCAGTAGAGCGGGCGCTGCATTTTCGTAAAGAGGTACAGCGGCTGCGCCAGGAGTCGGACGGCTGGTTCTTTGATATCTGGCAACCGGAAGAGATCGATGAGGCACAGTGCTGGCCTGTAGCGCCCGGTGAGGACTGGCACGGCTTTACCGATGCGGACGATGATCATATGTTCCTCGATCCGGTGAAGGTGACCATTTTGACGCCTGGCATGGATGAGCAGGGAAACATGAGCGATGAGGGCATTCCCGCCGCGCTGGTGGCGAAATTCCTCGATGAGCGCGGCGTGGTGGTGGAAAAAACAGGCCCGTACAACCTGTTGTTTCTTTTCAGTATTGGCATTGATAAAACCCGTGCAATGGGGTTGCTTCGTGGTCTGACCGAGTTTAAACGCGCTTACGATCTCAATCTGCGGGTGAAAAACATATTGCCCGATCTCTATGCGGAAGATCCGGATTTCTATCGCAACATGCGTATTCAGGATCTGGCGCAGGGGATCCATAAGCTTATCCGTCAGCACGATCTCTCCGGACTGATGTTACGGGCATTCGACACATTGCCTGAAATGATCATGACGCCACACCAGGCCTGGCAGCGGCAGATTAAAGGCGAAGTGGAAACGGTGGAGCTCGATCAGCTAGTGGGCCGCGTATCGGCGAATATGATCCTGCCTTATCCTCCAGGCGTGCCGCTGTTAATGCCGGGAGAAATGATTACGGAACAAAGCCGCGCGGTACTCGATTTCCTGCTGATGCTCTGTTCTGTCGGCCACCACTATCCGGGTTTTGAAACTGATATTCATGGCGCGAAGCAGGATGATGATGGCGTATACCGTGTACGAGTCTTAAAAACGGCATGACGATTTGCGTTGCGCGGCCCCTGGCGGGTAACGTGAGGATAATAAACAAAGGAGACGAAAACGCTATGCTGGGATTAAAACAGGTTCACCATATTGCAATCATTGCGACAGACTATGCCGCGAGTAAGGCTTTCTATTGCGATATCCTGGGGTTCACGCTGATGAGCGAAGCCTACCGTGAAGAGCGAGACTCCTGGAAGGGCGATCTGGCGTTGAACGGGCAGTATGTGATTGAGCTTTTTTCTTTCCCTTTCCCTCCGGCGCGTCCAGGTCGTCCGGAGGCCTGTGGTTTACGTCATCTGGCGTTTAGCGTGGATGATGTGGAAAAAGCGATTGCCCATCTGGAGGCGAATCACGTTAAATGTGAAGCCATCCGCATTGATCCCTACACCCAAAAGCGCTTCACCTTTTTTAAAGACCCCGATGGTCTGCCGCTTGAGTTGTATGAACAGTAAGACTTGTTATTGTGGCGATTGCCCGGTAACGTGCCGGGCAACGTCACTGTAAGTAACCGCTATGACAACACTCACGCTGAATAGATCGCTTTTTTCCTCGCAACAGATTCTGGTCGCTTTTAGTGGCGGTCTGGATTCAACCGTACTCCTGCATCAACTGGTGCAATGGCGGGCACAGCAACCGGCACTTTCTCTGCGGGCGATTCATATCCATCATGGACTGAGTTCACATGCAGATGAGTGGGTGACACATTGCGAAACGCTTTGCGCGCAATGGCAGGTGCCGCTGGTGGTGGAGCACGTAACGCTGGCAGACGCGGGTCTGGGAATTGAAGCGCATGCCAGACAGGCCCGGTATCAGGCGTTTGCCGGGGCGCTACTTCCCGGTGAGGAGCTGGCGACGGCGCAGCATCTTGACGATCAGTGTGAAACTTTTTTACTGGCGCTTAAGCGCGGCAGCGGCCCGGCGGGGCTGTCTGCAATGGCGGCAGTATCGTCATTTGCCGGAACCCGGCTTATCCGTCCGCTGTTAACCCAAAGCCGCAATGCGCTGGAGCAGTGGGCGAGGGAACACCAGCTTCGCTGGATAGAGGATGAAAGTAATCAGGACGACGCCTACGATCGTAATTTCCTGCGTTTGCATGTTCTTCCTCTGTTACAGCAGCGCTGGCCACATTTTGCCGACGCCGCGGCGCGTAGCGCAGCGCTCTGTGCGGAACAGGAAAGTCTGCTGGATGAACTGCTGGCAGAAGAGCTGTCGGGCTGTATCACCGTAAACGGGACGCTGGCGCTGACGCCGCTTATGGGGATGCGCGATGTTCGCCGCGCCGCGCTGCTCAGACGCTGGCTGGCGAAGCAGAATGCGCCGATGCCCTCACGGGAGGGACTGGCGCGGATCTGGCAGGAAGTGGCGCTGGCGCGGGAAGATGCATCGCCTTGTCTGCGTTTCGGCGACTTTGAAGTGCGCCGTTATCAGGAGCAATTGTGGTGGGTAAAATCGGTTGTCGGTCAAAGTGATACGGTGATGGTATGGACCGACTGGCAAATGCCGCTATCTCTGCCCGCCGGATGTGGGGTGTTGCGGCTCATTGCCGGTGGCGAGTTGCGAAAACCACGTGCCGACGAGTCTGTTAGCATACGTTTTAAAGCTCCAGGATTGCTGCATATTGTAGGCCGCAATGGTGGGCGGAAGCTGAAGAAAATATGGCAGGAGTTGGGCGTTCCACCCTGGCGACGCGATACCACGCCACTGCTGTTTTACGGCGACACGCTCATTGCCGCTGCGGGTGTTTTTGTTACGCGTGAGGGACTGGCAGAGGGGGAATCAGGGGTGAAATTGGTGTGGGATAAGAGCATCTGAAATGCCTGATGACGCTGCGCTTATCAGGCCTACGTATCCCATGGCGAGTAGGCCGGATAAAGGTGCTTGCACCGCCATCCGGCAATACTCATTCAGGATTCGCTAACCACCACTGTACCGATTTCCGGGTGGCTAAAGCTGGCAATTTTATCGAGACGAAGCTCGCGTGTTTCACCCGCAACCTCTGTAACCAGGTATTCCACATTCTTACGCGAAACCAGATCGTTGGCTTTCGCCTGCAAAACTTCGCCGTCTTTCAGTTCCAGCGTCAGTAATAAATGATGCTGGCAGGCGAGCTCAAGGTTGTCGTAGTCATCACAATTGATGGGTTGGTATGTATCATTCATTGACATAATCGCTCACCAGTAAGTTCGCAGCAGCATAAGCCGCCTTTTCCCTGACCGACTCAGAAAGGGCGCTGTCTGCGGCCATTTCATTAAGCACCTTTAATACGCAACCCAGCGCATCCGGGATATACCCTAAGTCTCCGCTGGCGATTTCCGCATACCGCTTGCGTATTAACTCACAATATTTTTCCACATGCCCTCCTGTCAGTATTCTGACTTCACCGTGGATGCAAGTCTAAGCCTACGAAGATAAACTCTGTTTAGCAAGGTGACTATACCACAGCCATTCGTGCAATATCAGCGCCTTGACAGATGATCCTTCAACAGCCTTTTGCGGCGATATTCGTTACAATGGTCGCCTGATTCGAAAGGAGTTTTTTCATGGCGCTTAAAGCGACAATTTATAAAGCCGTTGTCAATGTGGCGGATCTTGATCGCAACCAGTTTCTTGATGCGGCGTTGACGCTGGCACGTCATCCGTCGGAAACGCAGGAACGCATGATGTTGCGTCTGCTGGCGTGGATTAAATATGCGAATGAGCGTCTGCAATTCACGCGCGGTCTCAGCGCCGAGGATGAACCGGAAGCATGGCTGCGTAACGACCATTTGGGTATCGATCTGTGGATAGAGCTGGGGTTGCCGGATGAGCGTCGTATTAAAAAGGCGTGTACCCAGGCCGCTGAGGTGGCGCTGTTTGCCTATAACAGCCGTGCCGCGCAGATTTGGTGGCAGCAAAATCAGAGCAAATGCGCGCCGTTTTCGAATCTGACGGTCTGGTATCTGGATGATGAGCAACTGTCCCGACTCAGCGCCTTCGCGGATCGCACGATGACGTTACAGGCAACGATTCAGGATGGCGCAGTCTGGTTATCCGATGCTCAGAATAATCTGGAAATTCATCTGGCCTGCTGGCAACCACTGGCATGATTGTTATTTCACGAACGGTCTCGATCCCTGACGATGAGCTGGAAATAAGCGCCATTCGCGCCCAGGGCGCAGGGGGACAGCACGTGAATAAAACCTCAACGGCGATACATCTGCGTTTTGACATCCGGGCCTCCAGCCTGCCAGAGTATTATAAGGAGCGTCTGCTGGCTGCGAGCCATCATCTGATCACGGCTGAGGGTGTGATAATCATAAAAGCGCAGGAATACCGCAGCCAGGAGCTAAATCGGGAAGCGGCGTTTGCCAGACTGGTGGCGGTGATTAAAGAACTTACCGCAGAGCAAAAAAGTCGACGGGCCACCCGACCAACGCGCGCGTCGAAAGAGCGAAGATTAAATTCGAAGGCGCAGAAATCCTCAGTCAAAGCCCTTCGTGGAAAAGTCCGTCGCGATGACTGACGGACAGGAATAATAATGGATAGGGAGTCACGGTGAAAAAAACACTACTTTCAGCGATGGCGGTGTTTACGCTTGTCGCATTGATTGGCTGTAATAACCGTTCGGAAGTTGACGCTTTACAGCCCACTCAGGTTGCCGAATTAAAACCGATGCAGCAAAGCTGGCGGGGCGTTCTGCCTTGCGCCGACTGCGAGGGAATTGAGACCTCACTGTTTCTGGAGAAAGATGGCACGTGGGTGATGAACGAACGCTATCAAGGCGTGCGTGAAGAGCCATCGTCTTTTGCTTCCTACGGCACCTGGGCGCGTACTGCCGATAAACTGGTGCTGACCGACAGTCAGGGTGAGAAATCGTACTATCGTGCGAAAGGCGACGCGCTGGAAATGCTGGATCGGGAAGGTAATCCTGTCGAATCTCAGTTCAACTACACGCTGGAGCCGGTAAAATCGAGCCTCCCGGTTACGCCGATGGCGATGCGTGGGATGTATTTCTATATGGCGGATGCCGCGACGTTCACTGACTGTGCGACGGGAAAACGTGTGGCAGTTGCGAACAATGAAGAACTGGAGCGTAAGTACCTTGCGGCGCGTGGCGCCAGTGAAAAGCCCGTGTTACTGTCGGTCGAAGGGCACTTCACGCTGGAAGCTAATCCGGATACCCATGAGCCGGTGAAAACGCTGATAGCTGACAAAGAGATTAAATTTATCCCAGGTAAGAATTGCACCGACTAAGTGATGGGCTGAGCGACAGCGGTCCGGTTGACCGGACTGCTTTCGCTTTTCCGCTGTTTTGTTATTGTGTGCCGCGCTTATCGCGTCAGTCCGACAAATCGTCCCATCTTAATATAAATCCCTAACTTCAAATGACCGACATAGCGTAGCTGCGTTTCTGGCTTAAAGGCTGCCACGTCGCCTTCCCGCATGTGCATCAGGTCGGCAGGACTGATCCAGCCCGACTGAGCCAGGGTAAGTGGATGTCCCGCTTTGGCAAACGCATCAGTGACGAATTCGGAGCAAAACCATGCCGTTTTCTTTCCCTCGTAGGGATCGCTCAGTTGCGCTTTTGCCAGCCCGCTGACGCACTGTTGCCGGAAATCCGCAGAGAAAGGGTTCAGCGAACATATCTGGCGAGTCACCATAAACGGAATAAATTCCACGATACCGCGATAGTTATAGCCGCTGTTTTTGATTTTGTAGGCGAAGGTTTTGATCTCTGTGGCCTGTTGCGGGGTCAGTTCCGGCACTCTCAGGGCAAAAAGTTTATCACTGTGTTTCTTCGCCTGTTCGAGCGAAACGATTTGTACACCGGCTCCCGTGGCTTCTGCGACTTCATTTTCGCCCAGATAGATGGCAACGTGGCTTACGGAAGCGTTACTGAATGCGCGGATGCCTAATGAGGTCACCCCGAGGCTGGAGGAGAACAGCAGATCGCCAGGCTTAAGGTCGGTATCGGTAATTTCGACGAGTGCTTTACTCGTAAATGAGCTTTGGTGCTGGAAAGTCACCGCCCATTTTTTGGATTGTGCATCGATGGCGGCGGATTTATTCGGCGGGCTGACGTCGACAGTACAGGCCGAAAGCAAAAGAAGGCAGGAGGAGAGCAGGCAGAAATACGACGTTCGTGTAGCCATTTTATACAATCCATGTAAAAAAAGAGGCCCTGAAAATCAGAGCCTCTTATGACATCAACCTTTAATCTGTTTGACCAGGTAATTGATAATGTCGCCGGTTTTAATTAATTGCTTCTCGCCATTACGACGGTATTTATATTCGATATCGTCGTTGTCGAGGTTACGATCGCCCAGCACGATAGTGTGCGGGATCCCGATAAGCTCCATATCCGCAAACATCACGCCCGGACGCTCTTTTCGGTCGTCCATCAGTACTTCGATGCCCTGCGCACGCAGTTCGGCATACAGTTTTTCCGCCAGTTCCTGTACGCGGTAAGATTTGTGCATATTCATCGGCAGAATCGCCACCTGGAACGGCGCGATAGCGTCAGGCCATACGATGCCACGTTCGTCATGGTTCTGCTCAATCGCTGCTGCCACTACACGGGTAACCCCGATACCGTAACAGCCCATTGTCAGCGTCTGGTTACGACCATCTTCGCCCTGAACGGCGGCTTTCATCGCTTCAGAGTACTTGGTCCCTAACTGGAAGATGTGACCGACTTCGATCCCGCGTTTGATAAGCAGCGTACCTTGACCGTCCGGGCTTGGATCACCTGCTACCACGTTACGAATGTCAGCCACTTCTGGCGTCGCAACGTCGCGGTCCCAGTTAATACCGAAGTAGTGTTTACCATCGATATTCGCGCCCGCGGCGAAATCACTCATTACGGCAACAGTACGATCAATAATTACCGGCACCGGCAGGTTTACCGGACCCAAAGAACCCGGACCGGCTTTCACCAGCGCGCGAATCTCTTCTTCGGTCGCGAACGTCAGTGGACTGGCAACCTGCGGCAGTTTTTCCGCTTTAACTTCGTTAAGCTCGTGATCGCCGCGAACCAGCAGGGCAATCAGCGGAGACTTGCTGTCTTCCACGGCTTTCACCAGCAGGGTTTTGACAGTTTTCTCGACAGGCAGACTGAACTGCTCAACCAGTTCGGCGATGGTTTTTGCGTTCGGCGTATCAACCAGCGTCATTTCTTGCGTTGCAGCAGCGCGTGGCGCTTTTGGCGCAACGGCCTCTGCAAACTCAATGTTGGCCGCGTAATCGGAAGAGTCAGAGAAGATCACATCATCTTCGCCGCTCTGCGCCAGTACCTGGAATTCGTGCGAGGCGCTGCCGCCGATAGAACCGGTGTCAGCCTGTACCGCACGGAAATCCAGCCCCATGCGGCTGAAGATCTTGCTGTACGCAGCGTACATTGCATCGTAGGTCTCCTGCAGGGATTCCTGAGACGTATGGAATGAGTACGCATCTTTCATCAGGAATTCACGGGAGCGCATTACGCCGAAACGTGGGCGCACTTCATCACGGAATTTTGTCTGGATCTGATAGAAGTTCAGCGGCAGTTGTTTGTAAGAGCTGAGTTCGTTACGAATCAGGTCGGTAATGACCTCTTCATGTGTTGGGCCGAGTACGAACGGACGCTCGCCACGGTCAACAAAGCGCAGCAGTTCCGGGCCGTACTGTTCCCAACGACCACTCTCTTGCCACAGATCAGCAGGCTGAACCACTGGCATCGACACCTCGATGGCACCGGCGTTGTTCATCTCTTCACGCACGATGTTCTCGACTTTTTTCAGAACGCGCACGCCGGTCGGCAGCCAGGTGTATAACCCGGAGGCCAGCTTGCGGATCATCCCGGCGCGCAGCATCAGTTGATGGCTGATAACCTCGGCATCGGCAGGTGTCTCCTTCAGAGTGGAGAGCAGATATTGGCTAGTACGCATGTTGTTACGGTTCCAGTTGAACGATCGAACAGGCTCAATGCGAGCCTGACACAAAAAAGTAATTCAGTTTACCAGCGAGAAAGGGATGTCAAAAGAGAAGGGTGCGAAATTACCGGGGTTCCAGCGCAAAGACTTCAAAACCCATATCGGTGACACGCCAGCGCACATTAAAATCATGCAGCCAGACGGCGTACGTTTTCCCCGTCTCTTCACCTCTCCGATAGGCTGGACGCGGGTCCTGCGCCAGCACTTCGCGAATAAATGTTTTCAGTTGCGGATAACGTTTTTCCAGTACGGAAAATTGTTGTTCAATCTCAGGGGTAAAAGCGACCTGCATTTCCGCAACTGGCGCATGTTGCGCATAGCTCGCGGTGGCATTCGGCAGGGATTCCGCAAATGGCAGGTAGGGTTTGATATCGATGACCGGGGTGCCGTCGACCAGATCCAGCCCGCCAAGCTTCAGGATAACTTGTTCTTTCTGACAGACAATGCCTTTCAGTTCGACCAGTGACATGCCCACCGGATTGGGACGAAACGTTGAGCGCGTGGCGAATACGCCCATACGCGCGTTTCCCCCTAAACGAGGCGGACGTACAGTAGGGCGCCATCCTCCTTCCATCGTCTGATGGAAGACAAAGATCACCCATAAGTGGCTGAATGCCTCCAGACCACGAACTGCGTCAGCCTGGTTATAAGGTGGCAGAAGGTGCAGTTCGCCGTTAACGCTTTTTACCAGGCCAGGCTGGCGAGGAACAGCGAACTTTTCTTTGTAAGGTGAGCGGATGACACCGATTTGCCCGAACTGAAAATGGCTCATTTCGCCGAGATGTTGAGGGCTGAACCAATGCAGACAGCCTGACGGTAACAGCCTGGCGTTCCGCTGGTCACTTCACAACTGTGCAGTAAAACAGCATTGGCTCTCATTTTCGACGCATTAATCTGCATACGTTTACGGGCAGTTGGGATGCTCGGCGGGGAGTCCTGATTCGAGGCCTGGCAGGATTCGCCGCTGACTTCGCCAAGATCGCGGAACGGCTTGCCGACCAGATCTTCCGCATTGGTATAAATTCTGACAGGAATAGCGCGCGGCGCTTTCGGTTTTTCCGGCTCCGCTTTTGGCGGGGTTGCGGTGCTTTGAACGGGTTCAACAGGGGATCTGCTTAACATGGAACAGCCGCTCAGCATGAGTGCCAATAAACAGATCGGTAAAGCACGCATAATATTTCCTCAATGAATGGTCTAACTGTCACATATTGAATCAGGAGCTTGCATAAATGACAAGACGGGCAAACGCCCGTCCTGAATGATATTACAGATTGTGAAAAGCGCCTAAAAATTACCAGCCCTTAACAGCACCACCGTTGAAGACTTTATTGGCGGCTTCGTAAACTTCGTCAGACTGATAAGCCTGGACGAATTTCTTCACGTTCTCCGCGTCTTTGTTATCTTCACGGGTCACGATCAGGTTAACGTACGGGGAATCTTTATCTTCAACGAAGATACCGTCTTTCGCCGGAGTCAGGTTGATCTGGCTGGCATAAGTGGTGTTGATCACTGCCAGAGCAATCTGCGCATCGTCAAGAGAACGCGGTAACTGCGGCGCTTCCAGTTCAACAATTTTCAGATTTTTCGGGTTCTCAATGATGTCCAGTGAGGTTGGCAGCAGGCCCACGCCGTCTTTCAGTTTGATCAGTCCGACTTTTTGCAGCAGCAGCAGGGAACGTCCCAGGTTGGTTGGATCATTCGGAACCGCTACCTGCGCGCCATCCTGAAGTTCATCCAGCGATTTGATTTTCTTAGAGTAGCCCGCGATCGGATAAACAAAGGTATTGCCTGCGGCAACCAGTTTGTAACCGCGATCTTTAATCTGCTGATCCAGATACGGTTTGTGCTGGAAGGCGTTAGCATCGATATCGCCCTTGCTCAGCGCTTCGTTCGGCAGAACGTAGTCGTTGAATGTCACCAGCTCGACATCCAGACCGTATTTTTCTTTCGCGACTTTCTGTGCGACTTCAGCAACCTGCTGTTCAGCACCGACGATCACGCCGACTTTGATGTGGTTCGGATCTTTTTCATCCTGACCACAACCCACAAGTGCCAGAGAACCAATCAGGGCTCCCACTGCCGCAAAGGTTTTGAATTTGAACGCCATGCTTATTTCCTTAATGTGATAGTTGTGCTTTATAGAACGTTACTTGTGCGTCACAGTCCGGACGATGCGATCGCCCACAAACTGAATTAAATAAACCAAAACAACGAGTAATACCAGTACCGTATTCATGACCGTCGCATTGTATCCAATGTAACCGTACTGGTAGCCGATTTGCCCAAGTCCACCAGCGCCCACAGCACCGCCCATTGCCGAATAGCCTACCAGGGTAATCAAGGTGATGGTCGCGGCGTTCACCAGACCTGGCAGCGCTTCCGGCAGCAGCACTTTACGGACAATCTGTAATGGTGTTGCGCCCATCGCACGGGAGGCTTCAATCAGCCCTGTCGGGATTTCCAGCAGGGCGTTTTCCACCATACGCGCGATAAACGGCGCGGCACCGACCGTCAGCGGAACAATTGCTGCCTGCAACCCGATTGACGTACCGACAATCACGCGGGTAAATGGAATCATCCACACCAGCAGGATAATGAAGGGAATTGAACGGAAGATATTCACAACCGCAGAAAGGATGCGGTAGAGCTTCGCGTTCTCAATGATTTGACCGGGACGCGTGACGTACAGCAACACCCCCACCGGTAGACCAATCACGAACCCAAAGAAACCTGATACGAAGGTCATCGCCAGCGTTTCCCAGACGCCACGAACCAGCAGCCACATCATCGGTTCAGACATAACCCAGTACCTCTACTTTTACATGGTGTTCCTGCAGCCAGGCGATGGCGGCTTGCGTTTCTTCTTGTGTACCGTGCATTTCAGTCAGCATGATGCCGAACTTCACACCACCGGCGTAATCCATTTGCGCGCTAATAATGTTGTTATTCACGTTAAAGCGGCGCGCCGTTTCGGAAAGTAGCGGCGCATCCACAGACTGACCGGTAAATTCCATGCGCAACATTGGGACGCTGTCGGTTGTCGATTCCGCTTTGAGACGTGCCAGATAATCTTCCGGAATATCCAGGTGCAGCGTTGACTGAATAAATTTTTGCGCCAGCGGCGTTTTCGGATGGGAGAAGACTTCGCTGACGGTATCTTGCTCAATCAGTTCACCGTTGCTGATGACCGCCACGCAGTCGCAGATCCGCTTAACCACGTCCATTTCGTGCGTGATCAACAGAATGGTCAGGCCAAGACGACGGTTAATGTCTTTCAGCAGTTCGAGAATCGAACGCGTCGTAGCGGGATCCAGCGCGCTGGTGGCTTCGTCGCACAGCAACACTTTCGGCTGGCTTGCCAACGCACGGGCGATGGCAACACGCTGCTTTTGACCGCCGGAAAGGTTTGCCGGATAGCTGTCGTGTTTATCCCCAAGCCCAACGAGATCAAGCAGTTCAGTCACGCGACGTTTAATTTCGTGTTTCGGCGTATTGTCGAGTTCCAGCGGCAGAGCGACGTTTCCAAAAACGGTACGGGAGGCCAGCAGATTAAAATGCTGGAAAATCATGCCAATCTGGCGGCGTGCTTTGGTCAGTTCAGATTCAGACAGCGTTGTCAGTTCCTGACCTCCGACCTGAACACTTCCTTCTGTTGGACGTTCCAGCAGGTTTACACAACGGATAAGCGTACTTTTACCGGCACCGGATGCACCAATAACGCCATATATTTGTCCGGCAGGGACGTGCAGGCTAACGTTGTTCAGCGCCTGAATAGTTCGGGTCCCTTGTTGGAACACTTTGGTGATATTCGAAAGTTTAATCATTGATTATTTATTATCGTAATGAAGTTAGCCGTGGCATTTTCGTCTGTCTGATTCGGTCAAAAACCGTTAACAAAATGGATGTTAAGGCATCCAGACGTCTAAATCAATCAAGGTTTCTTCGATGAGCACTTTCTTGCCTGCCGAAACATGCGATACTAGCGCCACATGCCTTATTCAGGAGCTATAAAAGGTGGCAAAGTCTGTACCCGCAATTTTTCTCGATCGTGACGGCACTATTAATGTGGATCACGGCTATGTACATGAAATCGACGATTTCGAATTTATTGAAGGCGTTATTGACGCACTGCGCGAGCTTAAAACAATGGGCTATGCGCTGGTGGTGGTCACCAATCAGTCAGGGATAGCGCGCGGTAAATTTACCGAAGCCCAATTTGAGACATTAACAGAATGGATGGACTGGTCACTGGCCGATCGCGATGTCGACCTCGACGGTATCTATTACTGTCCACACCACCCGCAAGGTAGCGTGGAAGAGTACCGCCAGGTGTGTGATTGCCGTAAGCCGCATCCAGGTATGCTGATCTCAGCTCGCGATTTTTTGCACATTGATATGGCGGCGTCTTATATGGTGGGCGACAAAGTAGAAGATATGCAGGCCGCGGCGGCGGCTGGTGTCGGAACAAAAGTATTAGTCAGAACGGGTAAGCCGGTCACCCCGGAAGCAGAAAATGCGGCAGATTGGGTGTTAAATAGCCTTGCTGACCTGCCATTGGCCATTAAAAAGCAGCAAAAATAAGCATTATGGTTAAAAGATGAGCGGTTGGGAAAAATCTGCAGATTTCTGCTTGTCTTCCTGAGTCGACTCCCTATAATGCGCCTCCATCGACACGGCGGATGTGAATCACTTCACAGAAAAACGCCAGTGATGATGAAGAGAAAATTCTCCAAAAAGAGTTGACTCTGAAAGAGGAAAGCGTAGTATACGCCACCTCGCGACAGAGCGCTAAAGCGCGTCGCAACTGCTCTTTAACAATTTATCAGACAATCTGTGTGGGCACTCAAAGTGACAGGAATTCTTAACGTCGCAAGACGAAAAATGAATACCAAGTCTCGAAGAGTGAACACGTAATTCATTACGAAGTTTA
>NZ_JBALIF010000002.1:0-498401 GCF_037053465.1 Citrobacter amalonaticus
TGTCCTGCGACACTCCCCGCTAATATTAAGGCGAACGGTGCTGAGCACCGTTCTTAACCACCTCGCCAGAGCCTACCGAAGTATGGTGCTGGTTTATTAGCGCTGTTTTATGGGGATCCCTCAGCGCATAGCGCGGGCTTGATAGTCAGATAATCAGGTAATTAGCCTTCCTGCAGACGCGACGGTGGCGCAGAATGATAGTACGCGTCCGCGTCAGCAAAGCGTTTCAGCATCGCAGCCGATGGCACTTTATCCAGCAGGCTGAAGACCACAATCCCAAGGCTTCCGAAGATAAACCCTGGAATGATCTCGTAAAGATCCAGCCAGCCGTAATGCTTCCAGACAATCACTGTCACTGCACCAATGATCATCCCCGCCAGCGCACCGTTACGGGTCATGCGTGACCACAAAACGGAGAACAGAACCACCGGACCGAACGCAGCGCCAAAACCGGCCCACGCGTAGCTGACCAGGCCCAACACGCGGTTTTCCGGATTGGCTGCCAGGGCAATCGCCACCAGCGCGACCACCAGCACCATCACGCGGCCTACCCAGACCAGCTCTTGTTGGCTGGCACCTTTACGCAGAAATGCTTTATACAAGTCTTCAGTGATGGCGCTGGAACAGACCAGAAGCTGACAGCTCAGCGTTGACATCACCGCAGCAAGGATTGCGGAAAGCAGAATACCGGCAATCCATGGGTTGAAGAGAATCTGCGCGAGTTCAATGAAGACGCGTTCAGCGTTCTGATTCACCGAACCTGCCAGCGCCGGGTTGTTATTGAAATACGCGATGCCGAAAAAGCCCACCGCGACTGCTCCCGCCAGGCACAGGATCATCCAGGTCATACTGATACGACGCGCGTGGACAATGCTGTGGTGAGAATCCGCCGCCATAAAGCGCGCCAGAATATGCGGCTGACCAAAGTAGCCCAGTCCCCAGCCCATCAGGGAAATGATAGCGACGAAATTCAGCCCTTTGAGCATATCGACGTTCTCAATGCTCTTTTGCTTGATGACTTCCAGAGAATCGCCAAAGCCGCCCACGCTGATGATCACCATCACCGGAGTCAGGATCAGGGCAAAAATCATCAGGCTGGCCTGAACAGTGTCCGTCCAGCTGACGGCGAGGAATCCGCCAATAAAGGTATAAATAATGGTGGCTGCCGCCCCCGCCCACAGTGCGGTTTCGTAGCTCATGCCGAAGGTGCTCTCAAAGAGACGCGCCCCCGCCACAATGCCAGACGCACAGTAAATAGTGAAAAACAGCAAAATAACCAGCGCGGAGATAATACGCAGTATCCGGCTATTATCTTCAAAACGACCGGTGAAATAGTCCGGCAGAGTCAGGGCATTATTATTATGTTCAGTGTGCACGCGAAGGCGACCCGCGACCAGCTTCCAGTTTATCCACGCTCCAACCGTCAGACCAATGGCAATCCAGCTTTCTGAAATTCCCGAAATAAATATCGCCCCTGGTAGCCCCATCAGTAACCAGCCGCTCATATCGGATGCGCCAGCGGATAACGCCGTCACAAATGGCCCAAGACTACGGCCACCCAAA
This sequence comes from Citrobacter amalonaticus, assembly GCF_037053465.1. Taxonomy (GTDB): domain Bacteria; phylum Pseudomonadota; class Gammaproteobacteria; order Enterobacterales; family Enterobacteriaceae; genus Citrobacter_A; species Citrobacter_A amalonaticus_H. The sequence goes on from NZ_JBALIF010000002.1 coordinate 1,564, forward strand.
ATATAATCATCAAAGTTTTTGGTTGAGCGCCAGGCGATAAAACCAATCAATATCATGCCAAAAATATAGACACAGAACGTCACCAGCATAGGTGTACTTATTGCCATAAATTCTCCAGATTCTTCTGTTTTATTGCCCTGCCGGAACGAGGCAAAGCATGTTGTATTTCCCAGGCGACCGTATCCTGCCGGAAGCGTGGATTATTCACAATCGATTTAACACATCATTTACATCAATTTTTAATGCAGATGCAGACTATTTTTCGGCAGGTTGCACTCTCTCACATTTTTGACGGTTGCACCTTTTAAAAGTGTTAAGTACCGCAGAGAAAAAGATAGCGTTATTACTTTTCTGAGCGTCATACATCTTTTTTTATTAACATTTCATTCATTTTTAAGCTTGTTATCCAGGTCACATTTAACGTGGTTGCACAAAGTTGCAACATAGTGGATATTTCTCGATAACGATTAGCGGTATACCACCGAACAACAGGAGCAGATGGCATGGGAACCACCACGATGGGGGTTAAACTGGATGACGCGACCCGCGAACGTATTAAGTCAGCGGCGACGCGAATTGATCGCACCCCGCACTGGTTAATTAAGCAGGCAATCTTTAATTATCTGGAAAAGCTGGAAAACGATGACGCACTGCCAGAACTTCCTGCACTGTTAGCGGGTGCCGCTAACGAAGGCGATGAGGCGACAGCGCCACAAGAAGAGGCCCATCAGCCGTTCCTTGAATTCGCCGAGCAGATCCTGCCTCAATCCGTTTCCCGTGCCGCCATCACCGCAGCTTACCGCCGTTCAGAAACGGATGCCGTCTCCATGTTGATGGAGCAGGCGCGCCTGCCGCAGCCAGTTGCCGAACAGGCGCACAAGCTGGCTTATCAACTGGCGGATAAACTGCGTAACCAGAAAACGGCCAGCGGCCGCGCAGGTATGGTGCAGGGTTTATTACAGGAGTTCTCTCTCTCATCACAGGAAGGCGTGGCGCTGATGTGTCTGGCGGAAGCGCTGTTGCGTATTCCGGATAAGGCCACGCGTGATGCGCTGATCCGCGACAAAATCAGTAATGGCAACTGGCAGTCGCATATCGGACGCAGTCCGTCACTGTTTGTCAACGCGGCAACCTGGGGCCTGTTATTCACTGGACGGCTGGTCTCCACGCATAATGAGGCCAGCCTGTCACGCTCACTGAATCGCATTATTGGTAAGAGTGGCGAACCGCTGATTCGCAAAGGCGTCGACATGGCGATGCGCCTGATGGGCGAACAATTCGTGACGGGTGAAACCATTGCCGAAGCGCTGGCCAATGCGCGTAAGCTTGAAGAAAAAGGGTTCCGCTACTCTTACGATATGCTGGGTGAAGCTGCGCTGACCGCCGCTGATGCGCAAGCTTATATGGTTTCCTATCAACAGGCGATTCATGCGATTGGCAAAGCCTCGAACGGACGCGGGATCTATGAGGGGCCTGGCATTTCCATTAAGCTTTCCGCCCTGCATCCGCGCTACAGCCGTGCCCAGTACGATCGGGTGATGGAAGAACTGTACCCACGGCTGAAATCTTTGACGCTGTTAGCACGTCAGTATGACATCGGGATCAATATCGATGCCGAAGAGGCCGATCGTCTGGAGATCTCCCTCGACCTGCTGGAAAAACTGTGCTTTGAACCTGAGCTGGCAGGCTGGAACGGTATTGGTTTCGTGATCCAGGCCTACCAGAAACGCTGCCCGTTTGTCATTGATTACCTGATAGATCTCGCCACCCGCAGCCGTCGTCGTCTGATGATCCGCCTGGTGAAAGGCGCCTACTGGGACAGCGAGATCAAACGCGCCCAGATGGACGGCCTTGAAGGCTATCCGGTTTATACCCGCAAGGTCTACACGGATGTCTCCTATCTCGCCTGCGCGAAGAAGCTGCTCGCGGTGCCGAATCTGATCTACCCGCAGTTTGCCACCCATAACGCCCATACGCTGGCGGCTATTTATCAGTTAGCCGGGCAGAACTACTATCCGGGCCAGTATGAATTCCAGTGTCTGCACGGGATGGGCGAACCGCTGTATGAGCAGGTCACCGGTAAAGTGGCGGATGGAAAACTGAATCGTCCGTGCCGCATCTACGCGCCGGTTGGTACGCATGAAACGCTACTGGCCTATCTGGTGCGTCGTTTGCTGGAAAACGGCGCGAATACCTCCTTTGTTAACCGTATCGCGGATACCACGCTACCGCTGGATGAACTGGTGGCCGATCCCGTTGAAGCCGTTGAGAAACTGGCTCAGCAGGAAGGTCAGACCGGCCTGCCACATCCCAAAATAGCCCTGCCGCGCGATCTCTACGGTAAAGGCCGCGATAACTCAGCCGGTCTGGATCTCTCCAATGAACACCGTCTGGCCTCGCTCTCCTCCGCCCTGCTCAATAGCGCGCTGCAAAAATGGCGCGCGTTGCCGATGCTCGAAACGCCGGTTTCCGAGGGTGAAATGAGTGCAGTGATTAACCCGGCCGAGCCGAAAGACATCGTTGGTTATGTGCGTGAAGCCAGTGAAAGCGAAGTCGAACAGGCGCTGCAAAGCGCAGTGAATAACGCGCCTATCTGGTTTGCGACGCCGCCGGAAGAACGTGCGGCGATCCTGCATCGCGCAGCGGTGTTGATGGAAGGCCAGATGCAACAACTGATCGGCATTCTGGTACGTGAAGCCGGGAAAACGTTCAGCAATGCCATTGCGGAAGTGCGCGAAGCTGTCGATTTCCTCCACTATTACGCGGGTCAGGTTCGTGATGATTTCGATAATGAAACTCACCGTCCGCTTGGTCCGGTGGTGTGTATTAGTCCGTGGAACTTCCCGCTCGCCATCTTTACCGGACAGATTGCCGCTGCGCTGGCGGCAGGCAACAGCGTACTCGCCAAACCCGCAGAACAAACGCCGCTCATCGCTGCACAAGGGGTTGCGATTCTGCTGGAGGCCGGTGTACCGCCGGGCGTTGTGCAACTGCTGCCGGGGCGTGGCGAAACGGTCGGCGCCACTCTGACCACTGACGGCCGTGTGCGTGGCGTGATGTTTACCGGTTCGACCGAGGTAGCGACACTGCTACAGCGCAACATCGCCACCCGTCTGGATGCGCAGGGGCGTCCGATTCCCCTGATCGCCGAAACGGGAGGTATGAACGCGATGATTGTGGACTCGTCGGCGCTCACCGAGCAGGTCGTGGTGGATGTACTGGCCTCCGCGTTTGACAGCGCCGGACAGCGCTGTTCCGCGCTACGCGTCCTCTGTTTGCAGGATGATATTGCCGACCACACGCTGAAAATGCTGCGCGGCGCGATGGCGGAATGCCGGATGGGTAATCCGGGACGCCTGACCACCGATATCGGTCCGGTTATTGATGACGAAGCCCAGACGAATATCGAACGTCACATTCAGGCTATGCGCGCGAAAGGCCGTCCGGTGTTCCAGGCGGTACGTGAAAACAGTGATGATGTCCGCGAATGGCAAACCGGCACCTTCGTCGCCCCAACCCTGATCGAACTGGAGAGTTTTGACGAACTGCAAAAAGAAGTGTTTGGCCCGGTTCTGCACGTTGTGCGTTACAACCGCAATAATCTGGACGCGCTGATCGCGCAAATTAACGCCTCCGGATATGGTCTGACGCTCGGCGTTCATACCCGTATCGATGAAACCATCGCCCAGGTCACCGGTTCTGCGCACGTGGGGAACCTGTACGTGAACCGTAACATGGTCGGGGCTGTCGTTGGCGTTCAGCCGTTTGGCGGCGAAGGTTTGTCTGGCACGGGTCCTAAGGCTGGTGGGCCACTCTATCTCTACCGTTTGCTGGCAAACCGTCCGGAAAATGCGCTATCGATCACCCTGGCGCGCCAGGATGCAGAATATCCGGTTGATGCACAGCTTAAAGCCGCTCTGACTCAACCATTAGAAGCGCTACGTGAATGGGCCGCCGATCGCCCTGCTCTGCGCCAGATCTGTCAGCAATTTGGCGAGCAGGCGCAGGCCGGGACGCAGCGACTTTTGCCTGGACCGACAGGAGAACGAAATACCTGGACACTGTTACCGCGTGAGCGCGTGCTCTGTATTGCTGATGATGAACAGGATGCATTGGTGCAACTTGCAGCAGTCGCATCGGTCGGTAGTCTGATTTTGTGGCCGGATGATGCCTTCCATCGGGAACTGGCAAAACGTTTGCCGAAAGCCGTTTGCGACCGAATCGGGTTTACCAAAGCCGATAACCTGGTATCTCAGCCGTTTGATGCCGTTATTTTCCACGGTGATTCGGATCAGCTTCGCGCCTTGTGTGAAGCGGTTGCCGCCCGTGAAGGTGCCATCATCTCAGTGCAGGGATTCGCCCGAGGGGAAAGTAATATCTTGTTGGAACGTCTGTACGTTGAGCGCTCGCTAAGCGTGAACACAGCCGCCGCCGGGGGTAACGCCAGCCTGATGACAATTGGCTAAAGCTATGGTTAATTAAGGCTCCGGTAACGGGGCCTTTTTTTGTGGATCCAGAGGGAGTCATGAACCGAATTTTACTTACCTGCGTGGCGTTGCTGGCTGGCGGCCAGGCACTGGCCGATGATTGTGCTAATGCCAGCACGCAAGCAGAAATGAATACCTGTGCCGCCGCGCAATATCAGACGGCGGATAAGGCATTGAATAAGACGTTTCAGAATGCGCTGAAACGCGCTACACCAGCGCAGCAAGAACTGCTGAAAAAGGCGCAAACTGCCTGGATAGCCGTACGCGATGCGGACTGTGCGCTTATCAGTTCCGGCACTGAAGGCGGTAGCGCCCAGGCGATGATTTCCAGTCAATGCCTTACGGATAAAACGGCTGAACGGGAAGCATTTATCGCTTCGTTGCTGCAATGCGAAGAAGGCGATCTGAGCTGCCCACTGCCACCCGCGAATTAACGGACACGAATTCCTTCAATAATCATGCGCTGAACGTTCTCAACCGTCTGATTAAAAAAGGCTTCATCACGTAGCGTTGCCCCTGTTACCGCCTCGACCTGAGGCGCAAAATCGGCGTAATGCTGTGTTGAAGCCCAAATCATGAAAATCAGATGGTGCGGGTCAATCGGTGCCAGTTTTCCACTCTTTACCCACCCGGCAATCAGTGCGGACTTGTCATCAATCAGCGCTTTTAAATCACCGGTCAGTTCGTCCATCAACAGCGGCGCCCCCGCCAGCATTTCCATACAAAACAGCCGTGAGGCTTGCGGATAGTCGCGGGATACTTCCAGTTTAAGCCGGATATATTCTTTAATCGCGGCGAGCGGCGCAAAATCTTCACGAAACGCTTTCAACGGTGCCAGCCAGATATCAAGTATCTGTTGCAACACCGCCACATACAGTGCTTCTTTGGACGGATAGTAATACAGGAGATTGGTTTTAGAGACACCAGCCTGCTCGGCGATTTGCTCAATGCGCGTACCGTGAAAACCGTATTGCGAAAACGTATTCAATGCCGCCGTAAGAATAGCCTGGCGTTTTGCGCTGACAGCCTGCGAACGTTTACCTGTTTTTTTCTCAGCACGTTGGGCCATGCCTGTTTCCTTGTTCTGTGAATCTGGCAGTGGCGCTTAGTCTGCGGGGCGTTTCATTACAGTTCAACATAAGATGCAAAAAAACCGCCGGATTATCCGGCGGCGGTGGCGTCATCACACTGAATTGAGTACTACAGGTGATGACTTTCAGGTATGGCAGGGCTAGCTGTTACGATTACCGTGACTACTTTTGCCCCCTTTCTTACCGGCTTCAGATGCACGCTGCGGGTCATTCTTGAAGTTACCCCCGCTGTGCTGGCCACCTTTACGACCTGCTTCTGATGCTCTCTCACGGTCTTCAGCAAAATTGCCGGAACCGCCTCGATGGTTTGCCATTACTGACCTCCGTCATTGATTAGACATCATATTGCATAGGTGTCGGGGAGGATCCCCTCGCAGCAAGTGATACACACCATAATGATTGCTACGTAACTCTAAGCATAGTGAACACAGCACGATCGGGCAGCAGTTCGTAATATCCTGCAATATCTTCGCCGCTAACACGCAATATGCTCACTAACAAAGCCCATAATTAATTCTTATGGCAGAAGAAAGGACGATCGGGGAAAATGTATCATGATAATTCAGAACGCTCCGCCATCGCGAAAATCCGCGTTGCGGAGCGTAGTTCTCAGGGATGGCTAGCGTTTATTGGCAATGACTTTAACCTTATAGCGCCCGTCAGATTGGCGATATGCCCCGTGGATATCCGTTTCAAATCCCGGATACCACTTACCAATTTCACATAGCATCTGAATAAACTGGAGCGTTGCACGGTTCTCTTCCGTTAACATTTCCCCAGGCATCACCAAAGGAACCCCCGGTGGATACGGCAGAATCATATTGGCACTCACTCGTCCGATCATGTCGTCGACATAAATCTCCTCAACTTCGCCATGCAATTCTTTCTGGAATGCCCGATGTGGGTTCATCGCCATCGTCGGCAATGTTTCAAACGCATGGAACATCAACTCGGGTAAATTGTGATGGCAAATTAAAGAATGGATCCCGTTGGCCAGTTCCTGAATACACATATCGGCATAAAATTCTGGCTGTTGTTCATAAACGGCGGGCAGCATCTCTTTTACGGTAGCGTTACGATCATAATCGCGCTTAAAGTCATTCAACGCTCTGAGTAAACCTAATGCTTTTGTCTTGTTAATGCCAATGCTGAAAAGGAAAAGAAGGTTATACGGTCCGGTTTTTTCGACAATAATACCGTGCTGATCAAGATACTTTGCAACAAGCGCTGCTGGTATCCCCTGCTTTTCCATTTTTCCGGATTGGTTCATTCCAGGCATCAGCAACGTGACCTTGATAGGATCAAGGAACATATGGCGTTCATCAATGTCCTTAAATCCATGCCACTCTTCTCCTGGTGACAGAGCCCAGCAACGGGCGTCAAGGGCATCGCAGTCAGGCTGCCAGACATCGAAAAACCATCCATTGACTTCTTTTCTGATGGCTTTAATTTCATGACGGAATTGAACGGCACGACGAATAGAATTTTCGACCAGCCTTTTCCCGGCATTCCCTTTCATCATTGCCGCAGACATTTCAATCGAGGCAACAATGCCATAGTGCGGAGACGTAGAGGTGTGCATCATAAAGGTTTCATTGAAGGTTTCCTCTTCAAAATCACCCTTAATATGGATCATTGATGCCTGTGAAAACGCCGCCAAAAGCTTATGCGTGGATTGCGTTTCATAAATCGTTTTCCCCTCAACACGTTCGCCACTCATACCACTCAGGCCTTCATAAATAGGGCTGAAATTGGTGTAAGGCACCCAGGCGGAGTCAAAATGGATCGATTTCACGTCCAGCGTCTGTTTTATATAATCGGTGTTATAAAGCAGACCATCATACGTTGAGTTCGTTATCACCGCGTGCACAGGCCAGCTCGCATTTGGCGTCTGTTTCACCCGACTCGCAATGGTTTCTTTACTAAACTCACTCCGCGGTATCCCACCCAATATCCCCCACGCATTTCGCGTAGGACGTAAATAGATCGGCGTGATGTCGCTCATAATCATCAGATGCGTGAGCGATTTGTGACAATTGCGGTCAATCAGAACAGTGCTGCCAGCCGGAGCAGAGTACATTCCGACGATTTTATTGGCCGTTGACGTCCCGTTTGTCACCATAAAGCTACGCTCGGCGTTAAACGCTTTCGCAATATACTCTTCGGCTTCACGATGAGGACCAGAATGGTCCAGTAGCGATCCTAACTCTGCCACTGAAACAGAGATATCCGACTTCATGGTGTTTGCGCCAAAAAAATCGTAAAACAGACTGCCTACCGGACTCTTCTGAAATGCCGTTCCCCCCATATGCCCTGGGGTACAGAATGTATACTTTCCTTCTTCGACATAACGAAATAACGCTTTCGTAAATGGCGGTAAAATAGCATCAAAATAGGCAGCGGTTCCCCGTTTAATTCGGTCTGCGATTTCCCTTGCGCCATCCAGCTCATATTCAAAGAAGGTTATATTCAGGTTCAAATCGTGCATGCGTATATCGGGAATCGACAACTGACTGGCGAAGGCATACAGAGGCAGTTGTTCATTTAGCTTCACGATTTCATCCGGAAGTGAGACATGCCACGTTTCCCAGTCAAAGATGATGCCACAGATTTTGGCATTATTTTCAATGAGCGCCAGAAGATCTTCGCTACTTTGCGGGAAAACGACCCGGAAGTTTTCTGCTTCCAGTAATTGTTGTAATTCATGTACGGGTGCTTCTTTAAAAAGCACGCCAAGGTGGTTCATTATTACGATTGTTTTCATATCTTATCCCTGATAAAGATCCGCTACGGCATTATCTTTCTTCTGAATGAACATTCCCCAGAATGTCCAACCGGAGAAGGTGACCAACGCACCGAGCATCATTGCTTCTTCCCCCGATGCATAAAGAGCATAAAAGCTGTAAATCGTGCCAATTAAAGCGATGAACGCATTTGATTTCTGTTGACTCCCCGTAATTCCTGCTATGCGCTGCATCGGAATTAATGCCGCCATTGAGAGGACATAAGGGACTAAATTCGTCACTACGGCTAAATTAACCAGATTATTAAATTGCTTGTTCAACGAAGGGCTGATAGTCATTAACGCCAGCATCGTCTGAATAACACCTAAAATAATCATACCGATGATCGGCGCATCTTTTTTACTGACCTGAGAGAAAATTCGCGGAAAGTAACCGATATCTGCGGAGGATTTAAATACCTGAGCGACGGTAAATTGCCATCCTAATAATGAACCGATACAGGCCAATGCCATCAAAAACATCACAACATTGCCAACAGTCGGTGTAAAGAGGGTTGCATAGGCCAGCCCGAAAGGTGCTGTCGAATGCAAAAGATCGGTGTTTGGAACAATTCCGGAAATAACATTGGTAGACAAAATGTAGATCAGGGCGCAGACCAACGTGCCACCGAATACCGCTATGGGTACATTTTTCTGCGGATTCTCAACCGCATCCATATTCGCGCATGCTGATTCCAGCCCCAAAAACGCCCATAGCGTCATAGAAATAGAGGTCGAAATAGCCGAGAAGAAATCCAGGTGGTTAGGATTCCATGCACTGATATAAAGCGACGGACTAAACCAAAACCAGCCAATTACGCACAAACCGACAACAGGAATTATTACCCCCCATACGGTCACCGATCCAATTTGCCCTGTAATTCTTGCTCCGCCGAAATTACAAATAGTCGTAATCCACAACACCACAATGGTTGCCAGACAGACGCCGACCGGTGATAAGTTCGCATGAAATAACACGGAACCATAACCGACAGCAGAAATAGCAATCGCAATATTGGCGATGAGCAAACTTATTGCATACGTATAGTTTGCAATAAAATTGCCTGATTTCCCGAAGGCGTATTCAGCGTATCCGCCCATACCACCTGATTTCGTACTGAAAAGCCCGCACTTTGAAAAAGCCCACGCCAACGCCAGTGATCCTAAGGCGGTGACCAACCAGGATAAAATTGACAGGGTTCCTACTTCAGCAAGTTTTGTCGGGAGCATAATAATGCCGGACCCTAGCATATTAACCGCAGTTAATATGGTCAGGTGTACGACTCCCATTTTATTTCCAGGATTACTCATACTGACATCTCTTTGTTATTTAGATATAACGATCGTGGATAGTTAGAAAATATGAGATTGCTGTTAATGCATGAGCGTCCCCTCCTGATTTAAAGAGAAAAATGACGTCTTTCCATAAATTACTGTTTTTCAGAATCGCCTTTTTCTCTGGTGTCAGTTGACATTAAATAGCGGCTGGGCCAGATTATTTCCGGCGGAATACCCAATGCCTCAGCAATGATGCGTTCAGCCCGGGGATATGTACGAGAAAGCGCATTTTTTAACGTGTCCGGTTTAAGGCCCGAGCGTACGGAAAGTTCACGAATTGACATTCCCCGTTTATGCAAGGCAGCCACAATATCAACCCTGTGCCAGTCGGCACGCTCTTCATTTATGCCCATATTTCGATTACCCTTCTCTTACCTCTTGGGTTAACCCCATGGGGTAAATTCAATGTCCTTACGCAGGCAATAGAATTGATCCATTTTGAGATCATAAAAAGCACAAAAGTAGAAAAATGTGAGTTAACACTCATTTTTTGATCTCTATATGAGTCAATTGCATTTCTTTATGGGAATAGATAAGCAGAATGAACAGCGAAAACCGAACCGACAATCCAGATGATCAGTATGAGTCGCTTGCCGATCGGCTGCGGTTGTTGATTGGCAACCGCAGCACCCGCGCGGCAGCAAAATCGTGGCGTCTTTCCTATTCCACACTTAATAATTACCTCAACAGAGGCACAGAACCTTCACTGAGCATTGCCGCAAAAATTGCTGAACTGGAGGGTGTTTCTGTGGAATGGCTGGCCTGGGGAGATCGCCCAACACAGCCGATCCCACTGTCACTGGAACAAAATGTGGCGAGTTATCAGACGCAGTCTCCTGTCACCAGCGATCCGCTCCAGTTCACATGGTCTCTGATTTTCAGCTCGTTAGATCAAAGCGAACAAGAGTCGTTGCTTAAGCTAATCCATAAAGAAGGGGTTAAAGGAATATTGCAGGAAGTGGGTCAGCGCAGCATGTTAGAAGGAAAAATTGCTGAGCTAACGCCAGGTGAACGCGAGCAGTTTTATGGTCAGGCACAGAAATGGATTTCAGCCATTGAATCCTCGCGTAAAAACAGAACCTGAACAGATTTACTCGATTAACACCACAAAATGATCTCTATGGAGATCATTTTTCTTGCATGGCACTCTCGCCTCGCTGTAAAGTGCTCTTCAACTAAACACTGTTGGGAGGATCACGGATGAGTCGGGAAACGTCAGATAACGAGCAATTGCTTAATGATGAATACAGTCTTCGCAAGCAGAAACTTCGTCAGTTACGCCAGTGCGGTAACGCCTTCCCCAACGACTTCCGTCGGGATTTCACATCGGATTACCTGCATCAGCAGTATGATGGGCTCAGCGCGGAAAAACTGAGTGCATCCCCTGTTACTGTCAGCGTGGCGGGCAGAATGATGACACGACGGGTGATGGGAAAAACGACCTTTATAACACTGCAAGATATGGGAGGCAGGATCCAACTCTATGTCACTACACAAGGAGTTGGCGACGAGCAGTACGAGCACGATCTTAAGATGTTCGACCAGGGGGATATCTTAGGCGCAACCGGCGTACTGTTTAAAACCCAGACGGGTGAACTGACAATCAAATGCAGTGCATTACGTTTGCTCACCAAAGCAGTGCGGCCCCTACCAGATAAATTTCACGGTTTAAGTGATAAGGAGCGTCGTTATCGCCAGCGTTATCTGGACCTCATCGCCAATGAAACGTCGCGACGCACCTTTGAGATTCGGTCAAAAATCCTCTCAACGATCAGAAATTTTATGCACGCCAGAGATTTCATGGAAGTTGAGACGCCTATGATGCAATTGATTCCGGGGGGCGCCTCCGCGCGCCCTTTCACAACTCATCATAATGCGTTGAACCAGGATATGTATTTACGTATCTCACCCGAACTGTACCTCAAGCGACTGGTTGTTGGCGGGTTTGAACGCGTTTTTGAAATCAACCGTAACTTCCGTAACGAAGGGATCTCCGTTCGCCATAATCCTGAATTTACGATGATGGAGCTGTATATGGCTTATGCGGACTATCACGATCTTATCGATCTCACTGAGGATTTGTTTCGCCATATTGCGCAGGAAGTGACAGGAAATACCCTGGTGAGTTACGGCGACCATACGTTTGATTTTGGACAACCCTTCGCGCGGCTAACCATGCGAGACGCTATCGTGAAGTACGCCCCCCATATCACTCATGACGAGTTGAAGTCAGCGACCCAGACAAAGCGAATTGCTGAGCAACAGGGAATTGTAGTTGAGCCAGGCTGGGGACAGGGACGAATCATTACAGAACTGTTTGATCTCGTCGCCGAAAAACACCTGGTTCAGCCGACATTTATTACCGACTATCCTGCCGAAGTCTCCCCGCTTGCCCGTCGCAGCGACAGCGATCCAGAATTCACCGATCGCTTTGAATTTTTCATTGGCGGACGTGAAATAGGAAATGGTTTTTCCGAACTCAATGATGCCGAAGATCAGGCTGAACGTTTTATGGCCCAGGTGGCTTCACGAGATGCCGGTGATGATGAAGCCATGTATTACGACAGTGATTATGTCACCGCACTGGAGTACGGATTACCACCTACGGCAGGATTGGGGATTGGTATTGATCGGATGGTGATGCTCTTTACCGACGCCTCTACCATTCGCGACGTGATCCTGTTTCCTACACTTCGGCCGCAGCATTGAGCCTTCAATAAAATGAAAGGATTGTGCAATGTTATTCTCCACGTTAACCACCAGACTGGATGCTTATGCTGTCTGAATGAACGTGGAGAATTTGTGATTGCAAAGCTGATGTCAGGAGACAAGATAGCGACGGGCGATCTGATTATTGATAACCATATGGCAACGGGGCCGATATCCGTCTTTAATGCCACACAGGATATCTGGCTTACTATCGATGTTCACTGCCGAACCTGCTCAGAAGAGTACGCAAAACACATATTGAAGACCTGGACAACAGCATGTTGAGCGAATGCAAATGAACCGGCCGGGTCGTTTCGCTTCGTACCGGTTAATGCCACGGCCCTGTTATTCTTAATTTCATGATTAAATTTATTATAAATCAAAGAAATGTTTCTGAGGCTTGCACTCTCGTCGACAGGACTTATCTTTAACGTAGTGCAGCATTTAGCTGCTTTGCGATAAACCGAGGAGTAGGACAATGGCAAAAGTTCTGGTGCTTTATTATTCCATGTACGGACACATCGAAACGATGGCGCATGCGGTCGCAGAAGGAGCAAAAAAAGTGGATGGCGCAGAAGTCATCATTAAACGTGTACCGGAAACGATGCAGCCTGACATTTTCGCCAAAGCTGGCGGAAAAACCCAAAATGCACCGGTCGCCACTCCGCAAGAACTGGCTGACTACGATGCCATTATTTTTGGCACACCAACGCGCTTTGGCAACATGTCTGGTCAGATGCGTACCTTCCTGGATCAGACAGGAGGACTTTGGGCATCCGGCGCACTGTACGGCAAACTCGCCAGCGTTTTCAGTTCTACTGGCACCGGCGGCGGCCAGGAGCAGACCATTACTTCCACATGGACTACACTTGCCCATCATGGGATGGTAATTGTCCCTATCGGCTATGCTGCGCAGGAGCTGTTTGATGTTTCACAGGTTCGCGGCGGTACGCCATACGGTGCAACGACCATTGCTGGCGGTGATGGTTCTCGCCAGCCAAGCCAGGAAGAACTCTCAATTGCACGTTATCAGGGCGAATACGTTGCCGGTCTGGCAGTGAAGCTCAACGGCTAATCTTCAACAGGAGGACAAGCATGCCAACTCAAGAAGCGAAGGCTCATCACGTCGGTGAGTGGGCAAGTCTGCGCAATACGTCGCCAGAAATAGCCGAAGCCATATTTGAAGTTGCCGGATATGACGAGAAACTGGCAGAAAAAATTTGGGAAGAAGGCAGTGACGAAGTACTGATCAAAGCCTTTGACAAAACGGATAAGGATTCGCTCTTCTGGGGCGAGCAAACCATCGAGCGTAAAAACGTCTAGTCCCTGTATTCCCCCGCAGTTGCGGGGGAATTCTTCACTTACTTCGCGGCTTCATTCAGCAGCGTGTCAAACTTGTCAATCGGACAGAATCCGTTGGCGTCAACGGGACAACCTTTCAGCTCCAGCGTCACACGTTGCGCAGGCGCTTTCAGCGTCAGGACATCCGCATTACGCAACTGCTGCGAGCTTTGATAGACATACTCGATCTTCATCAGATCGCGATTGGCTTTGCTGTCATGCCAGCGCTGGAAAACGATTTTCCCGCCAATCGGTGTACGCTCATACTGGTCATGTAACTGATACGGTTTGAAATCCAGCGCAGTCAGCAATGAAGCAATATTGGAGTCATGCCCTACCAGTAGAGTGATTTTCGGCGCTTTTGCCTGCCCGGTGACCAGCGCTTTATCGATATATTTCACCAGCGGTTTAGCCACGTTACGCGCGACTTCCGGTGACGTAAACAAGCTGTCCTGATAGCCATTTTTCAGTTTTGATAACACCTTCCATTGCTGATCGGATTTAATTTCGCCCCAGGCGACCTGATCCATCTGAAATCCTTCGTAATACTGCAGCGTGAAAGCGTCCACCAGCGAGTTACCGATTTTCAGCGGCCCAGAAACACTCGGCTCCTTCTCATAGTTGGCGCTGAAGGTATCTTTGGCTTCAGTCAAAGAACACTGCTGTTTTTGTTTACAGGCGGGAGAATCTTTGTAGTTGGTCATCTGCTCCAGCAGCTTGTAGCTGTCATCAAGCTGCATCTGACTGCGCTCTTTTTCCATGGCCTGCACCGCTTGCTCACGGAAGGCTGCCGAGTCATCGGTGATGACCGGGTTAAACGTCGGGTCCATGGTACCCATTTTTTCCTGATGATGGACCGGGACATCACAGCCAGGGAACGCCCCGGTGATAAAGAATTGTGCAGTGGCGACCGTCCGTTGCAGACTGTTGGCATAGGCATAAACTGTTTCAGAGGCCGGACACTCACCGGATTTCACCATCCCCTGCTCTGCCAGCCATTCGCGCATGTAATGGCCCATATACACTTCCAGTACGCCACCTTTGGTGGTGAGTTGTCCGCCGGGCACATCCCATTCAGGCCATTTATTTGGCGTGGACTGTTCCAGGACGCTCCCGTTATTCGCCAGCGGGGCGCGTAAATTGTGTCGACTCATCATCAATACTTGCTGAAGCTGGTAGCCTTCCGGCACCGTCTGAGCCTGAGCACCAGAAGACAGCATCACAACCCCGGCCACTGCGGCGGCAATTAACGATTTTTTCATCCCTTCGACCTCGTGTTGTTATTCATCATCCATAAGTGTGACAGATATATGACACTTTTCCGGGAACGGGACCGCAAAATGAGGGATATCATGCAGCGTTAATGGCTAATGCCGGGTTTCCCCGGCATCTTGATCAGTTCACGCTCGCCCACCACAGACGCATTATCATGCCCCAGTAGCTGGTCCAGCCGCTGGTTGTGGAAACCACCCGCCCCTTTGAGACGATCACCAGCGTCGGTGTGACGCTGATATCCCAACGACGCGAAAGTGATCCATCGGCATCATTCACCACCGGAAAGCTGAGCCTTTTGCGTGTTAACCAGTGCGAAAGGGTCTGCTCATCCCCTGACCGCAGCGCAATCGTCAGCACGTTCTTTCCCTCGGTCTGTAACCGGGCAATATCCGGTGTGGTATAGCGACACACACCACACCAGGTGGCCCAGAAATAGATTAGCAGTGGCTCTTTCTCACTCAGTGACGCCAGCGTTACGCTTTCGCCATCCAGTGTCTGCAGTGGCGTGCTGTCAAAAGAAGGTGGTGCCTGCGGCGCGCGCCAGACATCCATCAGCAGCATCCCGCCTGCCAGTATCACCAGCAGAATTAGCCCCTCACGCAACCATCGCCGCAATTTATTGACCATCAGCAGCCGCCAGTTTTTCTTTCACCACTTCTTCAAGAACGTCCCAGGAGACCGCGCCCGGAATCAGCTCATCGCCAATAATCGTCGCCGGTGTCCCCTGAACACCCACTAATCGTGCCAGTTGTAGATTCATACTCAGCGTTTCGTTACTTTTTTTATCCAGCGTGACCGGAGTGGCTCCTGATTTCTCCTGTGCCTGTTTGATGCTCACATCCGTGTGGTAGCCTCTCTTTTGCATTAACTTTTCATGTAGCGCAAGAAACTGCTGAGGATGCTCACGCCAGGTTGTGAGCGCCGTGCGGGCAGACAGAACGGAACTTTCGCCCTTGAACGGTAACGGCTTGATAATTACCGCCACCTCCGGGTACTTCGCCACGATTTTCTCCAGCAGCGGATCCAGTTGTTTACAGTAAGGACAGTTGTAATCGGTGAAATTCACCAGCGTCAGTTTTGCCTGTTTTGCTCCCAGACGTGGGCTGCCCGGATCGTTAAACAACTCCTCCTGAATCAATGTTTCGAGCTGTTTTTCCTGCTCTGGCGTAAACGGCGCAGGCGATTTGGCGAAGCTGAACGCGGTGAATAAGGAAAACAGTAAAATGATCAGCGATTTCATGGGGTCACTCCTTTTGCTTTCGCCAGCGTTTTTAACAGACCCTCACGGGTCAATAAGGTTGGCAACGCCTGCCCCTCAGGTAAACCGGGGCCATAAATTTGGTTATACGGCACAGCAACCTGGCCGCGTGATTTCAGAAAAGCGGTGATGTCATCAGAGGGTAATGTCCAGTCTCCGCGCAGCGCGACAACATCCGGTTGCTTTAAGGCCTCTTGCACATCAACGGTATTCAATACGTTGTATTTATTGACTTTGCAGGTGATACACCAGTCGGCAGTCACATCGATAAATACGCGTTTGTGCTGTACAAGCGCATCAGTAATCGCCTGTTCACTGAGTGGTTGCCAGTGGATGGTCTCTTTCAGCGCGTTCTGCCTGGTAAATCCAAGATGCGTAACCAGCAGTGAGGCCAGCCAGAGCGCCGATCCCAGCATCATCAGACCGAGCAGGCGTCGCACTATGTTCATCCAGCGTCCTGGACGGGGTAAACGAAGCGCCAGACCCGGACGCAGCGCAACCAGCAACCACGGCAGGCTCATCCCAATTCCGAGCGCCAGGAACAGTCCCCACAGTATGGGCAGAGATGCCGTCAGTGCGACAGCCACAGCCGTACCGAGAAACGGTGCGCTACAGGGTGTCGCCAGTAACGTGGCGAATGCGCCCTGCCAGAAATGCCCCGACAGCCCGTTGCCGCCGTACGTTGCCAGCCGGGTGGTCATTGATGAAGGCAAACGGAATTCAAACAGGCCAAACAGACTGGCGCTGAAAGCCAGCATCACCAGCATCATCACGCCAATAAACCACGGGTTCTGAAACTGGATCCCCCAGCCCAGTGCCTGATGGCTCAGGCGTAACACCGTCATTAACAGCGCCAGTGCCATAAAAGAGGCCAGGATACCGCACACCGAAGCCAGGAACTGGCGTCGCACCTGCTGTCGGCTTTTCTCTTCAACGAGCAGTATCGATCCCAGCTTCATTCCCAATACCGGCAGCACACAGGGCATCAGGTTGAGGATAAATCCCCCCAACAGCGCCATCAGGACCACCTGCCAGAGCGATGATCCGGCGTTGTCGGAGGTCGGCGCGTCGCCAACGATAAGCTGACTCTCCTGCGCCACACCGTTATCCACCAGTACCAGCGTGAGCGATTTGCCACGCAGATTGGGCGCGCCCTCCCCCCAGCTATCGTGAACCGGCACCCTCGCGTGAAGTTTCTCGCCCTCCACCTGGATAAGCGGTTTGGCAAAATCCGCATCGTCTACGCTATCGAGGAATAACGCGGGGGAAGACCAGCCTTCGCTGCGTTGGGCCTCAATGATTAACTCTCCGTCACGTGCTTCTGCGTTCAGCATCCGGGTCAAACCGTGCGCCAGAGGGATCCGACCCATCGCCTGCGCATAATCATGGGCAAAGCCCGCATTCTGCTGCGTCGGCGTGAGCGAAAACGGGTAGTCGGTCAGCAAACAGACATTGCTGCAAGTGGATAGCGTCAGCACACCATCCACCCTGTCAGGCGCCTTACCGCGAATATTCAGCGGGAAAGTGACTCGCTCGTGATAACCCTGAGTGGTGATATTCGCGACGTCAAAACGTGCCGGTGTCGGCCAGAACCACTCCACCTCTGGCATCTCGCCTTGCCAGGTGATGGAAGGCGCAACGCCGCCCTCACCCGGCGATCGCCAGTAGGTCTTCCAGCCGTTTTCCAGTCTGACATCAATCAGCAGACGCGTTTCACCCTGCGCTGACGTATCAGCACGCAATCGGACGCTGGCATGATCATTTTCCGGTGAGCGCAGCCAGCCGCGCTCAACCGCCCATGAAACAGGCAGCCAGAGTAATAACAGGCAGAGCAGTCCCTGCCTGAGTGCAAAAGTCATATTTTTTCTCCATAAATGATTAACGAACTGTTTAAAACAGCCGTTCAGTCATTCACGGAAAACACAGAATCGGAGATGGACCCGAAGTCCCGGTGGGGAAATGACGCGTTGAGGAAAGAACGGTAAGCGCACCGTCCTGAACGGGGTTAACACGGTGAGGAGTAAACAGAGCGCCAGAATCGCGCCTTCAAAAACCACTGGCGGCGAAGCAAGTAACGATTTCGCGCTAAGCTCGCACGGCGTTATGGGGGATGTGTCATCGGCCTCAGGCGCGGGCGATTGTGTCGTCGTAACAGCAATGGTCTCCATCTGCAACGCGTGCAGACCCGCCATGCGCTGCGCGGTGCAGACCATCACCACGACACATGCCAGGCAGAAGAACCACCATCCCATCCGTTGACGTTTCGCCATTACACCCTCACTGATTAACGCGAATCATCTTAGCGGCTGAGGCATTTTACGCAACCTCTGGGCTGTAAAGTTATGTGGAGTTCGAAGGTTGGCATCCGCTTGCAACAGGATTACCCTACACTTACTGATGAAACCTTTTCAGGGATCCCTTCAGCCTGTATTGATTAACCCGAGAGAACGCTATGGAATTAAAGGATTATTACGCCATCATGGGCGTGAAATCGACGGACGATCTCAAGACTATCAAGACCGCTTACCGCCGACTGGCACGCAAATACCATCCCGATGTCAGTAAAGAACCCGACGCCGAAGCCCGCTTCAAAGAGATCGCTGAAGCCTGGGAAGTGCTGAGTGATGAACAGCGCCGCGCCGAATACGATCAGCTCTGGCAGCACCGCAATGACCCGCAGTTTAACCGTTCGTTCCGGCAGGGTGAGAGTCAAAGCTATAACGCCGAAGACTTCGACGATATTTTCTCCTCTATTTTTGGTCAGCACGCTCGCCAGTCACGCCAGCGGCCTGCCAGCCGTGGCCATGACATTGAAATCGAAGTTGCAGTTTTTCTTGAAGAAACCCTCAACGAACATAGTCGGACCATCAGCTACAACCTGCCCGTCTATAATGCGTTTGGCATGATAGAGCGTGAGATCCCGAAAACCCTGAACGTGAAGATCCCGGCAGGCGTGGGCAATGGTCAGCGAATTCGCTTAAAAGGCCAGGGCACTCCGGGAGAAAACGGCGGACCGAACGGCGATTTGTGGCTGGTTATCCACATTGCGCCTCACCCCTTGTTTGACATCGTTAATCAGGATCTGGAAATTGTCGTCCCCCTTGCGCCATGGGAGGCTGCTCTGGGCGCGAAGATTGCAGTCCCGACGCTGAAAGACAGTATTCTGGTCACCGTTCCACCCGGTAGCCAGGCCGGTCAACGTCTGCGTATTAAAGGAAAAGGTCTGGTCAGTAAAAAACAGACCGGTGATTTGTACGTCGTGCTCAAGATCATGATGCCGCCAAAACCTGATGAACGCACGGCTGCGCTATGGCAACAACTGGCGGATGCACAGTCAGGATTTGACCCACGCAAAGATTGGGGGAAAGCATAATGGCTAACGTCACTCTCACCTTTACCGTCACGGAGTTTTGTCTGCATACCG
Organism: Citrobacter amalonaticus; assembly: GCF_037053465.1. GTDB lineage: Bacteria > Pseudomonadota > Gammaproteobacteria > Enterobacterales > Enterobacteriaceae > Citrobacter_A > Citrobacter_A amalonaticus_H. Next base: position 21,269 of record NZ_JBALIF010000002.1, read on the forward strand.
GTGTGACGGAAGAAGAGCTTAACGAAATCGTCGGCCTGGGCGTGATTGAGCCCTATGCCGAGTCGACGGACACCTGGCAGTTTGACGACCATGCCGCCATCGTGGTGCAGCGTGCCTTGCGACTTCGCGAGGAGCTGGCGCTTGACTGGCCGGGAATCGCCGTGGCGTTGACGTTACTGGAAGAGAATACGCGGTTACGTCAGGAAAATCGTCTGTTGCGCCAGCGTCTCTCGCGTTTTATCGCTCACCCCTAATTTGAGGGCGGCATAAGCTGCCCTTTTAGTTATTTTTCCGCCATGAGCCAATGGGGAAAAACGACCGGGCAGGCATGAACGCAAGCCGGATAAATCCTCATCCGGCTTTTTTATCTTTACTCTGTCTTTGACTCTTCAGAGATGCCATCTTCGATAAAATCTTTATCGAGTTCATCCGCATTTCCTTCATGATCGCGCCCGGAAAGGATGTTCCAGCAGGCGATGAACAGCGCGGCAACCAACGGACCGATCACAAAACCATTGATCCCATAAATTTCCATCCCTCCCAGAGTGGTAATAAGTATCAGATAATCGGGCATTTTAGTATCTTTACCCACCAGAATCGGGCGCAGAATGTTATCCACCAACCCGACCACCACCACAAAGAAGCCAACAATGAAAAATCCTTGCCACAGTTGCTGCGTCGAGAAGAGGTAAATAGCCGCCGGTACCCAGATAATCGCCGAACCGACTGCGGGGATGAGAGACAGAAACGCCATTAAAGCCCCCCACAGGATGCTGCCATCAATACCCACGATGTAAAACGCAATCCCGCCAAGTGTGCCCTGCACGATAGCCACAACCACGGTACCTTTTACCGTCGCCCGGGAAACGGCGGCAAACTTGGCAAACAGATGCTGCTTGACGAAATTCGACAGCGGTAATGAGTCCAGGATCTGACGCACCAGAAACGGGCCATCTTTGAGAAGGAAAAAGAGTAAGTAGAGCATCACGCCAAAGCTGATGGCGAATCCAAAGGTTCCCTTACCGATCAGAAAAGCGCTACCCGCCAGATATTGCCCGCCTTTTAACGCCACATCAGACAACTTCTGCTGAATTTTTGCGGCGCTATCCAGATCGTGATCGGCAAGAAACGACCTCGCCCATTCCGGCATATGGGCAAACAAACTCGCCACCACTTCCGGAAACTGAGCATCGTTATGCTGCAGTTTGACGTACACCACATTCAGTTCGACGGCGAGCGAAGAGAGAATTAACATCAAGGGGATAAACACAATCAGACAGATAATGCCGAGTGTCAGCAATGACGCCAACCCATTGCGTTCCCCCAGTGCTGTTCGCAGTTTGTTTTTCACCGGGTAGAAAATCACCGTCAGAATCGCGGCCCAGAGAATGGCGGAGAAGTACGGAGACAGCACGTCGAAAAACGCCCATGTCACCATGGCGAGCAGGAAAAGGAAAAAACCTTTAGTCAGTCCGTTAAAACGCATAAGGAAATCCTGTAAACAAAGAAACTCACAGGACTATAGGACTGATTGCGGATTTTACAAAGTCAGTGGGAAGAAAACCGCATGCAGGGCATTCACGCTCAGTGGCGACCGACACCCCGTTTTTAAAAACGGATCGGGACCACTCTTTTCAGTCAGTAGGTAACGCTACGCCACATCGTAAAAACATAAAAAGCGGTTATATTTTCAAAGAAAACATACCAGACACTAATTTCAAACCACGAATAATTCAAAATACAAATACGATTAGCATATTTTATATATTTATTTTATTGTTTGCTGAAAATTCACCCAAAATAACCTCATCCCCATTTGAGTCTTCCTTTTACTTATCCCCTCATCAAAATGCAAAAAACCTTAACAGCATGTAAATAGTCACAGAAAAACATTAAAATATCTCTTTGATTTTGAAAATAATTACCTCCTGCAATAAAACAAGCCTGATGCTAATTCCCAAAAGAAAACATTTCGCTTTGCCCGAACGGCTAAAGTCACTGATAATGCGTACGTCCGTATCCTAAAAATGGCGTAATATTCTCTATGCTACATTTATTTGCTGGCCTGGACTTTTATACCGGGTTTATGCTGTTACTTGCACTTGTCTTTGTATTGTTTTACGAGGCAATTAACGGATTTCACGATACGGCTAATGCCGTTGCGACCGTCATCTATACCCGCGCAATGCAGCCACAACTGGCAGTAATTATGGCGGCGGTTTTCAATTTTTGTGGCGTTCTGCTGGGCGGGCTCAGCGTGGCCTATGCCATTGTGCATATGCTACCCACGGATTTACTACTCAATATGGGATCATCGCATGGACTCGCGATGGTCTTCTCCATGCTGCTGGCAGCGATTATCTGGAACCTGGGCACCTGGTATTTTGGTCTGCCCGCCTCCAGTTCCCACACGCTGATTGGTGCAATTATTGGTATCGGGTTAACTAACGCGCTAATGACCGGGACATCGCTGGTTGAGGCGCTAAACATCCCGGCCGTGTTGAATATCTTTGCGTCGCTCATCGCTTCTCCGGTCGTGGGGATGGTGATTGCGGGCGGTCTGATCTTCTTGCTTCGCCGCTACTGGAGCGGGACGAGGAAACGTGCGCGTATCCACCGTATTCCTGAAGAACGGAAAAAGAAAGGCGGTAAAAAGAAGCCTCCTTTCTGGACGCGAATTTCGCTCATTTTCTCCGCCGCCGGTGTTGCCTTTTCGCATGGCGCGAACGATGGTCAGAAAGGAATAGGCCTGGTGATGCTGGTACTGGTGGGGATCGCACCCGCCGGTTTTGTCGTTAACATGAACGCGACCGGCTACGAAATTACCCGGACCCGTGACGCAGTGAGCAGTCTGGCGGTTTACTTCCAGCAGCATCCAGATCAGCTAAAACAGGTGATCGACAACGCCCAGCCTCTCGCGACGCCGGCGGTGGATATCGCACAGCAAAAGACATTTCATTGCCACCCAGCGAACACCATGGATACGCTTAACCGGGTCATGACGCTCTTACCTGCTAATGCCGAAAGTTACGATACCCTAAGCATTCCACAGCGAAGTCAGTTGCGGCGTATCATGTTGTGCATCTCCGATACGGCAAATAATGTAGCGAAATTGCCAAACCTGAGCAGCAACGATCGGCATCTTCTTAAACGGCTGAAAACAGATCTGCTGAGCACGATTGAATACGCCCCGATCTGGATAATCATGGCGGTCGCGCTGGCATTGGGTATTGGTACCATGATTGGATGGCGTCGGGTAGCAACGACAATCGGCGAAAAGATCGGTAAAAAAGGGATGACCTACGCCCAGGGAATGTCCGCCCAGATTACAGCCGCGCTCTCTATCGGGCTTGCCAGTTATATTGGTATGCCGGTCTCCACTACCCATGTGCTCTCTTCTGCCGTTGCAGGAACAATGATTGTGGATGGTGGAGGATTACAGCGAAAAACCGTTACCAGTATTGCGATGGCCTGGATATTCACCCTGCCCGCCGCGATTCTGCTTTCCGGATCCCTCTACTGGCTTTCCTTACAACTTATTTGAAGTGACTGAACAGGTATAAAACGCCCGGTTTACAAAACTGGGCGTTAAACGCAGGAAGAGTTTACTGAAGGGGCTGGTGTAACGTCGGCTGATCATCAGAACGGCGATAATAACCCCGGGAGGTCATGAAATCTGCTATCGCTCTTTCCGCATCCATCAGCACCTCGTCAAGAGACTTATTGGCATCAATATTGACCAGTTGCGCACCGCCAAATGTCAATTGCGGTGTGACCACGATTTTCTTAGCCAATGATTCTCTGCGGTGATCGGGCTTACGTGCGCAAGCCACATCCAGATCCACATTCAGCTTTATCACCAGGTCAGGCTGATGACTGGCCATCCAGCGAAATGCTGCACGTTCAAGCTCTGCCATCCAGGAGACGAAACGACTTCCTGGCGCATTAACTGGAAAAACGGTGCCATCGTACGCGCCGGGAATTTGTATCTGAGGGTAACGATCAGCTAATACAATTAATCCACGACGACGACATGACAGCATGTGACGAAAACGCCACAACCGCCGCAGCACAAAGGACATGATCACTAAAGCGGGTATGGGCCCCGGTAATTTCTTTGCCGTTTTCACCTTGTTACGTTCAATTACTTTACCTAATGAATTCCCCATTAACGGTAATTTAACGACGGCGCGCCCAACATTTCCGGCCTGCTTTCCTAAATGAACTTGTTCAGCAGGGCCATATTTCTGCAAGCAGGTAATTAGATATTCACAAACCGTTGACTTCCCTGAACCATCGCTGCCAATAACAGCTATCAGCGGAGGTTTTATTGATTTCATAAATACACCTTCACTTTAAATATCCACCATGAATATTTTCTTGTTAATTTATTTCAAAGATATAACTGGTAATACTAAAACGACAATTAGCCATTGTCACAACTTCGCTGAACAGATATTCTGAGCACAGAACAGACATTATACAATCATTTCTTTAATACTGGATTTTTCGTGAGTCAATATACAATTCCCACTATTAATCCCCCATACGTACGGGTGATTGCAATAGTCGGCTGCGATGGTTCTGGTAAATCAACCCTGGCAACTAGCCTGGTTAATCATCTGGCATTACGCATGCCGACAAAACTGCTTTATCTCGGGCAGTCTTCTGGTCGTATTGGCGAATGGATCGAACATTTGCCATTAATCGGGACTGCTTTCAGCCATTATCTGCACAAAAAAGCGGAACGCGTACACCAAACGCCATCTGCCCCACCCGGTAACGTAACTGCGCTGGTGATTTTTCTCCTTTCCTGCTGGAGAGCGTACAAATTCCGCAAAATGTTGGCTCAGAGTCGTCAGGGAACATTATGCATCGTCGATCGCTATCCCCAGGCAGAAGTGCCTGGGTTCCGCTTCGACGGGCCACAGTTAGCAAAAACCACCGGTGGGAATCATTGGGTGCGCTTCCTGAGAGCACGCGAAATCAAATTGTATCAATGGATGGCATCCTGGCTGCCTTTGCTGCTGATCAGGCTGGATATTGATGAACAAACCGCATTCTTACGTAAGCCTGACCATCAACTTTCCGTGCTTCACGAGAAGATTGTCGTCACGCCGCATCTTACGTTTAACGGAGCGCCGATCCTCGAACTGGATGGTCGTGGAGCGGCGGACAGCATCCTGAAGGAGTCATTACGTTCAATTCAGACTGTCCTTAACGATCCCCGGATCGGGTTCACAATTCCCTTTTGAGACTGAACGACATGGATATGAATACGTCAAGCGCGCTCAATTCAACACAATCTGAATACATCCCTGGACTCATCGCCGTGGTCGGCTGCGATGGCACCGGTAAATCAACGCTGACAACCGATCTGGTAAAACACCTGCAGAAAAAATGGGTAACCGAGCGTCGATATCTGGGGCTCGTCTCAGGAGAAACAGGCGATAAAATCAAACGTCTGCCGCTTATTGGAACCTGGCTTGAACGACGCCTGGCTGCTAAATCCTCAAAAACGCAAAGCATGAGTACCCGGGCGCCAGCCCTGTGGGCCGCCATCATTATGTATGGTTTTTCATTACGTCGCAGGGCCAATTTAAGAAAGGTACGACGACTGGCGGAAAGCGGTGTTCTGGTCATTAGCGATCGCTATCCCCAGGCGGAAATTTCTGGCTTTCACTATGACGGGCCGGGCATTGGCGTAGAGCGTGCGACGGGATGGGTGAAATCGCGCATGGCGAAGCGCGAGTCGCGTCTCTATCAGGAGATGGCGCAGTATCGCCCCGAGCTTATCATCCGCCTGGATATTGACACGGATACGGCATATTCCCGTAAACCCGATCACGACGTCAACGAACTGCGAGACAAGATAGACACGATGGTGAAGATTACCTGGAACGGCGCCAGGATTCTCGATCTCGACTCCAGAGCCCCCTATCGCGAGGTTCTGGAGAAAGCGCTAGAAGCTGCATCCAACGCAGCGGCAGATTCCCATCGTAAGAGCGCCATTGCATGACAACGCCATTGAATCTGCCTGGAGCCGGGTTGCTCCCATTGCAAAATTTTTTTTGAATTCAGGTGCGGCAATGGCTGCAATCCTGAAAATTTGTGCTGGGCGGGTTTGCCCCTGCTGAGTATTTATCCATCTGGTCTGGCTTGGTTTTTTCCATGAAAAAGTGGTTTGCCGATGGCGCGTTTCGCACCATCATCCGTAACAGTGCCTATCTGGGCTCGAGTAATGTCGTAAGCGCTTTGCTGGGTTTGCTTGCCCTCTCCTGCGCGGGGAAAGGTATGACGCCAGCAATGTTTGGTGTGTTGGTCGTCATTCAGTCTTATACCAAAGGCATTAGCGATTTTGCCAAATTTCAAACCTGGCAACTGGTTGTTCAGTACGGTACGCCCGCACTGGAAAGCAATAATAAGCAACAATTTCGCGATGTGATTTCATTTTCTTTTGGCCTGGATATCGCCAGTGGGGCCGTAGCGATCCTCGTCGGGATGCTGTTGCTGCCGTTTCTTTCACACTCGCTAGGGCTTGATGCAAACAGCTTCTGGCTGGCAATGCTGTACTGCACTCTGATCCCATCCATGGCGTCGTCAACGCCAACGGGAATTCTGCGGGCGGTGAACCGCTTTGATTTAATTGCCATCCAGCAGGCAACGAAACCCTTCCTGCGCGCACTGGGCAGCGTTATCGCCTATTTTGGCGACTTTGGATTTGCCGGTTTTGTGATTACCTGGTATGCCTCAAGTCTGGTTGGCGGCACCATGTACTGGTGGTTCGCCGCGCGGGAACTTCGCCGCAGAGGCATTCATGATGCGCTGCGACCGCGTTTGTTTGAATCAGCGCGTCGCATCAAAGGTGCATGGGGCTTTGTCTGGGCAACCAATTTCGCCCACTCTATCTGGGCTGCGCGCAACTCATGCAGTACCGTTTTGGTGGGTATCGTTCTGGGCCCTGCGGCTGCCGGGCTGTTCAAAATTGCAATGACCTTTTTCGATGCAACAGGCACCCCTGCTAAATTGCTCGAAAAAAGCTTTTATCCCGAAGTCATGCGACTGGATCCGCGCAGCCAAAAGCCATGGCTCCTGGGGATAAAATCAGCGCTTTTTGCCGGCGGTATCGGCATTGCGGTAGCTCTTGTCGTCGTGATTGTTGGTAAACCGCTCATTTCACTGGTTTTCGGTGTTAAATACCTTCAGGCATATGACCTCATTCAGGTCATGCTCGGCGCTATTATCGTGTCAATGTTGGGTTTTCCGCAGGAATCGCTGCTGCTTATGGCGGGTAAACAACGCGCTTTCCTGACTGCGCAGACCATTGCCTCGATAGCCTACATTATTCTGCTGGTCGGACTGTCGCACCTCTATAGCGTTATTGGCGCAGCTTTTGCTTATTTCGGTGGGCAATCTCTGGACGTGCTGTTATCCCTGATCCCTACTTTATATGCTTATCGCCATCGTCATTCGCTGAAGTTTACCCCGGCCAAAGAGAACCAATCATGACACCTGAAAAATTTTCGTCTGACATTCTGCAACGTCTGTTTGTCGCAGTCGAAGAAGATGACATCATTGATCAAAATGCCGTGCTGCCAGAGAGTATTGATCTCTACTGTACAGAGGAAAATATTCAGCGTTGTTATGCTTTATGCCTGCAGTTTTGGGAGGAAGGCTGTCACCGACAGACCTTGCTGCATTTAGTACTGAAACAACTAAAAGGTGTGCCGCTATCCGACCAGGAGCGGATGCAATACAAATATATTCGTGCGCGTTATAAGCATTTACGCTTTGCCTTGCGGCTCTATCGCAAAAACCACTATTCAGGCCTCCTGTTCAGCAAAACGACCGTTTTTCTCGGCCATTTTCAGGATGGGTTTCGTAACGGAAATCGCCATCTGATTACGACTTACGGAAAACGGTTACGCATTTACCTGAGTCGTCCCATCTGGATGCTCGTTCATTATTCTCTGCGTCACAGTCCATTAGAAACGCAAACCGGTTTTATTGCCTACTGTCAGTCGCAAATACGTACGCTGCAGGCACTTATTGCTAAACCCAAACTAACGGGAAGCGAATTTCATGACATGCGGAAAATCATTAGCCAACAGGTTTCTTATTACGACACCTTACGCTCCCTCGATCCTGATAATCAGGATGCCCGGTTAATTTCTCGCTTTTTGGCCACCATTAATGGCCTGATGGGTAACCGACACGATGAAATGGTGGCCGATGATATGAAAATGAAAGTCCCTTACGAAGAACCTTGCGTGCTGGATAGTTCGATACGCGAGCGTATTGAGCGCTTTCTCGCCCATTATCCATTGTAGGTTTATCGCCTTATGAGTACCTATCCTGAACCCGTTAAATAAAGGTCATATGATGCTGCTACGTTCACTACTGGTTGCTTCACTCCTGCTCGCACCACTGCTGGCCTCCGCGCATAACTTTGTTATCGGTCAACCGGTACAGCCCATCAGTATTACCGATCGCGGTGAATTACTGTTGAACAACCAGGATGAATTTAGCTACCGCAACTGGAACAGCAGTGAACTGGCAGGAAAAGTACGAATTGTTCAGTACATCGCCGGAAGAACTTCTGCAAAAAAGAAAAATTCACTGCTGATTAAAGCGGTCAAGAATGCAAATTTCCCTAAGGACCGCTTTCAACCCACCACTATCGTCAATACCGATGATGTGATCTTTGGTTCCGGTTTTTTTGTCATGGGGAAGATAGAGAAAAACAAACGACGTTATCCCTGGGCGCAATTTATTATCGACAGCACCGGGACAGGACGAAAAACCTGGCAACTCAATGAGATGAGCTCGACCATCCTGGTACTGGATAAAGAGGGGCGCGTGTTATGGGCAAAGGATGGCAATCTGACACCAAAGGAGGTGTATCAGGTTATTTCGATGGTTAGAAAAATACTTGGTGAGCAATCGAGTCCGCTATGAATTTAATTGAACACTATATCATGAGCAGCACGCGTCGACTGGTGTTGACCATCGTTGGTTTCCTGATCTTTATTTTCGCGAGTTACTCGGCTCAACGTTATCTGACTGAAGCCGCCAACGGGACTTTAGCTCTTGAGGTCGTACTGGATGTTGTCTTCTATAAAGTGCTGATTGCTCTTGAGATGTTGCTACCTGTCGGTCTTTATGTCTCCGTCGGCGTAACGCTCGGCCAGATGTATACAGATTCGGAGATAACGGCAATGTCTGCCTCAGGTGCCAGCCCTGTGCGCCTTTATTCCGCAGTGATGTTTCTTGCCATTCCCTTAAGTATTCTGGTCGCGCTCCTTTCTATGTTCGGCAGGCCCTGGGCCTATGCGCAAATTTATCAGTTAGAGCAACAGTCTCAATCGGAGCTGGATGTCCGTCACTTACAGGCTAAAAAGTTTAATATTAATAATAATGGCAGGATGATCCTTGCCCAACAGATTATTCCCGATGCTCATCATCTCAACGACGCGCTGATCTATACCTCCTCGGGTGATAAAACCAATGTATTCAGAGCCCAGGATGTTGATGTTGTCGACTCATCACCCACGACACCTTCTGTTTTACTGCATTCAGGAACGGCCTATGTTCTGGCGCACCAGGGCAACGACGATAATGAACAAATCTATCGTAACCTCCGACTGCATCTCAAACCTCTCGACCAGAATACCGAGATCAAGCGCAAAGCCAAATCCATAGCCACGCTTTCTCACTCTACGGATCCCGCAGATATCGCTGAACTACAGTGGCGTGAAAGCCGCGGCATCTGTGCTTTTTTCATGGCATTGCTGGCAATCCCGCTAAGTCGCGTCAAACCACGTCAGGGACGATTTTCGACACTACTCCCGCTCACCCTTTTATTCGTTGTTATTTTTTATGGCGGTAACATTTGCCGCACGCTGGTTGCCAATGCTGCACTTCCCGTCTTTCCGGGGGTGTGGCTACTCCCCCTGCTCATGTTTGCAGGCATGATGATTTTTGTGATCCGCGATCTCGCTCTCCTGCCGAAGAGTAGACGATGAAAATATTTCATAGCTATTTACTGCGCCATATCTTTACTGGATTTGCAGCCGCAGCGGGACTCTTACTTCCCCTCTTTACCACGTTCAATCTGATCAACGAGCTTGATGATGTGAGTCCGGGAGGATACCGCTGGACACAGGCTGTAATGGTGGTGTTGATGACATTACCCAGGACGCTGATCGACCTCGGCCCATTTATTGCGCTGATGGGGGGAATAGTCGGCCTGGGGCAGATGTCGAAAAGCATGGAGTTAACCGCCATCCGTTCGACAGGTTTCTCTATCATGAAAATTGCCATGGTGGCGTTGTCTGCTGGCCTGCTGTTGACGCTTGCCCTGAGCGCAACCGACGAATGGATTGCTTCGCCGCTACAGCAGCAGGCGGTTCAAATTAAAAGCCGCGCGCAAGCGCTGGGGGGAAGTAGCGACATAGCGGGAAATATTCTTTGGGCCCGGCGAGATAATGAATACGTCACGATAAAGTCTCTGAACGAACAGAATCAACCCGTCGGTATTGAGCTATTTTACTACCGGCCTGACAATTCGCTGGACACCTATATCTATGCGCAGACAGCCACAATTTCGGATAGCAGGACGTGGATCCTGAATGGAGTGAATCAGAAAAAATGGATAAACGGGAAAGAGACCACGGAAACAAGAGCGAACTTACCCTGGCACTCTCTCTTCACAGACATGAGCCTTCTGGAACTCACCATGCCGAGCAACAGCTTTTCGATCAGGCAACTCCGTCACTATATTGCATGGCTAAACAAAACTAACCAACCCAGTGTCGAATTTAAGCTGGCATTGTGGCAAAAACTGGGACATCCCCTCTTAACCCTGGCGATGATTTTACTGGCCATTCCTTTCACATTTAGCGCCCCCCGCTCTCCTGGACTAGGAAGCCGTTTAGCTGTTGGCGTTGTTGTTGGATTACTGACCTATGTCAGTTATCAGGTTATTGTGAATCTGGGGTTATTGTTTGCGCTTAGTGCTCCGCTGACGACGCTGGTTACGCCAGCATTTCTTATGGTGGTAGCACTAATTCTGGTCTATCGATTTGATCAACAGCACTAACGGGAAGAAATTCCCTAACTTGACCTTGCCGCGGCTATTCAAATAATAGCCGCAGCAGCATCATGATTACCTTTTTATCTGCGCAAATGCCTGAATAATTGCGTCAATTTGCTCAAAGGTATGTGCCGCATTGACACTACAGCGCAACAGTGTAATCCCTGCAGGTGCGGCTGGCGGGAGAATAAGATTGACATAAACCCCTGACGCGACCAGTTCACGCCAGATACGTAGCCCCTCTTCTTTATCACCGATAATAACCGGAACGACCGGGCTGATATGTGAACCCAGTTCATAACCCAGTTTTTCAAGTCCTTCATACAGACGCGCGGCATTATCCCAAAGTTTTTGGCGCAGTTGCGGTTGCGCGGCAATCGTTTTTAATGCAGAACGTACAGAAGCGATGCTGGAAGGTGAAGGCGACGCAGTAAAAATATAAGGGCGACTGGCGTAGCGCAAAACATCCATAGCCTTCGAACCTACGGCAAAGCCGCCGATAGACGCCAGACTCTTACTGAATGTCCCAACGATAATGTCGACATCCTCCTCGACACCAGCAGCCTCCGCCAGCCCTCGTCCCGTAGCGCCCATCACCCCAAAGGAATGCGCTTCATCAACGATCAAAAATCCGCCCAGTCGTTTTTTGATATCAACAATTTCAACCAGAGGCGCAATATCACCGAGCATACTATAAATGCCTTCGACAATGATGATTGCCTCTTTAGCCCGCTCGCCGAGGCGCATCATACGACGTTCCAGATCTTTGGCATCGTTATGGCGGAAACGAATAATCTCTGCGCCGCCTAAAGCGCATGCGTCGTAAATACTGGCATGACTGTCAGCATCAAGTAATACCACAGCATTATGATCGGCGAGTGCGCTAATTACGCCTAAATTCGCGGTATACCCCGTGGAGAAGACAATTGCGGACTGACGACCAAAAAATTCGGCAATCTCCTGCTCCAGAGCCAGATGCGAGCCATAACTGCCGTTTGCCATTCGGGATCCTGTCGTCCCCGTTCCTTGCTGTGCTAATGCCATCTGACCATCAGCGATCGCCTGCGCATTAAAGGTGAGTCCGAGATAGTTATTCGTACCTGCCAAAATAATCTTTTGCTGACCAATTCGACCTTCCGTTGCGGAATAGACCTCATCGATGCGGGTGCCGAATGGGTTAATCCCCGTTGAGCTAAATTGTTCGCGATCATTGGCAATGCGCGAGAATTTATCATAAAGACTCATTGATACTCTCCAGATAAGGGATTAACGCTTCCATGAGCTGCGCCGGCGTTCTGACATCCAGCAAAATATTAATGGGAATAGAAATATCGAATTTGTCTTCCAGCAGCATTAACAAATCCATCACTTTAATAGATTCGAGACCCAGATCATTAACAAGCTCGCTGTCTGGATGAACCTCTACCCCTTTTTCGACCATGCCCTGTAAACAGGAAAGGGTATAAACCATTACTTCTTCACGATTTAACATAGAAATGTAATATACCTGTCATTGATATAATTAAAATAGCCCATGCTGTAATGCATATTCCAGACTAACCTGGGGGCACCAATCAATATTTTCGCAAAGAGATTTATTATTCGCAGACCAGTCAGGATATGTTAACTCACCAATTTTACTACGCGTTAACATAGGTTCTTTTCCTGTGAGAGGACTGATTAGCGTAGTCATATCGGCAATGAATTTAAGTACAGGTAACGGGATATTAATAAACCTGACTGGACCATGACGAACAGCCGTCACAATTTCCTGAATACGTTTCCAGTTGTACCCCCCGACATAACCATCACACAATTCATAAGGATAGACTGTGGTTTTGTCAGCAAGGAGCCATTGACTCACAGCCTGCGCTAAATCACTGACGTGTAAAAAAGACAGCGTAGCTTCCGGTGTACCAAACCGCGGAAGGAATCCGCGCAGCATCGCGTTAAATAACGGTTTTAATTCTGTATCACCGGTTCCATACACTGCGGTAGGACGGAAAATTCCCAGTTCAATATCCGAAGCCATCGCCGTGAGCTTCTGTTCAGCAACGAACTTAGAATTCGCGTACCAGGAGAGTTCTGGATGGCGTGCGGCGAGTGAAGAGATAAATAAAAAACGCCGACAACGACCGCTCTCTCTGGCGGCCTGCATCAATCGTAAACTCCCTTCAACATTACACCGGGTAAACACATCCTCTGCACGCCCCCGCACTTGTCCCGCGCAATGGACAATAAAATCCGCGCCTGTGACAAGTCTGGTTAGGGCCTCGTAATCTTCAAGTGAACCACGGACCCATACAAGATTGTCGCGTGTTTCGTGGCGGGCAGAACGGGTTAATGCTCGAACCGTAAACCCCCGGGACAGCAAGTCATCAACAATATACTTACCGATAAATCCCGTACCGCCTGTCACCGCCACAACGTCACTCATTGTGCATAACCCGTCACTGAAACTTGTGGATTTAAGGTCTCGGCGAAGAGGTTCAGGTAACGTTTCTTTGCCTCAGCGCGTGCCGGTTTTCCGGATGATGTTCGCGGAATACTGTGCGGAGGTAAGAGCTCAATGCTAACGGAAACACCAAACTCACTTTGTATCCGGGCTGTCAGAGTATGAATGATTTGTGCCCGACGTTCTTCAGAACTCACCCGGCACTGGATCTGCAAAATAATCCGCTCTTGTGAGGTCACAAACGCGATCGCATCGCCAGAGTGAATTTCCTTCTCCTGTTCGGCAATATACTCAATATCCTGGGGCCATATATTGCGGCCTCGAATGATGATCAAATCTTTTATACGCCCCGTAACATACAGGTAGCCATCGAGCAGATAGCCGAGATCCCCGGTATCCAGCCATCCCGTTGACTGGATGTCTTTTTGCGAAGCCGCATCGCCGAAATAACCGCTCATAAGACTGGGACCTGAGATACAGATATGCCCAACCTCCCTTTCAGGAAGTGCTATTCCCATTTCGCTACGAATTTCAATACGGTGGCCAGGCAGCGCTTTACCGCAATTCACAAAGGTGGAAATCGCGCGGGTATGTTGAGTTGGCGCCACCGCTTTTCCTTGATACTCAAGAATATCACGGTCAACGTCGTTCACTTGTGAACCTTTTTCTTCATCAGAAAAACTCACTGCCAACGCATTTTCAGCTAACCCATAACACGGCATAAATGCCTTGCTATCAAACCCCACATTCCTGAAGCATTCGCCAAAGAGGTTGAGTTGTTCCGCAGAGATAGGCTCCGCCCCCACCCCTGCAACACGCCAGCAGGTAAGGTCGAGCCCAGCCAGCTCTTTTTCATTGACACGACGTAAACATAAATCATAACCAAAAGGCGGAGCGACGGTCACAGTACATCGGTTCTGACTGATTAGCTTCAGCCATTGCAACGGCCGCATGGCAAAATCCTGGGTGCGGAGATAGTCGACTGAGAGCTGCGTCGCCATAGGGGTAAGCAGGAAACCTACCAGTCCCATATCATGATAAAAAGGCAGCCAGGAAACGCAGCGGTCGCTTTCACGTAGCTTGATCCCATCATGGCTAATGACGTGCAAATTAGACATCACTTCACGATGGGTAATAATGACGCCCCTGGGAAAACGCGTACTGCCAGAAGTATACTGGAGGTAAGCAATATCATCCGGTGATGGCGGGGAAAGCTCGGTTTCTTTTTCCGGTAATGAATTAAAATCCGTATTGCTGAGAATATGAGGAGCTACGCCATCAACATTGACACCATTAATAAGTGATAGCCATTCATCACTACTAATAATTGCTGCTGGTTTGCAATTGATTATTAGCCCCTGCAATTTCGCAGAATAAGAATCACGCTGGCCAACCCCCATAGGAATCGCCAGTGGTACAGCGACTAATCCCGCGTACTGACAGGCAAAAAAAGCTTCGACAAAACTTGCGCTGGTTTCCGCAATAAGCGCGATACGATCCCCTTTATTGAGATTCAGCGACAGCAGTCGTTTTGCTCCAGCTATTGCCCGTAACCTCAGCGTACGGTACTCCAGTACGGCTTCAAGTTGAATACGGCGATCATAAAAATTCATTCCTGCATTTCCCTGAGCGGCGTAATCCAAAGCTTCCACCAGGGTTGAAAAGTCAGCATAACGCATAGGAAGAGAATGAGTTGAGATTCTATTGGACATATACACCATGGAAATGTTTGATTAAAAACCACCGGATATAGAAACGAACAAACGCCGGAGGGTAATATAAATTAAATAATCATCATACAGTACATCTTTTTTTTGTAAGAAAATATAGATTTAAGACTATTAAGATATATCCGTGACATCAATAATATCTACAATCTAAATATAAAAACACTAAACCACTAATTAAACTTATTGTTCACAGCAATTTCTTACAATCAAGTAACACTTAAACTTTCTTCATGGTGCCAAAAGCATTAAGTGGTAAAAGATAGCAAGAACAATTCAGTAATTTGATCCGTTTCCCCGGATATTTACTGTATTACATTACTGTAAATGACATTATTTTTGTAATGTCTGAATTTTTATTTAAGGCTGTTTATGATTCACGTAGAAAAAGTCATGAATAAACATGACCTGAAAACCTTTATCGCTTTTCCTTCTTCGCTCTATCCCGATGATCCTTGCTGGATTCCTCCCCTGTTCCTTGAGCGCACAGAGCATCTGTCAGAGAAAAACCCGGGGTCCGGACATATCAAATGGCAAGCATGGCTCGCCAAAAAAGAGGGGGTCGTCGTCGGCAGAATAACCGCTCAGATAGATACGCTTCATCGTAAGTTACACGGTGAAGATACGGGCCATTTTGGTTTGATCGACGCTATTGATGATCCCGATGTATTTAACGCCTTGTTCACTACCGCCGAAGCATGGCTGAAGTCATCGGGGGCACGAAAAATCAGTGGCCCCTTTAGCCTGAATATCAATCAGGAAAGCGGTCTGCTGATAGAGGGTTTTGATACTCCTCCCTGCGCATTAATGCCACACGGCAAGCCCTATTATGGGACAAGAGTTGAGCAGCAAGGATACACAAAAGGGATTGATTTAATGGCCTACTGGATGCGCCGTACGGATCTCACGTTCTCTCCTTCACTGAGCCGGCTTATGGATCAGGTACGCAAAAAGGTGACTATCCGGCGTATCAATCGCAAGCGCTTTACTGAGGAGATGCTGATATTACGAGAGATCTTTAACTCAGGCTGGCAGCACAACTGGGGGTTTGTTCCATTCACTGAGCATGAATTCGCTACGATGGGCGATCAGCTTAAGTATCTCGTTCCGGACGATATGATTTACATTGCTGAAGTCGATTCCACCCCGTGTGCGTTTATCGTCGGCATGCCCAACATTAATGAGGCTATCGCCGATCTCAACGGTCGTTTATTTCCGTTCGGCTGGGCAAAACTGCTCTGGCGTCTGAAAGTAAGCGGGATACGTACGGCACGGGTGCCTTTGATGGGCGTTCGTCAGGAATATCAGTTTAGTCGCATTGGGCCGGTCATTGCGCTGTTATTAATCGAAGCGTTACGCGATCCATTTGCGAAACACAAAATTGATGCGCTGGAAATGTCCTGGATCCTGGAGTCGAATACCGGGATGCGTACCATCCTTGAAAAGATTGGCGGGGTTCCTTATAAGCGCTATCGCCTGTACGAAAAACAGCTCTGAGGTCGACAATCACTGGCTGGAGATGCGAGGCATCACCAGTCGGGCTTTCACTACCGTAGCTAACAGGCAAAAAACAAAGGGGTTATCTTTCGATAACCCCTTGTTTAATCTGGCGGAAGCGCAGAGATTCGAACTCTGGAACCCTTTCGGGTCGCCGGTTTTCAAGACCGGTGCCTTCAACCGCTCGGCCACACTTCCAGAATGAGGCGCACTATAAACATCCCGATGCGTCGTGTAAAGCCCGAATGTGTTCGTTTGCCTGAAAAACAGTCAATATGCTGTTAATAGACTGAAATAACAGCAGATTGACCATTTAAGCAGCAGAATATTCACACAGCGTTGATGATGCAGAACAAGCAGACGTGAAACCTGATTCAGATCAAATGAGTAAAGATGGGTAAAACTGCTGTGTGGCTGCCCTGCTTTTCATTATCCTCCACCATTAATTACATCTGTCATAAGAGAGTGACTCATGGATCGTATTGTAAGTTCATCACATGACCGTACATCGCTACTCAGCACAAACAAAGTGCTGCGCAATACCTATTTCCTGCTGAGCCTGACGCTGGCATTTTCTGCGATCACGGCAACAGCCAGTACCGTACTGATGCTACCTTCACCGGGTCTGATTCTGACGCTGGTGGGGATGTACGGCCTGATGTTCCTGACCTATAAAACAGCGAACAAGCCAAGCGGTATTCTCTCCGCCTTTGCCTTTACCGGCTTCCTGGGTTATATCCTCGGGCCGATCCTGAACACTTACCTCTCAGCAGGAATGGGTGACGTGATCGCAATGGCGCTGGGCGGTACGGCGCTGGTGTTCTTCTGTTGCTCCGCCTACGTTTTAACGACCCGTAAGGATATGTCTTTCCTGGGCGGCATGTTAATGGCCGGTATTGTGGTTGTGCTGATTGGTATGGTTGCCAACATCTTCCTGCAACTGCCGGCACTGCACCTGGCGATCAGCGCAGTATTTATCCTGATTTCTTCAGGTGCGATCCTGTTTGAAACCAGCAATATCATTCGTGGCGGTGAGACTAACTACATTCGCGCAACGGTAAGCCTTTACGTTTCGCTGTACAACATCTTTGTCAGTCTGCTCAGTATTCTGGGCTTCGCCAGCCGCGATTAATGGCTATAAGGTGTGACACAAAGCCTCGCTTATGCGGGGCTTTGTTTTTTGCTAAACTGCCGCCAGGTTGTCTAACGCAGTGAACAATTATGTTGATTTTTGAAGGTAAGGAAATCGCAACTGATAACGATGGTTATCTGAAGGATACCACGCAGTGGAGCGAACCGATGGCAGTTGTGATTGCCGAAAACGAGGGGATCACGCTTTCGCCGGAACATTGGGAAGTGGTGCGTTTTGTGCGCGACTTCTATCTGGAGTTTAATACCTCTCCTGCGATTCGTATGCTGGTAAAAGCGATGGCCAATAAGTTTGGCGAAGAGAAAGGTAACAGCCGCTATTTGTATCGTTTGTTTCCAAAAGGTCCGGCAAAACAGGCCACGAAAATTGCTGGCCTGCCAAAACCGGTGAAGTGTATTTAATAGCGAATACTAAAGCCGGAAAATTCTTCGCGAGAACGATGCGGCTCGCTCAACACTCTGTCAACACGGGCAGAACTCGGGCCGCCTTCTTTTAGCCACTTCATTAACGTTTCCACCTGTTCATCCTCGCCACAGGCGACTACCTCGACGCTGCCATCGTCCAGATTCTTTGCATAACCAGTTAAGCCCAGTCGCCGTGCCTCATGCTGAGTGGTGTAGCGAAATCCCACGCCCTGAACCCGGCCGTGGACCCACGCGATAATGCAGACTCTCGCCATAGTGGTTCTCCTTCTTATCGAAAACGATGAGTGTCACCTCTTGCTGGAATGTGAATAACATTATCGTACCTGTTTCGGCAAGCATCCATAATGCTGGCTAAACCGGGCGGTAAACCGCGAACCTGAAAGATAGCCACTGCGTAATGCTATCTCCCCAATCGGTAAGGTCGTCGACTGCAATTGAGACAACGCATAAGACATCCGCACCTCTTCGACGATCTGTCGATAGCTCTGCGATTCCTGCTGGAGTCGTCTGCGCATCGTAGAAGTTCCGATAGCCAAACGCTGAGCAATCTCCTGTGCTGTCCAAAACTTAGCAGGTGCCAACATAATGAGCTGGCGTACCTGTTCCGTCAGCGTGTAGCCTCGCTCAATAAGTAACGGTCCGGCGACCCCTTCCTGCAAAAGCGCCAGCAGTAGTCCCATTGCCTGATGGATTTGCAACCCGGCAGGCAATCCCTGACGCACAGCAGCCAGTAAACTCGCCCACATGAATGACAGACTGGCGTTCATCGGGGTGCATAACGAGGTGTGCGTGGCGGGTGGAAAATCCTTAACATGGTTTTTTTTAAATCCGGCAATAATGTCTGGCGAAAGTAACAGGAGATCGGAACGAAAACCGTGTTCTCCGGGCTGGTTAATGATTTCCAGTGAGGTGTTTGCCGGAATGATGATTAACTCACCCGGTTTTGCGACAAGGCGATTATTCTCCTGAACAATGACTTTGCTGCCTTGCGTGATATGGCAAATTGCAGCAGAGAAAAGCTTAACACGATGCAGGCGATGACGTTGGCTGGAACGCACCTCTGCTGTTGTAAGAACATTATGTTGAAAATGAACGTCCTGCACCGTGTTGTCCTCTGTTTATCTTCCGTAGGTAGCCATCAGTTCCGCTTTGGCAATGACATGACTGTTAAGCATAAACCCCACCAGAGCACCGCTCGCATTGTGGTCGATGGGCAAGGTATCTGTGTTCAACGCCCACAGGGTAAACTGATAGCGGTGTGGCTTATCTCCTGCCGGTGGGCAAGCGCCACCAAATCCGGCATAACCAAAATCATTGCGCCCCTGAACAATCCCCGGCGCCACCGTTTCCATTTTGGCACCGGAGGGGAGAGCATGAATCTTTGCCGGAATATTCACAACCGTCCAGTGCCACCAGCCGCTTCCCGTAGGCGCATCGGGATCGAATAAGGTGATCGCGTAGCTTTTTGTTCCCTCTGGCGGATTTTGCCAGTGTAACTGTGGGGAAATATTTGCGCCTTCACAGCCAAATCCGTTGAAAATCTGCTTTTGCGTTAAAACGTGATTATCGGGAATATCTGTGCTGCCAAGGCTAAACGCCTGAGAAGCCGCCATCGAGCCAAAACTGAGTGTCGCCAGGACAACCGTCGTCAAAACAGGTAACCTTTTCATTGTATTTCCTTATTCAGAGTAAGAAATACCACTCTACCCGGTGTATATCCGAGAAACTGTGCCTGTTCGCTTTAAATTTGTGCCGAAACGCTCACCCCAGGTACTAATGAATGCATCCCACATCTGTGCTACCCTACGCGCCATTTTGTTTTAACGGTATCAGGCTGGAATAGACATCCGGCTCGCATCACTGTTTGTATGAGGTTGCTCGTATGACTGAATCTTCATTTCCTCAATATCCCCGCCTTGTGCTGGCTAAAGGGCGCGAAAAATCCTTGTTGCGACGCCATCCGTGGGTCTTTTCCGGAGCCGTTGCCCGCATGGAAGGTAAAGCCAATTCCGGCGAAACCATCGACATTGTTGACCATCATGGCAAATGGTTGGCGCGCGGCGCGTTTTCTCCTGCTTCGCAAATCCGCGCCCGTGTCTGGACCTTCGAAAAGTCGGAGTCTGTCGATATTGCCTTCTTTACCCGCCGTTTGCAGCAGGCACAACAGTGGCGCGACTGGCTGGCAAAAAAAGATGGTCTCGACAGCTACCGTCTGATCGCGGGTGAATCTGACGGTTTACCTGGTATCACCATTGACCGTTTTGGTCGTTTCCTGGTGCTGCAATTACTTAGCGCTGGTGCGGAATATCAACGTGCCGCACTGATTAGCGCCCTGCAAGTGCTCTATCCGGAATGTGCGATTTATGACCGCAGCGATGTCGCGGTTCGTAAAAAAGAAGGGATGGAACTGACGCAGGGCCCGGTTACCGGAGAGCTTCCCCCAGCACTGCTGCCAATCGAAGAACACGGTATGAAACTGCTGGTGGATATTCGGGGCGGTCATAAAACCGGTTATTATCTCGATCAGCGCGATAGCCGTCTGGCTACACGTCGTTATGTCGAAAATCAACGCGTCCTGAACTGCTTCTCCTACACCGGTGGCTTTGCCGTCTCCGCGCTGATGGGCGGTTGCCGTCAGGTGGTCAGTGTGGATACCTCCCAGGAAGCGCTGGATATTGCGAAACAGAACGTGGAACTGAATCAACTCGATCTCAGCAAAGCGGAATTTGTTCGCGATGATGTCTTTAAGCTGTTGCGTGCTTATCGCGATCGCGGCGAGAAATTTGACGTAATCGTGATGGATCCGCCGAAGTTTGTCGAAAACAAAAGCCAACTGATGGGGGCCTGTCGCGGCTATAAGGATATCAACATGCTGGCGATTCAGTTGTTAAATCCAGGTGGCGTGTTGTTAACGTTCTCCTGTTCCGGCCTGATGACAACAGATTTATTTCAGAAAATCATCGCCGATGCCGCAATAGATGCGGGACGTGATGTACAATTTATAGAGCAGTTCCGTCAGGCCGCCGATCATCCGGTGATCGCTACCTACCCGGAAGGGCTGTATCTCAAAGGGTTTGCCTGTCGCGTCATGTAACTTGAAAAGTGGATTTTTGCCCTCATATCGAGAGTAATGATTTCCCGGGAGGTGACTATGATTGCCAGCAAATTCGGTATCGGCCAGCAGGTCCGCCATTCCCTGTTAGGATATCTCGGAGTGGTCGTGGATATCGACCCGGTCTATTCGCTTGAAGAGCCGTCACCGGATGAACTCGCGGTGAACGATGCGCTTCGCGCCGCTCCGTGGTATCACGTGGTGATGGAAGATGATGATGGTCGTCCAGTGCATACTTATCTGGCTGAGGCACAGTTAAGCAGCGAAACGCAGGATGAACACCCTGAACAGCCTTCGATGGACGAGCTTGCTCAGACCATTCGTAAACAGTTGCAGGCGCCTCGTCTGCGTAACTGACTGATAAAATGCCCGATAGCACATCGGGCATTTTCTTTTATGCTCAAGCCAGCTTGCTTACTTCGCCAGCCCAAGTCGAGGGATCTCAATCGCCGGACAGCGATCCATCACCACCGTTAATCCCGCTTCACGCGCCAGCACGGCCGCCTGCTCATTGATCACGCCCAACTGCAACCACAGGGTTTTCGCGCCAATGGCAATCGCATCCTGCGCCACGCCCCATGCTGCTTCTGAATTACGGAACACATCCACCATATCGACTTTTTCCGGGACGTCTTCCAGCGTGGCATAACCCTGCTGACCCAGGAGAGTTTTGCCCGCCACCTTTGGAGAGACAGGAATCACGTGATAACCCTGATCAAGTAAATACTTCATCACCCGATAGCTTGGGCGGTCGGGCTTATCACTCGCACCAACCAGCGCAATGGTGCGGGTCGAATTCAAAATGCCAGCAATATCGGTCTCTTTCATCGTCATTCTCCAGGCTGTTTTGCAAAGTGTACGACAATCCTTGCCACCCAACCACGTGCCCACACGGAAGTATGAGAGCAAAAATCCAAAATATGTCTATATGTTAATAAACGTGATCATCGAAAAATTTTGATACATTCTTGTCCAGGCAGTCTTTAAACAGGAGAACTCTATGAAAATCGGCACTGTGACCCTGATGATTGCCATTTGTTTGCCGGTCACGGTATGTGCTACGACACTTCGCCTTTCAAATGATATTGACCTGCTGGTGCTGGATGGCAAAAAAGTCTCCAGTTCATTGCTGCGTGGAGCGGACAGTATTGAACTCGACAATGGCCCACATCAGCTCGTGTTTCGGGTTGAGAAAACCATTCGTCTCTCCAGCCTTGAAGAACAACTCTATATTTCCCCACCGCTGGTGATCAGTTTTGACACTCAGCGCGTTGACCAGGTCAATTTCCACCTCCCGCGTCTGGAAAGCGATCGTGAAGCCAGCCACTTTGATTCACTCCCCCGCGTGGAACTCCTGGATGGGGATGCGATGCCAATCCCGGTGCAACTGGATATCCTCGCCATTACGTCGAAAGCGAAAACGGTCGATTTTGAGGCTGAAACCGAGCGCTATAATAAAGCGGCAAAACGCGCCTCCCTTCCCCAGTTTGCCACGATGATGGCGGATGACAGCACGCTGCTCTCCGGCGTATCTGAACTGGATACTCTTCCGCCACAGTCCCAGACGCTGACAGAACAACGCCTGAAGTACTGGTTTCGCCAGGCCGATCCGCAAACCCGCAATAACTTCCTGCAATGGGCGGAGAAACAACCCTCCTCCTGACGTTTTTGTCCGGTGCGGCATTTTTTTCCTCTTTCTCTTGCAGCGTCAGACACTTTCAGTACTCTGTACACAAACTCACGATGGAACTGAATGATGGAACTGACAACTCGCACTTTACCAGCGCGCAAGCACATTGCGCTGGTCGCACACGATCACTGCAAAAAGATGTTGATGAGCTGGGTGGAACGCCACCAGCCTCTGCTGGAAAAACATGTTCTCTACGCCACAGGAACTACCGGAAATATCATTTCTCGTGGGACCGGTATGGACGTTAACGCCATGTTGAGCGGTCCGATGGGCGGCGATCAGCAGGTCGGCGCGTTGATTTCGGAAGGCAAGATTGATGTGTTGATTTTCTTCTGGGATCCGCTTAACGCCGTGCCACATGATCCGGATGTCAAAGCCCTGCTGCGACTGGCAACCGTCTGGAATATTCCTGTCGCCACCAACGTCGCCACGGCGGATTTCATCATTCAGTCCCCGCACTTCAATGACGACATCGACGTGTTAATCCCGGACTATCAACGTTATCTGGCAGAGCGCCTGAAATAAGTCTGCACAGGCGACCCACGTCGCCTGCCTCCTACGGTTTTCTGGCGACCGGAACGTCCAGATCCTTTAGTGACTCCACAAAGCGTGATGGATTAGCTTTGTTATACAGGAGCCATACCCGATGGCGGGCGCGGGTGAGTGCAACGTAAAGCAACCGCCGTTCTTCCGCATCGGGGAAATCCTCCACCGTCGGGAGTAAGGCTTCTTCCATGACGGACTCGCGCGCCGGGGCCGGAAAGCCATCGCTCCCCTCCTGCAAACCGACAATAATGACATAATCCGCCTGTTGTCCCTTACTGGCGTGAATGGTCATAAAGTCGAGCTGTAGCTTCGGCCAGCGGGTCGCGGCCTTCTCAAGACTCTCAGGTTTAAGATGGTGATAACGTGCCAGTACCAGGATCCGCTCATCGGCTTTCGCATAACCAGACAACTTATCCAGCAACGCATCCAGTTGCGTCTCCTCCAGCAACGTGACGGCTTTCTTATCCCCTGTCGTCAGGCTATTGAGCGGCTTTTTCAACTGATGGGGATTCTGCTGGATAAAGCGGTTAGCAATTTCGCCAATTCGGCTGTTAAAACGGTAGGTGGTATCCAGATCGCATCGGTCGCCGTCGCCGAAAGACTCCTGAAACGCGGTAGTTAATGAAAGCTGTGCGCCGCTGAAACGGTAAATCGCCTGCCAGTCATCGCCGACGGCAAACAGCGTGGTGTGGCTGTTTTGTTTACGCAGCGCCGCCAGTAGCGCAGCACGCTGCGGCGAAATGTCCTGAAACTCATCCACCAGAATATGTTTCCACGGACTGACAAAGCGCCCTTTTTCCAGAATCACGATAGCCTGATGAATCAGGCCGGAAAAATCGACAGCGTTTTCTGCTTTCAGTGCGCTTTTCCAGGCTTTCAACAACGGCGCCATCAGCTTAACGCGCTTACTGAAGAGATCCCGAATCTCTTCCGGGGCGCTGGCAATCATCTCCGCCTGAGCGCCACCATGCATCCGCATCAGGCTGACCCAGCGATCCAGCCTTGACGCCAGGCGACGTTGAAGTTTCTCATCGTCCCAGAAATTCCCCTCCGGCACTGTCCATTGCATTTCCTCTTCCAGCCACTGCCGCCAGCCTTTGGCCTGCGCTTTTTTCTCGCTGCACTGTTGACGCCAGGTGGTGACGAACAGCTTATTTCTCGCCGCGGTATCATTTTCGAGCTTGCTGATGGTCGGCACTTTTTTGCTACCCTGCTGGATAATATACAGTGCCAGAGCATGAAACGTCCGCGCCGTAATCTCTTGTGTATGCAGTCGTTGGCGAATACGCTCATCCATCTCCTGCGCTGCTTTACGGCCAAACGCCAGTAACAGAATTTGTTCTGCCGCCGCTTCACCGCGTGCCAGCAGCCAGCCTGCTCGCGCCACCAGAACAGAGGTTTTTCCGCTCCCGGCACCGGCCAGCACCAACAACGACTGTTCACCATTCACCACTGCTCTGGCCTGAGCCGGATTCAGCGGCGAAGATTCAATGTGCTCGAAAAAGTCGGCGTATTCCGTCAACATGGATTCGGTATACGCCTGGTTATGTTGCAGACGGCAGGTTTCGATATCGTTCAGCCACGCCTGGCACTGCTTAAGCGCATCGCGGCAGTTTTCAAACGCGTCCAGACGATTAACCGGCAGCGGTAACGCGGCAAACGCCCGCAGGATCTGTTGCTGTAGCCCTGCGGTCTGCTCCCGCGTCAGCCAGACATTCTGTCCGGTTCGTGTCGCAATAGCGTCCAGTTGTTCCTGCAATACCCCGGCCGCCACCTCACTCATTTCCTGGCTCCATTGCTGCCAGCGAGCATTCAGATGGTGATGAAAACGCTGGGTTTCCGCCCATTCAGTACCGTGCAGACGTACCACTTTTTCGTCGGGCAGCACGAACTCCAGCTCGCCCCACACCAGACCCCGCTTACAGTGAATCGCCAGTAACTGATTGAATGGAATGAGATACTCATGGCGATCGCCAGAGACTTTAATGCCTGCATTGAGAATCACCGCCCGATCGTAGGGATGTTGCGCCAGACGTTTTCCAAGAGAAGTTGCTTTCAGTTCCATGACTCAGCCGATCCAGACAAAGAGTATTTCTTCTCAGTGTAACCCCCAGAGAATAGGTGCTCCAGCGCAAAAAAACGTTACAATTGCCCGGAATCACAGAAAACCGGAATTAACCGAGGGTTTATGCGTACTGTTCTGAATATTTTGAATTTTGTGCTGGGTGGGTTTGCCACCACACTGGCCTGGCTCCTGGCGACGCTGGTGAGCATTGTGCTTATTTTTACGCTGCCGCTCACGCGCTCATGCTGGGAAATCACTAAACTGTCGCTGCTGCCTTATGGGAATGAAGCTGTCCACGTCGATGAACTCAACCCGGCAGGAAAAAATGCGCTGATGAACACCGGCGGAACGTTACTGAATATCTTCTGGTTAATCTTCTTTGGCTGGTGGTTGTGCCTGATGCACATTGCCTCCGGTATTGCCCAATGCATCACTATTATTGGTATTCCGGTTGGTATTGCCAACTTTAAAATCGCCGCAATTGCACTGTGGCCTGTCGGTCGTCGCGTCGTTTCTGTCGAAACCGCACAGGCGGCACGTGAAGCGAACGCGCGTCGCCGCTTTGAGTAACCAGGACACCCGGCCGTTATGTTAAGTCCTCTGCTTCGCCGCTATACCTGGAACAGCACCTGGTTATATTACGTGCGCATCTTTATTGCACTCTGCGGTACGACCGCACTGCCCTGGTGGCTGGGTGATGTCAAACTCACCATTCCCCTGACGCTGGGAATGGTGGCCGCTGCACTAACCGATCTGGACGATCGTCTCGCAGGCCGTCTGCGTAACCTCATCATTACGCTCATCTGCTTTTTTATCGCCTCGGCCTCTGTCGAACTGCTGTTCCCCTATCCCTGGCTTTTCGCCATCGGGCTGACGCTTTCGACCAGTGGTTTTATCCTGCTTGGCGGTTTAGGACAACGCTATGCAACCATCGCCTTTGGCGCATTGCTGATTGCGATTTACACCATGCTGGGCGCCTCGCTCTACGCGCAGTGGTATCAGCAGCCACTTCTGCTCCTGGCGGGGGCAATCTGGTACAACGGGCTAACCCTGACAGGACATCTGCTGTTTCCGATTCGCCCACTCCAGGACAACCTGGCGCGCAGCTATGAGCAACTGGCACATTATCTGGAACTCAAATCTCGCCTTTTTGATCCGGATATTGAAGATGATAGCCAGGCACCGCTCTACGATCTCGCATTAGCGAACGGGCAACTGATGGCAACGCTCAATCAGACAAAAGTCTCGTTGCTGTCCCGTCTGCGCGGTGACCGGGGCCAGCGCGGTACGCGACGCACCCTGCACTATTACTTTGTCGCACAGGACATTCATGAGCGCGCAAGCTCCTCTCATATCCAGTATGCGACGCTACGGGAACATTTTCGTCATAGTGACGTGATGTTCCGTTTCCAGCGTTTGATGTCGATGCAGGGACAAGCCTGTCTGCAATTGTCTCGCTGTATTTTGTTACGCACCCCATACCAGCATGACCCGCATTTTGAACGCACCTTTACGCACCTTGATGCGGCGCTTGAGCGAATGCGGTTAAGCGGTGCCTCCACCGATCTCCTGAAAACCCTGGGATTTTTGCTGGCAAATCTGCGGGCCATTGACGCGCAACTGGCAACCATTGAGTCGGAGCAGGCACAAGCCGTACCGCGCAACGACGCAGAGAATCAGCTTGCGGATGACAGTCCGCACGGCCTCAGTGATATCTGGTTACGACTCAGCCGTAACTTTACCCCGGAGTCTGCGCTGTTTCGTCACGCGGTGCGGATGTCTCTGGTACTGTGCGTCGGTTATGCGATCATCCAGATTACAGGAATGAACCATGGCTACTGGATCCTGCTGACCAGCCTGTTTGTCTGCCAGCCTAACTATAACGCCACCCGCCATCGTCTGGCGTTGAGAATAACAGGAACGCTGGTTGGGGTTGCCATTGGTATTCCGGTTTTATGGTTTGTTCCTTCACTGGAAGGCCAGCTTATATTGCTGGTGATCACTGGCGTGCTATTCTTCGCCTTCCGTAACGTACAGTATGCGCATGCCACCATGTTTATTACATTACTGGTACTGTTGTGCTTTAACCTGCTTGGCGAAGGGTTTGAAGTCGCGCTGCCGCGCGTGATTGATACACTCATCGGCTGTGGTATCGCCTGGACGGCGGTGAGTTTCATCTGGCCGGACTGGCGTTTTCGTAATCTACCGCGCGTACTGGAAAGAGCGACGGATGCCAACTGCCGTTACCTGGACGCAATACTGGAGCAATATCATCAGGGACGCGATAACCGTCTGGCGTATCGAATCGCGCGCCGCGATGCGCATAACCGCGACGCAGAACTGGCATCCGTGGTATCGAACATGTCGAGTGAACCGGATGTGACCGCTCAGACACGAGAGGCCGCGTTCCGGTTACTCTGCCTTAACCATACGTTCACCAGCTATATTTCAGCATTAGGGGCGCATCGCGAACAGCTTACCAACCCCGAGGTGCTGGCCTTCCTGGATGATGCCGTCTGTTATGTTGATGATGCGCTGCATCATCTCCCTGCCGATGAACAACGCGTTCAGGAGGCGTTAGCGGAGCTGAAACGCCGCATACAGTATCTGGAACCACGTCCGGACAGCAAAGAGCCGCTGGTTATTCAGCAGGTTGGCCTGCTGATAGCCCTGTTACCTGAAATTGGTCGACTGCAACGGCAGATCACTCATTCTTCAGCGGATAAAGATTCTCTTTCGACAGCGACTTGACCCACAACGCAAGCTCCTGGCGGCGTTCCGCCGGGAGCGCCGCTTCGTGGATCCCATAAATAGCCCCTTCAAGAATATAAAGAATTTTATCGGTAATGGATTTATTCATCTGCCGAAGCCGCAACCAGCACATTTTTGCCCCAAGGATCCGCAAGGTGCCTACGTCATTAATCCCCGCTTCGTTCAGAATGCTTTCCAGATGAAAAGTGATATTGGGAAGATCTTTTAACCGTTGCTGTGAATACCGGGAATGTTTTTCCTGTAGCGCTGCATCCAACGAATATTTCGATAATCGAATCAACTGCTGCTGATCGCTCCACAGACTTTCATCAACCTGATAATAATTGAGCATAACCGGACGCCCGCGTTTCATAAACCTGAGCCAGACAGGCGAATGTTTCGCACAATACGGCACACTTTGTTCGCAGGCGCGCAAATAAAGCTCACCTTCAGCCACCATTGCAAAGACCGTATCGTTAATGGTCAGACTGTAACTGCCAAACAGTGAACGGAAGCGGATCGTCCCCAGAGACGATAAATATTCCTGTGATTTATAGATCCTGCTATAGGATTCATTTTTCATGAAAATTCCCTTTTAAATCATAAAGTAAATAAATGATTTGCCGTCACGGATCCGTTAATGACGAAAATAGGCAACTTATTCTCAGGGGGCAAGTTGTATTTCGTTTTTACCCCAACAATGAATAAAAATTGCGAGTCTGTTTCAGAAAATAAAGTTGATCTTTCACGTCATCGGGGTTACTGTACATCCATACAGTAACTCACAGGGCTGGATTGATTATGTACACTTCAGGCTACGCAAATCGTTCTTCGTCATTCTCTTCTCAATCGAACAACATAGCGCGCGTCTCTTCTGAGAAAGTGTCTGCTGGACTGATCAGCGAAGTGGTCTATCGCGAAGACCAGCCCATGATGACGCAGTTACTGCTGCTTCCTCTTCTCCAGCAACTGGGACAGCAATCTCGTTGGCAGCTCTGGCTGACGCCGCAGCAAAAGTTGAGCCGGGAATGGGTTCAGTCTGCAGGACTTCCTCTGACGAAAGTGATGCAAATTAACCAGCTTTCCCCCTGTCATACGCTGGAATCGATGATTCGCGCATTGCGTACTGGAAACTACAGTGTGGTCATTGGCTGGCTGGCGGAAGAGCTAACGGAAGCAGAACATGCTGACCTGGTGAAAGCGGCTAATGAAGGAAACGCAATGGGCTTTATCATGCGTCCAGTGAGTGCGCATTCCCATGCCACGAGACAGCAAAGCGGGCTAAAAATTCATTCAAATTTGTATCACTGAGTAAATTTAGGATTTATCCTGGATTTTTTTTTCCTCCTGGACCTCTGGATCGAGGCTGAATGCTCTTTTTCCGGGAACGCTTGTCAGAAGCGGTTTCCGCGTTATTTTGCCGAACATTCTGCTGCGCAAAATTTATAAATATTATTTATACAAGCATTTTTTTTTCATATGCCTGACAGAGTTCACACTTGTAAGTTTTCAACTACGTTGTAGACTTTACATCGCCAGGGGTGCTCGGCATAAGCCGCAGATATCGGTAGAGTAACTATTGAGCAAGTCCCCCGGTGAAGGATTTAACCGTGTTATCTCGTTGGAGATATTCATGGCGTATTTTGGATGATAACGAGGCGCAAAAAATGAAAAAGACAGCTATCGCGATTGCAGTGGCACTGGCTGGTTTCGCTACCGTAGCGCAGGCCGCTCCGAAAGATAACACCTGGTACACTGGTGCTAAACTGGGTTGGTCCCAGTATCATGACACTGGTTTCATTCCTAACAATGGTCCGACCCACGAAAGTCAACTGGGTGCAGGTGCTTTTGGTGGTTACCAGGTTAACCCGTATGTTGGCTTTGAAATGGGTTACGACTGGTTAGGTCGTATGCCGTACAAAGGTGACAACATCAACGGCGCATACAAAGCTCAGGGCGTTCAACTGACCGCTAAACTGGGTTACCCAATCACTGACGATCTGGACATCTACACTCGTCTGGGTGGTATGGTATGGCGTGCAGACACCAAAGCTAACATCCCTGGTGGCGCTTCATTCAAAGACCACGACACTGGCGTATCCCCAGTATTCGCTGGTGGTGTTGAGTGGGCAGTTACCCGCGACATCGCTACCCGTCTGGAATACCAGTGGACTAACAACATCGGTGATGCTAACACCATCGGTACTCGTCCAGACAACGGTCTGCTGAGTGTAGGTGTTTCTTACCGTTTCGGTCAGCAGGAAGAAGCGGCTCCGATCGCTCCGGCTCCGGCTCCGGCTCCTGAAGTACAGACCAAACACTTCACCCTGAAGTCTGACGTTCTGTTTAACTTCAACAAAGCAACTCTGAAACCAGAAGGCCAGCAGGCTCTGGATCAGATGTACAGCCAGCTGAGCAACCTGGATCCGAAAGACGGTTCTGTAGTGGTTCTGGGTTACACTGACCGTATCGGTTCAGACGCTTACAACCAGGGTCTGTCTGAGAAACGTGCACAGTCTGTTGTTGATTACCTGATCTCCAAAGGTATCCCGGCTGACAAAATCTCCGCACGTGGTATGGGCGAATCCAACCCGGTTACCGGCAACACCTGTGACAACGTGAAAGCTCGTGCTGCCCTGATCGATTGCCTGGCTCCGGATCGTCGCGTTGAAATCGAAGTTAAAGGTATCAAAGACGTTGTAACTCAGCCTCAGGCTTAAGTTCTCGTCTACGAAAAAACCCCGCTCTGCGGGGTTTTTTTTTACGTCGGCTTCCAGCAAGAAAACTTCAGAGAAAATTACTCTTTTCCCAACAACGCCTGTAAGTCCTGCTTTAGTGAAGACATCTTATTGGCATACTTCTCTTTATTTTCAGCATCCTCGATGAGCTGTACCACCGTCTCCGATAATGTTTTACCGCGTCGCTGCGCCAGTCCTGCCAGCCGTTGCCAGACAATAAACTCCAGATCGATAGATTTCTTTCGCGTATGCTGATGCTCAGCGTTGAAATGCCGTTTTCGCCTTGCGCGTATCGTCTGTTTCATCCGGTTTAGCAATGCCGGGTTCATATGTTCATCAATCCAGAGATTCACCCGGACCGGCTCGTTTTCCAGCGTAAGCAACAAATCCACGGCTTCCTGCGCTGCGCTGGTTTCCAGGTAACGAGTAATTAATTCCCCTTCGCGGTGCTTCTTCACCAGATATTTCCACTTCCAACCGCTTTCAAGATTCTCAAGTTGTTGATATTTCATGGCGATCTCAATGTTACCGTGTCACTCTTATCAGAATATCAGCTTTTTCAGCATCTGAAGAAAAGAATCTTCAGGCTGTGAGCGACTCTGCACCCTCTGTATCGTTTGCTTTCGCTTTCCACGTGTGAAGCGATGACGGTTACGGTATAATCGCGTCTTTTACAACAGACTAAAAAACATCAACTTTGACCATTACGAAACTTGCATGGCGTGATCTTGTACCTGATACCGAAAGCTATCAGGAGATTTTTGCACAGCCACATCTGACTGAAGACAACAACACGTTACTCAGTGATACTCAGCCTCGCTTACAATTTGCCCTTGAGCAGTTGCTGCAACCCCGGGCTTCATCCCCGTTCATGTTGGCCAAGGCGCCAGAAGAGCTTGAGTACCTCAATCTTCTTGCCGATGCCGCACGTGCGCTACAGCATGACGCTGGTCGTCTGGTTGGGGGCCATTATGAGATTTCAGGTCACACAATCTCCTATCGTAATGCCGAACAGGCAGAAAACAATTTTGCCACCCTGTCACAGGTCGTAGTTGCTGACTGGGTTGAGGCAGAGCAGTTATTTGGTTGCCTGCGTCAATTCAATGGTGACATTACGTTACAGCCGGGACTGGTTCATCAGGCCAATGGCGGCGTGCTGGTTATCTCACTGCGCACACTGTTAGCACAGCCCCTGCTATGGATGCGCCTGAAGGCGATTATCAGCCGCGAGCGCTTTGACTGGGTTGCCTTTGATGAGTCGCGCCCACTGCCCGTCTCCGTTCCTTCTATGCCGCTTAAACTAAAGGTGTTGCTGGTCGGTGAACGCGAATCACTGGCTGATTTCCAGGAAATGGAACCCGAACTGGCCGAGCAGGCTATCTATAGCGAATTCGAAGATAACCTGCAGATCGTCGATACCGAATCGATGGCGCAATGGTGCCAGTGGGTAACGTGGACCGCGAAACGTAACCACCTGCCTTACCCGGCGCCCGACGCCTGGGAAGTGTTGGTTCGCGAAGCAGTGCGTTACGCCGGCGAACAAGATACTCTCCCGCTCAATCCACTTTGGATCATCAGGCAGTTCACAGAAGTCGCACCGTTGTGTGAAAGTGAAACCTGCACAGGTGAACAACTGAGTCTGATGCTTGCCCAGCGTGAATGGCGTGAAGGCTTCCTCGCTGAACGCATGCAGGATGAGATACTCCAGGAACAGATTCTGATCGAAACCGAAGGCGAGCGGATCGGTCAAATTAATGCCTTATCGGTGATTGAGTTTCCAGGCCATCCGCGCGCTTTCGGGGAACCTTCGCGTATCAGTTGCGTGGTCCATATTGGCGACGGCGAATTTACCGATATCGAACGCAAAGCCGAACTTGGCGGTAATATTCATGCCAAGGGGATGATGATCATGCAGGCGTTTCTGATGTCAGAGTTGCAGCTTGAGCAGCAACTCCCCTTCTCCGCCTCACTGACCTTCGAGCAGTCCTACAGTGAAGTGGATGGCGACAGCGCTTCAATGGCCGAACTGTGCGCGCTTATAAGCGCTTTGTCTGATGTCCCGGTAAACCAAAGCATTGCCATTACAGGTTCTGTCGATCAGTTTGGTCGCGCTCAGCCAGTCGGCGGATTAAACGAAAAAGTGGAAGGTTTCTTTGCGATTTGTCAGCAGCGCGAATTGACGGGCAAGCAAGGGGTGATCATTCCATCTTCCAATGTCAGACATCTCAGCTTGCAGCCCGCACTGCTTCAGGCCGTAGAAGAAGAGAAATTCACAATCTGGGCGGTGGATGACGTGGCCGACGCGTTACCGCTCTTGTTGAATCTGGTGTGGGATGGCGAAGGCCAGACAACGCTGATGCAGACTATCCAGGAACGTATCGCTCAGGCGACGCAACAGGAAGGACGTCACCGTTTTCCGTGGCCGCTACGCTGGCTGAACGGCTTCTTTCCGAACTGATCGGACTTGTTCAGCGTACACGTGTTAGCTATCCTGCGTGCTTCACTAAAATAAGGCTTACAGAGAACATGGTAGATAAACGCGAATCCTATACAAAAGAAGACCTTCTTGCCTCTGGTCGCGGTGAG
This sequence comes from Citrobacter amalonaticus, assembly GCF_037053465.1. GTDB lineage: Bacteria > Pseudomonadota > Gammaproteobacteria > Enterobacterales > Enterobacteriaceae > Citrobacter_A > Citrobacter_A amalonaticus_H. Next base: position 55,106 of record NZ_JBALIF010000002.1, read on the forward strand.
CTGTTTGGCGCAAAAGGCCCGCAGTTGCCTGCCCCCAACATGCTAATGATGGACCGTGTCGTCAAGATGACCGAAACGGGCGGTAACTTTGACAAAGGTTATGTAGAGGCAGAACTGGATATCAATCCGGATCTTTGGTTCTTCGGATGCCACTTCATCGGCGACCCAGTAATGCCGGGCTGCCTGGGGCTGGACGCGATGTGGCAGTTGGTTGGATTCTATCTCGGCTGGCTCGGTGGCGAAGGTAAAGGCCGCGCACTGGGTGTAGGTGAAGTGAAGTTCACCGGGCAGGTTCTGCCTACCGCGAAGAAAGTGACTTACCGTATCCACTTCAAACGTATTGTTAATCGTCGTTTAATTATGGGCCTGGCAGATGGCGAAGTGCTGGTTGATGGTCGTTTGATCTATACCGCAAACGATCTGAAAGTCGGTCTGTTCCAGGACACTTCCGCATTCTAATCCAGAGCAAATAGATTGCCTGAGCGCAATTTACGCCAGGGTTTTAAAAGGCGAAACCTCCGCGATGCGGAGGTTTCTTTATTAAAGAGACAGAATCAGGCCATTGCCACCCTGTCAGCCATGGCTTCTCGCCAGCCTCCTAGCCAGTACGATCTCTGATTCAGCGTCTGATAGGGACACATTTCTTTTGAGCGTCCGGCGATGCCGGCCTGATAACCACGTTGATGTGCCCGTTCCAGGCGATCTCGTTTTTGTCTCTTCATGCCTCGTTTCCCTCATTTTCATATCTGGTGGAAAAGATAACAGTGATTACGAAGTGTGCAATCACACTAAACGAATACCGCGTATTCCCTGTTCCGTCAATGCGCAAAATTCACACCAATGTCATATTTGTGAGCTACCGAAAAACTCAGTTGTACAAAAAATGTGAGGCGGAACAGGTTCCTGGTTCCTGTTTTTGGCATAAAAAAACCGCCTCAGGTTGTGAGCCTGAAGCGGTCAGATTTACAAAAATTTAAATTACGGCATACGTTTCAGTTCCTGGGCAATCGCTACAGCTTCCTGCTGCCAGACGTTTGCCAGAACTTTCACCATCTCATCGTAGCCATCCTGTGTTTGGACGGCTTCAATGTGGAAGGGACGCTTAATAAGCTGTCCCTGATGGTTGAGCAGCCATTCACCGCTCACAACAACCTTGCCATCATAGCGTCCGTGAAAGCCTGTTACCGTTACGTTGAGCGTATCCTGCACACTCCCCAACGGTTGAGAGGCCACTACCCAGCCCGGAAGTTGCGCACTCAGATTCGCAACCAGCGTATTGCGTAACTGCTGGTCCAACGGGCTGGCCCACAAGTTGTTATTGGCAATCACGTACTGAACATCACTGGTCTGATAAACTACGCCATTGCCAGCCAGATAATCCGGCACCGCAACCTGTTCAACCCATAACAGACGGCTGCCCTGGTTCGCTGTGCTTTGCACACCTCCCTGAGCGACGGGAAGCTGGTAATAGCTTTTGTTATCTCCGCTGGAGCTGCATGACGCCAGCCAAAACGCCATCATCACCACTAGCCACTTTTTCATTGTTTCGCCCTCTTCGGCTCTGGATCTTTCTTGTCCTTCGCTTCAAATACCAGCGCGTTGCTCTTCTCATTCAGCGTTTTCAGCACAGGCTGCAACTCACGGAGAACCTGATCAAGACGCTGCATATCAGCCACCATCTTGTTGTAAGCGGCAGATCCCGGCTGGAAGCCCTGCATGCTGCGGTTCAGTTCACGCAAGGTGTTCTGCATATCCGCTGGCAACTGTTGCATTGACTGACTGGAGGTAATCTTGTTCATGTTATCCAGCGTCGTTTGCAGATGTTTCATTGTGCGCTGGCTTTCATTTAGCGTATTGGTTGCCTGCTCAATCATCGGATTCAATGGCAAGTTATTGATCTTATCCAGTGTTTCCACCAGTCGCTGCTGAATTTGCGCAAAACCACCACTTACCGTCGGGATGATTTGATAACCGTTAAACTCCCGAACCCCCGTCAGCGGTGGCTCTTTCGGGTAGAAATCCAGATCGACGTACAGCGCACCGGTCACCAGATTTCCTGTTTTCAGCGAGCCACGCAAGCCGCGTTTAAGCAGGTCAGCCAGATGCGCCCCGACATCCGTTTCTTCACCCAATTGCGCTTTCAAACGCTCAGGTTCAATACGCACCAGAACGGGAATACGGTAATCGTTGTTAAACACCTGACGCATATTCGGTGAGAAGAACGGCACTTTGCTTACCGTCCCCAGACGAATACCGCGGAATTCCAGCGGCGCGCCGGGCTGGAGACCACGAATCGAATCTTTAAAGAACATCAAGTAATCGATATGGTCGGTATAAAGCGAATCCTGAATGCTTCGCTGATCGTCGTAAAGACTGAAGGCGGCCTTTTCGACAACTGGCTGGCCTTGTTCTAGTCCGTCGGGCACATCAAAGCTAACACCGCCACCAAACAGGGTAGTCAACGAGCCCATTTCAACACGCATTCCCGCCGACGTCAGATCCACTGCAATACCGCTGTCTTTCCAGAAACGGACGTTGCTGGTCACCAGACGATCGTTTGGCGCATTGATAAACAACTGATAACTGATGCTACGCTTCTGCGGATCGAAGGTACTGGTTTCTACCGATCCGACGCGATAGCCACGAAAGAGAACCGGATCCCCTGGACTAAGTTGCCCGGCTTTTTTACTCTCAAGTACTACGCGGATCCCTTTCGCATCAGGTGGCGCCAGCGGCGGCGCATCCAGCAACTGATAATTTTCCAGTTTGCTGCCTTTGTTTCCGGGTTGCAGCTCAATGTAGGCACCAGAAAGCAGCGTCCCTAAACCGCTGATCCCTTCACGTCCAACCTGTGGTTTAACTACCCAGAAGACGGAATCTTTATGCAATAGCTTTTCCATCCCAGAGTTCAGACGCGCTTTGATTTCAACGTGCGTCAGGTCGTCGGTCAGCGTCGCGCTCTCCACAACACCCACATCAACGCTGCGGCTTTTGATGGTCGTTTTCCCACCCTCAATACCTTCTGCGTTCGTGGTTATCAGCGTGACCACGGGTCCCTGATGGCTGTAGTGATAAAACAAAACCCAGGCCCCGATGAGTGCGGTGACGATGGGAAAAATCCACACGGGAGACCAGTTTTTTACCTTCTGGACTTTAGCTTCCCCACTTTTAGATTCCATGTTGTCAGGACTCCTCATGGCCTGGTTCGGGTTCACGATCCCACGACAAACGCGGGTCGAAGGTCATCGCAGAAAACATTGTCATAATGACGACTAAAGCAAACATCAACGCACCCATAGCAGGATAAATATTCATTAAACCTCCCATGCGCACCAGCGCAGAGAGTACCGCGATAACAAACACATCGATCATTGACCAACGACCGACAAATTCAACAACTTCATAAATCAGGTGCATCCGCTCGCTGTCGCGTTTACCGTGCCCTTTAGCATCCCAACAGAGCCAGGCAATCGCGATCATCTTCAGCGTCGGCACCATAATACTGGCGATAAAGATAACCGCCGCCACCGGATAGGAACCTTCACTCCAGATTAAGACAACCCCTTCGAGGATCGTTGAGGGCAATTTCGACCCCAGCAGATCGGTAATCATGATCGGTAAGATATTGGCCGGCAGATACAGCATTATCGACGTGAACAGTAATGCCAGCGTCCATTGCAGACTGTTTCTGCGACGTACATAGCCTTTTGTTTCACAGCGCGGACAAACATGTTCATCCGCCGGAAGAATAGCCGTACAGCAAGGGCAGGAGCGCAACCCCTGGCGAATGCCCGGAATACCGGGCGTTAATGGTTGCTTAATTGCCGGCATTGGGGCGATATCATCCCATAGCCAGCGACGATCAACGCACTGGAAAGCGCGCAACTGCAGGATGCAAAAGAAGCACCATGGGATAAAGCTGCTGCCGACGCCAATATCGCCATACGCCATGAGTTTGACGAAGCTCACCAGTACGCCAGCGAGGAATATTTCTGCCATTCCCCAGCTCTTTAACTGAAATAAAATGCGCGCAAGCTGGGCTTTGAGTCGCTCTGGCATTTGAGCGCGGTTAACCAGCAAAAGAATGGTGAACAGGCAAAACGCAGGGACCAGTTGTACAAACAACAGAAAGAAAGTGCCAAGACTGGCATAGTCTTCTGAGAAGAGAACGCGGGGAATTTCCAGCAGCGTCACTTCACTGCTCACCCCTGCGACATTCATATTCACAAAAGGAAACAGGTTAGAGAGCAACAGCATGAACAGGGCAGCTAAAACATAGGCAGTGGGACGCTGCCTCGGCGCGTCCCACACGGTTGTTAGCGTTGTGCCACATCTCGGACAGGCCGCTTTCTGCCCATGCTCAAGGTGGGGTAACGCCACCAGCATGTCACACTGCGAGCACAAAATGTGCTTTGCGGCATGATGATGATCGCACATATGCGCTCCTTTAATTATGCGCCGTTTTTCAATGCTTCAAGATACTCCCAGCGCTCAAAGGCCTGCTCAAGTTCTTGTTCCGCGTTTGCTAAATCTGCTAACACCTGCTGCGTCTGTTCATGAGGCTGGCTGAAAAAGGCCGCATCGGCAACTTGCGCCTGTAACGCCTCCAGTTTCGCTTCCAGCTCTTCTAACAACTGCGGCAATTGCTCCAGTTCGCGCTGCAGTTTATAGCTTAGTTTGCTACTGCCGCGTTTTACAATTTCTGCTTTCGGGGCAACTACTTCCTCTGTTTTTTTCACGGCAGGCTGTTTAAAAGCCAGATGTTGCTCCTGCTGACCACGAGCATCGTGATACCCACCGACATAACGACCTATTTTTCCGTTGCCTTCAAAAATCCAGCACTCGGTCACGGTGTTATCAACAAACTGGCGATCGTGACTCACCAGCAACACGGTCCCCTGGTAGCCATCAATCAGTTCTTCCAGTAATTCCAGCGTTTCGACGTCGAGATCGTTAGTCGGTTCATCGAGAATCAATAAATTGCTCGGCTTCAGAAAAAGACGTGCTAACAACAGACGATTGCGTTCACCGCCGGACAGCGCACGCACTGGCGTCATCGCCCGTTTCGGATGGAACAGGAAGTCCTGCAGGTATCCCAGCACATGGCGTGGTTTACCGTTGACCATCACTTCCTGCTTACCTTCCGCGAGGTTATCCATCACGGTTTTATCTGGATCCAGCTCCGCACGGTGCTGATCAAAATAAGCCACTTCCAGTTTAGTACCAACATGAATACGACCACTGTCCGCCTGTAACTGGCCTAACATCAGCTTTAATAGCGTAGTTTTGCCGCAACCGTTAGGCCCAATCAGGGCAATTTTATCGCCACGCTGCACCTGAGCAGAAAAGTCTTTCACCAGCTGTTTGCCGTCCACCTGGTAATCGACATTTTCCATTTCGAAGACGATCTTGCCGGAACGGGTCGCTTCTTCAACCTGCATCTTCGCCGTTCCCATCACTTCACGGCGTTCGCTGCGTTCACGACGCATCGCTTTCAATGCGCGAACACGGCCTTCGTTACGGGTACGACGCGCTTTGATTCCCTGGCGGATCCACACCTCTTCCTGCGCCAGTTTGCGATCGAACTCGGCATTCTGTAACTCTTCCACGCGCAGGGCTTCTTCTTTCTCAAGCAGATACTGGTCATAATTACCCGGATAGGTTACCAGTTTGCCGCGATCGAGATCGACAATGCGCGTCGCCATGTTGCGAATAAAAGAGCGGTCGTGGGAGATAAAAATGATCGTCCCGTTGAACGATTTCAGGAACCCTTCCAGCCAGTCGATGGTTTCTATATCGAGGTGGTTGGTCGGTTCATCCAGCAATAGAACGCGAGGATTGCTAACCAGCGCCCGGCCCAGTGCGGCTTTACGAAGCCAGCCACCGGAAAGCGATGAAAGCGCCGCGTTAGGATCCAGTCCTAACTGTGCCAGGACTTCGTTAATCCGGTTTTCCAGTTGCCACAGATTATGGTGGTCGAGCTGCTCCTGCACTTTCGCCAGCTCGTTGAGGTTTCTGTCGCTTGGGTCGGTCATCACCAGACGCGAAATATCGTGATAACGCTTCAGATATTCCGCCTGTTCCTCAATGCCTTCAGCAACAAAATCGTAAACCGTTCCTTCAATGTTGCGCGGCGGATCCTGTTGCAGGCGCGCCACAACCAGATCCTGTTCATAAATGATGCGTCCATCGTCAAGACCCTGCTCACGGTTGAGGATCTTCATCAGCGTTGATTTTCCGGCACCGTTACGGCCAACCAGACAAACGCGTTCGTTATCTTCGATATGCAGTTCCGCATTATCGAGAAGCGGCGCGTCGCTGAACGACAGCCATGCGCCATGCATACTGATTAATGACATTATTTATCCTTTCAGGCTGCGGTAATCAGCCAGCAGTTGTGGATCTGGCGGTTGCGGGCAAAGTCCTGGGAAAGCGTTTTTTGGGTGATTTCTTGTGCTTTCAACCCTAGTGCCGCCAGACCGTCGAGATCCATACGGAATCCGCGTTTGTTGTTGGAGAACATGATCGTGCCACCTTTACGCAGCAAACGTTTCAGATCTTTCATCAGCGCCAGATGATCGCGCTGGACGTCAAAGGCGTCTTCCATCCGCTTTGAGTTGGAGAAGGTCGGTGGATCGATAAAAATCAGATCAAACTGTTCATTGGCTTCACGCAGCCATGCCAGACAGTCAGCCTGAATCAGGCGATGCGCACGACCGCTCAGGCCGTTCAGACGCAAATTGCGTTCTGCCCATTCCAGATAGGTACGTGACATGTCAACCGTTGTGGTGCTGCGCGCGCCGCCCAGTCCCGCATGGACGCTGGCGCTACCGGTATAGGAGAACAAATTGAGGAAATCTTTACCCTTACTCATCTGACCCAGCATTCGCCGTGCAATACGGTGATCGAGGAACAATCCGGTATCCAGATAATCGGTCAGGTTCACCCACAGGCGGGCGTTGTATTCTCCAACCTCAATGAATTCCCCCTTCTCGTTCATCTTCTGATACTGATTTTTCCCTTTCTGCCGCTCACGGGTTTTCAACACCAGTTTATTCGGGGCAATTTCAAGCACCGAGAGCGTGGCGGCGATGATGTCAAACAGCCGCTGACGTGCTTTCTGCGCATCAACCGTTTTCGGCGGCGCGTATTCCTGAATCACCACCCAGTCGGCGTAACGATCTACGGCCACGTTGTACTCTGGCAGATCAGCATCGTACAGTCGGTAGCACTCAATACCTTCCTGACGCGCCCATTTCTCCAGTTTCTTGATGTTCTTGCGCAGGCGGTTGGCATAATCTTCCGCCACCGTCGCGGGCTTGCTGTCCGGCGTGGTTTCTGCGACATGGTAGTTCTTTTGCACACAGTCCAGCGGACCGTTTTTCGCTTTAAACTGCTTGTCCGCGCGCAGTTGCAGACTGCTTAGCAGATCCGGTGACGCGCTGAACAGCGAGAGATTCCAGCCGCCGAACTGGTTCTTCATCGTGCGACCAAGCAGACTGTGGAGAGCAATCAACGCCGGTTCACTGTCCAGACGTTCGCCATAAGGCGGGTTGCTGATAACCGTTCCGTATGGCCCCTGTGGTAGCGGATTGCTCAACTGCGCCACATCTTTCACCTCGAAGGTGATTAGCTCGCCGATACCTGCTCGACGGGCGTTGCTGCGTGCGCGTTCAATCACACGCCCATCGCTGTCGGAACCATAAAAATGTGAGGTGTAGTCTGCCAGGCCTTTACGGGCTCGGGTTTGCGCTTCTGCTTTTACTTCCTGCCAGATGGTTTCATCGTGCTGCGCCCAGCCGCTGAATCCCCAGCGTCCACGATGTAAACCCGGCGCGCGATCGGTCGCCCACATCGCCGCTTCAATCAGCAGTGTGCCTGAACCGCACATCGGGTCGAGCAAAGGCGTACCCGGCTGCCAACCGGAGCGCATCACAATGGCTGCGGCCAGCGTCTCTTTAATCGGCGCAAGGCCCGTGCGATCGCGATAACCGCGTAAATGCAGACCATCTCCGCTCAAATCCAGCGCAATGCTGGCGGTATCTTTATGCAGCCAGACATTCACACGAATATCCGGCGATTCGCGATCGACATTCGGTCGCGGCAGATTTTTGCGGGTGAAGGCATCCACAATCGCATCTTTAACTTTCATCGCACCATACTGGCTGTTACGAATCGTGTCATTAAGACCACTAAAATGGACAGCAAAGGTCGCGCCGGGATTGAACATTTCCGTCCAGTTGATTGCCTGTACGCCAAGATAAAGGTCTAAGTCGCTGTAAACTTTGCACTCACCCAACGGTAAAATAATGCGCGAGGCCAGACGGCTCCACATCAGGCTCTGGTATACAAGCCGGGTGTCGCCCTTAAAATGGACTCCACCCTGAACCACCTGGCACTCGGCGGCACCGAGGCTTTCCAGTTCAGTTTTTAACAGCTCTTCCAGCCCACGGGCCGTACTGGCAAACAAAGAATTCATAGCGTCACTTATACTCGAAGAAAATTGCTGCGCATTATAGCTAATATGGGCGCTATGTCATAAAGTTGAGGGCCTATTTCTTTCGAGGGACTGTACTGTGTTGACGTTATCCAGGCTTTTCATTCATCCCGTCAAATCCATGCGCGGCATTGGACTGACTCACGCCCTGGCAGACGTCAGCGGTCTGGCTTTTGATCGTATTTTTATGATCACCGAACCTGATGGCACCTTCATTACCGCGCGCCAGTTTCCACAAATGGTGCGCTTTACTCCTTCGCCCCTGCATGACGGCCTGCATCTGACCGCGCCGGATGGCAGCAGTGCGCTGGTGCGTTTTGCTGACTTTGCACGACAGGATGCGCCAACGGAAGTCTGGGGTAACCATTTCACCGCACGCGTCGCCCCGGATGCCATTAACCAATGGCTAAGCGGCTTTTTCTCCCGAAACGTACAGCTCCGCTGGGTGGGGCCACAGCTTACTCGTCGCGTTAAACGTCACGCGGGTGTGCCGCTGTCCTTTGCCGATGGTTACCCTTATCTGCTGGTTAACGACGCTTCGCTGCGCGATCTGCAACAGCGCTGCCCCGCAGGCGTTCAGATTGAACAGTTTCGCCCGAACATCGTGGTGTCAGGCGCAGCCGCATGGGAAGAAGATACCTGGAAAGCGATCCGCATTGGTGATGTCATTTTTGATGTGGCGAAACCGTGCAGCCGTTGTATTTTTACCACCGTCAGCCCGGAAAAAGGGCAAAAACACCCTTCCGGCGAACCGCTGGCAACGCTGCAAACGTTCCGTACCGCGCCCGATAACGGTGATGTCGATTTCGGACAAAACCTGATTGCGCGTAACAGCGGAGTGATTCGCGTCGGCGATGAAGTGGAAATTTTATCCACCGGCCCGGCTCGCGTTTACGGGGCCGCTGATACCGAGGATCTTCATGACACTGGCGGCACACCGCAGGCGGCGGCAACGGTTACCATCGACTGGCAGGGACAGGTGTTTCAGGGGAATAATCAGCAAGTGCTGCTCGAACAACTGGAAAATCAGGGGATTCGGGTTCCCTATTCGTGTCGGGCGGGAATTTGTGGCTGCTGTCGTATCAAACTGGTGGAAGGGGAAGTAAACCCGCTGAAAAAATCAGCGCTGGGTGATGACGGCACCCTGCTCAGTTGTAGCTGTGTACCCAAAACGGCGCTGAAGCTGGCACCTTAAACCGCTTGTTCCAGGCTGAAGCTGTCGGAACGTAACTGCGGCTTCAGTCGGTCATTCATGATTTTAATCGCGTCGCCAAGCTGCATGGTGCGTCCGGCCACCACAACGCACGGCTGCGCCAGCAGACACAGCGCCGCGTTTTCGCCAGGTTCTACCACCAACAGACTGATTTGTTCCTGAGTATCACTCAGCCAGACACAGGCCGCATCGCCCGTCGTGGGCGACCAGTTCTCACCGTGCGCCACAAAGTGCCAGCTCTTCGGCATTTGCGGTTTCAGATAGCGAATCGCCACCAGCGCATTGAGCACCAGTTCCGCGCGCTGCTCTTTTGACAGGTCAAGGTCACGGCATTTTTCTTCAAAGGAGAAATAAAGCGCGGCATCATCCACACAAAAACCAGACGGCGCGAATGCATCCGGAGTGAGCATTTTGCGGGCAAAACGCGAGCGAAATAACATGCCATTGGCTAAGTCGAGCATCATTCGGTCATGCTCTTCGTCATAATACCAGCGCCAGTTATCGTCAGGTTTAATTCGCATTGTTTTCTCCCCCCTCTCCATCGCCCCGTTGCAAAAATGTCCTTTTTCACCGCTTCGTTTATTACCTTAAATAAGCAAAGCCTAAAATGTTTAAATTAGCAACAGTGAAAGAATATAAAACAACCAGGCGCGGAAATAAACCCCTGGTTGTCTGATATTCTGATAAAGAGAGAGAATTAATCAAATATGCGTGACGATTTCTTTAATCAGTGGCGGCCCCTTAAAAATAAAGCCAGAATAGATCTGAACCAGTGACGCCCCGGCAGCCATCTTCTCCCGCGCGGCAATGACAGAGTCGATTCCGCCGACACCAATAATCGGTAACTGACCTTTTAATTCCTGAGACAGGCGGCGAATAATTTCTGTACTTTTTAATTGCAGAGGGCGGCCACTTAATCCACCCATTTGATCGCAATTTTTCATTCCCTGAACCAGGGAACGATCGAGTGTCGTATTGGTGGCGATGACACCATCAATATTATGACGTACTAAACTATCAGCAACCTGGATCAATTCTTCCTCAGAAAGATCCGGCGCGATCTTTACGGCGATCGGAACATATTTATGGTGGATCGTTTGCAGATCGTTTTGCTTATTTTTAACCGCCGCCAGTAAATCATCCAGCGCCTCACCATATTGCAGTGAACGTAATCCCGGCGTATTCGGTGAGGATATATTAATCGCAATATAACCGGCACAGGAATAGATTTTTTCCATACAAATCAGATAGTCATCTTTACCTTGCTCAACCGGCGTATCTTTATTTTTGCCAATATTAATCCCGAGTACACCATCGTAATTTGCTTTCTTAACGTTCTCAACCAGGTTATCCACACCGTGGTTATTAAAACCCATACGGTTGATCAAACCTTCAGCATCGACCAGGCGAAAGAGTCGCGGCTTATCGTTGCCTGGCTGTGGACGCGGTGTCACAGTGCCTATCTCGATCGACCCAAATCCCATCGCGCCGAGAGCGTCAATACACTCGCCGTCTTTGTCCAGACCAGCGGCCAGACCAAGAGGATTTTTAAACGTTAATCCCATGCAGGTTACCGGTTTTGCGGGCACTTTCTGGCGGATCAACGCTTCAAGCGGCGTTCCCGTTACCCGGCGTAATTGCTGAAATGTTAATTCATGAGCGCGCTCAGGATCGAGCTGGAAAAGGGCTTTACGAACGAAGGGGTAGTACATGAACTCTCCTGGATTCCCGGTGTGCAAACCGGGGGCGTATTATGGGCGATATTGCCCAAAAAGGGAATTGACCTGTGGCAATAAAAGCAAACGTTTCCCTTGCTGCGATCTTTTTATGCAATTTTCAGCTTTTCTATGCCGCATAAATCATTTCGATTCCCCATTCCCCTCTGTCAGACTGCAAAAATGTTATCAATATTAAATAAAAATGAACTTTCAGTTATAAGGGGAGAATGCATCTATGCGCGTCATTACTCTGGCGGGAAGCCCACGCTTTCCCTCCCGTTCCAGTGCTCTGCTTGAGTACGCCCGGGAAAAACTCAATCAGCGGGACGTGGAAATTTACCACTGGAATCTGCACAATTTTGAACCCGACGATCTGTTATATGCCCGTTTTGACAGCCCGGCCCTGAAAACACTTATTGCACAGTTGAATGAGGCCGATGGCCTCATTGTCGCCACGCCAGTCTATAAAGCGGCGTATTCCGGCGCGCTAAAAACGTTGCTCGATCTGCTGCCGGAACGGGCGCTGGAAGGCAAAGTGGTGTTGCCGCTGGCAACGGGCGGCACCGTTGCGCATCTGCTTGCTGTTGATTACGCACTGAAACCGGTGCTCAGCGCTCTGAAGGCGCAGGAAATCCTTCACGGTGTTTTCGCCGATGATTCACAGGTCCTTGATTACCAGCATAAGCCCGATTTCACCCCCAATTTACAACTACGCCTTGATAGCGCGCTGGAAACGTTCTGGTACGCCCTGCATCGCCGGGACATCAAGGTTCCCCCTGTTGCTACCCTGCGAGGTGCGACCCATGCGTAATTTTATTCATCTTCGCAAGGCGTGGCTGGCATTCGCTGGACTTCTGGCTTTATCCGGTCTGGCACAGGCAGAACCCTCTCCTGCTACGCTGCGTATCGGTTACCAGAAAGGCAGCGTCAGTATGGTTCTGGCGAAAAGCCATCAACTTCTGGAAACACGCTATCCGCAAACCAAAATCACCTGGACAGAATTCCCGGCCGGACCACAAATGCTGGAAGCCCTGAATGTCGGCAGTATTGATCTGGGCAGCACCGGGGACATTCCCCCTATTTTCGCTCAGGCCGCCGGTGCGGACCTGGTGTATGTCGGTGTTGAACCACCGAAGCCCAAAGCGGAAGTGATTCTGGTTCCACAAAACAGTCCCATCAAAACCGTGGCGGAACTGAAAGGTCATAAGGTGGCATTTCAGAAAGGGTCCAGTTCGCACAACCTGTTGCTGCGCGCGCTGCAACAGGCAGGACTGAAATTTACGGATATTCAACCTATCTATTTGACGCCCGCCGATGCCCGTGCAGCCTTTCAGCAGGGTAACGTCGATGCCTGGGCCATCTGGGATCCCTACTATTCCGCGGCATTATTGCAGGGTGGCGTGCGCGTACTGAAAGACGGTAGCGATCTGAAACAGACGGGATCGTTCTATCTCGCCGCGCGACCGTATGCTGAGAAAAATGGCGCATTCATTCAGGGCGTGCTGGATACCTTCAGTCAGGCGGACGCATTAACCCTCAGCCAGCGTCAGGAAAGTATTGCGCTGCTGGCGAAAACAATGGGGCTGCCGGAACCGGTGATTGCCTCGTATCTCGATCATCGCCCGCCAACCACCATTTCACCGGTCAGCCCCTCCGTTGCGGCTTTGCAACAACAAACGGCAGATCTGTTTTATGACAACCGCCTTGTCCCGAAAAAAATCGATATCCGCCAGCGCATCTGGCAACCCACGCAACAGGAAGGAAAATCATTATGAGCCTGAATATGTTCTGGTTTTTACCAACGCACGGTGACGGTCATTATCTGGGCACAGAAGAAGGATCCCGCCCGGTCGATCACGGTTATTTACAGCAGATTGCCCAGACGGCGGATCGGCTGGGATTTACCGGCGTGCTGATCCCAACCGGACGATCCTGCGAAGACGCGTGGCTGGTCGCGGCATCCATGATCCCGGTGACCCAGCGTCTCAAGTTTCTGGTGGCGCTGCGACCGAGCGTGACGTCTCCTACCGTCGCCGCACGACAGGCAGCCACGCTCGACCGGCTCTCCAACGGTCGTGCGCTGTTTAACCTCGTCACCGGTAGCGATCCGCAGGAACTGGCAGGCGACGGCGTGTTTCTCGATCACAGTGAACGGTATGAAGCCTCTTCTGAATTCACCCAGGTCTGGCGTCGTTTATTGCAGGGTGAAACCGTGGATTTCAACGGCAAGCATATCCACGTTCGCGGGGCAAAGCTGTTCTTTCCGCCGATCCAGCAGCCGCACCCGCCACTCTATTTCGGCGGCTCTTCTGACGTCGCTCAGGACCTGGCGGCAGAGCAGGTCGATCTTTATCTCACCTGGGGCGAACCGCCAGAACTGGTGAAAGAGAAGATAACCCAGGTGCGCGCCAAAGCGGCGGCGCGTGGACGTACCCTGCGTTTTGGCATTCGTCTGCATGTCATTGTTCGTGAAACCAACGAAGAGGCATGGCAAGCGGCAGACAGACTGATCGCCCATCTTGATGACGACACCATTGCGAAAGCACAGGCAGCCTTCGCCCGCACTGACTCTGTCGGTCAGCACCGGATGGCGGCACTGCATAACGGTAAACGCGACAAACTGGAAATAAGCCCCAATCTGTGGGCAGGCGTCGGTCTGGTGCGCGGTGGCGCAGGAACCGCGTTAGTGGGTGACGGCCCAACGGTGGCGGCACGGATCAATGAGTATGCGGCGCTGGGCATTGATAGCTTTGTGCTTTCTGGTTATCCGCATCTGGAAGAGGCTTACAAGGTCGGGGAACTGCTGTTCCCGCATCTGGATGTGGCAGTACCTGAAATCCCACAGCCACAGCGCTTGCACCAGCAGGGCGAAGCGGTGGCGAATGAATTTATCCCGCGTAAAGCGGCGCAAAGTTAAGGAGTAAGAGGATGGCAACGCCAACCAAAAAATGGTTATTACGCGTTGCTCCCTGGTTTTTACCGGTGGGCATCGTGGTCGTCTGGCAACTGGCTTCCTCCGCTGGCTGGCTTTCCGGGCGAATTTTCCCTTCACCGGAAGGCGTGGTGACCGCTTTCTGGACCCTCTCCGCCAGCGGTGAACTTTGGCAGCATCTGGCGATCAGTTCCTGGCGGGCGCTGATTGGCTTTTCCATCGGCGGCTCGATTGGCCTGACGCTGGGGCTTATCAGCGGCTTATCGCGCTGGGGTGAACGCCTGCTGGATACCTCAATCCAGATGTTGCGTAACATCCCGCATCTGGCGCTGATCCCGCTGGTTATTTTGTGGTTTGGCATTGATGAAACCGCCAAGATCTTTCTGGTGGCTCTGGGTACGCTTTTTCCCCTCTACATCAACACCTGGCACGGGATCCGCAATATCGATCGCGGCCTGGTTGAGATGGCGCGTAGCTATGGGTTATCCGGTTTTTCACTGTTTCTTCATGTGATCCTGCCTGGCGCCCTGCCCTCTATTATGGTCGGCGTGCGCTTTGCCCTGGGACTGATGTGGCTGACGCTTATCGTGGCGGAAACCATTTCGGCCAATTCCGGGATCGGGTATCTGGCGATGAATGCGCGGGAATTCCTGCAAACGGATGTCGTTGTTGTCGCCATTATTCTTTACGCTCTGCTCGGCAAACTGGCTGATATCAGCGCGCAGATACTGGAGCGCTTCTGGCTACGCTGGAACCCGGCTTATTATGTAAAGGAGGCCACCGTATGAACACCGCCCGCCTGAACCAGGGTACGCCGCTTTTGCTGAATGCGGTGACAAAAAAGTACGCGAATCACACCGTCCTGAACCGGCTCGATTTACACATTCCGGCAGGCCAGTTTGTCGCCATTGTCGGCCGTAGCGGCGGTGGAAAAAGTACGCTGCTGCGCCTGCTGGCGGGACTCGAATCGCCGAATGCGGGTGAACTGTTAGCCGGGACGACGCCGCTTGGCGAGAACCAGGACGATACCCGCATGATGTTCCAGGATGCCCGACTTCTGCCGTGGAAGTCTGTTATTGATAACGTAGGGTTGGGACTAAAAGGAAACTGGCGGGACAACGCGCGTCAGGCGCTGGCAGCGGTCGGACTGGAAAACCGGGCCGCAGAATGGCCGGCGGCGCTTTCCGGTGGGCAAAAGCAGCGAGTCGCCCTCGCCCGCGCGCTGATTCACCGCCCGGGTTTACTGTTGCTGGATGAACCGCTTGGCGCTCTTGATGCGTTAACGCGTCTCGAAATGCAGGAGCTTATTGTCTCATTATGGCAGGAGCACGGTTTCACTGTGCTGCTGGTGACGCACGACGTCAGCGAAGCCGTCGCGATGGCTGATCGCGTGTTGCTTATTGAGGATGGCAAAATCGGGCTGGATCTGACTGTGGATCTTCCGCGACCACGTCGCATGGGATCGGTACGTTTAGCAGAACTGGAAGCCGATGTATTGAACCGGGTGATGCAGCGTGGGGTAACGGAACAGCCGCTCCGTCGGCATGGATAAGCGTTCAGGATCTTCCAGGCCCGGTAAGCGTGAACGCCGCCGGGCATTTTTGCCGGATGGCGGTTTTACCGCCTTATCCGGCCTACAAAACGACGGGTCAACGTCTCAGACTAACGCTTTGGTTATCTTCTCAAACAGATCGCCGGAAAGATCCTTCAGCCCTTTCAACTGTTCAAGCGCCGCACGCATTTTTTCCTGACGTTTGGCATCATAACGTTTCAGACGGATCAACGGTTCAATCAAACGTGAGGCTACCTGCGGGTTACGACTGTTAAGATCGGTAAGCATCTCCACCAGGAACTGATAGCCACTGCCATCCTCCGCATGGAACGCCGCCGGGTTGCTGCCTGCAAACGCGCCAATCAGTGAACGAATACGGTTCGGGTTACCCATGCTGAATGAACGGTGTTTCAACAGACGACGTACCGTTTCCAGGACGTTATCCGCCGGGCTGGTCGCCTGCAGGATAAACCATTTGTCCATCACCAGACCGTCCTGATGCCACTTATCGTCATATTCCTGCATCAGCGCATTCCGGCACGGCAACTGCGCAGCGACAGCCGCAGACAGCGCCGCCAGCGCATCGGTCATGTTGTTGGTTTCATGATACTGCTTGCTTACCAGCGTGTCCGCCAGCGTCGTTTCACCAAAAGCCAGGAAACGCAGACAGGCGTTACGCAACGTGCGCTTGCCAATGTCCGCATGTTCTACGCGATACTCAGCCTGATGATTGGCGTTATAAATCGCCAGGAACTCATCCGCCAGTTCAGTCGCCAGCGTACGCGTTAACGCTTCGCGAACTTCCGCAATCGCCAGCGGATCGATGATATCAAACAGTTCGGCCATTTCGTTCGCGGAAGGCAGCGTCAGGATTTCCGCCGCCAGCGCCGGATCGATCTTCTCGTCCAGTAATACCGCACGGAAAGCGTCTGCCACATGAACTGGCAAAGAGAGCGGTTGCCCCTGCTGATGACGCGCTACATTCAGCTTGATATACGTTGCCAGCAGGCTTTGCGCCGCGTCCCAACGGGAGAAGTCGTTGCGGGCATGGCGCATCAGGAATGTCAGTTGCTGATCGCTCCATTTATACTCCAGTTTCACCGGAGCAGAAAACTCGCATAGCAGCGCCGGTACCGGCTGGAAATAAACGTTATCGAACACAAACGTCTGCTCCGCCTGCGTGACGTTCAGCACCGCGTTAACCGGATGCCCGCCTTTTTGCAGCGGAATTACCTTGCCTTCGTTGTCGTACAGTTCAATGGCAAAAGGAATATGCAGGGGCTGTTTTTCAGCCTGGTCTGCCGTTGCCGGCGTGCGCTGGCTTATCGTCAGTGTGTACTGCTCGGTTTCCGGGTTGTAGTCATCTTTAACCGTGACAACCGGCGTGCCGGACTGGCTGTACCAGCGGCGGAAATGGGACAGATCGACGTTTGAAGCGTCCTCCATCGCCTGAACAAAATCATCACAGGTGGCCGCACTGCCATCATGGCGCTCAAAATACAGTTGCATCCCTTTCTGGAAATTCGCTTCGCCCAGTAAGGTATGAATCATACGAATCACTTCCGCGCCCTTCTCATAAACGGTCAGGGTGTAGAAGTTGTTCATCTCAATGACCATGTCCGGGCGGATGGGATGCGCCATCGGGCTGGCATCTTCGGCAAATTGCAGGCCACGCATTGTGCGTACGTTGCTGATCCGGTTAACCGCGCGGGAACCGAGATCTGAACTGAACTCCTGATCGCGGAAAACGGTAAGCCCCTCTTTCAGGCTCAACTGGAACCAGTCCCGACAGGTGACGCGGTTACCGGTCCAGTTGTGGAAATACTCGTGACCAATGACACGTTCAATATCGAGATAATCTTTGTCGGTTGCGGTATCGGTGCGCGCCAGCACGTATTTAGAGTTAAAGATATTAAGGCCTTTGTTCTCCATCGCGCCCATATTAAAAAAGTCGACGGCGACAATCATATAGATGTCGAGATCGTACTCCAGGCCGAAGCGCTCTTCGTCCCACTTCATGGAGTTCTGCAACGATGTCATCGCCCACGGCGCACGATCGAGATTTCCCCGGTCAACATACAGCTCCAGCGCCACTTCACGCCCGGAACGGGTGGTGAACGTGTCACGCAAGACGTCGAAATCACCGGCAACCAGCGCAAACAGATAGCATGGTTTCGGGAACGGATCCTGCCACTGAACCCAGTGACGACCGTTTTCCAGTTCGCCTTCGCCAGTACGATTGCCGTTTGAGAGCAGGAAGGGATACTTCACTTTGTCAGCGATGATTTTGGTGGTAAAACGCGCCAGTACATCCGGACGGTCGAGATACCAGGTGATATGACGGAAACCTTCTGCTTCGCACTGCGTACACAGCGCATCGCCTGATTGATACAGGCCTTCCAGCGCCGTGTTCGCCGCCGGGCTGATTTCATTAACAATACGTAACGTAAAACGCTCAGGCAGCTCGCTTATTACCAGCGCACCCTCTTCTTCTTTATATGCAGTCCACGGCTTATCGTTGACGTGAAGAGAGACCAGCGTCAGATCTTCCCCGTCCAGCTTCAGTGGGGCATCCGATGCGCCATGACGAACAGCCTGACTCACTGCCGTGACCACCGTTTTTTCAGCGTCCAGGTCAAAGGTCAAGTCAATATCAGTAATCTGGTAATCCGGCGCACGGTAGTCGTGGCGGTATTTGGCTTGTGGCTGTTGTGTCATAAAAAAACCTTTAGCATCTTTTGAAGAGTCTCGACTCCAGTCTATTCCTGTTGCGTAAAACGCGCTACGCAGAATGTTCATCTTTTCAGGGACAAACACTCATTTTGCTACATTTTTATAACACGCGGCACGAAATGCACTCGACCCCAACATCAGCTTATGGTGTGATCGGGGTTCAATAAATCGCTAAACAAGGTATACTCCAGCGGTTTTCTTAGTTGTTTATTGTACTAAACGCTCCCGCGAGAGGATGCTACTGCGCACCTATGACACAATTCGCTTCTCCTGTTCTGCACTCGTTGCTGGATACAGATGCTTATAAATTGCATATGCAGCAAGCCGTATTTCACCACTACTATGATGTGCAGGTAGCGGCTGAATTTCGTTGCCGTGGCGATGACCTGTTGGGGATCTACGCCGATATTATTCGCGAGCAGGTCAATGCGATGCAGCATCTGCGGCTTCAGGATGAAGAGTATCAGTGGCTCTCTGGCCTGCCGTTCTTCAAAGCGGATTACCTCAGTTGGCTGCGCGATTTTCGCTATAACCCGCAACAGGTTACTGTCAGCAATGACAACGGGAAACTGAATATCCGTTTAACCGGCCCCTGGCGCGAAGTCATTATGTGGGAAGTCCCGCTGCTGGCCGTAATCAGCGAACTTGTCCATCGCTATCGCTCGCCGGAAATGGGCGTCGCACAAGCCCTTGAAACGCTGGAGTCTAAATTAGTCGATTTCTCTGCGTTAACCGCCAATCTCGATATGTCCCGCTTCCATCTGATGGATTTTGGTACCCGCCGTCGTTTTTCTCGCGACGTGCAGCAGGCCATTGTGCAACGTTTGCAACAAGAGCCGTGGTTTGTCGGCACCAGCAACTACGATCTGGCCCGCCGCCTGTCGCTCACGCCAATGGGGACACAGGCGCACGAGTGGTTCCAGGCGCATCAGCAAATTAGTCCCGAGCTCGCCACCAGCCAGCGCGCCGCTCTGGCCGCATGGTTGAATGAATATCCGGATAAACTGGGTATCGCGTTGACGGATTGCATTACGATGGACGCCTTTTTACGCGACTTTGGCGCTGAATTCGCCACGCGCTATCAGGGACTGCGTCATGATTCAGGCGATCCGGTTGAATGGGGCGAGAAGGCTATCACCCATTATGAAAAATTAGGTATCGATCCACACAGCAAAACGCTGGTGTTCTCCGATAACCTTGATCTGCATAAAGCAGTCGAACTTTATCGCCACTTCTCTTCTCGCGTAAAACTCAGTTTCGGTATCGGCACACGACTCACCTGTGATCTCCCCCAGGTTAAGCCGCTGAACATTGTCATCAAGCTGGTCGAGTGTAACGGCAAACCGGTGGCAAAACTGTCTGACAGTCCCGGCAAAACGATTTGTCACGATAAAGCCTTTGTTCGGGCGCTGCGTAAAGCATTCGATTTACCACATATCAAGAAAGCCAGTTAATCTTCTCAGGGAGTCGCATCGACTCCCTTTTCACGTTTATTTCTGAAATCTTTCTCTTTGCCTGTGAATTCTGCTTGTCTGATTGCAGATGCCAGGTAACATAGGAATCCCCCCTATTTCGGGGGACATCTTTTTATATATCGGACTATTAACAGAGAGAATATTATGAGCGTTGTGCCTGTAGCCGACGTACTCCAGGGCCGCGTAGCCGTTGACAGCGAAGTCACCGTGCGCGGATGGGTACGTACCCGCCGAGATTCAAAAGCTGGCATCTCCTTCCTCGCCGTTTATGACGGTTCCTGCTTTGATCCTGTACAGGCCGTCATCAATAATTCTCTGCCCAATTACAATGAAGAAGTGCTGCGTCTGACCACAGGCTGCTCTGTTATCGTGACCGGTAAAGTGGTTGCCTCTCCTGGACAAGGACAGAGTTTTGAGATTCAGGCGACAGAGGTTGAAGTCAGCGGTTGGGTTGAAGATCCCGATACTTACCCGATGGCCGCCAAGCGCCACAGCATTGAGTACCTGCGTGAAGTCGCACACCTGCGTCCGCGTACCAACATGATTGGTGCCGTCGCACGCGTTCGTCATACGCTGGCTCAAGCACTGCATCGCTTCTTCGATGAGCAGGGTTTCTTCTGGGTTTCAACCCCGCTGATAACTGCCTCAGATACCGAAGGTGCCGGCGAGATGTTCCGCGTGTCGACACTGGATCTGGAGAACCTGCCGCGTAACGATCAGGGCAAAGTTGACTTTGACAAAGACTTCTTTGGTAAAGAATCCTTCCTGACGGTATCCGGTCAGTTGAACGGCGAAACTTACGCCTGCGCGCTGTCGAAAATCTATACCTTCGGCCCGACGTTCCGTGCGGAAAATTCCAACACCAGCCGTCATCTGGCGGAGTTCTGGATGCTGGAGCCCGAAGTCGCGTTCGCCAACCTGAATGACATTGCCGGCCTGGCGGAAGCCATGCTGAAATATGCATTCAATGCCGTGTTGACTGAGCGTGCTGACGACATGAAGTTCTTCGCAGAGCGCGTGGACAAAGATGCCATTAACCGTCTGGAGCGCTTCATTGAGGCAGATTTCGCCCAGGTGGATTACACCGATGCCGTAGCCATTCTGGAAGAGTGCATTAAGAAAGGCAGAAAATTCGAGAACCCGGTTTACTGGGGCGTAGATCTGTCTTCCGAGCACGAACGTTATCTGGCTGAAGAACACTTTAAAGCGCCGGTAGTGGTTAAAAACTATCCGAAAGACATTAAAGCGTTCTATATGCGCCTTAACGAAGACGGTAAAACCGTCGCAGCGATGGACGTTCTCGCTCCGGGCATTGGTGAAATCATCGGAGGTTCTCAGCGTGAAGAGCGTCTGGATATTCTGGATGCGCGTATGCTTGAAATGGGCCTGAACAAAGAAGATTACTGGTGGTATCGCGATCTGCGTCGCTACGGTACCGTTCCACATTCCGGTTTCGGTCTGGGCTTCGAGCGTCTGATCGCCTATGTCACCGGTGTGCAAAACGTACGCGACGTGATTCCCTTCCCACGTACGCCTCGTAACGCGTCGTTCTAATAACCATTTCCACAAAGGCCAGTTTTACTGGCCTTTTTTACTCGCGTAAAATGTTATTTTTTGTGTGTATAAGTCAGCAATTCTCCGATCCCTGTCATTAAATTCCCGCATCTGTGACCAGACATTACGCTGTAATATTTGCGTACAAAAAATAAACCGCATTATTATTGCGGATTAGTATTTTCTCATCAATAGCATGGTTTTTAGACACATTCACAGCATTCCAGACGTCCATAAACTGCCATAAGCAAAATCGAATACGGCTACTTTCTGTACATGCCTTTTCTTTTATCTAAATTAAAGATAAGAAAATCATATAAATAGATAAGGGTGGCGAGTTTTGAAACTGAAATCGTTTCGAAGTTTGAAGTCGTTCACAAAGTTCCAAAAATTCAACATTTGGTTACATATTTTTTCTTTTTGAAACTAATTCTTTACCTTTGTAGCACTTTCACTGTAGCGAAACCCTGGTTTGAATGGAAAGATGCCTGTCAGACACATAAAGACACCAAACTCTCATCAATAGTTCCGTAAATATTTATTGACAGAATTTATTGACGGCAGTGGCAGGTGTCATAAAAAAACCAATGAGGGTAATAAATAATGATGAAGCGCAATATTCTGGCAGTGGTAATCCCTGCCCTGCTGGTAGCCGGCGCAGCTAACGCTGCAGAAATCTATAACAAAGACGGCAACAAGCTGGACCTGTACGGTAAAGCTGTCGGTCTGCACTATTTTTCTAAAAACAATGGCGAAAACAGCTATGCTGGCGATGGCGACCAGACTTATGCTCGTCTTGGCTTCAAAGGGGAAACACAGATTAATGACCAACTGACCGGTTACGGCCAGTGGGAATACAACTTCCAGGGTAGCAATTCCGAAGGTGGTTCTGACGCACAGAATGGCAACAAAACCCGTCTGGCCTTCGCAGGTCTGAAATTCGGTGACGCTGGCTCCTTCGACTATGGTCGTAACTACGGGATCGTATACGATGCGCTGGGTTACACCGATATGCTGCCAGAATTTGGTGGCGATACCGCATACACCGATGACTTCTTCGTAGGTCGTGTGGGCGGCGTTGCAACTTACCGTAACTCCAACTTCTTCGGTCTGGTTGAAGGCCTGAACTTTGGCGTGCAGTATCTGGGTAAAAACGAGCGCGCAAGCAGCTACGAAGTTGACCCAACCGATCCGACCAGCAACAACTTCAGCGATGTTCGTCGTTCTAACGGCGACGGCGTTGGCGGTTCAATCAGCTATGAATTCGAAGGCTTCGGCATTGTCGGTGCTTACGGCGCAGCTGACCGTACCGATGCACAAGAGAATCCGCTGCTCCGTGGTCAGGGCAAAAAAGCTGAGCAGTGGGCAACCGGTCTGAAATACGATGCGAACAACATCTATCTGGCAGCGAACTACGGTGAAACCCGTAACGCTACCCCGATCAGCGGTGGTTTCGCGAACAAAACTCAGGACATCCTGTTAGTGGCTCAGTACCAGTTCGACTTCGGTCTGCGTCCGTCCATCGCTTACACCAAGTCTAAAGCGAAAGACGTAGAAGGTGTTGGTAGCGAAGATCTGGTGAACTACGTTGAAGTCGGTGCAACTTACTACTTCAACAAAAACATGTCTACCTATGTTGACTACATCATCAACCAGATCGATTCTGACAACAAACTGGGCGTAGGCTCTGACGACACCGTCGCTGTCGGTATCGTATACCAGTTCTAATAGCAGAGCCCTTTGCTAAATGCCTAAAAAACAGGACTTCGGTCCTGTTTTTTTATGCCGAATAGCAAAATCTTGCGACTTCACAAAACCTACGGACTTTTCATCACTAACGGTTGGCATTTTGTAAATCTACCGTTAACCTGATAACGGATTTCCCTTCAGTAACCACAATGGAACCTCGTCATGTTTGAGAACATAACCGCCGCTCCTGCCGACCCTATTCTGGGTCTGGCCGATCTGTTTCGTGCTGATGACCGTCCTTCAAAAATTAACCTTGGGATCGGTGTCTATAAAGATGAAACTGGCAAAACGCCAGTGCTGACCAGTGTTAAAAAAGCCGAGCAGTATTTACTCGAAAATGAAACAACAAAAAACTACCTCGGCATTGACGGTATTCCGGAATTCGGCCGTTGCACACAGGAATTGCTGTTCGGCAAGGGCAGCGCGCTGGTTAGCGACAAGCGTGCCCGCACGGCGCAAACACCAGGCGGTACCGGCGCTCTGCGCGTCGCGGCAGACTTCCTGGCGAAAAATACTTCGGTAAAACGCGTATGGGTGAGCAATCCAAGCTGGCCGAATCATAAGAGCGTTTTCAATTCTGCGGGTCTTGAAGTCTGCGAGTACCGTTATTACGACGCAGAGAACCATTCTCTGGATTTCGACGCGTTGCTGAACAGCCTGAACGAAGCCCAGGCGGGCGATGTTGTTCTGTTCCACGGCTGCTGCCACAACCCAACCGGTATTGATCCCACGCTGGAGCAATGGCAGACCTTAGCCCAGCTTTCCGTAGAAAAAGGTTGGTTACCGCTGTTCGATTTCGCTTACCAGGGCTTCGCCCGCGGTCTGGAAGAAGATGCGGAAGGCCTTCGCGCGTTTGCCGCGCTGCACAAAGAGCTGATCGTTGCGAGTTCCTACTCTAAAAACTTTGGCCTGTATAACGAACGCGTGGGAGCTTGTACGCTGGTAGCCGCGGATGCGGAAACCGTTGACCGCGCTTTCAGCCAGATGAAATCGGCGATTCGTGCAAACTACTCCAACCCTCCGGCCCACGGTGCGTCCGTTGTTGCAACAATCCTTAGCAACGATGCGCTCCGCGCAATCTGGGAGCAGGAACTGACCGACATGCGCCAGCGCATTCAGCGTATGCGTCTGCTGTTTGTGAATACCCTGCAGGAGAAAGGTGCTGAGCGCGATTTCAGCTTTATCATTAAGCAAAATGGAATGTTCTCTTTCAGCGGCCTGACCAAAGAACAGGTTCTGCGTCTGCGTGAAGAGTTTGGTGTCTACGCGGTGGCTTCCGGCCGTGTAAACGTTGCCGGTATGACACCGGATAATATGGCGCCGCTGTGTGAAGCGATTGTCGCCGTGCTGTAAGGATTCACTCAAAAGATAAAGCCCGCGCGCGGATGCGGGCTTTTTTTGTCGGATGGCGACTCACGTCTTATCCGGCCTGGCAGGAATTATCGTTCTGTTACCAGACAGGCATTTCATCTTGCAGGAACGGATTATGCAACCGTTCGTAGCCCAGCGTCGACAGCGGTCCATGACCGGGAATAAAGGTCACATCATCGCCCAGTGGCAGCAACTTACGTTTGATTGAGTCAATCAGCTGGTTGTGATCGCCGCGCGGGAAATCACTGCGCCCTACGCCGCCTTTAAAAATCACATCGCCTGAAATAAGAAGCCGGGAATGCTCGTCAAAGAAAACAACGTGTCCGGGCGTATGACCAGGGCAATGTAACACCTGTAAAGTCACATTCCCTACGCTGACACGGTCTCCTTCGTTAAACCAACGGTCCGGAGTCAGTGGCTGACACTCACCCAGGCCAAACATGCGACTCTGAGCAGGTAATCCCTGCAGCCAGAACTCATCTTCTTTTTCCGGCCCGAATACCGGTACGGCATAATGCTGCGCCAGTTCCGCCGCAGCCCCGACATGATCGAGATGCCCATGCGTAAGCAGAATCTGTGTCAACGTTACGCCACTGGCGTCCACTTCCTGTTTAATTTTCCCGGCATCGCCGCCAGGATCGACAAGCGCAGCAAGACGCGTTTGCTCACACCAGATCAATGAGCAGTTCTGGGAAAAGGCGGTGACCGGAATAATACGATAGTTCATACTGCTCCTGTTTCGTTAATCACCAGTGCCGCATCGGCCCGGTGTCAATATGCACAAAGTTACTGCGTGGGTAGTATCCTACACCACCTGCGCGCAGAGATAACGCGGCTTTGCGAATATTACTTAACGAAATCCCTTCAATGTGAAAATCCATGGCCTGGCCTTTCGTGTGATAGCTTTGCTTTGCAACCCCACGACTGCGAGAACGCAATTCATTATTGGTATCCAGCGACCGGTAGCCGGATATCAACTGCACTGGTTTGCGGGTTCCCAACAACCCCTGCAAACGAAAAAGCTGGTCGAAAAGCCTCGGATCGATGGACTTTACCTTATTCGCGCGGTAGTCACGGAAAAAATGGTTAAGTTTGGCTAATTCATCCTGAATATAAGCTCTGCCATCAAAAAATTCCGCTTTAATTGACTCTCCCGTATGGAGGTTGTTGAGAGTCAAAATGCGCGGACGCGGGGTAGAGAGTGTGGCAAATGCAGGCGAAGGTAAGATGGCGGCGCCGAGGGCAGCCCCACCTAACACCAGCAGTTTGCGGCGATTAGCGTCAAATGTATCCATGGTAATAAGGTCTACAGGTCAAGAGTTATCGTCTATATGCTTCAGCGCACGGGAGGCACCTTAACTGGCAACAAAGCCGCCGTCAAGATAACCTGACTCCAGTAATGGCGGGGCTTCTGGCCCGATGCCCCTGTCACTGCCAACTATTACGACAACAGATTAACCAGAACGTCTTCATTTACCTGATTAATTGTTCTGCTTTTGCCACGATTTGTGCGCTGGATCGCGCTGTGAGATCATAATTGTAAATATCTGTACGATACTGCGTGCGTCCATCCGCGCCAACAAATGCCGTCAGGTAGTAAAGGTTAACCGGGATTGTCTGGCGGATATTGACATAGCGCGTATCGCCCTGCTTCAACGCATCGGAAATCCGCGTATCGTTCCAGCCCGCATCCTGTAGCAACATATTCGCCAGTTCCGACGCTTTGTTCACGCGTACACAACCCGAACTCAACGCCCGGGTATCTCTCTGGAACAGATTATGATTTGGCGTATCGTGTAGATAGATGGCATCTGAACTTGGCATATTGAACTTGTAGCGGCCAAGTGAGTTATGCGCGCCGGGTGCCTGCTGAAAGCGGAACGGCAGGTTTGACGGCGTGATCGTTGACCAATCAACCTGCCAGGGATCTATCGCCTCTTTACTGTTCCAGCCGCGCATCACCGTATAGCCATGACGTTCGAGGTAGCCCGGATCGTTCCACAGTTTTGGCAAAATATCTTTTCGCGCCAGCGTCGGCGGGACATTCCACGGCGGGTTGACCACCACATTATTCAGCGCACTACTCATCATTGGTGTTTTACGATCAGGACGTCCGACAATGACACGGGATGCCAGCACCTCATTGCCGTTCTGATAATAGACCAGCGAGTATGCCGGAATATTGACCATAATTCCCGTCGACAGCTCCGCCGGGAGCAGACGCAGACGCTGGATATTGAGCGCCAGCACGCCCGCACGCTGCGCCGGGGTCACATTTAACCAGTCACGTGTGGCAGGTCCAATGGTCCCGTCCGCCCCCAGTCCCTGCCAGGACTGGAAACGCTTAACGGCTTCGACGAGCTCGTTATCATAGGCCGCACGTACCGCCGGAGCCGGCTTACTGCGCGGTGCGTTCTGATCAACATTAGCCGCAGATGGACTCACCACCGCTTCTGCGGATGTTCCATCTTCAGGCAGCGCAATTTTTGGCCCGCTTTCCAGCATTCCGGTGCGCTGCAGGATTTCACGCAGTGCCGGTACATCATTACTCCACTGACCCGGTCGCAGCGTCGTTTTGCTGGTTAACTGCGGCCACGGGCGAGAATCTCCGACCAGTTGCACTAGCGAAGCATGCATCGACGCATATTGCGGATGCTGAGGCGCCAGTTCGGCAATGAATGTCGGGAGCTGCC
The DNA here is from genome assembly GCF_037053465.1 of Citrobacter amalonaticus. GTDB lineage: Bacteria > Pseudomonadota > Gammaproteobacteria > Enterobacterales > Enterobacteriaceae > Citrobacter_A > Citrobacter_A amalonaticus_H. Next base: position 82,593 of record NZ_JBALIF010000002.1, read on the forward strand.
CATTATCCAGCGCAACCTGCCACTGGTTAATCACCGACAGCGGCGGCGTCGCCAGCGCATACGGCTTACTGCTGTAAAGCCAGCGATTCCCTTTTACCGGAATATTAGCGAGAAAGTGGAGATAACCCATCATGGCATCGGACAGCACCAGATCGCGCGTCAAACCGTTGACGGACGGATCGGTCAACAGGGCCACCCAGGTCGTAAATTGCGGCTGGAAACCGGCAATAGCCACCTCAGCAAGCTGCTGCTGGAACGCTTTGGTGGCGTCGCGATTTTCCCACATCGGTTTCATATCGCGTGCTGCGTAGAGCAGTTCAAGCTGGTTCATATACACCGGCGTGTAGCCAGCGGGGAGATGTGACTGCAATTCAGTACGCGCTTTTTCCGCCGCCCCTTCAGGGAGAGGCTGTAAACCCGCCATCATGGCAGTTGCCGCAGATTGCGCCTGCGGCTGAGCGAGGCTTTGCTCACTGGCAACAACAGGTGCATCGCCAGGAATAACTTCAGGCTCATCGGCCTGAACACTGAACAGTGGAGCGAATGCTACAGCCAGACACAAACTCATTGCCGAAAGCCGACGACCACTCATTTTTTTAAGCAACATCCCTTGCCCTCTGGTTACATTACGACATGCTCACATCTACCGGAGCTTTATTTTATTATAGAAAGGCAAAGATGTGATTGCCTAACCTAATGTAAAGAAGTTTAAAGAAAATCGGTGGAGGTTTTGCCGGATGGCGGCTGACGCCTTATCCGGCTTACATAAAATCGCCATATCAATGCGTTATACAAATTTGGTCGGCCCGATAAGCTTACGCCACCGGGCAGTCCATCGTTTGTCAGCCGCCTTTTGTTATCTGGCTGGCCTCTGACGGAGCATCAGTCACGCCGGGAAGTGGCTCAGGCAATTGCGGCGCAAAGCCGCGCAAACCGACCACATGAACATGCTCCGTATTATGGAAGACTTTACGGACCAGTTTATAAGTGGTGCCTTTTTCCGGACTGATGTTTTCCGGCGCTGCAATGATAAGTTGCATCTGCAAACGCTCGCACAGCTCGAACAATGTCGCGATAGAACGGGCATCAAGTCGCGCGGCTTCATCGAGGAACAGCAGGCGGCACGGGGAGATATCTTTCCCGCGTAAGCGACGCGCTTCATCTTCCCAGCTCTGAACAACCATCACCAGTATCGACATACCGGTACCGATCGCTTCCCCGGTCGACAACGCGCCGGACTCCGCACGCAGCCAGCCGTCGGAACCGCGGTTAACCTCCACTTCCATTTCAAGGTAGTTTCGGTAATCCAGCAACTCCTCGCCAATGGTTTGTGCCGTGCGCTGTCCCATATCGATCTGCGGATTCAGACGCTGATACAGTTTCGCTAACGCTTCAGAGAAGGTCAGACGGTTGCTTTTGAACAGGTCCTGATGCTGCTCATGCTGCTCAGACAACACTTCCAGCAGCATGGCATGCGTTTCACGGACATTAACGTTCAGACGCACACTGTTAACCTGGCCGAACGACACGCTCTGCAAGCCCTGGTTGAGCTGGCGGATGCGGTTTTGTTCGCGCTGGATGGTCTTGCGAATAATGTTCGCCACGCTGCGAGAGCTGATCGCCAGCTTCTGTTCACGGGAGGTAAGTTCTTCGGTCAGTCGGCCCAGTTCGATTTCCATCTGTTCGATGGCTTCCACCGGATCGTCGGTGCGAATAATATCCTGGCGAATACGCTCGCGAAGATGCTGATAAACCGCGACGAAGAACTGAATCTTGCGCTCCGGACGTTTAGGATCTTCAGACAGACGCAGGACGTCGCGCAGATGTTCGTTGTCCGCAACCGCCAGACGCAGCGCACCCAGCGCCTTATCCGACATCGAACGCAGCTCATCACCTGAGAGATAGGCCAGTTCACGACGATGCAACCTACGCTCTACGCCACTGTCTTTCACCAGCCGCATGACCGCGCACCACCCGGCTTTTGCGGTCACCACCTGCTCACGCATTTCGTGATAATCGCGCTCCAGTTTACGCAGCTTGCGGGTCAGGTTATCCATCTCCGCTTCGCAGAAGGTCAGCGCTTTTTCGAGCTGGTTACGACGCGCGCGGTTATTGCTCAACTGCGCATGCAGTTCATCACGGCGAATTCGTGCCCGTTCTTCCGCCCCGCTGTCGGCGCGGACGCCGATATCCTGCAGTTCACGCTGTAAATCGTTGAGCAATTCTTTCTTGGTGTCGTAAGAGCTTTTCAGCGAGGCCAGTACCTGATTGTACTGGCTGAGCTGTGCCGCATGTCCACGCAGCGCTTCACGGGCGCGGGTACGTTCGGCTTCTGCATGTTCCAGTCGTTCACGCAGTTTTTCATTCAGATCGCTATTACCGCTGAGCATTTCCGCTGAGTCGGAGTAGCCGAAGTGCGCACGACGCTGAACCACTTCCGTCAGCGCAAACGCCTGCTGACGCGCATCGCGCTGCGTCTGCTGGGAATACGCATAATCTTCTTTTAGCTGTTCAAACTGCTCCGGATCGCTTTGCAGCACTGAGACGATCGGTTCCAGTTTCGCCAGTTGATTACCGTGCTGTTGCACAAAGCGCGCGGCTTCCTGTGCTTCATCCAGACGCTCACGGATCTCTTCGACGCGGTCCGCCAGGCTGTCATCCGCCAGCAGATTCAGACGCGGCAGCAGGCGATTCAGTGCAGAAACGCCCTCTTTGGCCTGCTCATACTGGAGGCGCTGTTGCTGATTGTCATTTTCATGGGTCGTCAGCGTACGTTCCAGTTCAACACGACGCGCATTCAGCTGGCGAATTTCTGCTTCCGGATCGGGCTCAAACGCGACCGCCAGATGGCTGCCGATAAAGCGGCTGAACGCCTGATGCAGGCGCTGCGTTTTCTGTACGTCAAAAGAGAGTGTGGCAAAACGTTCAGACAACCCTTCGCGTTCAGCATGCAGAATCTCAATCCGGTTTTCACGCGCCGCACGACCAAACAGCGGTACGGACGGGAAGCGGGAATAGCGCCACTGGCGATCGGCTACCTTCACCACCACCGCTTTTTCCAGTTCATCGACGCTGAAAACGCTGTCGTCAAACGACTGCGGATCCCCTTCGATCAGATACAAATCTTCCGGGCACTCCTCCAGCCCTTCCAGTTGATCGGCGATCAGCGACAGATCCGGCACCACAATGGCATGACGGGACGGCCCATACAGTGCAGAGAAGTACGGCGCATCTTCAAGGCTGACATCATCATAGATTTCCGACAGCAGGACGCCGCCAAAACGTTCGGCCAGTGCGTTCAGGCGTTGATCTTCCGACCCGCCAGGCTGACTCAGACGCTCAATCTCTTCGTCGACCGCGTTTTTGCGCATGCCGACTTCGTCACGTTCCACAATCGCTTCACGTTCGCGTTCCAGCAATTGTTGCAGGTATTCGGTGACTTCCTGGCTGGAGGTAAACTCTTCGCCACACTGCTCGCTGAGCTGGCTCAGGCTATTTTGCGCTGCCAGCCAGACTGGCGCACGCTGCATTAAATGCTGAATGCGGGACTGTAACTGCTCCTGTTCCTGACGCAACGCCATGCGCTGTTCATGCGCGCTGGAGACGTTATCAGACAGCGAGGCAATGCGCGCTTCCAGCTCCTGATGCAGGGCTTCCAGCTCATCAATATCGAAATTCTTGCCCTGGCGTTTACAGAATTCCGCCAGCAGACGTTCGGCTTCCTGCTGTTCGCGCAGACGCTGCTCCAGTTCGCTCAGACGCATGCGTAGCGGTTGAACCTGCTCGGCCAGGTGACGCTGATCAACACCTTCGCGCAACAGTTCGCGGGCAACGTCCCAGGCTTCATTACGCGCCAGCGGCCCGTTAATCGCCACCACTAACTGATACGCTTGCTCGAACTGGCTGTGCGCCGTTTGCGCCACGCTCATTTTCTGCTCAAGAGAGAGCAAGGTATCCGTCGCTTCCTGCTCTTTTGCCTGGAATGTTTCCAGCCATTGCGCAGCGCTCTCCGCCGTTAAATCTGGCAGATGGCAAAGCGATTTAGCGCGCTCCAGCGCGGAAATCGCCTGGTTATATTGAATTGCGCGGGTTTGCTGCACGTCCAGCGCCTGCTGGTAATCCGCTAGCTGACTTTTCAGCTCATCGACTTCCAGCTCAGCGGCCTCGGCGCGCGCTTCGTTCTCTTCCTGACGATCGGCGGCTTCCGCTACCACTTCATTTTGTTCTTCGAGACGGATCTGCAATTCATCAAGATCCGCTTCATAACGCTCAATTTTTTCCTGCTGACGCAGCGCGGTTTGCACCAGGTTCAGGTGATCGCTCGCCGCCTGATAATCGGCTTCGAGATCGCCTTCCGCCCCGTTTTGTTCACCCAGCTCACGCGCCATGTCGACGTGTTTATACTGTTCCGCCGCCAGTTGCTTACGCGAGGTATAGAGTTCACGACGAAATTCCAGCGCTTTATCCAGATGGATCCGGCGCTCATTGGCGTGACGCATATAGTCCGCCGCTACATAGTTGGTGGCTTCGCTGATCAGGTGTTTGAACAGATCGCGGTCGGACTGCGTCACGCGAATGGCTTCCAGCGTCAGACGGTTTTCCCGCAGAGCGGCTTCCATATCCTGGAATGCCTTACGCACGCCGCTATTTTCCGGCAGCAAATAGTCGCGCAGAGAACGGGTAATCGCGCTGGAAATACCGCCGTATAGCGACGCTTCAATCAGACGGTAGAATTTACTACGGTCAGACGCAGAGCGCAGGCGGCGGGCAATGATGCCCAGATCGAACATCAATGAATGGTAATCAGTAATTGAGTTGAACTGCTTAAACTGCACGCCTTCCATCTCATCGAGCTTCTCTTTCAGCTCGTTCAGTGACAGAACGCGGGCCTGGCGTTCGTTCAGGGTTTCCGTTACCAGTTGCGTGGGCTGCACTGACATTGGCAGTCCCTGAATGGCAAACGGTTTGATGTCGACTTTACGATCGCGTCCGGCAACCTGTTGCAGACGTACGCCGACCACCACGCGCTGATGGCGGGAGTTGATCGTATCCAGCATCGAATAACAGACACCCGCCTTCAGCTTACCGTGCAGGCCTTTATCGCGTGAGCCGCTGGTCGCTCCGGCTTCAGTGGTGTTACGAAAGTGCAGCAGCGTTAAGTCAGGGATCAGCGCCGTCACGAACGCCGCCATGGTGGTGGACTTACCCGCCCCGTTCCCCCCAGAAAGAGTGGTAACCAGTTCATCCAGGTCAAAGGTACGGGCAAAGAAACCGTTCCAGTTAATCAGCGTCAGTGAGCGAAATTTACCGCGTTCAATCATTATTCTTCTTCTCCACTATCCGACTGATTATCTTCGGTCTCATCATTGAGCTGTAGGTGGTTTTCGACCGGCATGGCTTCACCATCGCGGATCAAGCGGCGTTGCGCCTCGCGTGGGTCATCGCCGGTACGAACATCCGCGCCAAAGCGGAACACCGATTCCGTAATGCGGAACTTGCTGCTGTCGTGCCCCATAAACCACACCATGCCTAAACGACGCAGCCGGTTTAAAGACGAGCGCATTTTTTCCTGTAACTTCTGGCGGTCAACGTCAGAACCGGTGGAACGGTTATTCACCAGTTTCAACAGTTTTGCTTCGTCAGCCAGCGTCAGCAGTTCATCGTACAGCTCCTGCTGGGTAAAAATTCCCTCATTCGCCAGACGCTCCGGGCTGAGATAGAGATAACAGAGAATTTTGCCGACCATCATGTCCAGCTCGGACAGAACGGACCGCGGAATAATGGTCGTCGAACGTGGACGCAGATAGAAGAATCCCTCCGGCGCGCGGATCAGCTCCACATTATAGCGGCTGTAAAACTCTTCCAGGTAATCCTGAAAGTCCATCAAAAAGGCATGATTATCCAGTTCATCCAGACCAATATGACGGCCTGAACGTAATGCGCTATCCAGCGCCGGAAATAACGGATTCGCCAGCGCCTGCGCCAGCTTAACCGGCATCACTTGTTCAATATTTGTCAATGACATGCGCCTGTACCTTGGCTCCGTAATCATTAATCGGCTGCCATTTTGCGGGCAGTCCGGTGAAGTCTGCTTGCGCTACGCCAAGACGTACCGCCTGATCGATAACAATACGCGCCACGTCGAAGTGACGTGAACGCGGGTATTGTGCAAGATACTCACGCACAACCAGACCGAGATCCAACGGCGTCTCTTTGGATTTATAGATGGCCAGTTGGCCTTCGATAATCGCCGCCAGTTGTTCGCGGATTTCGTTAAACTCTTCGTACTCTAAATCCGGAGGAAGTTCCCCGGTGACCTCTTCCTCACGCAACGCCATCTCTTCATCACGCATATCCAGCAGACGATCGGCGTTGGCGTAGGTCAGTGCCCACGGGTCGTCAAAGTAGGTCTGAACCGACTGACGTAAGCGCTGGGCAAAGACGCGGTTTTTATCCATATCAATGGCGGTACGGATAAATTTGTGGACGTGGCGGTCATAGCCAATCCACAGATCGATGGATTGCTGGCCCCAGCTAATAATACGATCCAGCTTGCTCTGCAGGTCAAATACGAGACGATCGACAAAATGCAGGTCCTCCTGGGTCAGCGTTGCATCCTGAATCCGCAAAAGGTTGGCCTGTAATTTGTCGCCAGCGGCTTCCAGCGTATCCTGTAATTCCCGTAACGTGCCGGACGTTTCCGAAAGCAGCAGCTCACAACTCGAAATCGCTGCCCGCCAGTCTTTATTCAGCAACTGAGCAATATCGTCTTTCACCTGCTGCTGCTGCTCATCCATGATGCGCTGGGTCAAATCGATACTGTCAAAAATCTCGGCCACCGAATATTTGAGCGGCGCGTAAACATTGCGGTGCCAGTGAAACTCATCACCGCCTTCGTCCGCCGCGTCTGCCGCACGCTTAAGTTCACCCGCCACGATCGACAACTGCATCGACAGACGCAGCGTGGAAAACTCGCGCTGGCGGATATAATAATCGGTAATACCAATACCGAGCGGCGTCAGGCGATAGATCGCGTTCCCTTCGGCCTGCTCGCTGGTAAAGCGGTTCAGCAGACGTTGACGAACCATATCGTTGATCGCATTGTTCGCGCGCACGCCAATGGTTTCGCTGGTTTGCTCAAACGCATCACTGACATGGCGAAACGCATCCACCAGTTCGCCTTCACTCATCTCGCCGTCAAGGCGCTCACCGTTCAGGGTGGCAACCGCCAGAAGGAACGAGAGTCGGTCTACCGGCAGCGAGATAGAAAAGTCATTTTTTCTGGCCCAGGCAACCAGTTCGGGGACTGTCTGGGAAAATTCACTCATAAGTTATCCTTGCATCTGCGGTTTACGCGCGGTGACATGAATGTATCGACCCAGGCTGATATACGGCTCCTGGCGACAATAACGCGTTTCTAGTTCGAGCAATATCTCATAACACTCACGCTGCTGATGTTTCTCACGCAGATAATCATGAAACACGCGCACACCGGTCTTACCGGTAATTTGCCAGCCGATCCGTTCCAGCCACTGGTAAACCTGTCCCGGCTCACGGGGATAGTCTGGCGAAAGCGTACGCTTTTTACGCTTAGGCATCCCCACCTGCACATAGTCAAAGTTCCCGGCCACCATGTTATGCATCAACAGACCGTTGGCATTGTAGAACATTAACGACAGTGCGCCATCGGGACGCAGTACCGACCACAGGGTTTCTAACACACTGACCGGTTCGGCTACCCACTCCAGCACAGCGTGAAACAATATCAGATCAACGGGGCTTTCCAAATGCGTAGCAACGTCCTGAGCAGCGCATTGTATAAAATGCATGTTATCGCTCACACCTTTTGCTTCAGCCGCCTGCTGCGCACGGGCGATCATTTCCCCGGAGAGATCGCACAAGGTCACATGGTGACCACGCTCCGCCATTTTAATGGCCGTCTGCCCCTCACCGCCTCCAGCATCCAGCACCCGTAATTTCTGTGGTCCGAGGTCCTCCAGCATACGGTCCAGATCCTGCCACAGGATCGCCTGCCTGAGCTGACCTTTCGTCGTGCCGTAAATATTACGGGAAAACTTCTCAGCGATGTCATCAAAATTGCGATCGCGCATCGGGCTCTCCACTGGCTGGTCTGGCTGTTCTCTGATAAAACCGCTATTTTGTCACACCCGCGCGGAGAATGAACCTGTCTGGTGTAATATCCCGACTATTCTTCTGCCGGGTGGTTAAAAAAGGAACCAATAAGGATGTTTTTCACACTCAAGAAAGTGATTGGCGGTATGCTACTGCCCCTCCCTTTTCTGCTTCTTATCATGGGTATTGGCCTGGCGCTACTCTGGTGCACTCGTTTTCAGAAAACGGGAAAGATATTTATCAGCGTTGGCTGGCTGGTTCTCCTCTTACTCAGTCTGCAACCCGTCGCGGATCGCTTACTGCGCCCCATTGAGGATAGCTATCCAACCTGGCAGAACACACAGAAAGTGAAGTACATTGTGGTGTTAGGTGGAGGCTATACCTGGAATCCTCAATGGGCTCCCAGTTCCAATTTGATCAATAACAGCCTGCCGCGTCTCAATGAGGGGATTCGTTTGTGGCGGGCGAACCCGGGATCGAAACTGATTTTTACCGGCGCAAACGCCAGAACGAATCCTGTGAGTACGGCTGAGGCCGGCGCACGCGTGGCGCAATCACTGGGCGTTCCCTTAGCGGATATTATTACGCTGAACGAGCCAAAAGATACTGAGGAAGAGGCCGCCGCCGTGAAGCAGGCGATTGGCAACGCGCCTTTTCTGTTGGTGACATCCGCGTCTCACCTGCCGCGGGCAATGATTTTTTTCAGACAGGCCGGGCTAAACCCCCGGCCCGCTCCGGCCAATCAGTTAGCCATTGATTCACCGCTGAATCCCTGGGAGCGCGCTATTCCTTCGCCCGTATGGCTGATGCACAGCGACCGTGCAGGTTATGAGACGCTGGGAAGGGTCTGGCAGTGGCTGAAAGGTACCTCAGGCGAGCCAGGGCAAGAGTGATTTCGCGGCCAGATCAAAATTCGACCGGTTAAAACGCCCGGTGTTGACCAGTTGGGAGATTTCATCCCATAACACATAGAGCCAGCGCCGCCAGATGAACGACTCCGCCACTGGCGCGCGTTGCAGATAATGCCAGAGCAGACCTTCCGCCAGCGCATTATCCATTAGTCGAAACAGTTCATACTCCCGGGGCGCCCACAGCATGATGCCCGGCCCAACCATTGCCAGGAGCTGATCGCTACGGGCATCTTTCAACATACTGCGCAGACTGAAGTTGCCGTGAACCAGCACACAGTTATCGTTAAAACCTTCAAATAATGCAGGCAGACACTCACGGGTACGAAACAGAATACGTTTATCCTGCATCGTCAGCCCGGTGTTGTTGAACTGATTGAGGGTGCTCCACAGCACCTCGACGCGTTGCCGATACCAGGACGGCCAGATGTTTTCCTGAGTATTATCCACCGCCCCGACGCAGCCACGGCTGTCCTGCCGGTGCCATGCCAGCAGCCCTTCGACAATCTGATCCTTAAGCTGATCCCAGCGCTCTGGCGTTCGCGCCGGTGCTTCAACCGGGACGCCGCGCAGACGCTCCAGCAGTAATACATCCGGCCCGGGATGTTCCTCGTGGGTCATCACACCGTAAATGACCGGCATACGCACAGTGCCACTTCGCGCCAGCATGGTTGTTTTCCAGGCCACTTGTTGTGCGACACCCGGTGTGGTGAAGGTTCGCGCCATCAATGGCATCGGATTACCCTGGCTGTCATAGAGTGACCACAACGCTGAGTCGGTTTTCTCACTCACGCATTCAATGCGGCTCAGTTTTTCGCCCAGCAGATGACTTAATTCGGCGCGCAGCTGTTCCATTCAGATTGCCCTCATAAAAGCTACTGCTTTTATAATGAGCGCCCCATCGCCAGATGTCACCTGGATGAGATCAATTCCTGAAAAGAAAAAGCGAGGAAAATCGTAACGGTACGACACTCCTCTCATCACAGAGCGGAATGTCGCAAAGGAAATTAACGCATTTCAGCGCGAACGCGCTCAAGGTCTTCTGCGGTATCCACGCCAGTACCGGGCACTTCTTTCGCTACCGCCACATGGATTTTTTCGCCATACCACAGCACGCGAAGTTGCTCCAGCATTTCAATATTTTCCAGTGGACTGGGTTGCCAGCTCACATAACGGCGGATAAACCCAGCACGATAGCCATAAATGCCGAGATGACGCAGGAAGGTGTCGCCAACAGTTTCCAGACTTTTTGCAAAGCGATCACGATCCCAGGGGATTGTCGCGCGCGAGAAGTAGAGCGCATAACCTTCTGCATCCAGCACCACTTTCACCGCATTAGGATTGAAAGCTTCTTCTGCGCCGTGAATCGGTGCCGCGAGCGTAGCCATTCCGACCTGACGCTGCGCCAGGTTTTCCGCGACCTGGCGAATGATGACAGCCGGGATCATTGGCTCATCACCCTGCACATTGACAATGACCGTGTCATCGCTGAAGCCACACTTTTCAACCACTTCAGCAAGGCGCTCAGTGCCGGACTGGTGATCGGCGCGGGTCATGCACACCTCGCCTCCCGCCGCTTCCACCGCACGCGCCACGTCCTGGTGATCGGTTGCAACAATAATGCGCTCAGCACCGGATTCACGCGCGCGCTCCAGCACATGCACAATCATGGGTTTGCCGTTAATGTCCAGCAGCGGTTTACCCGGCAGACGCGTAGATGCATAACGGGCAGGAATAATGACGACAAAACTCATGATTTACGCTCATCAGCCGTTAATACGCGGGCTTCGGTTTCCAGTAACACGGGAATGCCATCACGCAGGGGAAAGGCGAGGTTATCCAGTTTGCAGATAAGCTCTTGTTTTTCCTGGTTGTACCAGAGTTTCCCGTTACAGACCGGGCAGGCAACGATTTCAAGCAGACGATGATCCATAGTTCCTCCAGATGGACCGGGTAGTGAATCGGGGAATCTTATCATACACACTCACGCGACTGCGTCTATTTCCCAACCCAGGCGACAGTCGACAAAAAGACCTTGCGGGCAGTGCCCCAGGGTAATGCGAGTCGCATTTTGCCAGCGGGCAAAATCCGTTATTGCCTGTTTAAGCCCTTTTTGCAGCATTACGCCTGGCTTTACCCCCTCTTCCAGGTAAAGCGAGATGACTTCCAGCACGCCCGTTTTACGATGCATTTTGGCATCCATGCGCCCGACTAACTGCCCGCGATGCAGCAAGGGCAGGACAAAGTAACCGTATTGCCGCTTCGGCGCTGGCGTATAGCACTCCAGACGGTAGCTGAAATCAAAGAGTTGTTCCGCCCGTTTACGATCCCACACCACCGGATCAAACGGCGACAGCACGGCGCTATGGGTCGCGGTCAATTTTCCCGCCAGCGCCTGTTCAAGAAACGGAAGAAGGTTGGCGTGCAACCACAGTGTTCCCAGCGTTTCGACCTCTACGGGGAAAATTTGCTGCTGCTCAGCTCGTATGTCGCGCCACTCTTTTACATCAGGCCGTTTCAGACGGTAGTAATCGGCCAGCCACTGTTCGCGGAAAATCCCCAGACTGCGCGCACTGTTGTCCAGCATGACACGTTCAGCCTGCGCCTGTGAAAGCAAATCACGTTCGTCGTCCCAGTGCGGCATGACGCGATGAGTGAGATCGTACACACGCTGGAAATTACGCCGTTCGACAACCATCACTTTGCCGGCGGTAAATAGCCCTTCCAGATGCCGTTTATGCGGTTTCCACTCCCACCAGCCGCTGGCACCCTTGCGCGGGTGCTCAAAATCGGCAGATCGAACCGGTCCATTATGATGGATGTGCTCTAACAGTTGGCTAATTTCGTGGGCATGTTCTTTCATCCACGCCGCTTTATACTTCCAGCCCATTTTTTCTGGCGCCAGCATCCGGTGACGTATCAGCATAAAGTCGCTGCGCGGCAGAAAACAGGCTTCATGAGCCCAGTACTCCATCAGTTCGCCGTGTGTAAGCGCCTCATCCAGCCACTGCGACGTGTAATCGCCCAGTCTGCTGAACAGCACCAGATAGGGGCTACGCGCGACAACGTTGATGGTGTCGATTTGCAACAGCGACATGCGGGTAATTGTCGGCAGAATATCGCTTGCCACTGCACGGCGGCGCGGTTTTTTTAATAACCCCTGAGCGGCAAGATGAAGGTTACGGGCATCCGTAAGAGAGAGGTGTGGCAACGACATTCATGACTCCCATCGTTCGTTCGCTGCCGTGGTCGAACTAACGAGCCAGCGAGGTCAATTTTTCAAGTAATGCCTCAGGTTCTGCCCCGGACAGACACGCATCAACAGGGAGATACCACCAGTTATCCCTGGCAAAGGCGCGACACTTAACAGCATCCTTTTCCGTCATGATCAGCGTTTGTGCGTTACTCAACAAAGCGTTGACGTCCTCAGCAGTCAGTGCCTGATGATCCGCCAGAGGAACACATTTTTGCGGGTGGACGCCACATGCCTCAAGCGTGGCGAAAAAACGCGGAGGATGACCAATACCCGCCATCGCAACAACATTGTGCAACTGCGCGACATCACGCCGCTCACCTGTACGCAGGTTTACGGCGAGACCGGGTGCCAGGCGCATCGGGATCTCTCCCGCATGCGGTATACCGCCATTGGTGATAACGGCATCCACAGATTTCAAACGACTCACGCGTTCACGCATTGGACCGGCCGGAAGCCACCAGCCGTTACCGAACCGACGAACGCCATCCACTACCACAATTTCGACATCACGCGCCAGACGATAGTGTTGCAGACCATCATCCGTTACGATGATATCCACATTATGATTCGCTAAAATTGCGGCCACCGCTTCCGCCCTGTCGGGCGATACCGCAACAGGCGCCCCGGTACGCTGGAAAATCAATACCGGCTCATCACCTGCCTCGGCGGTTGTGGTTTCGCTATTCAGCAATAACGGATAAGACGCCGCTTTTCCACCGTAGCCACGGGAAACGACGCCGACACGGATACCGCGTCGTTGAAGTTGCTCGACTAGCCAGATAACCACGGGCGTTTTACCGTTGCCGCCAGCCGTCAGGTTGCCCACCACCACTACCGGCACCGGCGCTCGCCAGGCACGCTTGAACCCGAGCCGATAGCAAAGGCGAATCACGCCGCTCACCAGACCATAAAGCCAGGAGAGAGGAAGCAATAGCCGCCACAAGGGCGACTCACCTGACCAGATTCGTGCGATCATTGACCAAATTGCATTTTGTGCAGTTGAGCGTAGACGCCACGATGTTCCAGCAGCTCAACATGCGTACCGCGTTCTACAATCACCCCATCTTCCACAACCACAATTTCGTCGGCCTGTTCAATCGTGGAAAGACGGTGCGCAATCACCAACGAGGTACGGTTTTTCTGCAACTCGTCCAGCGCCGCCTGAATAGCACGCTCAGACTCGGTATCCAGCGCAGACGTCGCTTCGTCAAGGATCAGAATGGGGCTATCACGCAGCAGCGCACGGGCAATGGCGATACGTTGACGTTGACCACCCGAAAGCAGCACGCCGTTTTCACCAATCACCGTATCAAGGCCGTTATCCATCTTATTGATAAAGTCCATGGCATACGCCATGCGGGCCGCTTCTTCAATTTGTTCGCGGGTGTACACCTCGTTGCGGGCGTAGGCGATATTATTCGCCACAGTGTCGTTAAACAGATGGACGTTTTGCGACACCAGCGCGACCTGATTACGTAACGAGGATAGCGTGTACTCGCGCAGATCGTGACCATCCATCAGGATCTCGCCTTCATTGATGTCATAGAAACGCGTGATCAGGCTGGCAATGGTTGATTTACCGGAACCTGAACGCCCTACCAGCGCAACGGTTTTACCCGCAGGGATTTTCAGATTAATGTCGCGCAGCGCAGGCACTTCGCGGCCCGGATAGGTAAAGGTCACATTGCGGAATTCGAGATCGCCTGTCGCACGTTCAATAACACGTTTACCTTCGTCTTTTTCCTGCTCGCTATCCAGAATCGCAAACAAGGTCTGACACGCCGCCATACCACGCTGAAACTGGGCGTTGACGTTGGTCAGTGATTTCAGTGGACGCATCAGCGCAATCATGGAAGAGAAGACCACGGTGATCGTCCCTGCCGTCAGGCTGTCCATCACGCTTGGGAAGCTTGCTGCATACAGGACGAATGCCAGCGCCAGGGAAGCAATCAACTGGATAATAGGATCGGAAATAGAAGACGCTGACACCATCTTCATCCCTTGCAGACGCATTCGGTTGCTGACTTTATCGAAGCGTTTGGTTTCCACTTCCTGACCGCCGAAGATCAGCACTTCTTTGTGGCCTTTCAGCATTTGCTCAGCGCTGGTCGTCACCTGCCCCATCGTATTCTGCATATTTTTACTGATGGCACGAAAACGTTTAGAGACGACACGAATCGCAATCGACACAATCGGCGCAAGCACCACGAGGATGATGGACAGTTGCCAGCTATAATAAAACATCATGATAAACAGGCCGATAATCGATGCGCCTTCGCGCACAACAGTAATCAGCGCCCCGGAAGAGGAAGAGGCAACCTGTTCAGAATCATAGGTAATCCGCGATAACAGCGTCCCGGTGGACTGCTTGTCAAAGAAGGAAACGGGCATACCCATCATATGGCCAAATAAGCGGCGACGCATGGTCATCACCACTTTGCCGGACACCCAGGAAATACAGTAACTGGAAATATAGCTGGTGATACCACGCAATATCATCAGCCCGATCACCACCAGCGGCATCCAAAGCAACACTGAGCGATCTGTTTTACCAAAACCATCGTCCAGTAATGGTTTGAGGAGCGATAACATGAAGGTATCGCTGGCCGCGTTGAGGATTAACGCAACACCCGCCACGATCAGACCCGATTTGAAAGGCGCAATGGTTGGCCACAGTCGGCGAAACGTCTGCCACGTAGAGAGATCTTTATCGTTATGCATTCAAAAAACCAGCATTTGTTGAAATAGCCGCATATTCTACCCGTTATCGTCTGGCACGCCAAACCACTGATGATACCAACGCGGTAAAATTTGCTCCCGTAGGCTGTAGACTCGCCAGCCTTCTTTTGAAAAAACCAGCGAAATTTGCCCCTGGTGTGGCGTATCGAGCCACTGGTAGTCCTGTTGTTGATAGCGCTGCGCGACCTTCCACGAAGGTAGCCGCCAGGCGTTATAGCGCGATGCAGAGACCACCGCCACCCGGCCATTAACGCGTTGAATCAACGCTAATGACGAGGATGTATTGCTGCCATGATGTGGAACCTGAATAGCCGTTGCCGAAAGATGTTGCCAGTAATGGCTAAGCATTTTCTGTTCCGCCACGGACTCTATATCGCCCGTCAGCAGAATACTGTGCGTACCATCATCAATTTTTACGACGCAGGAGCGGTTATTTCCCTGCGTTTGATCTCCTTGCAGCGGCCAATGGGCGCTAAAACGTAGCCCTTCCCATTGCCATGTCTCTCCACGATTGCACGGTAAATGGTCCCTCCAGCCCAAGGGACTGCGGATCCAAAGCATTGGCCAGACACTCTGCAAAGAGTGTAGTCCACCCCGGTGATCAAGATGCTCATGGCTGAGAATAATTCCTTCAGGTTGCAGATGATGCCAGCGCAGCCACGGAATGATCGTCTGTTGGGCACTGTCTCCTCCCGGCCAGGCTGGCCCGGTATCATAAAGCACCGCTTTACCATTGCGGGCAATGACCATTGCTAATCCTTGTCCGACGTCCAGCATGTGTACCTGCCATGTCCCGCAGTGAGAGGAACTCCAGAACGGCCAACTCAGCAGGGCCAACATGGCCAGACAGATGCCGGGCAAAACGCGCCATGCCGTAAATCGCCAGGCAATAAGCATAAGCCAGGGAGCAAAGACCAGCCACTGCCAACGCTCATCGACACTGAGCCATCCCGCAGGCAATTGCCTGAGTCCCTGGAACAATATTGCCAGCGAGCGATCAGCCAGAAACCATAATCCATTTTCTATTATTAATGGTCCGGTCAGGTGTACCAGCATACCCGCCAGAATCAACGGTACACTGATAAACGTCACCAGCGGCACGGCAAACAGATTTGCAACAAAAGAGGTCTGGCTAATGCCGTGAAACAGCGCAATTTGTAACGGCAGGAGCAACAGGGTCATCCCCAGTTGAAGGTGAGCCAGTTCAACCAGCATTTGTCCAGCCCGGGGTAAGGACCAGGCAGGACACGGAAACCACTGATACCAGAATAGCAACGCGGCAACCGCAAATGCAGATAGCCAGAGGCTTTGAGAGAGAATGGCAACAGGATCGACGACCACGATTGCCGCCAGACAACACCACCACACCGACCACCCACTCCATTGCCGTCCGCTTAATTTCAGCGCTCCCCATACCAGTAACGCCACCACCGTCCGTAACGCTGGCGGTTGCAACCCCGTCAACCAGGCGTAAAACGCGGCGCAGAGAAGCCCGCCAACTAAGGGATACTGCCAGTGGATCCAGCGTGTCGGGAGTAAGAATTGCCCGCCGCGAAGCAGAATTGCGACGAGTAATGCTGCAAAAGCAATATGCAAACCGGAAATTGCCATTAAATGCGTGGTACCGGTATCGCGCATTGTCTCTTTTACTTCCTGCGGGACCAGTAAGCGCTCCCCCATTCCCAACCCGAGTATCACCTGCTGCCACGGATATGGTGCCAAAGAAGAAGTTAGCGAAGCGAGGTAACGGGCGCGCAGACTGCATGCGCTGTCGATAACCCTGGCCTTTAAGAAACGCCCCGTAAGCAATTGATGCTGCGCTAATGCATAACGCTGGCTATCAAATCCGCCCTCATTTAACT
Source organism: Citrobacter amalonaticus (assembly GCF_037053465.1). Taxonomy (GTDB): domain Bacteria; phylum Pseudomonadota; class Gammaproteobacteria; order Enterobacterales; family Enterobacteriaceae; genus Citrobacter_A; species Citrobacter_A amalonaticus_H. Next base: position 99,491 of record NZ_JBALIF010000002.1, read on the forward strand.
CTCCGTGAACAGCACGGACCTTGAGCGTCATCGCCCAACGCTGTCCTGCGCATGGCGGTAATGGCAGGTATTGATCATAAAGCACGATGCCTACCGGCGGGAAAAGCGCATGTCCGTTAAGGTGCGTGATCCGCCCTGTATGCGTCGTCTGGTTATCTGTCGCCGTGATTTCTACGATAGCGTCCTGAGTCTTCACTGGCAGCGTATTTACCGCCCACAACGACTGCTTTGCTGCCATGACGCCCCATAAAAAAAATAACAGAACCAGTGCAGAGCATTGCATCACATTGTAAGGCAGAAGACTTAACAGGCAGGCCACGGTAAACAGCGCCAGAACGCACAATGTCCCAGGCAACGTTGGCAGCAAGATCAGCGGGAATATGCCGCATAACGCGCACAGACTGACCGTCGTTAATTTCATGAACACCTCCATTGGCGGAAGTGTGCTGATTCATTGAGGCGTTGTCTGGTGGCAAAAAGCGGTTTTACGCACGAGGTTCCGCTGTATTTATCTCTGAGCGGTAACGTGCGTCATGAAATGCGATCTCTCTTCCTGTTCAGGAAGCGAAATATGAAAAAAGCACCTTTACGGTGCTTTTTCTGAGGTCACGTTTTGCGAAAAACTTAACCGTAAATGTTGGCGCGATCGCGCAATTCTTTACCCGGCTTAAAGTGCGGAACGTATTTTCCTTCCAGCTCCACTTTATCGCCAGTCTTCGGGTTACGCCCGGTACGTGGTGCGCGGTAGTGCAAAGAAAAGCTGCCGAAACCGCGGATTTCAATACGCTCGCCCTGCGCAAGAGTCGAGGCCATATGCTCCAGCATCTCTTTTACAGCATCTTCAACCGCTTTCGCGGGAATATGAGACTGCTGAGTGGCAAGTCTTTCAATCAATTCTGACTTGGTCATGCTTCCTCCGGTTCCAATAAGCTGCTGCATTGATTAAGGGCGGCCGTGGCCGCCCTTTGTCATTGATTACAGAACGAATTCTATAATCTGTCAAGTAATCTCGTCTTACTTCGGGACGAAACATCCCGAAGTTTCAAAGAATTACTCGCCTTTAGCTGCTTTGAAAGCTTCAGCCATTGCGTTGTTAGAGAAGTTTGCATCTTCCTGTTTGTTAACAGTTGCGATGGCATCTTTCTCATCAGCTTCGTCTTTAGCACGAACAGACAGGCTGATTGCACGGTTCTTACGGTCAACGCCGGTGAATTTAGCTTCAACGTCGTCACCCACGCTCAGAACCAGGGTAGCATCTTCAACGCGGTCACGGGATGCTTCAGAAGCGCGCAGGTAACCTTCAACGCCGTCAGCCAGTTCTACAGTTGCGCCTTTCGCGTCAACAGCAGTCACTTTACCGTTTACGATTGCGCCTTTCTTGTTCAGTGCAACCCAGTTGTTGAACGGATCTTCTGCGAGCTGTTTAACGCCCAGGGAGATACGCTCACGTTCTGCGTCAACCTGCAGAACAACTGCAGCGATTTCGTCGCCTTTTTTGTATTCACGTACTGCTTCTTCGCCTGCAACGTTCCAGGAGATGTCAGACAGGTGAACCAGGCCATCGATGCCGCCGTCCAGGCCGATGAAGATACCGAAGTCAGTGATAGACTTGATTTTACCTTCAACACGGTCGCCCTTGTTGTGGGTTTCCGCGAACTGCTGCCATGGGTTGTTTTTGCACTGTTTCAGGCCCAGGGAGATACGACGACGTTCTTCGTCGATATCCAGAACCATCACTTCCACTACATCGCCAACGTTAACAACTTTGGACGGATGGATGTTTTTGTTGGTCCAGTCCATTTCGGAAACGTGTACCAGGCCTTCAACGCCTTCTTCGATTTCAACGAAGCAGCCGTAGTCAGTCAGGTTGGTTACGCGACCAGTCAGTTTGGTACCTTCCGGATAACGCTTAGCGATAGCTACCCACGGATCTTCGCCCAGCTGTTTCAGGCCCAGAGATACACGGGTACGCTCGCGATCGAACTTCAGCACTTTAACAGTGATTTCGTCGCCAACGTTTACGATTTCGCTCGGATGCTTAACGCGTTTCCAGGCCATATCGGTGATGTGCAGCAGGCCGTCAACGCCACCCAGATCAACGAATGCACCGTAGTCAGTGAGGTTCTTAACGATACCTTTAACTTCCATGCCTTCCTGCAGGTTTTCCAGCAGTTGATCGCGCTCTGCGCTGTTTTCGGATTCGATCACGGCACGACGAGAAACAACAACGTTGTTGCGCTTCTGATCCAGCTTGATGACTTTGAATTCAAGCTCTTTGCCTTCCAGGTGCAGCGTGTCGCGCACCGGACGAACGTCTACCAGTGAACCTGGCAGGAACGCACGAATACCGTTCAGCTCAACAGTGAAGCCGCCCTTAACTTTGCCGTTGATAACACCGGTAACAGTTTCAGCATCTTCGTAAGCTTTTTCCAGCGTGATCCATGCTTCGTGACGTTTCGCTTTCTCACGAGACAGCAGGGTTTCACCGAAGCCGTCTTCTACTGCATCCAGAGCAACATCAACTTCGTCACCCACCTGGATTTCCAGTTCGCCAGCTGCGTTTTTGAACTGCTCTGCAGGGATTGCAGATTCAGATTTCAGGCCTGCATCAACCAGAACAACGTCTTTGTCGATAGCAACAACAACACCGCGAACGATGGAACCCGGACGGGTTTCGATTTCTTTTAAGGATTCTTCAAACAGTTGAGCAAAAGATTCAGTCATGTTTAATCTTCAGGTTTCATATTTAACGTCCACCTGGCTCCATGCCGGATGGGGTTGTTTAACATACCCGCTGTCATTCCATTGCAACGGGGGTACTGCAAATTCGGTCGCACTTAAGCGAGTGCCAGTTTTTGGCGCGCGTATTGTAGCGCTTTTTCAATCACTTGCTCAATGCTTAATCGTGTTGAATCTAAAACTAAAGCATCAGCAGCGGGAACTAATGGCGCTACAGCACGGTTTCGGTCGCGATCGTCGCGCTCTTTGATCTCGGCCAAAAGGCGTTCAAAGTTAACACTAAAGCCCTTCTCCTGCAACTGTAGCATACGGCGATGCGCACGCTCTTCTGAGGACGCGTCAAGGAATATTTTAACCGGCGCATCCGGGAAAACGACGGTCCCCATGTCTCGACCATCTGCGATCAGTCCCGGCGCCTCACGGAATGCCCGCTGACGACGCAGAAGCGCTTCACGCACTCGCGGGAAAGCAGCAACCTGAGAAGCGGCATTGGCGACTTCCTGCGTGCGGATTTCCCCACTGACATCTTCCCCTTCCAGGATCACTTCCAGGTTGCCATCCGTTGAGACAAAGCGGACATCAAGATGCGTTGCCAGCGGCACCAGCGCATCTTCTGAGGCGACATCGACATGATGATGTAATGCCGCCAGCGCCAGTACGCGATAAATTGCACCCGAGTCCAGCAGATGCCATTGCAGTGCTTCCGCCATTGCTTTGCACAAGGTGCCTTTTCCTGCACCGCTTGGGCCATCAATGGTAATTACCGGAGCAATTGCCGTCATCTTTTTCTCCTTAAACAGGCGTACTGTTAACGTAAACGCCGCGCATTATACGCGCCAACGGCCACAATCGTTAACGTTGTGTGCAAAAACCGGTTTTGTCTGTAATCAGATGAAGAATAATTGCGCAATTATAGCGGGCTGGAGAGGAACCAGCCCGAAAGATGACAATGTTTTACGTTGTTCAGGCAGGCGTACTGATACGCGCTAACTGCTCGAAATAGTCCGGGAAGGTTTTAGCAGTACATTTCGGATCAAGGATCGTGACCGGCGTGTCAGAGAGCGCCACCAGCGAGAAACACATCGCCATGCGGTGATCGTTATAAGTGCCTATCTCAGCAAACTTGAGCTGTGCCGGTGGCGTGATACGGATAAAATCATGCCCCTCTTCCACTTTGGCGCCTACTTTACGCAGTTCGGTCGCCATCGCAAACAGACGATCGGTCTCTTTCACGCGCCAGTTATAGATGTTACGTAGCGTCGTGGTGCCGTTGGCAAAGAGCGCCGCAGTGGCGATGGTCATCGCTGCATCCGGAATGTGGTTCATGTCCATATCAATGGCATTCAGTTCACCCCGGGTACAGGCAATAAAGTCATCCCCCCAGGTGATTGTCGCGCCCATTTTCTCCAGCACATCGGCAAAGCGAATATCACCCTGCATGCTGTTACGCCCGATCCCGGTCACTTTCACCGTCCCACCTTTAATGGCACCAGCCGCAAGAAAGTAAGATGCAGAGGAGGCATCGCCTTCAACCAGATAGACACCAGGAGAGTGGTACTGCTGACCGCCTTTCACGACAAAACGCTGGTAATTCTGGTTTTCGACTCCGACGCCAAAGGTTTTCATCAGGTTCAGCGTGATATCGATGTACGGTTTCGATACCAGCTCGCCTTTGATGCTAATCACCGTATCCTGGGGTGCCAGCGGAGCCGTCATCAGAAGTGCAGTGAGAAACTGGCTGGAAACGCTACCGTCGACCTCAACCTGTCCCCCGGTAAAACCACCACGCAGACGAAGCGGCGGATAGTTTTCCTGCTCCAGATAGTCGATTTTCGCCCCGCCCTGACGCAACGCATCCACCAGGTGACCAATCGGACGTTCTTTCATACGCGGTTCGCCGGTCAGAACAATGTCGTTCTCACCCAGGCACAGCGCGGCAGCCAGTGGTCGCATCGCCGTTCCGGCATTGCCGAGAAACAGTTCTAAAGCGCCTTCAGCATGCAGCGGACCACCGTTGCCAGAGATCTCACAGCGCGTGCGGTCCGCTGAAAGAGTGTAATGAATCCCCAGCGCGCTCAGGGCGTTAAGCATATGACGAACGTCATCGCTGTCTAACAGGTTCGTCAGAGCGGTGGTGCCGTGTGCCAGTGCCGCCAGTAACAGCGCGCGGTTAGAGACGCTCTTTGAGCCTGGCAGATTAATCGTGCCATCAACTCGTGCGATGGGTTGTAACGTCAGGGATTCCATGAAACTCAACTCTCAAAAGGCAGAAATAAAAACCCCACAGGCTGTGCTGTGGGGATGAACAGAGGCAATAATTAACCGCGACGGCGCTCGAAATCGATCATGAAATCAGCCAGCGCTTTAACCCCTTCCAGCGGCATCGCGTTGTAAATGGACGCGCGCATACCGCCAACAACGCGGTGGCCTTTCAGCGCGTGCAGGCCCGCAGCAAAAGACTCTTCCAGGAAAAGTTTATCCAGCGCGCTGTCTGCCAACTGGAACGGTACGTTCATGCGTGAACGGTTCGCGGTCGCTACATCGTTACGGTAAAAGTCACTTTTATCAATCACGCCGTACAGCAGTTCGGCTTTTTGCTGATTGATTTTATTCATCGCCGCCACACCGCCATTGGCCTTCAGCCACTTAAACACCAGGCCGGAGAGATACCAGGCGAAAGTCGGTGGCGTATTAAACATGGAGTCATTGTCGTTCAGGATGGTGTAATCGAGGATAGACGGGCACGCCACATTGGCTTTACCCAGCAAATCTTCACGCACAATGACGATAGTCAGCCCGGCCGGACCAATGTTCTTTTGCGCACCGGCGTAGATGATGCCATAGCGCGAAACATCTAACGGCGCTGACAGGATGGTAGAGGAAAAATCAGCAGCGACCACCACATCTGAGGCAAAATCAGGCGTTTCATCAATCGCGATCCCGTCAATAGTTTCGTTCGGACAGTAATGCAGATACGCCGCGCCCTCTGAAAGCTGCCACTCGCGCATCGGTTTAACGCCGCGCTTACCATCAAGGGTAACTTTGGCATCAATCACATTCGGGGTGCAATATTTCTTCGCTTCTTTGATCGCGCTGGCGGCCCAGTAACCCGCATCAACGTAGTCGGCCGTTGTTTTGTCGCCGAGAATGTTCAGAGGAATAGCGGAAAACTGGCCGCGACCGCCACCGTGACAAAACAGCACTTTGTAGTTTGAGGGAATATTCAGGAGATCGCGAAAATCCTGCTCCGCTTCTTCTGCGACCTGGATGAATTCTTTGCCGCGGTGACTCACTTCCATGACGGACGTCCCAAGACCGTTCCAGTCACAAAGATCCTTTTGAGCCAGTTTGAGCACGTCTGCCGGTAACATTGCCGGACCTGAACTAAAATTGAAGACCTGAGCCATTTCCCCTCACCACCTTGCGTTGTTATAAACCCATTCTCTTTTCGAACATGAACAGAGAGTGGGTATACGTTATTCCTGTGGATATCGGTTTTATCATTCAGTGACACGCGCCGCAATGGCTAAAACTGACCACGGCAAAAATGAGTGTTCGCTCACACAACAGAATCTCCTGGAGTGAAGGTGAAACACCGATATTTTTGCTGTCAAACGACCCGTTTTGCCCGGCTGGCCTTCGACCATTCTGGATTTTTACAGCGCGGACAAAATTGGCTGTCACCCGCATTCATAGCGATTACTTCACTACAGCGAACACAGGCGTAATCCCCCGCTTCCGGCATAACCCTGAAACGCTGCGTACAGTACGCAGGAAGGATACTGAGCCCCGGCTTCACTTTTTCATTTTCGAAGAAATAGACGCTGATCTGCCCATTGGTTTCAAGAATGGCCAGTCTCACCTGTCCCAGTTGTTCAACTCCGTTAAGGCGCAGCTCCATAAAGAACTCAAACTCGGTCATATTAGCATTACTCAGTTTTGACCACGCCAGTTCGCCATCTTCAATGATGACGACAGGTTTCCCTTCCAGCAAATCCTCCAGCGTTTCGCTGCGCGCCATCAGCCACATCACCAGGCGGTAGAGGATTGCCAGAGAAATAAAAACCACCAGTACCGGCAACATGGGCACATCATCGTAAAAGGCCACATCACCTGCCGCCGATCCCAGCGTCAGGATGATCAGCACTTCAAACAACGACATTTGCCGCACGCCCCGTCGACCGGTCATTTTGAGAAACAGGAAGACCAGAATAAAGGTATACAGACTGCGCAGCGCCACTTCGCCGAGAAACTCCAGGGGCACCTTATCCAGGGCCATACGTTGTAAATCAAACGCTTTCATTTTTATGCTCTTATCCGGAAGACTGCATAAAAGCATAGCCAAAACTTTTATTTACGCCGTGTCCGTGGCGACGATAGCGTCAGTTACATAAAACCCGTATCATTGCGCGCTTTCCGTACGACAAAAGTGATTTTCATGACGCAAACATTTATTCCCGGCAAAGACGCCGCTCTGGAAGATTCCATCGCTCGCTTCCAGCAGAAACTGCTCGATCTCGGATTCCATATTGAAGAAGCCTCGTGGCTGAATCCGGTGCCAAACGTCTGGTCTGTGCACATTCGCGACAAAGAGTGCGCGCTGTGTTTTACCAACGGTAAAGGGGCAACGAAAAAAGCCGCACTCGCTTCTGCGCTGGGCGAATATTTTGAGCGTCTGTCGACGAACTATTTCTTTGCTGATTTCTGGCTGGGGGAAACTATCGCTAACGGTCCGTTCGTTCACTATCCAAACGAAAAATGGTTCCCGTTAACTGAAAATGATGACGTGCCGGACGGCCTGCTGGATGCGCGTCTGCGTGCATTCTACGATCCCGAGAACGAACTGGCCGGCAGCATGCTTATCGATCTGCAATCGGGCAATGAAGAGCGCGGCGTCTGCGGCCTGCCGTTTACCCGCCAGTCGGATAACCAGATTGTCTATATCCCGATGAACATTATTGGCAACCTGTATGTTTCCAATGGCATGTCTGCCGGTAACACGCGTAATGAAGCGCGCGTACAGGGGCTTTCTGAAGTCTTCGAACGCTATGTGAAAAACCGCATTATTGCTGAAAGCATCAGTCTGCCGGAAATCCCGGCTGATGTACTGGCCCGCTACCCGGCAGTTGTGGAATCCATCGCGAAACTGGAAGCAGAAGGCTTCCCGATCTTTGCTTATGACGGTTCGCTGGGCGGTCAGTATCCGGTGATCTGCGTGGTGCTGTTTAACCCGGCCAACGGGACGTGCTTTGCGTCTTTCGGCGCGCACCCTGATTTCGGCGTCGCACTGGAGCGTACCGTAACCGAACTGCTACAGGGGCGTGGTCTTAAAGACCTTGATGTCTTCACACCGCCGACCTTCGACGATGAAGAAGTGGCTGAACATACGAACCTGGAAACTCACTTCATTGACTCCAGCGGTCTGATCTCCTGGGATCTGTTCAAGCAGGATGCCGACTACCCGTTCGTTGACTGGAGTTTCTCCGGCACCACGGAAGAAGAGTTCGCCACCCTGATGGCTATCTTCAATGCCGAAGACAAAGAAGTGTATATCGCCGATTACGAGCACCTCGGGGTCTACGCCTGCCGAATTATCGTTCCCGGCATGTCTGATATTTATCCTGCCGAAGATCTGTGGCTGGCTAACAACAGCATGGGCAGCCATCTGCGGGACACCCTGCTCTCGCTGCCAGACAGTGCGTGGGATAAAGAAGATTATCTTAATCTGATCGAACAACTGGACGAAGAAGGGTTTGATGACTTTACCCGCGTGCGCGAGTTGTTGGGTCTGGCAACCGGTCCGGACAATGGCTGGTACACCCTGCGCATTGGTGAACTGAAGGCGATGCTGGCACTGGCGGGCGGCGACCTGGAACAGGCGTTGATCTGGACCGAATGGACAATGGAGTTCAACGCGTCAATCTTCAGCGCGGAACGTGCCAATTATTATCGCTGCCTGCAAACGCTGCTGCTGCTCTCTCAGGAAGAGGAACGTGAGCCCCTGCAATATCTCAACGCCTTTATACGCATGTATGGCGCAGAAGCCGTTGAAGCGGCAAGCGCTGCGCTGAGCGGCGAAGCGGCATTCTATGGCCTGCAGCCCGTTGACAGCGATCTGAAGGCGTTTGCGTCCCACCAGTCTCTGCTGAAGGCCTATGAGAAATTGCAGCGAGCGAAAACAGCATACTGGTCAAAATAAAGGCAAATAACCTGACCTGAGTAGGCTTAAATAATTGTCTACGCTATATTACGGGGCGCATTAAGTGCCCCGCTTTATTTATTTTTGAAAAGACCAAAACAAATGTAATGGTAAGGTTAAATATTGGTAGTTGACATTACATAAATCAACAATGCTTTGTTACTTTATTTGTTAATTACTCTATATTAATTAACTGGCTAACAGACCCTGGAAGGAAAATCTTCAACACATTTGCTAAAATTTAAAATTTATTTTTATCTTTATAATCAAACAATTACACCGTAATTGCATAAAAACCATGCGCTTTACGGGCCTATAAGCCAGGCGAGATATGATCTGCATCAATTTCTCATCTATAATGCTTTGTTAGTATCTCGTCGCCGACTTAATAAAGAGAGAGTTAGTGTGAAAGCTGACAACCCTTTTGATCTTTTACTTCCTGCCGCAATGGCCAAAGTGGCCGAAGAAGCAGGTGTCTATAAAGCAACGAAACATCCGCTTAAGACTTTCTACCTGGCGATTACTGCCGGTGTGTTCATTTCCATCGCCTTTGTTTTCTATATCACTGCAACGACCGGTACGGGTACGATGCCTTTTGGTATGGCAAAACTGATTGGCGGTATTTGCTTCTCTCTGGGGTTGATTCTTTGCGTAATCTGCGGTGCGGATCTCTTTACATCAACCGTGTTGATTGTGGTTGCCAAAGCCAGCGGTCGCATTACCTGGGGTCAGTTGGCGAAAAACTGGCTCAACGTCTATTTTGGTAACCTGATTGGTTGCCTGCTCTTTGTAGTTCTGATGTGGCTTTCAGGTGAGTACATGGTCGCTAACGGCCAATGGGGACTTAACGTCCTGCAAACCGCCGACCACAAAATGCACCATACTTTTATTGAAGCCGTCTGTCTCGGTATCCTCGCAAACCTGATGGTCTGCCTGGCCGTGTGGATGAGCTACTCAGGCCGTAGCCTGATGGACAAAGCATTTATTATGGTTCTGCCGGTCGCGATGTTTGTCGCCAGCGGTTTTGAGCACAGTATCGCAAACATGTTTATGATCCCTATGGGTATTGTAATCCGTGATTTGGCGACACCGGAATTCTGGAGCGCAGTCGGTTCCACACCGGAGAGTTTTTCTCACCTGACCGTGATGAACTTCATCACTGATAACCTGATTCCGGTTACGATCGGTAACATTATCGGCGGGGGTTTGTTGGTTGGGTTGACATACTGGGTCATTTATCTACGTGGCAACGATCATCATTAATCTCTGATGCCCGCCACACGTAGTAAATAAAAAATCCACTTAAGAAGGTAGGTGTTACATGTCCGAGCTTAATGAAAAGTTAGCCACAGCCTGGGAAGGTTTTACCAAAGGTGACTGGCAGAATGAAGTAAACGTCCGTGACTTCATTCAGAAAAACTACACTCCGTACGAGGGTGACGAGTCCTTCCTGGCTGGCGCGACTGATGCGACCACTGCATTGTGGGACAGCGTAATGGAAGGCGTTAAACAGGAAAACCGTACTCACGCGCCTGTTGACTTTGACACCTCTGTTGCTTCTACCATCACTTCTCACGACGCTGGCTACATCAACAAAGCCCTTGAGAAAATCGTTGGTCTGCAAACTGAAGCGCCGCTGAAACGTGCGATTATCCCGTTCGGCGGTATCAAAATGGTTGAGGGTTCCTGCAAAGCGTATAACCGCGAACTGGACCCAATGCTGAAAAAAATCTTCACTGAATATCGTAAAACCCACAACCAGGGTGTTTTCGATGTTTACACCAAAGACATTCTGAACTGCCGTAAATCCGGTGTTCTGACTGGTCTGCCAGATGCGTATGGCCGTGGCCGTATCATCGGTGACTACCGTCGCGTTGCGCTGTACGGTATCGACTTCCTGATGAAAGACAAATACGCGCAGTTCGTTTCCCTGCAGTCTGACCTGGAAAACGGCGTAAACCTGGAAGCGACTATCCGTCTGCGTGAAGAAATTGCTGAACAGCACCGTGCGCTGGGTCAGATCAAAGAGATGGCCGCAAAATATGGCTGTGATATCTCTGGTCCGGCTACCAACGCTCAGGAAGCTATCCAGTGGACCTACTTCGGTTACCTGGCTGCGGTTAAATCTCAGAACGGCGCAGCAATGTCCTTCGGTCGTGTCTCTACCTTCCTGGATGCATACATCGAACGTGACCTGAAAGCAGGTAAAATCACCGAACAAGACGCTCAGGAAATGATTGACCACCTGGTCATGAAGCTGCGTATGGTTCGCTTCCTGCGTACTCCTGAATATGATGAACTGTTCTCCGGCGACCCGATTTGGGCAACGGAATCTATCGGTGGTATGGGCGTTGATGGACGTACTCTGGTCACCAAAAACAGCTTCCGTTTCCTGAACACCCTGTACACCATGGGGCCGTCTCCGGAGCCGAACATCACCGTTCTGTGGTCTGAAAAACTGCCTCTGAACTTCAAGAAATTCGCCGCTAAAGTGTCCATCGACACCTCTTCTCTGCAGTATGAGAACGATGACCTGATGCGTCCGGACTTCAACAACGACGACTACGCTATCGCGTGCTGCGTAAGCCCAATGGTTGTTGGTAAACAAATGCAGTTCTTCGGTGCGCGTGCAAACCTGGCGAAAACCATGCTGTACGCTATCAACGGCGGCGTTGATGAAAAACTGAAAATGCAGGTGGGTCCGAAATCTGAACCTATCAAAGGCGACGTGCTGAACTATGACGAAGTCATGGAGCGCATGGATCACTTCATGGACTGGCTGGCAAAACAGTATGTCACCGCACTGAACGTGATTCACTACATGCACGACAAGTACAGCTACGAAGCCTCTCTGATGGCGCTGCACGACCGTGACGTTATCCGCACCATGGCGTGTGGTATCGCTGGTCTGTCCGTTGCTGCTGACTCCCTGTCTGCAATCAAATATGCGAAAGTTAAACCGATTCGTGACGAAGACGGTCTGGCTATCGACTTCGAAATCGAAGGCGAATACCCGCAGTTTGGTAACAACGACGCTCGCGTTGATGACATGGCGGTTGACCTGGTTGAACGTTTCATGAAGAAAATTCAGAAACTGAAAACCTATCGTGACGCTATCCCGACTCAGTCTGTTCTGACCATCACCTCTAACGTTGTGTATGGTAAGAAAACCGGTAACACCCCAGATGGTCGTCGTGCTGGCGCGCCGTTCGGACCAGGTGCTAACCCGATGCACGGTCGTGACCAGAAAGGTGCTGTTGCCTCTCTGACCTCCGTTGCAAAACTGCCGTTTGCTTACGCGAAAGATGGTATTTCTTATACCTTCTCTATCGTGCCAAACGCACTGGGTAAAGACGACGAAGTTCGTAAAACCAACCTGGCAGGCCTGATGGATGGTTACTTCCATCACGAAGCGTCCATCGAAGGTGGTCAGCACCTGAACGTGAACGTTATGAACCGTGAAATGTTGCTGGACGCGATGGAACATCCGGAAAAATATCCGCAGTTGACCATCCGTGTATCCGGTTACGCAGTACGTTTTAACTCCCTGACGAAAGAACAGCAGCAGGACGTTATCACCCGTACCTTCACTCAGACCATGTAATGGTTTTTGACTGAAATCACGCGTTAAAAGGCGTACAATAAAGGCTCCACGTCAGTGGGGCCTTTTTAACAGGTCGTTTCCCAACATAGCCTGTTTTGTCAGCTATCTATACTGAGTGGATATCCGCCAAAACAGACTCGACACAGCCAGTGAGCTGTGCACCAACACGGCCCCGGATGGGCCACATCTGGAGAAACACCGCAATGTCAGTTATTGGTCGCATTCACTCCTTTGAATCCTGTGGTACGGTTGACGGCCCGGGCATCCGCTTCATTACCTTCTTCCAGGGCTGCCTGATGCGCTGCCTGTATTGCCATAACCGCGACACGTGGGATACGCATGGCGGTAAAGAAGTCACCGTTGAAGAACTGATGAAAGAGGTGGTGACCTATCGCCACTTTATGAATGCTTCTGGCGGCGGCGTTACGGCATCCGGCGGTGAAGCCATTCTGCAGGCAGAGTTTGTGCGTGACTGGTTCCGCGCCTGTAAGAAGGAAGGTATCCATACCTGCCTGGATACCAATGGTTTTGTCCGTCGTTACGATCCGGTGATTGATGAATTGCTGGAAGTCACCGATCTGGTAATGCTCGACCTCAAACAGATGAACGATGAAATCCACCAGAACCTGGTGGGTGTATCCAACCATCGTACGCTGGAGTTTGCGCGCTATCTGTCAAACAAAAACATCAACGTCTGGATCCGTTATGTTGTCGTGCCTGGCTGGTCTGACGATGACGATTCGGCACATCGTCTGGGTGAATTTACGCGAGATATGGGCAACGTGGAGAAAATCGAGCTTCTGCCCTATCACGAGCTGGGTAAACACAAATGGGTAGCGATGGGTGAAGAATATAAACTTGATGGCGTCCATCCACCGAAGAAAGAGACCATGGAACGCGTGAAGGGTATTCTTGAGCAGTATGGCCACAAAGTGATGTACTGATATACCCGAAAATGACTCATGGACAGATTTTTGCGATATGGAATTTCGCTCTTCTTTTTACACTCTACTTTACTTCGGTCCGGGCTAACGCAGGACCGAAGCTCCGTTACTTTTACAACGGTGACGATACCGCAGATACGATCGCGTTCTGTTTTTTATCTTGATAATGCGCTACTCACCCGGCGCTAAAAGTATATCGTTCTGAAAACTGGCGCCGTTTGAATAGAGGTTTTACGACATAAAATACTCAGACAGCTTATTCGCTACGCTCTCGATCGAGAAGATACTCTTCTGATGTGCTTTGCGACACTCCGCATAGCGCTCATCTTGTACCTCAAGCGCATTAAGTAATTTGTCCGCTACCATCATTGCACCTGCGATTTCAGCGAACCCATATTCCCCTTCCCCCTTTAGCGCCACAGCGGCCTGTAAATTCCAGTCTGAAAGACGCCCCAAAGGTGCGAAGGTTCCTCGTGTGAGCGAAAGAATTTTCACTCCCTGCTGTTTTGCCAGTGCCAGCGCCTGCATCATATCTGCCGATGTCTGTTCAGTGTGAACCACAATGATCCCCTGATTTTGTGGCTCAACCATGATGGAAGACGTTGTAAGGTAAAAACGCTCAACAAAACTCGCTGCCTTCCCCATTTTAATCAGGTTCATCTGCAAGAAAAGCGCTACCGGTACTGCCGTACCGACTGCATAAATAGCGACGTTATTCACCTGGTTGAGCCAGGCTGCCGCGGACTGTAACTCCTGGGTATTAATAATGGCATGACTGTCGCGAATGCTTGCTACAACGGCAGAGATCTCCTCATGCCCCTGTTCTTCAGGACGGGCTGCCCCTTGCTCCAGAGCAAGTGCAGTTCTGAAATCAGAGAAACCTTTAAATCCAAATGCCCGGCAAAAGCGCGTGATACTTCCCTCGCTGGTTTCGATCGAATCCGCCAACTCAGTAATTGTGTGCCGCATCACAAAGTCAGGATTTTCCGCCACAAAACGGCCTACTTTTTCCAGAATGGGGCTGAGTTCACTTGCCTCATTCCTGATATTTATCAGCAAGTTAGTATTAATATGACTCATTTTTCGCCTTTTTGCTCAAAATGCAAACACAATCACATCTTTCTCTTCCTGCAGGGATAATAATTTTTTTCATACACACATAAAAGAAAAATAATTATTTTTACAATGCAGGAGAAAAAAAATGAAAGGTCTTATTGTCTGTCGCACTGGCATGGGCAGCTCCTTAATGCTCAAAATCAAAGCGCAGAAAATCATCGATAAACATGGCTGGGATGTCGAACTCGAACACGATGTTTTATCGGGCCTCGCCACCTGGCAAGGGATCGATTTTGTTATCACCATGCGCGATCTCACCGATGAAATCGAAGCCGCCGGATTCAAAGCTATCGGTATAACCGACTTGATGAACAGCGAAGAAATGGAAACCGCTCTCACCAGCGTCATTCAGGGCAACTAACCTCTCCCGGAGGCAATATGGATCTCCTCAGGTTTATTGTATTCGACATTCTGGGTGTAACCCCACTTTTAGTTGGATTTATTGCATTAATCGGTCTGCTAATCCAGCGCAAACCGATTGAAAAAGTGTTATCCGGCACCTTTAAAACCATTGTTGGCTTTCTGGTCTTTGCGGGTGGCGCAGGGCTTGCTGTCACCTCTCTGGGTAATTTCCAGACGCTATTTAGTGATGGATTCGGACTTAAAGGGGTAATGCCGCTGGCGGAAGCACTAACCGGTCTGGCTCAGACCAAATTTGCCATGTGCGTATCTCTGATTATGGTTATTGGTTTCGGCTGGAACCTGTTATTTGCCCGCATAACGCCGTTCAAGTACATTTTTTTGACCGGGCAACATAACCTTTATCTCTCCGCTTTACTCACCGTCACATTGAAAGCGCTGGGTTATAGTGATGGCATTACGATTATCGTCGGCTCTGTGTTGCTGGGACTTGCAGCCTGTATTTATCCGGCTATCGCCCAACCCTGGATGCGAAAGATCACCGGCAATGATGAAATTGCTATGGGTCACTACGTCACGCTGGCTTATGCTGCCTCTGGCTGGATCGGCTCAAAGGTTGGGGATCCTAAAGAGTCAACGGAGAAACTGAACCTGCCTGGATGGCTGGGTATTTTTAAAGACTATATTGTCTCGGTCTCTATTTCAGTCAGTATTTTCTATTACATTGCCGCGCTGGCAGCCGGGAAAGCGACAGTCACGGCCGTGGCAGGCGGCATGCACTGGCTGGTCTATCCGCTATTCCAGTCGCTGACGTTTACCGCTTCACTCTACATCATCATTACCGGGGTGCGTTTGCTGCTTTCAGAAATCGTCCCGGCATTTTTGGGGATTTCGGAGAAGTTCATTCCCAACGCCAAACCAGCACTCGATTGCCCGGTCGTCTTTCCCTATGCACCAACGGCAACAGTGCTTGGATTTATCTCCTCGTTTGTCGGCGGACTGGTCGTAATGGGCGTACTTGCTCTGATTGGGCAAACGGTAATTATTCCAGTCGCCATCCCCTACTTCTTCATTGGCGCAACTGCAGCCGTATTCGGTAACGCCTCTGGCGGTTGGAAAGGTGCTGTAGCGGGTAGTTTTATTACCGGCATTCTCATCGGCGTCGGACCTGCACTTATTTATCCCATCATGGAGTCCGTCGGCCTTTCCGGCACCAGCTTCCCGGAGACCGACTTTGTTGCACTGGGTCTCGTGGTGTACTACATCGGCAAAATGCTGCCCTGATAAGGAGTCAACATGAATATTGATGAACTGAAATCTCATGCGCGCGCAGCCCGCCGCGATATTGTCACCATGATTTACGAATCAGGTATTGGCCATCCCGGCGGCGCACTCTCCATTATTGATATTCTGACCTGGATTTATCATCAGGAGGTCAATCTGAATGCGTTTCCCCGTACACGGGTGGTGATGAGTAAAGGCCATGCTGTCGCCGCTCAGTACGCCTTGTTGTACCAGTTGGGGAAAATCGCACGCAGCGAATTTAATACCTTTCGCCAGATCAACTCGCGTCTACAAGGCCATCCAAGCGTGAAGGCGCTTCCTGATGTAGATGCCACAACCGGACTGCTGGGTCAGGGGCTTTCGGTAGCTCTCGGGATGGCTGCCGCAAAAAAACGTGCACTGGATCCTCATCGTGTTTTCGCCATCATCGGTGATGGCGAAATGCATGAAGGCCAGATTTGGGAGTCTCTGCAACAGGCTGGCCATATGCGGATGGATAACCTGGTCGCGATCATCGATTACAACGGCTTTTCCTCACACGATCCGGTCAATGAGGTCATCAACCTTGAACCGCTTGCCGACAAAATCCGTAATTTTGGCTGGCACGTACTGGGGCTGCAAAATGGTAATGACATGCACCAGGTTGCCGACACACTGATGCTCTCGCGTCATCTGAAAGGTAAGCCGGTCGCGATTATTGCCCATACCACGAAAGGTAGCGGTGTGAGCTATATGGAAAATAATGGGGACTGGCATTCTAAAACCCCAAGCGCGGAGCAATATCAGCAGGCAATGGAGGAATTACAGTCATGAGAGCACCACGCGATGAAATTGGCAATGCCCTACTAGCTCTGAAGGCGAAAGGCTATCCTGTTGTCGTTATCGACAGCGATCTGGCAAGTTCCACTCGTACCGATCAATTTCAAAAAGCCTGGCCCGAATCGTTCTTTGAAATGGGTATTGCTGAAGGTTCCGCGATGAGCTTCGCCACAGGCCAGGCGCTGGAAGGAAATATCCCGTTCTACGTCAACTTCGCGATATTCGTCACTGGTACAGCCTGGACACAGCTACGACAGGCCTGTTATGCAAAAGCGAACATTAAACTGGTCGGTAGTCACCCCGGTATGGATGACGGCCCGGATGGTGCTTCGCATCATGCGTTGGAAGATCTGGCCCTGACCCGCGTGTTGCCTGGAATCACAATCCTGACTCCTGCTGATGCAGAGGAAATTGAAGCCGCATTTGAACAGGCAGTTAATATTCCTGGTCCTGTCTACATCCGGGTTGCCAGAGAACCGATGCCTGTGCGCGATAAATCTGTCGTTCCTCGCATATCCGATATCGACGCGGTAGAGAACGCAGGCGATGATTTCGCCATTCTTTATGAAGGAACAGTTCTGGAACAGGCAAGTACGGGGTACGCACAACTAAGCGCACAGGGAAAACAGGGCAAGTTGATTCACGTCGCAACGTTAAAACCGTTTAATCGCCAGCGCTTTTTACAGCTGATTACCGACTGCCCATTGATCGCAACGATTGAAAATCACACGATTAATGGTGGGCTAGGCGGCCAGGTGGCTGAAGTGATAGCGGAAGAAGGATTGAGCACTAAGTTAATCCGCCTGGGAACACAAGATACATTCACAGAATCCGGCAATAGTCGCCAGTTGAAAGACAAATATGGGATTTCAGCGGCCGCACTTTGTGAGGCTCTGAAATAGTTCAGGTTGGCAGGCCGTTTTGCGGTCTGCCATCTGCGATAAGGACAACGCAATGGCATCGACACTATTTTCTGCCTGTCAGTTCTGTGAGCAATGCAATTCCTGGCAGGAAGCGGTAACACTGGCCTGCTTACCTCTGGAAAAACAGGGAGCAATTACGTCCAGCTACACACAGGCTATCATCCGCGAGACGGAACAACATGGACCATGGTACATCTTGAGCCCGGAATTTGCTTTGCCACATGCCCGCCCGGAAGAAGGCGTAATCGGCAGTGAAACATGTCTCTCACTTTTATGTCTGAAAGAAGCCGTCCCTTTCCCGGAACATCCTGACGTGCGGCTTATCATTGTCCTTGCGGCAGCCAGTAGCTCTCAACATATTGAAATGATTCAGGAGCTTGTATGTTGGCTGGATGAGGCCGATCGTTTACAGCAACTGACCCATATCACCAGTCAGACACAGCTTCACTCGACGCTGAAGATGGGTTAAGCGAACACAATTTTAGGTATAAACGGTATGCAAATAATATAGCCTCACATACCGTTTAGTGTGTTTTATACGTGGGCAACCGGATTGGGTGTATGCCCGGCATTACGCAGCAGCATCAGTAAATAAATAAACGAAACGCTGGCGATCATAATAAACAGCAAATTATCAGAGTAATTCTGCATCAACATGGCCGTGAAAGAAGGTCCTAACAGGCTGCCTACGGTATAACTCAGCAACAGCGCCTGATTCATTGCCACCAGTTGATGATGCTCCACTTTCTCACAGGCCCATGCCATAGCCACCGGATAAAGCGTAAAGCCCGCGGCACCCAGGATGAAGAGTGCTGGCGCCATTGCCGCCTGACTTAACATCGCCATGCTCCCCAGGATCACCACAAACACCTGGACGCGCAGCACCAGCAGCCGGCCAAACTTGTCAGCCAGTCGCCCAATTGGCCACTGCCCAAGAATGCCCGCGCTGACCAGTACCGCCATCCAGAAACCGATGCTGGCGTTGCTCATTCCCTGGTGATTGAGATAAAGCGGCATCAGGCCATAAAGCGAACCCAGAACAATCCCGGAGATGATGCAGCCATTCACGCCCAGTCGCGCCTGACGCAATTTCAGCATGGACGTAATCGCTGTGGAACCGTGTTCTTCAGACCGCTGATTCAGAATATGGGTAAAGAGCAGCGGTAATATTCCCGCCAGGATAAGTCCCGTGGCCCATGGCAGTACGTTCATCAGTTCCGTGGAGACTTTACTGACCAGTAGTTGACCGAGGAACGTCCCCACGTAGTAAACCATCATGTAAGCCGCCAGCAGACGGCCACGGTTCCGGGATGTCCCGCTGCACATCAGAGCACTTTCGACGACAACCCAGATCATGGCGCAACCAACCCCTGCAACAAAGCGCCAGGCCAGCCAGCTCCAGAAACCAACCATGAGGCCCAGTCCTGCACAGCCCGCAGCAAAAATCAGCGAAGCAATGTAGTAGCTTCGGTTAAAACCGAGTCGCTTGATTAGCTGTCCCGTCAGCAGCGTCCCCACCAGGTTCCCGGTGAAATAGGACGAACTGATTATACCCACCTGCCAGGTTGGCAGATTTTCCTGGGCGAGCCAAAGCGGGACGAGCGTGTTCAGCACCGCAATCGCCAGGGTCAACAGAAGAAGACCTGCCAGCAAAAGCATGACGGGTCGGGTATAGGTGGACATGAGTATAAACCGTGAGGAAGTTCAAATTTCACGCGCATCATGCCACCAACAAAAACATTGTCAATCGGCTAAAACCGCCGTATGACGGGCGTTTTCGCTCGTCGATTGAAATTATTGATTAAGAATATGAATTATTGATGACGCGCAGCTTCCATGCTGCTGTTTTTATTGATTTACCGCAAAAGTGCTCCGTTTCGTCTGGATGAAAAATCTCATAGTCCCGGCAACATTTTTTTCCGTTCTGTGCTTTGAAATTACTCGCCATTCCACCTGGGATCGCAAGTTACAGGCTGGCGCGCAGTTGATGACGAGGTTTGGTCTGGCCTGTGAATTGCAACATGACTGGCACAATGACATTGAGAGTGTGGCAACGCTGTTCTCAAACCTATTTCTGATTATTGCAACCTGATGACCCGCTACGCTACGTTAACCAGGCAGAAGTAAAAACCGGGGCGAATGCCCCGGTCTCTCTTTTAGCTGGCGACCGCCATACCGACAGTCATATGCAGACCATAGAAAACGCCGCGGCCAATCAGTTCACCGACAAGCAACAGAACAAATGCCACAGAAAGCAACGGAACAGCAGGCTGATAACCTTTTAACTGCGGCACAATCCAGCAGCATAATGCCACTGCCAGTGCCACAATACGCCAGGCCATCAACGAACCATAGTCCGGTACCAGCGCAGAAGCCTGCTGGATAGAACTGTGAATTGTCGCCAGCTCAGCGCCCTGCATCACCGACATAACAGCACTCACCACCAGAGCCAGCAGCGAAACCGCAGGCAGCAGACGCATCGCCCAGCCGTCAACACCCGCCACGCGCAGTAACAGGTAACCTAACAACGGCCCACCAATAAACATCGTCAGGAAGAAGCCCAGCGGCGTCCAGACACTGTACCAGGTCGGCACTGTATCAATGCTGTTGTAAACGCGCACCATCATCCAGACAAACAGCACGCCCAGAATCATAGTGACCAGCAACCACAGGTTGCGCAATACTGGCGAAAGCTTTTTCAGCACAGCCAACAGCCAGCCAATTCCGCCAACGGCAAAGAAAATCGAACCGCTGGCAATTTCATTACTCAGTGCCGATGAACCTACGCGATTAAGCGAGTTGAAGGCCCGCATCGGAGAGCCCAGGTGCAGCATGGAGGCGATGAAACCAATCCCCATCAGCACCCAAAGCGCAAACATACAGGCAATCACACGCTGCTGCGTTTCGGCCCGCAGTTCGCCTTTCATCAGCGCCAGCGCCAGAACAATAAAGCCACCGACCACACATTGTCCGAAGACCGTGAAGATCATCAGCGGCCACTCGTGCCATCCACTTCCCATCTTACACCTCCTTCGGATTCGCCAGATAACCGGTGGTATCTCCGGTCGGACGGCTGTTGGCATTCGGTTTAATAACAATATTGGGTTTGGTAAAGTGCGCGCCAGGCAGCGGGGCCACCGCCGCCAGATCTCCGTGTTTTTTACGCAGTTCGTCAATCGGACCGAAGTCCAGCGCGCGCAGCGGGCAGGATTCGACGCAAATCGGCTTCTTGCCTTCAGCCACGCGGTCATGACAGCCGTCGCACTTGGTCATATGCCCTTTGGCCGCGTTGTATTGCGGCGCACCGTACGGACAGGCCATATGGCAGTAACGACAGCCAATGCACACATCCTCATCCACCACCACAAACCCATCTTCCCGCTTGTGCATCGCGCCGCTCGGACAGACCTTCGTACAGGCCGGATCTTCGCAGTGGTTGCATGAAATGGAGAGATAGTAGGCAAACACATTCTGATGCCAGACGCCGTTATCTTCCTGCCAGTCGCCGCCCGCATATTCATAAATGCGGCGGAAGCTGACATCCGGCGTTAAGTCTTTGTAGTCCTTACAGGCCAGTTCGCAGGTTTTACAACCGGTGCAACGGCTGGAATCAATAAAAAATCCATACTGGGTTGTCATCGGTTACTCCTTACACCTTCTCAACCTGAACAAGGTTTGTATGTGACGGGTTCCCCTTCGCAAGAGGAGACGGACGCTGCGTGGTCAGCACGTTAATACAGCCGCCCTGGTCAATGCGCTTCGTATCCGGGTCATACCAGGCACCCTCACCTAACGCCACGACGCCAGGCATCATACGCGGCGTCACTTTCGCTTCAATATGCAGTTCCCCGCGACCATTAAAGATGCGCACTTTGTCACCATTGCTGATACCGCGTTTTTGCGCGTCGAGTGGGTTGATCCACATCTCCTGGCGACAAGCCGCTTTCAGCACATCGACGTTGCCATAGGTGGAGTGAACACGAGACTTATAGTGGAAACCCGTCAACTGCAGCGGGTAATTCTTTGTCAGCGGATCGTTGTAGTTCTCAAAGCCCGGCGTGTAGATCGGTAACGGATCGATGACATCACCTTCCGGCAATTCCCAGGTTGCGGCAATGTCTGCCAGCGCCTGCGAGTAGATCTCAATTTTACCCGACGGTGTCGTCAAAGGATTGGCTTGTGGATCTTCACGGAACGCTTTATAGGCCACGTGATGTCCTTCTGGATCACGCTGCTTGAAGATGCCCTGCTTGCGGAATTCCTCAAAGGTCGGCAGCTCGGGAATCGCTTTACGCGACTGCTCGTACAGATGGCGCATCCACTCTTCCTGTGTGCGTCCCTCGGTGAACTGCTGCTCCACGCCCAGGCGTTTTGCCAGTTCACTGGTCATTTCGTAGATCGTTTTGCATTCAAAACGGGGTTTGATGGCCTGATCGGTGAAAATCACGTAGGACATATTTCCGCAAGATGCATCCAGCGCAAAGTCCATCTGTTCGGAGGCAGTGCAGTCCGGCAGCAGGATATCGGCGTACTTCGCGGAGGACGTCATGTGGCAGTCAATGACAACAATCATTTCGCACTTCTTGTCATCCTGCAGGATTTCATGCGTGCGGTTGATTTCTGAGTGCTGGTTGATCAGGCAGTTACCCGCATAGTTCCAGATCATCTTAATCGGCACATCAAGTTTATCTTTGCCACGAACTCCGTCACGCAGCGCGGTCATTTCCGGGCCACGCTCGATGGCATCGGTCCACATGAACATGGAGATGCTGGTTTCAACCGGGTTTTCCAGCGTGGGCATACGTTCAAACGGCAGGTCATAAGAACCTTCACGTGCGCCACTGTTACCGCCGTTAATTCCAACGTTACCCGTCAGAATCGCCAGCATCGAAATAGCACGGGTAGCAATTTCGCCGTTCGCGTGACGCTGCGGCCCCCAGCCCTGACTTATGTAGGCCGGTTTTGCACTGCCGATTTCACGCGCCAGTTTGATAATGCGATCCGCCGGGATACCGGTAATTTGCGATGCCCATTCTGGTGTTTTCGCAATGCCGTCTTTCCCTTCCCCCAAAATATAGGCTTTGTAGTGGCCATTTTTCGGGGCACTGGCAGGTAACGTTTTTTCGTCATACCCCACGCAGTACTTATCGAGGAATGGCTGATCGACCATGTTTTCAGTAATCAGCACCCAGGCCAGAGCGTTAACCAGCGCCGCATCGGTACCCGGACGAATCGGGATCCACTCATCTTCACGACCAGCCCCGGTATCGGTGTAACGCGGGTCGATAATGATCATCCGCGCATTCGATTTCTGTCGAGCCTGTTCCAGATAGTAAGTGACCCCGCCGCCGCTCATACGCGTTTCGCCTGGGTTGTTACCAAAAAGCACGACCAGTTTGCTGTTTTCAATATCAGAAGGACTGTTACCATCCGCCCAACCGCCGTAGGTATAGTTCAGACCGGCGGCAATCTGCGCTGATGAGTAATCACCATAGTGATTCAGATAACCGCCACAGCAGTTCATCAAACGCGCGACCAGCGTTTTTCCTGGCGGCCATGAACGGGTCATCGTGCCGCCCAGCGTGCCGGTACCGTAGTTCAGATAGATGGATTCGTTACCGTAGTCTTTAATCAGACGCTGCATATTGCTGGCGATGATATCGTAAGCTTCATCCCAGGTTATGCGCTCGAATTTCCCCTCTCCACGCTTACCTACCCGCTTCATTGGGTATTTCAGACGGTCCGGGTTATAGACGCGACGGCGCATAGAACGGCCACGCAGACAGGCTCGCACCTGGTGCAGTCCCTCGTAGTTGTCATCGCCGGTATTGTCAGTTTCGACATATTTGATTTCGCCATCCACGACGTGCATTCGCAGCGGGCAGCGACTACCACAGTTAACGGTGCATGCACTCCAGATGATTTTTTCGCTGGCTTGCGCCGGACTTAGCGCTTCTGCCGCATTTGCGATTCGGGTAAATGGCAGGGTAAACGCGCTGCTGGCCATAGCCAGACCGCCTATCGCCGTCGTTTTGACCAAACCACGACGGCTCACCTCAGCTGCCATTACGGCATCGGGGATCTTAGTTTTCATAAAGGCTCACTCTGCTTGCTCACAGTAAAAAAACAGAAATTAGAGTTATTTTTTGAATATAAAAACGACGCTATGTAGTTTGTTGCATAACGAATTTGCAGGATAACAGCGCAACATGCTGGTTTTCATTCGAAGAGAGTATTACGCCGAAGGGGTTACGGAGTATTGTCCGGTATCAAACAGGCATAAAAAAAGCGCCCACAGGCGCTTTTTCAGGAAGGTTAGAAACTGGACTTAGCCAATATATTCCAGTCCGTTCATATACGGACGCAGAACTTCCGGTACTTCAATACGACCATCAGCCTGCTGATAGTTTTCCATCACGGCAACCAACGTACGACCAACTGCCAGACCAGAACCGTTCAGGGTATGCACCAGACGGGTCTTTTTGTCGGACTTGCTGCGGCAGCGAGCCTGCATACGGCGCGCCTGGAAATCCCAGACGTTAGAGCAGGAAGAGATCTCACGATAGGTATTCTGCGCAGGGACCCACACTTCCAGATCGTAGGTTTTGCACGCGCCAAAGCCCATATCACCCGTACAAAGAATGATCTTGCGATAGGGTAATCCCAGCAGTTGCAGGACTTTCTCAGCGTGACCGGTCATCTCTTCCAGCGCCGCCATAGAATCTTCCGGACGCACGATCTGTACCATTTCGACTTTGTCAAACTGGTGCATACGGATCAAACCGCGGGTATCACGGCCGTAAGAACCCGCTTCAGAGCGGAAGCACGGCGTATGTGCGGTCATTTTGATCGGCAGATCGTCTTCATCAATAATTTCATCACGCACCAGGTTGGTCAGCGGCACTTCCGCCGTCGGGATTAGCGCGTAGTTGCTGCTGTCAGCTTCTTCTTCCAGCGGGCGGGTATGGAATAAATCACCGGCAAATTTCGGCAACTGACCCGTGCCGTACAGCGTGTCATGGTTGACCAGATACGGAACATAATTTTCGCTGTAACCATGCTGTTCAGTATGCAGATCCAGCATGAACTGAGAGAGGGCACGGTGCATACGGGCGATCTGCCCTTTCATCACGACAAACCGGGAACCCGTTAATTTAACGGCGGCGGCAAAATCGAGACCGGTGTGCATTTCGCCCAGCGTAACGTGATCGCGGACTTCAAAATCGAACTCACGCGGGGTTCCCCAGCGGCTGACTTCAACGTTATCGTTCTCGTCTTTGCCGACCGGAACGTCATCGTGCGGGATGTTCGGAATGGCCAGTGCGATATCACGGATCTCAGCCTGCAAAACATCCAGCTCCGCTTTTGCGGCGTCCAGCTCTTCACCCAGCTTGTTGACTTCCAGACGTAAAGGCTCGATATCTTCCCCGCGCGCTTTCGCCTGGCCGATGGATTTCGATCGAGAGTTACGCTCTGCCTGCAGGTTTTCCGTATTGACCTGCAAAACTTTACGACGCTCTTCAAGAGCGCGCAGCTTATCTACATCCAGCTTAAAGCCCCGGCGTGCCAGTTTTTCAGCGACTGCGTCTGGCTCATTACGCAGCAGATTGGGATCGAGCATGCTTATCCTGTGCTTATCGAATTGAAAGAGGAAAATGTGACCACAGCCTGCAGTCACAGGGATACAGTGCCAACATTACCGCAACGCCTGCGCTAACGGTAGCGTTTTATAGGGCTATTTTGATCCTGTCCGGCGAGCCAGGCGAGCTTTTCGCCAATCTTGCCCTCAAGACCTCTGTTTGTCGGGTGATAATAGCGCGTTTGTGCCATCTCCTGAGGAAAGTACTCCTCACCAGCGGCATAAGCATTCGGTTCGTCATGGGCATAGCGATACTCCTGACCGTAGCCCATCTCTTTCATCAGTTTTGTCGGCGCATTGCGCAGATGAACAGGCACGTCATAATCCGGACGTTCGCGGGCATCGGACATCGCCGCTTTAAACGCGGTATACACCGCATTGCTTTTCGGTGCGCAGGCGAGATAAACAATCGCCTGGGCGATGGCGCGCTCACCCTCGGCAGGACCGACACGGGTGAAACAGTCCCAGGCGGAGATCGCCACCTGCATTGCGCGTGGATCGGCATTGCCCACATCTTCAGAAGCGATCGCCAGACAGCGACGCGCCACATACAGCGGATCGCCCCCTGCGGTGATAATGCGCGCGTACCAATACAGAGCGGCGTCCGGCGCGCTGCCGCGAACCGACTTATGCAGGGCGGAAATAAGATCGTAAAAACGGTCACCTTTGTTGTCGAAACGCGCACTGCGCTCACCAGCGATTTCAGTCAGCAGCGCAGGTAGCAAAACACGCTTACCGCTGTCATCTACCTCGGCCATGTCAGCCATCATTTCCAACGTGTTTAATGCCCGGCGCGCATCACCATTGACCAGTTCCGCAATCGCCCTGCGCGTTTCATCCGGCAATACAATATCCTGTCCACCGTAGCCCCGCGCCTCGTCCTCCATCGCCTGGCGAAGTACCTGTTCAATATCCTCGGTAGTCAGCGACTTGAGTAAATAGACGCGCGCACGCGATAACAGTGCCGAATTCAGTTCAAACGAGGGGTTCTCGGTTGTCGCGCCGATAAAGGTGATGGTGCCGTCTTCAATATGCGGCAGGAAGGCATCCTGTTGGCTTTTGTTAAAGCGATGCACTTCGTCAACAAACAGAATGGTACGTCGTCCGGCATTGCGATTCTGGCGGGCGCGTTCAATGGCTTCACGAATCTCTTTAACACCGGAGGTGACAGCAGAAATTCGTTCCACATCAGCATTAGCATAGCGGGCAATCACTTCGGCAAGCGTTGTCTTTCCCGTCCCTGGCGGCCCCCACAAAATCATAGAATGCAGATGCCCGGCTTCAATGGCGCGCGGCAACGGTTTTCCCGCCGCCAGCAGATGCTGTTGGCCAATATACTGCGCTAAATTTTCTGGCCGCATCCGCGCGGCCAGTGGTTGAAAAGTATTATCAGAAAAATCGAGCGACAGGTTGCTCACTCATGCCTCTACTTACGTTGGTCGTCCACCGTTACACCTTTCGGAGGCGTAAAGGTAAATTTCGCTGCATCGACCGCGCCATTTTGCTGAGATTTCAACTGATAGCTGCTGCGCTGGTCATCCTGTTCCACGGCGCTGAACTGATGAATGGTGCCGTCACGGCCCACATTGATTGTGAACTGTTTCAGGTTGCCATTACTGGTTTTTGGCGTCAGGACAAAATCATCGCCATTCTGCTTGATGTTGTATTGTTGCCAGTCGCTGGACTGGTTACGGGCAATCAGCATGAACGGCGTGTTGCCGGTGGCGTCTTTCAGCCAGGTCGCAGTGGCTTGCTCAACAAACGGGTTGAAGAACCACAGCGTTTTACCGTCAGAAACCAGAATACTTTCATCAGGCTGCGTCATATGCCAGTTAAACAGATTGGGACGCTTCACCCACAGATCACCTTGACCTTCCTGCACGGCAGCCCCGCTGCCATCCGTCACTTTTTGAGTAAAGCTGGCGTGGAAACTGCTGACTTTATCCAGACGGCTTTTCAGATCGCTCGCGGCATCAGCCCAAACGCTGCTGACCACGAATCCTGAGAGTAATGCACAGGTGATTGCGATTTTTTTCATTGTTATTCCTCAAAATACGTCACTCCCGACCGGGAGATCCCTCTGCTATCCATTCCAGGCCAAAAATCAGCGTGAGGAAAGAAGACAATACTGAATTACGAAACTTTGCATTTAATCAAAAGGCGGCGGAGCCAGCACTTCGCGATTACCGTTATGGCCTTGCTCACTGACAATCCCCTGCGCTTCCATCTGTTCAATAATGCGCGCCGCACGGTTGTAGCCAATACGGAACTGGCGCTGTACGCCGGAAATTGACGCTTTACGTTTTTCCGTCACAAAGTTAACGGCCTGATCGAATAACGGATCCAGCTCTTCGCCGCCGTCAAAACCGCCGCCGCCACCTTCGCTCTCGCTATCGGAGGTGATCCCGTCAACATATTGTGGACGACCACGCGCTTTCCAGTCCTGAACCACCGCATGCACTTCCTGGTCACGGACAAACGCACCGTGAACACGCACTGGCATGGTGGAGTTCGGCCCAGAGTAGAGCATATCCCCCATTCCCAGTAACGATTCTGCGCCGCCCTGATCAAGGATGGTACGCGAGTCAATTTTACTGGATACGGTGAAGGCAATACGCGTCGGGATGTTGGCTTTAATCAGCCCCGTAATCACGTCAACCGACGGACGCTGCGTCGCCAGCACCAGGTGAATCCCTGCCGCGCGCGCTTTTTGCGCCAGTCGGGCAATCAGTTCTTCCACCTTCTTACCAACCGTCATCATCAGATCGGCAAATTCATCCACCATCACCACGATATACGGCAGTTTTTCCAGCACCGGATGTTGAGCATCCATACTGTCGCCCGGTTTCCAGTAAGGATCCGGTATCGGACGTCCCATCCGCGCGGCTTCGGCAATCTTCTCGTTGTAACCTGCAAGATTACGCACGCCAAGTGCAGACATCAGCTTATAGCGGCGCTCCATCTCGTTAACGCTCCAGCGCAACGCGTTGGCGGCGTCTTTCATATCTGTGACAACTTCGGTCAACAAATGTGGAATGCCTTCGTAAACCGACAGTTCCAGCATTTTCGGGTCGATCATAATAAAGCGAACGTCTTCCGGCTGCGCTTTGTAGAGCATGCTGAGGATCATGGCGTTCACCCCAACCGATTTACCCGAACCGGTTGTACCTGCAACCAGCAGGTGAGGCATTTTCGCAAGGTCCGCCACCACCGGATCACCGGCGATATCTTTCCCCAGAACCACCGTAAGTGGTGATGGGTTTTCCCGGAACTTCGCGTTGTCCAGTACTTCACGCAGGTAAACGGTCTGACGTTTTTTGTTAGGCAATTCCAGTCCGACATACGGTTTTCCTGGGATCACTTCCACCACACGCACCGCCACGGTCGAAAGTGAACGCGCGAGGTCACGAGAGAGATTCGAAATACGCGCAGCCTTCACCCCCGGCGCCAAATTCAGCTCAAAGCGCGTAATCACCGGACCAGGAGAATAGTTCACCACATCAGCTTTGATGCGGAAATCTGCCAGACGCGCTTCAACAAGACGCGCCATTTGCTCCAGTGCAAATGTATCTACAGGTTCCACCTCACTCGGTGGCGGCGTTAGCAGATCCAGAGAAGGCAGCGGCGTCGTCGGTTTCTGCAATGGACGACTGTCGCCATTGCGCATAAGCAAGGGATGAATCAGGCTTTCTTGCGGCGGCTGCTGCGGCTGCTGATAATGCTGCTGCGGCTGAACAGGCGCAGACTCAGGCATTCCTCCCGGCGTGAACAGTGGTTCATGCGGGCTATCATCCACCAGCGTTCTCATCGGTGAGAACGCAAAATCATCCGGTGAGAACGGACTGGCCCCGACGGGTTGTTCTCCCGCGTAGCGTTGCTGCTGTGAAGAGGCAAACTGGCGCGCCAGTTCCGCTTGCGCAGCCGCATCTTCATCCTCTTCTTGTTGGGTGTCGTGCTCATACTCGTTGCCGTAGCGATTTTGCTGCGACTGAGCAAACTGACGCGCCAGCTCATCCTGTTGCATGGCGTCGATTTCATCATCACCGTACTGCGAGTCAGGCTGTTCGTTCTCGCGCGCCCTCTCCTCAGCCATACGCTGAGAGGGGAGCTTAATCCCATACGATGCCAGTTCACGACGTGTCGGAACGCGCACTCGATTCGGACGGGGTAATTGCGGGCCGATGCCTTCCTTAACCTGTGAACGCGGCGCACCATCGCTTGCCAGGCTGAAGACAGGTGCCGCTGCTGCGGCGACGGTGCCAGCCGCTAACGTCGCGTCTTTCACGCCTGCGGCGATCGGCGCAATTGTCGCGGCAGATTCGACAGGTGGCATGGAAGGCATGACCGATGACGCAGGAATCGCGGGCTCCGGCGTATTGACTGGCTCAGGGATAGGTTGATACCACGCCGCCAGTTGCTCGCGTTCACGTGCTCGCTTCTCCTCCACTTCTTCAAAGTAATAGAGCGGCGGACGAGCAGGTTTTACCTCTTCCACGATGGGTTCAGGTTCAGGAACTGGCGTATACTGCGCCGCCGGTTCTTGCGGCTGTAAAGGTTCCGGCTGGTATGCAGGCTGTTGATAAACCGGTTCCTGAACAGGTGGCTGTTGATAAACCTGCTCTGGTTGCAAAGGGTGTTCAACAACAGGCTGCGGTTGTTGCCAGGGTTGCTGGAAAGCGGCTGGCTGCGGATAACCCGTTGCGTCTTGCGGACGCGCAGCGTATTGCGGCT
This sequence comes from Citrobacter amalonaticus, assembly GCF_037053465.1. Classification (GTDB taxonomy): domain Bacteria; phylum Pseudomonadota; class Gammaproteobacteria; order Enterobacterales; family Enterobacteriaceae; genus Citrobacter_A; species Citrobacter_A amalonaticus_H. The sequence goes on from NZ_JBALIF010000002.1 coordinate 129,849, forward strand.
CCGCCGGAGCAGGCTGTTGCCATGCCTCATACGGTGCGTGTTGCGGTTGCGCATATTGAGTATGCGGTGGATAGCTTTCCGGCGCAGGGGCAATCACTGGTTCGCTGGTTTGTGGGCCCGGCACTGGCTGCCATTCCACTGCAGGTTGTACAGGGACCGTTTCCGCGCCCGGCACGGGCTGCGTTTGCATAATCGGGTCAACCGGTGCAGCCCAGGCTTGCGTTGCAGCGGTGGCCGCAGCCAGTGGCTCGGTAACAGAATGACCGTTCAACAACGGATCGTATTCATCATATGCCGACTGCGTTGCGCGATGGCCTGAGAAAAGAACATCGTCAGGATCCGCTGCGACACCGCGCGCGCTGTAGGCAATCTCATCCTCATCATCCATGCGCTTGCCAGAGAACAGTGCTGCATCGGTCTGACGGCCATGAGGATTAATGAATTTGTCAGCCAGACGCTTACGACGCGCCAGCGCACCGCGAAGAATGCGCGCCCGGCGGGATTCACGTTTCCCCCCCTCAACGTCGTCTTCATACTCGTCTTCGTATTCGTCGTCTTCCACCCAGGTATCATCACGGCGGGTACGATTACTGGCAAATGTCAGAATATTGAGCAACCAGCCGCCGAGTTTTTCAGCAATGCTGACCCAGGACCAACCGGTGAAAAGCGTAAGGCCCGCGGCCCAGATGCACAGTAGCGTGATAGTACCGCCGCTACTGTGGAGCAACGGTTGCAATGTAGTGCTGAGCAGACTGCCAATGACGCCACCGGATGCGAAATACCAGATATCATCGGCGTTGATTGCGGCCAGGCCACAGGATGTGAGGATAAGCGCCAGCACACCGATGATACGCAGTGAGACGGCAAAATAGTCGATATAGTCATCCGTTGCCTGATGACGCCAGGCAAACCAGCAACCACCCACAATGATGACAGGGATGGTGTAAGCCATCACCCCAAAGATAAAAAACAGGGTGTCTGCGAGCCACGCGCCAGGCGCGCCGCCCAGATTATAAATAGGCTCGTGCCAGGCCGTTTGCGACCAACTGGGATCAGAAGGGTTAAAGCTCAGCAGCGCGGCCATCAACCAGACAGCAAAAAGGGCAATAAGAATCAGCAACGCCTCCAGAAGTCGGCGCCCGCTGCTTAACTTCGTCAATGTGACTTCTTTGTCTTCAGTGTATTCCTGGCTCAAAAAAGGCTCTCCAGGTTTCAGGCTTTTCCTGCCCGATGCTAAAACGGACAACAGCACCGGGTTGCCCCGGCACTGTTGCTGTATGGATTAACAGGAGTGTAATCAAAATACGCCGATTTTGCACCTGTTCCGTATTAGCGTGTCTTAATAACCAGACGATTACTCTGTTTGACTTCTTCCATGACCACATAAGTACGGGTGTCATTCACCCCCGGCAGACGCAGCAGGGTTTCCCCTAGCAGCTTACGATACGCTGACATGTCAGGTACGCGAGTCTTCAACAGATAGTCGAAATCACCGGATACCAGATGACACTCTTGAATTTCTTCAAGTTTTTGCACGGCGGCGTTAAATTGCTCAAACACATCCGGAGCGCCACGATTCAGAGTAATCTCAACAAATACCAGAAGTGATGCATCCAGATAATGTGGGTTTAACAGAGCGGTGTAACCCTGAATGAACCCTTGTCTTTCCAGACGACGCACACGCTCAAGGCAGGGCGTCGGGGAAAGTCCCACTCGTTTAGAAAGCTCGACGTTGGAAATACGCCCATCCTTTTGTAGCTCATTAAGAATGTTACGATCGATACGGTCGAGATCTTTGCCAGGGCGCTTCTTGCTATCTACCATTATTATTGTCTCTCTGTATTCCTTCCCTACTCCTGCCTGACTCTGCAAACATCACTGTCGAGAGTCGATGCCCATCACAATAGACCGAAACCCAGAGGATTAACGGCGCGCAATGCCAGGGTCTATGGTGAGAAGACCGTTGCCTGACGGCAGCTATCGACATCACGAATGGCGTCTGTCCACACCATACGTAGATTTCGCTAGCCCGGTAAACATGGTATTTATATGCATGATTATGCGGCACGCATATAGCACTGTTTTTTTCTTCCTCGAATGTTTTCGCAAAACAGCAGGGGATTGTCAAAGTAAAACATCGATTTTTAGTACAACATGCCAGTTATTCATTACCAGAGGTGACAAACCGTCATTTTATCACCTTATAACAGCGCGATTTTTAGTAGAAATTATGATGACAGCCACGTCAGTGTGTTCACTCATTGACACCTGCTATTACACAAATTGTTAACAAAATCGCTATACTCTTTTTTTACGCCGTTAAATTCCCTACAATCCTGCCCATTGCCTGCCAACAACTATGGGGATCTCATGGGCACAACCAAACACAGTAAACTGCTTATCCTGGGTTCCGGCCCTGCGGGATATACCGCTGCGGTCTACGCTGCGCGCGCAAACCTGCAACCGGTGCTGATTACCGGCATGGAAAAAGGCGGTCAACTGACCACCACGACGGAAGTGGAAAACTGGCCTGGCGATCCAAACGATCTGACCGGACCGCTGCTGATGGAACGCATGCACGAACATGCCACTAAATTTGAAACTGAAATCATCTTCGATCACATCAATAAAGTGGATCTGCAAAACCGTCCGTTCCGTTTAACCGGCGACAGCGCGGAGTACACTTGCGACGCGTTAATCATAGCGACCGGCGCGTCCGCCCGTTATCTGGGCCTGCCTTCTGAAGAGGCGTTTAAGGGCCGTGGTGTTTCTGCCTGTGCAACCTGCGACGGCTTTTTCTACCGTAACCAGAAGGTGGCGGTCATTGGCGGCGGAAATACGGCAGTGGAAGAGGCGTTGTATCTGGCCAATATCGCCTCTGAAGTACATCTCATTCACCGCCGTGACAGCTTCCGTGCAGAAAAAATTCTGATTAAGCGTCTGATGGATAAAGTGGAAAACGGTAATATCGTACTGCACACCCACCGCACGCTGGAAGAGGTCACTGGCGATCAGATGGGCGTGACGGGTCTGCGCCTTCGCGATACGCAGAATGCGGAAAACATCGAGTCACTGGACGTTGCGGGTTTGTTTGTTGCCATCGGGCACAGCCCGAACACCGCAATTTTCGACGGTCAACTTGAACTCGAAAACGGCTATATCAAAGTGCAGTCCGGCATCCATGGCAACGCGACACAGACCAGCATTCCAGGCGTCTTTGCAGCGGGTGATGTGATGGACCACATTTATCGCCAGGCGATCACCTCTGCAGGCACCGGTTGTATGGCGGCGCTGGATGCGGAACGTTATCTCGACGGATTAGCTGACGCGTGCAAATAGTTTTTACAAATCAGTAACAAAAGTAAAAAAGGCGACTATAAGTCGCCTTTATTTTTGCCCCGTTGTAACATTGCCGTGCCCAAAAATTCCGATAACTCACCTGCTAAGTGCGCAATGAACAAAACTCGTCAAAAAGAGCTAACCCGCTGGTTAAAACAGCAAAGTGTTATTTCTCAACGCTGGCTGATGATCTCCCGCCTGCTGGGATTTCTGAGCGGCGTACTGATTATCGCTCAGGCCTGGATCATGGCTCGTATTCTGCAACATATGATCATGGAAGGTATTCCACGCGAAGCGCTTTTATTGCCATTTGTCATACTGATACTGGTCTTTGTTCTGCGCGCCTGGGTAGTGTGGTTACGCGAACGTGTCGGTTTTCATGCCGGCCAGCACATACGTTTTGAAATTCGCCGTCAGGTTCTTGACAAGCTTCAACAAGCCGGACCGGCCTGGATTCAGGGAAAACCGGCGGGAAGTTGGGCCACGCTAATACTTGAACAAATTGACGACATGCACGACTACTATGCCCGCTATCTGCCGCAAATGGCGCTGGCGGTATGCGTGCCGTTATTAATTGTGGCCGCCATTTTCCCGGCGAACTGGGCGGCGGCACTTATCCTGCTCGGTACTGCGCCACTCATTCCGCTTTTCATGGCAATGGTGGGCATGGGTGCTGCCGATGCCAATCGCCGTAACTTCCTCGCGCTAGCACGACTGAGCGGACACTTCCTCGATCGTTTACGCGGCATGGACACCCTGCGAATTTTTGGCCGTGGTAAAGCTGAAACCGAAAGCATTCGCGTCGCATCGCAAGATTTTCGCCAGCGCACCATGGAAGTGCTTCGTCTTGCCTTTTTATCTTCTGGTGTACTGGAGTTTTTTACTTCTCTTTCCATTGCTTTGGTCGCGGTTTACTTTGGTTTCTCCTATCTCGGCGAACTTAACTTCGGGCATTACGGTACTGGCGTCACGTTGACAGCAGGTTTCCTCGCCTTGATTCTTGCGCCTGAGTTTTTCCAGCCTCTGCGTGACCTTGGCACGTTTTATCACGCCAAAGCGCAGGCCGTGGGGGCCGCAGACAGTCTGAAAACCTTTATGGAAACGCCCCTCGCCCATCCGCAGCAGGGTGATGTGGAATTATCGCCGAAAGGTCCGGTCTCGATTGAGGCTGACAATCTCGTTATCACCTCACCAGAGGGCAAAACGCTGGCTGGTCCACTGAATTTTTCCCTGGATGCCGGGAAACGTGTAGTGCTTGTCGGTCGAAGCGGGTCGGGTAAGAGTTCGTTGCTGAACGCGCTTTCTGGTTTTCTTTCCTATCAGGGTTCTCTGCGGATCAATGGAGTGGAGCTGCGCGATGTGTCTGCGCAGTTCTGGCGAAAACAGCTCTCGTGGGTTGGACAAAATCCGCAATTACCCGCCGCGACGATACGGGAAAACGTACTGCTTGCGCGTCCCAATGCCAGCGAACAAGAGCTTCGCGCTGCACTCGACAGTGCATGGGTCAGCGAATTTTTGCCGCTGTTACCACAGGGTGTCGATACGCCGGTTGGCGATCAGGCGGGACGCTTGTCCGTGGGCCAGGCCCAGCGCGTGGCGGTGGCTCGCGCGTTACTCAATCCCTGCGCATTACTGCTACTGGATGAACCCGCGGCCAGTCTGGATGCCCATAGCGAGCAGCGCGTTATGCAGGCGCTGAAATCCGCCTCAAATCGCCAGACAACCTTGATGGTGACACACCAGCTTGAAGACCTCGCCGACTGGGACACCATCTGGGTGATGCAGGACGGGAAAATTATCGAACAGGGCTCCTGGGCCGGGTTAAGTACAGCCAATGGCGCGTTCGCGACGCTGCTGGCCCATCGTCAGGAGGAGATCTAAATGCGCGCGTTGCTACCTTATCTGACACTCTATAAGCGTCACAAATGGATGCTCACGCTGGGTATTGTGTTGGCGATCATCACATTACTCGCCAGTATCGGCTTACTGACACTCTCCGGCTGGTTCCTCTCCGCGTCCGCGGTGGCGGGGGTTGCCGGGATTTACAGTTTTAATTATATGCTGCCCGCTGCGGGAGTACGTGGTGCAGCCATTACCCGCACCGCCGGGCGCTATTTTGAACGTCTGGTCAGTCATGATGCGACCTTCCGTGTGTTGCAGCATTTGCGTGTTCATACCTTCAGCAAACTGCTGCCGCTCTCTCCTGCGGGTCTGGCCCGCTATCGGCAGGGTGAGTTGCTGAACCGCATTGTGGCGGACGTTGATACGCTGGATCACCTTTACTTGCGCGTCATCTCTCCGCTGGTTGGGGCATTTGTGGTGATCATGGTGGTGACCCTCGGATTGAGCGTGCTGGATATCACCCTCGCCTTCACGCTTGGCGGCGTCATGTTGTTGACGCTATTCATCATGCCGCCGGTCTTCTATCGCGCCGGGAAAACCACCGGGCAAAACCTTACTCACCTGCGTGGGCAATATCGCCAACAGCTAACCGCATGGCTGCAGGGCCAGGCTGAACTGACCATTTTTGGTGCCAGCGACCGGTATCGCGCACAGATGGAAGCCACGGAACTTCAGTGGCACGAAGCGCAGCGCCGGCAGTCGGAACTCACCGCGCTTTCTCAGGCTCTGATGTTGCTGATTGGCGCTTTTGCGATATTGCTGATGCTGTGGATGGCAGCAGGCGGCGTTGGTGGTAACGATCAGCCCGGCGCGCTGATCGCCCTGTTTGTCTTTTGTGCGCTGGCGGCATTCGAAGCTTTGGCGCCTGTGACCGGCGCATTTCAGCATTTAGGCCAGGTGATCGCATCGGCTGTTCGCATCACCGAACTGACCGAGCAAAAGCCGGAAGTGACCTTCCCTGACACGAAATCGGCTGTTCCTGAACAGGTTACGTTGACGCTGCATAACGTTTCATTCAGTTATCCTGAACAGACGCAAAACGCGCTGGATACCTTATCTCTTCGCGTTAATCCGGGTGAACATATTGCGATTCTTGGGCGTACCGGATGTGGTAAATCCACCTTACTGCAACTGCTCACACGCGCATGGAATCCGCAAAAAGGTGAGATCCTGCTCAACGATCGCCCGATCGATGCCTTAAGTGAAGAGACGCTGCGTAAAACCATCAGCGTCGTGCCGCAGCGTGTCCACCTGTTTAGCGCCACCCTGCGCGACAACCTGCTGCTCGCCGCCCCTGATGCCTCTGACGATCGACTTGCCGATATACTGTGCCGTGTTGGGCTGGAGAAACTCCTTGACGATACGGGGCTCAACAGTTGGCTGGGTGAAGGAGGACGACAGTTGTCCGGTGGTGAACTCCGTCGTCTGGCGATCGCCCGTGCGCTGCTGCACGATGCGCCGCTGATGCTACTGGATGAACCCACAGAAGGTCTGGATGCAACGACTGAAAGCCAAATGCTTGAATTACTTGCCGAAGTGATGCGTAAAAAAACCGTACTGATGGTGACGCATCGCCTGCGCGGGCTTTCGCGTTTTGATCAAATAATAGTGATGGACAACGGACAAATTATTGAGCAAGGTAATCACGCAGATCTGTTAGCGCAGCAGGGTCGTTATTACCAGTTTAAGCAGGGTCTGTAAGCTATTATTGAACGATCCGACTCGCGTACTGGAGTTCTGCTGTCATGCGCCTGGTTCAGCTTTCACGACACTCAATAGCCTTCCCTTCGCCGGAAGGCGCTTTGCGCGAGCCCAACGGCCTGCTGGCGCTCGGCGGCGACTTAAGCCCTGCACGCCTGTTAATGGCCTATCAGCGCGGTATTTTCCCGTGGTTTTCTCCCGGTGACCCCATTCTGTGGTGGTCGCCGGATCCACGCGCCATTCTGTGGCCTGAGACTTTTCACATCAGCCGCAGTATGAAGCGCTTTCATAAGCATTCCCCTTATCGCGTCACACTGAACTACGCTTTTGGTCAGGTTATCGAAGGGTGTGCGAACGAACGCGATGAAGGAACGTGGATCACCCAGGGGGTGATTGAGGCATACCATCGGCTGCATGAGCTGGGTCACGCGCATTCTATTGAAGTCTGGCGCGATGATGAACTGGTCGGTGGCATGTATGGCGTCTCGCAAGGCGCCTTGTTTTGCGGCGAATCGATGTTCAGTCGACAAGAGAATGCGTCGAAAACCGCACTGCTGATTTTTTGTGCCGAATTTATCCGCCACGGTGGTAAATTACTGGACTGTCAGGTACTCAACAGTCATACCGAATCGTTAGGCGCTATCGAAATTCCGCGTCGGGAGTATCTGGAACATCTTGACGCCTTGCGTCAACAGCGTTTACCTCGCGACTTTTGGGTTCCCCGCACGTTATTTTTGCCGCAAGGGTGAATGTTTTCGGCACATTTTTTGTCAGGGTGTTATAATTGCGCCGCAGAGTTGGTTTAGCCCATTACCCCGCTGCCGTTAAGGATCCGTTCGCGTCAGGTAACGCCTTCGTTTATCTCATCGCTCCCTTATACGTTGCGCTTCACGTGCGGCTTTGCCGTGTGTCGGAAGCGTTCCGGAGTAATGCGCCAAATTTCGTTTGCTGCGTTTTAAACGTGCAAATCTTTACTTATTAAAAGAACTTCGGCATTATCTTGCCGGTTCAAATTACGGTAGTGATACCCCAGAGGATTAGATGGCCAAAGAAGACAATATTGAAATGCAAGGTACCGTTCTCGAAACGTTGCCTAATACCATGTTCCGCGTAGAGTTAGAAAACGGTCACGTGGTTACTGCACACATCTCCGGTAAAATGCGTAAAAACTACATCCGCATCCTGACGGGCGACAAAGTGACTGTTGAGCTGACCCCGTACGACCTGAGCAAAGGCCGCATTGTCTTCCGTAGTCGCTGATTGTTTTCACGCCCGAATGGCGTACAGATAATGAAAGGTCGGGAAATCCGGCCTTTTTTGTTGCTCATGACCCGTCCTGAACGGTTTCATGAATGAAGATGTACATTGCGTAACCAAACGAGAAGTAAAGCGTAAATACTGCTTGACCGTTTTAGCGCAACTCCCTATAGTAGCGCCCCGTTGCCCCCTACGTGGTCAGGCAGCAGACAATATGGTGAGGTGTCCGAGTGGCTGAAGGAGCACGCCTGGAAAGTGTGTATACGGCAACGTATCGGGGGTTCGAATCCCCCCCTCACCGCCATATTTAAAGAAGAGCTCGTACGAAAGTACGGGCTTTTTTTTCATATGTTGCGCAGGTACAGGGGGGATGAGAACCCACGACCGGGGTTCGACAACGGGCGCAGCCCGTTGGACAGACCGCGAACAACGTGAGCGGACTGCCCGTCAGGGCGAGCGAAGCGAGTCAATCCCCCCCTCACCGCCATATTTAAAGAAGAGCTCGTACGAAAGTACGGGCTTTTTTTTCATATGTTGCGCAGGTACAGGGGGGATGAGAACCCACGACGCAGTCCGTCCCCGCAAGAAAACCACAAAAAAACCGGGCGCTAAGGCCCGGCTCTTCAGTCATTAAAAGGGAAATTAATGTGCCGCTTCCGGCTTGTGCTTCTGCGCACTCTGGAAGCCGTAGGTCAGCTCATTTTTCTCTTTGTCGAGCGCAACGGTGACCTGACCACCCTCTACCAGTGAGCCAAACAGCAGCTCATTAGCCAGCGGTTTTTTCAGGTTGTCCTGAATCACGCGCGCCATCGGACGTGCGCCCATTGCCCGGTCATAGCCCTTCTCAGCCAGCCAGTTACGTGCTTCCTGGCTGACTTCCAGAGAGACACCTTTCTGATCCAGTTGAACCTGCAACTCAACGATGAACTTATCGACCACCTGGTGGATAACCTCAGTTGAGAGGTGCTCGAACCAGATAATATTGTCGAGGCGGTTACGAAATTCCGGCGTAAACACTTTCTTGATTTCGCCCATCGCGTCGGTGCTGTTGTCCTGATGAATCAGGCCAATCGACTTACGTTCCGTTTCACGGACACCAGCGTTGGTCGTCATTACCAGCACCACGTTGCGGAAATCGGCCTTACGTCCGTTATTGTCTGTCAGCGTGCCGTTATCCATCACCTGCAACAGCAGGTTAAAGACATCCGGATGCGCTTTTTCGATCTCATCCAGCAGCAGTACTGCGTGAGGATGTTTGATCACCGCATCCGTCAGCAAACCACCCTGATCGAAACCAACGTATCCCGGAGGCGCGCCAATCAGACGGCTGACGGTGTGGCGTTCCATATACTCGGACATATCAAAACGCAGCAGTTCGATGCCCAGCGCTTTGGAAAGCTGGACCGTTACCTCAGTTTTCCCGACCCCGGTCGGACCGGCAAACAGGAATGAACCGACAGGTTTGTGCTCGTGTCCCAGACCCGCGCGGCTCATCTTGATGGCTTCGGTCAGCGCCTCAATGGCGTTATCCTGCCCAAAGACCAGCATTTTCAGACGGTCGCCAAGGTTTTTCAGCGTATCGCGATCGCTTTGCGACACACTTTTCTCCGGGATACGCGCAATACGCGCGACCACGGACTCGATATCCGCCACGTTGACGGTTTTCTTGCGCTTGCTGACCGGCATCAGACGCGCACGCGCCCCGGCTTCGTCAATGACGTCAATCGCCTTATCCGGCAGATGACGGTCGTTGATATATTTCACCGCCAGCTCCACCGCCGCACGCACCGCTTTCGCCGTGTAACGCACATCGTGGTGAGCTTCATACTTCGGCTTCAGGCCATTGATGATCTGTACTGTCTCTTCTACCGATGGCTCAGTAATATCAATTTTCTGGAAGCGACGGGCCAAAGCACGGTCTTTCTCGAAAATGTTGCTGAACTCCTGATAGGTCGTGGAACCGATCACCCGGATTTTACCGCCAGAAAGCAGCGGTTTAATCAGGTTTGCGGCATCCACCTGACCGCCAGACGCTGCACCGGCCCCGATGATGGTATGGATCTCATCGATAAACAGAATGCTGTTGCTGTCCTGCTCAAGTTGTTTTAACAGCGCTTTGAAGCGTTTTTCGAAATCGCCGCGATATTTCGTGCCCGCCAGCAGCGAACCGATATCCAGCGAGTAGATGGTGCAATCGGCCATCACTTCCGGCACATCGCCCTGGACAATTCGCCAGGCCAGCCCTTCGGCAATCGCGGTTTTCCCAACGCCTGATTCGCCTACCAACAGCGGGTTATTTTTACGGCGGCGGCACAGCACCTGAATGGCACGCTCCAGCTCTTTGTCGCGACCAATCAGCGGATCAATACCACCGACACGGGCAAGCTGGTTAAGGTTAGTCGTGAAGTTCTCCATCCGTTCCTCCCCGCCAGCTTGTTCTTCGTTACTCGGCTGATTGCCGGGATCAGACGACTGACCTGGCTCATCTTTACGCGTGCCGTGCGAAATAAAGTTGACCACATCGAGACGGCTCACCTCATGCTTACGCAGCAGATAGGCCGCCTGGGATTCCTGTTCACTAAAGATAGCGACCAGTACGTTAGCACCGGTCACTTCACTGCGCCCGGAGGACTGAACGTGGAAGACCGCACGTTGCAGAACGCGTTGAAAACTCAGCGTCGGCTGCGTGTCGCGCTCTTCTTCACTGGCAGGCAGTACGGGTGTGGTTTGTTCAATGAAGGCTTCGAGTTCCTGACGGAGCGCCACGAGGTCCACGGAACACGCTTCCAGCGCTTCGCGGGCCGATGGGTTACTGAGCAGTGCCAGTAACAAGTGCTCGACGGTCATAAACTCATGACGGTGCTCGCGCGCTCTGGCGAAAGCCATGTTTAAACTGAGTTCCAGTTCTTGATTGAGCATAGGCACCTCCCCCAATTTTTACGCCTGCATTCAGGCTTTTTCCAGCGTACACAACAACGGATGCTCATTCTCCCTCGCATACGTGTTCACCATCGCCACCTTGGTCTCCGCAACCTCCGCGGTGAAAACACCACAGATGGCTTTACCGTGATAGTGAACCGCAAGCATCAGTTGCGTTGCACGTTCTACATCATAAGAAAAGAATTTTTGTAACACGTCAATAACAAACTCCATCGGAGTGTAATCATCATTGACTAATATCACTTTATACATAGATGGCGGTTTTAGCGCGTCACGCACTTTATCAGCCGTAAGCTGGTCGAAATCCAGCCAGTCGTTCGTCTTACCCATTGTCAGTCGTCATCTTCAGTTACGGTTACCGGCAGTACAGTCTGCCGCTGACAAAAGCAAATGCTCACAATCAATCTACCTCAATTAATAGATAACTATCATCTATCACTGGCATCCGCGACATCTGTCACATTCCCGTCAATAGCGTTAACTGCTTCAAATTTTTGATTCATTTTTACCCACTGCCCCCCGTCTGGCGCTTGACGCCCCGCCTGATTTCTCTAAATTGTAATTTCGAGAGTTGGCGAGGTTTTGAACAACCCCCACTCCACCACCGGTTCATTCCATCTTACTTTTATAAGATTTACGAAGGATGTCGAAGCATGGAAACGGGTACTGTTAAGTGGTTCAATAATGCCAAAGGGTTTGGATTCATCTGCCCTGAAGGCGGCGGCGAAGACATTTTCGCTCACTATTCCACCATCCAGATGGATGGTTACAGAACGCTAAAAGCCGGACAGTCTGTCCAGTTTGATGTCCACCAGGGGCCAAAAGGCAATCACGCCAGTGTCATCGTGCCCATCGAAGCAGAAGCTGTTGCATAGCTCTTCTGTTTTATTGTGTACATCCCGCAGATAAAATGCCAGCCCGATCGACTGGCATTTTTATTTCCTGAGTTCTTACTCCCGCGCTAATGCATCGACCGGGTCCAGCCGCGCCGCATTACGCGCAGGCAGCCAGCCAAAAAGAATCCCGGTAAAGGTGGAGCACAAAAATGCCGTGAGTAGTGCAATGGGCGAGAAGCCAATCTCCCAGCCAGGCAAAAACAGTTGCAGCGTGAAAGCAATCAGCATCGACAACGTGATCCCGAGCGCGCCGCCCACCAGACACACCAGCACGGCTTCAATTAAAAATTGCTGCAGCACATCGCTGGCGCGCGCGCCAACCGCCATGCGGATGCCAATCTCACGCGTTCGCTCCGTCACCGAGACCAGCATAATATTCATAACGCCAATCCCGCCGACCACCAGCGAAATAACCGCCACCAGCGTCAGGAACAATTGAAGCGTACGTGTGGTCTTTTCGGCAGTTTTCAAGACGCCGTCCATATTCCAGGTGAAGAAATCCTTTTTGCCGTGGCGTAGTGTCAGCAGTCGGGTGAGCTGCTGTTCGGCCTGCGCGCTGTCGAAGCCTTCCTTCACCCGCACGGTGATAGAGTTCAGCCACGACTGCCCCATGATGCGTCCGGACATCGTGCTGTAGGGCAGCCAGACGCGCAAAATTTTGCTGCTGCCGAACATCGACTGTTTCTCTTCCGCCACGCCGATGACGGTCGCTGGCATATTGCCCACCAGAATCACCTCGCCCACTACGCTCGCCTTATGAGGGAAAAGCTGGCGGCGGGTGTTACTGTCAAGCACCACCACCTGCGCGCGGCCGTCCAGTTGTTCGCGGTTAAAGGTGTTCCCTTCGCTGAACGTCATGCCATACACGTTAAAATAATCCCCGCTCACTCCGTTGGCGCTGGCCGCCACGTCGGTATTGCCATAGCGCAACCGCAAATTTTGCGACACGGCGGGCGTGGCGGAGCTCACCCAGGGCTGCTTCTGGATTGCCGCGAGATCGTCATACTTAAGCGACTGCTGATACTGTGGGTCGTCATCACCAAAATCTTTACCGGGATAAATATCAATGGTGTTGGTGCCGATGGCGCGGATATCCGCCAGCACCAGTTGTTTCGCCGCGTCGCCTACCACCACAATCGATACCACCGACGCGATGCCGATAATGATCCCAAGCATCGTCAGCAATGTGCGCATTTTATTGGCTGCCATTGCCAGCCAGGCCATGGTCAATGCTTCACGAAACCCGCTGACAAACTGGCTCCAGCCGGATGCCGTTCTCACCGTCGGCTCCTGAATGCCTTGTCCCTGCGCTGCGGTTTTCGCAGGAGGATTACGCACGATTTCGCCATCATGAATCTCTATCACCCGTTCCGCCTGGGCTGCGACCTGGGGATCGTGGGTGACGATAATAACGGTGTGTCCGCGATCGCGCAGTTGATGCAGAATCGCCATCACCTCTTCCCCGGAGTGGCTGTCCAGCGCCCCCGTCGGTTCATCGGCGAGGATCACCTGCCCGCCATTCATCAGCGCGCGCGCGATACTCACCCGCTGCTGCTGGCCGCCGGAAAGCTGCGAAGGTTGATAATCCACCCGGTCGCCCAGACCAAGTCGCTGAAGAAGTTCCTGCGCACGTTCGAGGCGCTGTTTACGCCCGGCGCCGGCGTAAACGGCAGGAACTTCAACATTCTGCGACGCCGTCAGGTGCGACAGCAGATGATAGCGCTGGAAGATGAAGCCAAAATGCTCGCGCCGCAGTTGCGCCAGCGCATCGCGGTCCAGGGTTGAAACATCACGTCCGGCCACCCGATAGGTGCCGCTGGTTGGTTTGTCGAGACACCCCAGGATATTCATCAGCGTGGATTTGCCGGAGCCAGACGCGCCAACGATCGCCACCATCTCCCCGGCATTGATTTGCAGCGTGATGCCTTTCAGCACCTCCACCTGCTCTTCTCCGGAAGGATAACTGCGGCGAATATTGCTTAGCTCAAGCAATGCCGTCATTGCGCGGCTCCCGGTTTGCCTTCACCCGTGACGACCTCATCTCCTGCTTCAAGCCCTTTGACAATTTCTACATCAGTGTCATTACGCGCGCCAATCGACACTTCGCGCTCGCGGGTTTCGCCGTTACGCAGGAGAGTCACCTTGTAGCGATTGTCGCCAACCGGATCGCCGAGCGCGGAAAGCGGGATCGTCAGAACATTTTTCACGTCGGTGAGCTGGATATGCACCTGCGCGGTCATGTCCAGTCGCAAAATACCTTTCGGGTTAGGCACTTCAAAACGGGCGTAATAGAAAATGGCATCGTTGACCTTTTCCGGCGTCGGCAGGACATCTTTTAGCGTTCCTTCGTAGCGGGTTTGTGGGTCGCCAAGCACAGTAAACCAGGCTTTTTGCCCAGGCTTGAGATGAATCACATCCGCTTCCGAGACCTGCGCTTTCACCAGCATCGTGCTCATATCTGCCAGGGTCAGAATGTTGGGCGCCTGTTGTGCGGCGATCACGGTCTGCCCTTGCAGAGTGGTAATTTGCGTCACTTCACCGGCCATCGGCGCGACGATGCGGGTGTAATCGAGATTGGTTTTCGCCGTATCCAGAGATGCCTGATTACGCTTAATCTGCGCATCAATGGTGCCGATTTGCGCCTGCTTCACCGCCATCTCCGTTGCCGCAGTATCCAGATCCTGCTGTGAAACCGCCTGGGTTTTTGCCAACTGCTGTTGACGAGAAAGCGTTACCCGCGCCAGCTTCCACTCGGCTTCAGCCTGCTGGCGTTGCGCCCGCAACTCCATGAGCGTCGCTTCCACTTCTTTAATCTGGTTTTCCGCCTGCTCAGGATCGATAACCCCCAGCAACTGGTCCTTTTTTACCTTATCGCCAATCGCTACCGACAGCGTTTTAAGCTGACCGCTTACCTGCGCGCCCACGTCAACTTTGCGTAAGGCATCCAGTTTGCCGGTTGCCAGCACGCTTTGCTGAAGATCGCCTGGCCGCACAATCAGCGTCTGGTAGCCTGGCAACGGCGCATTCAGCGTCCGCCAAAGGGCAATTGCCCCCAGGATAAGAATGAATATAAGCAGCAAATAGCGCTTTTTAATTTTATTTCCCTTAATACCCATAGCAATCCTGATGGTAAGTTTCTCAACTGAAATTCAACGATATCTAAACAATCCGCACGCGAAAAGGATAGCGTTTAAGGCATTGACGATTGGTTAAGATTCGGCATGTTTCAATTTTCGCAATCATCTCGTTGCGGATCTCGATCATGTCACAGATTACTGATAATACCTTTTATACTTCGGACGTCGCGTCGCCTTTACAATTATTTATGCGCCTGACGCGCGGGCAATTGCTGCCGGGAAAATTCTGGCGTAAAGCCAGCTTTCGCCGTAAATTTTTAATTCGCTCGCTATTAATGCCCAGGGCCACCAGTCAGTTGCTGGAAAATCTCACGCAGTGGCCTGAGCTAAATTCGCTGCTGGCAAGACAACCTCGCCTGCCCATTCGTCTGCATCGCCCGTATATGGCCGTCAATATCAAACGCGATACCGCTTTACATGCGCTCTGTACCCATTATGACCTGATGCGTAACCTGTTAAGCCGTGAACAACAGGCGAGTTATTTAAGTCACTATGGTCTGAACCTGGTGAAATTTGAGGCGAAAGACGGTACGCCATTCCAGATTGATTTAGTCAGTCTGGTCTCGCTGGATAAAGAAGGGGAAAGTACCGTCGTTATTCGCGATGAGCAGATGCGTATTCTGGCGGAAATTACCTTTACCTTCTGCTATCTGAATGGCAAACGTACTCTGTTTATTGGTGGATTGCAGGGGGCGGCGAATGATGTTCCCCATGACGTTATTCAACAGGCGACGAAAGCCTGTTATGGACTCTTCCCGAAAAGAATAGTGATGGAAGCGCTCTGCCAGTTCGCACAAATCGCGAAGGTGGAACAGATTCTGGCGGTCAGCAACGCGACGCATGTCTATCGCAGTTGGCGCTATATGGACAAAAAGACGCAGATGCATGCTGACTACGATGCTTTCTGGGCCTCGCTGGGCGGGGAGAAAACCGAAGGCAATTACTTCTCTTTGCCGCTGAACATTGCCCGAAAAAGCGAGGCGGATATCGCCAGCAAAAAACGGGCTGAATATCGCCGTCGCTATGCGCTACTCGACAACGTTGTCACACAGGTTCCGCAGCGCATAGGGCTTTAATCCGCCCTGCCGCGCGCCAGCCACAGCACCCGGGAAAACATTTTCCGCAGCAGCGTTGGCACCGCGTCAACACCTCGCCGTCCCGCCTCCATCGCGACTTCGATGGCAATGTCGGGTTTCGATGAGCGATGGATCGCCTTCGAAATGATTTTGCGCATATTCATCGGCACATTATCCGGAATCTGCGCCACCCGATGAAACACATCGGCAAAACCCTGCCGGTACATGAAATGTTCCATATCCAGCGCAGGCAGCGTAGTCAGATGCTCACGCTCCTCTTCCCGATCGTTATTTAACAGACCGCGCACCGTCGCCGCGTACTTTTTCCCGGCCTCGTCGCCGTCGACAAGAACGTGCCATTCAATCCCCATCCGCCGGGCAAATTTCACCAACGGCTTCAGACCCGACTGGGCGAATTCGATCACCTTAATCCCTTCAGCATCGAAATGGTGTCCGCACTGGCGGGCCAGTTCGTTAATCACCCAGGTTTCCGTTTCGCCTTCCACCAGCAGCCAGCAGCGGGCAAACAGCGAAGAGGCGCGGTTAAAGCGAATGTGAAAAGCGATGCGTCTGCCATCTTCCGCGCTCAGACCGCCCGGCCCCAGACGCCAGGCCGCCACACGCGACGATTCACGCACCAGACGGCAGACGTGCTCGACGGGCGTCAGCGAGAGCAATTCACTTGAGTTTGTGGTGGTGATCCGCTGTAACGGCAGCAGATTAAGCAACTGCCACGCGACGGAGAGCATAATGGGATGCAGGCGCGTCTCGGGATCTTCTACCAGTAACAACGGCCTGGCGTCTTTATGCAACCGGACCGTCCCTTTCGCCTGGAGCAACGTGGAGAACAGCCCCAACAAAATGATGCGATGGGTACGCCCGCCAGGCTTGTCGATCATGCGGTTGATAATATCGAGATAGCGCCAGCTTCGCTGCTCGTTGCTCGAGCGACGACGCATTAAACGGTGGCGGGATTGCGCGGTACCCTGTTCAGTAAAATAGTGTTCAAGCAGTTGCACCATCGCCGACAATCCCTGGCGTATCTGCCCGTCGGTTAAATTCTGTGGCCGCGTGGCCAGTTCGCGCGCGAGAAAATCCAGTTGTCGGGCAGTGACCTCAACATCCTCCACATCAGGAACCGTGCCGTTACGGATGCGGCGCATAAATCGCGCATCGCGTAAACGCAGAACCGGCATTAAACGCACCAGATGGCGCGCCTGCTCATTGATGTCATCAATATCCAGCGGATGCCCGTCACCATCGAGAAAACTACGCAGCGTCATCACACTCCCCTCTTCCCCGCACTCTCCTTCGAGGCGATAGAAGATACGCTGATAGCCATCGTGACAGGGCGACCAGCACGCATCCAGTGGCCGGTAACGACGAACCCGATAGCGTCCTGGCTGGGATTCCCGAAACGTCAACACGATATGCAGATGATGCTCACGTCCTTTAATGTCGCCGGGAGGAAACCAGAAATCGTCACGGTCGAAGTGGTACAACTCTGATTCGGGTGACAGCAACAAGGTTAACGCATCCAGTAAACTTGATTTACCCCAGGCGTTCTCCCCAATCAGGACGTTGTTTTGTTCAAGCATCAACGACAACCGATTTATGCCGCGAAACCCCACTATCTCAACGCGTTCGAGAATCATGTTTCCTCCAGAAAATCATCACTTTTCCTTTAAGCTTCTCGCAGTATAACTGCAAAATGCTTCACAGGTCGTGACACGTCCATTATTACGCAAGCTAACTGTATGAATAATGAACGACAGGCATTCCCTCTTTCATTCGTAAAGGTGTAAAATAATTTAGCGGGAGCAAAGCAAATCAGAGTTTGCAAATCCTCTTTGATATGAATATGCACTACACTTTAATTTAAGAAAAATCGGAGCAAGGAATGACACCGCATTGCCCTAAATCAAACTAACGGTTTTTTTTTAACTAGTGAACGGATGGCGTTCGTTTTTAAAATAGTGATCTATTTATTATGTCGTCATCCTTGAGGACAATAAATAATGATTGCCACAGCTCCTTTGTGGTTACTTTTTACATTGAGGTGGATATGTTCAGAAAATTAGCAGCCGAATGTTTTGGTACATTCTGGCTTGTATTCGGTGGTTGCGGCAGTGCCGTACTGGCAGCAGCGTTTCCGGAATTAGGTATTGGCTTTGCGGGCGTGGCGCTCGCGTTCGGCCTGACCGTATTAACCATGGCTTTTGCCGTCGGCCATATTTCCGGCGGGCATTTTAACCCGGCGGTGACCTTAGGCTTATGGGCTGGCGGTCGTTTCCCGGCAAAAGACGTTATTGGTTATATTATTGCTCAGGTTGTCGGCGGCATTGTTGCGGCAGCGGTTCTGTATCTGATCGCCAGCGGTAAAGCAGGTTTTGATGCGGCTGCCAGCGGTTTCGCCTCTAACGGCTATGGCGAACATTCACCGGGCGGTTATTCAATGCTGTCCGCGATTGTTATCGAAATTGTCCTGACCGCTGGCTTCTTGCTGGTGATTCATGGCGCCACAGATAAACACGCCCCGGCAGGCTTTGCGCCGATCGCTATCGGTCTGGCGTTGACCCTGATTCACCTGATCAGCATTCCGGTGACCAACACGTCTGTTAACCCGGCACGTAGCACCGCAGTCGCTATCTTCCAGGGCGGCTGGGCGTTACAGCAACTCTGGTTGTTCTGGGTGATGCCGATTATTGGCGGGATCCTGGGCGGTCTTATTTACCGTACGCTGCTCGAAAAACGCGATTAATGTCAGCACATCCGGCGGTGCATGCCGCCCGGATTCAACACGTCTCAGCCGGATAAGGCATCGCCCTTATCCGGCTTTTATTTTGCATCTTTACTGAGCCCGCTTTATTGGGTAGTGTCATGACGCTGTCTCGCTCATTTAAAGGACCCGGCTGTTCATGTTCTCAGGACTTCTTATCATTCTGCTGCCGTTGATTGCAGGTTATCTCGTTCCGCTTCGGCATACCGCGGCATTAAAACTGATCAATCGGCTATTAAGCTGGATGGTTTATCTGATTCTCTTTTTTATGGGGATCAGTCTGGCCTTTTTAGATAATCTGGCGAGCAATTTGCTGGCAATATTTCATTATTCCGCCGTCAGTATTACCGTTATTTTACTGTGTAATATTGCCGCATTACTGTGGCTGGAACGCACATTACCCTGGCACCACCATCATCAACAGGAGAAACTCCCTTCGCGTATCGCCATGGCGCTTGAATCGCTGAAATTGTGTGGCGTGGTGGTCGTGGGTTTTCTGCTGGGGCTGAGCGGTTTACCTGTTTTACAGCATGCCACAGAAGCGAGCGAATATACCCTGATTCTGTTGCTTCTGTTGGTCGGGATTCAGTTACGCAATAGCGGCATGACCTTAAAACAGATTGTCCTGAATCGCCGGGGCATGGTTGTGGCCGTTGTGGTCGTCGCCAGTTCACTGATTGGCGGTCTGATTAATGCTTTTATCCTCGATTTACCGGTGAAAACCGCTCTCGCTATGGCATCAGGCTTTGGCTGGTACTCCTTGTCAGGCATTCTGCTGACGGAATCGTTCGGTCCGGTGATCGGTAGCGCCGCCTTCTTTAACGATCTGGCGCGAGAGCTGCTCGCCATCATGCTGATCCCGGGCCTGGTTCGCCGTAGTCGTTCCACCGCGTTGGGACTGTGCGGCGCGACATCAATGGACTTTACGCTGCCAGTGCTACAGCGCACTGGTGGGCTTGAGATGGTTCCGGCGGCGATTGTTCACGGTTTTATCCTCAGTTTACTGGTGCCGATTTTGATGGCCCTCTTCTCTGCTTAACTCCCCCTTTGGCGGTAGGCCTCTGCCGCCAAAATTGCGCTAAATCAATCTCCCTGTAAGTTGCATCAGAAATCCCTTTTATCCCGTTTCTCACAGGCATAATCTTAAACATGCATATTAAATATAACTTTAAAAGGTGAGACCATGTTTTGTGTACAATGTGAACAAACCATTCGTACTCCGGCAGGAAACGGCTGCTCTTACGCGCAGGGCATGTGCGGTAAAACCGCTGAAACCTCTGATCTTCAGGATCTGCTGATTGCCTCTCTACAAGGTCTGTCAGCATGGGCGGTGAAAGCACGTGAATATGGCATTGTTAATCATGACGTTGATAACTTTGCCCCACGCGCCTTTTTCTCCACACTGACCAACGTTAACTTCGACTCCCCGCGCATCGTCGGTTATGCCCGCGACGCTATAGCCATGCGTGAAGCGCTGAAAGCCCAGTGCCTGAGCATTGATGCAAACGCGCACTGCGACAACCCGATGGCAGAACTGCAACTGGTCAGCGACGATTTAGGTGACCTGCAGCGTCAGGCCGCTGAATTCACGCCAAATAGAGACAAAGCCGCCATTGGCGAGAACATTCTCGGCCTGCGTCTGCTATGTCTGTACGGTCTGAAAGGCGCGGCGGCGTATATGGAACACGCGCACGTCCTCGGGAAGTACGACAACGATATCTATGCGCAGTACCACAAAATCATGGCGTGGCTGGGCACCTGGCCTTCCGATATGAACGCGCTGCTGGAGTGCTCAATGGAAATCGGTCAGATGAACTTCAAAGTGATGAGCATTCTGGATGCCGGAGAAACCAGCAAATTCGGTCATCCGACCCCCACTCAGGTCAACGTTAAAGCGACCAAAGGCAAGTGTATTCTGATTTCGGGACACGATCTGAAAGATCTGTATAACCTGCTGGAGCAAACCGAAGGGACCGGCGTGAATGTCTATACGCACGGCGAAATGCTGCCAGCACACGGCTATCCGGAGCTGCGTAAATTCAAGCATCTGATTGGCAACTACGGTAGCGGCTGGCAGAACCAACAGGTCGAATTCGCCCGCTTCCCTGGCCCTGTCGTGATGACCTCTAACTGCATCATCGACCCGACCGTTGGCAACTATGACGACCGTATCTGGACCCGCAGTATTGTCGGTTGGCCTGGCGTCAGCCATCTGGAAGGCGATGACTTCGCTCCGGTTATCGCGCAGGCCCAGCAAATGGCCGGCTTCCCGTACAGTGAAATTCCGCATCTGATCACCGTCGGTTTCGGTCGTCAGACCCTGCTGGGCGCGGCAGATACCCTAATTGATCTGGTAAGCCGCGAAAAACTGCGTCACATCTTCCTGGTCGGCGGCTGTGACGGCGCGCGTGGCGAACGTAACTACTTCACCGATTTTGCCACCCGCGTGCCGGATGACTGCCTGATCCTGACCCTGGCCTGCGGTAAATACCGCTTCAACAAGCTGGAGTTTGGCGATATCGAAGGGCTGCCGCGTCTGGTTGACGCCGGTCAGTGTAACGATGCCTACTCCGCTATCATTCTGGCCGTCACGCTGGCAGAAAAACTCGGTTGTGGCGTCAACGATCTGCCGCTCTCTCTGGTGCTCTCCTGGTTCGAACAGAAAGCTATCGTTATTTTGTTAACCCTGCTGTCGCTTGGCGTGAAAAACATTGTCACCGGCCCCACTGCGCCAGGCTTCTTCACACCGGATCTGCTGGCGATTCTTAATGAGAAATTTGGCCTGCGTTCCGTGACCACCGTTGAAGAAGACATGAAGCAGTTGTTGAGCGCGTAAGGAGTGAAGTTATGACAATGCCAACGAATCAGTGCCCGTGGCGGATGCAGGTTCACCACATCCATCAGGAAACGCCGGATGTCTGGACGATTTCGTTGCTGTGCCACGATTATTATCCCTATCGTGCCGGGCAGTATGCACTAGTCAGCGTAGCAAATAGTTCGGAAATACTGCGCGCCTATACCCTCTCATCCACGCCTGGCGTCAGCGAGTACATTACGCTGACCGTTCGCCGGATTGAGGAGGGAGCAGGTTCGCAGTGGTTAACCCGCGACGTGAAACGAGGCGACTATATCTGGCTGTCTGACGCAATGGGCGATTTCACCTGCGAAGATAAAGCAGATGATAAGTTCCTGATGCTGGCGGCAGGCTGCGGCGTTACCCCGATCATGTCAATGCGCCGCTGGTTGGCGAAGTACCGCCCGCAGGCGGATGTGCAGGTCATCTTCAATGTGCGTTCGCCGCAGGATGTCATTTTTGCGCAGGAGTGGCGGCAGTATCCGGTTACGCTGGTGGCAGAGAACAATGCGGCCGACGGTTTTGTCGCCGGGCGGCTGACCACTGATCTGCTGCAACAGGTCCCCGATCTGGCCTCTCGCACGGTCATGACCTGTGGGCCGGCACCGTACATGGAGTGGGTTGAAGAAGCGGTGAAAACCCTGGGCGTGAAGAAGTTCTATAAAGAGAAATTTTTCACCCCGGTAGCGGAAGCCACCACTGAGGGGCTGAAGTTCACCAAACTGCAACCGGCAAAAACGTTCTACGCCCCGGTCGGCACCACGCTGCTGGAGGCGCTGGAAAGCAATAACGTTCCGGTGACCGTCGCCTGCCGCGCGGGGGTTTGCGGCTGCTGTAAAACCAAAGTGGTTTCCGGCGACTATACGGTCAGCAGCACCATGACGCTGACCGATGCCGAGATTGCAGACGGTTACGTGCTGGCCTGCTCCTGTCATCCACAGGGCGATTTGGTTCTCGCCTGATCAAAGATGCCCGGTTTTACCGGGCATCACAGAATGTTGCCAGCCCCTGTGAAGCGTTTGCCGGATGGCGGCTGACGCCTTATCCGGCCGACAGTAAGACCGCAATATCACTTCGTTATACAATCTTTCCTGGCCCATCGGGTATTTTCTTCTTATCGCCACCACCGTCTAAAACAGGGCGCTGCGCCCAACGTTATCAGTATCTTCATCTAAACTTGTAACCGGTATCACAATTTAGGAGATGGAGAACCATGAAACAAACAGTTGCTGCTTTTATTGCGAAAACGCTGGAACAGGCTGGAGTGAAACGCATTTGGGGCGTAACGGGCGATTCGCTGAACGGCCTGAGCGACAGCCTCAATCGCATGGGAACGATTGAGTGGATGTCGACCCGCCATGAAGAGGTTGCCGCATTTGCGGCAGGTGCTGAGGCCCAACTCACTGGCGAACTGGCGGTGTGCGCGGGTTCCTGCGGCCCCGGCAACCTGCATCTGATTAACGGTTTGTTCGACTGTCACCGCAACCACGTGCCGGTACTCGCCATTGCCGCCCATATCCCTTCCAGTGAAATCGGCAGCGGCTATTTTCAGGAGACCCACCCGCAAGAGTTATTCCGCGAATGCAGCCACTACTGTGAGCTGGTTTCCAGCCCCGAACAGATCCCGCAGGTTTTAGCAATCGCGATGCGCAAAGCGGTGCTTAATCGTGGCGTCTCGGTGGTGGTCTTACCCGGCGACGTGGCGTTAAAACCGGCACCGGAAAGTGCCACTACCCACTGGTATCACGCCCCACTGCCGATCGTCACGCCAGCCGAAGAAGAGTTGCGTAAACTTGCCCAGCTACTGCGCTACTCCAGCAACATCGCCCTGATGTGCGGCAGCGGCTGTGCGGGAGCGCATAAAGAACTGGTTGAGTTCGCCGCCAAAATCAAAGCGCCCATTGTTCACGCCCTGCGCGGCAAAGAGCATGTCGAATATGACAACCCCTACGATGTGGGGATGACGGGGCTTATCGGCTTTTCATCTGGCTTCCACACCATGATGAATGCCGACACACTGGTGCTGCTCGGAACACAATTCCCCTACCGCGCGTTTTATCCTGCCGACGCCAAAATCATTCAGATTGATATCAACCCGGCCAGCATTGGGGCGCACAGCAAGGTCGATATGGCGCTGGTTGGCGATATCAGGTCCACGCTGACCGCGCTCTTACCGCTGGTGGAAGAGAAAACGGAACGCAAATTCCTCGATAAGGCGTTGAGCGATTATCGCGATGCGCGCAAAGGTCTCGACGATCTCGCCAAACCCAGCGAAAAAGCGATTCACCCGCAGTACCTGGCACAGCAAATCAGCCATTTCGCCGCCAATGACGCCATCTTTACCTGCGATGTCGGCACGCCAACGGTGTGGGCCGCCCGTTACCTGAAAATGAACGGCAAACGCCGTCTGCTGGGATCGTTTAACCACGGCTCAATGGCTAACGCCATGCCGCAGGCGCTGGGAGCCCAGGCCACTGCGCCCAATCGCCAGGTGATTGCCCTGTGCGGTGACGGCGGATTCAGTATGTTGATGGGGGATTTTCTCTCGGTCGTGCAAATGAAGTTACCGGTCAAAATCGTCGTCTTTAACAACAGCGTATTAGGCTTTGTGGCAATGGAAATGAAAGCCGGAGGTTATCTCACCGACGGTACTGAGCTTCATGACACCAACTTCGCGCGCATTGCCGAAGCCTGTGGTATCACCGGGATTCGGGTGGAGAAAGCGTCAGACGTTGACGAAGCGCTACAGCGTGCCCTGTCGATTGACGGCCCGGTGCTGGTAGATGTGGTTGTCGCGAAAGAGGAATTGGCTATTCCGCCGCAAATTAAACTGGAGCAGGCCAAAGGTTTCAGCCTGTATATGCTGCGCGCCATCATCAGCGGTCGTGGCGACGAGGTGATCGAACTGGCAAAAACCAACTGGCTCAGGTAAAACAATGCACATCGCCTTTCAAACAATAGGGATGTGCAATGATAGATCTACGCAGTGATACCGTCACCCGTCCGGGCCGCGCCATGCTTGACGCTATGATGGCCGCCCCGGTTGGGGACGATGTGTATGGGGATGACCCCACCGTTAACGCTCTCCAGCAATACGCCGCTGACCTCTCAGGTAAAGAAGCGGCGTTATTTTTACCCACCGGCACCCAGGCCAACCTCGTGGCGCTCCTCAGCCACTGTGAGCGCGGCGAAGAGTATATCGCCGGTCAGGGAGCACATAACTATCTGTATGAAGCCGGTGGCGCGGCGGTGCTCGGCAGTATTCAACCGCAACCCATTGATGCCGCAGCGGATGGCTCATTACCGCTGGATAAAGTTGCCGCTAAAATTAAGGCAGATGATATCCACTTTGCCCGCACGAAGCTTCTGAGTCTGGAAAACACCCACAATGGCAAAGTCCTGCCGCGCGACTATCTCAAAGATGCATGGGAATTTACCCGTGAGCGTGGTCTGGCGCTGCACGTCGATGGCGCGCGTATTTTTAACGCCGTGGTGGCCTACGGTTGTGAACTCAAAGAGATCGTTCAGTATTGCGACTCCTTTACCATCTGTCTGTCCAAAGGGCTGGGGACGCCGGTCGGCTCGTTACTGGTCGGCAACCGCGATTACATCAAGCGCGCCACCCGCTGGCGTAAAATGACCGGCGGCGGCATGCGTCAGGCCGGTATCCTGGCGGCTGCCGGGCTGTATGCCCTGAAAAACAACGTTGCGCGCTTACAGGACGATCACGACAACGCGGCATGGATGGCGGAACAACTGCGAGACGCAGGCGCGGACGTGATGCGCCATGACACCAACATGCTGTTTGTCCGCGTCGGAGAAGCCAACGCCGCGGCGCTGGGCGAGTTTATGAAAGCGCAGGGAGTGCTGATCAACGCCTCGCCTGTTGTCCGTCTGGTGACCCATCTGGATGTTTCGCGGGAACAGCTTGCCGATGTCGTCGCCCACTGGCGCACATTTTTACATCGTTAGGGAGAAAGACGTGCCACAACGCATCGTAGTTCTTGGCGCCAGTGGTTACATTGGTCAGCATCTGGTGCAGGCGCTCAGCCAGCAAGGTCATCAGGTGCTGGCGGCGGCACGTCGCGTTGAGCGCCTGGAAAAACAGAATCTGCCCAACGTCAGTTGTCATAAGGTCGATCTGAACTGGCCGACAACGCTCCCTTCCCTGCTGGAAAATGTCGACACGGTCTATTATCTGGTGCACGGCATGGGGGAAGGTGGTGATTTTATCGCTCATGAGCGCCAGGTAGCGCTCAACGTTCGTGACGCCCTGCGTGAAACGCCGGTCAGACAACTCATTTTTCTCAGTTCGCTACAGGCACCGGAACACCAGCAATCCGACCATCTGCGGGCGCGGCAAATCACCGCAGATACCTTACGTGAGTCCGGTGTCCCCGTGACGGAACTGCGCGCCGGCATTATCGTAGGTGCAGGTTCTGCCGCATTCGAAGTGATGCGTGACATGGTCTATAACCTGCCGGTGCTGACACCGCCCCGCTGGGTCCGTTCGCGCACCACGCCAATTGCCCTCGAAAACCTGTTGTACTATCTGGTTGCCCTGCTGGACCATCCCGCCAGCGAGCACCGGATCCTTGAAGCCGCCGGGCCACAGGTGCTCAGCTATCAGGAGCAGTTTGAACATTTCATGGCGGTCAGCGGCAAGCATCGCCTGTTAATTCCCGTCCCCTTTCCCACCCGCTGGATTTCCGTCTGGTTCCTGAACGTTATCACCTCAGTGCCGCCGACCACGGCAAAGGCACTGATACAGGGGCTAAAACACGATCTGCTGGCCGATGACTCGGAATTACGGGCGTTAATTCCCCAGCAGCTTATCGCCTTTGACGATGCGGTACGCCGCACGCTAAAGGAAGAAGAGAAACTGGTGAATTCCAGCGACTGGGGATATGACGCGCAGGCGTTTGCCCGCTGGCGACCGGAATACGGTTTTTTCGCCAAACAGGCCGGATTTACCGTCAGAACGCCCGCCAGCCTGAGCGCCTTGTGGCAGGTGGTAAACCGTCTCGGCGGGAAAGAGGGGTATTTCTTTGGCAATATTCTTTGGAAAACACGCGCGGCGCTGGATCTGTTAGTCGGTCACCGTCTGGCAAAAGGCCGTCCTGAACATGCACGCCTTCAGCCCGGTGATGCGGTAGATAGTTGGAAGGTCATTATCGTCGAACCCGAAAAGCAACTTACGCTGCTGTTTGGCATGAAGGCGCCGGGACTCGGTCGACTCAGTTTCACTCTGGAAGATAAAGGCGATCATCGTGAAATTGACGTGCGCGCCTGGTGGCATCCGCACGGTATGCCAGGTCTTTTCTATTGGCTACTGATGATCCCTGCGCATTTGTTTATCTTCAGGGGAATGGCGAAAAAAATTGCCAGACTTGCAGAACAAATCACAGATATTTCGTAAAAACTTGCTGTATTGTTTCACGTTTCCCATTGCATACCGACGTAATTCACGGAAGAATGCGCACGACGTCTTATTAAACACAGTGGATTGATATGAAGGTACTGGTTACCGGCGCAACCAGCGGCTTAGGACGAAACGCGGTTGAGTTTTTGCGCAACAAAGGCATCAGCGTCAGAGCAACCGGTCGCAACGAAGCGATGGGGAAGCTGCTTGAGAAAATGGGCGCAGAGTTCGTTCATGCGGATCTGACCGAGCTGGTCTCATCGCAGGCAAAAGTCATGCTTGCAGGCATTGATACGCTGTGGCACTGCTCCAGTTTCACCTCGCCCTGGGGAACGCAGGAGGCGTTTGATTTAGCCAACGTACGCGCAACCCGTCGCCTTGGCGAATGGGCAGTCGCCTGGGGCGTGCGTAATGTTGTTCATATCTCCTCCCCTTCGCTTTACTTCGATTATCACCACCATCGCGATATTAAAGAAGACTTTCGTCCGCATCGCTTTGCCAACGAATTTGCCCGCAGTAAAGCCGCAGGAGAAGACGTCATTAATCTGCTGGCGCTGGCAAATCCACAAACACGGTTTACCGTACTCAGACCTCAAAGTCTGTTTGGCCCGCACGACAAAGTCTTTATCCCTCGTCTGGCCCACATGATGCACCACTATGGCAGCGTGTTATTACCCCACGGCGGCAGTGCGGTAGTCGATATGACCTATTATGAAAATGCCATTCATGCGATGTGGCTGGCGAGTCAGGAGCACTGCGACACGCTGCCATCCGGACGGGTGTACAACATTACCAACGGTGAGCCGCGTACCCTGCGCAGTATCGTGCAGAAACTGATTGATGAACTGAACATCCACTGCCGGATCCGTTCTGTTCCCTATCCAATGCTGGATATGATCGCCCGCAGCATGGAGCGCTTTGGCAATAAATCCGCCAAAGAGCCTGCCCTGACGCATTATGGAGTGTCGAAACTGAATTTTGATTTTACCCTGGATATTACCCGCGCCG
This sequence comes from Citrobacter amalonaticus, assembly GCF_037053465.1. GTDB lineage: Bacteria > Pseudomonadota > Gammaproteobacteria > Enterobacterales > Enterobacteriaceae > Citrobacter_A > Citrobacter_A amalonaticus_H. The sequence goes on from NZ_JBALIF010000002.1 coordinate 158,160, forward strand.
AGAATGAACTGGGGTATAAGCCGGTCGTGACGCTGGATGAGGGAATTGTGAAAACGGCGGCGTGGCTTCGCGATCACGGAAAATTGCACCGTTAGAATAAGAACAGACAAAAAACGGCAACTGCCTGATGACGCAAGCTTATCAGGCCTACCAGGTCGTTACCCGCCATCCGGCGACAAAAAAACGGCAACCCGAAGGTTGCCGTTTTTGTTTTGCTGATTACAGCGCAGTCCACGCATCCTGCCATGCAATACCTTTGCCTGGCTCATAGTAGGAAGGTGAATTGTTGCACCAGCCACTGTACGGATACGGTTTACACTGGAACAACTGACCACGGTTGTTCACGATATCGCCCGCTTTCCACTTGGTTTTAGAGGTCCAGGTCGGGTAAGTCCCGGTCTGGCCGCCATCAGTTTGCTTCGCCAGCACATTCAGCGTATAGCTGGTGTTGCTGCTCAGTTTGCCGTCGCTGACGGTCAGGTTGATCTGATACTGTGTCGCAGCCGCGTTTTCCGGAGCATTGAAAGTAATCACCGATTTATCTTCGCCGCTTACGGTCTGACCATTCTGGGAAGTCCAGGTATAAGTCAGTTTGTCACCATCTTCATCCGTTGAACCTGTTGCGTTCAGAGAGACAGATTTACCTGCTTCAACCGCACCAATCGGACCCGCGATTTTCGCTACCGGCGCATGGTTCACCGGAGCTGGAGTATTGTCATCCGGGGTCGTGTTGTCCGGGGTATTGTCTCCATCTGTCGGATCAACTGGCGTTGGCGTTGGTGTTGGCGTCGGTGTGACGTTACCGCTGTCGCTGCCACCATCGTCAACCACGTTGACGTTAAAGAATTTCTTCACGCACTTGGTGTAGTCACCCTCTTTAAAGGCGCTGAACGGCGTCTGGTAGCCGACCAACTGGCAAGAATAGGTCTGGCCTGACGGTGTATCCGCGCTCCATCCCCAATCCTGTTCCCAGTAGATCTTCAGGGCGCCCGCACCACCTTCGTCGAACTGCTTCATGTTGGCGCAGCCCAGCACTTCGGTAGACGGAACCTGTACTTTCAGGTAGTTAGCGAATTCTTTGTAGTACTTGATACGGTTCTGGGACTGTGCGATTTCAGTCGGACCGCCACATTCCACACCACCGTTGATGATTTGGGTGGTCACGCCAAAGCCCGGCACCAGGCCGTTTGCTTTATCGTGTGCGTTCGGCTGCCATGTACCATCAATAACCTGCAGCATGCTCGGTTTTGGCGGCTGCGGGTAGGCGAAGAAGAAGATCGCAGAAGCCAGGTTCAACCAGGTGTCAGCCACCAGTTCAGGTTTGTCCAGCAGCACACGGACATCGCCGTACATCGCTTCAGAGAACGGACCATAGTTGTAGTTATAAGAAAGCTGTTTCGCACCGCGACCAAAGTAGCTAACGAAATCGCCGTCTTTATCTTTACCGCACGGCCAGGTCTGACCCTGCCATACGTCCGGGTTACATTCTCCGTTATAGCCGCCTTTCTGACCTTCGCTCCAGCCCATTTCACGAACATACACCAGCGCCTGACGCCATTCCGGCTCCGGACGCCAGGACTCATGGCCACCGGTTTCCTGTGCAAAGTGTGCAAACATAGTCGCCAGAGACTTACGGCAGATGGCATCACTGTTACGGCCATCGGTATAGGTCTGGCAGAGCGCCGGGAATTTACCCACGGCTTTCAGGAAGTTGCTGTAGGTATATTCCGGTGCGCGCAGTGGGAAGAGGAAATCCCAGTCGCTGGCCTTAATAATACCTTCCACACGCTTCACGTTTTCCGGGTTAGCGGGGTTACCCGGCTCGATTTTTTCCACCAGACTGTTGTCCAGCGTACGGATCGTCGACTTCACAGACGCCATCAGCGGGAAGTTAGTCAAATCCTGTTCTTTCTTCTGCAGATCGCTGGCCTTAACGGTGTACGGTTCACTGCTGGCCTGCAGCATTGTTGCCTGAGCCATAAACGGTGCAACACATGCACCGGCGATAAGAACACTGAGTAATGTTCTTTTATTCATTTCGATGATCCTGTTAAGATTATTAAGAGTTAATTAAAAGTTAATTTCATTCAAAGTTTATTTATTAATCCATTTAATAAATAAACCCGGGTGCATTTTTCACTTTATGAAGAACACTTTTTGATATTCTTCAAAAAATAAAAATCAATAATAACGAGTACGAGCAGTGCGTTTTATTTTTTGATATTTATTCCAGACTTTGCGCGCATAGACCATACGTAAAGAAAAATTCTCTTTTTTCAGCCCAGCGTTATAAGCCCCAACCGCTTCCCAGTTATAGCCATACACTTTAATCATATCGGAGAGTATCGATGCCCCAACCATAATTGAGGTGCAGGGTTCGGTAATTAACCGGTACTCATTAATTCCCTGCGTTTCCAGCTCAGAAAAATGAGAGCTGTTAATCTGCATTAATCCTACATCGCGTGTTCCGTCATGGTTCTGTCCAATCGCATATGGGTTCATTCCGGACTCTACATTTGCGATGGCGTACAATAAATAAGGATCCACATGATAATAATGTGCGGCTTTATCCCAACAGTTGGCAAAGACGCTATGACTAACTATCAATAACAATAAAAATAACTTTTTCATTTTTATTCCAGGTCTTTTCATTGTCTCCTTACACGCTTATTAACGGTTTCCTGGTTTACGGTCCACGTCCGAAGTGGGGCGTGGACCGTGATAGCGGGCAAGTACTTACCCGCATTGTTATTGCTTTGACTTATTTGCAGTCAGCAGCCGGACCTTTTTTCACCCACACATCGCTGTTGCCCGGTTTATCACCTTTAGTCCACCATTTAGCGGTGTAGGTGTAACCGTTGTAGGTGGTGGTGTCACCGCCGTTGTAGACCACATCGGAGCGCCAGTTGAATTTCACCTGGCTTACCAGATCCCACGCATCCACACCGAAGCCCGGTTGGTTGCCCTGAGTCCAGTATTTCGCTTTCCAGACCAGGTTGTCGAAGCTGACGGTATTCCCTGCGTTGTAAACCTTGCTTGCGCTCCAGGCAGCATATTTGCTGGCGTTAGCATCAACAGGTTTATCGCAGCTACCGGTTGCAGAACCTTCGTCAGACGGCGTGTTACCTTCGTCAGATGGGGTGTTACCTTCATCAGACGGAGTATTGCCTTCATCGGACGGAGTGTTGCCTTCATCGGATGGGGTGTTGCCTTCATCGGATGGGGTGTTGCCTTCGTCAGACGGGGTGTTGCCTTCATCGGATGGCGTTTCAGCCGCTTTTGGCGTTACCGTCACCTGCACGTTAGTCTGCACACTGGTCTTGCCATCGTTGACCACAACGGTCAGCGTATAGGTCGACTCAGAATCCACTTCCGGCGCGGTGATGTTCACGTTAGCCGTATCAGTCCCTGTCGCCTGCATATCAGCAGGAACGCTCCAGGAGTAAGTCAGCGCGTCGCCATCTGGATCGTTCGCCTGAGCGTGCAGAGAATAGCTCTGACCCGCTTCCAGCGTTACGGCTTCCATCTGGTTTACAACCGGAGCCTGGTTAGCTTTCGGTGCTTTATTCACAACCTGCACGTCAGCGGAGCTGCTCAGGCCTTTTGCATCAGTAACCGTCAGGCGGAACGCCAGAGTCTGGTTGCTGGTGACAGCGGCAACGTTGAAGGTTGCTTTCGCTTTGGTGCTGTTGGTGATGGTCACTGACGGGCCAGAAATCTGGGTCCATTTGTAAGTGATTGCATCGCCATCCGGATCGGTGGAGGCAGAGCCATCCAGCGTCACCGTAGCCGGACCGGTCACGGACTGGTCAGCGGCAGTCGCTACCGGCGCATGGTTAGTCACGACCGGATCAACTGGCGTAGAGCCGCCACTGGTCAGGCTTTCATTCATTGCGTTCAGAATGTCCCCTGTATCAGAGTCGATAGACCAGGCAAACAGACCGCCCAGGTTTTTCGCCAGAACATACTGACCTTTCGCCGTTGCAGAACGCGCGTCTTCATAGGTGATCAGGTCACCGGTGGTTTTGTTAAACAAGTACGGTGCTTCAGCGGTGGTGTCATAGTTGTACTCCCAGCCTGCTTTGCCTTTGTACTCGTTAACGATCTGACGATAGTCAACTACGCCCGGTTCCCAGGTCCCTTTCACCATACCCGTTGCGGTACCCGTGAACGGATTGTTGTTGCTGTAACCGTGAACACCTGTCCAGCCACGACCATACATAGCCGTACCGACGACGATCTTGCCAGGCTGTACACCCTGAGCCAGCAGCGCGTTAACGCCGTTTTCAGTGGTGTAGTTAGTATCTGGTTTGTTCGCTGGTGCACGCAGTGCTGCCTGGTGGCCCAGATCGGTGTTGCTCCAGCCGCCGTAGAAGTCATAGCTCATCAGGAAGATGTGGTCCATGTACTGCTGCGCAGTGGTGTAATCCACGTCTTCAATTTTGTCGCTGCCGGAGCCGATAGCGGAAGTCAGTTCGAAGGTACGACCGGTTTCAGCTGACAGTTCGTTCATCATGGCGCGCAGTTCACGCATCAGCGCGGTATAGGTCTCTTTATCCTGCTGCGGGTTGCCCAGCGTTTCATTCTGACCGCCGCCGCCCGGGAATTCCCAGTCGATGTCCACGCCGTCGAAGAATTTCCAGGTTTTCAGGAAATCTTTCACGGAAGCAACGAAGCGATCACGGATCACTTTGTCATGCATTTTGAAGAACGGGTCAGACAAGGTCCAGCCGCCAATAGAAGGCAGAACTTTCAGTCCAGGATTCGCTTTCTTCATCGCCATCAACTGGCCGAAGTTACCTTTGTACGGGTCATCCCAGCCGGTCACGCCAGCCTGTGGTTTCTGCAGCGCAGCCCACGGGTCGTGAATCGCAACCTGGAAGTCCTGACGACCGGCACAAGCACGTTTCAGTGCTTCGAAGCTGTTACCGCCTTCAATGGTTTTCAGGCTGTCGTTGATGCCGTCGCCGCCACAGATAGGAATGAAGCCATACAGAATGTGGTTCAGGTTTGCGGCAGGAATTTTATCGACCGGGAAGTTACGGTCATAAACACCCCACTCAGGGAAATAAGCGCCAACCACTTTATCGGTGTGCTTAGACAGGGTTTTGTTATTTTCCTGCATCGTGGTATTGAGAGGCAGCAGATGGCTACCGTCGGTATCGGCAACGATAATCAGTTTGCTGGCGCTGGTGCTACAGCCGCTGGCATTGCAAAGCTCTACGGTCTCCTGATAACGACCGCCTTTCGTCACTTTGAAGGTGGCCGACCCGGACATGCTGCCCGCGCCGGTCCAGACGGTTTTACCATCGAGCAGCACTTTTGCAGACGTTGGCGCGGCACCGCTCCAGACATCCCACTGCACTTTAACATCGGCACCGTCATGTACTTTAACAAGACTATTGTAAGCAGAAGCAGATTGGTCAACTTCGACAATGGCGAATTTATCGTTACCACTGGCGATAGTCGCTTTACCTGGCACCGCTGCGAACACAGGGCTTGCAGCCGCTGCGACAAAGAGGGCCAGATATTTAGGCTTCAGAAATTTCATTATTTGATCCTGATAATACGATTTGTGAAATTAAATACCCATGCTTTTCCAATAAACATGGACGAACTTTATTTACAGATAATTAAAACGTGACTTTTTGGTTCGCGAGAAACCTGATTATTTTTGAGTCGCAATACCCTCCACTCATAAATAACAAAGCTTTCATTGCGGAGAGAAGAATACAATGGAGAATTTCTTTTTTCCTTTCATTCCCCCGCTGAAAAAACCTAAAAAAAAACTTGACTGCATTAATTAAAATATGAATTAAGCAACTTGCGCAATAAATACAGCTAAGCCAGAAAAAGCAAGATATGGGCCAAAAGAAATAAGAGTATTTTTATTCGCTAAAGGTTTTAGCAGAACGTGAACAACAATGCCGCCAAGTGCCGCAATCAGTAAAATTGACGGTAATACCTGCCAGCCGCACCAGGCACCCAGCGCCGCCAGCAGCTTGAAATCGCCATAACCTAATCCTTCCCGTCCGGTTAACAGACGGAACACCCAGTAAACCGACCATAAAGAGAGATATCCGGCAACAGCGCCGTAGACCGCATCCGTCAATGGCAATGTCTGGAACAGGGCGTGAAACAACAGTCCGCACCACAGCAGCGGCTGAGTCAGACAGTCCGGCAGCAGCATGTGGCGCGCATCGATCACCACCAGCGGCAGCAGCAGACTCCACATCACCCACAACGCCATCATCCCCGAAAATGACGGAGCCAGCGCAGCACTCAGCGCGAAAAACAGCGCGCTCAGCACTTCAACCAGCAGCAAACGCAGCGGAATGGACGTGTGGCAATGGCGGCAGCGACCCCGCAGTACGCACCAACTAATAATGGGAATATTTTCCCATGCACTTAACGCGTGATGACATTCCGGACAGTGGGACGCGGGAAACAACAGATTGCCCGCCCCCTCTTCTTCCATAACGAGAGCAGGAATACGCTCCGCGACCACCCCCAGAAAACTGCCAATAATTGCGCCCAGCGCGCCGCTCATGGCGCACAGAACAGGCAGATTCATCTGCTGCAGCAACATTAGCGAATTCATGCACTTTTCGCCCAACTCAGCGTGATGTGCGCTTTCACATCATTCAGACGGTCCACTGGCGTCAGGGCCAGCTTTTGAAGATGAATCCCTGACGCAAGGTTCATTTCACGCAGCCAGTTCTGCAACGCGTTAACGTTGATGCGTTCCACCTCAAAGGTCAGCGACTGGTCGTCCTGACGGATGTCCGCCAGAGAGACATGAACGACTTTGGCACTCTCTTCCACGACGCTGCGCGGATTCGGCGTATTAATTACCCTGGCCTGAAGATGATTTTTATCTATTTCCTTTCGCATCCAGGTGAGCGTCTGCTTTTGTTTAATTAAAACGGACTCGCTGCTTTTAATCATATTATCAAGCGGCATCATGGCACCGTAATAGACAAACGCGCAGCATAATACGCCACCACAGAGCGTAAATATATTTCGCTCACGAGGACTGTAATTCTGCCAGCGAGCTTTTAACTGGGCTATTTGCGCTTTCATTTATAACTCCCGGTGATAATGGCGGTATAAGGCGCGTCGCCAGAAACCGGCTGCATTGAAAATTCGAACGTTTCAGCGCTACGGGCAACAAAATCCTGTAAAGATTGTTTGTCCATGGACTTCACGTTCAGCGTCAGCTGGTTTTGTGTTTCGTCATATTCCACGTTATTGATCTCCAGCGCCGGCAGCGTTTGTTTAACCTGATTGAGCGCTTCAAGCTGCAGGAAAATGCCTTTTTTCGCCTTACTAATATTCTGCTCGACGTAGTACTTCAGATTGGTCGTCTGACGCAGGTTTGGAAAATAGTGTTGCGCCACGGTGGTTATCTCCTGGCGAACTTCGTTTTGCTGATGCGTTAACATCCACGCCATCCCGACACGCGGGCCAATCAGCAGGCCAATGCTGAGAAAGGCCAGGCCCGCCATCACCGCTTTGGCATGACGAAAGTTTGTCGTGCTGGCATGGTGTACGGAGAATTCACCGTGCAGAAGATTAACGCGGCAGCGCTGCCACTGTGGCTGAATCAGCATCATCGGATGCTGCCATTCCAGTTGTTCATCAATCTCCAGACCCTCTGGCGCCTCGCCGTAGCAGCACAGATCGCCAGCCCTGCATTTGTTGATCAGCAGCGGCAGCAAAACCGCGTCGGATTCGCCCGCCGTGCAGGGAGAAAAGCGCAGCCAGTAATTCTCTTCAAGTTTGACTATCGTGCCGCCGCCTTCGCTAACGGGCAGCAGCCAGGCATCTGGCAGCACCTGAACCACGTTAAGGCCCGCCTGCGCAAACAGCGCAAGCCAGTGACGCAAGCGTTCGGCGTCGATCGCCACAGCGTCAACCTCCGCCCCTTTTTTGTTCAGCACAGTCCAGTGCAGCGTATCCACCTCGCCGAGGAGTGTCTCTTCCGCCAGCCACGAAAATTGCGCGGTATTCGCAGAGAGCCCCTTTTTCGGCAGCGTAAAATGACGAAAGATCGTTTCGCTGGCGGGCAGCAACAGACAGACCTGCCGTGAGAGCGCGTGGCTGGACAGCTCGTTCAGCGCCCCCCACCCCGCCAGAGATTCAACCTGTTCACTGCCGGATTCGCACCACCATATCTTGCCGTCCTCCTGCGAGTCGGGACGAATAAAAAGCACTTTTTTCATCATGTTCTACTTAATCTTATTCAACCATTCGGTAACGGCGTTGCCAGGTCACGACCTTGCCCGCCTCACTGTCGACGTGAAGCTGGCTGACGACGCGCAGCGTTAAATCATCGGTATTGCCGGTTGTGTTAACCCGAAAATAGCGACTGTTTACCGCAACCCTGTCCTGAAGCTGCGCCAGGATCTCTTTGGTTTGCGGATAGTTGCTCTCCAGCACCTTGCTGAACGCATCAAGCGATTCCCAGCCCTCTTCCGGGCGTGAGTCGATAAGGCGTGCAGCGTCGTCCTTCGTTAATACTCCGGTAAAAACCGCCGCCAGCAGCGGCGCCTGTTCGGGCGTTAATGTATTCACATCGACCGTACCGTCGGTGTCCGGTAAGGCGCACAGGTATTGGCTGGCTTTTGCCCACGCAGCTTGTGGGAACGCGGGCAGCAGCCTGATTTCCCCTGCGGTTCGCATCATCTGATTCGCAGGACCACGGGCAGGCGCAACGCTCGCCCAGGCATCCGCCTCCTGACCCTCTTTCGCGGTTACGTCGTCCGCGTCGAGATAATCCACCAGTTGCTGGTAGATCTCCTCTGCTGCCAGCGTACCGACACCGCTTTCCACCAGCAGTTGCTCAATGATCTGCTCTTTTACGGGTTTTTCCGGCAACGCGCCGCCGTCAGTTGGCGCTGGCGCCGCGGCGGCCGGTGCCGCGTCAACCGCCAGCAGGCTGTTGACGTTAAAACAGGTCCGGGCGTCCTCCACCTGGCTTACCACGGTATAGTTATCCCCGTGGGTTTCCAGCGGCTGCGCCCAATCCCCTTCGGGCGAAAGCCCGGCGCTTTCTGCACCCCCGGCTTTTTGCAGCACGTTTTCCAGAACCTTTTGTTGACGGGCGATAGCCCATCTCAGCGTCTGCTGGCTGACCTGATAGTGCGTTTTTTGCAGATGGCGACAGAACTGCTGGCTGATTTTCGCCGCCAGAGCGGACATCATCACCAACAGAATTAACACCACCAGTAGCGCCACGCCGCGCTCTTTTCGCGCATTTCCGGCACTCATGAGCGATCTCCTGTTTGTGCCGCCGCATCGGCCTGCGGATTGGTGACGGGTTGCGCCGCGTTTTCCGTCGCCGGTTGAGCCGGGTCTGCGCTTGCCTCTGTCGACGCGGGTTGCGCATCCGGCATATCACCGGGCGTCATAAAGACCCAGCGCCAGGTTTCGCCATTTTCCATAATCAGATTCAGTTCAACGCCATCCGGCTGATGACTGCTGTCGGTCCATTTGTCCTGCCATCCTTCGTCCCAGAAGCGCCATGTCATCGTCTTCACATCACTCAGAATCGGCACTTCTTCTGGCTTCGCGTTGGCCGGACCGTCGATGGCGGCCCAGACATTTCGCCACAGGCGTTTATCTTTTAACGTCCAGCGCACCCGCTCCAGCTGTACCTGACCGCTGATACCGTTCAGGGTGGTCAGCTCAAGGGCATCGGGCTGTTGGACAAACACTTCGCCATTGTTGCGCGGGGCGCGCGCCTGCAACTGATAAAAATCCCGTGAGAGCAGGTTGTAAGTCCGCTGAAGCGCTGTCACTTTCGTCGCCGCCTGATCGCTAGCCGTAGACGTGCGCATCGCGCCGTCCAGAATTTGCCAGGCCAGAATGCTGATTACGGCGAAAATGGCCAGCGCAATCATGATCTCCAGCAGGGTAAACCCTTGCTGACGCTGTCTCTTACTCACTCTTCACCTCCGGCTCAGCAAGCTGCAACGACACCACGGGTTGCGTGTCGCTCCCTTCGCTGTACACCCTTACCTCATCAGCAAAAGCATTCCCGTCGGTTTTGACCCGCTGAATATGCCAGGTCCAGGTTTGTCCCCCCATGATCTCCGTCCCCACTTTTTCGTCGTCCGGGAAATCGGCCTGAGCCAGTTGTGCTTCGGCCAGTTGATTTTCCGCCACCCAGCCGGCCTGAAGCGTTTCCGACAGGCCATGGGTAAAACGCACATTCAGAGTGACTGAGTTCATTAATGCCAGCGCCGCGGTGGAGAAAATCACCAGCGCCACCATCACTTCCAGCAGGGTCATCCCCTGCTCTTTGGTTTTGCGTTTAATCATCGTTTTCCACCACCACAGGCGCAGCGCCCTGGGACGTCACGTGAAAGCGCTGCTTTTTATCCAGACTTTCGAGGCTAAGCGTGAAGCGGCTAAGCTCACCGTCTGGTAAAAAAATGATTTGCGGTTCATCATTCAGCGTGGCCGCCAGCGTCCGTGGCGAGAGAGAGACATGCATATCCTCAGGAAACACGCCGCGAGTAGCGATACGCCCGGCCTCTAACGGCGTCCAGTGACGATCCCCGTTATTTCCAACCTGCGTTACCAGCGTATATTCTGAGGCGGTCATCACCAGTCCGACGATATTCCCGTCCATCACCGCGCGATCAGAACCATATTCAACGAGAGATTTTAACTGCTGACCAAATGTATCTGCGCCGCTGCGTGATGGAATGGTGGTAACCACCATCATGGCGCTCAGGGCGAATATCACCAGCGCCACGATAATTTCCAGCAGGGTAAATCCACGTTGTTTTTTCATTACTTATCTTTTTTATCAAAAGACCAGTTGCTGATATCGTCAGCCGTATTCGCTTCTGAATCCGGACCGGCTGAGAAAATATCGACGGCGCCATGCTCACCAGGGCTTACCAGAATATAATCATTGCCCCACGGATCCTGCGGCAGGCGACGAATATAACCGTCATCGCGGTAGCCTTTTGGAATCGGCGCGATTTCAGGTTTTGTCACCAGCGCCTGCAGCCCTTGTTCGGTCGTCGGATAACGATGGTTATCGAGTTTGTACATATCCAGAGAACCTTCCAGCGCCACAATATCGCTGGTCGCTTTCTGAATATCGGCTTTTTCTTTGTTACCCATTAAATTAGGCACAACCATACTGGCCAGAACGCCGAGAATAACGATAACCACCATTAATTCGAGCAGCGTGAACCCCGCCTGATGTTTCAGGCTATTTTTTTTCAAAGACATGATTAACCCACCATATTATTAAGTTGAAGAAGCGGTTGTAATATTGAAAGAACAATGAATAAAACAACGGTCGCCATTGTGACTACCAGTGCCGGTTCAAATACCGACAGCGTTAAGGTAATTCGATGCTGTAATCCAGACTCCTGGTTTTCTGCCGCACGATCCATCAATGCGCCCAGCTCGCCGCTCTCCTCCCCGGAAGCCACCATATAGAGCATGGTGGGCGGGAAGATTTTCGCCTGTTCCAGCGCGTTGTAGAGCGACGCCCCCTGGCGCACGGTATCCGCCGCCTGCTCCAGCACCTGCCGGGCATAGAGGTTTTCAATCCCGTCCATGGCGATATACATCCCTTCAAGCAAAGGGACGCTACTGGCCTGCAAAATACTCAGCGTGCGGATGTAACGCGCACTGTTGATCGCGCAGACCAGCTTTTTCAGCGGCGACTGCAGCAACAGCCACCGGTGATAAATAAACCGGTTTTTCTCTTTTTTCAGCCAGGCCTTAAAACCCACCGATGCGCCGAACAGACCGCCGGCAATAAAGATGCCCCACGCCTGTAAAAAATCGCTCACCGCAATCAGTGTGCGGGTCGTCATCGGCAGTTCTTGCTTCATGTGCGTGAACTGGTCAATAACCTGCGGGACAACCGCCACCAGCAGGATCGAGATCACCGCGATCGCCACCACAGTCAGGGTGATCGGATAGACCATCGCCTGAGTGAGTTTGCTTTTCATTTTCTGGCGCTGTTCGTTGTATTCGGCGAGCTTTTCCAGCACGCCGCCGAGATGCCCCGTCTTTTCACCCGCCATCACCAGCGTGCAGTAAAGCTTGTCGAAGCTGCGCGGAAACTGGCTGAACGCGTCAAACAGCGTATGGCCTTCCACGATCTTGTCGCGGATTTCGGTCACCATCGCCGCCAGCGTTTTATCTTCCGTCTGTTTGGCGATAGCCTTCAGCGCGCTCTCCAGCGGCAACGCCGCATTCACCAGCGTCGCAAGCTGGCGGGTAAACATCGACAGCACCGGAATCGACAGCTTCGCCCCTTTGCGGGCGTTTTTTCCTGCTCCAGGTTCACGAGTAGGGGCAATATTCACCGGCATCAGCTTCTGCTCGCGCAGCATCTGGCGCACCTGTTTTGGCCCTTCGGCCTGCAGGGTGCCGCGCTGGGTTTTCCCCGCCGCGTCCGTCGCGGACCATTCATACCAGGCCATTACGCATCTCCCCCGCGTTCAGCGGTGACGCGCATCACTTCTTCCAGTGAGGTTACGCCACTAATCACCTTCATCAGGCCGTTTTCACGCAGGCTGTAGGCCTGTTTGAAAAGCTGCGTTTCAATGGACATCTCATCTTTGTCTTCATGGATAGCCCGACGCATTGCGCTATCGACCACCAAAAACTCATGGATGCCGGCACGTCCCTGGTAGCCGCTCTGGCGACACTGTTCACACCCTACCGCGCGATAAATCGCTTTCGGCGGTGTTTCCATAAAGGTGAACAGCGCTTTTTCATTGTCATCCAGCGGACTGGTGGTACGGCAGTGCGGACACAGCCGACGAACCAGACGCTGGGCAATGACGCCAAGCAGCGACGAACCGATTAAAAATGATTCCAGCCCCATATCGCGCAGACGGGTAATCGCCCCTGCCGCACTGTTAGTGTGCAGCGTGGACATCACCAGGTGACCGGTCAGTGAGGCCTGCACCGCAATTTGCGCGGTTTCACCATCACGAATTTCCCCGATCATGACCACATCCGGGTCCTGACGCAGAATCGCGCGCAGGCCGCGGGCAAAGGTCATATCCACGCGTGGGTTAACCTGAGTCTGCCCCACCCCTTCGAGCTCGTATTCAATCGGATCTTCTACGGTCAGAATGTTGCGTTCATGCCCGTTCAGTGCCGATAACAGCGCGTACAGGGTGGTACTTTTCCCCGAACCGGTCGGACCGGTGACGAGAATAATGCCGTGCGGACGTTCGATAAGCCCCTTTAACTTCACCAGTTCTTCGTCGATCAGTCCGAGCTTATTGATATCCGGCTTGAGATTACTTTTGTCCAGCAGACGCATTACCACCCGCTCGCCATACTGGGAGGGAATGGTAGAAACACGCACGTCAATCGCCTTGCGGCCAATGCGCAGGGAGATACGACCGTCCTGCGGGAGACGTTTTTCAGCGATGTCGAGTTTGGACATGACTTTAATACGCGACACCAGCAGTGGCGCAAGCTTGCGCGCCGGTTGCAGCACCGGGCGCAGCACGCCGTCAACGCGAAAACGAATGCTCAACGTGCGTTCGAAGGTCTCGATATGAATATCCGACGCCCCTTCTTTCACCGCCTCGCCCATAATGGCGTTAATCAGGCGGATCACTGGCGAGTTTTCGTCGTTATCAAGCAAATCCTCGTTGTCGGGGATCTCCTCGGTTAATGCCATCAGATCGATATCGGCGTCCATATCGTCAACCAGTTGCTGTGAGACGCCGCTGTTCTGCTGCCAGATTTTGGTCAGCAGTTCGTCGAACGCCTCCGCCGTCAGCACCACCGGCGCATAGTTATGCCCCAGCACACGGCGCATCTCCAGCAAGGCATAAGCCTGGGCATCCTCGCGGATAAAAACCTCATCGTCATGAAACAGGACGCCATTCTCTTTCGCCCAGGTACTGGTACAGAGCGCGTTAGTCATCTCAGTCATGTCGTCTCCGCCTTACTCTTTGAAAGGATTGCGGGACGATACCGGCGCACTGGTACTGACCGGCGCGGCATGGCTCTGAGACGGATAAGCCGGCAGCATCGGAGAATCCGCATTCTCTACGATGCCCAGTTTGTGTTCTTCCATGCGGTGCTGTTGACGCGCCTGGATCAGGGCATATTTTTCTTTCGACGCCTCAGTGTAGTTTTCGTCATCGCGCAGCACGGTGGTATGAATAAATACCATCAGGTTACGCTTGGCGCTGTCCTGCGAGGTGTAGCGGAACAACTGCCCCACCAGCGGAATATCCCCCAGCAACGGCACTTTAGAAACCGACTGCTTAGTGACGTTTTCCATCAAACCACCCAGCACAACCGTCTGGCCGCTGTGTACCATCACTTCGTTATTGATGGTGCGGGTGTTAAAGGTTGGACCCAGGCTGGCATCGGCGGTAGAGGTGTTGTCTACGCTCGACACTTCCTGCTCGATCTTCAGATGGATCATGTCGCCATCGTTGATCTGCGGTACGATTTTCAGCTTAGTACCGACGGTTTTACGTTCAACCGAGTTAAAGACATTGTCACCGCTGGTCGTCTGGGAACCGGAAAGTACCGGTACATCCTGACCGACGTTGAACGACGCCTCTTTGTTATCCAGCGTCACCACGCTTGGCGTAGAGAGGATGTCGTTTTTCCCGTTGGTCGAAAGTGCCGTCATCAACGCGCCAAAATCGCCGTTAAAGAAGCCGGTTGCAAGGCCCGTATAGCTGCCAATAACCCTGGACTTCTTGAGCTGGCTGATCGGCAGGCCGGTAGAGCCAAACTGCACCCCGCCGTGTTTGCCGGTCCATTGCACCCCTAAATCCAGGCCGTTGCCGTCCTGAACTTCGGCGATGATCGCTTCCACAAGCACCTGCGGACGGCGAATATCCAGTTTGTCGATCACTTTTTCCAGCGACCCCATCACGTTTGGCTGGGCGGTGATCACCAGAGAGTTGGTGGACTCATCAGCGGTAATATTCAGATCGTTCGCCATTGGCGCTGCTTTGCTCTTATTACCGCCCGCTTTGTCTTTCAACTGCTCGCCAATACCCGTCAACACCGGCACCACTTTGGTGGCGTTGGCGTACTTCAGGTAGAACACACGGGTGTTGCCCTCGTTGTTCTGTTCGCGGTCGAGCTGGGAAATCAGCATCCGGGTGCGCTGACGCGCATCTGAACTGCCGCTGATCACCAGGCTGTTCGTCTCATCGTCAGCCACCACTTTGGTGGCCAACTGCGGGGCGTTTTGCCCTTTTTGCTCTTCATTGTTGAGGTTATTCAACATGTCAGAGAGATCTTTGGCCGACGCAAAGCGCAGAGGAACAATCTCACGACGCTGTACGCCACTTTGATCCACGCGCTGAACCAGGTCCACCAGACGGTTCACCACCGAGGCTTTACCGGTTAACAGCAGCACGTTTGATGGCTCAAAATGCACCACGTTACCGATGCCGGAAGCATCGTTCAGTTGACGCAGTAACGGCGCCAGTTCGCGCACAGGAACGTTTTCCATCCGCACGACGCGAGTGATGATTTCGTCGCCTTTGCCGGGGTTTTTACTGTCGGCAATCGGCGCGCCCGACATACGGGCGACCGAGGAGCGCACCACTTTCACCATACCGTTATCCATCGGGATCACAGACAGGCCGTAAAGATCGAGCACGCTCAGGAAAAACTGGTAATACTCCTCTTCCGTTAGCACGTTATAAGTGCGGACCGATACCGTTCCCTGAACGGAAGGATCGACCAGAATAGTTTTATTCAGATTACGACTGACCGTATCGATAAACTCACGGACATCGGTATTTTTAAAACTGGCGCTAAAGTTCGCCGCGAACAGCGAACCGGAATATAACGACAATGCGGTCAGCGCCACGCACGCCCATGGAAATTTCTTCATGTCTGTACACTTATTAATTGTTTAGAACATTGACCCGAACATTTTCAAGGTGAGCGTGACGCCGAATAACGACATCCGCTTCTTTCATTTTTGACCAGCGGGCAATAATTTCTTTTGCCTGCGCCTCTTTGGTCATATCGATATTGTCAACCTTAACCACCACATCGCCTTTTTCCAGACCAGACTGGCTATAAAAAGGTGACGCATTGCGGGGATTAATGTTGTAGCCTTCCAGTTGGCCTTTCTCGATTAACGGTTTTAACACCAGATAATCATCCAGATGCAAATTGTCAGCGCCTGCATCTTTCGTCGATTTTGTTACCGGGCCGCTGTCAACGCCGCCCTTAAAATAATCGGGGTTCTTTAATGCCAGAGTCTGCGATGTGCCTTCGTAATTAACGACAACCGCATCTTTATTAATTGACTCAATATATGCGTCATCAAATCCACTCAGCTTCTCCCCTTCGCGGTAGCTCATTTGACCGCCCGGGGTTTTGATAACGGCAAAGGAAAGCCACGTGTCATCACTACTGACAATGCCCTCAATTTCGGCCGACAACGGTTTTTTCACAGCAACTGGCTGGTTTTGTTGGCGTACTGCCGCAGCAAAGAGCGCAAACGACTTTCCGTCCTTACGTTGTTTCAGCGGTTTTGTTTCCGCATTAGCCAGCTTTTTTGTTACTTTTTGATAATCTTTAATGATCACATACCCTTGCTGGCCGCAAAATATAAGCAACACAAGCATAATAAAGGGTGTTCTCCAGCGGGATAGAAATGAGAAACTCATTATTCATCTGGCCTTTTGTAAAACGAAATTAAGCAGCATCGTGCTGCGCCAATACAGGTGGCAAATAATAATGTTCTGCTGCAAAACCAACCATCAGCTTTGCCATTAACTTTAATAAAGAAAAAGATTGACATAAGAAAGTTCTCATGACTGGAAAAGTTGACAGGATATTTTTACTCAGTGTGCAAATTGATCCATCCTCTAACTTGCCTTACCTTTTCGTCCCAGTGCTAATCCAGTAAAGAGACGGTAAGTCGATATGTATAAGAGCCATTTTAATTTTAACAATCTGCCTTTCAGAAAAGTCACCCGAGCCGCGGGCGATTTTTTTGTGCCTTATCATCAGGATATTTTTAACCTGCTGAAGGAGAAAACCCGGCAGACCGGAATTACAGGACTCTTTAGTAACGACGCGCCGTTGCTTTGCCAGTTTAGCGACGCGCTGAAAACGACCAACCGTGATGTCATTACTCTTAATGCGTTTCCGAAACTGAGTGCCAGTAGCCTGCTGTACAAGCTCAATCCAGGAAGTAAAGAGAGTAAAAACCGCATTCAGGCGGTTGATGCCGTGCTAAACCTGTGGCTGGAGGCGTCGGCTTCGGGCAAAGAGAAGCACAAAGTGCTGGTGATTTCCCACATGCAGGCAATGAAAGATAACTGCCGTGACGTGCTGGGTATGTTACTGAGCCGCGCGCAAGAAATGGATTTTTCCTTATCGATAGTACTGATGGGCTCCGCCGATCAGGAAGCGGTATTGCTGCAACAGTCCGGTCTTCAGGGGTATGTTCATACACACCATCTGGTGCGTTCCCTGACCTGCCGTGAAATGCTGAGCTATGTGCAGAGCCAGTGTGATGATCAGGGTTGCGAAAACTCGCCATTAACACCGGCTCGCGTGCGCAAAATGCACGCATTGACGAAAGGGGATATCAGCAAATTTAACGAGCTGGCCCATCTGTCGATGCTTGCGGCCTGGACAGAACGCGCCCCGTCTGTTGGCGCGCGCCATTTACGCCTCGCAGCCAGCGAGAGTCTGCCCGCGAAAAAACACGGTAAGCGCCTGGCAACCGTGGGATTATTTGCGTCAGTACTCTTCGCCGCCTGTGGCTGGTATATGACTTCTGCAATCAACGCCAGACTACCGATTCAACTGCCTGTACCGGTAAGCTGGAAACACACGCAGCCGAAGACGCAGGAGCCAATCGTTCCGGTTATTGATAACGAAATGGTTAACCAACCCAGCGCAATGCATCAGCTATATGTGATGTGGGGTTATGACGCCTCCGCTGAAGATGCGCTGTGCCAGAATGCGACAAAAGTGAATCTGATGTGCAAGCAGGGCAATGCGCCGCTGGAAACTCTGTCCCAGGAAGGGTATCCGTGGATAAGTGAACTCAAAACCGGCGATCATCTTAATTATGCGGTGGTTGCCCGTGTCGGGGACGATACGCTTGACCTGTTAATGAATAACCGGACCTGGCAGGTAAGTCGTCATTGGTTTAACCAACATGCGACCGGAAATTATACGCAGTTACACCGCCTGACGCCGACAGGCAAAGACGCCATTAGCGCTGAAAGCAGCGCCAAAGATCTGGGCTGGATGGATCAGCAACTTAGCCTGGCGCTGAATCTTCCACAAACCCACTCTCAGGTGTGGACGGCAGAAATGATGCAACGCACACGCGAATTCCAGCAGAAGATGAATCTGCACGTAGACGGGATTGCGGGCGAAGATACATTGATGCAGTTAATGCGTGAAACCAAAACCACGCCCAGCGTACTTATTCAGTCCGCAAATACATCTGTGAACACGACCGCGCAAGAGAAACATTCATAATGTCGACAATTAATTTGGCTGCTCAACGCAGCTATACGCTAAACGAGCCGGTCTGGTTTTCCTGGCGGCGCCCCTCGTTGAAAAAGATAATGTGTGTCTCATTGTTATGGGCTGTGGGGATGATCATGATGATCGCCGCGGGGCTTTATGCCCATATTTACTGGAATCTGCGCCATCCGGCTTCTGAACCAGTAAAAACCGCTGCCGCTAAACCGGAAACACAGCTTTCTGATATGCATTACGTTTACATCAGTAAACCGTTCCCGCAGCCAGAACAGAAACCCGAGCCGGTGCAAAAAGCGATGCCGCCGCTGCAGGATATGCCAATTAATGACGATGATGCTGACTGGCAGCAGGCGCCGGATGCCCAAATGCCGCACGATATTTCACGGGATACATTACCGGGAACCGAGGAGAATGAAGTCTCTGTGCCGAAACAGGAGGATTCCGGTCAACCGGCAGATAATGGCGCGATTAAAGCACTATTAATGCAGGCATTAAAAGAACAGGAAAAAGATTATTCGCAAGGCAAAGTGCCCGCGCCTCCTGTGGATGAAACCGCAGCAGGATCGCAGGCGAACAATTCAATACAAAATAGTCATCGCCCTTTCAGTTAAAAAGGGCGCATGAAAGCTATTAGTATTTTTCCGGCAGTGAGGACAAATACAGAAGACGACCTTTATCAACCTGAATGTAATTACCTCTTTTCAGGTCAGCGAGTATTTTAATGATGGTACTACGTGCCAGGCTGGTATATTCCTGGATATAGTCGTAAATATTGATATCACGCTGATGGTTCACCATCAGTTCGTTGATTTCCACCAAAAACTCGCGAACAATCGAGTAAGCGCTGCGAGCGACCAGCACTTCATCACGCTTGCTGAGCAGGCATACGTACCAGGAGAGGACTTTACTCAAAGCTTCCCACAGATTTTTTTCGCTCATCAGTTGGAGAAAATCATCTTTTTGGATGGTCCGCACCACAGTATTTGAGCGAACTAACCCGTACATATGCGTTGAGTTATAATAAATTGAGGACAAACCGAAAACACATTTATTCTGTAAGGTGAACATACACAGTTCGTCTGACTCACGGCGGAATTCAACTTCACCGCTAATGATAATATGAATAACTTCACTGTTTTCTGTACTGATGCGCTGCCATTTACGTAAGGTTTTTTCTTCATAACCTTCAGTAGCAGCAATAATTGCGTTCAGTTCTTCTTGCGGACGAATATTTTTACAGTAAGTGCTTAACATAGCTATACCCATTAAGATATTAAATGAAGAATGTAAACGTGTGTATTCACAGCGCATAAATGCGCAGTCCATTTAAAAATGAAAAATAGAAATAAAACGTTAATTAGAACATATCATTTTTATTTATATCATGCTGACATCTTGTCAAGCACGTTTGCGAGTAATTTCGACTGAGGAAACTATAAGACATTTACATCGTGAATGTTAGTTGAATGGAGTCCAAAACGGGACTGAGGGAAAAAACGTCGGGGAATCCGGAGGATTACCCCTGTCCGTAGCGTTCTAACAACGCCTCAGCGATAGCCAGCGTTTCGCGATCGGCTGTGCCATCCCAGCGCTGTGGGCGAAAATGCATTTGAAAGGCGGTAATGACACGTTTCTGCTGCGTGGTGGTCATGCTTTCCGTCACTTCGTAGCCATAGCGTGCCAGCAGGTCGAGCAAGACGCCTGGCGCGATGGGCTCATAACGCGGTTTACCGTTCAGGTAAAACGCCACTCGCGCCGGATCGGGCCATGCGCCTATCCCCTGCTCTGCCAGCATGTGCCAGGGAAACAACGGACCAGGGTCATCTTTACGCTGCGGGGCAATATCCGCATGGGCGACCACGTTCTGCGGTTTGATGTCATAACGGGCAATAATGTCCTTCGCCAGCGGAATCAGCGCCTGAATTTGCGTCGGTTCAAAGGGGGCAAAATACTTCTCACCCGCCGATTTTTGCCAACCGCGGTTTTCCAGTTCAATGCCAATCGAAGTATCGTTAATCCGCGTCGCACCGCGCCAGAAGCTGATGCCAGCGTGCCACGCCAGCTCCTGTTCCGGCACCAGTTGCCAGATGCGGGGTTTTCCACCGTGTAACGGCGGCACTGCCGGGATCAGATAGTGCGAGCTCACGTTTTTATCGGTCAGCGTCGCCAGCGACGCATCGAAATCGTCCGCCGTATAGTGAATCACTAATACTTTTATACGCGGATAGGCCGCCTGCGCCTGATGACGGGTATCAAGCTGGTAACCCGGTTTATCAATGATCCCTTTTTCACCCGCGCATCCCGTTAATAACAGCGCCAGGGCGACCAGCCACCACCATGTTCTCATCGGCGCGTTTTGACCGCCGTACCGCTGACGCTCACCATCAGCATGCTGCTGTCTTTGCCAACGGTTTCATAATCGATATCAATGCCGACCACCGCGTCAGCGCCCAGCGCTTTCGCCTGCTCGCCCAGCTCTGCGAAGGCAATTTCGCGCGCTTTGCGTAACTCCTTTTCATAGGCGCCTGAACGACCGCCGACGATATCGCGGATCCCGGCGAAAAAATCCCGGAAGATATTCGCGCCCAGAATGGCTTCACCCGTTACTACACCGCAGTATTCCACGATGCTTTGTCCTTCCAGTGTTGGGGTTGTCGAAAATTGCATGATGGCTCTCCTGGTTACATTCAGCACATTATCAGCGCCATACACTATCATTGAAAGGATATAATTGATTATCGTAGAAAACTCATGGCAAAAGCTTATACCCTAAATAATTCGAGTTGCAGGAAGGCGGCAAGAGAGTGAATCCCCAGGAGCTTACATGAGTAAGTGACTGGGGTGAACGAGTGCAGCCAACGCATATGCAACTTGAAGTATGACGGGTATATAAGGAAATCACTATGCGCTATTCAAAACTCTCCCTGCTCATCCCTTGTGCGCTGCTGCTCAGCGCCTGTACCACCGTCACGCCTGTCTATAAAGATAACGGGCCGCGTGCGGGAACCTGTGTGGATGGCGGCCCGGACAGTGTGGCTCAACAATTCTATGACTACCGTATCCAGCACCGTAGCAATGACATTACCGCGCTGCGTCCTTACCTGAGTGACAATCTGGCGAAACTGCTCTCCGATGCCAGCCGTGACAATGCGCATCGCCAGTTATTGAGCAGCGATCCGTTCTCCAGCCGTACAACACCACCGGACAGCGCCAGCGTCGCCAGCGCCTCGACCATTCCGAACAGTGATGCTCGCAACATCCCGCTGCGCGTGGCGCTAAAACAGGGCGATCAACGCTGGCAGGATGAAGTGTTGATGATCCGCGAAGGCCAGTGTTGGGTGATTGATGATGTGCGTTACCTGGGCGGTAGTGTCCATGCACCGGCAGGTACCCTTCGTCAGTCGGTTGAAAACCGTTAATCGCTCCGCTTTACCACGCTAAAAATCGTACCTCCCGTAAATTGTCTGGCATTCATTCATGAATGCCGACAATTGTGCTTGTCGGCTTTTGCCCTCGCTATTTTGTGCTATGTTTAAGGGGAAATGCGCGCTATATTTAACTTTTAAAGCATAAATATTGCATAACTATTCTGTCGAAGGTACTATCTGCGGCTTCAATAGCTATCAGACGGCCAGTATACGAGTATCAATGAGTATTCAATTAAACGGCATTAACTGCTTCTACGGCGCGCATCAGGCGCTGTTCGATATCACGCTGGATTGCCCTCAGGGCGAAACGCTGGTGTTGCTGGGCCCAAGCGGGGCCGGTAAAAGCTCACTGCTGCGTGTACTCAATCTGCTTGAGATGCCGCGCTCCGGTACGCTCACCATTGCGGGAAACCACTTTGACTTCCGCAAAACACCGTCAGATAAAGCGATTCGCGACCTGCGACAGAATGTCGGTATGGTCTTTCAGCAGTACAATCTGTGGCCGCACCTCACCGTGCAACAGAATCTGATCGAAGCGCCCTGTCGCGTGCTGGGTTTATCGAAAGACCAGGCGTTAGCACGCGCAGAAAAATTGCTGGAGCGCCTGCGTCTTAAGCCTTACAGCGATCGCTATCCGTTACATCTTTCCGGGGGTCAGCAACAGCGTGTGGCAATTGCCCGTGCGCTGATGATGGAACCGCAGGTGTTGCTGTTTGATGAACCTACCGCCGCGCTGGACCCAGAAATTACCGCGCAAATCGTTAGCATCATTCGAGAACTGGCAGAAACCAAAATTACCCAGGTGATCGTCACCCACGAAGTGGAAGTGGCGCGTAAAACCGCCAGCCGCGTTGTGTATATGGAAAACGGTCATATCGTCGAGCAGGGTAATGCGGGTTGCTTTGCCGACCCGCAGACCGAAGCATTTAAAAACTATCTTTCTCACTAAGATTCGGGACAACACAATGAAAAAAGTTCTGATTGCCGCGCTAATCGCAGGCTTTAGCCTTTCCGCTACAGCAGCCCAGACCATTCGTTTTGCGACCGAAGCGTCCTATCCTCCGTTTGAATCAATGGACGCTAATAACAAGATTGTCGGCTTCGATGTCGATCTGGCCAATGCGCTGTGTAAAGAGATCGACGCGACCTGTACCTTTACTAACCAGGCCTTTGACAGCCTGATCCCAAGCCTGAAATTCCGCCGCTTCGACGCGGTGATGGCCGGGATGGATATCACCCCTGAGCGTGAAAAGCAGGTGCTGTTTACCACGCCTTACTACGATAACTCCGCGCTGTTCATCGGACAGAAAGGTAAATTCACTGGCGTTGATCAGTTGAAAGGCAAAAAAGTCGGCGTACAGAACGGGACTACGCACCAGAAATTCATCATGGACAAACACCCGGAAATCACCACCGTGCCGTATGACAGCTACCAGAACGCGAAACTGGATCTGCAAAACGGCCGCATTGACGGTGTGTTTGGCGACACAGCAGTGGTTACCGAATGGCTGAAAGACAATCCGAAGCTGGCGCCGGTGGGCGATAAAGTGACGGATAAAGATTACTTCGGCACCGGTCTCGGCATCGCCGTTCGCCAGGGCAACACGGAACTGCAGCAGAAATTCAACACTGCGCTGGAAAAAGTGAAGAAAGATGGGACGTACGAAACCATCTATAACAAATGGTTCCAGAAGTAAGCCTTGATGAACGAATTTTTTCCTCTTGCAAGCGCCGCCGGGATGACCGTCGGCCTTGCCGTCTGCGCACTGATCCTCGGACTGGCGTTAGCCATGCTGTTTGCCGTCTGGGAATCCGTGAAATGGCGTCCAGTGGCCTGGGCGGGTTCCGCGCTGGTCACCGTTTTGCGCGGCCTGCCAGAAATTCTGGTGGTGCTGTTTATCTATTTCGGCTCTTCCCAGCTTCTGCTGACGCTCGCGGACGGCTTTACCATCAATCTGGGCGTGGTGCAGGTCCCGGTGCAGATGGAGATCGAAAACTTCGACGTTAGCCCGTTCCTGTGCGGTGTCGTGGCGCTTTCATTGCTTTATGCAGCCTATGCATCGCAAACGCTGCGCGGCGCGCTAAAAGCGGTACCGCTGGGGCAGTGGGAATCCGGTCAGGCGCTGGGATTGTCGAAGACCGCCATCTTCTTTCGTCTGGTAATGCCGCAGATGTGGCGACACGCGCTGCCCGGCCTGGGTAACCAGTGGCTGGTATTGCTGAAAGATACCGCGCTGGTGAGCCTCATCAGCGTCAACGACCTGATGCTGCAAACCAAGAGCATCGCCACGCGAACCCAGGAACCGTTTAACTGGTACATCATCGCGGCGGCAATCTACCTGGTGATCACGCTGGTGAGTCAGTACATTCTCAAACGCATTGACCTGCGCGCGACACGATTTGAGCGGAGACCAGGCTGATGCTTGAGTATTTACCTGAACTGCTGAAAGGGCTGCATACCAGCCTGACGCTGACGGTTGCCTCTATCGTCGTCGCCCTGATCATGGCGCTGATTTTTACTATCGTGCTGACGCTGAAAACCCCGGTGGTGGTCTGGCTGGTACGCGGTTATATCACGCTGTTTACCGGTACTCCGTTGCTGGTACAAATCTTCCTGATCTACTACGGGCCGGGACAATTTCCGTCGTTGCAGGACTATCCGGTGCTGTGGCATCTGCTGTCTGAACCGTGGCTGTGCGCATTGATTGCGTTGTCGCTCAACAGTGCGGCTTACACCACACAGCTATTCTACGGGGCGATTCGCGCCATTCCGGAAGGCCAGTGGCAGTCCTGCGGCGCCCTCGGGATGAGCAAGAAAGACACGCTGGCTATCCTGCTGCCCTACGCGTTTAAACGCGCGCTCTCTTCGTATTCCAACGAAGTGGTGCTGGTCTTTAAGAGTACATCACTGGCGTATACCATCACGCTGATGGAAGTGATGGGTTACAGTCAACTGCTGTATGGCCGGACCTATGATGTGATGGTATTCGGCGCGGCGGGGATCATTTACCTCATCGTCAACGGCTTGTTGACGCTGATTATGCGTCTGATTGAACGTAAAGCTCTGGCCTTTGAGCGGCGCAACTAAGCACTTTATTGCATAAATCAGAATCACAATGACGGACAAGTTTCTAACCTGTCCGTCTTTTTTATCAATCATAAAAAATATTTACTCATTATTATTGCATATAAATTCAATTGCTGGCATTGTAAATCCATGCCGCAGAAACGGCGCCTCATCATAACGGGAGTCCAATCATGAAAAAGTTAGTTCTGGCCGCATTACTTGCCTCTTTCGCTGTCGGCGCCTCTGCCGCTGAGAAAATCAGCTTTGGCGTCTCTGCGACCTATCCACCGTTTGAATCTATGGATGCGAATAACCAAATCGTCGGCTTCGACCTCGATCTGGCCAAAGCGCTATGCAAACAGATGCAGGCAGAATGTACTTTTACCAACCATGCCTTTGACAGCCTGATCCCGGCGCTTAAGTTCAAGAAATATGATGCGGTGATTTCCGGGATGGACATCACCCCCGAGCGCAGTAAACAGGTGGCGTTCACGACCCCGTATTACGCCAACTCGGCGCTGGTGATTTCGAAGAAAGATACCTATAAAACCTTTGCCGACCTGAAAGGCAAACGCATCGGGATGGAAAACGGCACCACCCACCAGAAGTATCTGCAGGACAAACACCCGGAAGTGAAAACGGTGGCCTATGACAGCTATCAGAATGCATTTATCGACCTGAAAAATGGCCGTATTGATGGGGTATTTGGCGATACTGCCGTGGTGAATGAGTGGCTGAAAACCAACCCGCAACTGGGCCCGGCGACTGAGAAAGTCACTGACCCGCAGTACTTCGGAACCGGCCTGGGTATTGCCGTTCGCCCGGATAACAAAGTGCTGCTGGAGAAGTTAAACAGCGCGCTGGCGGCGATCAAAGCCGACGGAACCTACCAGAAAATCAGCGATCAGTGGTTCCCGCAATAACTTTTTTGCCGGGTGATGGCTTCGCCTTACCCGGCCTACGCGGGGGGTTGTAGGCCGGGTAAGCGCAGCGCCACCCGGCAATTTCTCAAAGTGGCACGAAAAATCTGAACCTCGCCCCGCTCACCGAATCCATCAGAGTGATCCCACCACCGTGCAGTTCCAGCATCCGTTTGACGATCAACAACCCCAACCCGCCACGGTTTTCCCGTGACGCCTGGGTATTCAGTGCCGAAGGACGCTTAAACAGCCCGTCACGCAGCGATTCATCCACTCCCGAGCCATTATCCGCCACTTCGACCTGGATCTGATCGTTCTCCTGCCAGACCGCCAGGCGAATCTCCCCACCCGGTGGCGTATGGCGAATGGCATTGTCGAGTAAATTGGTGATAACCCGCTCAATCATCGACATATCGGCAAAAACCTGCGGCAACGGCCCCGGAACATCAATATGCAGATTTAACTCACGCGTTCGCGCAGCCAGTTCAAATTTTTGCGCCACATCGGAAATCAACTCCCCCATCGCAAAGCGCTCACATTGCGGCCGTATACCGCCATGTTCGAGACGAGCCAGTTCAAATAGTTGCTGACACAAGTGCCTCACTTTTTGCCCCTGGCGCAGGGCGACTGAAAGATATTGCTGATGCTCTTGCGCCGTGAGGTGGGCTGATTTAAGCGACAACGTTTCCAGGTAGCCCAACAATGAGGTCAGCGGGGTACGTAAGTCATGCGAGATATTGGCAATAAACTCCCGGCGCTGGCGGTCGCTGTCGGCAAGCTGCTGCCATTGCGTGGTGATTTTCCGCGCCAGCTCAATGAAGGTATTTCTCAGTACCGCCACCTCATCGCTGGTGACGGGCGCCAGCGGCTGCATCGCCAGTTGCTTAATCGCGTTGATGCTGTCGGCTTCCAGTCCGGTGACTTCGCGCGTTAAGCGCTTCACCGGACGCGTCACCCAATACCAGACCAGTAATCCCGCCAGCAAACCAAACAGCGCCACCAGCAATAATGACCACATTGCTGTACTCCAGAGCGCGTTATGCCAGGCCACCTGCGCCAGCGCATTCGACTCTTCGCCTTGCAGGATGATATACAGATACCCTTTGAGCGCCCCATCCTGACGTAATGGCGTCACGCTAAACACTTTTTGTTGGTCGATGCTTCGCGGATCGTCGCCATAAACCGGCATCACTGTGCCACCAAGAAACGTTTGTACTGGCGCAATGTCAATTTTCTGCCGCTGGATATGCCCAGGCGGCGCAGCATCAGCCAGGAGTTCACCTTCCGGGGAAACAACATACAGCTCAACGCTCGGGTTAAACGTCATCAGGCGATCAAACAGTGGCTTCAACGCGCTGCGATCAACATTGCCCCTGGGATCGAGGATGGCTTCCCGCTGCACAATCTGTTGCGCCAGACCGGCGGACAGTCGCTGTACCATCGCGTTGCCATACTGCATGCTGCTGTAGAGCTGTACCACGCAGGCAACGGTCGCGCACAGCATCAGCAGCAGGATAAACAGCAAGGTCAGGCGCTGGCTGAGACTAAAGCGGCGCATCGTGATTCAGCTCCGCAAATTTGTAGCCTTTCCCCCAGACCGTGCGAATGATCTCCGGCTCGGCCGCATCCTTTTCAATCTTGATGCGCAGGCGGTTGATGTGGGTGTTAACGGTGTGTTCGTAACCTTCATGCTGGTATCCCCAGACCTGCTCCAGCAGCGCCAGACGAGAGAAAACTTCACCGGGATGGCAGGCAAAGAAATAGAGCAGCTCAAATTCGCGCGGGGTAAGATCCACCTCCTGCCCGTGCAGACGCACCAAGCGGGACAACGGATCGAGCGTCAGTCCATGCGCCTGAATTTGCCCGACAGATTGCGCTTGCCCCATCGCCTGCTGGCGACGAAACAACGCCTTAATGCGTGCAATGAGCTCCTGTACCGAGAAGGGTTTCGCCAGGTAATCATCAGCACCGGTTTCCAGTCCGGTAATTCGGTCCGTTTCGCTGCTACGGGCGCTGATAATAATCACGGGCAGGTAACGGGTCATCTGACGGATGCGGCGGCAAATCTCCAGCCCGTCGACCTCCGGAAGCATCAGGTCGAGGATCACCGCGTCCCACGACTGAGATTCGAGGCGTTGCAACGCAGCGCCCCCGTTGGGTTCGTGGGTGATGATATAACCCTCATCTTCTAAATTGAGACGCAAAAGTACGGCGATATCGTGGTCGTCTTCTACCAGCAGGATCTGCTTCATGGCTAAGCCCTGTTTTAATTGCTATGGCTTAAGCTTACCTGATTTCGGACGGGGTAAACGTTCACATTTTGTTTAAGATTTAACAAGGAGCGTCAGCACTTCATAATGCGCGGTATGCGGGAACATATCGAAAAGCTGTACCCGTTCAATACGATAGCCCGGCAACGCGGCGATGTCCTGCGCCATCGTCTGCGCGTTACAGCTTGAATAGATGATGAAATCCGGCGCCATCTGGCTCAGATAGTCGCACAGCGCTTTACCAATCCCTCGCCGCGGAGGGTTCACCAGCACCAGATCCGGGACGGCGCCTTGTTCAGTAGCAAACTGCGTGGAGTCCAGCGCCTGAAAATGCAGGTTCGTTAAGCCCAGCGCCGCAGCAGACTGTCTGGCGCAGGCAATCGCTTCTGGCGCAATTTCTATGCCGGTCAGTTGCATTTGTGGTGTCGCGCAGTGAAGGCCAAAGCCGCCGACGCCACAAAACAGATCCCACATGTGTTGAACCGGTAGCTGTCGCACCCAGTCGCGCGCCGTGGCATACAACTGACTGGCCACCGCCGGATTGGTCTGAAAGAAACTCTGTGGGCGGATCCACAGCGGCACATCGTTAAAACGCTCCGCCAGCGCCTGCTGTTCGGTCAGAAAGATTTCCGTCTCTCCTTCCATAATCGCCATATGCACCGGCTGGAGATTCACGCTGACAACCTTCAGTTGCGGCAGTTGTTCCTGTAGCCATGGCAACGCGGCGCGTAACTGCGCCAGCTTGGTTTCGGATCGCAGGACAAAGCGCAGCATCATGCCGCCATCAGACTGACTTTCCGTTAGCAGAATATACTTAAGCTCTCCGCGTTTACGCGCCACGTTGTAAGGCGTTAACCCGGCGCGGGCAATAAAGGGTTTGAGGGCTGCAAATACCGGCGCAAACGAGGCGGGATAGAGCGGGCAGTCACACAGATCTTCCGGCGTGCCGTCGCGGTGCAGCATCCCCAGCAACGGTTTTTCCACACTGCCGCTGACGACCATTTTCGCTTTATTGCGAAATGCCTGTTCCGGACCACTGACAGGTGCGCACCACTCCCCTACCGGCAAACCGGCAAGCAGCGTGTTAAGGTCGGCGGTTTTGGCTGAGAGCTGTTCGCCGACAGACTCTTTTATCCACTGACAGGAACGACAGCGACCGGCGTCATAGAGTGCGCACTGCATAAGGAAACCTTTATCTGAACAGGGGCGAGGATTATACACATTATTGTAAACGGAAGAAGCGACGGCTGGCTGCGGGGACGAACAGTAAAGACAGTACCAGCATATCCGGCAGTTTTTGCATCACCAGCGCACGCAGAATTTCGCGCTTTGATTCGCCCGCAATACTGAACAACTCCGGATAGCCATAGCCGAGCGAAGCCGCCCAAAGGTAACCAGAGGCGATCACCTGCGTCAGCAAATAGACCCATCGCGCCCAGTTACGCCCCTTGACCAGTGAAAACGCACACCAGATTTCGATAAAGACCAGTATCAGACTGCCCAGAAAAACCAGCGTCAAACTCCAGGTCTGGACACTGCGATGAATAAACTCCCCTATTCCCCGCACGCCGAGCGTATTCAAGATCATCAGCAGATCAAGGCCGCGGATCATGATAATGGCGAGCGCCGCCACCTGCACCAGCGCAGGGACGTTCAGACGGGCATGTGATGAGGATGATTTTTTAAAAAATCCCAACGATTAGTCTTCCATGAAATCGTCACCGCGCGATATGCACGGTGACGTACAGCCAGATTCGCAGATTTTAGTGTCTTCAGTCGCGTCTTGCACGCTGGATATCGCGGATCCGCTGTTTTTCCGTGCGCGCCATGAGATACCAGGCGATAAATCCGACAACACCAACCACGCCGAGGATCAACGTCGCCAGGGCGTTGATTTCCGGGTTAACCCCCATCCGCACACTGGAGAAGACCAGCATGGGTAAGGTTGTCGCCCCTGGACCGGAGACAAAGCTGGCAATCACCAGATCGTCGAGCGACAGCGTGAACGCCAGCAGCCAGCCGGAGATCACCGCCGGCATAATCATCGGCAGCGTAATCACAAAAAACACCTTCAGCGGCGTCGCCCCTAAATCCATCGCGGCTTCTTCAATGGAACGATCCAGTTCACGCAGGCGCGACGAAATCACCACGGCGACATACGCCGTACAGAAGGTCACATGGGCCAGCCAAATGGTCAGCATTCCGCGATCTGACGGCCAGCCGATGGCGTGTCCGAGCGCCACGAACAGCAGCAGCAAAGAGAGTCCGGTGATCACATCCGGCATCACCAACGGCGCGGTGATCATAAACGCAAAACCGTTTGAGCCGCGAAAACGGCCAAAGCGCACCATCACTACCGCAGCAATTGTGCCGAGTATCGCCGCCATGGTTGCCGCACAGGCGGCGATGGTCAGACTCAGCCCCACTGCGCTCATCATCGCACTGTCATGGAACAGTTCCCCGTACCAGCGCGTTGACCAGCCTGCCCACACTGTCACCAGTTTTGAACTGTTAAACGAGTAGATGACCAGCATCAGCATTGGCGCATAGAGAAAAGTAAACCCGAGCACCAGGATCACAATACGCCAGGGGGAACGAATTACCGGTAAGTTGTTCATCCGTGTACCCCTCCGCTTTTCTGCTGATGTTTGTGGAACCACATGATCGGTACGATCAACAGCAGCAGCATGATGATGGCCACCGCTGAAGCCACCGGCCAGTCGCGATTGTTAAAGAACTCCTGCCACAGAACGCGACCAATCATGATGCTGTCCGGGCCGCCCAACAACTCCGGGATCACAAACTCGCCCACCGCCGGAATAAACACCAGCATGGAACCCGCAATAATCCCGCCTTTAGTCAACGGCACGATAACGCTAAAGAACGTTTTCAACGGGCGCGCGCCTAAATCCAGCGAGGCCTCCACCAGCGAGTA
Source organism: Citrobacter amalonaticus (assembly GCF_037053465.1). GTDB lineage: Bacteria > Pseudomonadota > Gammaproteobacteria > Enterobacterales > Enterobacteriaceae > Citrobacter_A > Citrobacter_A amalonaticus_H. Next base: position 189,290 of record NZ_JBALIF010000002.1, read on the forward strand.
GTCAATCCGCGTCAGCGCGGTATAAATCGGCAACACCATAAACGGCAGATAGGCATACACAATGCCGATATAGACCGCCAGATTGGTGTGCAGAATGGTTAACGGCTGATCGATTACGCCGAGCCACAGCAGAAAGTTATTCAGCACGCCGTTATTTTTCAGAATGCCCATCCATGCATACACGCGGATCAGAAACGAAGTCCAGGAGGGCAGGATCACCAGCAATAACAGAATATTCCGCGTTGACGATTTGCTGTGCGCCACCGCCCAGGCCAGCGGATATCCCAGCAGCAGACAACAAAGCGTTGAAATCGCGGCCACCTGTAATGACTGCAGATAAGCATCGAAATAGAGCGGATCGTCGGTCAATTGCAGGAAGTTGCCGAGGTTAAGCGTAATCGACAGTTGTCCGTCAGCCCACGCCATCAGTTCTGTGTACGGTGGGATCGCCCGCGCCATCTCCGCCAGACTGATTTTAAACACAATCAGGAAAGGCAGCAGAAACAGCAGGATAAGCCAGACAAAAGGCAGCGCAATCACCAGTTTGCGCCCGTGTTTCATCTGTAAGCGAGCTAACCAGAGCGCAATGCCACCGGTTTTTTCCACGCGTGCAGGAGGTTCAAGTGTGCTCATCTTTACTCCTTAAACCGTCAACACCACACAGCTGTCTGCGTCCCAGCACAGACGCACCTCATCGCCCCAGGTAGGCAACCCCTTGCGATAACGGTGAGCATTTTGCAACTGCGCGCTAATCATCTGTCCGCTCTTCAGGCGAATGTGGTAGATGGAGAGATCGCCAAGATAAGCAATGTGTACCACTTCCCCGACGGCGAAGTTAAAACCGTCCGCAGGCGGCTCGTCGCACAGCATGATCTTCTCCGGGCGCAGTGCGACATGCACCGGCACGTTGTCCACTACCGACGCATCCGCATCCACTTTCAGCGGATGCACCAGCCCCGGCGACCAGATAACCAACCCGTCATCCTGCCGCTCTTTCAGTTGCCCTTCGAAGATGTTAACCGAACCGATAAACTCCGCGCTGTAACGGGTTGTTGGATGCTCATAAATCTCTTCCGGCTCACCAATCTGGACGAATTTGCCACGGTTCATAATGGCAATACGTCCGGCCATGGTCATCGCCTCTTCCTGATCGTGTGTCACCATCACGCAGGTCACGCCAACACGCTCAAGGATGTCGACCACTTCAAGCTGCATACGGTCACGCAGCTTTTTATCCAGCGCCCCCATCGGCTCGTCGAGTAACAGTAATTTGGGGCGTTTTGCCAGGCTTCGCGCCAGAGCCACGCGCTGACGCTGGCCGCCGGAAAGCTGATGCGGTTTGCGTTTGGCGAACTCCTGCATATGCACCAGCCCCAGCATCTCTTCGACGCGGCTGGCAATTTCTGCTTTCGGTAGCTTGTCCTGCTTCAGGCCAAAAGCGATGTTCTGCTCCACCGTCATATGGGGAAACAGCGCGTAGGACTGAAACATCATATTGACCGGACGCAGATAGGGCGGAACCTGAGACAGGTCCACGCCGTCGAGCATGATTTGACCGGCGGTGGGTTGTTCAAAACCTGCCAGCATGCGCAGCAGCGTAGATTTCCCACAGCCCGATGCGCCCAGCAGGGCAAAAATTTCGCCTTTATATATCGTCAGACTCACGTCATCTACGGCATGCTGGCCGTCGAAGGATTTGGTTAAATTGCGGATTTCAAGAAGCGGCGTCAGCGCTTTACGGGTTTTCGCCTGCGGGCGTGGGGTGGCATCATTCACGGGGTGCTCTCCGGCAGAAACAAACAGGGTGCAAACGCACCCAAACGGTGCGTATCGCCGGGCCGCACAAGGCGTACCCGGCGCATCTGCGGCGGATTATTTACCGCTCTTCACCTTCGTCCAGGCGCGGGTACGCACCCGGTCAATCTTCGGATCCTGAACTTTCAGGGTAAACATTTTCGCGCGCACGTCGGCTGGCGGATAAATTCCCGGATTATCACGTACCTCAGGATTCACCAGCGCCGTCGCCTCTTTGTTGGCATTCGCGTAGAAGACGTGGTCAGAGATATGCGCAATCACGTCCGGGCGCAGCAGGTAGTTGAGGAACTGATAGGCCTCTTCTTTATTTTTCGCATCTGCGGGCATTGCGAAGACATCAAAGAACGCCATCGCCCCTTCCTTCGGAATGGAGAAGGAGATATTGACGCCATTCTTCGCCTCTTTCGCACGGTTCGCCGCCTGCCAGACATCCCCCGCCCAGCCAATGGCCACACAGGTGTCACCATTCGCCAGATCGTTGATGTACTGCGAAGAGTGGAAATAGCGAATATTCGGGCGCAGTTTGAGCAGCAGATCGGTCGCCGGTCCCGTATAGTCGTCCGCTTTGGTGCTGTTCGGGTCTTTACCCAGATAGTTCAGCACGGTGGCAAACACCTCTTCCGGCGCATCAAGGAATGAAACGCCACAGCTCTTCAACTTTTCGAGATTTTCCGGTTTCAGCACTAGATCCCAACTGTTGACTGGCGCATCCGCGCCAAGCACCGCTTTCACTTTATCGACGTTATAGCCAATACCAGTGGTGGCCCACATGTAGGGCATGGCAAATTTATTGTCCGGATCGTGTTTAGCGACCAGTTTCAGCAGTTCGGGATCGAGGTTTTTCCAGCCCGGCAGTTTGCTCTTATCCAGCGGCTGGAAAACGCCCGCCGTCAGTTGCCGTTCGAGGAAACTGGCAGAAGGCACCACCAGATCAAAACCCGTGCTCCCCGCCATGAGTTTACCTTCCAGCACTTCATTGGAGTCAAAGACGTCATAGACCACTTTGATACCGGTCTCTTTTTCAAAATTCGCCACCGTGTCCGGTGCGATATAATCAGACCAGTTATAGATATGCAGAGTTTTTTGTTCCGCAGCGAGCGCGCCGGCAGAGACGGCCATCAGAGCACCCGCAACCAGACCCGATAGCCATTTTTTATTTAAGGCGGTCATAATCTCTTTCCTTATCAAAGTTCGTTAACAAACGAACCAAAAAAGTTGCACTTAATGCCATGCAAGAAACGTGCATAGTTTGTCACAAGGCAAAAACAAGGAAGAGTCGACGCTCTCCCGGCCGTTATTGCTCGCTATGTTTAAGCTTCGCAAGAATAACTTTAGCCAGAGATTCAGGCTATAGCCCAGATTAAAAAACGCCTTTTATCAATTTTTTATGCAATTTATGTCTATGTGATAAAGCGAAACGGCAGGAAAGGAGGTGAAAAATTCTTTAAAGAAAGGTTAAAAGCAGAATAATAACGCGCAAACTGCGACCGCTCTGGCAGCGACTGCGCTGTACGCGTCATACTTCTGGTGGCATGTGTGCAGGCTTCACCAGATATCAGTGAAGAAAATGGTTCTCAACGGTGCTTTTTTGCGCGTCGTCTTCAGCGGTAAACAACATCTGATGCGCGCCCGCTTCAAGAATGACCATCGAAATCTGCTCTTCACTCTGGCGTACAAACCATTCAAATTGCTCGTATGTCACCCCTTGCATAGCGGATAAAGACTGGCAAACCACCAGCTTTGGCAAATTATCATCCTGCATATCCAGAAAGGCTTTTACGGTAAGGGAACTGGCATTGATGGCCGACAGATCTGCCGCCAGTGGCAGTAATGCGGACGGTCTGACTTCCGCCATCGCGGAAAACAGTAGCGTATTATCAACGAGATCTAATTTTGCATCGTAAATGCCGTCAAAGTTTTGCATATGAGGAAGATGCAGCGCCTGACAGGTATCACATTCAAAAAAATTCATGCCAAGGTCGTCGAGCCATTGCCGCAACGTATCCAGAGTGGGAACGACCAGAACTGTCATAATAATGTGCTACCTCTTACGATTTACGATGAAAAAAATACCGGCACAGCTTACGCAAAAAGTGGTCGCCATGCCACGATCATCATCGATATTCAGCCTAGCCACCTGTTTTTAGGCAAAATTCAGCCGTCGCGTGTCGTTCGATCCACTGGATCATCCGCCCGGCGATGTCTATTCCAGTGGTTTTTTCAACGCCTTCAAGACCCGGAGAAGCATTCACTTCCATCACCAGCGGGCCACGATCGGCACGCAAAATATCGACTCCCGCGACATCAAGCCCCAACGTCTGCGCGGCTTTCACCGCAATCTTGCGTTCACGGGGGGTGATATTCGCAATGCATGCCACACCACCACGATGGAGATTGGAACGAAAATCACCGTCCTTCGCACGGCGCTCAATGGCGGCGACCACTTCGTCGCCCACCACCAGGCAGCGAATGTCCCGTCCCTTAGCTTCTTTAATATATTCCTGCACCAGAATATGGGCGTTCAGGCCCCGGAACGCATCCACGACACTCTCCGCCGCCTGACGGGTTTCCGCCAGTACGACACCAATTCCTTGCGTCCCTTCCACCAGTTTGACCACCAGCGGCGCGCCGCCCACCATGTCGATGAGATCGCTGGTATCATCCGGCGAGTGCGCAATTCCCGTAATGGGCAGATCGATCCCCTGACGCGCCAACAGTTGCAGCGAACGCAACTTATCGCGGGCACGGGTAATGGCGACAGATTCATTCAGCGGATAGCTGCCCAGCATCTCAAACTGACGTAAGGCCGCCGTGCCGTAAAAGGTGATTGCGGAACCAATGCGCGGAATAACCGCATCGAAATGCGGTAGCTTGCGCCCTTTATAGTGAATGGACGACGCCGCCGGATTGATGTTCATATAACAGGAAAGCGGATCGAGTATTTCCACCAGGTGACCACGCTTCATCGCCGCTTCACGCAGCCGTTTACACGAGTAGAGCGTTCCATCCCGGGATAATATGGCAATTTTCACCCTGCACCTCTCTGAATAACCCGATCAAAATCCTGTGTATCATACACAGCGGCAGCATTTTTAGCGCGTGGCCCATCCCTGTTTGTGCAAATATTCCAGGATAAAGGGGCGATTCTCTTTAATCAGGGTGCGACGAATATGATCGCTCCAGGTGTCACGGCGGGTATTGCTGCCACGCGTGAGATAATATTGTGCAAGCTGTTCGTCGTAATCGGCCAGCGCCTGTTTGTCGAGGGGCTGATAGTGATTTTCGTGCATCACAATCGCCGCAGGCAGGCGCGGTTTCAGATCCGGGTTATCCGCAGGCCAACCAAGACACAAGCCGAACAGGGGTAGGACGTGCTTTGGCAGTTTCAGCAGTTCAGTGACAGACTCAATATTGTTGCGCAGACCGCCAATATATACGCCGCCCAGCCCCAGCGATTCCGCTGCGGTTAGCGCATTTTGCGCCATCATGGCCGTATCCACGACGCCCAGCAACAACTGTTCAGCGAGACCCAACTGCGCTTCAGGACAGATTTGCAAATGACGATTGAAATCCGCGCAAAATACCCAAAATTCAGCGGCCTGAGCGACATGTTGTTGTCCTCCCGTTAACGGCACCAGGGCGTCGCGAAGCGTCGGATCGGTAATCCGAATAATCGATGTGCACTGTAAAAAACTGGAGCTGGAGGTCGCCTGTGCCGCCGCCAGAATCGCCTCCCGCTGCTCGCGGGAAATCGGCTGATTGGTAAAATGACGAATCGAACGGTGGCTACGTAGCAGATCAATGGTTGGAGTCATTATGTTTTTCTCTGTCTGAACGGGAAGAATCGGTCGAGGGTTTCAACAACTGTGGCGCCAGTCGTCGCGCAATTTGCCAGATGAGCGCCACCGCCGCCGGGATCATCAGCAGAACGCCCAGAAACAGCATGACAATCACCGCTAACGGCGTATTAAACGGCGCCGGAAGTGTAAGAGAGTCATTCAGCGACAGTAAAGCCAGCGCCAGCAGCACCATGCCTGCCATTTCCAGAATCAAGACACTTTTCGGTAACGCGCCAATTTTACGCACAGGAAACCCTCCTTTGCGAGACACAGTGTAAAGCGTTCGGCGTTCATGTGTTTAACAGATATAGACTAAATGTATCGAAGTAAAAGGTGCAACCTACTGTTCAAGAGCAACAATTAGCGTCATCATAACAGCCATTCGCCGTCAGGCTTTGAGTTCGAGGAGAGAAACGACAATGTTCACCGTTATTTTTGGTCGCCCGGGTTGCCCTTACTGCGTACGCGCAAAAGAACTGGCTGAGAAGCTGAGCAATGAGCGTGAAGATTTCAACTATCGCTACATCGACATTCACGCGGAAGGCATCACCAAAGCCGATCTGGAAAAAACCGTGGGTAAACCGGTTGAGACCGTGCCGCAGATTTTTGTTGATCAAAAACACATCGGCGGTTGCACCGATTTTGAAGCCTGGGCGAAAGAGAATCTGGATCTGTTCGCCTGATGGCGATGAGTCATGATAAAACGCCCTCTGACGAGGGCGTTATTGTTGTTTATCCGCTCTGGGCTTGATCAGACTACTGATGAACAAGAAGCACAAGGCCCCCAGGGAACACCAGAACACGGCGCTGAATAACCACGCCAACTCCTGCCACAGTGAACGGGTCGGTGTAAAGAAAACGCGCATGAACAGTAAACAAAAGGGGGCGGCAAGCATCGCACCGAAGAGAGGCCTGATGACCTCCCGGCGGTGAGAAAAAAAGCTGGCAACCGCACCTGGAAGCGCAAAAAACAGCAGCCCAATTTCAGGATACCCGGCAGCCCGAAATGCGCCCCTCATGTGCATTTTCAGAAAAAGACAGACGACCACAAAGAGCACAAAGCAACAGATCGCGCCTGCCCAACCATGTTTATATTTCAATCGTTTCTCCTGACACTGTCTCTATCAAACACACTTTTCGCCAGTGGCGTCCAGTCCGATAAAGCCGTTCAGCATTCCATACCAAAATACGCCAACACGATTCTTATAGCCGTTGATACGTAATGAGATTAAACTAGTCCGATATATTGTTGTGCTGCTTATATTCGGGGTGTGAATATGCCACAATCACCGTATATTTCTGGCAAAAACAGTAGCCTAAATTACCATTTCTTTCAACAGCTTACTCGTAAACAAGAAGTTAGTCTCCGTGAATATAAACGTCGCCGATTTGTTAAATGGGAATTACATCCTGTTATTATTTGTTGTACTGGCTCTCGGTCTGTGTCTCGGCAAATTACGTCTGGGATCCGTCCAACTGGGTAATTCCATTGGCGTTTTAGTGGTCTCCCTATTATTAGGCCAGCAACATTTCAGTATTAACACTGATGCACTGAATCTCGGTTTCATGCTGTTTATTTTTTGCGTCGGCGTTGAAGCAGGGCCTAACTTTTTTTCCATATTTTTTCGCGATGGGAAAAATTACCTGATGCTGGCACTGGTAATGGTCGGCAGCGCCCTGCTGATCGCCTTAGGTCTGGGTAAGCTGTTTGGCTGGGACATCGGCCTGACGGCCGGTATGCTGGCGGGCTCAATGACCTCCACCCCGGTACTGGTTGGCGCGGGCGATACGCTGCGACACTTCGGTATGGAGAGTGCACAACTTTCCCGGGCGCTGGACAACCTGAGTCTCGGTTATGCCCTGACCTACCTGATCGGTCTGGTCAGTCTGATCGTTGGCGCGCGCTACCTGCCTAAACTCCAGCACCAGGATCTGCAAACCAGCGCCCAGCAGATAGCCCGTGAGCGTGGGCTGGATACCGATACAAACCGAAAAGTTTATCTGCCGGTGATTCGCGCCTACCGCGTCGGCCCTGAACTGGTCGCCTGGACGGACGGGAAGAATCTGCGCGAACTTGGCATTTATCGCGCCACGGGCTGCTACATCGAACGCATTCGTCGTAACGGGATTCTGGCGAACCCGGATGGCGATGCCGTGTTGCAGATGGGCGATGAAATTGCCCTCGTCGGCTATCCGGATGCCCATGCGCGTCTCGACCCGAGTTTCCGTAACGGGAAAGAAGTCTTCGACCGCGATTTGCTCGACATGCGCATCGTTACGGAAGAGATCGTGGTGAAAAACCACAATGCGGTGGGACGCCGTCTCGCCCAACTAAAGCTCACCGATCATGGCTGCTTCCTGAACCGCGTGATTCGTTCGCAAATTGAAATGCCGATCGATGACAACGTGGTCCTGAATAAAGGCGACGTATTGCAGGTTAGCGGCGATGCGCGCCGCGTGAAAACTATCGCGGATCGGATCGGCTTTATTTCGATTCACAGCCAGGTCACCGATCTGCTGGCCTTCTGTGCATTCTTTATTATCGGCCTGATGATCGGCATGATCACCTTCCAGTTCAGTTCGTTTAGCTTCGGTATCGGAAACGCAGCCGGGCTGCTGTTTGCCGGGATCATGCTTGGCTTCCTGCGCGCCAACCATCCGACATTTGGCTATATCCCGCAGGGTGCGCTGAATATGGTGAAAGAGTTCGGCCTGATGGTCTTTATGGCGGGTGTGGGGTTAAGTGCCGGTAGCGGAATCGGCAATGGTCTGGGGGCGATTGGGGGCCAAATGCTGATTGCCGGACTGATTGTGAGTCTCGTCCCGGTCATTATCTGCTTCCTGTTCGGTGCCTATGTGTTGGGCATGAACCGCGCCCTGCTGTTTGGTGCCATAATGGGCGCGCGAACCTGCGCACCGGCGATGGAAATCATCAGCGATACTGCACGAAGCAACATCCCGGCGCTTGGCTATGCCGGAACCTACGCGATTGCCAACGTCCTGCTAACGCTGGCGGGGACACTCATTATCATCATCTGGCCTGGCTTAGGATAAAACTGAAGTTGCCCCTTAAGTGAAAATTTTTTGTAGATACGCAGAACTTTTCCTCAAGGTGTCAGTCATAACTATTGCCACTGCTTTTCTTTGATGTCCCCAATTTGTGGAGCCCATCAACCCCGCCGTTTTGGTTCAAGGTTGATGGGTTTTTTGTTGCCTGAAATTCCTGTCACATCCCCACAACATCGCTGTCTTTTACCCGGCGATACGTTTGACCATCAGCAGAATCTCTTCGCGCGCCATTGGCGTACGATCGGTCACATAGTGCAGCGTCATCCCTTCGATAAACGCATCCAGCGCCCGCGCTGTATCCGGCGAAAACCACTGGACGAGGGCCTGCTGGCTCCGCTGCATCCAGTTTTGCATCACTATTTTTAACGCGGGTTTACGACTGGCAAAGGCATAAAGCTGGTACATCAGCTCCATATTATCTGGCGTGGTGACCTGAGAACTGTAAATCATCTCGGTGATGGCGCGACATGCCCCTTCTTCATCCTCAACGTCATGAAAAAAAGCCTGATACTGAACAGACATCACTTGCGTAAACTGCGTGAACGCCTCCATCAACAGCTCGTCAATGCCGGAAAAGTAGTAGGTCAGCGACCCCAGCGGCACACCAGCAATAGTGGCGATTTTTCGATGCGTCACCGCATGAATGCCATGCTCTTTTACTGCTTTCAGCGTCGCCGCAACGATTTTATCTCGTCGCTGCGGATCATTAGCCCGTCGCACTTTTATTCCTCTCAACCGATTTATGTACAAATGTACACAAGCTTGTTAATGTTGTCTTCTTCTCATTTCTGTCGACGGGAACTATGACTGCCATCTCTTCACGCAAAGCCCTGCAGCGCCGGACCTGGGCGCTTTTTATGTTCTTCTTTTTGCCCGGCCTGCTTATGGCCTCCTGGGCTACGCGTACGCCAGCGATCCGCGACACGTTGTCTGTCTCGACGGCGGAGATGGGGGCAGTGCTGTTCGGGCTCTCGATTGGTTCGATGAGCGGCATCCTCTGTTCGGCCTGGCTGGTAAAACGATTTGGCACCCGCAAAGTGATCCGCACCACGATGTCCTGCGCGGTTGGAGGAATGCTGGTGCTAAGTCTGGCGCTATGGCTGACCTCACCGGTCCTGTTTGCACTGGGGTTAGGTATCTTCGGTGCCAGCTTTGGCTCTGCAGAAGTAGCAATCAATATTGAAGGCGCAACGGTAGAACGCGAGATGAATAAGACCGTGCTACCGATGATGCACGGCTTTTACAGCTTCGGCACACTGGCCGGCGCGGGCGTGGGAATGGCCCTGACCGCCTTTGGCGTTGCCGCAACCACCCACATTGTGCTGGCCAGCCTCGTTGCCATTGTCCCGATTTTTATTGCGATTAAAGCGATTCCCGACGGTACGGGAAAAAACGCCACCGACGGTTCGCACAGCGAAGAGAAAGGCGTTCCCTTCTGGCGTGATGCTCAGCTGCTGCTCATTGGCGTTGTGGTGCTGGCGATGGCGTTCGCCGAAGGATCCGCCAACGACTGGTTGCCGCTGCTGATGGTGGACGGTCATGGGTTCAGCCCGACATCCGGTTCGCTGATTTACGCAGGCTTTACGCTTGGGATGACCGTGGGACGCTTTACCGGTGGCTGGTTTATCGATCGCTACAGCCGCGTGGCGGTCGTGCGCGCCAGCGCACTGATGGGCGCGCTCGGTATCGGTCTGATCATTTTTGTCGACAGCGCCTGGATAGCCGGTGTCTCCGTCGTACTGTGGGGACTGGGCGCCTCACTCGGCTTCCCGTTAACAATTTCTGCCGCCAGCGATACCGGACCGGACGCGCCAACGCGAGTCAGCGTGGTGGCGACCACCGGCTATCTGGCCTTCCTCGTGGGCCCGCCGCTGCTGGGTTATCTTGGCGAGCATTACGGCTTACGTAGCGCCATGCTGGTGGTGCTGGCGCTGGTCCTGCTGGCCGCCGTTGTCGCCAGAGCGGTCGCTAAACCAAATTCAATGACGCAAACTGCGATGGAGAAGGGATAGATGGGGATTAAGTTAATTGCAGTCGATATGGATGGCACCTTTCTGAGCGATCAGAAGACCTATAATCGCGACCGTTTTCTGGCGCAATATCAGCAAATGAAAGCGCAGGGCATACGTTTTGCGGTTGCCAGCGGCAACCAGTATTACCAGCTCATCTCCTTCTTTCCTGAGATCGCGCATGAAATCTCCTTCGTCGCCGAAAACGGCGGCTGGGTGGTGAGCGAAGGCCAGGATATTTTCAATGGCGATTTAGCAAAATCGGATTTCACCACGATTGTCGATCACTTATTGAGTCGTACCGATGTTGAGATCGTCGTCTGCGGTAAAAACAGCGCCTATACCCTGAAAACGTATAACGACGAAATGAAAGCTATCGCGGGCATGTACTACCATCGCCTTGAATTTGTAGATGATTTCTACAATATCAATGACGTGTTTTTTAAATTTGGTCTGAATATCTCTGACGATCGGATCCCGGAAATCCAGCGCACGCTCCATGACGCCATCGGCGATATCATGGTGCCCGTACACACCGGCTACGGCAGCATTGACCTGATCATTCCGGGCGTACATAAAGCGAACGGTCTGCGTCTGCTTCAACAGCGTTGGGGCATTGATGATAGCGAAGTGGTGACGTTTGGCGATGGCGGCAATGATATTGAAATGCTGCGCCAGGCAGGTTTCAGTTTTGCCATGGAAAATGCGTCAGAGGTCGTGGCGAAAGCGGCAAAATACCGCGCGGGCTCGAATAACCAGGAAGGTGTTCTGGACGTCATTGACAGCGTGTTAAAAAACGAAGCGCCTTTTGCCTGATAGCGCTTCGCCTGTCAGGTCTGCGGATTACCGCAGACCTGATGATCAGATTACCCTTCCCGGGTGCTGCCAACCTGCTTATCTTTCAGGAAGATAACCATTAACAGCAGCCACAAAATACCGCTTGCCAGGTTAAACAGACTAAACATCCCGTTCCCGCCGTACAGATAAGCATGCTTACTTAGCTCGATTCCGACGGTAAAGATTAACATCTGTAGCATCCCCATCGCTGCCGAGACGGTGCCTTTGCTCATCTCACTGGCGAACAGGGTCAGACGCACCAGCCCGGCGTTTGCCACGCCAATACCAAAGGCGTAAACACTCAGTCCGGCCGTCATCCACAGATACGCATGAGACGAGACGACGGTAGCTGCTGCGGCGATAATCAGTCCCAGCACAATCGGCCAGCCGCCCATGATGATCAGTGAACGCACCGTGCGGCGTGATGTCAGACGCGCCAGCACCAGGTTCCCGGCAATCAGTGCGCCAAAAATCGGCACCTGTAACAGGCCGTACTCGTAGCTGCTGAGCTGCTCGCCGCTAATGATGATGATCGGTGACTGGGCAATCCAGGCCAGAAGCGGCAGGCTGACAAATCCCAGCGCCAGCGCCCCCGCCACAAAGCGTCCGTTTTGCAACACCAGTTTATAATCGCCGCCCAGCGCTTTCAGGGACAACTTTTCGCCAATACGCGTAGCGGTCTCCGGCATCGCACGTTGCAGACCAAAGAACGCGATCGCCGCCAGCGCGGCAAACAGCACAAACATGCCTTCCCACGGCAGGACATGCACCCAGGCCGCCCCTACCAGCGGACCCAGTAACGGTGCGATCAGCGCCACGTTCGCCATCAGCGCGGTAATTTTAATGCATACCGCCTCTTCAAAAGATTCCTGGATCGCCGCATAGCCGACCGCGCCAATAAAGCACAGGCTGATCCCCTGCAAAAAACGCAGCAGCGTAAATTGTTCAATGTTTTGCGCCAGCAGCGTGGCAAGGCAGGTGACAATAAACCACACCACGCCCGCTAACATCACCGGACGGCGGCCAATGCGATCCGACAACGGCCCTAACAGCCATTGTAAAAACATACCGCCAGCGAGATAGGCGGTCATTGAAGTCGGCACCCAGTCGATCCCCGCCTGATATTGCTCCACCACCGCCAGCATGCCGGGCTGGATCATATCGTTGCCAATGTAGGTGGAGAATTCGTAGAGCACCAGACAAAGAGGGAAAAGCAGCGCCTGACGTCCAAGACGGGCACCCTGTTGTAAACGGTTTTGCATGCAATCTCTTCGATAATCAAAAATCGCGCAAAGTGTAATGAAAGTGCGCCGCCTGAGATAGTGAATTATGCGTGGCGATAACAAATTACGCACATTTTTACGTCCTTACGACAACGCTTACTGTTGGTTTAAGGTTAATCTAACCTGGCAGCGTTACCATGGGCGATAAATCACGAGCGGTGTCTGAAAATGCCTCAATAAACAGGGAAATAAGATAATCCCTCTTTACCCTGTGGACGGGGGATTTTATTCTCGGCCTGCATGGTTATTCGTTAAACGCACTGAGTCTGGATGTTATGCTGGAAAATATTAACGTTTCGCTGTTCTACTTTATCAATGCCACGCCGGACTCGGCGCCGTGGATGATTTCTCTCGCCATTTTTATCGCCAAAGATCTGATCAATATCGTGCCATTGTTAGCGATTGTACTCTGGCTGTGGGGCCCCCGCGAACAGATCTGCGCCCAGCGCCAGCTGATCGTCAAAATGGCGATAGCGCTGATCGTAAGTCTGTTGGTTTCCTGGATCATGGGGCATCTGTTCCCGCACGATCGTCCGTTTGTCGATCATATCGGCTACAACTACCTCAGGCATGCGCCTGATGACTCGTATCCCAGCGACCACGGCACGGTGATTTTTACCTTTGCGCTGGCATTTTTGTTCTGGCATCGCCTCTGGTCAGGCGCGCTGCTGATGGTGATTGCGCTGACCATCGCCTGGTCCCGTGTCTATCTTGGCGTGCACTGGCCGCTGGACATGGTTGGTGGACTGCTGGCGGGGATGATCGGTTGCCTGAGCGCCCAGATTTTCTGGCAAAAATTCGGCCCGGCGCTCTATCGCAGCCTACAAAACGCTTACCGCATCTGCTTTGCCCTGCCGATTCGCAAAGGCTGGGTACGTGACTAAACAAAGGAAAAAAGAGTAATATTAAGCACTCTGTAATGGACAGAGCGCTTAATTATTCGTCCAGGGGAACTATGGAAACACGTCGCGAAGAGCGTATCGGTCAATTGCTGCAGGCCCTCAAGCGCAGCGATAAACTCCATCTTAAGGAAGCCGCGACCCTGCTGGGCGTCTCTGAAATGACCATTCGTCGCGATTTGAATAACCACAGCGCGCCCGTGGTGCTGTTAGGTGGCTATATCGTGCTGGAACCCCGCAGCGCCAGTCACTATCTGCTCAGCGATCAAAAGTCCCGTCTGGTGGACGAAAAACGACGCGCAGCGCAGCGGGCGGCCAGTCTGGTTGAGCCGCATCAGACGCTGTTTTTTGACTGTGGCACCACCACGCCGTGGATCATCGAAGCCATCGATAATGACATCCCCTTTACCGCCGTTTGCTATTCACTGAATACCTTTCTGGCATTGCAGGAAAAACCGCTGTGCCGGGCGATTCTCTCCGGTGGCGAATTCCATGCCAGCAATGCTATTTTCAAGCCCTTAGATGCCCAGGAAACCCTGAACCATATTTGCCCGGATATCGCTTTTTACTCCGCTGCGGGAGTCCATATCAGCAAGGGCGCGACGTGCTTTAATCTGGAAGAGTTGCCAGTGAAACACTGGGCGATGTCGATGGCGCAACACCATGTGCTGGTGGTGGATCACAGCAAATTTGGCAAAGTTCGCCCGGCACGAATGGGAGCGCTAACGCGCTTTGACGTCGTGGTCAGCGACAGCTGCCCAGACGATGAATTTGTCAGGTTTGCCAACGCGCAGAAAATTAAGCTGATGTACTGATCGCAGCATGCCGGATAAGCCTTCGCGTTATCCGGCACTCAACAGGCTTAAGAGAACCAACCACCGAACCACTGATGGAATTTCATCATCACAAAATCCCACATCCGCCCAAAGAACCCGGCCTCTTCGACGGCCTCCATCACAATCAACGGACGCTGTTCAATGGATTTACCGTTCAACTGGAAGTCGATGGTCCCCACCACCTGCCCTTTTTTCAGCGGCGCGGTGAGCTGCGGTTCGGTCAACGTAAAGCTGGCTTTCAGGTTTTTCAACTGACCACGCGGAATGGTCACCGAACCGGCTTCACCCGCACCGAGATTCACTTCACTCTTATCACCAAACCAGACGCGCTGAGTCACAAAAGTGGCATCGGGTTTAATCGGCGTAACGGTTTCAAAGAAGCGGAAGCCCCAGGTCAGCAGTTTTTCTGACTCGTTAAAACGGATCCGATCCGTTTTGGTGCCCAATACCACTGAAATCAGGCGCATATCGCCCTGGGTCGCGGACGCGACGAGATTGTAACCGGCGCCCGCCGTGGTGCCTGTCTTCATGCCATCCACATTAAGGCTGGAGCTCCACAGCAGACGGTTGCGGTTAGGCTGGCGAATTTTATTAAAGGTGAACTCTTTTTCTTTATGGATCGCATATTCTTCCGGCACATCGTGAATCAATGCTTTACCCAGTAGCGCCATATCACGCGCGGTGCTGAACTGGCCTGGCGCATCCAGGCCGTGTACCGTCTGGAAGGTGGTGTTTGTCAGCCCGAGCCGTTTTGCATAACCGTTCATCAGACCGATAAATGATTCCTGGCTTCCGGCGACATAGTCCGCCAGCGCGATACAGGCGTCATTACCGGACTGAATGATCACCCCTTTATTAAGATCGGAGACCGCCACCTGATCGCCCGGCTTCAGGAACATCACCGAGGAGCCGCGCAGCGCCGGGTTACCGGTCGCCCAGGCATCTTTGCCAATCGTCACCATATCAGTCAGCTTGATTTTCCCTGCCTTAAGCGCCTGTCCCACCACATAGCTGGTCATGATCTTTGTCAGACTGGCAGGGTCCAGTTTCTCATCGGCATTGCCCTCTGCCAGCACCTTGCCGCTGGCATAGTCCATTAAGATCCACGCGCGGGCATCCACGCTCGGTGCTTCAATGGTTTGTTCCGCCGCCATGACCGTTGGGGCGAAGAGGAATAAAAGTGCTGAACCCGCTGCGAAATTACGAAGGGAAGAAACGTATTGCGTCATAAATGCCACCCGAGTATCCATTCAAAAAATATACGTTATACCACCGTATAATAAGTGCGGTGAGTAATAACGCACTCAGAAGCGTAAGGGAACCGTAAGTTGGTAAAGTTTTTAAAGTTTATGCAATAACGCCTCGCTATGCTGCCGCTGAGTTCTTTTTTTTGTTCGCTGTTGCGTAAATGTTGTGTTTATCTCACCATGGAGAGTGAACGCAGCCTGAGGCTGTCCATTTTTGAGGGGTAACTATGATTACGCTGTGGGGTCGGAATAACTCAACCAACGTCAAGAAAGTGTTGTGGACGCTCGAAGAACTGGAGTTACCGTTTAACCATATCCTGGCGGGAGGACAGTTTGGTCTGAATCACGATGCAGACTATCTGGCCATGAACCCGAACGGTCTGGTGCCTTTATTGCAAGACGATGAAACCGACCTTTTGCTGTGGGAATCCAATACGATTGTGCGCTATCTGGCTGCGCAATATGGACAGAACCGACTGTGGGTAGATGTCCCGGCACGCCGTGCAGAAGGCGAGAAATGGATGGACTGGGCAAATCAGACATTAAGCCCGGCGCACCGTGTCGTGCTTTTTGGTCTGGTTCGAACCCCGCCGGAGCAGCGTGACCAGGCGGCTATCGACGCGGGTGCGAAAAAATGCGATGAACTGTTTGCTATTCTCGATTCGGCGCTGGCCAGTCAGCCCTGGTTCTCAGGAAACGCGTTTGGCACCGGTGATATCGCTATCGCGCCGTTCGTCTATAACCTGTTCAACGTTGGCCTGACGTGGACGCCGCGTCCGCATCTGGAGCGCTGGTATCAACAGCTTACCGCACGCCCGGCGTTTCGTAAGACGGTCATGATCCCCGTCAGTTAACCCGATCAGTTGAAGGGGGAGTCACCTCCCCCTGAATGTCAGGCGCTTTCCAGCGTGGAATGCGTCTGGAGGAGCTGAATGCTCAGGGTTAAGATCGCCAGGCAGGTCTCAAGTTTCTCTGCATTGACCGCAATGAAGGTCGGACAGTCGTGGTGTCCACTCATCAGGCACACCGCCGCAGCGGCCAGTGCCCCTTCAGCATGGTGCAGTGCATCCCACTCTTCCTGATCGAGATGCAGATTCAAGCGCAACGATTTATCGTGCAGCTCGCGGTTCAGTTCGAAAAAGTTATCACGCAGATGATCATTCTCGCTGACTGACATGTATCCCTTCGCTTTCCTTAGCTGCAGATACGCCGCGAGGTCTATCCTGGCGTTAATGAGCTTATTCAGCAGGTCGGTTCTCAGTCTGTCAACGAACATACTTCGTTCCTCCTCTTCCAGCCATAGTGCAACTTAATAGTATGGTTGTTTTTTGTACAACATGATGCCTGAGATCAATAATTCACGCGGAATTAACATTATTTACAATTTGGCTATAAGCAAATGATCGCATCGCCCCCTTCTCGGGTGAGATAGCAATACAATTTTTGTGCGGAACTCTGTAGAATCCCTGCCCTGAACATTCCAATAACTGAACAATTTTTAAGCTATGAGCAAAGTAACCCACCAGCCAAAAATCGGCTTCGTTTCCCTCGGTTGCCCGAAGAACCTCGTCGATTCGGAACGCATCCTCACTGAACTGCGTACCGAAGGCTACGATGTCGTCCCGAGCTATGACGACGCCGACATGGTCATCGTCAATACCTGCGGTTTTATCGACAGTGCCGTACAGGAGTCACTGGAAGCGATTGGCGAAGCGCTGAACGAAAACGGCAAAGTGATCGTGACCGGCTGTCTGGGCGCGAAAGAAGACCAGATCCGCGAAGTGCATCCAAAAGTGCTGGAAATCACCGGACCGCATAGCTACGAACAGGTTCTGGAACATGTTCACCATTATGTGCCAAAGCCGAAGCACAACCCGTTCCTGAGCCTAGTGCCGGAACAGGGCGTGAAACTAACGCCGCGTCATTACGCCTATTTGAAAATTTCTGAAGGCTGCAATCATCGCTGCACCTTCTGTATCATTCCGTCCATGCGCGGCGATCTGGTGAGCCGTCCGATCGGCGATGTGCTGAGCGAAGCCAAACGTCTGGTGGATGCGGGCGTCAAAGAGATCCTCGTCATTTCCCAGGATACCTCCGCCTATGGCGTGGACGTGAAGCACCGCACCGGTTTCTATAACGGCGAACCGGTGAAAACCAGCATGGCCAGCCTGTGCGAACAGTTGTCTAAACTGGGCGTCTGGACGCGCCTGCACTATGTTTATCCGTACCCGCATGTAGACGACGTCATCCCACTGATGGCGCAAGGCAAGATCTTGCCCTATCTGGATATCCCGCTGCAACACGCCAGCCCGCGCATTCTTAAGCTGATGAAGCGTCCAGGCTCTGTTGACCGTCAACTGGCGCGCATCAAACAGTGGCGCGAAATCTGTCCGGAACTGACCCTGCGTTCCACGTTTATCGTCGGTTTTCCGGGCGAAACGGAAGAAGATTTCCAGATGCTTCTCGACTTCCTGAAAGAAGCGCGACTCGACCGTGTGGGCTGCTTTAAATACAGCCCGGTAGAAGGCGCAACCGCCAACGAACTGGCGGATCAGGTGCCGGAAGAGGTAAAAGAAGAGCGCTGGAACCGCTTCATGCAACTGCAACAGCAGATCTCCGCTGAACGCCTGCAGGAAAAAGTGGGACGCGAAATTCTGGTTATTATCGATGAAGTTGATGAAGAAGGCGCCATCGGTCGCAGTATGGCAGACGCACCGGAAATCGACGGCGCGGTCTATCTGAACGGTGAAACTCACGTGAAGCCCGGCGACGTTGTCCGTGTAAAAGTGGAAAACGCCGACGAGTATGACCTTTGGGGCACCCGCGTTTAACCCTGCCCACAAGCCGGATAAGGCATATATGCCGCCATCCGACAATGCCTGATGACGACGCTGACGCGTCTTATCAGGCCTACAAATCTGAAACTGTATCGCCATCCGGCATTGCCTGATGACGACGCTGACGCGTCTTATCAGGCCTACAAATCTGAAACTGTATCGCCATCCGACAATGCCTGATGACGACGCTGATGCGTCTTATCAGGCCTACAAATCGAAACTGTATCGCCAACCGGCATTGCCTGACGACGACACTGACGCGTCTTATCAGACCTACACGTCACCAGGTTCACCCTTTTATTTTCGGATCCAGCGCGTCACGCAGACCATCGCCTAACAGGTTAAACGCCAGAACCGTCAGGAAAATCGCCACCGCAGGGAACAGCGCCACATGCGGGGCAATCACCATATCCGCCCGCGCTTCATTCAGCATCGCCCCCCACTCTGGCGTCGGCGGCTGCGCCCCCAGTCCGAGGAACGACAGACTTGCCGCTGAGATGATCGACGTCCCGATACGCATGGTAAAAAAGACCACGATCGATGACACTGTTCCAGGCAGGATATGGCTGAAAATAATGGTCGCATCGCTGGCACCAATACTGCGCGCCGACTCAATAAACGTCTGCTGTTTCAGTACCAGCGTATTGCCGCGCACCAGACGCGCAAACGCCGGTATCGAGAAAATCGCCACCGCGATAATCACATTGGCAATGCCGCTGCCCAGCACCGCCACCACCGCAATCGCCAGCAGGATCCCCGGAAAGGCAAACAACACATCGCAGATGCGCATAATGAGTCGATCCCACCAGCCCTCATAATAGCCTGCCAGTAATCCGAGGACAGTGCCAATCACCGCGCCAATCAACACCGCAAACACCCCTGCCGCCAGCGAGATTTGCGCCCCAACCAGCACCCGGCTAAAGATATCCCTGCCCAGCGAGTCCACGCCGAACCAGTGCATCATCGACGGCCCGTCATTTAACCGGTCGTAATCGAAATAGTTTTCGGCGTCGAAAGGCGTCAACATGCGAGCGAAGATAGCCACCAGAATCAGTAGCAGCACAAACAGACCGGCAATCAGCGCCATATGCTGACGACGAAAACGCCGCCAGAATTCAAGCCAGGGCGTGCGTACCCGATCGGGTTTCACCATCGGCATGGCATCTAAAATCGCCTGACGGCGCCAGTTGAACAATCGCATCCTTACTTGTACCTGATAGCCGGGTTAATGGCGGCATACAATACATCCACCACTAAGTTGATAAGTATAAATTCCAGCGAGAACAGCAGGACTTCTGCCTGAATCACCGGATAGTCACGCATCTCGACGGAGTCCACCAGCAGACGCCCCAATCCGGGCCAGTTAAACACCTTCTCCACGACGATAGAACCGCCGAGCAAAAAGCCGAACTGTAATCCCATCATGGTGACAACCGGGATCATCGCGTTGCGCAGGCCGTGCTTGAGCACCACCCACGTTTCACTGACCCCTTTCGCCCGGGCGGTGCGCATGTAATCTTCGCTCAGGACATCAACGAAAGAAGCGCGCGTGAAGCGCGCCATTACCGAGGCCACCGCCGCCCCCAGGGTAACAGATGGCAAAATGTAGTGCTGCCAGCTATCCGCTCCGACGGTGGGCAACCAACCTAATTCCACGGAGAAGATCTGCATTAACAGCATGCCCAGGGCGAACGCCGGAAAAGAGATCCCGGTGACCGCAAGCGTCATGCAGAGACGGTCCGGCCAGCGGTTTCGCCATACCGCCGCCACAATCCCCGCCGCCATCCCGAACAGAACGGCCCAGACCATGCTGGTCAGGGTCAGCCATAGCGTGGGCATAAACCGGCTGGCGATCTCCTCTGAGACCGGTCGCCGGGAAACCATCGACAGGCCAAAATCCCCCTGCAATACGTTGGTCATGTAATGCCAGAACTGGACGTGCAGCGGCCGATCAAGACCGAGGTGCTGGCGAACCAGTTCAATCACCTGCGCGTCGGCTTCCGGCCCGGCAATCAGTCGCGCCGGATCGCCTGGCAACAGGTGAACAAATAGAAATACCAGCACGGCCACAATAAACAGGGTGGGAATCAACCCCAGCAGGCGCTTAAGGACATAGTTAAGCATCAGGTTCCTTTGCTTACTTCAAGTCGGCATCGTCGAAGCTGAATCCGGTGTCTGGCATAATCCAAAATCCGGTCAGCTTATTACTGTGCGCCGAGACCAGTTTCTCTACCACCAGCGGGATCCACGGCGACTCTTTCCAAAGGGTATCCTGCACCTCTTTGTATAACCGCGCTTTTTCCTTCGGATCGGTGGTTTTCAGGGCAGCAGAGAGATCGGCATCAACCTGTTTGTTGCTGTAAAACGCCGTATTAAACAGCGTCGGCGGCCAGTTCTGTGAGGCAAACAGCGGCGACAGCGCCCAGTCCGCTTCGCCCGTCGAGGCCGACCAGCCGGTGTAGAACATTCTCACACCGCTCTCTTTCTGCCCTTTCCCCTCAACTTCTGAGGCGCGTTGCCCGGCGTCCATCGCCGTCACCTGAACTTTAACACCCACCTGCGCCAGTTGCTGTTGGGTAAACTGCAATACTTTCTGGGCGGTGCTGTGATTGTGCGATGACCACAGCGTGGTATTAAAACCGTTCGGGTAGCCAGCTTCTTTCAGCAGTTCGCGGGCTTTCGCCGGATTGTAAGGCCAGGGCGTGTAGCTTTGCGCGTAAGCAATGGCTGGAGGAACCACGCCGGTTGCGGGCGTTGCGTAGCCGGCAAATGCCACTTTCACCAGCGCCTGGCGGTTGATCGCGTAGTTGAGCGCCTCACGGACCTTCGGATTGTCGAACGGTTTTTGCGTCACATTCATACTGATATAGCGCTGCATGATTGACGGGCTGGCGACCAGCTGCAGATTTTTGTTTTTCTCCAGCAGCGCCGCCTGTTCGTAAGGAATGGGGAAAGCAAACTGCGCTTCACCGGTTTGCAGCATCGCCGCACGGGTGTTGTTATCGGTGACCGGACGCCAGGTGATGGAGTCCAGCTTCGGTAATCCCGGCTGCCAGTAGCCGGCAAATTTCTTCACCTTCACAAAATCCGTTTGATTCCAGGTATCCAGCGTGTATGGGCCAGTACCAACCGGGTGAAAGCCGATTTCTTTGCCATATTTCGCCAGCGCCGCCGGTGAGATCATCGCCGTCGCCGGGTGCGCCAGAATATTGATAAACGCCGAGAACGGCTGTTTCAGGGTGATTTTTACCGTTGCCGGATCCACCGCTTCCGTTTTGGCGATGTTTTTATACAGGTTATAGCGTTTAAGGCTGTTGTCCGGATTGCTGGCCCGATCGAGGTTGATTTTCACCGCGTCCGCGTTGAAGTCAGTCCCATCCTGAAACTTCACCCCCTGACGCAGTTTGAGGGTATACACCAGCCCATCATCCGAGACGGTGTAGCTTTCCGCCAGCACGTTTTGCAGCTTCATCTCTTTATCAAGACCGAAAAGTCCCTGATAAAACGACTTCGCCACCTGCTGTGACAGGGTGTCATTCGCATCGTAAGGATCGAGCGTGGTGAAATTGGATCCGACGGCCACCACCAGATCTTTTGCTGCAAACGCCGGTGACGCGGCCAGTATGGTCGTCGCGCCTACTGCCAACAGCCAATGTCGGGCTTCTGTTCTTGTCATCATTTTTCTCCTGAACCCTGTCTGAATGTTATAAGCGCATGAGCGCATTTTGTTGTTGCGGACGCGCGACGTAGTGCCCGGGTCCGACGAGCTGTAATGAAACAGGTGCAGGCGCTTCACCACGCCGATAAATATTGCTGGGCAGATCGTCCGACAGCAGTACCCGCTGCGGACGACGATAGCCGGGATCCGCAACCGGAACCGCAGACATTAACTTGCGGGTGTACGGATGCTGAGGATTTTCAAACAGCGCGGCGCGGGGACCAATCTCAACAATCTGCCCCATGTGCATCACCGCTACCCGATGGCTGATACGCTCGACCACCGCCATATCATGCGAGATAAACAGCCAGGCAATGCCCAGATCACGCTGTAAATCGAGCAGCAAATTGATTATCTGTCCACGAATCGACACATCCAGCGCAGAGACCGACTCGTCGGCAATGATCACTTTTGGGTTCAGCGCCAGTGCGCGTGCAATACAGATTCGCTGGCGCTGCCCGCCTGAAAACTCGTGCGGATAGCGCCACGCGTGTTCAGGACGCAGGCCAACGCGCTCCAGCAGCCACGACACGCGTTCAGCCGCAGCCTTCCCCTCTAAAAGCCGGTGCACGCGCAGCGGTTCCATAATGGAGTAGCCAACGGTTTGCCGCGGATCCAGCGAAGCGTAAGGATCCTGGAAAATAAACTGAATATCGCGGCGCAAGGGCTGTAACTGGCTGTCTGACAGCGTATCAATTCGCTGCCCGTTAAAGGTAATCTCACCGGATTGCGACGCCACCAGCCGCAGCAACGCGCGTCCGGTGGTGGATTTACCGCAGCCCGACTCGCCAACCAGCGATAACGTCTCACCGGGCCAGAGATCAAAACTGACATTTTCTACCGCGTGAACTTCGCGCGTCACACGGTTCAGAATGCCGCTGCGCAATGGGAAACGGGTGACCAGGTTACGCACCTTTAAAATGGGTTCCCCCTCAACCACCGTATTTTGTTCGGTCGGACGTTCACATTTTTCCGACTCGTTCAGTGAGTTCCGCGAAAAACGGCGCGGATACGCCAGACCTTTCATCGACCCCAGTTGCGGTACGGCAGCCAACAACGATTGCGTATAAGGATGTTGTGGCGCGCGGAAGATCTGTTCAACGCTGCCCGTTTCAACGCCTTCGCCCTGATACATCACCAGTACGCGGTCGGCGACATCCGCCACCACGCCCATATCGTGAGTGATGAAAATCACCCCCATCGACATCTCTTGTTGCAGGACTTTGATCAGTTGCAGGATCTGCGCCTGAACCGTGACATCCAGCGCGGTCGTTGGCTCATCGGCAATCAGCACCGCCGGACGGCAGGAGAGCGCCATCGCAATCATTACGCGCTGGCGCATCCCGCCGGAAAGCTGGTGGGGATAACGCGAAAGAATCGCTTTTGCCTCCGGGATCCGCACCTGATCGAGCATCCGTCTGGCTTCTTTCATGGCCTCTTCGCGTCCCGCCCCCTGATGCAGGCGAATGGACTCGGCAATTTGCTCTCCTACGGTAAAGACCGGATTCAGTGAGGTCATGGGCTCCTGGAAAATCATGGCGATATCCGCGCCACGTATCCGCTGAAGCTGTGCGGTGCGCTGTTCGCCCAGTTCAATCACTTCGCGGTTACGCCGACGCAGCAGCATCTGATCGCACTGAACCTCACCGCCCGACGGTTCAAGCAATCGCATCAGCGACAGCGCGGTCACCGATTTTCCTGAGCCGGATTCGCCAACAATCGCCAGCGTTTCTCCACGCCGGAGACGAAACGACAGATTCCGCACCGCCTCAGTACGCTGCCCATCCTGCTGAAAAGCGATATTCAGATTGCTGACAGCCAGCACATCGCTGACGTCAAGCTCGTCACTGTGTGGCAACGCTGCCCCCTTCTTCCCGGTAGATCCCGGTCGTGGGTGTATCTCCGGCATAACCCCAGGCGCGATACATCCCTTCACTGTTAAATGGCAAAGCGACATTGCCCTCATGATCGACGGCAATCAGTCCACCGCTGCCGCCTAACGCCGGCAATTTTTCCATCACTACCCGTTCGCACGCTTCCGACAGGCTCAGACCGCCGTAGTCCATCAAGGCGGCAATATCATAGGCCGCCAGCGTCCGGATAAAGACTTCACCGGTACCGGTACAGGAGACCGCCACGCTGGCATTATTGGCATAGCAGCCTGCCCCCACCAGCGGGCTGTCACCGACGCGGCCGGGAAGTTTATTGGTCATTCCACCCGTTGACGTCGCTGCCGCCAGATTGCCATCCACATCCAGCGCCACCGCGCCAACGGTTCCCATCTTCTTACCTTCATCCAGCGGTGCGCCGCTGTGATCCAGCACCGTTTCACCGTTCTCACGCGCTGCCAGTAACTGCTCAAAACGTTCAGGTGTGGAAAAAAGGTCTGGCGAGACAAGTTCCATCCCCTGTGCGGCGGCGAATTTTTCAGCGCCGGCACCGATCATCATCACATGCGGACTGCGTTCCATGACCAGCCGTGCGGCGAGTACCGGATTACGCAGATGACTAACACCCGCCACCGCCCCGGCCATCAGGGTGTTGCCATCCATCACGCAGGCATCCAGTTCATGGGTTTCGTCGCGGGTATAGACGGCGCCAATCCCGGCATTAAACAGCGGACACTCCTCAAGCAACCGCACGGCTTCCGTCACGACATCCAGCGCACTTTCACCCGCTTCCAGCATCTTTTGTCCGGCTTCAACAATATCTGAAAGCGCCTGGATATAGCGTAACTCCAGCTCCTGGCTCATCTGCGCCCGGGTTATCGCCCCGGCGCCACCGTGAATTGCAATAACTGCTTTGCCCATGTGTGTTATCCATCTTCTACAAATATCAGAATTATGTAGAGTTATTGATTCGATTTTTGAATATAGAAAGATGTGATTAGCATGTAAAGCATTCGCCTTGTTCCTGAGTCCGAGGTGGCATACAGTCCCCTGCCATTTTCTGACATAATAGACGGATTCGATTTTGCCCCGCAGGAGTGTTTTCATGGAATTTACCGCCGGACTGATGCCGCTGGAAACGGCCCTCACCGAAATGTTATCGCGTGTTACCCCACTTACCGCCGTAGAGACGCTGCCACTGGTTCAGTGTTTTGGCCGTATTCTGGCAAGCGACGTGGTCTCGCCGTTGGATGTTCCGGGGTTCGATAACTCGGCGATGGACGGTTACGCGGTGCGTATGGACGATCTCGCCGCCGGGCAACCGCTGCCGGTCGCCGGTAAAGCATTCGCCGGACAGCCCTTTCAGGGAGAATGGGCTGCGGGAACCTGCCTGCGCATTATGACCGGCGCGCCGGTTCCGGCGGGCTGTGACGCGGTCGTGATGCAGGAGCAAACGGAACAGACTGACTCAGGCGTTCGCTTCACCGCTGACGTGCGCGCCGGGCAAAATATCCGCCGCCGCGGTGAAGATATCAGCGAAAATGCAGTGGTATTCCCCGCAGGCACGCGTCTGACCACGGCTGAATTACCGGTGCTGGCGTCTCTCGGCATTGCCGATGTGCAGGTAGTGCGCAAAGTTCGCGTTGCGCTGTTCTCGACCGGGGATGAACTACAATTGCCCGGTCAACCGCTTGGTGACGGTCAGATTTATGATACCAACCGCCTGGCCGTGCATCTGATGCTACAACAGTTGGGGTGTGACGTTATCAATTTAGGCATTATTCGTGACGATCCGAACGCCCTGCGCACGGCGTTTGTTGAAGCCGACAGCCAGGCGGACGTGGTGATAAGCTCCGGCGGCGTGTCGGTAGGTGAAGCAGATTACACCAAAACCATTCTCGAAGAGTTGGGCGAAATCGCGTTCTGGAAGCTGGCCATCAAGCCGGGTAAACCATTCGCGTTCGGGAAGCTGAGCAACAGTTGGTTCTGCGGGCTGCCGGGTAACCCGGTTTCCGCGGCCCTGACGTTCTACCAGTTGGTTCAGCCGCTGCTGGCGAAACTGAGTGGTAACAGTGCCTGTGGTTTACCGCCACGCCAGCGAGTACGCGCCGCATCGCGCCTGAAAAAAACGCCAGGCCGTCTCGACTTCCAGCGCGGCGTATTGCAACGCACCGCTAACGGCGAGCTCGAAGTGAGCAGCACGGGGCATCAGGGCTCACATATCTTTAGCTCATTCAGCCTCGGGAACTGCTTTATCGTGCTGGAGTGCGATCGCGGTAATGTTGAGGTGGGCGAATGGGTGGAAGTCGAACCCTTTAACGCGCTGTTCGGAGGACTCTGATGGCGGAACTCAGCGATCAGGAGATGCTGCGCTACAATCGGCAAATTATTCTGCGCGGCTTTGACTTTGACGGCCAGGAGGCGCTGAAAGCGGCGAAGGTGTTAATTGTCGGCCTGGGCGGACTGGGCTGTGCGGCCTCGCAGTATCTCGCCAGCGCCGGTGTTGGTTACCTGACGCTGCTGGATTTCGATACCGTGTCGCTGTCTAACCTGCAGCGCCAGACGCTGCACAGCGATGCGACTATCGGTCAGGCGAAAGTGGATTCAGCCTGTGAAGCGCTACGCCGTATTAATCCGCATATCGCCATTAAACCGGTTAATGCGCTGCTGGAGGAGCCGGCTATCCGGTCGCTCATCGCCGAACACCATCTGGTGCTGGACTGCACGGACAACGTCGCCATTCGTAATCAGCTCAACGCCGGTTGTTATGCGGCAAAAGTGCCGCTGATTTCCGGTGCGGCCATTCGTATGGAGGGCCAGATTACTGTTTTCACTTATCAGGACGGTGAGCCCTGCTATCGCTGTCTGAGTCGGCTGTTTGGCGAAAACGCCTTAACCTGCGTGGAGGCGGGAGTAATGGCGCCGCTGATCGGCGTGATTGGGTCGCTACAGGCGATGGAGGCAATTAAACTGCTGGCGCAGTATGGTCAGCCAGCCGCGGGAAAAATCGTGATGTACGATGCGATGACCTGCCAGTTCCGCGAAATGAAACTCATGCGGCATTCTGGCTGCGAGGTGTGCGGGAAAGTATCATCCTGATGAGATTCCAGGCCTGATAAGCGTAGCGCCATCAGGCAATGACGGCGCGAATTGCCGGATGACGGCTTTGCCTTATCCGGCCTACAGCTGGAGCCGATCAGAGAGAGGTTCGCCCAAAGGCACTCTGCCAGTCGTGCTCAAACTTTGCCACCGCCGCGTCCACCGCCGGAGAGCTAATCAACTGCTGTGCGACGTCGAGCGGTAAGGTGATGGATTCGCAACCCGCCAGCAGACAATCCAGCGCCTGACGCGGAGTTTTAAAGCTTGCCGCCAGCACTTTCGCATGCGGTGCATGCATCTTCAGTAAATTCTGCAAATCGGTGACGGTCTGAATGCCATCGCCACCCTGGGCATCTACGCGGTTCACGTAAGGCGCAACATACTCCGCTCCCGCCAGCGCCGACAATAAGCCCTGTGCGGCGCCATAAACCGCCGTTCCCAGCGTCGGGATACCTTCTGCCTTCAGCATCTTGATTGCCGCCAGGCCTTCCGCGGTGACCGGCACTTTCACCACGATGTCGGCAATAATGCCGCGCAGTTTATGTGCATCGTTCACCATTCCTTCCGCGGTGGTCGCCATCACCTGTGCGAATAAACGCCCCTGCCCGCCCATCGCGTCATGGAGTTCAGGCAGTAAAACGTCCAGTGGTTTTTTACCTGCCGCCACAATGCTCGGGTTAGTGGTCACGCCCGCCAGCGGAAAAATCCGCGCCAGCCTCTTCACGGCCTCGACATCGGAGGTATCGAGATAGAGTTCCATAGTCATTCCTCAATGAATAGTTTGCATGAATGAAAGATATCACGGCTAAACCGCTCTGTTAGTTGACGCACATCAACATAACTTTCATTCGAAAGTTATTTAATCTTTATACGAAACAAATGAGGCCGTTTATGATTTTCAATATTCAGCGCTACTCCACACATGATGGCCCGGGCATTCGCACCGTCGTCTTCCTGAAAGGCTGCTCCCTGGGCTGTCGCTGGTGTCAGAATCCGGAAAGCCGGGCGCGCACACAGGATCTGATGTTTGATGCGCGCTTATGCCTGGAAGGCTGTGAGCTTTGCGCACAGGCTGCGCCTGACGTCATCGAACGCGCACTGAACGGTCTCCTCATTCATCGCGAAAAACTGACGGACGATCACGTTGCCCGCCTGACCGACTGTTGCCCGACCCAGGCGTTAACCGTCTGCGGTGAAGCCAGAAGCGTGGAGGACATTATGACCACAGTTCTGCGCGATAAACCTTTCTATGACCGCAGCGGCGGTGGTATGACGCTTTCCGGCGGCGAACCGTTTATGCAACCGGAACTGGCCGCTGCGTTATTCAAAGCCAGCCATGAGGCCGGCGTTCACACGGCGGTAGAAACCTGTCTGCACGTACCATGGAAATACATTGAACCGTCTCTGCCTTATATTGATCTGTTCCTGGCGGATTTAAAACATGTCGCCGATGCGCCGTTTAAGCAATGGACAGATGGCAGTGCGTCACGCGTGCTCGATAACCTGAAAAAACTCGCGTCGGCAGGGAAGCAGATCATCATCCGCGTCCCGCTGATTCAGGGCTTTAACGCCAGTGAAGAGGATATTCAGGCCATTACCGATTTTGCCGCCGATGAACTGCGTGTCCATGAGATTCACTTTCTGCCCTACCACACGCTGGGCATCAATAAATACCATTTACTTAACCAACCCTACAACGCGCCGGATAAACCGCTGGATGCCCCGGAACTGCTTGCCTTCGCGCAGCAGTACGCCTGCTCGAAAGGTTTGACCGCGACTTTACGAGGATAATTCCATGACCCAACTGAAACTGGATACGCTCAGCGACCGCATTAAAGCGCATAAAACCGCGCTGGTACATATTGTCAAACCACCGGTTTGTACCGAACGTGCGCAGCATTACACCGAAATGTACCAGCAGCATCTGGACAAACCCATTCCGGTACGCCGCGCCCTGGCGCTGGCACACCATCTGGCGAAGCGAACTATCTGGATCAAGCACGATGAACTGATCATCGGCAACCAGGCGAGCGAAGTCCGCGCCGCGCCTATTTTCCCGGAATATACCGTTTCGTGGATTGAAAAAGAGATCGATGACCTGGCAGACCGACCGGGTGCGGGTTTTGCCGTTAGCGAAGACAATAAACGCGTCCTGCACGCAGTGTGTCCGTGGTGGCGCGGTCAGACCGTGCAGGATCGCTGCTACGGCATGTTTACCGATGAGCAAAAAGGATTGCTGGAAACCGGGATTATTAAAGCCGAAGGTAATATGACCTCCGGTGACGCACACCTGGCGGTGAATTTCCCGCTGCTGCTGGAAAAAGGCATTGACGGCCTGCGGGAAAAAGTGGCAGAGCGTCGTTCACGCATCAACCTGACCGTTCTTGACGACCTGCATGGCGAACAGTTTCTGAAAGCGATTGATATCGTGCTGGTGGCTGTCAGCGAGCACATTCTGCGTTTCGCTGAACTGGCTCGTAAGATGGCAGAGACAGAAACCCGTGAACATCGCCGCGACGAACTGCTGGCAATGGTGGAAAACTGCGAAGTTATCGCGCATCAGCCGCCGCAAACCTTCTGGCAGGCGCTGCAATTGTGCTATTTCATCCAGTTGATTTTACAAATTGAGTCCAACGGTCACTCGGTCTCGTTCGGTCGTATGGACCAGTATCTTTATCCGTTCTACCGCCGTGATGTCGAACTGAACCAGACGCTGGATCGTGAACACGCCATTGAACTGCTGCATAGCTGCTGGCTGAAGCTGCTGGAAGTGAACAAAATCCGCTCCGGCTCGCACTCCAAGGCGTCAGCGGGTAGCCCGCTATATCAGAACGTCACCATTGGCGGGCAAAACCTGGTCAACGGTCAGGCGATGGATGCGGTCAATCCTCTCTCTTATGCGATTCTTGAGTCCTGCGGTCGTCTGCGTTCCACCCAGCCTAATCTGAGCGTGCGTTATCATGCGGGAATGAGTAACGATTTCCTCGACGCCTGTGTGCAGGTCATTCGCTGCGGCTTTGGCATGCCAGCCTTCAATAACGATGAAATTGTGATTCCTGAATTCATTAAGCTCGGCATTGAACCACAGGACGCCTACGATTATGCAGCGATCGGCTGCATCGAAACCGCTGTGGGCGGTAAGTGGGGCTACCGCTGTACCGGTATGAGTTTTATCAACTTTGCCCGCGTGATGCTGGCTGCACTGGAAGGCGGTCGTGACGCCACCAGCGGGAAAGTGTTCCTGCCGCAGGAAAAAGCGCTCTCCGCAGGGAATTTCAGCAACTTTGATGAAGTCATGGCGGCATGGGATAACCAGATTCGCTACTACACCCGTAAATCGATTGAAATTGAGTATGTGGTCGACACCATGCTGGAAGAGAACGTGCATGACATTCTCTGCTCGGCGCTGGTCGATGACTGTATTGAACGGGCAAAAAGCATCAAGCAAGGCGGCGCGAAGTATGACTGGGTTTCGGGTCTGCAGGTGGGCATCGCCAACCTCGGCAATAGCCTCGCAGCCGTGAAAAAGCTGGTCTTTGAACAGGGCGTTATCGGTCAACAACAACTGGCCGCCGCGCTGGCAGACGATTTTGACGGTCTGACGCACGAACAGTTACGTCAGCGCTTAATCAACGGCGCGCCAAAGTATGGCAACGACGATGACAGCGTCGACACCCTGCTGGCGCGTGCATACCAGACCTACATTGATGAACTGAAACAGTACCATAACCCACGCTACGGACGCGGTCCGGTGGGCGGCAATTACTACGCGGGAACCTCGTCTATCTCGGCTAACGTACCGTTCGGCGCCGCAACAATGGCCACCCCTGACGGCCGTAAAGCGCATACGCCGCTGGCGGAAGGGGCAAGCCCGGCTTCCGGCACCGATCATCTTGGCCCTACGGCCGTCATTGGCTCAGTCGGCAAACTGCCTACCGGTTCGATTCTGGGCGGCGTACTGTTGAACCAAAAGCTCAACCCGGCAACGCTGGAGAATGAGTCTGATAAACAGAAGCTGATGATCCTGCTGCGCACCTTCTTCGAGGTGCATAAAGGCTGGCACATCCAGTACAACATCGTGTCGCGCGAAACGTTGCTGGAGGCGAAAAAACATCCGGATCAGTATCGTGATCTGGTGGTCCGTGTAGCCGGTTACTCCGCTTTCTTCACCGCGCTGTCACCGGACGCCCAGGACGATATTATCGCCCGTACTGAACATATGTTGTAATGTGCCCCCGTAGGGCGGCTAAGACGCTTATGCGTCTTATCCGGCCTACACATCCCCCTCCACCGCTTTCATTCGAAATAAATTTGTGCTTCAGGTCACATTGTTATTAGAATGTTACTGTTTGCAGTAACCTTCAGGAGCGCAGTGTATGACCGTTAAAGTTATCGTCACCGACATGGACGGAACTTTTCTCGACGACGCCAAAAAGTACGATAAAGCACGTTTTCTGGCGCAGTATCAGGAGCTGAAAAAGCGCGACATTGAGTTTGTGGTCGCCAGCGGCAATCAGTATTTCCAGCTCATCTCTTTCTTCCCCGAACTCAAAGACGAGATCTCTTTTGTGGCCGAAAACGGCGCGCTGGTGTTTGAGCATGGCAAGCAGCTCTTTCACGGCGAACTGACTCGCCATGAATCACAGGTGGTGATGGGCGAGCTACTGAAAGACAAACAGCTCAACTTTGTGGCGTGCGGCCTGCACAGCGCCTATGTGAGTGAAAACGCGCCGGAAGCGTTTGTCGCGCTGATGGCAAAACACTATCACCGCCTTCAGCCGGTTAAGGACTATCACGACATCGACGATGTGCTGTTTAAGTTCTCGCTGAATCTGCCGGACCAGCAAATCCCGTTGGTTATCGATCATTTACATATCGCGCTGGACGGTATTGTGAAACCGGTAACCAGCGGCTTTGGCTTTATTGATCTGATCATACCGGGTCTGCACAAAGCCAACGGCATCTGCCGTCTGCTGAAACGCTGGAACCTGTCGCCAAAGAACGTGGTGGCGATTGGCGACAGCGACAACGATGCGGAAATGCTGAAAATGGCGCACTACGCTTTCGCGATGGCCAATGCCGCCGACAGTATCAAAGCGATTTCTCGTTACCAGACGGATGACAACAATCACCAGGGCGCGCTGAACGTGATTCAGGCCGTTCTGGATAACACTGCCCCCTTCAACGTCTGATGTTAAAAACCGGGATGTCCTGTCCCGGTTCTGTTTTCTTTCTCATCCTGCGCTACAGCTCAAGTTTCTAAACTTGCATTAACTTTTTTATAACCTATATTGTCATATGTAATTAAAATAAGTTTCGAGTGAAAGTTACATGAGGTGGTTATGGCTCTTACCTTTACAAGCGACACATTACCTGCCGATCATAAAGCGGCGATCCGGCAGATGAAGCAAGCGCTGCGGGCGCAACTCGGCGATGTCCGGCAAATCGTTAATCAGCTTAGTGACGCCATCGCCACCCGCGTGGCGGAAATCAATGCGCTCAATGCCCAGGGCGCCCCCGTATGGCCTGAGCTGGCGTATGACGATATCAAAACCGGCCTAATCACCGAACAGCAGCGCGAACTGATTAAACGTCGCGGTTGTGCGGTCATCAAAGGTCACTTCCCTCGTGAACAGGCGCTGGCGTGGGATCAATCGATGCTCGATTACCTCGATCGCAACCATTTTGACGAGGTGTACAAAGGGCCGGGCGATAACTTTTTTGGCACGCTTACCGCCTCCCGCCCGGAAATCTATCCCATCTACTGGTCGCAGGCGCAAATGCAGGCGCGTCAGAGCGAAGAGATGGCAAACGTGCAATCATTTCTCAATCGTCTGTGGACGTTTGAAAGTGAAGGTAAACAGTGGTTCAACCCGGATGTGAGCGTGATCTATCCGGATCGTATCCGCCGCCGTCCGCCGGGTACAACGTCGAAGGGACTGGGGGCGCACACTGACTCCGGCGCGCTGGAGCGCTGGTTGCTCCCGGCCTATCAGCGCGTCTTCGCCCACGTGTTTGACGGCAATCTGGCGAAATACGATCCGTGGCAGGCAGCGCATCGTACAGAGGTGGAAGAGTATACGGTGGATAACACCACTAAATGCTCCGTCTTTCGCACGTTCCAGGGCTGGACCGCGCTGTCCGACATGCTGCCCGGTCAGGGCTTACTGCATGTCGTCCCTCTTCCGGAAGCGATGGCGTATGTGCTGTTACGTCCCCTGCTTGATGACGTTCCTGACGATGAATTATGCGGGGTGGCGCCGGGCCGCGTGCTGCCGGTTTCCGAAAAATGGCATCCGCTGTTAATCGAAGCGTTAACAAGCATTCCGGCGCTTGAAGCGGGCGATTCTGTCTGGTGGCATTGCGATGTGATTCACTCCGTCGCGCCGGTTGAAAACCAGCAGGGCTGGGGAAATGTGATGTACATTCCTGCGGCCCCGCTGTGCGAGAAGAATCTGGCCTATGCGCAGAAGGTGAAAGCCGCGCTGGAAACCGGCGCATCACCCGGGGATTTCCCGCGTGAAAACTATGAAATGCACTGGGAAGGACGCTTCACGCTGGACGATTTAAACATCCACGGCAAACGCGCCCTGGGAATGATTTAACGGTCATACAGCCCTTCCCGTTCGACGGCGGTGCGTCTGGTGCCTGGACGTATCCGCCGTACGGATTCACGTACCGCCAGTTGTCCGTGTAAAAGTAACGATCCACAAGGGGCTTCCGGGCGAATCAACCGTTGTTGCAACATCTGCACTGCTTCCGTTCCCAGTTCATCACGCGGCACATGCACTGCAGTTAAGGGCACATCCTGAATGGCGGCCAGATTAAACCCGTCAATGCTCATCACCGAGACATCCTGCGGCACCCGCAACCCACGCCGTTGTAGCGCGCTGATGGTTCCTGCTGCCATAAAGTCGCCGCCGACCAGAAACGCGGTGGGTAAGGGCTTTTCACCCTGCTCCTCCAGCCAGGCGCTGACCCTTTCGTCTGTCTCTTTGGCGCTAAAACTCGGGACGGTGATCAGATCCCGACCGTCCTGAAAACGCAGATTATGGTTTTTCCATGCCTCGCGAATGCCCGCCAGTCGCAGTTCCATCGTGTAGCGCCGCAGGCACATCACATTCACCACCGCCCGGTGCCCCATATCAAACAGATAGCGCGCGGCAAACTGGCCTATCAGACGATGATCCGGAGCGATGGAAGGCAAGCGCATGCGCTCGTCAAGACAATTAATCAACACACAAGGTTTGGCAAAATCTGCCGCCAGATCGTGAATATGAGGATCGTCAATCCCCAGCAGGATTGCGGCCTGGGTTTCCGCTTCATTCATCCGCGCCAGAAACAGGTTGGCATCGCTGTCATTTTCTTCCAGCGCGCAGTAGCGCAGCCGCACTTCATGGGGGGAAAGCGCCTTGTTCAGACTCTGGATCACCCGGTAGTAGAAGATGTCGGAACGTTCATCAAACGCCCGCTGCGGCGCAAAAACAATCAGACTGTTCAGCAGCATACGCCCGGCCGCCATCCCGTCCATTACGCCCAGTTCACGGGCACAGGCCAGTACCTTCTGCCGGGCCTTTTCACTGGTATTGGCTTTTCCGGCCAATACCCGCGAAACAGTACTGGCTGACAGGCCGCTGCGGGAGGCAATTTCCGCGATTTTAAGCTTTTTATCCATTTTGTGATCTACCTCCTTTTTGAAAATGAAAGAATTTTCATAAGTCTTAACCCCCAATATTACTGGCGTTATACAGGTAAAAATACACCAAAACGAACAATCATGAAAAAACTTGCATAAATTGCGCTATTGCCAGCTCTTTTTCTGCCCTACTCTAAATTGGCCTGACAACTTCCATACTAGTTATCAGACATGAAGATTGAAAAACAAATAGTTATCAAACAAATAAAAAACCTGTATGACAACTCACGGATTGAGTGAGTGCTCCCCCTACAAACCGTCTTGTGGAGAATTCTATGAGCCAAGGCATAAACAATGAGATGGCGGTCAGCAAAACGCGCCGGGTCGTGAAAAATTTGCGCTGGTGGATACTGGTGCTTTTCTTACTGGGCGTGACCGTTAACTACATTACGCGCAACTCTCTGGGGATCCTTGCGCCAGAACTGAAAACCGAACTCGGCATTACCACTGAGCAATATTCCTGGATCGTCGGTGCGTTCCAGCTTGCTTACACCCTTTTCCAGCCAATCTGCGGCTGGCTGATCGACGTGATCGGCCTGAAGCTTGGCTTCCTGATCTGCGCCACGCTGTGGGCCGTGGCCTGCATCGCTCATGCGGGTGCCGGGAGTTGGCTACACATGGCGTTGTTACGTTTTGGCATGGGCGCGTCTGAAGCCGCCGCCACGCCAGCTAATGCCAAAACGATCGGCGAATGGTTCCCGAAATCGGAACGCCCGGTTGCCGCGGGCTGGGCTGGCGTGGGCTTTTCCATCGGCGCCATGCTCGCGCCGCCTATTATTTACTTTGCTCATGCCTCTTTCGGCTGGCAGGGTGCGTTCATGTTCACCGGCTTCCTTGCGCTGCTGTGGGTGGTGTTGTGGTGGATGTTCTACCATAACCCGGATAAGCATCCAAACCTGAGCAAAGAAGAACTGGCATTTATCCAGCAGGACAACGAAGCTCCCGCGGTGAAGTTGCCCTTCCTGAAAGCGCTCGGCACCGTAGCGAAAAATAAACGTTTCTACGGGATCGCGATCCCCGCCTTTATGGCTGAACCGGCCTGGGCTGTCATGAGCTTCTGGGTGCCGCTGTACCTGTCCAAAACCTATGGAATGGATCTCAAGCAGATCGCCCTGTTCGCCTGGCTGCCGTTTCTGGCCGCAGACCTCGGCAGCGTCGCCAGCGGCTATCTGACCAAACTCTACGTTCGTCTCTTTGGCTGCACCCGGGTGAACTCAATTGTCGCCTCCTCTGTCAGCGGCGCTTTCCTGATGCTTTCCCTGGCGGTAATGGCCTTTACCAATAACCCCTATGTTGCAATTGCGATGATCTCCATCGGCGGCTTCGGTCACCAGATCATCTCCTGCATGTTGAGCGCCCTGGTGGTGGAGTCTTTCGATAAAGGCCAGATGGCGACGGTTAACGGTATGCGCGGTTCAGCGGCATGGATCGCAAGCTTCCTGTTTTCACTGATTATCGGGGTGACCGCCGACAAGATCGGCTTCAACCCGCTGTTTATCGCCATGGGCTTCTTTGACCTGATTGGCGCTGTCTTCCTGGTGGCATTTATTGCTGAACGTCGCGCCAAGCGCGCCTGATAGTGGATGTAGTAACGATGAAAACCTTGAAAAACTGGACCCTGGATAAACAATCGGCCACTCACCTTGAACTGGTGGTGGATAAGCAACACCGTCTCTGCCTGTACGTACTGGAAGAGAACCTGTTTCGCGTGTTAATCAAGCGTAAAGGCGAACTGGCGCTGGACCGGACCTGGAGCATCGCCCCTGAAAAAGATGTGCCGTGGGAAGGCCGCCGCCGCGACGATCTCAGCGGTTTTAGCTGCCCGACCTGGACGCTTACGCAACAGGATGCGGGTGTGACGGTATCAACCCACCAGTTGCGCGTCACGGTTCATCAACCGCTGTGGCTGGAATGGGAGTATCGAAACGATGCTGGCGAGTGGCAGCCGCTGGTAAATGACCGCGCCACCAGCGCCTATCTGATCAACGCCCACGGCGACGGTGTGGCGCACTATCTGAGCCGCCGTAAAGACGAACGCTTCTATGGTCTGGGCGAGAAAGCAGGCGATTTGCAGCGTAACGGGAAACGCTACGAGATGCGTAATCTCGACGCGATGGGTTACAACGCAGTCAGCACCGATCCGTTGTACAAACATATCCCCTTTACACTCACCCGCCGCGATGATGTGAGCTACGGCCTGTTCTATGACAACCTGAGCAGTTGCTGGCTGGATTTGGGTAACGAGATTGACAACTACCACACCGCTTACCGCCGCTGGCAGGCAGAAGCGGGCGATATCGATTACTACCTGTTTACCGGCAAACGGGCGCTGGATGTCACTAAAGCCTTTGTCCGTCTGACCGGGAAAACGCTGTTCGGTCCGAAATGGAGTCTCGGCTACAGTGGTTCCACTATGCACTATACCGATGCCCCGGATGCGCAAAACCAGCTCATGAACTTTATTCGTCTGTGTGAAGCCCATGCGATTCCGTGTGATTCGTTCCAGCTTTCGTCTGGCTATACCTCAATTAACGGTAAGCGCTATGTCTTCAACTGGAACTACGACAAAGTGCCACAGCCAAAAGTGATGAGCCAGGCGTTCCACGACGCCAGACTGAAGCTTGCTGCGAACATCAAACCGTGCTTGTTGCAGGATCACCCCCGCTATAACGAAGTGGCAGAAAAAGGGCTGTTCATTCGCGATTCTGAAACCGATGCGCCAGAACGTTCCAGTTTCTGGGATGATGAAGGGTCACACCTCGACTTTACCCACCCTCAGACTATCCAGTGGTGGCAGGACGGTGTCACCACACAACTGCTGGAGATGGGAATAGATTCCACCTGGAACGATAACAACGAGTTTGAAGTCTGGGACGGTGAAGCGCGCTGTTTCGGTTTTGGTCAGGACATTGCCATCAAACATATTCGTCCGGTGATGCCACTGCTGATGATGCGCGCCTCAATGGAAGCGCAGCAGCGTTTCGCACCGGAAAAACGCCCTTACCTTATCTCCCGCTCCGGTTGTGCGGGGATGCAGCGCTACGTTCAGACATGGAGTGGCGATAACCGCACCAACTGGGACACGCTGCGTTATAACACCCGCATGGGGCTTGGGATGAGTCTTTCCGGGTTATTCAACGTCGGTCATGATGTTGGCGGATTCTCTGGCGATAAGCCTGACGCCGAGCTGTTTGTCCGTTGGGTACAAAATGGCGTGATGCATCCGCGTTTCACCATTCACTCCTGGAATGACGACCATACGGTGAACGAGCCGTGGATGTATCCGGGTGTGACGCCCGCCATTCGCAGCGCGATTGAGTTGCGCTATCGTCTGCTGCCCTATTTGTACACCCTGCTATGGCAGGCCCATGCTGATGATGAGCCGATGCTGCGCCCGACTTTCCTCGATCATGAGCATGATGCGCAGACCTTTGAGGAGTGTGATGACTTCCTGCTGGGTCGCGATATTCTGGTGGCAAGCGTGGTGGAAGCGGGCCAGCGCGAGCGCCGCGTCTGGCTGCCGGATAACGAAACCGGCTGGTATGATTTTTACACGCACGAATGGTTCTCCGGCGGGCAGTGGATCACGCTTGACGCGCCGCTGGAAAAACTGCCGCTGCTGGTACGCGCTGGCGCGGGGCTGCCGTTCAGTGAACGTATTGCCCATGTGAGCGCCGAAAAAGACGACATTCGTGAACTGAAATTATTCCCGGTGAAAGGCGTGGGCACCTCTTCCGGCTTGCTGTTTGAAGACGACGGCGAGTCCTGGGGATACCAGCATGGTAACGCGCTGTGGCTGGAGTGGGAGATGCAGTGTGATGGCGCGGTCATTGACCTGAAAGTGAATGCGCGTGGTGATTATCATCCGGCGTGGAAATCGTTGAAACTGTCGTTACCGGCAGGGGAAAAACGTACGCTGCGGGTAAACGGGGTTGAAGGGAGTGAGTGGGTGCTCTGAACATTGCCGGGTGGCGGCTTCGCCTTACCGGCCTACAAAGTCACCCGTAGGCCCGGTAAGCGAAGCGCCACCGGGCTTTTTTTAGCCGTCGATACCTTTGCTACGCAGATAATCTTCGTAGTTACCGGTGAAGTCCACCACACGTTCTGGCGTAATTTCAATCACACGGGTCGCCAGCGAGCTGACAAACTCACGGTCGTGAGAAACGAATATCAGGGTGCCCTGATACATTTCCAGCGCCATGTTCAGCGACTCGATGGATTCCATATCAAGGTGGTTAGTCGGTTCGTCCATCACCAGAATATTGGGCTTTTGCATCATCAGCTTACCGAACAGCATGCGCCCCTTTTCGCCCCCCGACAGTACCTTCGCCGGTTTTTTGATGTCGTCCTGGCTGAACAGCAGACGCCCAAGGATGCTGCGCACAGCCTGCTCGTCATCACCTTCCTGCTTCCACTGGCTCATCCAGTCGAAAACCGTCAGGTCGTTGTCGAATTCGTATTCATGATCCTGCGCGTAGTAACCCACCTGCGCGTTTTCGGACCATTTCACCGTTCCGTGGTCAGGTTGCAGTTCGCCAACCAGCGTTTTCAGCATGGTAGATTTACCCACGCCGTTCGCGCCGAGGATGGCAAGCTTCTCGCCCACTTCCAGCAGCAGATTGACGTTTTTAAACAGCGGGCCTTCATCAAAACCTTTGGTCAGGGCTTCCACTTCCAGCGCATTACGGAACAGTTTCTTATCCTGTTCGAAGCGGATGAACGGGTTCTGACGGCTGGAGGCTTTCACCTCTTCAAGTTTGATTTTATCAATCTGACGGGCGCGGGACGTCGCCTGGCGAGATTTAGAGGCGTTGGCGCTAAAGCGGCTGACAAAGGACTGCAGGTCGGCAATCTGCGCTTTCTTCTTGGCGTTGTCCGCCAGCAGACGTTCGCGCGCCTGCGTGGCCGCAGTCATATATTCGTCATAGTTACCCGGATAGACGCGCAGCTCACCGTAGTCGAGATCCGCCATGTGCGTACAGACCATGTTCAGGAAGTGACGATCGTGCGAAATGATGATCATGGTGCTGTCACGCTCATTCAGCGTTTGCTCCAGCCAGCGAATCGTGTCGATATCCAGGTTGTTGGTCGGTTCGTCGAGTAACAAAATATCCGGGTCGGAAAACAGCGCCTGCGCCAGCAGTACACGCAGTTTCCAGCCGGGAGCAACTTCGCTCATCGGGCCATAGTGTTGTTCCACCGGAATACCGACGCCCAGCAGCAACTCACCGGCACGCGCTTCTGCGGAATAGCCGTCCATCTCACCGTATTTGACTTCCAGATCGGCCACTTTATAGCCGTCCTCTTCGCTCATCTCCGGCAAAGCGTAAATGCGATCGCGCTCCTGCTTCACTTCCCACAGTTCAAGGTGCCCCATGATCACGGTGTCCAGCACAGTGAACTCTTCAAAGGCGAACTGATCCTGGCGCAGCTTACCGATACGCTCGTTAGGATCGAGAGAGACGTTACCCAGCGTCGGCTCAAGATCGCCGCCGAGGATTTTCATAAAGGTGGATTTACCGCTACCGTTAGCGCCAATCAGGCCGTAACGATTGCCGCCGCCAAATTTGACGGAAATGTTTTCGAACAGCGGCTTACTGCCGAACTGCATGGTGACGTTGCTGG
Source organism: Citrobacter amalonaticus (assembly GCF_037053465.1). GTDB lineage: Bacteria > Pseudomonadota > Gammaproteobacteria > Enterobacterales > Enterobacteriaceae > Citrobacter_A > Citrobacter_A amalonaticus_H. Next base: position 229,988 of record NZ_JBALIF010000002.1, read on the forward strand.
AAACTAACACGGACCTATCCTAAAGAAGATGTGACAAACCGCTTATTATGCCACAAGTCTTAAACAAGATCGCGCCTCGTGGCAAACGACGCCACGGGGGTGACGGGAAAAAAACGTGATTTCGTACACATCTGAATTCCCTGTTTACCGGAATGCACATATAATGCGCTCCCAACACTACAGAATTCTCAACCCAACAGCCTGCCAGGCAATGAATCTCGCATAACATGAACATGAAATTAACAACGTTTTTCGCGGCAGCACTCGCGGTCGTCGGCTTTTGCAGTACCGCTTCTGCTGTCACCTATCCTCTGCCAACGGATGGTAGCCGTGTCATCGGTCAGAACCAGGTCATTACCATCCCGGAAGGCAACACCCAGCCGCTGGAGTATTTTGCCGCGGAATACCAGATGGGGCTTTCCAACATGCTGGAAGCCAACCCGGGGGTGGATACCTTCCTGCCGAAAGGCGGCACCGTGCTGAACATTCCTCAGCAGCTGATACTGCCGGACACCGTACACGAAGGCATCGTGATTAACAGCGCGGAAATGCGTCTGTACTACTACCCGAAAGGCACTAACACGGTGATCGTTCTGCCAATCGGTATCGGTCAGTTAGGTAAAGACACGCCAATCAACTGGACCACCAAAGTTGAACGTAAGAAAGCGGGCCCGACCTGGACCCCAACTGCGAAAATGCACGCTGAATATCGTGCGGCAGGTGAACCGCTGCCCGCCGTTGTTCCGGCTGGCCCGGATAACCCGATGGGTCTGTATGCGCTGTATATCGGACGCCTGTACGCGATTCACGGCACCAACGCCAACTTCGGTATTGGCCTGCGTGTCAGCCACGGCTGTGTACGTCTGCGTAACGAAGACATCAAATTCCTGTTCCAGAATGTCCCTGTTGGCACCCGCGTCCAGTTCATTGATGAGCCGGTAAAAGCGACCACAGAACCAGACGGCAGCCGCTACATCGAGGTTCATAACCCACTTTCGACGACGGAAGCCCAGTTTGAAGGCGGCGAAATTGTGCCGATTACGCTGACGAAGAGCATTCAGAACATCACCAGCCAGCCTGATGTTGACCAGAATGTGGTTGAACAAGCGATTCAGAACCGCTCCGGTATGCCTGTTCGTCTGAACTGATCGTCTCCGGAACCGAAAAGCTGGTCAGTTAGGCTCCGCAGGTTGTTACGTCCGCCTTATGACCTGTCGTTTCTGTTACTTCGCATTCTGTGAACGGGATAAGGGGGCCACCACGGCCCCCTTATCGATCCCCATGGCCCTTGTAAAGGGCGTGGCGGTGAACGCCCTTTACACGTTCACCGCAGCGAAACTGACAGGAAGCAGAGGAATGGCAGTGAACGAAACCATTCCACTACTTTTTCAGAGGGCGGATTTTAAAGCAACATAATGAATACATATTCGTTATGTTGCTTAACTGACCAGCATTTGAATATTTTCCGCTTTTTTATTGCTTCACCTGTTTCAGCGCAGTAGCAGCAACAGCGCATATCCTGACACCGCCGCCCACACCAGCATGGGGATGGAATAGAGATGGAAGCGCCACCAGATACGCCGGTCATTCGCCATCCGCAGGGCAATCAGATTCGCCAGCGACCCTGGCAACAAACCAAAACCACCCACGTTCACCGCCCAGGCCAGCAGCACGCCAGGCGGCACATAGTTCAGCAGTAAGATGGTGCTGGGGACGTTACTGATCGCTTGCGACAGGCCAATTGCGGTCAGCCACAGTCCGGGTTCAGACAGCGTGCCAACGTGGTTTAATACCCCCTGCAGCACAGGCAGTTGGGTCAGCAAATGAACATCAATAAACATCGCCATAAACACCAGCAGCAGCGTCCAGTCGACACTCAACACCACCCGGCGCGCCAGCAACAGAAAACCGAGCGCCACAATCACCAGCCCGGCTAACTCCTGCTTAAGTTCCAGCGCGGTCAGAAAGATGATATACAGTCCCAGGCAGGCCCACACCAGCCGCGGTTGCCAGTCCGGCTGGCTCGTGCCGGTATGGTATTGCAGCGGTTTATTGGGAAAGCAGAACCAGCAGAGAATCAGCAGCGTCAGCATCATCACAATAGCCAGCGGTGCCATCTGACCAATAAAGGCGATAAAGGAGAGACCAGAGCGACCCCACATCAGGATGTTTTGTGGGTTGCCGATAGGCGTAAGTAACGACCCCGCATTCACCGCCAGGGCTTCAAAGATTATCAGCCTGTTAACCGGAATGGCACACAGTTTCTTAAGTGTAATAGTCAGCGGGACGACGATAAACAACGCCACATCGTTCGTCAGGAACGTTGATAATAGCGCCGCCGCCAGCACCATAAACATCGACAGACGGCGCTCCGTGGCCAGGCGACGGATCATTTTGCGACCGAGAACATCAAAATAACCGCTGAGTTCAACGCCTTTGGTGAGCATCATCAGACCGCTGAGAGTGATGATAGTGTGCCAGTCAATTGCGCCGGGCCAGGTTCGCGGCGTGAACGGTACCCACACACTTAATCCAAGACCCACCACCATCAACAACTGAAAAAAACGGTCGCGTTTCAGCGCCCGTAAAAAAGGGAGGTTCATTCAATAGGGGTTCCGTGCTGTTGCGTAAAGTGGCGAAAAGCCTCCAGCGTCTCCTGGCTGACGTGATGTTCCATCCCTTCCGCATCCCGGCGGGCAATCTCCGGACTCACCCCCAGAACCAACAGGAAATTTTCCACAATCTGGTGACGTTCGCGGCTTTCCTGTGCCAGTTTCTCCCCTTCCGGGGTCAAGAAAACGCCACGCCAGGGGATCATTTCGATCAACCCGACAGAGGCCAGACGCTTCAACATCTTGGCGACCGTCGGCTGAGAAACGCCGAGTCTGGCCGCCATATCCACCTGGCGCGCCTCACCAACCTCAATGATCAGATCGGAAATTAACTCAACATAGTCGTCGATCAGTTCACGTCGATGGGCCTCTCTGACCTGGCGAAACCCTTCAACGTGTTCCTCAACGTTCACTAACTGCGTCACTTTTTTTGTTGTTGGCATACCTGCGCGACGACTCATTCTGCTTCCTCATTCCTGTGACGCATTAACCGCATCTAATTGGAGAACGCCCATTGTAAACCAGAGTTGCCCAGGCACAAAAAATTAACGTTTTAGCAATAGCTATATAATATAGCCTGTGCTATATCTGTATGTAATGCAGTCATCCCTCACGGAACGAGGGACCAGAATGTCAGGAGGTCTGTATGAATGAATTCAAGAGGTGTATGCGCGTGTTTAGCCACTCTCCCTTTAAAGTCCGGCTCATGCTGCTCTCAATGCTGTGCGATATGATTAACAGCAAACCCGGGCAGGATAAGCCCTCAGAGAAATAACGCGGCGTCGCGGCACGCCGCTTCATCTGGTTGTCATTTTTGCCTGCTACTCTGCTGTTTATGTCAAAATAGCCCTTCTTTTTGTCGGATTTGCTAAGCCCTTCGCAAAACAATTTCTTTTAGCCGTTGACCTTCACACTAACACGCTCTATCTTCTTGCAGCCCTGCCTAACTTGCGGCTCGCAGATGCGGACCTCTTTCCCTCTTCACGCACTCTCAGCAGGTAATGACCCTTGACGCCAGGGTAAGCACATGGCGTTTTTACGATTGTGGCATATGAATTTAACCCTCAAAGACACGCTTATTGCCCGCAGCCGGGCCCTTGACCCGTGGACTGGTTTTTATTTTTTACAGTCCCTGCTGATTAACCTGGGGTTGGGCTATTCATTCAGTCTGCTGTATACCGCGGCCTTTACCTGTATTTTGCTGCTGCTCTGGCGGAGCGCACCTAAAGCACAAAAGCTGCTGGTTGGCGTCTGCTCACTGGTGGCGGCGATGTATTTCCCCTTTGGTCAGGCTTATGGGGCGCCGAACTTTAATACCCTGCTGGCGCTGCACTCGACCAACATGGAAGAGTCAACGGAGATCCTGACGATTTTCCCCTGGTACAGTTACCTGGTCGGTCTATTCATTTTCGCGCTTGGCGTGATTGCTGTACGCCGTAAACCAGGTGGAGAGAAAAAGCGCTGGAATAAATTTGACAGCCTGTGCCTGCTGTTCAGCGTCGTCGCTTTTTTTGTCGCGCCGGTACAAAATCTGGCCTGGGGTGGCGTATTTAAATTAAAAGATACCGGTTATCCGGTGTTTCGCTTCGCCAAAGACGTCATCGTCAATAACAATGAGGTGATTGACGAGCAGGCGCGAATGGCGAAACTTGCCAGCATGAAAGACACCTGGACCGTCACGGCGGTGAAGCCGAAGTATCATACTTATGTGGTGGTGATTGGCGAAAGCGCGCGCCGCGATGCGCTGGGCGCATTTGGCGGTCACTGGGATAACACGCCGTTTGCCAGTAGCGTGAACGGTTATCTGTTCACGGATTACATTGCAGCCAGCGGTTCAACGCAAAAATCGCTTGGGCTGACCCTCAATCGCGTTGTGGATGATAAACCGCAGTATCAGGATAACTTTGTCACCCTGGCTAACCGTGCCGGATTCCAGACCTGGTGGTTCTCTAATCAGGGGCAAATTGGCGAATACGACACCGCCATCGCCAGTATCGCGAAGCGTGCCGATGAAGTGCAGTTCCTCAAAAAAGGCGATTTCGAAGCGGATAAAAACACTCAGGATGAAGCGCTGTTAACGATGACATCACAGGTACTGGCAACGCAACGTACTCAGCCACAGTTAATTGTCCTGCATCTGATGGGCTCTCATCCGCAGGCCTGCGACCGCACAAAAGGGAAGTATGATACCTTTGTGCAGTCAAAAGAGACCTCCTGCTATCTCTATACGATGACCCAGACCGACGAACTGCTGCGAAAACTGTACGATCAGTTACGCAATAGCGGCGACAGCTTCTCAATGGTGTACTTTTCCGATCACGGTCTCGCGTTTAAAGAGCGCGGGAAGGAAGTGCAGTATCTGGCCCATGACGACCAGTTCCAGCAAAACTTCCAGGTACCGTTTATGGTGCTCTCCAGTGATGATAAAGCCCACAAGGTGATCAAAGCGCGGCGTTCCGCCAATGACTTCCTCGGTTTCTTCTCTCAGTGGACGGGGATTAGTGCGAAAGAAATTAAGATGAAGTACCGATTCATCTCTGAACAGAAAGCCGGACCAGTGTACATCACCAACTTCAAACTGCAGAAGGTGGATTACACGCATCTGGGAACCGACATTTTCAGCACAAATTCACGCTAAGTCCGCGTAAACAACAGCCAAAAAAAATCCGCCCCGGGAGGCGGATTTTTTATATCACCTAAGTGATTAGAAGCGGTAACCGACGCCTGCGATCCAGGTGCCAACGTCAACGCTACGAATACGGCTCTGCTCGTAGGAGAAGTCCAGAGCAACGTTTTCGATCGGGTTGAACTGCACACCTGCGCCATAAGAGAAACCATAGTCGCTGGTGTCATCTTTGTGAGTCGGGTAGTTCGTTTCCTGGAATTTACCGTAGCCAACACCCACAACGCCGTAGATGCTTGCCCAGTCGTTCAGACGGTAAGCCGGACCCGCAGTGATGCCGTAGTACTGAGATTTGTTGTAATCGCCTGCACTGTTAGTACGATCTTTTTCGGTGTAAGTGAAGGAACCGATTACGCCCAGCGGGTTGTTATCCTGCTCGTAACGGTATTTCAGGTTAAAACCGTTCATTTTGTTCGCTACGCCCTGAGCATCGCTCTGAGCATAACCACCCGTTACGGTAGAAGTCGCAGCAACTGCGGAACCTGCGGAGATAGCCAGAACAGCGGCCAGTGCTGAAAGACATGCAATTTTTTTCATAACCACCTCAAATGTGCTTCAAATAAATCCTAAGTTGTAAATATATCAAAAATTAGTGAGAAACTCTTTGCGATTAACGATGTCTAATGCGCCATTTCATGTAACAAAACATTTCCACAACACACTATCTCTTTCAAATAACATCGTTTTCCGGATTTTCAGCCTATTATTACGCGCATAATTGAGAGCATTCATCCAGAATATTCCTAATCAACAGACGAATAAGTCACCAACCCGATGTCATTTTACGGATTCCCGGTGATTTTTTTTCAACGAATACTCAACCGCAGCCGCTTATTTCCATTACACTCCTTCTTTTACTTTTCTATACACATTCAGGCAAATTGCTGAATGCGGTATGTACAGTCATTGTCAGGAGAACGGATGCCGGGGTCGATACGAAAAACGCCAGTTTGGTTGCCTATTCTAGTGCTGCTTATCGCTATGGCTTCAATCCAGAGCGGCGCATCGTTAGCGAAATCATTGTTTCCCCTTGTCGGCGCTCCCGGCGTCACCGCACTTCGACTGGCATTGGGCACACTCATCCTTATTGCCTTCTTTAAACCCTGGCGTCTGCGTTTCGCCAGAGAACAACGGCTGCCATTGCTGTTTTACGGTTTGTCACTCGGCGGGATGAACTACCTGTTTTATCTTTCGATTCAGACAGTACCGCTGGGAATTGCAGTGGCGCTGGAATTTACCGGACCGCTGGCTGTCGCGCTGTTCTCCTCACGACGCCCTGTTGATTTTATCTGGGTTGTGCTGGCCGTACTCGGACTCTGGTTCCTGTTGCCTTTGGGCCAGGACGTCTCGCATGTCGATCTGTTCGGTGCGGCGATGGCGCTCGGCGCAGGCGCCTGTTGGGCAATCTATATTATTAGCGGCCAACGCGCCGGTGCTGAACACGGCCCCGCCACTGTCGCAGTAGGGTCACTGATTGCCGCTCTGGTTTTTGTTCCTCTGGGCGCGGCGCAGGCAGGCGAAGCGTTGTGGCACTGGTCGGTGATTCCGCTGGGCCTTGCCGTTGCGGTACTGTCGACGGCATTGCCCTACTCGCTTGAAATGATTGCCTTAACCCGATTGCCGACGCGCACCTTTGGGACGTTAATGAGTATGGAACCGGCGCTGGCAGCAGTGGCTGGTATCATTTTTCTTGGCGAAACGCTGACATTTATCCAGTTGCTCGCGCTCGGCGCCATTATTGCTGCTTCCATGGGGTCTACGCTGACCATTCGGCGAGAAACCAAAATTAAAAAGGTTGATGTAAATTAATTTTACATTTCTGCATAGTTTGCATAATCATGCAGAATAATTCCCCACCCTGGTTGCGGTATATTATTCCTTTATTATCCCGCTGTTATCTACTTCCATCCGGCTATTTATTCCGGTTATCAGACCCATGTGAGAATACGCGGAACCCTGTCGTTTATACGCGCAACTACATGAATGATAATGCAATTAAATATATCCGCTGTTAAATACTATTAAAGCGATAGGAAGAGCCAGAAAAGCAGGTCTGATAACCGGTGCTATACTTAGTTGCGTAAATTACCGGGACATAACATCAAGAGGATATGAAATTATGAGTACCGCTAAATTGGTAAAAACAAAAGCGTCCAGCCTGCTTTATACCCGCAACGATGTCTCCGACAGCGATAAAAAAGCAACGGTGGAGTTGCTGAATCGTCAGGTAATCCAGTTTATTGACCTGTCTCTGATCACTAAACAGGCCCACTGGAACATGCGCGGTGCTAACTTTATCGCTGTCCATGAGATGCTGGATGGCTTCCGTACTGCGCTGACCGATCATCTGGATACCATGGCTGAACGTGCTGTACAACTGGGCGGCGTGGCACTGGGCACCACGCAGGTTATCAACAGCAAAACTCCGCTGAAAAGCTATCCGCTGGATATCCATACCGTTCAGGATCACCTGAAAGAACTGGCGGACCGATATGCGGTTGTCGCGAATGATGTGCGTAAAGCCATCAGCGAAGCAAAAGACGAAGATACTGCCGATATCTTCACTGCCGCCTCTCGCGACCTCGATAAGTTCCTGTGGTTCATCGAATCCAACATTGAATAATCGGGTCATAAGTAATTCCTCTGAACCCTCGCCACGGCGGGGGTTTTGCACTTTTATAGTGCAACAAATCCTCTTCAGTCCGCCACGAAGTAAAATATTTGTAATAATCACCTCACACAATCGTTAACGAAAGATTGTTTTATCAACAATTTTTACGCTAAATAGACAGGCTGCTTGTACCACTCCTGGATTGCACCAAATGCGTGCCCCATCATGGTGCAAAAAGCGCGTTTTGCTCCCTTTACAGTGCAAAGACGGACAATAGCCTCTTGTTAAAACAATGAGTTGCAAAACTGGCACGATTTTTTCATTACATTTATCGTTCTCGCAGGGGATCGCCCCGTGGATAAAAAAGGAAATGCTATGAAGTCTGTATTAAAAGTTTCACTGGCTGCACTTACCCTGGCTTTTGCGGTGTCTTCTCATGCCGCGGATAAGAAACTGGTTGTCGCAACGGATACAGCGTTCGTTCCGTTTGAATTCAAACAAGGCGACAAATACGTTGGCTTTGATGTGGACCTGTGGGCCGCGGTAGCAAAAGAACTGAAGCTCGATTATGAGCTGAAGCCGATGGATTTCAGCGGCATTATTCCGGCGCTGCAAACGAAGAACGTTGACCTGGCGCTGGCTGGCATCACCATTACTGACGAGCGCAAAAAAGCGATCGATTTCTCTGACGGTTACTACAAAAGCGGCCTGTTGGTGATGGTCAAAACCAACAACAACAACGTGAAAAGCGTAAAAGATCTGGACGGTAAAGTGCTTGCCGTGAAGAGCGGGACCGGCTCCGTTGATTACGCAAAAGCGAACATCAAAACAAAAGATCTGCGTCAGTTCCCGAACATTGATAACGCGTACATGGAGCTGGGCACCAATCGCGCAGACGCTGTACTGCACGATACGCCAAACATCCTGTACTTCATCAAAACCGCAGGCAACGGCCAGTTCAAAGCGGTCGGTGAGTCCCTGGAAGCACAGCAGTACGGTATCGCCTTCCCGAAAGGCAGCGATGAGCTGCGTGAAAAAGTGAATGGCGCGCTGAAAACCCTGCGTGAAAACGGTACCTATAACGAAATCTACAAAAAATGGTTCGGCACTGAACCTAAATAATAGTTGTTTTTGCCTTCAGATATTGCCCGGGGGCGCTAAACGTACCGGGCATTTGATTTTTTTCACCACGGTAACAGGAACAACATATGCAGTTTGACTGGAGTGCCATCTGGCCCGCCATTCCGATCCTGCTTCAGGGCGCCAAAATGACCCTGTGGATCTCCATTCTCGGTCTGGCTGGCGGGATTATCATCGGTTTGCTGGCCGGTTTAGCGCGTACTTACGGCGGCTGGATCGCCAATCACGTCTCTCTTGTTTTTATTGAAGTCATTCGCGGTACCCCCATCGTTGTTCAGGTGATGTATATCTACTTTGCCCTGCCGATGGCCTTCCCGGACCTGCGCATCGACACCTTCAGCGCTGCCGTTATCACTATCATGATTAACTCCGGTGCTTATATCGCAGAAATCACCCGCGGTTCCGTTTTGTCGATTCATAAAGGGTTCAGCGAGGCCGGTCTGGCGCTGGGTCTTTCGCGCCGTGAAACCATTCGCCACGTGATCATGCCACTCGCCCTGCGCCGCATGCTGCCTTCGCTCGGTAACCAGTTAATCATCAGTATCAAAGATACGTCGCTGTTTATCGTTATCGGCGCAGCGGAACTGACACGCAGCGGTCAGGAGATTATTGCCGGAAACTTCCGCGCTCTGGAAATCTGGACCGCCGTGGGTGTTATCTACCTTATCATCACGCAAGTCCTGAACATCGTGCTTCGTAGTCTGGAAAGAAGGATGAAAATCCTGTGATTGAATTTAAAAATGTCTCAAAGCATTTTGGCCCGACCCAGGTGCTGCATAACATCGATCTGAACATCAGGCAGGGTGAAGTGGTGGTCATTATCGGCCCTTCCGGTTCGGGTAAATCCACGCTATTGCGCTGCATTAATAAACTGGAAGAGATAACCTCAGGCGATCTGATCGTGGATGGGTTGAAAGTCAACGATCCCAAGGTGGACGAGCGCCTGATTCGCCAAGAAGCCGGAATGGTGTTCCAGCAGTTCTATCTTTTCCCTCACCTGACCGCGCTGGAAAACGTGATGTTCGGCCCGCTTCGTGTGCGTGGCACAAAGAAAGACGAAGCGGAGAAACAGGCGAGAGCGCTGCTGGCGAAAGTCGGACTGGCCGAACGTTCGCACCACTACCCGTCTGAACTTTCGGGAGGTCAACAGCAACGTGTAGCGATTGCCCGTGCGCTGGCCGTTAAGCCCAAAATGATGCTCTTCGACGAACCTACCTCAGCACTCGACCCGGAACTGCGCCATGAAGTACTGAAAGTAATGCAGGACCTGGCAGAAGAAGGCATGACGATGGTCATCGTCACGCACGAAATTGGCTTTGCTGAAAAAGTCGCCTCACGCCTGATCTTTATTGATAAAGGCCGTATTGCCGAGGACGGCAATCCGCAAACCCTGATTGAAAACCCACCCAGCCAGCGTTTACAGGAATTTTTGCAACACGTTTCCTGACGCTCTGCCTCCCTTCCTTCGGGAAGGGAGTTCTCTCTGGGACTCTTCCCAATTCGAATCGCCCCTCCCTCAGCAACTATACTTATCTTTTTGTTCTGTTTTCTCACTGGAGGAGTCATGCGGTGGATCCTGTTCATCCTCTTTTGCCTGCTGGGCGCCCCCGCTCAGGCGGTAACCCTTCCTGGCATCGCAGCCCCGGCAAACGCAGACGCGAAAACCGCGCCAGCACCAGAGCCAGACGTTGAGCAAAAGAAAGCGGCCTATGGCGCTCTGGCTGACGTGCTGGAAAATGAGACGTCGCGCAAAGAACTGATTGACCAGTTACGCACCGTTGCCGCAACACCACCGCCAGAACCGGTGCCCAAAATCACCCCACCGGTGGTTGAAGAAGAAAAAACGGTGCTGGAAAATGTCACCGATCTTAGTCGTCATTATGGCGATGCGCTCTCAGGACGCTTTGCCCAACTCTATCGCAACATCACCGATGCACCGCACAAACCCTTTAACAGCCAGACTTTCACCAATGCTCTATATCATTTTCTGATGCTGGCCATTGCGGTCTTCGGCTTTTACTGGTTAATCCGCCTGTGCGCTCTCCCTCTGTATCGCAAAATGGGCAACTGGGCGCGGAAAAAAAACCGCGACCGCAGCAACTGGCTCCAGTTGCCGGCGATGATCGTCGGCGCCTTTATTATCGATCTGCTTCTGCTGGCGCTGACGCTGTTTGTCGGCCAGTTACTGAGCGACCGGTTGAACGCAGGAAGCCGTACTATCGCGTTCCAGCAGGGACTGTTTCTGAATGCCTTTGCGCTAATTGAATTTTTCAAAGCCATTCTGCGACTCATTTTTTGCCCAAACGTGGCGGAACTGCGGCCTTTTACCATTCAGGATGCCAGCGCCCGTTACTGGAACCGACGGCTGAGTTCCCTGAGCAGTCTGATTGGTTATGGACTGATTGTCGCCGTGCCGATTATCTCTAATCAGGTGAACGTCCAGGTCGGCGCGATGGCAAATGTCGCTATCATGTTGGGCATTACGCTGTGGGCGCTGTATCTGATTTTTCGGAACAAGAAAGAAATTACTCAGCATCTGCTGAATCTGGCGGAACGGTCTCTGGCTTTTTTTAGCCTGTTTATCCGTGCTTTTGCGCTGGTGTGGCACTGGCTGGCAAGCGCTTACTTCATCGTGCTGTTTTTCTTCTCGCTGTTCGACCCGGGTAACAGCCTGAAATTTATGATGGGGGCGACGGTCCGCAGTCTGGTGATTATCGGGATTGCCGCCTTTGTTTCCGGGATGCTAACCCGCTGGATAGCGAAAACCATTACCCTCTCAGCGCACACGCAGCGCAATTACCCCGAACTGCAAAAGCGGGTGAACGGCTGGCTATCCACGGCGCTGAATGTGGCACGGATCCTGACGGTGTGTGTCGCCATCATGTTGCTGCTTAACGCCTGGGGGCTGTTTGATTTCTGGAACTGGCTCCACAACGGTGCCGGTGAGAAGACGGTGGATATTCTGATCCGCATTGCGCTTATCCTGTTCTTCTCTGCGGTAGGCTGGACGCTGCTTGCCAGCCTGATCGAAAACCGTCTGGCCTCCGATATTCATGGACGTCCCCTACCCAGCGCACGCACCCGTACGCTGTTAACGCTGTTTCGTAACGCGCTGGCGGTCATCATCAGCACCATCACCATCATGATCGTGCTGTCGGAAATCGGCGTAAACATCGCCCCACTGTTGGCCGGGGCCGGGGCATTAGGGCTGGCGATTTCTTTTGGCGCGCAAACTCTGGTGAAAGACATTATTACCGGGGTATTTATCCAGTTTGAAAATGGCATGAATACCGGGGATCTGGTGACTATCGGGCCACTCACCGGGACGGTCGAACGCATGTCGATTCGCTCCGTTGGGGTACGCCAGGATACCGGGGCGTATCACATTATCCCCTGGTCTTCTATCACCACCTTCGCCAACTTTGTTCGCGGTATTGGTTCAGTCGTTGCCAACTATGATGTGGATCGTCACGAAGATGCCGATAAGGCCAATCAGGCGTTGAAAGAGGCGGTCGCAGCGGTGATGGAGACAGAAGATGTCCGTGGGCTGATCATTGGCGAACCGTCGTTTGCCGGGATTGTCGGTTTAACCAACACCGCCTTTACGTTGCGGGTATCGTTTACCACGCTGCCGCTGAAACAGTGGACGGTACGCTTCGCACTGGACAGCCAGGTGAAAAAACATTTCGACCTGGCGGGGGTGCGTCCACCGGTGCAGACGTATCAGGTGCTGCCCGCAACGCCAACCGCACCGGCGGCAACAACGCCGGCACCGCTGCCGCCGGGTGAGCCAACGCTCTAGCGTTTATGCGCGGCGAACCGGCGGCGCTGGTCATCGTCCATAAAGGTCCAGGCAATAAAGCGACTCTGCTTTTGTCCCTGGGCCATCTCTTTCTTGACGACCTTCACCGCCCCAACCTCCGTCAGCGCACGATAGAGCGGCGGCAGGTTTTCCCCACGCGACACCAGAGTGGTAAACCACATCACCTGGCGAGCAAACGCCGGGCTTTCACCAATCATCTTTTTGATAAACGCCACTTCCCCACCGTCACACCACAACTCCTGTTGCTGCCCGCCAAAATTCAGCGCGTCATCTTTCCCCTGTCCCAGATTACGGCGCTTGCGCTCGCTACCGGCACGGGCAGAGGCTGCAGAATCGTGGAACGGCGGATTACACAGCGTTGCATCATATTGCTCATTTTTATGAATGATGCCGTTAAAAATCGCCGACGGGGTTTTCTGTCGACGCAGGCGAATCGCGCGCGTCAGCCCAGGGTTGGCGCTGATGATGGCCTGCGCATTCGCTAATGCCTGCTCATGTGTTTCGCTGCCGGTAAAGCGCCAGCCATATTCATGCGCGCCGATCAGCGGATAAATACAGTTCGCGCCAACACCGACATCCAGAATTGAAGCATTGGCCGGGACCGTCCCCGTCTCCCCGGCGAGCAAATCAGCCAGATGATGAAGATAGTCTGCGCGTCCCGGTACGGGTGGACAGAGAAACCCGTCAGGAATATCCCAGTTTGCTACCCCATAAAAATGCGCCAGTAGCGCCCTGTTCAGCGCTTTTACCGCCAGTGGACTGGCAAAATCGACGCTTTGCTCGCCCGCGGGCGTCAGAACGAGGTACTGCGCCAGTTCAGGCGTCACCTGACAAAGCGTGGAAAGATCGTAGCGGCTGTGATGACGATTACGCGGGTGTAGACCCGGCTTCTGGGGGGACATAGCATTCTCCTGTTAACAGCGGCGTAAGATACCCGCATAACATAACGCGGTAAACCAGGTTGATAAAAAACGCCGCGTTGCCGCACGTCATCAACCGACGAAATGAGACGAAACGGCGCAATTCCCCTGAAAATCATCAACATGCATGCCATTGATTTGTCAGCAAACGTCAATTTAAATCGTTCAAATTTTAAGCATAACATCCTCAATTTTTTGCGCCATTTTTGCGCTGCCAGCAACCTACACTTATCTGGCACTACACGTTGTTTCACCTAAGGAGCGCATCATGAAAAAATGCCTCGCATTACTTGTCGCCGCCGCACTTGCCAGTGTGACATTCGCGGCATCTGCAGCGCAGCCGCTCAGTAGCCCTGATTCAGGACCGCTACGCGCGGCAGGTACCGTTTCGGCTACCGGCGCAACCAACCTGAGCGAACTGGAAGATAAGCTGGCCGAAAAAGCGCAAGATCAAGGCGCAAAAGGCTTTGTGGTCAATTCCGCCGGCGGTAAAAACCAGATGTACGGTACAGCGACAATCTACAAATAACCTCCCACTCACTGCCCGATAACGCCCTCGCGTCTCGGGCACTACCTCTCTTGATTGCACAATTTTTGTCCCCATCTTCACTATAATTAACCCGCTAATATCACGTGAGGAGAACAGCGTAATGGCTTCCGGTTGGGCAAATGATGATGCGGTTAACGAACAAATCAACAATACAATTGAAGATGCTGTTGCCCGTGCCAGAGGTGAAATTCCGCGCGGTGATAGCCTGTATGAATGTGAAGAATGTGGCGATCCGATCCCCGAAGCGCGTCGTCAGGCAGTACCGGGCGTCAGACTGTGCCTTCACTGCCAGCAGAAGAAAGATTCACAAAACGCAAGTTATGCGGGATATAATCGCAGAGGCTCAAAAGACAGCCAGCTACGCTGACTTATGTTTACCCTGATTTAAAGAAGATGTCGTTTCGCTTACGCTCACGTTAAATCCCATTCTGCGTGGCAAAACGTGCCGTTATTACGCTGACTGTAAAATGAACTGCGAAGAACGGTAAATTTGTCTCGTGAATTAATTAATAATCAATAAGTTATTTGTCATTCAATTTTTTCGATGAATGCTGTCAATTCTCTTCGATTTTATCTCGCGGCAAAAAGCGTGATACTCATCACATCGACGGAACATCGTCTTCCTTAAAAAATAACCTGCGAGAGATTAACAATGAAAACTATCAAATATGCTGTTGCCGCTATTGCCCTGTCTGGTCTGTCTTTTGGTGTTTTCGCTGCCGAACCTGTCACGGCAGCTCAGGCGCAAAGCATGAATAAAATCGGTGTCGTTTCTGCGGAAGGCGCGACCACGCTGGATGGTCTGGAAGCAAAACTGGCCGAGAAAGCCGCCGCTGCTGGTGCGAGTGGTTATAGCATTACGTCTGCAAACAATAACAACAAAATGAGCGGTACTGCTGTTATCTATAAATAATTTTTGCCCCGTCTGAATGCCTACAGACACACTGCTCCAACCCTCATTGAACCTGAATTACCCTTGTTTGCCCGTCCGGCCACTGGACGGGCTTTTTTTATCTGCTGACCGCTAAAAACTGTCGTTGACCTGCGCCAGCCCTTGTTCAAGCGTTTCCACGCGTGCGGTTGCCATCAGGCAACAGGCCATCTGAATTTTCAACGATGCCGGAACCGGCTCACTGCCAGCCAGACAACGTTCAATCCAGCGCGCGGTGGTCTCAGGATCTTTTGCCGCCGGTAACGCGACGGGTTCGTCAGGCATTTCACGCTGTCTGTTATGAAGGACCCGGGTCCCCATGCTATCAATCAGACTAATTTGCGGACAGCGCTGTGGATTTGCATAGACCTCACCTTCGGTTCCGTGCATTAACAGCGCGCGTCCGCCAATATCACTGAAAAATTTGGCGACGCGCGGTACATATTCCGGATGCGACACACTGGCCAGACGCAGTGCGGCATCTTCTGCAAAGGGGGTTGCCAGCTTCGCCAGCGTGTGTGCGCTGTTACGCACGCCGAGTCGCCAGCGCAGGGCCAGTTGTTTTTCCAGCGGCAGACAGAGTGTTCCTACCGGAATAAAGACCGGTTGATGCCCCTCCAGTTTCGCCTGCGCCTGGCCTGCATGCCGTGTCGGGGTAATCCCCATCAGCTCAAAAATCGTTTCCGTCAGTACGCGCGTGGGATCTTCGCTGACGCCATGCACCACGACCGGAAAACCCAGCTTGTTTAATAAAATCGCCAGCAACGGCGTAAGGTTCGCCTGTTTGCGCGCACCGTTATAGCTGGGAATAACTATCGGCATCGGCTTCGCAACGGGTGGGGTAAGCTGAACAGAATGGTTTTGCATCGCCTCATAAAAGCCCAGCATTTCAGCTTCCCCTTCCCCTTTAATACGCAACGCAATCAGCACGCCGCCCATCTCCAGTTCAGGGACATCGCCATTGAGCATATGGGTATACAGGCCGCGCGCGGTGTCGTGATCCAGATCGCGCGCGTGGTTTTTGCCCCGGCCGATCTCTTTAATAATATTGCGGTAATCCATAACGTCTCCATCACAACTTTTTAAACAATATAGCCTTTATGGAGACCTGGCTGATAGTTTTTTATTTTCAATACTATCTGACTGATTTTAAGGAACTTCTCATATTACAAGCTTTATTTAAATTACTTGTGATTTCGATAGGCAATTATTCTCTCAGCCAGTTCTGGTTTAATACTCCACGGAAATTGTTTCGTACTCATCTGAAAACTTCCAGGCAAAGTTTTCACAAAGAATACCAGGATTTAACATGAACAAAGTAACATTAGGCTTAATGATTGCTGCAATTATCGGATGTTCCTCATCTGCATTTGCCGCAACAGACGGCGAAGGGCAAATTAACTTTACAGGTGAAATCATTGATTCCGCCTGTCAGGTTGTTAATGGATTAAGCAGTCCATTAAATGTGCAGTTAGGCAAAATCTCCAAGACGGTGTTTACCGGCGCGGGCTCTACCAGCACATTGACAAAATTTGATATCCAGTTGAAAGACTGCCCGGAGACGGTAACTGCCGCAGCGATTAATTTCGGTGGCACGCCAGATCCGGATAACAACACAACGCTGGCGTTGACGCCAGGCGCCAGCGCCGCTGCGGGTGTAGCGATTCAGTTAGTTGATGCGTCAAATCAACCCGTCAGTCTCTACTCTCCTACCCGTCAGTATCCGTTAGTATCCGGTACTACCGTAAATAACCTGGAGTTCGGCGCACGTTATATTCAGACCCAGGCCGCAGTTACCGCAGGTCAGGCAAATTCAGTCTCTACCTTTACCGTTATTTATAACTGATACAATCAGGAGATATTCGTCTTCACGCGAAGGCCAATATCTCCTCTTTTTTTGAGAACGAGTTATGCGACACAGTTATTTATTAGGCGCACTGTTACTGACTACAGTAACAGCCCATGCAGGTGTGGTTATTAATGGCACCCGTCTGGTTTATCAGGGATCGAAAAAAGAGTCTTCGATTGGTATTTCCAATCCTGACAATATTAACTATCTGGTACAGTCCTGGGTGGATACGGGTATGAAGAAAGGTGAAAAAGCGCCATTTCTGATTACTCCACCGCTGTTCCGCCTGAACGCTAAAGAAGATAACGTGCTGCGCGTGGTCCGTACCGGTGGAAATATCCCGGAAGATCGCGAATCGTTGTACTGGCTGAATATTAAAGCCATTCCTTCCTCAAGCCATCAGGAAGGTGTAAATACATTGCAAATCGCCATCAATACACGCATGAAATTGATGTATCGTCCTTCATCTATTAAAGGTAAACCCGAAGAGGTTGCCGATAAACTTGAATGGCACCGCGAAGGTAATGATCTGGTGGTGAATAACCCCACTCCATTTTATATGAATTTCCAGAGCGTGACGCTGAACGGAAAAAAAGTGACGAAGGCCACCTGGGCTAAGCCGAAAACGGCAAGCCACTTTGCTCTGCCGGCCGATACCGGTGGTTCAACCGTGTCCTGGTCTGTCATTACTGACTTTGGCAGCGTTAGCAAGACCTGGTCTGCCCCTGTTCGTTAATTCATTCACTCTTTGACGCCTGAATAATCATGTACAGCACAAAAAAACCGCTATCACGCCGATTGCATGCGCTGCTGCCCACAATATGTGGGATAGCAGTGACCTGCTTTGCGTTACAAGCGAGTGCGGATGATTATTTTAACCCTGCGCTGTTAGATATTGATAATCCGGAACAGGGAAAAACCGATCTCGCCGTTTATGAAAGCGGTCCAGGCCAGGCACCAGGAAAATATCAGGTTAGCGTGTATGTCAATAATAATAAAATTGACACCCGTGAGGTTACTTTTAAATTACAAAAAGATGCGCAGGGAAATAATTCCCTGCAGCCTTGCTTCAGTGTCGATGATTTAAAAAATCTTGGCGTCAAAACTAAAAACTTTCCGCAACTGGCAGCAAACGGAGAGTGCGCGGATATTAGCGTAATCCCGTCTGCCTCTGCGACCTTTCGCATCAAAAACCAGCAGCTTCTGTTAAGTTTTCCTCAGTCAGTATTGGGGCAGGTGCCGCGTGGCTATATCGATCCGAAGGAATATGACGAAGGCATCACTGCCGGTATTTTGAACTACAGCGCGAATGCCAGCCAGAATCACGCCCGCCACCAGGGTGAAGCGGACAACGCCAACCAGTACATTAACCTGCGTCCGGGTTTTAACGCGGGCGCCTGGCGGGTGCGTAATTACACCACATGGAATCACAGTTCGGACGGGGGAGAAGACAACGGCAAACTCACCCCTGTTTATACCTATGCGCAGCGCGATGTCATCGGTTTAAAAAGCGAGTTAACGGTGGGCCAGAGTAATACTCAGGCCGATGTGTTTGACAGTATTTCATATACCGGTGCGCAGATGGCTTCTGAAAGCGACATGCTGCCAGACAGCGAGCGCGGCTACGCTCCTGTGGTACGCGGCACGGCGCACAGTAATGCCCTTGTGGTCGTTCGTCAGAACGGTTACGTCATCTATCAGAACACTGTTGCCCCCGGCGCGTTCGAGATTAACGATCTCTATCCCACCGGTAGCAGCGGCGATTTAAATGTCACCGTGAAAGAGACTGACGGCAGTGAGAGTCATTTCGTGGTGCCATTTGCCTCCGTTCCGGTGCTGCAGCGTGAAAAGCACCTGAAGTACAGCGTTACCGCCGGCCGTTATCGTTCATATGATAGCGACGTTGATAAAACGCCTTTTGCACAAGGAAGCGCGGTTTATGGCCTGTCACACGGTGTGACCCTTTACGGCGGGACACAGCAGAGCTCGCATTATCACTCTGCTGCCTTCGGTGTAGGGAAAAACGTGGGCGATTTAGGGGCGTTCTCAGTGGACGTCACACGCGCCAAAGCGCTGCTCAAACAGCGTCAAACCAGCAAAGGCCAGTCCATGCGCGTGCGTTACAGCAAAAATTTTGCCGTAACCGGCACTAACGTTTCACTGGCGGGTTACCGTTACAACAGCAAAGGCTTTTACACCCTTCAGGACACGATGGAATCCTGGACCAGCTCGAACGACTGGTCTGCACCCCAACAGCGCCGTTCGCGTGCTGAAGCCACTATTGATCAGCCGCTGGGCGACAACTGGGGATCAGTGACGTTAAGCCTGGTGAAAGAGAGTTACTGGTCCCAGAGCCAGGATATGACCTCATTAAGCGCCAGCTACAACAATAGCTGGCACGGAATAAGCTACAGCCTCAGCTACAGCTTCAATAAAAACAGTTATGACACCGACGAAGAGGGTGAATCGGTCAGTAATGAGCGCCTGATCAGCCTGAACATATCGGTGCCTCTTGATCGCTGGCTGCCGAATACCTGGGCCAACTACAGCCTGAACAACAGTAAAGATGGCTCCACCCACAACATCGGCCTGAACGGTACGGCGCTGGAGAATAACAACCTGAGCTGGAACGTTCAGCAAAGTCTGGATAACGCCAATGACAACACGGCCACCAGCATGAACGCAGATTACAAAGGCACGTATGGCGAAATTCACGGCGGCGTGAGCCAGGACAGCCATCAGCAAACGCTGAGCGCCGGGATTCAGGGCGGTATCGTCGCCCATTCTGAAGGTATCACCTTTGGTCAGACGCTGGGCGAAACCGTGGCGTTGATCAAAGCACCGGGCACGCATGGCACGCATGTGGCTAACCAGACAGGTGTGGAAACGGATGCTCGCGGCTATACCCTCGTCCCCTTTGTGACACCGTGGCGCCATAACCAGCTATCGCTGGATACGGAGACACTGCCTGAGGATGCGGATGTCACGCACGCGTCTCAGACGGTGACACCGACGCGCGGCGCAGTCGTTCGCGCCAGTTTCGATACCCGCGTCGGTAACCGCGTCTTAATGACGCTGGCCTGGAACGACAACCCGCTGCCTTTCGGTGCAACGGTGACAACGGAAGATAAGAGCAGTGAATTTATCGTCGGCAACGATAGTCAGGTGTATCTCACTGGCCTGCCGCAGCAGGGAAAACTTTTAGTCTCCTGGGGCAAGGAAGCGAGCCAACATTGCGTCGCCAATTACGCCCTGACGGAAGAAAAGGACAATACCAACATTATTAACGCTGCCGCGCAGTGTCACTGATTAATACCGGACTGAATATTATGCAGATAGCAAAACAATTATTTCTACTTTTAGTTCTGGCAACAGGCGCGCTCTTTATGCCGCACGCGAAGGCTAACTGTGTCTCGCCGAACATACCCGCCCTGCTGTCGTTATCATCTATTTCAGTACCGACCAGCCTGCCGGTGGGTTCAACCATTTCGGGAACGGAACGTTCGGTTCACATTTCCGGGAACTGTTATACGGATGAGGACGCAGGCCAGCCTGTCATTGTCTGCTACAACGGCTTCGGTAAAGAAGTTCCCGGCATCCCTGGCGTCTATGCCTCGGGTGTAACCGGTATAGGGGTATCACTCAGAAATGACAAAGGGCAGCGCGTAACAGGGGCAGCCGATCTGCACTGTTCAGATAACGACCCCATAGGCCAGATATCGGCTACAAAAAGTAGCGACGGTTCGTACCTGTTTAACTTTGATGTTTCACTGGAGCTGGTAAAAACCAGTGAGACGGTGACTCCCGGCTCGCTGACAACCAACAACACGCAATTCAACCTTGGTGTAGGGCACATCGAAAGCCTGGGCTACCCTAACACCATTTCATACTCCGGTGACGTCCAGGTGAAATCGGTGACCTGCACTGTTTCGCCCGCATCCTTAACCGTCACGCTGGGCGATTTTCCGGTGAGCCGCTTCACTGGCCCGGGCACGCTGGTATCTCAGTCGGCTTTCAGTATTGGCATGCTCTGCGATCAGGATGTACAGCCGGAAATCATGATCACCAGCGCCAACGGTTATGAAACAAATTATCCCGGCGTCATCAAACTCACCCCGGAAAGCGGCGTTGCCACTGGCGTAGGCGTGAAAATGCTGTTCAACGGTCAGGTGCCTGTTTTTGAACAATATATGAGCACATTCTCTGCACATGCGAATATTCAGACGCAATATCCTTTCAGCGTCTCTTATGAACAGACCGGCGCAGAAGTGACGCCGGGGACGGCTAACACCGTCGCAACCATTACGGTGGCCTACAAATGAAAATATTTTTGACCGTTTTGCTGCTGGGGCTGGCTTGCCAGTCCATGGCTGATGAAATTCAGGTGGATATTCGCGGCAATATTTACGCAAATGCCTGTCAGGTCGACAGCGCCAGCCAGAATCTGACGGTTGACATGGGCAAGGCGAATATCAGTGATTTTAAAGATGTGGGCGATACCGGCACGTGGAAAACGTTCGATTTAACATTGTCAAAATGTCCGACAACCGCCGTACTGGCGACCGCCACGTTTCATGGACAGGCAGACAGCGCCCATCCGACAAAATTCGCCAATACCGGTACCGCGAAAGGACTGGCTCTTGAACTTGCAGACCCACAGGACCGGATAACGCTCGCCCCGGATGCCAGCTTCAGCGTATTGATCAACCAAAACAGTCATACGGCCGATTTCCCCCTGCTCGCCCGCTACTATGCGACATCCATGCCGGTCACTGCCGGGACGTTCAGCAGTGCCGTTCAGGTGACATTTATTTACCAGTAGGACCACGCCTCTTAGCACGGATGCTTTTTTTACGCCCGGCGGTCAGTGTTGCCGGGCGTTTTTTTATTTCCGGTACGTCCGGTTGTTCAATCGGGAACACCGGCAGCGCATTCAGCAGCCGCTGACCGTAGTTTTTCGTCAGCAGTCGCTTGTCGTAAATCACCACCTCTCCCCAGCAGCCGTGGCTACGGATCAGACGCCCGACCTGCTGAATGAGATTGAACGATGCCGCCGGCAGGCTTTGCACTTCAAACGGATAGCGATTAAGGCTTTTGAGCCATTCGCCTTCGGTGATCACCACCGGGCTGTCGATCGGCGGAAACGCAATTTTGTGGATATGTACCTGGCTGAGTAAATCGCCCTTCAGATCCAGCCCCTCAGCAAATGACTGCAATCCAACCAGCACGCTACGTTCACCGTTTTCCACCCGCTTACGGTGTAATTCCACCAGCCGGTAGCGCGGCTGATCGCCCTGAACCAACAGCAGTAAACGCAGATCGGTGACGTGTTCCAGAAAGCGCTGCATCGCGCGTCCACTGGCAAACAGCACCAGCATACCGGTATGTTTTTTACTTTCCAGTTGCTCACGGAAATAAGCGGCCATCTCCGCGATATGCAGTTCTTCGTTATCGATGAGAGGTTCGTAGCGCATCCGTGGGATAACGATTTTCCCTTGTTCAACATGGTTGAACGGTGAGTCGAGCGCCACAAACCGATCGCCTGCCTTTTCACTCAGCCCGCTCATCTCCTGCAAACGAGAGAAACTGTTAAGTGAACGCAGCGTGGCGGAGGTAACAATAATATGCGGCACGCTACGCCAGAGTAGCCTTTCAAGCTGATCGCTTACGCGAATCCCCACACAGTGGAACCAGACGTGAGGCTGTCCGTCGCGCACATCCCGGGTTGTCCATTTCGACACCGGCGCGCCGGACGACTGGGCCAGCGAAGCCAGTCGCCACAGTTTACTTTGCGCTTCAAACATACCCAGCGCGCGGTTCATCTGCAAAATAACCCGGTGCAGACGAACAATGTCGTGGCTGCCGGTTTTCTCACTGAGATCGTTTAAAAACAGTTCAGCCAGACCGCGTAAGGTTTCCGTCAGCTTCGCCAGGCGCTGGCAAATCGCCATCACTTCATCAGGCAGCTCTCCCATCGCAAAGCGATGCTCTGCTTCCTGACCCGCAGGCATGTACAGGTTAAGGATATGGTTGAGTGACGCAATAAGCTCGTACAGCTCTTCGCAGTGACTGTTCAGGCGCTCCGGACTGGCTAACGGCGGCGTGGTTTTGGGACGAAATTGTTCCATACAGGTCGCCACTAGCTTGCTAAACAGATCCAGTTGCAGACGATACCAGGGGGCGGTGATTTCGGCACTCATTTCCAGCGCATCCCGTGCCACATCCGGCAGATGATGGCCTTCGTCCAGCACCAGCAGCAGATTTTTTGGATCCGGTAACACCGCTTCACTTTCCATCGCCGCCATGACCAGCGCATGGTTCGCCACCACCACTTCCGCTTCCTGAATCTCCCGGCGCGCCACAAAGAACGGACACTCACGATAGTAATGGCAGTTGCGGTTCAGACAACTGGCTTTATCGGTGCTCAGTCGCCGCCAGAGATCGTCATCAATGGCGATATCCGTATGATCGCGCAGGCCGTCCCACTTGTAGCTGTCGAGATCGCCTTTCAGCTTCGCGCAGCGCTTCTGTTCTTCCTGATTGTTCGGCGTTAGCTCATCATCAAGAAACGCGAGCAGATCCTGTTGCGTCGGTTCGGTACTCGCCAGCGCCGTCAGATTTCGCGGACACACATAGCGCCCACGACCAAACGCGGCGGTGAATTTAAGATCAGGGATAATTTTGCGCAGTAGCGGCAGATCTTTACTGTAGATCTGATCCTGCAACGCCACGTTGGCGGTACTGACCACCAGCGTTTTTTGCTCTTCCCTGGCAATGGCAATACCGGGAATAAGATAAGACAGGGTTTTCCCGACGCCGGTCGGCGCTTCAATCGCCAGGTGTCGTCCCTCTTCCCCGGTCAGCGTTTTCGCCACATCCGCAATCATCTGCCGCTGCGGCGCACGGGGGATAAAGTCGGGGATCTGTTCCTGAAGCGCCTTATACCAGGCGGCGATTTGCGCTTTAAGCGCTGCGGTCAATGCCATTGAGAAAACCTGAAACACTGTATAAACAGCCACTATTGTGGCACATTTCAGGCCCGGGACGTACCTTTTTTGCCAGGAGTGGGAAGCGTTTCGCAACTGAGGGGGAATTGCCGGATGACGGCTTACGCCTTATCCGGCCTACGTTTACAGACAACGCTGTGGCTGGGGCGAATTGCCGGATGACGGCTTGCGCCTTATCCGGCCTACGTTCAGAGCGCGTAGGCCTGATAAGCGTAGCGTCATCAGGCAAGTAACCCAGCAGCGTCTTTCACACCTGCACCTGCCTGACCCCTTATTGTACTGGCGTAATCCTGCGCGGACGACGCGGCGGACGCGGCTTGTCTCCGGCCGGTTTGCCTTCTGCGCTGCGTGGTTTGCCTTTAGGCGCCCCGCCATCCTGACGACGCGGTTGCTGAGCACGACCCGCGCCCTGACCTTGTCCCTGACCACGCCCACGACCGCCGCCGCTACGCTGCTGACGACCGTTCTGAATCGGTTCTGCTTTAATCGACGGATCCGGCTCATAGCCCGGCGTGGCGATCCGCGGGATCTCTTTTTTCAGTAACTTTTCGATGTCGCGTAACAGTTTGTGTTCGTCCACACACACCAGCGACAGCGCTTCGCCAGTGGCGGCAGCACGACCGGTACGACCAATACGGTGCACATAATCTTCCGGAACGTTCGGCAGTTCGTAATTTACGACGTGCGGCAGCTCTTCGATATCCAGACCACGCGCCGCGATGTCTGTTGCGACCAGCACGCGAATATCACCGGATTTAAAGTCGGCCAGCGCGCGGGTACGTGCCCCCTGGCTTTTGTTACCGTGGATCGCCGCACTGCGGATGCCATCTTTATTAAGTTGCTCTGCCAGATGGTTCGCGCCGTGTTTCGTGCGGGTGAACACCAGCACCTGTTGCCAGTTGCCCTGGCCAATCATCTGCGACAGCAGTTCGCGTTTGCGTTTCTTATCGACAAAATGAACATGCTGCGTCACCTGTTCGGAGGCAGTGTTACGACGCGCCACTTCAATTTCCAGCGGGTTATGCAACAGCTTTTCAGCCAGTGCTTTGATGTCGTCAGAGAAGGTGGCGGAGAACAGCAGGTTCTGACGCTTCGCGGGCAGTTTCGCTAATACACGACGAATATCGTGAATGAAGCCCATGTCCAGCATCCGGTCCGCTTCGTCGAGAACCAGGATCTCAATCTGGTCCAGCTTCACCGCGTTCTGATGCTCCAGATCCAGCAGACGTCCCGGCGTTGCCACCAGCACATCCACACCGCCGCGCAGTTTCATCATCTGCGGGTTGATGCTTACGCCGCCAAACACCACCAGCGAACGAATGTTCAGATACTTGCTGTAATCACGGACGTTTTCGCCAATCTGCGCCGCCAGTTCACGCGTGGGCGTCAGGATCAGCGCCCGCACCGGGCGACGCCCTTTCGCATGCGGCTGTTGCGTGATGAGATGCTGAAGCAGCGGCAGGGTGAAGCCCGCAGTTTTGCCAGTGCCGGTTTGCGCACTCGCCATCAGATCACGGCCTTCCAGCACGGCGGGGATCGCCTGCTGCTGAATAGGGGTAGGTTCACGGTAACCCTGCTCGGCAATAGCGCGCAGAATATCAGGATTTAAACCCAGGGAATCAAAAGACATAACTACTCCGGACCGCCCCGACCGTTCCCGGTGTCGTTTTCAGGGAGATACATACAATTTGGGAATGACAAAAACCACAATGTCATGAAGGGGCGGAGTGTAGCAGTTTTTGTGACAGACCGCATAAATTATCCCTGTCACTGGAAAAGACAAAATAAACCACCAGACTGGACAAGGTGGATTATCAGTCATAATCTTAATCAATCGATTGATTAAGAATTTGGTGCGAGATGAATATATCCACCACCACCAAGGGTGAGCAGGCGAAAAGCCAGTTAATTGCCGCCGCGCTGGCTCAGTTTGGCGAGTATGGCCTGCATGCCACGACCCGCGATATTGCCGCACAGGCCGGGCAAAACATTGCCGCCATCACCTACTATTTTGGTTCCAAAGAAGATTTGTACCTCGCCTGCGCCCAGTGGATTGCTGATTTTATTGGCGAGCAGTTTCGTCCACACGCGCAAGAAGCTGAACGGCTGTTTGCAAAGGCCAATCCCGACCGTGAGGCGATGCGCGAACTGATCCTGCGCGCCTGTCAAAACATGATCATGCTGCTAACGCAGGATGACACAGTGAATCTGAGTAAGTTTATCTCCCGCGAACAGCTCTCCCCGACCGCGGCATACCAGCGAGTACACGATCAGGTCATCGAGCCGCTGCACAGTCATCTGACCCGTCTTATCGCCGCCTATACCGGATGCGATGCCAGTGATAAGCGGATGATTTTGCATACGCATGCTCTGCTGGGCGAGGTGCTGGCATTCCGTCTGGGGAAAGAAACCATTCTGTTACGTACCGGCTGGTCGCAATTTGATGAAGAAAAAACGGCACTGATCGCGCAGACCGTGACCTGCCATATCGATCTCATTCTGCAAGGTTTATCGCAAAGGAGTCTGGACTGATGAAAAAACCTGTCGTTCTCGGACTGGTCATTGCGGCGCTGGTCGCCGTCATTGCTGGCGGCACATGGTGGTATCAAAGCCGGCAGGACAACACGCTGACGTTATACGGCAATGTGGATATTCGCACCGTAAACATCAGCTTTCGCGTCGGGGGAAGACTTGCTTCACTGGCCGTGGATGAAGGTGATGCCATCAAATCGGGCCAGGTGCTGGGTGAACTGGATCAGGCTCCTTATGAGAATGCCCTGATGCAGGCGAAAGCTGGCGTTTCCGTCGCACAGGCGCAGTATGACCTGATGCTGGCGGGCTATCGCAGCGAAGAAATCGCACAGGCTGAGGCTGCGGTTAAACAGGCGCAGGCCGCCTATGATTACGCGCAAAACTTCTATCAGCGCCAGCAGGGCTTATGGAAAAGCCGCACCATCTCTGCCAACGATCTGGAAAACGCCCGCTCTTCCCGCGATCAGGCGCGGGCCACGCTGAAGTCAGCACAGGACAAGCTGAGCCAGTACCGGTCCGGTAATCGCGAACAGGATATTGAACAGGCAAAAGCCGCTCTGGAACAGGCGCAGGCGCAACTGGCGCAGGCGGAGCTGGATCTCCACGACACCACGCTGACCGCCCCGTCGGACGGGACGTTGTTAACCCGCGCGGTAGAGCCCGGCACTATGCTTAACGCCGGTAGTACGGTATTGACGCTCTCCCTCACCCGACCGGTGTGGGTACGCGCTTATGTCGATGAGCGCAACCTGTCTCAGGCACAGCCGGGACGTGAAATCCTGCTCTACACCGACGGACGCCCGGATAAGCCTTACCACGGCAAAATCGGCTTTGTCTCGCCGACGGCAGAATTCACCCCGAAAACCGTAGAAACGCCGGACCTGCGTACCGATCTGGTGTACCGCCTGCGCATCGTCGTCACCGACGCTGACGACGCGCTCCGTCAGGGTATGCCGGTTACGGTTAGCTTCGGCAACGAGGCCGGGCATGAGTGACGCCGTCATCACGCTAAACGGACTAACGAAGCGTTT
This sequence comes from Citrobacter amalonaticus, assembly GCF_037053465.1. Lineage (GTDB taxonomy): Bacteria > Pseudomonadota > Gammaproteobacteria > Enterobacterales > Enterobacteriaceae > Citrobacter_A > Citrobacter_A amalonaticus_H. The sequence continues at coordinate 257,677 of NZ_JBALIF010000002.1, forward strand.
TGCGGGTCTGGAAAAGCCGGCGGTCGCGCCGCTCGATTGTACCGTTCACGCCAGTTATGTGACCGGGCTGGTGGGGCCAGATGGCGCCGGAAAAACCACCCTGATGCGCATGCTGGCAGGCCTGTTAAAGCCCGATGGCGGTAGCGCGACGGTAATTGGCTTTGACCCGATCAAAAACGACAGCGCCCTGCATGCGGTGCTGGGTTATATGCCGCAAAAATTCGGCCTGTATGAGGATCTCACCGTGATGGAGAACCTCAATCTGTACGCCGATTTGCGCAGCGTCACGGGCGACGCTCGTGAAAAAACCTTTGCCCGCTTGCTGGAGTTCACCTCGCTCGGCCCGTTTACCGGTCGTCTGGCCGGTAAGCTGTCCGGCGGGATGAAGCAGAAGCTGGGGCTGGCCTGTACGCTGGTTGGCGAACCCAAAGTGCTGTTACTGGATGAACCCGGTGTCGGGGTGGACCCCATTTCGCGGCGTGAACTGTGGCAAATGGTACACGAACTGGCCGGTGACGGTATGCTGATTCTCTGGAGCACCTCCTATCTGGATGAAGCCGAACAATGTCGGGATGTGCTGCTCATGAACGAAGGCGAACTGCTGTATCAGGGGGATCCGACGCAGCTGACGCAAACCATGGCCGGGCGCAGTTTCCTAATGAACAGCCCACAGGAAAACAACCGCAGACTGCTCCAGCGGGCGTTGAAATTGCCGCAGGTCAGCGATGGCATGATTCAGGGGAAATCGGTACGTCTGATCCTGAAAAAAGAGGCCACCGCCGATGACATTCGTCGCGGCGAAGGGATGCCGGAGCTTAACATCCATGAAACCACGCCACGTTTTGAAGATGCGTTTATCGACCTGCTGGGCGGCGCAGCAACGTCCGAATCACCGTTGGGCGCTATTCTGCATACCGTCGAAGGCACACCAGGCGAAACGGTGATTGAAGCGCAGGCGTTGACCAAGAAATTTGGCGATTTCGCCGCCACCGACCACGTGGACTTCGCGGTTCAGCGCGGTGAGATATTTGGCCTGCTGGGTCCAAACGGCGCGGGGAAATCCACCACCTTTAAAATGATGTGCGGCCTGCTGGTGCCCACCTCCGGGAAAGCGCTGGTGCTGGATATGGATCTGAAAGTCAGTTCCGGAAAGGCCCGCCAGCACCTCGGCTATATGGCGCAAAAATTCTCGCTGTACGGCAACCTGACGGTCGAACAAAACCTGCGTTTCTTCTCCGGGGTTTACGGCCTGCGGGGGCGCGCGCAGAACGAAAAAATCGCCCGCATGAGCGACGCGTTCGGCCTGAAAAGTATCGCCTCTCATGCCACTGACGAACTGCCGCTGGGCTTTAAGCAGCGTCTGGCGCTGGCCTGTTCACTCATGCACGAGCCGGACATCCTGTTTCTTGATGAGCCCACGTCGGGCGTCGATCCCCTCACCCGCCGCGAATTCTGGCTGCATATCAACAGCATGGTGGAAAAAGGGGTAACCGTAATGGTGACTACCCACTTTATGGATGAAGCAGAATATTGCGACCGTATCGGTCTGGTCTATCGCGGGAAATTAATCGCCAGCGGCACGCCGGACGATTTGAAAGCGCAGGCCGCTGATGACGACACGCCGGATCCGACCATGGAGCAGGCCTTTATCACCCTGATTAACGACTGGGATAAGGAGCATGCCAATGCGTAACCGCCTTCTCTCCTGGCGTCGCGTGCGGGCGCTGTGCGTCAAAGAGACGCGGCAGATTGTCCGCGATCCCAGTAGCTGGTTGATTGCGGTTGTTATCCCGCTGCTGCTGCTGTTTATCTTTGGCTACGGCATTAACCTCGACTCCAGCAAACTGCGGGTGGGGATTTTGCTTGAGCAGCAAAGCGAAGAGGCGCTGGACTTTACCCACGCGATGACCGGTTCTCCGTACATTGACGCCACCATCAGCGATAATCGCCAGGCGCTGATTGAAAAAATGCAGGCCGGGCGTATTCGCGGGCTGGTGGTGATCCCGGTGGATTTCGCGCAACGGATGGCGCGCGCCAGTGACACCGCGCCGATTCAGGTGATCACTGACGGCAGTGAACCCAACACGGCCAACTTTGTACAGGGGTATGTCGAAGGGATCTGGCAAATCTGGCAGATGCAGCGGGCGGAAGATCGCGGGGAAACATTTGAACCGTTGATTGACATACAAACCCGCTACTGGTTTAACCCGGCGGCGATCAGCCAGCATTTTATTATTCCCGGCGCGGTGACCATTATCATGACGGTGATCGGCGCGATCCTCACCTCGCTGGTGGTGGCGCGGGAGTGGGAACGTGGGACGATGGAAGCCCTGCTTTCCACGGAAGTGACGCGCGTTGAACTGCTGCTGTGCAAGCTTATTCCCTATTACTTCCTCGGCATGCTGGCGATGCTGCTGTGTATGCTGGTTTCAGTCTTTATTCTCGGCGTTCCGTATCGCGGGTCGTTACTGCTGCTGTTTTTCATCACCAGCCTGTTTTTACTCAGTACGCTGGGGATGGGGCTTTTGATCTCCACCATTACCCGTAATCAGTTTAACGCCGCTCAGGTTGCGCTCAATGCCGCCTTTTTACCGTCGATCATGCTGTCAGGGTTTATTTTCCAGATAGACAGTATGCCCGCCGTTATCCGCGCGGTGACCTACATTATTCCGGCGCGCTACTTCGTCAGCACCCTGCAAAGTCTGTTCCTCGCCGGTAATATCCCGGTTGTGCTGGTGGTCAACGTGCTGTTTTTAATCGCCTCGGCGGTGATGTTTATTGGCCTGACGTGGCTAAAAACCAAACGTCGGCTGGATTGATGATTTGCCTGATGGCGCTGCGCTTATCAGGCCTACAAGGGGCTTTATCTGGTATAGATCACCGTAGGCCGGATAAGGCCTTGTGCCGTCATCCGGCAATCTGCCTGATGGCGCTGCGCTTATCAGGCCTATGAGGTGCTTCATCTGGTATAGATCACCGTAGGCCGGATAAGGCCTTGTGCCGTCATCCGGCAATCTGCCTGATGGCGCTGCGCTTATCAGGCCTACAAGGTGCTTTATCTGGTATAGATCACCGTAGGCCGGATAAGGCCTTGTGCCGTCATCCGGCAATCTGCCTGATGGCGCTGCGCTTATCAGGCCTACAAGGGGCTTCATCTGGTATAGATCACCGTAGGCCGGATAAGGCCTTGTGCCGTCATCCGGCAATCTGCCTGATGGCGCTACGCTTATCAGGCCTACAAGGTGCTTCATCTGGTATAGATCACCGTAGGCCGGATAAGGCCTTGTGCCGTCATCCGGCAATCTGCCTGATGGCGCTGCGCTTATCAGGCCTACAAGGGGCTTTATCTGGTATAAGGGCAACACTATGTTTCATCGTTTATGGACATTAATTCGCAAAGAGTTGCAGTCACTGTTACGTGAACCGCAAACCCGCGCGATCCTGATTCTGCCGGTACTGATTCAGGTGATTCTGTTTCCTTTTGCCGCGACGCTGGAGGTGACCAATGCCACCATCGCTATCTATGACGAGGACAATGGCGAACATTCGGTTGAGCTGACCCAGCGCTTCGCCCGCGCCAAAGCCTTTACCCACGTGCTGTTGCTGAAAAGCCCGCAGGAGATCCAGCCCACGATCGATACGCAGAAAGCGCTACTGCTGGTACGTTTCCCGGTGGATTTCTCGCGCAATCTCGACACGTTTCAAACGGCCCCCTTGCAGTTAATCCTCGACGGACGTAACTCAAACAGTGCGCAAATTGCCGCCAATTACCTCCAACAAATCGTCAAAAACTATCAGCAAGAGCTTATGGAGGGCAAACCAAAACCGAATAACAGCGAGCTGGTGGTACGCAACTGGTACAACCCTAACCTCGACTACAAGTGGTTTGTGGTGCCGTCGCTGATCGCGATGATCACCACGATTGGCGTGATGATCGTGACCTCGCTGTCCGTGGCGCGAGAGCGTGAACAGGGCACGCTGGATCAACTGCTGGTCTCCCCGCTCACCACCTGGCAAATCTTTATCGGCAAAGCGGTTCCAGCGCTGATTGTCGCGACCTTTCAGGCCACCATCGTTCTCGCCATCGGCATCTGGGCGTATCAGATCCCCTTTGCCGGATCGCTGGCGCTGTTTTACTTCACGATGGTGATTTATGGCCTGTCACTGGTGGGGTTCGGACTGCTGATTTCCTCGCTCTGCTCAACGCAACAACAGGCTTTTATTGGCGTGTTTGTCTTTATGATGCCAGCGATATTGCTGTCGGGATATGTCTCACCGGTCGAGAACATGCCCGTCTGGTTGCAGAACCTGACGTGGATAAACCCCATCCGCCACTTTACGGATATCACCAAGCAGATCTATTTGAAAGATGCGAGTTTGCAGATTGTCTGGGGGAGTTTGTGGCCGCTACTGGTGATAGCGGCCACGACGGGGTCAGCGGCGTATGCGATGTTTAGACGCAAGGTGATGTAGCTTCTTATCTTTCGCCAGCAGCGACACCACGGCGGGTCCGGCCAGGATAGCCAGTCCCGCTATGGCTAACAGCACGTTATTTTGTAAAACCCGGGACAGCAGCCACAGCACGATCAGCGCGGCGCCAAAATACCAGGTGGTCGTCAGTTCTTCCAGCACGTCGGCGACTTCGCGCCAGCGCTGCTCGTGATGACGCTGTAACGCCAGCATCAGTAGTACGGTCACACCGTACAGTACGCACAATCCCAGACCGACGCGCACCAGAGTGCCGCTCATCCAGCCCATTACCAGCATCGCCACTACCAGTAAATGCAACATAATCTGCCAGCAACTTAACCCGGTTGCGACACGAACACGTTGTTGCCACTTCATGGCTATTCTCCTGAAGGATTTTTCTCTAATGATTCAGAGTACCGCACTTTACGGAAAATTCCGTAACACCGCACCTTTTTGTGACGACGACTACACTATTTCAATCAGGATAGTGACGCGAACAGGAGAAAAATGAATCAACATACGCGCAATTTTTCATTCAAAGTGCTCACCATTAATACACACAAAGGCTTTACCGCCTTTAACAAGCGCTTCATTTTGCCGGAACTGCGCGATGCCGTTCGCACGGTCAGTGCGGACATTGTGTGTCTGCAGGAGGTGATGGGCGCGCATGAAGTGCATCCACTGCATGTGGAAAACTGGCCGGATACCACGCATTACGAATTTCTCGCCGACACCATGTGGAGTGACTACGCCTACGGGCGCAACGCCGTCTATCCGGAGGGGCATCACGGGAACGCCGTGCTGTCACGCTACCCGATTGAGCACTATGAGAATCGTGATGTTTCGGTCGCAGGAAGCGAAAAACGCGGCGTGCTCTACTGCCGTATTGTCCCGCCCCGGCTTGATAAACCGATACACGTGATGTGCGTTCACCTCGGTTTGCGCGAATCGCACCGTCAGGCGCAGCTCAGTATGCTGGCTGACTGGGTCAATGCGCTGCCCGACGGCGAACCCGTGATCGTAGCCGGTGATTTTAACGACTGGCGGCAGAAGGCGAATCATCCGCTCAACGTGTCCGCCGGGCTGGAGGAGATTTTCACCCGCGCCCACGGACGCCCGGCGCGCACGTTTCCCGTCAGCCTACCGCTGCTGCGCCTCGATCGAATTTACGTGAAAAATGCCAATGCCAGTTCGCCGACGGCCCTGCCGCTGCGTAACTGGCGACATCTCTCAGACCATGCCCCCCTTAGCGCGGAGATCCATCTATGAAATGTGGCTGGCGTGAAGGTAATCAGATTCAGTTACTGGAAAACGGTGACCAGTATTATCCCGCCGTCTTTGCGGCAATGGCCGATGCGCAGCAAAAAATCATTCTGGAAACCTTTATCTGGTTTGAAGATGAGGTGGGAAAACAGCTTCATGCCGCCCTGCTGGAGGCGGCAAAACGCGGCGTGAAGGCGGAAGTGCTGCTGGACGGCTATGGCTCACCGGATTTAAGCGATGCGTTTGTCGGCGAACTGACATCCGCAGGCGTGGTGTTTCGCTACTACGATCCCCGTCCCCGTCTCTTCGGCATGCGTACTAACGTCTTTCGCCGTATGCACCGAAAAATCGTCGTGATTGATGACCGCGTGGCATTTGTCGGTGGGATTAACTATTCCGCCGAGCATATGTCGGACTACGGCCCCGAAGCCAAGCAGGACTACGCGGTGCGGGTGGAAGGTCCTGTGGTCGCCGACATTCTGCAATTTGAGGTGGAAAACCTCCCCGGGCACAGTGCGGTGCGCCGCTGGTGGCGTCGCCATCATCCGGCAGAAGAGAATCGCCAGCCCGGCGAAGCACAAGCGCTGTTTGTCTGGCGGGATAACGATGAACATCGCGATGATATTGAGCGTCACTATCTGAAAATGCTGACCCAGGCGCGGCGCGAGGTGATTATCGCGAACGCCTATTTCTTTCCCGGCTACCGTTTACTGCACGCCATGCGCAAGGCGGCTCGTCGGGGCGTGCGGGTAAAACTGGTTGTGCAGGGTGAACCGGACATGCCGATTGTCAAAGTCGGTGCGCGCCTGCTCTACAACTACCTGGTAAAAGGCGATGTCCAGGTTTACGAATACCGTCGTAAGCCACTGCATGGCAAGGTCGCGCTCATGGACGATCACTGGGCAACGGTCGGCTCCAGCAATCTGGATCCGCTCAGCCTGTCGCTCAATCTGGAAGCTAACCTGATCATTCACGACAGAGAGTTCAACCAGACGTTGCGCGATAACCTCAACGCGCTTATTGCCCGAGACTGTAAGCGGGTCGATGAAACGATGCTACCTGAACGCACCTGGTGGAACCTGAGCAAAAGCGTACTGGCATTCCACTTTTTACGCCATTTTCCGGCGCTGGTCGGCTGGCTTCCGGCACATACTCCGCGCCTGGCGCAGGTCGATCCGCCGGTCCAGCCTGAGATGGAAACCCAGGATCGCGTGGAAGTACAAAACACAGGAGCCAAACCCTGATGGCAAAATCACATCCGCGCTGGCGGCTGGCGAAAAAGATCCTTACCTGGCTGTTTTTTATTGCCGTCATCGTGCTGCTGGTCGTCTACGCCAAAAAAGTGAACTGGGAGGAGGTGTGGACAGTCATTCGCGATTACAACCGGGTCGCCTTGCTGGGCGCCGTTGGGCTGGTGGTTCTCAGCTATCTGCTCTATGGCTGCTATGACCTTTTAGGGCGCGTCTATTGTGGGCACAAGCTTGCCAGGCGGCAGGTGATGCTGGTGTCGTTTATCTGCTACGCCTTTAACCTGACGCTCAGCACCTGGGTGGGCGGTATCGGTATGCGCTACCGCCTCTATTCACGCCTCGGTCTGCCAGGCGGCACCATCACCCGCATTTTTTCACTCAGTATCACCACCAACTGGCTGGGGTATATTCTGTTAGGCGGGATTATCTTTACGTTTGGTGTGGTAGAACTGCCCGCACACTGGTACATCGATGAGAGTACGCTACGTATTCTGGGCGTGATATTGCTGGCAACCATCGCCACGTATCTGTGGTTTTGCGCCTTCGCCAGACGCCGTCATATGACGATTAAAGGGCAGAAGCTGGTGCTGCCATCGTGGAAGTTTGCGCTGGCGCAGATGGCCATTTCCAGCGCCAACTGGATGGTGATGGGGGCAATCATCTGGCTGCTGATGGGGCAGAATGTGAATTACTTCTTTGTGCTGGGCGTACTGCTGGTCAGCAGTATCGCCGGAGTGATTGTGCATATTCCGGCAGGAATTGGCGTGCTGGAAGCGGTATTTATCGCGCTTTTAGCCGGAGAACACACGTCACAGGGCACGATCATCGCCGCGCTGCTCGCGTATCGCGTGCTTTATTACTTTATTCCCCTGTTACTGGCGCTGATCTGTTATCTGGTACTGGAGAGCCGGGCGAAGACGTTGCGGGCAAAAAACGAGAAAGCGATGGCGAAGTGACAACGTGTTGCCGGATGGCGGCTACGCCTTATCCGGCCTACAGGTGGATTTTGTAGACCAGATAAGGCGAAGAGCAGACTCAGCGGCGGTTGCCAAAGATACGCAGCAGCATCAGGAACAGGTTGATAAAGTCCAGATACAGCGTTAACGCGCCAAGAATGGAATATTTACGCAGATTCGAACTGTCGCGCACATCAATCTGCTCACCGATATTTTTCAGCTTCTGAGTGTCGTAGGCAGTCAGGCCCACAAACACCACCACGCCGATATACGTGACGGCCCACATCAGCGCTTCACTCTTCAACCAGAAGTTCACCAGTGAGGCCAGAATGATGCCGATCAGCGCCATAAACAGCATGTTGCCCCAGCCACTGAGGTCGCGCTTCGTGGTGTAACCCCACAGGCTCATCACGCCAAACATCCCGCCCGTCACAACGAAGGTGCTGGCGATGGAGGAATAGGTGTAAACGATAAAAATACTGGAAAGCGTGAGTCCGGTTAGCGCCGAATAGAGCATAAACAGCGTCGTCGCCATTCCGGCACTGAGTTTATGCACCAGCCCCGACAGCACAAAAACCAGCGCCAGTTGGGCAATGACGAGACCAAAGAAGGTGATTTTACTGGAAAAAACAAACATCATGACAGCTGGCGTATTCGCCGCATACCACGCAATAAACGCGGTGAGCAGCAGGCCGACCGTCATCCAGCCATACACTTGCGCCATATAGGTTTGCAGGCCAGAACGCGCCTGTACTATCGATTCGGAACGAGGGAATCGGTCCATGATAATCTCCTGATGTAAAGTGATACCTCAATGTAAGGGTATCACAATTTTAGGCTACCAGCGCTTCGCCGCCTGCTGGTCGCTGTCGCGGGCTTCCACCCAGCGCTCGCCTTCCGGCGTCGCCTCGCGCTTCCAGAACGGCGCACGCGTTTTCAGGTAATCCATAATGAACTGCCCGGCCTCAAAGGCGCTGCTGCGATGCGCACTGGTCACGCCAACAAAAACGATCTCATCGCCAGGCCACAGTTCGCCAATCCGGTGAATGACAGTGACGCGTCCCAGCGGCCAGCGCTCGCGCGCATTATCGACAATCTCCGCCAGCGCCTTTTCCGTCATGCCCGGATAGTGCTCCAGGGTCAGCGCCTTTACGCTGTCGCCAAGATTATGGTTACGCACTTTACCGGTGAAGGTGACCACCGCGCCGTCTTCGTCGCGTTCGGCAAGCCAGGGATACTCTTCGCCCACGCTGAATGGCGCAGGCCCGACAACAATTTTCGTTTCGGCCATCTCAGCCTCCGGTGACCGGAGGAAAGAAAGCCACTTCATCCCCCGCCGTTAGCGGATGATCAAAGCTCACCAGCGTCTGATTAACCGCAGCAAGCAGCTTGCCGTCTTCCAGCGCCAGCGCCCAACGGTTGTTGTTGCCTGCCAAATGCTGGCGCAGCGCTTCTACCGTTGGGAAATCCGCTGCCACCTCCAGCGAATCAGTACCGACCAGTTCACGCACCTGGGCGAAAAAGAGAACCTTAATCATGGGCGTCCGCCTTAAAATCACCGGACTTACCGCCGCTTTTCGCCAGCAGACGTACCGGGCCAATCACCATATCTTTTTGCACGGCCTTACACATGTCGTAGATGGTCAACGCCGCCACTGACGCCGCCGTTAACGCTTCCATCTCCACGCCGGTTTTACCGGAGAGACGACACAGCGATTCGATACGGACACGGTTATTCTCAGGCTCTGCCTGCAGCTGTACCTCAACTTTGCTCAACAACAGCGGATGACAGAGCGGGATCAGCTCCCAGGTGCGTTTCGCCGCCTGAATTCCCGCGATACGCGCAGTGGCAAATACATCACCCTTGTGATGGCTGCCGTCGATGATCATCGCCAGCGTTTCGCTGCGCATGGTAACAAAGGCTTCGGCGCGCGCCTCGCGAACGGTCTCGGCTTTGGCTGAGACGTCCACCATATGCGCTTCGCCAGCGGCGTTAATGTGGGTCAGTTGCGACATACTTATTTCTTCAGATGTGGGTGAAAATTACAGGGACGCGTGCGGGCATCAAGCTGGGGGGCAATGATATTTTCCCAGGCCGTTCGGCACGCTTTCGTTGAGCCCGGCATCGCAAAGATCAACGTTTTGTTAGCGACGCCCGCCACCGCGCGCGACTGCAACGTTGCGGTGCCAATCTCTTCAAACGACAACATGCGAAACACTTCGCCAAACCCTTCCACTTCGCGGTCAAACAGTGGCAGCAGCGCTTCCGGCGCCTGGTCGCCATCCGTCAGCCCGGTGCCGCCGGTAATCAATACCACCTGCACATCATCACGGGCAATCCACGCGGAAACCTGTGCGCGAATGGCGTAACGGTTCTCTTTAACAATCGCTTTATCAATCACCTGATGTCCCGCCTCTTGTGCGGAATCTCGCAGATAATGGCCAGAGGTATCGTCTTCTTCACCACGACGATTGGATATCGTCAGAATAGCAATGCGGGTTGGGATAAATTCAGCGCTTACCTGACTCATGGAAAACTCCTTGTGCAAAGCGGTGTTAACCGCCTATGTATGAGAGGTTCTGGGTAATACCGGTATTGTTTTGATGCAGGAAATGGGTCTGCTTTTTCTCGCGCAGCGCCAGAGAAATCCGGGCTTCCAGCGCGGCTTGCTGTCCGTCGTCTTCCAGCAGATCGCGCAGGCTGACGCCGCCCTCGCCGAATAAACAGAGATGGAGTTTGCCGACAGAAGAGACGCGCAGACGGTTGCAGGTGGCGCAAAAATCTTTCTCGTACGGCATGATGAGGCCAATCTCGCCCTCATAATCGGGGTGGCAGAATACCTGCGCCGGACCGTCACTGCGCTGGCGCAACTGGTGGATCCAGCCGCGACGCAGTAATTCATCGCGCAGCACCTGCCCGGAGAGGTGATGTTTGCGGAAAAGTTCGCTGCCCTCGCCTGTCTCCATCAGTTCGATGAAGCGCAGTTGAATGGGACGCGTCTGGATCCAGCCGAGAAACGTGTCGAGTTGATGATGGTTCACATCGCGCATCAGCACGGTGTTGACTTTGACCTTGTCAAAACCAGCGTCAAAGGCCGCATCAATGCCTGCCATCACCTGCTGGAATTTATCCTGCCCGGTGATAGCGTGAAACTGACGCGCATCAAGGCTATCCACGCTGACGTTAATCCCGGTTAACCCGGCATCGCGCCAGTGAGCAGCATCGCGCGCCAGACGATAACCATTGGTGGTTACCGCAAGCTGACGAATGGCGTTATTTTCGCGAACGGCGGCAATAATGTCCGTGAAATCCCGGCGCAGCGAGGGTTCGCCGCCGGTCAGACGCACTTTTTCAGTGCCCAGATTTGCAAAAGCACGCGTCACCCGGCGAATTTCATCGACGGTGAGAAAGCCATTGTTGGTGACGCCACCCGGCTTATAGCCATCCGGCAGGCAGTAGGTGCAACGAAAGTTACACACATCGGTAATCGACAGACGCAAGTAATAGAACTTGCGCGCGAATGCATCGGTCAGTTGTGAGGCCATGTACACCTTTCCAAATACGGGAGGCGGAGTCATTTCTTCCTGCGCCCTGGTGGCAACGCGTTTGCATTGTCACGGCCAAAACACCGTATCGGGAGACTTAGGTGCAGAGGCTAGAGTGTTTACTGTGGTTATGCCGATACTAGCGTGTAAATGCAGATTATGCCATTCACACTTAACGTTATATAATCATATACATAGCGTCATGATCGTGCTATTTCGCTACAGGATAAGCAAAAACAGCACTTTTGCATTGATATACATCATCTCGCGGTCAGTCACGTCCTACCCCTAAGAGGGTGTTCAGCCGTATTTATTTCACTCTCGCGCCGTTGCCGAATTGCTGAAAACCCCCGGTTTGCGCTACTGTAGCGCTGTAAATCTGACTTCAGGAATTTTTATGCGCAATCGTACGCTGGCTGACCTGGATCGTGTCGTTGCTCTCGGCGGAGGGCATGGATTAGGGCGCGTTCTCTCTTCTCTTTCTTCTTTGGGCTCACGCCTCACCGGAATTGTGACCACCACTGATAATGGGGGTTCGACCGGTCGTATTCGTCGATCAGAAGGAGGAATTGCCTGGGGCGACATGCGCAACTGTCTCAACCAGTTAATCACCGAGCCAAGCGTGGCGTCCGCCATGTTTGAGTACCGTTTTGGCGGTAATGGCGAACTTTCCGGCCATAACCTCGGAAACTTGATGTTAAAGGCGCTCGATCACCTGAGCGTGCGGCCTCTCGAAGCCATCAATTTAATTCGCAATCTGCTGAAAGTGGATGCGCATTTGATCCCCATGTCGGAGTTGCCGGTGGATTTAATGGCTATCGACGATCAGGGACATGAGGTGTATGGCGAGGTGAATATCGATCAGCTTACCTCGCCGTTACAGGAGCTGATGCTCTCTCCGAAGGTACCCACCACCCGGGAGGCGGTGCAGGCGATCAACGACGCGGATCTGATTATTATCGGCCCTGGTAGTTTTTACACCAGCCTGATGCCCATCCTGCTGCTGGATGATTTAGCGCAGGCGCTGCGTCGCACGCAGGCGCCGATGGTCTATATCGGCAATTTAGGCCGTGAACTGAGCATCCCCGCCGCAAGCCTGACGCTTATCGATAAACTGACCATTATGGAACAGTATGTGGGTAAGAAGGTGATCGACGCTGTTGTCGTCGGGCCAAAGGTGGATGTCTCTGCAATCAGCGACAGGGTAGTCATTCAGGACGTACTGGAGGCCAGCGATATCCCTTATCGTCATGACCGCCAGTTGCTGCACAGCGCCCTGGAAAAAGCGGTCCAGGCGCTGGGGTGAGCATTTTATTGCCGGATGGCGCTTCGCTTATCCGGCCTACAAAGCCTGGCCCTGAACTACGATGCGGCAATAAACAGTTCGCGCAGTTGATGTAGCTGGTCGCGGATTTGTGCGGCCTCTTCGAACTCCAGGTTCTGCGCATGTTGCATCATCTGCCCTTCCAGTTCATGAATCTTCTGCTGCAACGCTTTCGGCGACAGGTCCATTTCCACCACATCCGACGCAGCCGCTGAGCGCGATTTGCCTCTGCCCTTCGCTTTGGTTTTCGCAATGTTCTGCCCCAGCGCCAGAATATCCACCACTTTCTTATTCAGACCCTGTGGCGTAATGCCGTGTTCTTCATTGTAAAGCTGCTGTTTCTCACGGCGACGTTCGGTTTCGCCGATCGCCTTCGCCATTGAGGCCGTGATCTTATCGCCGTAAAGGATCGCCTTGCCGTTGACGTTTCGCGCCGCGCGACCAATGGTCTGGATCAGCGAACGTTCAGAGCGCAGGAACCCCTCTTTATCAGCATCAAGAATCGCCACCAGCGACACCTCTGGCATATCCAGGCCTTCACGCAACAGGTTGATCCCCACCAGCACGTCAAACTCGCCCAGACGCAGGTCACGAATGATCTCCATACGTTCCACGGTATCAATGTCCGAGTGCAGATAGCGCACCCGCTCGCCGTGCTCTTCCAGATATTCGGTCAGATCTTCCGCCATACGCTTGGTTAAGGTGGTCACCAGCACACGCTCGTTCACTGCCGCGCGGATGCGGATCTCAGAAAGCAGATCGTCCACCTGCGTCGCCACCGGACGCACTTCAATGACCGGATCCAGCAAGCCTGTCGGACGAACCACCTGATCCACCACGTCACCACCGGATTTTTCCAGTTCATAGTTGCCCGGCGTCGCCGATACGTAGATGGTCTGCGGGGCCAGCGCTTCAAACTCTTCAAATTTTAATGGCCGGTTATCCAACGCGGAAGGCAGACGGAAGCCGTACTCTACCAGCGTCTCTTTACGCGCCCGATCGCCACGGTACATCCCGCCAATCTGCGGGATCGTCACGTGCGATTCATCCACCACCAGCAAACCGTCTGCAGGCAAGTAGTCAAACAGGGTCGGCGGCGGTTCACCCGGCCCACGCCCGGAGAGAAAGCGCGAGTAGTTTTCAATCCCCGAGCAGTAGCCCAGTTCGTTCATCATCTCCAGATCAAACTGGGTCCGTTGGCTCAGGCGCTGCTCTTCCAGCAGTTTGTCATTAGCCAGCAGCACTTTTCGGCGCTCGGCCAGTTCTTCTTTGATCTCTTCCATCGCCTGCAAAATCCGCTCACGTGGCGTAACGTAGTGGGTTTTCGGGTAGATGGTGTAGCGTGAAATAGTCGACTCTACTTGCCCGGTCAGCGGATCAAACAGTGACAGGCGCTCCACTTCTTCATCAAACAGCTCCACGCGCAGCGCAATGTCATCGGACTCCGCCGGGAAGATATCGATCACCTCGCCACGCACACGGAACGTGCCGCGCTGGAAAGCCTGATCGTTGCGGGTGTATTGCAGCTCGGCGAGGCGGCGCAGAATCGCCCGCTGGTCGATGAGCATTCCCACCGTCAAATGCAGCATCATCTTCAGGTATAAGTCCGGATCGCCCAGACCGTAGATGGCGGACACAGAAGCCACCACCACCACGTCACGGCGTTCCAGCAGCGCTTTGGTCGCCGACAGACGCATCTGCTCAATGTGTTCGTTTACCGAGGCATCTTTTTCGATGAAGGTGTCGGAACTGGGAACATACGCCTCCGGTTGGTAATAGTCGTAGTAGGAGACGAAATACTCGACGGCATTTTCCGGGAAAAACTCCTTCATCTCGCCATACAACTGCGCCGCCAGCGTTTTGTTGGGTGCCAGCACCATTGTCGGACGCTGCAAATCGGCAATCACGTTGGCGATGGTGAACGTTTTCCCTGACCCCGTTACGCCAAGCAGCGTCTGATGCGCCAGGCCGTCTTCCAGCCCTTCTTCCAGACGTCGTATCGCCTCAGGCTGATCGCCTGACGGTTTAAAGGAGGAATTCAGTTTGAACGGTTTACTCATGGGCAGCTACCTGAAGGAATGGGCGGGCAGGAGTGTAATTTTACTCGCAGAGGATAATATTGCCAGTAAAATATACTGGATGAAAAAACAGTAACGCCTCATAATATTTGTGTTACGCGCATAAAAACCGAACTGAAGGTGGATGAAATTTCACCGCTGGCAAGATATTCCACTGTGAAGCCGTGTTATCCCCAGACCAATAACTTCGTTAACATTGTCAAGAGCTGCCCTGTAAGATTTCTGACATCCAGCAACCGGACTCTGACAGGCATTGCTTTTATCTAACGCATTATTAAATAAGGGATATTTCCCAAAGACGCCTTTCGCATCAATTCGGCTGAAAGCCGCGTATTCTCTCGCTTACCCTGCGTTTTCTAACTCTAATACACAAGGTTATCCACAGGAATGGTGGATAACTGCGTGCAGCCCGTACGGACCGCCGCCTGGCAATTTCGCTTAATTCCCCCTGGAGAGAACGATAAAAAAAAAATATCGCTAAATTTTGATTTTTATCAGCTAACGAAATGCCAGGCGCAAACGAGATCTTGCTCGTATTTTCACCTTTTACTGTTGCGCCAGAGACGAGAGATCCAGATATTGTCCTGTGGATGAATGCTCCGCCTTTTCCGCAAGCCATGGGATTTCACCCAGCAACGGCGCCGGGATAAGACTGGTAAGTGTTGTCATATACGCCTGATGGTGCTTTCCCGGCGGCGTGATGTCATTGGCGACCCATCCCGCCAGAGACAATCCAGCCTGCTGCACAGCCAGCGCGGTGAGCATCGCATGGTTAATACACCCGAGCTTCACCCCCACTACCAGAATGACCGGTAACCGCTCGCGCTGCACCCAGTCAGCGAAAGTCAACGTATCCGCAAGCGGGGTAAACCAGCCGCCCGCCCCTTCCACCAGTACCCACTCAGCCCGGGATTCCAGTGCCCGCAATCCCTCGGACATAACGGACGTACGAATGGGTTTCCCCTCCCCGGCGCTGACGATATGCGGCGACGTCGGTTCCGCAAAGGTGTAAGGATTCACCGCGGCATAGTCGAGCAGCACGCTGCTGTTACGCTGTAGCGCCAGCGCGTCGCTGTTACGGAGTCCTTCGGGGGTCATCTCACTGCCTGAGGCCACCGGTTTATACCCGGCGGTCCGGTATCCCAGACCGTTCGCCGCCTGCAGCAAAGCGCAACTGGCAACGGTTTTGCCGACTTCCGTGTCGGTGCCGGTGACAAAATAGCGTTTAATCACGTTCAATCACTCCGGTAAAAAGATGGTACGTCAGGGGGGATTTTCCCTCCCGCTGCGGCCAGGCCAGTTGTAACTGCTGTAGCTGAGAGCGGGTCAAAACACGCGCCTCGCGCCCCTCATGCAAATGGGTTGCGCCAATGCCTTTCAGCGAACGCATGGCGCTTAGCGCATCGTCAAACGCCAGCGTCAGGGTGAGTGACTGGCAATGGCCCTGCCAGCCGCCCACTGCGTCACAGAGCGTTTCATAAGATAAAAAGCGGTTGGCATGGGCGCGGTTATCCACTGCCCGCCAGGCCTGGTGTAGTTCCGGTAGCGAATCCTCAAGCAGCGTGGTGAACGCCAGATAACCGCCGGGCCGGACCACCCGGTAGAGTTCGCGGAGAGCCTGGGGCAAATCGTGACACCACTGCACCGCCAGATTGCTCCAGGCCAGATCGAACGTCGCGGTGGCTAACGGTAATGATTCGATATCCCCGGCAAGGTAGTAGTGCGCCACATCCTGCCGTCGCGCCTCGTCCAGCATTTGTGCCGAGAGATCCAGCGCTGTGACCCGGCTTCCCCGGTCGCGCCAGTAGCGGCTTAAACGGCCCGGACCGCACCCCGCGTCCAGGACGCGCGCAAACGAACGAGCCGGGAGCTGCGCCAGAAGCGCATCGGCGCTGCGTCGCTGTAATACGGCGTGCTGCTCATAGTGCGCTGCCGCACGACCAAACGCCGCCGCGATCGCCTGCTTATTGACCTGCGCCATGCAGCACCTCCAGCAAACGATCGATATCCTCAGGCTCATGATCCTGCGTCAGCGTCAGACGCAGGCGCGCCGTCCCAGCAGGCACCGTCGGTGGGCGAATGGCCGTCACCCAGCACCCCTGGCGGCGCAAAGTGTTCGCCAGTCGTAGCGCCCGGGTATTCTCGCCGACAATCAGCGGCTGGATGGCGCAGGCCGACTCCGCTAACGCAAAGTCCGTGCGATCGACCGCGGCGCGAAAACGCTGGATCAGCGAATTCAGTTTTTCCCTTCGCGCATCACCTTCCGCACTGCGGATCACTGCCAGTGAAGCCTGCAACGCCATCGCCTGAGCCGGCGGCATACTGGTGCTGTAAATCAGGTGGCGGGCGAATTGCAGCAAATAATCGGCAACGCTTTCAGAACAGAGGATCGCCGCCCCACCGACGCCAAACCCTTTGCCGAAGGTCACCACCAGCAGTTCCGGTTTGACCTGCTGCTGCCAGCAACTTCCGCGTCCCTCTTTTCCGCTGACGCCGATACCGTGAGCGTCGTCCACCAGCAGCCAGGCGTTGCGTGTCCGGGCGGCTTGGTGGATTTTCGCCAGCGGTGCGATGTCGCCATCCATACTGAATACGCCTTCGGTCACCACCAGTTGTTGCCCTGAACAGGGACCATCCAGCAGCCGGGCCAGATGCGACACATCGTTATGGGTGAAGCGGCGAAGCGAAGCGGGGCTGAGGCTGGCCGCTTCCAGCAACGACGCATGGCTGAGACGATCGGCGACAATCCGGTCGTCTTTAGCCATCAGCGCGGTAATCACCGCCTGATTCGCAGCAAAGCCGGAGATGAACAACAGCGCGCGCGGATACTCCAGCCAGTCCGCCAGCGCCTCTTCCAGTTGCTGATGAGCGATGGAATAGCCGCTGACGTGGCCCGAGCCGCCGCTGCCGACGCCAAAACGCGCCGCGCCCTGCTGCCAGGCGCGGACAATGTGTGGATGATGGCTCAGGCCGAGATAGTCATTGCTGGAGAAATTGAGATAGCGCTGGTTGTCCGCCTCCAGCCAGCGCCCCGCTCCCTGGGTCACGGCATCGCGACGGCGCAAAGCGTCAGCCGAACGACGCGCCGCCAGCGCATCGTCGATTTTTTGTTGCCAGGTCATAGGGCTGCCGCGTTGTAATAATCGTCGGTATCCGGTGTCCTCAGCGCCTGTTCCAGACGCTGTTGCTGCTCGTTATCCCCTGCCAGCACCGCGGTTTGTTGCGGGTTCAGCCCCAGTTTACGGAAGAGCTGGAGATCTTTATCCTCTTCCGGGTTTGGCGTGGTAAGCAGTTTGCAGCCGTAGAAAATGGAGTTCGCGCCCGCCATAAAGCACATGGCCTGGGTTTGCTCGTTCATCTGCTCACGACCGGCAGAGAGGCGCACATAAGAGGTAGGCATCATGATACGCGCCACGGCAATGGTGCGGATAAAATCAAACGCATCCACGTCGTCGTTATCCGCCAGCGGCGTCCCTTTCACCTTCACCAGCATGTTGATCGGAACGCTTTCCGGCGGCGTGGGCAGGTTGGCGAGTTGCAGCAGCAATCCGGCGCGGTCTTTTACCGTTTCCCCCAGTCCGACAATGCCGCCGGAGCAGACTTTAATCCCGGCTTCACGCACTTTATCCAGGGTATCAAGACGCTCCTGATAGGAACGGGTGGTGATGATGTTGCCGTAAAACTCCGGAGAAGTATCAAGGTTGTGGTTGTAATAATCCAGTCCCGCCTCCGCCAGCCGCTGCGCCTGTGATTCATTGAGCGTGCCGAGGGTCATGCAGGCTTCAAGCCCCATCGCTTTCACCCCCTGAACCATCTGTTCCAGATAGGGCATGTCGCGCTCATGCGGGTTTTTCCACGCCGCCCCCATGCAGAATCGCGTCGATCCCGCGTTCTTCGCTTTGCGCGCCGAGTCCAGCACCTGCTCCACTTCCATTAACCGCTCAGCCTCAAGGCCGGTTTTATAGCGCGAACTTTGCGGGCAGTATTTGCAATCTTCCGGGCAGGCGCCGGTCTTGATTGACAGCAGCGTGCTGACCTGAACCTGACGGGGATCGAAGTGCTGACGGTGAATACGCTGAGCTTCAAACAGCAGATCCAGCAGCGGTTTTTCAAATAATTCGGTGACTTGCGACAGTGTCCAGCGAGAATGGTGAGTCATAATTTTATACGTTTTGTTGTGAGAACGGTGTAGACTCGTAAACCTAAATGTTTTTAATTTGGTTTACAAGTCGATTATGACAACGGACGATCTCGCTTTCGATCGGCGCCACATCTGGCACCCCTACACCTCCATGACCTCTCCGCTACCGGTCTACCCGGTTGAACGGGCGGAAGGCTGCGAACTGATTTTATCCAGTGGTGAACGCCTGATTGACGGTATGTCGTCATGGTGGGCCGCCATTCACGGCTACAACCACCCGCAGCTTAACGCGGCAATGAAAACGCAGATCGACGCTATGTCGCATGTGATGTTCGGCGGGATCACCCATGCTCCGGCCATCAACCTGTGCCGCAAACTGGTCGCCATGACGCCCGCCTCGCTGGAGTGTGTTTTCCTCGCCGATTCCGGGTCCGTCGCAGTGGAAGTGGCGATGAAAATGGCGCTGCAATACTGGCAGGCGAAAGGAGAATCCCGCCAGCGCTTCCTGACGTTCCGTAACGGCTATCACGGCGATACGTTCGGCGCCATGTCGGTCTGCGATCCGGATAACTCCATGCACAGTCTGTGGAAGGGCTATCTACCGGAAAACCTCTTTGCCCCGGCGCCGCAAAGCCGGATGAACGGCGAGTGGGACGAGCGCGACATGGTGGCCTTCGCGCGCCTGATGGCGGCGCATCGCCAGGAGATCGCCGCGGTGATTCTGGAACCCATCGTCCAGGGCGCGGGAGGCATGCGCATGTATCACCCGGAGTGGTTGCGGCGTATCAGTAAAATGTGCGACCGCGAGGGGATCCTGCTGATTGCTGACGAGATTGCTACCGGATTTGGCCGCACGGGTAAACTGTTTGCCTGTGAACACGCCGGGATTACACCTGATATTCTCTGTCTGGGCAAAGCGCTGACCGGCGGAACGATGACGCTCTCCGCTACGCTGACCACGCGTGAGGTGGCAGACACCATCAGCAACGGCGAGGCGGGCTGTTTTATGCACGGCCCGACGTTTATGGGCAATCCACTGGCCTGCGCGGTGGCGACCGCCAGTCTGTCTCTGCTGGAATCCGGCGACTGGCAGCAGCAGGTTTCGGCTATTGAAGCGCAGCTACGCCGGGAACTTGCCCCGGCACTGAATTCTCCGTGGGTCGCGGACGTGCGCGTGCTCGGCGCGATTGGCGTGGTGGAAACCACGCATCCGGTCAATATGGCGGCCTTGCAGAAATTCTTTGTGCAGCGCGGCGTGTGGATCCGTCCGTTTGGTAAGCTTATCTACCTGATGCCGCCCTACCTGATTCAACCCGGACAACTGCGCCGTCTGACGCAGGCCGTGAATGAGGCTGTACGCGAAGAAACATTTTTTAACGCCTGATTGTAGGCCGGATAAGCGTTAGCGCCATCCGGCAATGTATCAAAGAAACGCCGGTACGAATTTCAGTAAAACCCCCTGCGCCAGCAATCGCGTGGCACGCTCAATGTCCGGGGCGAAAAAACGATCCTGGGTATAATGCGCCACCTGTTCACGTAATGCCGTTCGCGCCTGCTCCAGTAACGGGCTTGAGGTTAGCCCCTCGCGTAAATCGATTCCCTGACAGGCCGCCAGCCACTCCACCGCCAGCACGCCACGGGTATTTGCCGCCATTTCCCACAGCCTGCGCCCCGCCGCCGGCGCCATCGACACATGATCTTCCTGGTTTGCCGAGGTGGGCAGGCTGTCAACGCTGTGCGGATGCGCCAGCGCTTTGTTCTCACTGGCCAGCGCCGCTGCCGTGACCTGGGCAATCATAAAGCCGGAGTTCACCCCGCCGTTTTTCACAAGGAAGGGCGGCAGTTGCGACATATGTTTGTCCATCATCAGCGCAATCCTGCGTTCAGACAGCGCGCCAATTTCGGCAATCGCCAGCGCCAGATTATCCGCCGCCATCGCCACGGGTTCGGCGTGAAAATTCCCCCCGGAGATAACATCGCCTTCATCCGCAAAGACCAGCGGGTTATCAGAAACCGCGTTGGCTTCCACCAGCAAAACCTCCATCGCCTGGCGCATCTGCGTCAGACATGCCCCCATTACCTGAGGCTGACAGCGCAGCGAATACGGATCCTGCACTTTTTCACAGTTGTGGTGTGACTGAGACAGCGCGCTGGTTTCCGTCAACAGATGGCGATACAGCGCCGCCGCGTCAATTTGTCCACGCTGTCCGCGTGCGGCATGAATGCGCGCATCAAATGGCCGGCGGGATCCCAGCACCGCTTCGGTGGTTAACGATCCGCACACGATAGCCGACGCAAACAGCTCCTGTGCTTCAAACAGTCCGCGCAGCGCAAACGCCGTCGACGCCTGGGTGCCGTTAAGCAATGCCAGTCCTTCTTTTGCCTCCAGGGTAATCGGCTCCAGTCCGGCTTTCTTTAACGCGTCCGTCGCGTCGAGCCACTCACCTTGCCAGCGCGCTTTGCCCTCGCCTAACAGCGTAAGTGACATATGGGCCAGCGGCGCTAAGTCACCCGATGCCCCCACCGAGCCCTTTGCCGGGATCAGCGGCCAGACTTCGGCATTCACCAGCGCTATCAGCGCCTCTATCACGCTCAGGCGAATACCGGAAAAACCGCGGGCAAGGCTGTTAATTTTGAGCACCATGATCAGGCGCACCAGCGCATCATCTAACGCCTCGCCGACGCCAGCCGCATGAGACAACACCAGCGAACGTTGCAGATTCTGCAGATCCTCATTGGCAATGCGCGTTTGCGCCAGCAGGCCAAAACCGGTGTTGATACCGTAGGCGGTGCGCCCCTCGGCAACAATGGTGTTCACACACGCCACGCTGGCGTTGATTCCGTCAACAGCACTCTCATCGAGACGCAGCGTAACTGGCTGCTGCCAGACCTCACGCAGTTGTGAAAAGCTCAGATGGCCTGGCGTTAAGGTTAGGGTCTTCATATCAGCGTTTCCCCTGCGTTTGCGTAACCATTGGGAGATTCAGTCGCTGCTCAGCAGCGCAGGCGATGGCAATGTCATAGCCCGCATCGGCGTGACGCATGACGCCCGTCGCCGGATCGTTATGCAGCACCCTGGCAATCCGCTCTGCCGCCTCATCGCTGCCGTCACAAACAATCACCATCCCGGCATGCTGTGAGAAGCCCATTCCCACCCCGCCGCCATGATGCAGTGACACCCAGGTGGCGCCGCTGGCGGTATTGAGCAGCGCATTAAGCAATGGCCAGTCGGAAACCGCGTCAGAGCCATCGCGCATTGCCTCCGTTTCACGGTTCGGGCTGGCGACCGAACCGGAATCAAGATGGTCACGACCGATGACAATCGGTGCTGAGACTTCCCCGCGGCGCACCATTTCATTGAACGCCAGACCAAGTTTCTGGCGCCATTCAAGTCCCACCCAGCAGATACGCGCGGGCAATCCCTGAAAATGAATGCGCTCGCGCGCCATGTCCAGCCAGCGATGGAGATGTTCATCATCTGCCACAATCTCTTTGACTTTGGCGTCGGTTTTGTAAATATCCTGCGGATCGCCGGACAGCGCCACCCAGCGGAACGGTCCGATGCCGCGGCAAAACAGCGGACGGATATAGGCCGGTACAAATCCGGGAAACGCAAAGGCATTTTCCACGCCCATCTCTTTTGCCATCTGGCGGATATTATTGCCGTAATCAAACGTTGGCACGCCCATTTCGCTGAACGCCAGCATCGCCTCAACGTGTTTCGCCATTGAGCGCTTCGCCGCCTCCACCGTACCCTGCGGGTCAGTGAACGCTTTCTGCTGATATTCTTCCCAGCGCCAGCCGGAAGGCAGATAACCATGCAGGGGATCGTGCGCGCTGGTCTGATCGGTCACCAGGTCCGGGCGCACGCCGCGTTTTACCAGTTGAGGCAAAATATCCGCCGCGTTACCGCACAGGGCAATCGACACCGCGCTGCCTTCACGGGTATATTTTTCGATTCGCGCCAGCGCATCATCAAGAGAAGTGGCCTGTTCATCGACATAACCTGTGCGCAGACGGAAATCGATACGACTCTGCTGGCATTCGATGTTGAGCGAGCAGGCACCCGCGAGCGTTGCCGCCAGAGGCTGTGCGCCTCCCATACCGCCCAGACCGGCAGTCAGCACCCAGCGCCCACGCAGATTACCGTCATAGTGCTGCCGCCCTGCTTCGACAAACGTCTCGTAGGTGCCCTGCACAATTCCCTGACTGCCGATGTAGATCCAGCTTCCGGCCGTCATCTGACCGTACATCGCCAGCCCTTTCGCATCGAGTTCGTTGAAATGTTCCCAGGTCGCCCAGTGCGGCACCAGATTGGAGTTGGCAATCAGCACACGCGGGGCATGTTGATGGGTTTTAAAAACCCCGACCGGTTTACCTGACTGCACCAGCAGCGTTTCGTCATCGTCCAGTTCGGTCAGCGCCTTAACGATCGCGTCGTAACATGCCCAGTCACGGGCCGCGCGCCCTATTCCACCGTAGACCACCAGTTCATGCGGGTTTTCAGCGACATCAGGATCCAGATTATTCATCAACATGCGCAGCGGCGCTTCGGTCAACCAGGATTTGGCCGTCAGAGTCGTCCCGCGCGGGGCGCGGATATCCTGCTGACGATACTTGCTATGAGACATAACTGCGACTCCTCACTGGCGCGCCGGATAAGTTTTTCCGGCAATCGAAATGGGTGGGTGTTGGGCTAAGGTATACTTGTCTATACAAGACATAACAAGAGTGAATTTAACAAAAAAGATACATTTTTGTTATATTGCGTCTGCAATCACGCTTTTACGGGGGGAACCATTCAGGACGTAAAATGCCCCTGTAAGCGGTAGCGGGAGCCGGGGAAAAGCAGCCGTGCGTGGGAGACAATCTGCGTCGCAGACCAGGTGGTACGCCGAATAAGCAGACAGGGATCGGTCTCACTGATATCCAGCAATGCGCACTCTTGCGCCGTCGCACGCACCGCTTCAACGATGTGCTCACCTTCGGTGAGGGGGGCAATCAGCGACAGATAGGCATGCGCCGTAGTCTGGCTGTAGTCCTGAACCAGATACTCCGGAACGATGACCGCATTGACGCAGCGATCTTCAATTTGTACCGGCAGATCGTTTTCAAAATGAACCATCACGGAGTGGAAAATCGTGGTACCCTCAGCCACATTCAGCGCCGCTGCCTGGCGCGCTGTAGCGGGCGTTTTTTCCAGCACCAGCACCTCGCAGTGGTGCTTATGCGAACGGGCGGCAATTTCATCGGCGATACTGCGAATTTCAAACAGCGCAGACTGGCCTTTCGGCTCTGCGACAAACGTCCCCACCCCCTGCAGACGCACCAACATGCCTTCGTCGGTCAGTTCACGCAGCGCACGGTTGATGGTCATTCTGCTAAAGCCATACTGCGCCACCAGTTCCGCTTCCGACGGAATACGATCGTGCGGCTGCCAGACGCCGCTGGCGATCTTTTCACCAATCTCCCGTTTGACCGTTTCGTAAAACGGCGCGGGAACAGAACGGGGACGTGAGAGTGTCATGGATGCGTTTTCCCTTATCAGTCGGTTACAGCCACCAGTGGGCGATTTGCCAGCCAAGCCGTGCCGCCACGCGTGCCGACTGATCATCATGATCAAAACGCGGATTAAATTCAACCATGTCCACTGCCTGGAGTTTCCCGCTGCGACAAATTGGCGCGATCAGTTGCAGCAGCGTAAACAGCGGGACGCCCAGCGCCGACGGCGCCGACACAGCGGGCATCTCCTGGACGGGCAGCACGTCGAGATCGACAGTCAGATAGAGTTTATCCATACGCTGAATAAAGGTCGTCAGCGGCTCCAGCGCATCACGGCACTGTAGATCTTCGATGACCAGCACATTGCGTTTCTGCGCTTCATCCCACAGCGCCTGGGTATTGGCCGCCCGACTGACGCCGAAACAGGCGTAATGAAACTCGCGCTGTTGCCGATCGCAAAGCTGCGCCAGTTGACGAAACGGCGTGCCGGACGTCGCCCGTTCGCTGCAGCGCAGATCCAGATGCGCATCGAGATTAATGATCCCCACCCGTGCGTCAGGAAACGACTCAAGAATGCCCGCCCCGTGACCGAATGCCGTTTCATGCCCGCCGCCGAGGACAAACGTGCGCATCCCGGCCTGCTGGCACTGAACCACCGCATCACGCAGCGCCTGCTGCGCCCCTTCCAGATCCGGCGTCGGGGCGAGCAGATTGCCCATATCCACCAACCGCTCATGCCCGGCGTGACTGGCCATATTTGCCAGCGCTTTGCGCAGCGCATCCGGCGCGCCTGCGGCCCCCGGACGGCCATGATTACGCTTAACCCCTTCATCACAGGCGAAGCCCAGTAAGGCTATCCTATCGCGATAGTTTTGCGGTGAAAATGTCGAACTGCGCGTTATCGTCTGAAACAGACGCAGCGCGTTTGCCGCTTCACCGCGGTCATCACGTCCCTGCCATAATTCCGGTGCGGTGGGTTCCCATTGCGTCATGTGATTTGTCCTCGAAATACGCGTTGATACAGCGGGTTGCGTCCAGGTTCGTAGAGGATTTCCACGGGATAGTCTGCATCCCAGACGTTAAAATCCGCCACGTAGCCCTCTTTTAACTGTCCGTGCGTCGCCTGGCGCCCCAGCGCCTGAGCCGCATGACGAGTGACGCCCGCCCAGACCTCTTCCGACGTCAACCCAAACTGAACGCAGGCCATGTTCATCGCCAGATGCAGGCTGATAAACGGGCTGGTGCCGGGATTGAAATCAGTCGCCACCGCCATAGGGACCTGGTAGCGACGTAGCCATTCAACAGGCGGGCGCTGCGTCTCTTTGAGAAAATAAAACGCCCCCGGCAGTAGTACCCCAACGGTACCGCTGCGGCGCATTGCCGCAACGCCCGCTTCATCGAGATATTCGATGTGATCCGCAGAGCGTCCCTGATAGCGGCTGACCAGTTGCGTCCCGCCGAGCAAAGACAACTGCTCGACATGGCCTTTCACCGGAATACCCATCGCCTGCGCCGCACGTAATACCCGTTCACTCTGCACCAGCGTAAAACCGACGCTTTCGCAAAACAGATCAACCGCCTCATACAGCCCTTTTTCCCACAATTGCGGCAGTATCGTTTCGCAAACGAGAGTAATGTAGCCATCCGGGTTGTCCCGATACTCAGGCGGAACGGCGTGCGCCGCCAGTAGCGTTGGGCTGATATCAACAGGGTTTTCTCTGGCCAAGCGGGCGGCGACACGCAATATTTTCTCTTCTGTATCCAGATTCAGGCCATAGCCGGACTTAACCTCAAGTAGCGTCACGCCCTCGCGGATCAGGCGAGCGACTCTCGCCTGAGCGCAGGCAAAGAGCGTCTCCTCCGTGGCGGCACGGGTTGCCATCACGGTGGCATTGATTCCACCACCCTGCGCGCTGATTTGCTGATACGACACGCCGTTCAGCCGCTGTTCCCACTCACTGGCGCGGTTGCCGCCAAACACCAGATGCGTATGGCAGTCAATCAGTCCCGGCGTCACGAGCCGTCCCTGCAGGTCATAGGTTTTAGCGTGAGAAGCCGGCAGAGAGGATTCCGGCACAATGGCCTGAATGCGTCCATCACGAATAATCAGCGCATGCTGGTCCAGCATGCCATAGGGCGTTTGCCGGTTCGGGTCGAGCGTGGCCAGACGAAGATTTCGCCACAGCGTATCGTCAGGTAAGAGGTGTCGCATGCGCTCTCCACTTGTCTTAGGTTGTATAGACATTTATTTGAGATTGCAGGCGGGAAGTCAATCATCCAGCAAGAAAATGTTATTTAATTGTGACATTGAGACGCGAAGAGCCCGACAGTAGTGGTTTAAAAAACAACTTTTTAGCTTTTCACCTTCCCGTTTTGCTCAACTTAGTATAAAAAAGCAGGCTTCAATGGATACTTTTCTAGCCCGGAGCAACTCGTGAACACATCATCAGTTTCCCGTCTGGCGCTGGCACTGGCTTTCGGCGTGACGCTGACCGCCTGTAGCTCGACCCCGCCGGATCAAATTCCTTCCGATCAAACTGCGCCAGGCACCGCCTCGCGTCCGATTTTATCGGCCAGTGAAGCACAGAATTTCGACGCGAAGACCTATTTCTCTTCGCTGACGCCAAACGCTGCGCCGTGGACGCCGTCCTCTATTTCTCTGCCTGCGCAACCTGACTTCGTTGTCGGCCCGGCCGATACGCAGGGCGTCACCCATACCACGATTCAGGCCGCGGTGGATGCGGCAATCACCACACGTACCAATAAGCGTCAGTACATTGCGATTATGCCGGGCGAGTATCAGGGAACGGTGTATATCCCGGCAGCGCCGGGCAGCCTGACGTTGTACGGAACGGGTGAAAAACCATTAGATGTGAAGATTGGCGCGGCGATTGACGGCGAGATGAGCACCGCTGACTGGCGTCACACGGTGAATCCGGGCGGTAAATATATGCCTGGCAAACCGGCCTGGTACATGTTTGACAACTGTCAGAGCAAGCGCAGCGCCAACATCGGCGTGATGTGTTCTGCCGTTCTGTGGTCTCAGAACGCCGGTCTGCAATTGCAGAACCTGACGGTCGAAAACAACCTGGGCGACAGCGTAGATGCGGGTAACCACCCGGCCGTCGCACTGCGTACCGATGGCGACAAGGTACAGATTAACAATGTGAATATTCTCGGTCGCCAGAATACCTTCTTTGTGACCAACAGCGGTGTGCAGAACCGTCTGGAAAACGATCGCCAGCCGCGTACACTGGTGACCAACAGCTATATCGAAGGGGATGTGGATATTGTTTCCGGTCGTGGCGCCGTGGTGTTCGAGAACACCGATTTCCGCGTAGTGAACTCCCGTACCCAGCAGGAAGCGTACGTCTTTGCACCGGCAACATTGTCGAACATTTACTACGGTTTCCTCGCCACCAACAGCCGCTTTACCGCTGCCGGAGATGGCGTGGCGCAACTGGGCCGCTCGCTGGATGTTGATGGCAACACCAACGGACAGGTGGTGATCCGCGACAGCGTGATCAACGAAGGCTTTAACATGGCGAAGCCGTGGGCTGACGCGGTTATCTCTAAACGTCCTTTCGTGGGCAATACCGGTGCGAAGGATGATAAAGGCGAGATCCAGCGCAACCTGAACGACTCAAGCTTTAACCGCATGTGGGAATACAATAACCGCGGTGTGGGCAGCAAAGTAGTGGCAGAACCGAAGCAGTAAGCCAAAAAAACCGGCATCATAAGATGCCGGTTTTTTATCAACGTCTGCACATTTTTGTCAGTACGCGTTAACCACCACCCACATCGGCCCCTGGCCTACCGCATAACGCCCTTTCTCCGTTAACAGCCCCTGTTCACCGTTAATCGCATACACGGCGATATGGTGTGATTTCTGCCCGGCGGCAATCAGGTATTTCCCACTGTGGTCAACATTGAAACCACGCGGTTGCGTTTCAGTCGGCTGGAAGCCCTCTTTGGTCAACACGCTGCCATCTTCCGAAACGCTGAACACGGTAATCAGGCTGGCGGTACGATCGCAGGCATACAGATGGCGCCCATCCGGCGTAATGTGGATGTCCGCCGCCCAACGGGTGTCTGAGAAGTCCGCCGGCATCATGTCCAGAGTCTGCACGCACTCAATATGTCCATGCGGATCTTTCAGCGCCCAGACGTCAACAGAACTGTTTAGCTCATTGACGCAGTAGGCGTATTGCTGATTCGGATGGAACGCCATGTGGCGGGGTCCTGCACCGTCAACGGTCGTCACTTCCGCTGGCTCCTGCGCCACCAGCTTGCCATCATCGCTGAGTGTAAACAGGCAAATACGATCCTGTTTTAACGCGGGCACCCACAGGGTGCGGTTATCCGGAGAGATATTGGCGGAGTGACAGCCCTCCAGCCCTTCCACCACATCCACAAGCTCAACCGGCAGGCCGTCTTCCAGACGCGTGACGCTGACGTTGCCGGCATTGTAAGAACCGACAAACACAAAACGCCCGTGGCGATCGGTGGAAATGTGCGTCGGGCTGCCCGGCAGCGCAGATTCAGCGGCAAACGTTAGCGCACCATCATCAGGCGAAATCCGGTAAGCCAGTACGCGAAATTCAGGACGCACGCCCACATAGAGATAACGCTTATCGGGGCTGACCACCATCGGCTGGACCTGTCCAGGCACATCAACCACCTGTACCAGCGTCAACGCGCCATCGTGATTCAGGCTCCAGACATGGATCTGTTGGCTCTCAGGACTGGCGGTATAAACGGTTTGCTTCATGAATGCTCCTTTGCTTTAGGCCACTGGCTGCAATAAGGGAATACAGCTTAACGTAGTCGCTTTTAACGGTGAATGCTGAATCAGCGCTCAGAATTTTGTCCGCTCCCCGTCCCGGTGTACCATTCAGGCAGACAAAATTATCAATGCTACTCTGGATATCGTTATGACCACTCGCGTGATTGCCCTGGATTTAGATGGAACCCTGTTGACCCCCAAAAAGACCCTGCTTCCCTCTTCACTGGAGGCACTGTCGCGTGCCCGTCAGGCAGGTTATCAACTTATCATCGTCACCGGGCGTCATCACGTCGCGATTCATCCTTTTTATCAGGCACTGGCGCTGGATACACCTGCAATTTGCTGTAATGGCACTTATTTGTATGATTATCATGCAAAACGTGTGCTTGAGGCCGATCCGCTGCCGGTTGACCAGGCATTGCAGCTTATTACGCTGCTGGAAGCGCATCAGGTTCATGGCCTGATGTATGTCGATGACGCCATGCTGTATGAACGCCCGACCGGTCATGTCATTCGCACATCGAACTGGGCGCAAACCCTGCCGCCGGAGCAACGCCCGGTGTTCACCCAGGTGCCGTCGCTGGCGCAGGCAGCTCGCGACGTCAATGCGGTCTGGAAATTCGCCCTGACGGATGAAGATATTCCCAAATTGCAGCAGTTTGGCAAACATGTAGAGCAGCAACTGGGCCTTGAGTGCGAATGGTCCTGGCACGATCAGGTTGATATCGCCCGTCAGGGCAACAGCAAAGGAAAACGCCTGACGCAGTGGGTCGAATCTCAGGGGTGGTCAATGGAAAATGTGGTAGCATTCGGTGATAACTACAACGATATCAGCATGCTGGAAGCCGCCGGAACCGGCGTGGCAATGGGTAATGCCGATGATGCCATCAAAGCACGCGCCAACGTGGTCATTGGCGATAACACCACCGACAGTATTGCGAAATTTATCTACACCCACCTGTTGTAATCAGGCGGTGATCGACACACTCTTAACCTGAGCGAACAGCCAGAGGCCAGGTTTGATTCCTAGTTCATCCCTGGCCCACGGACTGATCCGCGCCCACAGCGTTTTGCCCCCCACCTCAAGCTGAACTTCCACCTGCCCATTATCGTCGTAGCAATGCGCGACTTTCGCCCGCAGGATGTTACGGATACTGGTTTGTTGCGGCGGCTGTAAAACTAATGAGACATCTGACGCCTGAATGCGGATACGCAGTGAAGCTTGCAGAGGCACGTTGAGCTTATTGACCCACAAATGCTGATCGCCAAGCGCCAGCGCGGTCATTGCATAATGCGGATGATGCTCCAGTACGCTCACCTTCAGTATGCTGCTCTGCTGCTCTTTCGGTAGCCACGGATGCATCGCGCTGCTGCTCCAGACCTCTTCCAGTGCGCCAAACGCCTTGACCCGCCCCTCTTCCAGCACCATCACGTTATCCGCCAGATGGAGAATTTCATCGAGTGAGTGGCTGACATAGAGCATCGGAATATGAATTTCCCGCGCCAGCCGTTGCAGATAAGGCAACAATTCGCGCTTGCGCGGAATATCCAACGAAGCGAGCGGTTCGTCAAGCAACAACAGTTCCGGCGCGGTCAGGAGCGCCCGGCCAATCGCCACTCGCTGTTTCTCCCCGCCGGAAAGATCGCCCGGCAACCGGTCGAGCAGTGCTTCGATGCCCAGCAACGCCACCAGCTTGTCAAACTGCCCGGCCATGCTTTTCGCCATGCCGTAGCGCAGATTGCCGCGCACCTTATAGTGCGGAAACAGTCGCGCATCCTGAAATACGTAACCCACGCGGCGTTTTTCCGGAGTCAGACAAATGCCGTTTTCCGCATCATTCAACACCCGCCCATTAAGGACGATGCGCCCTTTTTGCGGACGCGTCAGGCCACTGATCGCATTGATGAGCGAGGTTTTCCCGGCGCCCGAAACGCCGAAAATCGCGGTGATACCGTTGGCGGGAAGCGTTTCGTTCAGCGTCAGGCAGTGCGTGCCCAACGTCTGGGAGAAATGGAGTTCCAGCATGATTATCGCCCCGTCCGTTCACGGCTGATTCGCGCCAGCCATTCAGAGATTAACAGTGAAATCAGCGCCAGAACGATGGAGATCAGGCACAGTCGCGCCGCCGCGCTTTCGCCCCCCGGCGTCTGGATTAGGGTGTACATAGCCGAAGGGAGGGTGCGCGTTTCGCCGGGAATATTGGAAACAAAGGTAATTGTTGCGCCAAACTCGCCAAGCGATCGGGCAAACGCCAGTACCGTGCCGACAATTATACCCGGCAACGTCAGCGGTAAAGTAATGGTCAAGAAGACGCGCCAGCGCCCGGCTCCCAGCGTACGGGCCGCGTGTTCCAGCTTAATGTCCACGCCCTCCAGCGCCAGTCGAATGGCGCGAACCATCAGCGGGAACGACATCACTGCCGCCGCCAGTACCGCGCCACGCCAGCTAAACGCAAAGGTAATGCCGAACCAGTCATAGAGCCACTGGCCGATAAATCCACGTCGTCCCATCGAGACCAGTAACAGATAACCGACCACCACTGGCGGCAGCACCAGCGGCAAATGCAGCACGCTGTCGAGCAACGCTTTGCCTGGAAAAGTGCAGCGCACCAGTAACCAGGCAAAGAAGATCCCAAACGGCAGGCTAAACAGCACAGCCAGGGAGGACACTTTCAGGCTCAGAAAAACGGCCTGCCATTCGGGGTCGGTCAATATCATTGGCGGGGTGTAAATCCGTAACGTTTAAAGATTTCAGCGGCCTGCGGTCCTTTCAGGTAATCATAGAACGCGTTGACCGTGGCGTTTTTATGCCCATCAACAATCGCGATGGGGTATTCCACTTTTTTGTGTGAATCTTCCGGGAAAGTGGCCACGACGTGAACCCCTTTACTGGCAACAGCGTCAGAACCATAGACAATCCCCAGCGGGGCTTCGTTACGTTCTACCAGCGCCAGCGCGCCACGCACATCTTCCGCAGGTGCCAGTTTGGATGACAGCATTTCCCAGGTTCCCAGTTTTTGCAGCGCTTCTTTTGCGTAGATCCCTGCCGGAACGTGATCCGGATCGCCGACAGCCAGACGTCCACCGTTAAGTAGCGCCGTCCAGTTGGTTTTGCTGTCGGGTGTAAATGCTTTCTGTTCACTGCCCTTTGGCGCAACCACCACGAGGCTGTTGCCTAAAAGCGTCTGGCGCGATGCTCTATCAATCGACTTCTTCTCTTCCGCGTAATCCATCCATTTCTGATCGGCGGAAATAAACAGATCCGCTGGCGCACCGGCTTCGATCTGGTGAGCCAGTGTGGAAGAAGAGGCAAAAGAGGAGACGACATCCACATTCTTCTCTTTTTTATACGCTGTTGCGATATCCTGCAGGGCATTCGTCAGTGACGCTGCGGCAAATACCGTAATTTTTCCTTCCTCCGCCAGCGCATGTCCGGCAACCGTCAACAATAATGTTGCCCCTGCAAACAAGTGTAACCCGCGACGAGCCATCGGTAACTCCTTTTGAGTTTCGTTATGTATTTTTAAATATAACGACAAAGCAACGACTTTCCCAGCAGTTATTGCTACCTCATAAAGGTTAGGTTACGAAAATATCGGCAGAAATGGCGGGAACTTGAGAAACGATCCGTGACGGATTTGGTGAGCAAAAGCGGCGGGTGAAAAAGATAAACGCCCGGCAAAACGGGCGTTCTGAAATCAATGATTCTGTCTGGACTGGTCTTTCTGGCCGATGCCGGAGAAAATGTTGAACACTTCTCCGAGTCCGTAAATCAGTCCCAGGATGATGGCCATCACCACAGGTACCATGATTACGGCGAATACCAGACTTTTTAATAACTCTAACATGGTCAACTCCTGATATAGTCCTTCATGTATTCTAACCACATCATGGAGAAAAGCACTCCCCTTTTGTGCGGTCGTCTTTGCCTCCCGGTCATTTTCCGTCACAATAACCCTTTTGCCAGGATCGTGTTATGCAAGCCGAAATCCTCCTTACCCTCAAGCTTCAGCAAAAACTGTTTGCCGATCCCCGACGCATCTCTTTGCTCAAACATATTGCGCTTTCCGGCTCCATTAGTCAGGGCGCGAAAGACGCTGGCATCAGCTATAAGAGCGCCTGGGATGCCATCAACGAGATGAATCAGCTCAGCGAACAGACGCTGGTCGAACGCGCGACAGGGGGCAAAGGCGGCGGCGGCGCAGTATTGACCCGCTACGGGCAGCGCCTGATCCAGCTCTACGATCTGCTGGCGAAAATTCAGCAAAAAGCGTTCGATGTGCTGAGCGACGATGATGCCGTACCACTCAACAGTTTGTTAGCGGCTATTTCCCGCTTCTCCCTGCAAACCAGCGCCCGAAATCAGTGGTTTGGGACGATTACCGCACGCGATTGCGATCGGGTGCAGCAGCATGTCGATGTGCTACTCGCGGATGGCGAGACGCGGCTAAAAGTTGCCATTACCGCCCAGAGCGGCGAACGTCTGGGACTTGTTGAGGGTAAAGAAGTCCTCGTTCTGTTGAAAGCGCCGTGGGTAGGGCTCACCCAGGACGACGCTATTGCCCAAACGGCTGATAACCAGTTGCAGGGCGTTATCAGGCATATTGAACGTGGAGCGGAACAATGCGAAGTGCTGATGACGCTACCGGATGGTCAGACGCTGTGCGCTACGGTGCCGTCAGAAAATGCAGCAACGCTAACAGAAGGTGCAAACGTCACAGCGTATTTCAACGCTGACCGGGTGATTATCGCAACGCTGTGCTGACCGCGCCGCACACAGCCTGATGGCGCTGCGCTGATCAGGCCCGCCAGCGTGCAGGCTGGATAAGCCCCCTTCGCCGCCATCCGGCAACAAACTGCATTGACATTCCCCCGCGGAACACGTATCCCTGTTATTCATCGCTGCACAAAATGGGATATAAAATGTCATCGTTGCATATTTCGCAAGGCACGTTTCGTCTTAGCGACACAAAAACGCTGCAACTGGATTCCGTTGTATTACATGCGGGTGAGAGCTGGGCGTTTGTGGGGTCTAACGGAAGCGGAAAATCGGCGCTGGCTCGTGCGCTGGCGGGCGAATTACCGCTGCTCAAAGGCGAACGCCAGTGCGAATTTTCCCGCATCACCCGGCTCTCATTTGAACAACTGCAAAAACTGGTCAGCGATGAATGGCAGCGCAATAACACCGATATGCTTAGTCCCGGTGAAGAAGATACCGGGCGAACCACGGCTGAAATTATTCAGGATGAGATAAAAGATCCCTCGCGCTGTGCCCTCCTGGCGCAGCAGTTTGGCATTACACCTCTTCTCGATCGTCGCTTTAAATATCTTTCGACCGGCGAAACGCGCAAAACGTTGCTCTGCCAGGCGCTGATGTCTGAGCCGGATCTGCTGATTCTCGATGAACCCTTTGACGGACTGGATGTCGATTCCCGCCAGCACCTGGCCACACTGCTTGAAAAGCTGCATCAGTCCGGGATCACCCTGGTTCTGGTGCTCAACCGTTTTGATGAAATTCCGCCGTTTGTCGGGTATGCCGGTGTCCTGGTCGACTGCACGTTAACGCAGACCGGCGCGAAAACCGGTTTATTACAGCAGGCACTGATTGCGCAACTGGCCCACAGCGAACGGCTGGCAGGTGTGACCTTGCCCGAACCGGACGAACCCGCCGCCCGTCCCCTTCTGCCTGCCCATTCACCACGAATTATCCTCAAAGACGGCGTCGTGTCATATAACGATCGCCCCATTCTCGATCATCTGAGCTGGCAGGTGAATCCTGGTGAACACTGGCAGATTGTCGGCCCCAACGGGGCAGGTAAATCAACGCTACTCAGCCTGATAACCGGCGACCATCCACAGGGTTACAGCAACGATTTGACATTGTTTGGCCGCCGTCGCGGTAGTGGAGAAACCATCTGGGATATCAAAAAACACATTGGTTACGTCAGCAGTAGCCTGCATCTCGACTATCGGGTAAGCACCACGGTGCGCAATGTGATTCTCTCGGGCTACTTCGACTCCATCGGGATCTATCAGGCCGTATCGGATCGCCAGCAAAAGCTCGCCCAGCAATGGCTGGATATTCTGGGGATCGATAAACGTACCGCTGACGCGCCGTTTCAGAGTCTCTCCTGGGGACAACAACGGCTGGCGCTGATTGCCCGTGCGCTGGTGAAGCACCCGACGCTGCTGATTCTGGATGAACCTTTGCAGGGGCTGGACCCGCTGAATCGCCAGCTCATTCGCCGTTTTGTCGATGTGCTGATAAGCGAAGGCGATACCCAGTTACTCTTTGTTTCCCATCACGCTGAGGACGCCCCGGCCTGCATTACTCATCGCCTGGCATTTGTTCCCCATCACGAGACCTATACCTATCAGCAAACCCGACTGCGTTAGTTTTCATCCGTGGGCGCGAAAGCGCCCTTTTTTTTCGGATAATAGGCGCAACCATAGTCGATGTTTATGATTTACAATCGAATTATTGGAGTATAATTATGGAAAATCGTGAGTGTAAACGATTCCACTAATTTATTCCATGTCACACTTTTCGCATCTTTGTTATGCTATGTTTATTCCATACCATAAGCTTAACGGAGCGAAATATGAGAGTTCTGGTCACCGGTGGTAGCGGTTACATAGGAAGCCATACTTGTGTGCAGTTACTGAAAAACGGTCATGATGTTGTCATCCTTGATAACCTCTGTAACAGCAAGCGCAGTGTACTTCCCGTTATCGAACGTCTGAGCGGTAAGCATCCGACGTTTGTCAAAGGGGATATCCGCAACGAAGCGCTGATGACCGAGATCCTGCACGATCACGCGATTGACACCGTCATCCATTTTGCCGGACTGAAAGCCGTCGGCGAATCTGTCGCAAAGCCGCTGGAATACTATGACAACAACGTCAACGGGACGCTGCGACTCATCAGCGCCATGCGCGCCGCCAACGTCAAAAACATGATTTTCAGTTCTTCTGCTACGGTCTATGGCGACCAGCCGAAAATTCCTTATGTTGAAAGCTTCCCGACCGGCACCCCGCAAAGCCCTTATGGTAAAAGCAAACTGATGGTCGAACAGATCCTCACCGACCTGCAAAAAGCCCAGCCGGAGTGGAGCATCGCGTTGCTGCGCTACTTCAATCCGGTCGGCGCACATCCCTCAGGCGACATGGGTGAAGATCCCCAGGGCATTCCAAACAATCTGATGCCATACATCGCTCAGGTTGCGGTAGGGCGTCGCGATTCTCTGGCTATTTTTGGCAATGATTATCCTACTGAAGACGGCACCGGCGTGCGCGACTATATCCACGTGATGGATCTCGCTGACGGCCACGTTGCTGCCATGGAGAAACTGGCCGGTAAACAAGGCGTCCATATTTATAACCTCGGCGCAGGTGTCGGTAGCAGCGTGCTGGATGTGGTCAATGCCTTCAGCAAAGCCTGCGGCAAACCGGTGAATTACCATTTCGCCCCTCGCCGTGATGGCGACCTGCCTGCCTACTGGGCAGATGCCAGCAAAGCCGACCGCGAACTGAACTGGCGCGTCACACGCACCCTTGATGAGATGGCGCAGGACACCTGGCACTGGCAGTCACGTCATCCACAGGGATATCCGGATTAAGGAAAGATCATGAGTCAATTTAACCCGGTCGATCATCCACATCGCCGTTTTAATCTGCTCACCGGACAATGGGTTCTGGTGTCACCGCATCGTGCTAAGCGCCCCTGGCAGGGGGCGCAGGAAACCCCGTCTAACGAAGCGTTGCCCGCACACGATCCGGACTGCTTCCTGTGTGCGGGGAATACCCGCGTAACGGGCGACAAAAACCCGGACTACAAAGGAACGTTTGTCTTCACCAACGACTTTGCTGCGCTGATGACCGATACCCCGGACGCGCCGGACAGCCATGATCCGCTGATGCGTTGCCAGAGCGCGCGGGGCACCAGTCGCGTCATTTGCTTCTCCCCCGATCACAGTAAAACCCTGCCAGAACTGAGCGTCACGGCACTGACGGAAATTGTCAGAACCTGGCAAGAACAGACGGCGGAACTCGGCAAAACGTATCCCTGGGTACAGGTTTTTGAGAACAAAGGCGCAGCGATGGGATGCTCTAATCCCCATCCCCACGGCCAGATTTGGGCCAACAGTTTCTTACCCAATGAAGCCGAACGCGAAGATCGTTTACAAAAAGCCTGGTTCGCGGAACAGGGCTCGCCCATGCTGGTCGACTACGTGAAGCGTGAACAGGCAGACGGTAGCCGTACGGTCGTCGAAACCGAACACTGGCTGGCCGTTGTCCCCTACTGGGCGGCGTGGCCGTTCGAAACGTTACTGCTGCCGAAAGCGCATGTCCTGCG
This sequence comes from Citrobacter amalonaticus, assembly GCF_037053465.1. Lineage (GTDB taxonomy): Bacteria > Pseudomonadota > Gammaproteobacteria > Enterobacterales > Enterobacteriaceae > Citrobacter_A > Citrobacter_A amalonaticus_H. Next base: position 295,349 of record NZ_JBALIF010000002.1, read on the forward strand.
TATTACCGATTTGACCGACGCACAGCGCGCAGACCTGGCGCTGGCGTTGAAAAAGCTGACCAGTCGTTACGACAATCTGTTCAAGTGCTCCTTCCCGTATTCAATGGGCTGGCACGGCGCGCCGTTTAACGGGGAAGAAAACTCACACTGGCAGCTACACGCGCACTTTTATCCGCCTTTATTGCGCTCCGCCACCGTGCGTAAATTTATGGTCGGCTACGAAATGCTGGCAGAGACCCAGCGTGACCTGACAGCGGAACAAGCGGCAGAACGTCTGCGCGCGGTCAGCGACATCCATTTTCGCGAATCCGGAGTATAAAAATGAGTCTGAAAGAGAAAACACAATCTCTGTTTGCTGAAACTTTCGGCTACCCTGCCACCCACACTATCCAGGCGCCAGGACGCGTCAATCTCATCGGTGAACACACCGATTACAATGACGGCTTTGTACTGCCCTGCGCCATTGATTATCAAACTGTCATCAGTTGTGCTGCCCGCGACGATCGAAAAGTGCGCGTGGTCGCCGCCGATTATGCCAATGAGACGGATGAGTTTTCGCTGGATGCCCCCATTGTGACGCACGACAGTCTGCAATGGGCGAACTATGTTCGCGGGGTGGTGAAACATCTGCAAAAACGCGACGGCAGCTTTGGCGGCGCGGATTTAGTGATTAGCGGCAACGTTCCCCAGGGCGCGGGCCTGAGCTCTTCCGCCTCACTGGAAGTGGCGGTTGGTACGGTCTTCCAGCAGCTTTATCATCTGCCGCTGGATGGCGCGCAGATTGCGCTTAACGGCCAGGAAGCAGAAAACCAGTTTGTCGGCTGTAACTGCGGAATTATGGATCAGCTTATCTCCGCACTGGGGAAAAAAGACCATGCCCTGCTGATTGACTGCCGCACGCTCGGCACAAAAGCGGTCTCGATGCCAGAGGGTGTCGCGATTGTGATTATCAACAGTAACTTTAAGCGCACGCTGGTTGGCAGTGAATACAACACACGTCGTCAGCAGTGCGAAACCGGCGCTCGCTTCTTCCAGCAACCGGCATTGCGTGATGTCACACTGGATGAATTCAACGCCGTCGCGCACGAGCTTGACCCGCTGGTTGCCAAACGCGTCCGTCACGTGTTAACTGAGAATGCGCGTACTGTTGAAGCCGCCGGCGCGCTGGAAAAAGGCGATTTGCAGCAAATGGGTAAACTGATGGCGGAATCGCATGCTTCAATGCGCGATGACTTCGAAATCACTGTGCCGCAAATTGATACGCTGGTTGATATCGTCAAGGAGACCATTGGTGATAAAGGCGGCGTACGCATGACCGGTGGTGGATTTGGCGGCTGCGTCGTGGCATTAATCCCTGAAGATCTGGTTCCTGCCGTTCAGCAAGCTGTAGCTGAACAGTACGAAGCTAAAACCGGTATCAAAGAGACATTCTATGTGTGCAAACCATCACAAGGAGCAGGACAGTGCTGAATGAAACACCCGCACTGGCACCCGATGGTCAGCCGTACCGCCTGTTAACCCTGCGCAACAGCGCAGGGATGGTGGTCACGCTGATGGACTGGGGTGCTACGTTACTCTCGGCTCGCATTCCGCTTTCTGACGGCAGTGTTCGCGAAGCGCTGCTGGGCTGCGCCAGTCCTGAGCATTACCAGGATCAGGCCGCATTTCTTGGCGCGTCCATTGGTCGCTATGCTAACCGGATCGCCGACAGCCGTTATACCTTTAACGGTGAAACGGTCACTCTGCACCCGAGCCAGGGCGTCAACCAGTTGCACGGCGGTCCGAATGGATTTGATAAGCGTCGCTGGCAAATAGTAAATCAGAATGAGCGTCAGGTGCTGTTTGCCCTGACCTCAGACGATGGCGATCAAGGTTTTCCGGGCAACCTCGGTGCCACGGCGCAATACCGTCTGACCGATGACAATCGCATTTCGATTACTTATCGCGCAACGGTTGATAAGCCGTGTCCGGTGAATCTGACCAACCACGTCTACTTTAATCTGGATGGCGATCAGACCGATGTACGTCAACATAAGCTGCAAATCCTCGCTGATGAGTATCTGCCGGTTGATGAAGGCGGGATCCCGCGCGCGGGTCTGAAATCTGTCGCCGGAACGTCATTTGATTTCCGCCACACGAAAGTGATCGCCAGTGAGTTTCTGAGCGATGACGATCAGCGTAAAGTGAAGGGCTACGATCACGCTTTCCTGTTACAGGCAAAGGGCGACAGCAAAAAGCCCGTTGCGCTGCTGTGGTCTGCGGATGAAAAATTGCACATGGAGGTCTACACCTCTGCCCCGGCGCTACAATTTTATTCCGGCAACTTTCTCGGCGGCACGCCTTCACGCGGGCCTGAGGTGTACAGCGACTATCAGGGACTGGCGTTAGAAAGCGAATTCCTGCCAGACAGCCCGAATCATCCGGAGTGGCCGCAACCAGACTGCATTCTGCAGCCGGGCGAAGAGTATGCCAGCGTGACGGAATATCGCTTTATTCCTGTTTAACGTGACAGGGAACATGCCCGATGGCACAAGCTTATCGGGCCTACAGAATCTGTTTTGCTCAAATCCCCACCACTCAAAGACAAAATTGCAACCCATAGTTCACAAGAACCTTACACTGCCGCGCTATTTTCGCTATGGTTATGCGTAAGCATTGCTGCTGACCTGTCACAGCAATATAATGAGAATTATTATCATTCGATAAAGTTTGAGGAGTGAGAGTATGGCTGTAACTAAGCTGGTTCTGGTACGCCATGGCGAAAGCCAGTGGAATAATGAAAACCGCTTCACCGGTTGGTACGACGTTGACCTGTCCGAGAAAGGCGTAGGCGAAGCGAAAGCGGCAGGCAAGCTGCTGAAAGCGGAAGGCTATAGCTTTGATTTTGCTTATACTTCTGTGCTGAAACGTGCCATCCACACGCTGTGGAACGTTCTCGATGAACTGGATCAGGCCTGGCTGCCGGTTGAGAAATCCTGGAAGCTGAACGAACGTCACTACGGTGCGTTGCAGGGTCTGAACAAAGCGGAAACCGCAGAGAAATACGGTGACGAGCAGGTGAAACAGTGGCGTCGTGGTTTCGCAGTCACTCCGCCTGAGCTGACGAAAGATGATGAGCGCTATCCGGGCCACGATCCGCGCTATGCCAAACTGACCGAAAAAGAGCTGCCGCTGACCGAAAGCCTTGCGCTAACCATCGATCGCGTCATTCCTTACTGGAACGAGACCATTCTGCCGCGTATGAAGAGCGGTGAGCGCGTGATCATCGCGGCGCACGGTAACTCCCTGCGTGCGCTGGTGAAATATCTCGATAACCTGAGCGAAGATGAGATCCTCGAACTGAACATTCCGACCGGCGTACCGCTGGTATATGAGTTCGACGAAAACTTCAAGCCAATCAAACGCTACTATCTGGGTAATGCTGACGAGATCGCCGCGAAAGCGGCTGCCGTCGCCAACCAGGGTAAAGCGAAATAAGTTTTCTGTTCTGATGTAAAAAGGCCGACTCAATGAGTCGGCCTTTTTGTTTGCCCGGATTATCCGCGGCGGCTTTTTACCGCAGCCGCAAGCTGGCGGAGGATAACGTCAGTGTCTTCCCAGTTAATGCAGGCATCGGTGATGCTTTTACCGTAAACCAGCGGTTCACCGCTGTCCGGGTTTTGATTGCCTTCGACCAGATGACTTTCAATCATTACGCCCATGATCGCAGTCTCGCCGTTAGCAATTTGCTGGCATACGTCAGCCCCGACGTCCATCTGCTTTTTAAACTGCTTACAGGAGTTGGCGTGGCTGAAATCAATCATGATTTGCGCAGGCAAACCCGCTTTTGCCAGGCCTTCTTTCACCGCCGCGACGTGTGCGGCGCTGTAATTCGGCTCTTTGCCGCCGCGCAGGATGATATGGCAGTCGCCGTTACCGCTGGTGTTCACAATGGCTGAGTGGCCCCATTTTGTCACTGACAGGAAACAGTGCGCCGCACCGGCAGCGTTGATAGCGTCAATCGCCACTTTGATAGTGCCGTCTGTCCCGTTTTTAAAACCGACCGGACAGGAGAGACCGGATGCCAGCTCACGGTGAACCTGAGATTCGGTAGTGCGTGCGCCAATCGCGCCCCAGCTCATCAGATCCGCCAGATACTGCGGGGTGATCATATCGAGGAATTCACCAGCAGTCGGCAATCCGCTGTCGTTGATCTCCAGCAACAGTTTGCGCGCAATACGCAGACCATCATTAATCTGGAAGCTGTTATCCATGTGCGGATCGTTGATAAGCCCTTTCCAGCCAACGGTGGTGCGCGGTTTTTCAAAGTAGACGCGCATGACGATTTCCAGCTCGCCTTTTAACTCTTCACGCAGCGCCAGCAAACGACCCGCGTACTCTTTAGCGGCAACAGGATCATGGATTGAGCATGGACCAATCACCACCAGCAGGCGATCGTCACTCCCTTTTAAAATTTTATGAATCGCTTTACGCGCATGTGCGACGGTGTTAGCGGCATTTTCTGTAGCGGGGAATTTTTCCAGCAATGCGACAGGAGGTAATAACTCGTTGATCTCTTTAATACGTAAATCGTCGTTCTGATAATTCATGTTTATTCCAGCGTTGCCATACTTATATAAATGAATGCAATCCCTTCAATCTATCTCTTCAATTTAAAAGTGTAAACGGGCTTTTACACTTCGAACGGATTAATCCTGGAATTCGGGCAAAAAACGCCAGAATGTAGCGAAAAACGAGATCTAACCTACAATTTTTAACTGTAACTACCCTGTTTACGAATTTTTTCAAGATTCTCTACTGGGTAAATGCGCCCATCTGAGATCTTTAACCATTGCCTGGCCCTTTGACTGGCATATGCACTGTTGGAAGACGTTATCCGACATCTCAACCATAACAGGAGCATTTTATGAAAATGACAAATCTGGCTTCACTTTTTCTGACCGCCACACTCAGCCTTGCCAGCGGCGCAGCGCTGGCAGCCGAATCCAGCACCGAGGCTAATAATGGTCAGGCGAATGCCGCCGCAGACGCCGGACAAGTCGCGCCGGACGCGAAAGAAAATGTGGCACCGAATAATGTCGACAACAGCAATATTAATTCAGGCGGCACCATGCTGCATCCGGATGGCTCATCAATGAATCACGATGACATGAGCAAAGATGAGGTGCATAAAAACACCATGTGTAAAGATGGCCGCTGTCCGGACGTGAACAAAAAAGTGGAAACCGGTAACGGCATTAATAACGACGTTGATACCAAAACCGATGGCACCACTCAGTAAAATGAAATGATGGCTGATTATGGGAGAGCCGAGGCTCTCCTTTTTAATTTATTACCCCAAAAACGGTATGATGTCATACAGTTAAGATGAGAATAACTAAGGGATGACATTATGGTGCACGCACACTCTCACTCTACCCCTCAACTGCCAGAAGATAACAATGCCCGACGCCTGCTCTTTGCGTTTTGTATTACAGCGGGTTTCATGTTACTGGAGGTGGTCGGCGGGCTCTTATCCGGCTCTCTGGCATTGCTGGCCGATGCCGGACATATGTTGACTGACGCCGCAGCGCTATTGTTCGCATTACTGGCCGTTCAGTTTGCTCGTCGTCCTCCGACGGTCCGGCACACGTTTGGCTGGCTGAGACTCACCACACTGGCCGCCTTCGTCAATGCTATTGCATTGGTCGTGATTACGATTTTAATCGTCTGGGAGGCAATTGAGCGCTTCTATACGCCCCGTCCGGTGGCTGGCGGACTGATGATGACCGTCGCCGTCGCCGGTTTACTGGCGAATATCGTCGCTTTCTGGGTTTTGCATCGTGGTAGCGAAGAGAAAAACCTGAACGTCAGGGCGGCGGCCCTGCATGTAATGGGGGATTTATTAGGTTCCGTCGGGGCTATTCTCGCCGCATTGATCATTCTCTGGACTGGCTGGACCCCGGCCGATCCAATTCTTTCGATACTGGTTTCACTGCTGGTACTGCGCAGCGCGTGGCGCTTATTGAAAGACAGCGTGAATGAATTACTGGAAGGTGCTCCGGTTTCACTGGATATCGCCGCACTGCAGCGGCATCTCAGCCGGGAAATTCCTGAAGTGCGTAATGTGCATCACGTGCATGTCTGGATGGTGGGTGAAAAACCGGTCATGACCCTGCATGTGCAGGTGATTCCACCGCATGATCACGATGCGCTACTGGAGCACATCCAGCACTTTCTCATTGATCATTACCAGATTGAACACGCCACTATTCAGATGGAATATCAACCCTGCCACGGACCGGACTGCCATCTGAATCAGAAGGTGTCCGGTCATACCCATCATCACCATTAATGGGATAGCGCGTGTGAACCTCGTTCGCGCGCGCTGTTTATCCACATCCGGCTGCCATTGAGGGCAATGAAAGTCAGGATCAGATATTCCAGTGACATTGCATAAACACCCTGTAGCGCAAAGATCACCACGCTGATTACGTTAATCACCACCCACAGCAGCCAGTTCTCCACATATTTTCGCGTCATCAGGATCATCGCGACAATCGACAGCACCATCATGCACGAATCCCAGAACGGGAACGCGTCAGGCTGCAGTTCAGGTATGGCAACCTGAAGCCCCAGCGTCTGCATGATCGTGACCGCGATACGCGTCAGAAACGCAAACACCGGATCGATATACACCGTCATCAGGCCAATCGCCACGACACAACCCGCCAGCCAGCCCAGTGCCTTGGGTAAGGGCAACCAGCGAATTTTCAGTTCAGCTTCGTTTTGCGACGTTTGCCGCGACCAGGCATACCAGCCGTAGATGTTGGCGGCAAAGAAAAAAAGCTGCAACAGCAGGCTGGCGTAGAGCTGAATCTGGAAAAAGATGATTGCAAACAGCGTGACGTTAATCAGGCCAAAAGCGTAGTTGCTTATCTTCTCCATGCTGGCCAGGCCAATGCACAACAATCCAGCGATGGTGCCCACCGCTTCAATCCACGACAGATCGTAGCCCCCTGCACCAATGGGAATATGTACCAGAATGTTCTGCGTGCTAAAAAAATCCATCTTTTCCCCCAGAGCGTATGATTATCTACGCACGTAGTGTAGCTGCAAATTCCAGCATCCGGTTTAACGGCACTAATGCGCCTTCTCGCAGCGCTTCATCAACATGTATCTCATGGGCCTGTCCACCCTGTTCCAGCCCCTCAGCAATTGCTTTGAGGCCGTTCATTGCCATCCACGGACAGTGCGCGCAGCTGCGGCAAGCGGCACCTTCTCCGGCGGTAGGCGCTTCCAGCAGCTCTTTCCCCGGTACCGCCTGCTGCATTTTATAGAAAATACCCCGGTCGGTGGCAACAATAAGCTGCTGATGCGGCAGCGTTTTTGCAGCATTAATGAGTTGACTGGTGGAGCCGACAGCATCGGCCATATCCACTATCGCCTGCGGTGATTCCGGGTGTACCAGGATCGCAGCGTCCGGGTACAGACCTTTCATGCGACTTAGCGCCTGTGTTTTGAACTCGTCATGGACGATGCACGCCCCCTGCCAGCAAAGGACATCCGCCCCCGTCTGCTTTTGCACATACTTTCCGAGATGACGATCCGGCGCCCAGAGGATTTTTTCACCCAAACTATCCAGATGCTCAATCAGTTCCACAGCGATACTGGAGGTTACCACCCAGTCCGCTCGCGCTTTAACTGCCGCAGAGGTATTTGCGTAAACCACAACCGTGCGGTCAGGATGCGCATCGCAAAACGCGCTGAATGCCTCAATCGGACAGCCGAGATCTAACGAACATTCAGCCGCTAAGGTCGGCATTAAAATGGTTTTTTCCGGGCTGAGAATTTTGGCTGTTTCCCCCATAAAGCGTACCCCTGCCACCAGCAGTGTAGAGGCGGAATGATTTGCGCCAAAGCGGGCCATTTCCAGTGAGTCAGAAATGCACCCACCGGTTTCTTCCGCCAGTTGCTGAATTTCCGGGTCGGTGTAATAGTGGGCAACCATCACCGCATCGCGCTCTTTCAGAAGTCGCTTGATTTTTTCGCGGTAGAACGTTTTTTCATCCGCGCTCAACGGTACAGGCTTCGGCGGAAATGGATAGATTGCGGCTTCGGGGTCAAACATCACGCTCATTATGCTTTCTCGTTTTACTGGCTTAACGAAATAACCGACTTAAAGCGTGATGCACGCTGAGATCGGTTATATTTGTTTTATATGCTAAACAAGATAGCGGATAAGGCGATAAAAGTCACAACAATTGCGCTTGTTCATGCCGGATGGCGACTGACGTCTTATCCGGCCTACAAAGGCGTAGTCATTGACCAGATCAATCATTGTAGGCCTGATAAGCGAAGCGCCATCAGGCGTGACACAGGTTCGAACGTTACATTCTGCGCATAGCAAAAAGGCGCCGCCAGCGCCCTCTTTTACACTGGTGGGTCGTGCAGGATGACTCGGCTTCGCCTCGCCCTTCGGGCCGTCGCCGCCAGCGGCTCCGTTGTCTCACTGCGTGAGACCCGAACCTGCTGCAGGTTCGAATCGTTAATTTCTGCGCATAGCAAAAAGGCGCCTTTAGGGCGCCTTTTTACACTGGTGGGTCGTGCAGGATTCGAACCTGCGACCAATTGATTAAAAGTCAACTGCTCTACCAACTGAGCTAACGACCCATATGGGTTTACTGCTTTATTCTTTTCAGGAACCCACTTTTATATTGGTGGGGCGTGCAGGATTCGAACCTGCGACCAATTGATTAAAAGTCAACTGCTCTACCAACTGAGCTAACGCCCCATTCGGGTGTTACCTGAAAGATTTTTTACTCGGCACCAATTCGATATTTAGAATTAAATTGGTGGGTCGTGCAGGATGACCCGGCTTTGCCTCACCCTTCGGGCCGTTGCTGAAGCAACATTATCCTTCACGTTTAACATCTGAATTTGATGTTAAATTGGTGGGTCGTGCAGGATTCGAACCTGCGACCAATTGATTAAAAGTCAACTGCTCTACCAACTGAGCTAACGACCCAAGTGGTGGGTGATGACGGGATCGAACCGCCGACCCCCTCCTTGTAAGGGAGGTGCTCTCCCAGCTGAGCTAATCACCCGATACTGCGCTGGTAAGATGTTTCCATCTGAAGTGGTGGGTCGTGCAGGATGACTCGGCTTCGCCTCGCCCTATACGGGCCGTTGCTGACGCAACGTTATCCTTTACGTTTTACTACCGCTTTCCACCGTAACGATTGGTGGGTCGTGCAGGATTCGAACCTGCGACCAATTGATTAAAAGTCAACTGCTCTACCAACTGAGCTAACGACCCACTATTGTGCTGCTTTCGGTTTGTTTGATATCCCGTGGCAACGGCGGCATATATTACTGATTTCAGATTTCAGCGCAACTAAAATTTCGATATAGATCACTCAACTGCTTAGGAATCACACGACGCGACCAGAAATAATTCGATTTCTGGTCGCATGGTGTGCATTACATTGCGCCAAGACGTTTTTGCGCTTGCTTCGCACCTTCGGTGCCAGGATATTTGCTGATAACCTGCTGATATACGGCTTTCGCTTTCGCGGTGTCGCCTTTGTCCTGCATGATGACACCGACTTTATACATCGCGTCTGCAGCCTTTGGAGACTTCGGGTAATTCTTCACTACAGATGCAAAATAAAACGCGGCGTCATCTTTTTTACCCTTGTTGTAATTCAACTGTCCGAGCCAATAATTGGCATTCGGCTGATAAGTGGAATCCGGGTATTTTTTGACGAAATTCTGAAAGGCCACAATCGCATCATCCTGCCGGGATTTATCCTGCACGAGGGCAATTGCCGCATTGTAATCGGTATTAGCATCACCGCTTTGTACTGGCGCGCCGGAGGTCGCAGCACCTGCGTCAGGCGCAGCAGCAGTAGCGCCTGTTGCCGCACCGCTCTGATCGCCGCTCGCAGACTGCGCAGCACCGCCGCTACTCAGGCTATCCATCTGCAGCAGGATCTGCTTCTGGCGTTCAACCACCTGATTCAACTGATACTGACTTTCCTGGATTTGACCGCGCAGGGAATCAATATCGGCCTGATTATCAGAGAGCTGTTGTTGGAGCTGAGTTAAAAGCTGGCTGTGAGCATTAGAAATACGCTCAAGTTGAGTGACACGGTCTTCGACCGAGCCTGAGCCGACACTACTGATTGGCGCCTGAGCAAAAGCGGCCCAGGGGGCCGCTATGCCAACCAGTAACGACAGACTCATCAGATGATGTCTGAAGTTACTGCTCATGCAATTCTCTTAGTAAACCAGTACGGCACGACGGTTTTTAGCGTATGCCGCTTCGTCATGACCCAGTACTGCAGGTTTTTCTTTACCGTAAGAAACGATGGAGATCTGGTCAGCAGAAACGCCTTTACCCTGCAGGTACATCTTAACAGCGTTCGCACGGCGTTCACCCAGGGAGATGTTGTACTCAGGCGTACCACGTTCGTCCGCATGACCTTCTACGGTGACTTTGTAAGACGGGTTGCTACGCAGGAAGTTTGCGTGCGCATCCAGCATTGCAGCGAAATCAGAACGGATGTCGTACTTGTCCAGATCGAAGTAAACGATGTTGTTCTGCTGCAGCTGTTGCATCTGCAGACGCGCTTGCTCTTCAGAAGACATGTTGCCGCTGCCGTTTGCATCCATACCAGTGCCGGCACCCAGCATGCCTTCGCTGCCGTCATTGCTGGCGTTCTTGTTGGAAGAACATGCCGCAATAGCCATAACAGGCAGAGCAATCATCAGCCCTTTCAGCACTTTGTTCAGTTGCATTTCAATGATTCCTTTATTAATCAATTATTTATTATCACAGATACGGCGACCAGGCAGGGAATTTAACCTGTCCATCAGTTGCCGGAAGACGCGCTTTGAAACGCCCATCTGTAGAAACCAAATTCAGCACGGATCCCATCCCCTGAGAAGAGCTGTAGATTACCATAGTGCCGTTAGGTGCCAGACTTGGCGTTTCGTCCAGGAACGTTGACGACAGAACTTGTACGCCACCCGCTACCAGATCCTGTTTGGCAATGTGCTGCTGACCATTAGCCGAGCTTACCATTACCATAAATTTACCGTCGCTGCTGACATCAGCATCCTGGTTTTGTGAACCTTCCCAGGTAATACGCTGCGGAGCACCGCCGTTGACGTTAACTTTATACACTTGCGGACGACCGGCCTGATCCGAGGTAAAGGCCAGATTTTGGCTATCCGGGAACCAGGTTGGCTCCGTATTGTTGCTACGACCATCGGTCACCTGACGGATCTGACCAGAACCGATATCCATTACGTACAGGTTCAGACTCCCGGTTTTAGACAGGGCAAACGCCAGTTTGCTACCGTCCGGAGAAAACGCGGGCGCGCCATTGTGACGCGGGAACGACGCAACCTGGCGAACCGCACCGTTAGACAACGTCTGGATAACCAGCGCAGAACGACCGCTTTCGAAGGTCACATACGCCAGTTTGCTACCGTCCGGAGACCAGGCCGGAGACATCAACGGCTGCGGTGAACGGTGAACCACAAACTGGTTATATCCGTCATAGTCAGACACGCGCAGCTCATACGGGAACTGACCGCCGTTGGTCTGAACAACATACGCGATACGGGTACGGAATGCGCCTTTAATGCCGGTCAGTTTCTCAAACACTTCGTCACTGGCAGTATGGCCAGCATAACGCAGCCACTGCTTGTTTACTTTGTAAGAGTTCTGAGCGAGAACTGTACCCGGCGCACCGCCGGTGTCAACCAACTGGTAAGCGACATTGTAGGAACCGTCCGGATTCGGAGTCACCTGCCCCACAACGACTGCGTCAATGCCCAGCGCAGACCATGCTGCAGGTTGAACTTCCTGGGCTGTACCTGGCTGTTGCGGCAGACGGGAACGGTCTAACGGGTTGAATTTACCGCTGTTGCGCAAGTCTGCGCCAACGATGCCGCCGATATCTTCAGGTGCCGCACCCGGCCCTGCCCACTGGAATGGCACAACGCCAATCGGGCGCGCCGAGTCCACCCCTTGGGTTATCTCGATACGTACTTCTGCGTGCAGCACTGCTGCCCACAGCATCAGAAAACCAAATGCTACTCGTAATGCCTGCTTCATCATATCTCCCTTATCCAGGCGACCAGCCCACGATAATTTAGCAGAATGTTAACAAACTCAAATACACAAAACTACCAGAACCCAGCGACTACCGAAGATTGTTTTCCCCGTCGCGGCGGGGAAAGTTTAGCTTACGGTTTAAAGTCCAGAGGTGCGTTTTTGAACACTTCATATACCGCCTGGCTCGGTGGTTTTGGAATCTTCGCCTGTCGGGCTGCAGCAAGCGCTGCCTGACAAAGCGCGGGATCGCCACCTTCAGGCTGGATATCGAGCAGCAAACCGTCGGGAGCCAGTTTTATACGCAGCGTACAGGTTTTACCTGCATAAGATGATGCGTCATAGAACTTGCTCTCAATAGCAGATTTGATCTGCCCGGCATAGTTACTGATATCCGCGCCTGATGCGCCATTGTTTTTAGTATTACCACTTCCCGCAGGAGAAGCGTTGTTACCTTTCGCCCCACCGCCGGTTTTCGGCGCATTCTTACCCGAGCTGAGATCGCCCAGCAGATCGTCAACGCCAGATGCAGCGGCCGCTTTTTCCGCAGCCGCTTTCCTGGCTGCTGCGGCTTTCTTATCGGCTGCGGCTTTCTCGGCTGCAGCTTTCTCGGCTGCAGCTTTTTTCTCTGCAGCAGCTTTTTCAGCAGCCGCTTTTTTCTCTGCGGCGGCTTTTTCGGCCGCAGCTGCTTTGGCCGCCGCGGCTTTTTCAGCAGCAGCTTGCTTCGCCGCTTCCGCCTCTGCTTTCTTCTTCGCATCGGCAGCGGCTTTAGCAGCCTCAGCTTCCGCTTTTTTCTGTGCGACCGCAGCCGCTTTCTTCGCCGCTTCGGCAGCTTCTTTCGCCTGAGCTTCCGCTTTAAGCTTCGCGTCGGCGGCCGCCTTCTTCGCGGCTTCTTCAGCTTGCTTCTGCTGTTCCTGCGCTTTCTTCGCGTCGGCTTCAGCCTGCTTCTGCTGTTCCTGAGCCGCTAAACGCTCTTTTTCAATCTGCTTGAGCCGTTCTTGCTCGGCAGCCTGCTTCTCACGAAGCTCTTCCGCCTGCTGCTGCTCCAGCTTTTCACGTTGCGCTTTGGCACGCTGCGCGCTGGACTGTTGCTGCTGCTGACGTTCATACTGCTGAACCACGGCGCCAGGATCAACCATCACGGCATCAATGGACGAACCACCGCCACCACCGGCTGAAGCCTCTATGTGCTCATCGAACGAACTCCAGATCAGAACTGCAAATAAGATGACATGCAGCACCGCTGAAATAATTATTGCCCGTTTGAGCTTGTCGTTTTGTTCGGTTGCCTTTGACACTCTCGGTTCCCAAAAACTGTTCGCCTGTTACACGCTCTGTTTCAAGCCAGAGACGCAAATGATCAGATAGGCTGCGTCATTAAGCCAACCGACTTCACACCCGCACTGTGCAACAAGTTCAGCGCTTTAATTATTTCATCGTAAGGCACGTCTTTCGTGCCACCGATTAAGAAGACCGTTTTAGGATTGGACTCCAGGCGACTTTTCGCTTCTGCGACAACCTGTTCTGGCGGCAGTTGATCCATACGATCTTTCTCTACTACCACGCTGTATTGCCCTACTCCGGAAACTTCAATAATGACCGGGGGATTGTCGTTGCTACTCACAGCCTGCGACTCCGTCGCATCCGGCAGATCGACTTCCACGCTCTGGGTAATGATCGGCGCTGTCGCCATAAAGATCAGCAGCAGCACCAGCAGTACGTCGAGCAACGGTACGATGTTGATTTCGGACTTCAGGTCGCGACGACCTCGTCCACGCGATCTGGCCATGGCTTACCCCTTGTTGCTCTCGCTAACGGTAAACGCCTGACGGTGCAGAATCGCGGTGAACTCTTCCATAAAGTTGTCGTAATTCAGTTCCAGCTTATTCACGCGCTGATTCAGGCGGTTGTAGGCCATTACCGCCGGGATAGCCGCAAACAGACCAATCGCCGTAGCAATCAATGCTTCCGCGATACCCGGCGCAACCATCTGCAACGTCGCCTGCTTTACCGCACCGAGCGCGATAAACGCATGCATAATCCCCCACACCGTACCGAACAGGCCGATATACGGACTGATGGAACCGACGGTGCCAAGAAACGGAATATGCGTTTCCAGCGTTTCAAGCTCACGGTTCATCGAGATACGCATCGCACGCGACGCCCCTTCCACCACCGCTTCCGGCGCGTGGCTGTTTGCCCGATGCAATCGTGCAAACTCTTTGAACCCGCTATAGAAGATTTGTTCCGAACCCGCCAGATTATCCCGGCGTCCCTGGCTCTCCTGATACAGACGAGACAGCTCAATGCCGGACCAGAATTTGTCCTCAAACGCTTCGGCTTCACGCGCGGCAGCGTTAAGAATACGAGTCCGCTGGATAATGATGGCCCAGGATGCGATTGAAAAACCAATCAAAATCAACATGATAAGTTTAACCAGAAGGCTCGCCTTCAGGAACAAATCAAGGATATTCATGTCAGTCACTGCTTAAACTCCGCGACAATAGACTTGGGAAGCGCACGAGGCTTCATTTTGAGTGGATCAACGCAAACGATCAGAACCTCAGCCTCATTGAGCACGGTGTTCTCTGCGTTGACAATGCGTTGCGTGAAAACCAAAGAGGTGCCACGCATTGACGTAATTTCTGTTTGAATTTCGAGCATATCGTCGAGTCGCGCCGGCGCAAAGTATTCCAGCGTCATTTTGCGCACCACAAAGGCAACTCGTTCAGCCAACAACACCTGCTGACTGAAGTGATGATGGCGCAACATCTCTGTGCGTGCTCTTTCATAAAAAGCGACGTAACTGGCGTGATAAACCACACCACCGGCGTCGGTGTCTTCGTAATAGACACGAACCGGCCATCGAAACAGCGTTGTATTCACTTTACATCCCGGTAATGCAATTAGGTTGTGGCCTGCCATTATTCACGGATGGCGCTGACGGACATTTTTGCACAGAACAAGGCGCGAGTGGCGAAGTTTGGTAGACCAAACCAGCCACGAGTAACGCAGTGCTGCGCAAAAATGTCCTCAGCCCTTCGGGACGCGTCCCCTAAGGTCGTTCTCTGCGTTGTCGCACTTGGACATAGACCCCTATGCCCGGCGTACTCCGCCTTGATAACGTCCTTAGGGTTCAGCGTCGCCACCGCGCACAATGGCAGGACACAACCTCAAGTTAGTGCTTTTAAACGTTGCTACTATACGCGCGCGATTGAGGCTTGGGAATGGGGGGAAGGTTAAGGGAGCGTAAAAATTTATGGGCTCTTTCGGGCCCATAAATTTTTAAGGATGTTTCTTATTCAAACGAAGAAGAACAGCAAACCAATAATAAGCACGATATCGGCGAGTAGCGGGGAGAAAACGCCCTGCCAGTGTACGGCGCGAGGGCGAAAACCCACGCCGTGGATGGTGCCTGCACAGACCGCCCACATCAGCAGTAAACCGTGCCAAATTTCCAGCCCGCTGGTCTTTGCCGCGAAGCGTGAGGGGTCCCAAAACATACATCCTGCTAACACTAACGCCATCACTAAAGAAAGCGCCCTTAACGGGCGCTTATCCATCGCGTTATAGATCATCGCGATCAGGTTAGTCATCAGTGTTCTTCTTGACCGGCTTTGCTTGCCTCTACGTGCTCAAGGGCCAGCGCGGTGATGATCCCAAATGCACAGGCAAGAAGCGTTCCCAGAATCCAGGCGAAATACCACATAGTTTGCTCCTTACTTAGTACAGAGAGTGGGTATTGTTTTCAATGTGCTCTTTGGTGAGGCGACCGAACATTTTCCAGTAACACCAGGTGGTGTAAATAAGAATGATCGGTACAAACACCACAGCAACCCAGGTCATCACATTCAGCGTCAACTGACTGGACGTCGCATCCCACATGGTCAGGCTCGCGTTCATCATGGTGCTTGAAGGCATCACAAACGGGAACATAGCAATACCAGCAGTCAGGATGATGCAGGCCAGCGTCAGAGACGAGAACAGGAATGCCCATGCCCCTTTCTCCATACGGGAGGTCAGGATCGTCAGCAGCGGCAGAACCACACCCAGCGCCGGAACCAGCCACAGGATCGGCGCACTGTTGAAGTTCACCATCCACGCACCCGCTTCACGCGCGACTTCTTTGGTCAATGGGTTAGAAGCGGCGTGATGGTCAATGGCAGAGGTCACCACATAGCCGTCAATGCCGTACATAACCCAGACACCCGCCAGCGCGAAGCAAACCAGCGTAACCAGCGCGGCAATCTGTGACGTTGCACGCGCACGCAGGTGCAGTTCGCCTACGGTACGCATCTGCAGATACGTCGCGCCCTGAGTGATGATCATCCCTACGCTCACCACACCCGCCAGCAGACCAAACGGATTCAGCAACTGGAAGAAGTTACCGGTGTAGTACAGACGCAGGTACTCATCAATATGGAACGGTACGCCCTGCAACAGGTTACCGAAGGCCACGCCGATCACCAGCGGCGGCACAAAACTACCGATGAAGATGCCCCAGTCCCACATGTTGCGCCAGCGGGTGTCTTCAATCTTGGAGCGGTAATCAAAACCGACCGGACGGAAGAACAAGGACGCCAGCACGAGGATCATCGCCACATAGAAACCGGAGAACGCAGCGGCATACACCATCGGCCAGGCAGCGAACAGTGCGCCACCCGCAGTGATGAGCCACACCTGGTTACCGTCCCAATGCGGGGCGATGGAGTTAATCATAATTCGACGCTCGGTGTCGTTACGACCGAGGAAACGGGTGAGCATGCCCACCCCCATGTCGAAGCCATCGGTGACCGCAAAACCAATCAGCAGAATGCCAACCAGCAGCCACCAGATAAAACGTAGTACTTCATAATCGATCATTTGACGACTCCTGTCTTAGCGTGCCGGCTGAGAAGTCACATTGGACTGCTCAAAGTGATAGCGACCGGTTTTCAGGCTGCTTGGGCCAAGGCGTGCGAACTTGAACATCAGGAACAGTTCAGCCACCAGGAACAGGGTATACAGGCCACAAATCAGGATCATGGAGAACAGCAGGTCACCCACGGTCAGCGACGAGTTTGCCACTGCGGTTGGGAGCACCTCACCGATCGCCCACGGCTGACGGCCATACTCGGCAACAAACCAGCCGGCTTCAACCGCAATCCACGGCAGTGGAATACCGTACAGCGCAGCGCGCAGCAGCCATTTCTTCTCACCGATGCGGTTACGAATCACGCTCCAGAAGGAAAGCGCAATGATCGCCAGCAGCAGGAAGCCACATGCCACCATGATACGGAACGCGAAGTACAGCGGCGCAACGCGAGGAATAGAATCTTTGGTTGCCTGCTGAATCTGCGCTTCAGTCGCATCAGACACGTTCGGGGTATAGCGTTTCAGCAGCAGACCATAGCCCAGGTCTTTCTTCATGTTGTTGAACTGATCGCGAACCGCCTGGTCAGTTGAACCAGCACGCAGTTGCTCCAACAGTTCATAAGCTTTCATCCCGTTACGGATACGCTCTTCATGCTGCACCATCAGATCTTTCAGACCGATAACCGGCGTGTCGACAGAGCGTGTCGCAATGATACCCAGCGCGTAAGGAATCTGGATCGCCAGTTTGTTTTCCTGCGACTCCTGGTCAGGAATACCAAACAGGGTAAAGGCAGCCGGAGCAGGCTGAGTCTCCCATTCCGCTTCGATTGCCGCGAGTTTGGTTTTCTGCACGTCGCCCATTTCGTAACCGGATTCATCACCCAGAACAATAACAGACAGCACGGCAGCCATACCGAAGCTGGCAGCGATAGCGAAAGAACGTTTTGCGAAAGCGATATCGCGGCCTTTCAGCAGGTAGTAAGCACTGATACCGAGGATGAACATCGCCCCAGTCACATAGCCAGAGGCCACAGTGTGAACAAATTTCACCTGCGCTACCGGGTTAAGGACCAGTTCAGAGAAGCTCACCATTTCCATACGCATGGTTTCGAAGTTGAAATCCGATGCGATAGGGTTCTGCATCCAGCCGTTGGCGACCAGGATCCAGAGTGCTGACAGGTTGGAACCTAAAGCGACAAGCCAGGTCACCGCCATGTGCTGAACTTTGCCCAGACGATCCCAGCCAAAGAAGAACAGACCTACAAAGGTGGATTCAAGGAAGAAAGCCATCAGACCTTCGATCGCCAGCGGCGCACCGAAGATATCCCCAACGTAGTGGGAATAGTATGACCAGTTGGTCCCGAACTGGAACTCCATGGTCAGCCCTGTTGCCACACCCAGAGCGAAGTTGATACCAAACAACTTGCCCCAGAACTTAGTCATATCTTTATAAATCTGTTTGCCGGAAAGGACGTAGACCGTTTCCATAATGGCCAGCAGAAACGCCATACCGAGCGTCAGTGGCACAAAAAGGAAGTGGTACATCGCGGTCAAGGCAAACTGTAAGCGCGACAGTTCGACTATATCTAACATCATGACTCCTTGCTCATCGCATGAAGACTCCGAGAGTGACCCCGTTAGAAAGGGTCACACGCATGCCCCAATACAAATTTATCTGCACACTCTCACCGTTACCGTTCTCCTGAAGAAGGAAACATAAAGGGTGAAAGGTTACAAACATGTTAAGAAAAAACTCAAATTGATCCCGCAATTATATTACGCCGCAAAATCCTTACAATAAACAGGTTTTTATTGAGGAAGATTTGCAATTTTCGACAGTGATCAATTTATAGCTAATTCATCACTTTTTCACCAATTTGATCTGCGACAATTTAACGTGTTTTGCACACCTTTTCCAATGTTTAAACATTGATTTAAATCAAAAATGATGCTTTTTGTTAATCGTGTTTAAATTGAGTGATCGTAGTGAAAAACATGTTGCCGACATGTGTCTTTGCGGGTAGGGATGGTTACTAAGTGAAAATGTCTATATAAAAAGACAGTGCTTTAATTAACGCGGTTACGGCATTTTTCGTGGCCCTGACCCGTTCAATTTAGCGTAGTCAATTTTTAGTTATTTTCCAGAGACGAAGAATTTGCACGTCATAATTCACAATTATTTTACTTTTACAAGAAAATGAATTAACACCGTATTGTTATTATTCCGTTAACAATATAATGACGCTGTGAGCAGCGCCAATCTGTTTGCTGATTATTCCGCCAGGTATGCTTCTGCCCGACCTACATGTTGACGAAGAATCGTTCACCTCCCCAGGCATGAACTCATGCATTTAGTCAGGTTCTGCCCCCAGTCAATCCGACGATGATACGTTCGCGGAACTGACACACGTGAAATGACAAAAATGACCAGAATGTGACCCGGTGTGACCGGGAATGGTGCACAGCTTAATTGAATAATATATACGCACGCGGAACAAATTATTATCTTTTCATTAACAGTTATTTTTATGTTTATATTAAGGGTCCAGTTAATTCCGTTACCTATCTCACACTTCTTCTTCTGAAATTATTTAAAGACGCCTTTCGCTAACAGATAAATAAACAGGATTCAGATCACAAACATGAAACTCCGTTTAATGGATACCTCTTTATTAAAATATTAATGAGTTGAAATCATAATCACAACCACATGAAAATAAAAGGGTTTTAATTTTCACTCATAGAACAGTCATTTTTCGAAAGATATTTTGAAAATAGATCAATTGCATCCATAACGCCTCCCGCCGACACTCCAGCTCTATTAAAACATTTCAAAACAATTTATTTCTTACCCTGAGTTCTGGAGAGGATTACCCATGAAAAAATCAACACTCGTTATTGGCGTCATTGGTGCCGACTGCCATGCCGTAGGTAATAAAGTTCTGGACCGTGTTTTTACTGCCCATGATTTTCGCGTAATCAATCTGGGCGTCATGGTGAGCCAGGACGAGTATATCGATGCCGCGATCGAAACCGGCGCCGATGCGATTGTCGTTTCTTCTATTTACGGTCATGGCGATATTGACTGCCTGGGACTGCGCGAGCGCTGCATCGAACGTGGTATCGGCGAGATCCTGCTCTACGTTGGCGGAAACCTGGTCGTTGGTAAACATGACTTTGCTGACGTCGAAGCCAAATTTAAAGAGATGGGCTTTAACCGCGTCTTTGCCCCAAGCCACGATCTTGAAGACGTTTGTCAGTTGATGGCGACAGACATCAACCAGCGCCGCGGCGTTGAACAGCGTTGCATGGAAGAGGCTATCTGATGCAGACCGTCTCTGTCGATATCGGCTCGACGTGGACCAAAGCGGCCCTCTTCGCGAAGGAGGGGAATGCGTTGACACTGGTTAACCACGTTCTGACTCCAACGACGACCCACCATCTGGCGGAAGGCTTTTTCGCCAGCCTGAATCAGGTACTGAACGTTGCCGATGCGCGCCCGCTGCTCAACAGCGGTGAAGTCACCCTGAAATACTCTTCGTCGGCAAAAGGCGGTCTTGCCGTCGCGGCGATGGGACTGGTGCCCTCTATCACGCTGGAATCAGCGAAAGTAACAGCTCACTCCGCAGGCGCAAAAATCGCGCAGTACTATTCGTACAAACTGAACCGCCACGATATCCAGGCGCTGGAAGCCTCACCGCCGGACATCCTGCTTTTCACGGGGGGTACAGATGGCGGAGAGGAAAGCTACGGTCTGGCTAACGCGCATGCGCTGGCGGAGTCTTCCCTCGACTGCGCCATTATCTATGCCGGAAACCGCGATATTCAGGACGAGATCCAGGCGATTCTGGGTCACAAAGATCTGACCACGGTAGACAACATTCTGCCCGATCTCGATCACCCGAATCCCCTCGCCGCGCGTAAGGCGATTTGTGATGTCTTCCTGTCCCGCATTGTGAAAGGGAAAGGCCTGGATGTGATTGTCGGTGAAACCGGCGAAGAGCCGATGCCAACGCCCTGGACCGTTTACGAACTGGTCAAAGCCATTAGCGATGTCGACAGCGCATGGAAAGAGTTCATGCTCATCGACATGGGGGGTGCCACCACCGACGTTTATTCCGCCAGCGCCAATACTCTTTCCCCTGATACCGTTTTACACGGTGTTCCGGAGCCATTTGTTAAACGCACAGTGGAAGGCGATCTCGGCATGCGCGTTTCCGCCGTGGTGGTCGGTGAAAGCACGCAGGAACTGGTGAAGGTGGTGTTCGCTCAGCAACCGGAGCGGCAGGAGGCTTTCTATGGCTATCTGCGCCATCTGGTCGCGCATCCTGATTATCTGCCACAACACGACGAAGAACGTTTCTTTGATTCCCTGCTAGCCGGTCTGTGCGTCGGCTATGCCGCAGAGCGGCATGCGGGCACCAAAAAGCAGGTCTGTACCTGTGTCGGCAACGTCGATTTGCAGATGGGACGCGATCTAACCACCGTGCGCAAAGTGGTTGGCTCGGGCGGCTGGCTCTCCCGCGCCAGCCAGTTTGATATCCATCACTGGCTCAAATATCGCGAACTGGACGACGACGGCAGACGCATTCTTTTACCCACTCAGTTTGAGTACTACCGCGATGCAAAAGGTCTGCTCCCGCTACTGGCGAACGTCGCCAGACTGGATCCCCAGGCTGCAGCGCGCACCAGCATTCACTGTTTAACCCTATAAAATCTAAGGCAGCGACGAATGGAACTTCGAAATAAAAAATTAACCCATGAAGAATTTATGACCGAGCGGCATCAGGTATTGCAGACGTGGCATACCGGCAAGGACGTCGAAAAGTTTGAAGATGGCGTGAAGTACCAGCAGACCATTCCTGAGAAAAAACGTTTCTCCCATGCCCTGTTGAAGGCGGATCAGGAAGGGAAAACACTGAGCCAACCGCGTGCGGGCGTTGCGCTGATGGATGAGCACATCGAACTGCTGAAAACCCTGCAGGAAGAGTGCGATCTTCTGCCCAGCACCATCGATGCCTACACCCGTCTGAATCGTTATGAAGAAGCCGCCATTGGGATCCAGAAATCCATTGAAGCTGGCACGTCCAAACTCAACGGTCTGCCGGTAGTTAACCACGGCGTGGCGGCCTGTCGTCGGATGACCGAAGCGCTGGAGAAACCGATCCAGGTTCGTCACGGTACGCCTGATGCGCGTCTACTGGCGGAGATCGCGATGGCGAGCGGGTTTACCAGCTACGAGGGCGGCGGTATCTCCTACAATATTCCTTACGCCAAGCGCGTCACGCTGGAAAAATCGATTCGCGACTGGCAGTACTGCGATCGCCTGATGGGGTTGTATGAAGAGCACGGCATTCGCATTAACCGTGAACCGTTTGGGCCGCTCACCGGCACCCTGATCCCGCCGTTTATGTCCCACTCGGTCGCAATTATCGAAGGGTTGCTGGCGCTGGAACAGGGTGTGAAATCCATCACCGTCGGTTACGGCCAGGTCGGCAGCCTGACGCAGGACATCGCCGCCATTCAGTCTCTGCGCGAACTCTCCCATGAGTACTTCCAGAACCACGGTTTCGACGACTACGAACTGAGCACCGTCTTCCATCAGTGGATGGGCGGCTTCCCGGAGGATGAGTCCAAAGCCTTCGCCATTATCTCCTGGGGCGCAGCGGTTGCCGGGATGTCCGGCGCCACAAAAGTGATAACCAAAAGCCCGCATGAAGCCTTCGGTATCCCGACAGCAGCAGCGAACGCCCAGGGATTACGCGCATCACGACAGATGCTCAACATGGTGAGCGACCAGAAATTCCCGCCGTGTGCAGCGGTCGAACAGGAAGTGGAGCTGATTAAGAGCGAAGTCCGCGCGGTCCTGAAAAAAGTGTTTGAGCTGGGCAATGGCGATATCGCCCGCGGCACGGTGCTGGCCTTCGAAGCGGGTGTACTGGACGTGCCTTTCGCTCCGGCCTCCTGTAACGCCGGCAAAATTCTGCCCGTTCGCGATAACTCAGGCGCCATTCGCGTGCTGGAAGCCGGTGCGGTTCCGCTGCCAAAAGATATTCTCGCCCTGCACCACGATTACGTGGCCGAGCGCGCACATTACGAAGGACGCAAACCCTCATTCCAGATGGTTGTTGATGACATCAACGCGGTATCCCACAGTCAATTAATAGGAAGACCATAATGAAAATTAAACAGGCCCTTTTCACCGCTGGCTACTCCTCATTCTATTTTGATGACCAGCAGGCTATCAAAAATGGCGCAGGTCACGACGGGTTTATTTATACCGGCGCTCCGGTCACCCCGGGCTTTACCTCTGTACGTCAGGCTGGCGAATGTGTTTCCGTACAACTGATTCTGGAAAATGGTGCCGTCGCTGTGGGGGATTGCGCTGCCGTTCAATATTCCGGTGCTGGCGGTCGCGATCCGCTGTTCCTGGCTGACCATTTTATTCCGTTCCTCAACGACCACATTAAACCGCTGCTCGAAGGACGCGATGTAGATGCATTCCTGCCGAACGCGCGCTTCTTCGACAAACTGCGTATCGACGGTCATTTGCTGCATACCGCCGTTCGTTACGGTCTGTCACAGGCGCTGCTTGACGCCACCGCGCTGGCCTCGGGTCGTCTGAAAACCGAAGTGGTGTGTGACGAATGGCAACTGCCGTGTGTACCGGAAGCGATTCCGTTATTCGGCCAGAGCGGTGATGACCGCTATATCGCCGTCGACAAAATGATCCTTAAAGGTGTTGACGTCCTGCCGCACGCACTGATCAACAACGTGGAAGAGAAGCTCGGTTTCAAAGGCGAAAAACTGCGTGAGTATGTGCGCTGGTTATCTGACCGCATTCTCAGCCTGCGCAGCAGCCCACGCTACCACCCGACGCTGCATATCGATGTGTATGGCACCATCGGTCTGATCTTCGATATGGACCCGGTGCGTTGCGCTGAGTATATCGCCAGCCTGGAGAAAGAAGCCCAGGGTCTGCCGCTGTACATTGAAGGCCCGGTCGATGCCGGCAACAAGCCGGATCAGATCCGCATGCTGACTGCCATCACCAAAGAGCTGACCCGTCTGGGTTCCGGCGTGAAAATTGTCGCCGACGAATGGTGTAACACCTATCAGGACATCGTCGACTTCACCGACGCGGGCAGTTGCCACATGGTGCAAATTAAAACTCCGGATCTCGGCGGCATTCACAACATCGTTGACGCAGTGCTGTACTGCAATAAACACGGCATGGAAGCCTACCAGGGGGGTACCTGCAACGAAACTGAAATCAGCGCCCGCACCTGCGTGCACGTGGCACTCGCCGCGCGTCCGATGCGTATGCTGATCAAGCCGGGTATGGGTTTCGATGAAGGTCTCAATATCGTGTTTAACGAGATGAACCGCACCATCGCGCTGTTGCAGACTAAGGATTAAGAGATGGCACGCACATTTAAGATCTTATCGCCGACGGCTATCCTGGGTTATGGCTTCCCGGAAGAGAGCTTTCGTAAGGCCATGGAAGCGTCACCGGATCTTATCGCCGTTGACGCAGGTTCCTCCGATCCTGGCCCCCACTACCTGGGGGCAGGTAAACCGTTTACCGACAGGGCCGGAGTGAAACGCGATCTGCGCTATATGATCACGGCCGGCGTTAAGAACAATATTCCGGTGGTGATCGGCACCGCCGGAGGATCAGGCGCCGCACCGCATCTTGAGTGGTGTCGGCAGATAATCCTTGAGATTGCGCAGGAAGAGAAGCTTTCGTTCTCAATGGCGCTGATCCCCTCGGATGTCGATAAAGAAGTGGTTCATCAGGCGCTGGATAACGGCAAAATTACCGCGCTGGACTTTGTGCCGGCACTGACCCACGAGGCGATCGAAGAGAGCACCTACATCGTGGCGCAGATGGGCATCGAGCCTTTCCAGCGCGCGCTGAAAGCTGGCGCGCAGGTGGTGCTCGGCGGACGGGCATACGATCCAGCCTGCTTTGCCGCGCTGCCGATAATGCAGGGCTTCGATGAAGGTCTGGCGCTACACTGCGGCAAGATCCTGGAATGTGCGGCCATTGCCGCCACGCCGGGATCCGGTTCCGACTGTGCGATGGGGATTATCGACGACCACGGCTTCACGCTGAAAACGTTTAATCCGAAGCGTAAATTTACCGAAACGTCAGCTGCGGCGCACACCCTGTATGAGAAGTCGGATCCGTACTTCCTGCCAGGTCCTGGTGGCGTACTGAACCTGAAAGGGTGCAGCTTCAAAGCGGTTAACGATGGCGAAGTGTACGTCAGCGGTTCCCGCCACGAAGAGACACCGTATGCGCTGAAACTGGAGGGCGCGCGTCAGGTGGGTTTCCGCTGTCTGACCATTGCCGGTACCCGCGATCCTATCATGATTGCCAGCATCGACACCATTCTCGAAGAGGTTAAGGCCAGCGTGGCGCGCAACCTTTCGCTGAATGACGACAGCATCCGCATGACCTTCCATCTTTATGGAAAGAACGGCGTGATGGGCAACCATGAACCCATGCAAACCGCCGGACATGAGCTGGGGATTTTGCTGGATGTGGTCGCGCCAACGCAGGATATCGCCAACAGCGTCTGTTCGCTGGTGCGCTCTACCCTGCTGCACTACGGCTATGAAAACCGGATCGCCACGGCAGGCAACCTCGCCTTCCCGTTCTCGCCATCCGACATTCAAAGCGGACCGGTGTATGAGTTCTCAATCTATCACCTGATCGAAGCCAGCGACGCCCTGCGTTTTGACTTCCATCTCGAACAGGTGACGCCAGAAGGAGTTCAGGCATGAAACACGCTATTTGCACCCTGGCGCAGGTAATTCGTTCCAAAAACGCCGGACCGTATGAACTGGTGTTAGATATTTTATTTAAAACGCGCGAAGACTATCAGCGGGTAAAACGTTCTGAGCAATTAACCCCACAGTTAATTGCCCGCTTATATAACGTCGAACCTGATTTTATTCATCGCATCGTCTGGTTTGACCCGGCCAATGCCGTAAAGATCGTGATGCCTCGCGATATTATTTCCGGCAACGTCGGTGACAATGATGTTTATGGTGCACAGCAGCATGCGCCGTTATTAAGTATTGAGTTCGACCTGTAGTAAAAAAAATACAACAACATCCATTGGCGTACAGGATTTCGCTGTATCACTGTATTCCAGATAATTCATGCGGTTGGTCATAACAGGCGTGCGTCTGAGCTGCTGCCCGCGCTCAGGCGCACGCTACCCTACAACACTTCACAGACCAGCCTTGATCCGATGGAGTAAATATGAAGAAAATAAGTCTAACCAAAATGATCATATTAGGCCTGATACTCGGCATGATTGCCGGGGTGGTCATTAATAATATGGCATCGGCTGATACAGCAAAAACCTATGCGCAAGATATTTCTATTTTCACCACCATCTTTTTACGTATGGTGAAAATGATTATTGCACCTCTGGTTATTTCCACACTGGTCGTGGGTATCGCAAAAATGGGCGATGCGAAAACGCTGGGGCGTATATTTTCTAAAACCTTTTTCCTGTTTATTTGCGCCTCGCTGTTATCAATTGCGCTGGGTCTGGTGATTGTTAACCTGTTCCAGCCGGGCGCAGGCATTAACTTTGTCCCCCATGACGCGGCGGCAGTGGCGGGTGTGCAGTCCGAACCGTTCACGCTGAAAGTGTTTATCTCTCACGCTGTGCCGACCAGCATCGTCGATGCCATGGCACGTAACGAAATTCTGCAAATCGTTGTGTTCTCCATTTTCCTCGGTTGCAGCCTGGCGGCGATTGGCGAAAAAGCCGAACCGATCGTTAAAGTGCTCGACTCGCTGGTTCATGTGATGCTGAAGCTGACCGGCTACGTCATGTTGTTCGCCCCGTTGACCGTTTTCGCTGCGATCTCCGGACTGATTGCTGAAAGGGGCCTGGGCGTGATGGTCAGCGCCGGGATCTTCATGGGTGAGTTCTACCTGACGCTCGGCATGCTGTGGGCGATTCTGATTGGCCTGTCGGCCATGATTGTCGGTCCGTGCATCGGTCGCCTGACGAAAGCGATCTTTGAGCCCGCGCTGTTGGCCTTCACCACCTCCAGTTCTGAAGCCGCCTTCCCTGGCACCCTGGATAAACTGGAAAAGTTCGGTGTCTCTTCCAAAATTGCCAGCTTCGTGCTGCCAATCGGTTATTCCTTCAACCTGGTCGGCTCCATGGCTTACTGCTCGTTTGCTACCGTGTTTATCGCTCAGGCGTGCAACATTGAACTGAGTATGGGCGAACAAATCACCATGCTGCTGATCCTGATGCTGACCTCCAAAGGAATGGCGGGCGTACCGCGTGCCTCGATGGTGGTTATTGCCGCCACCCTCAACCAGTTCAACATTCCTGAGGCGGGACTGATCCTGCTGATGGGTGTCGATCCGTTCCTCGACATGGGTCGCTCTGCCACTAACGTGATGAGTAACGCAATGGGCGCGGCGATTGTCAGCCGTTGGGAAGGTGAACATTTCGGTCCTGGTTGCCGGGGTACGGCTCCAGCCAAAACACCGGAACAGAAGCGCCCTGAAACTGAACCGTCAGAAGTGGTGATGTCCTGATGATATAAGGCCGCCGGATGACGCAATTGCTTATCCGGCCTACACATCAAGCATTAGGCTGTAGGCCGGATAAGGCGAAACGCCGCCATCCGGCAACATGCCAGTCAAACCAACAAGGTTGCACCATGAACGTAAAATTCTTCGCCGCAAGCATGTTAACCGCCAGCCTGTTTTTCAGCGCCGCCGCGCTGGCACAAACGACGCCGGACTACGCCGCGCTAATCGAACAGGCACATCAGAAATACAAAAGTAACGACGCGGGTAAAGTTGCCGACTACATACCCGCCCTCGCGACATACAGTCCTGACAATTTTGCCATCACTCTCGCCACCGTTGACGGCAAAATTTATCAGGCCGGGGATGTCAATAAAGCGTTCCCGATGGAGTCGCTGAGTAAAGTGTTTACTCTTGCGCTGGCAATGGAGCAGCACGGACCGCAGGAGGTGCTGGCGAAACTCGGTGCAAATGCCACTGGCCTGCCCTTTAATTCCGGTCTGGCCGTCGAACTGACGAAGGGCGCGCCAGAAAACCCGCTGGTCAATGCGGGCGCCATGAGCACGGTCAGCCTGATTGATGCCAAAGACAAAACCGACCGCTGGAACAAAATTCTCAACAACCTGAATGCCTGGGCTGATGCCACCCTCACCGTCAATGAACCGGTATTTAAATCGGAAATGGAAACCAACCAGCATAACCAGGCGCTGGCGCAGTTGATGGCCTCCTATAACAGTTTTTATGGCAATACCCAGGAAGCCGTTGAGATCTACACCCGCCAGTGTTCTGTGGATGTGACCGCAACCCAACTCGCCAGAATGGGTGCCGTACTGGCTAACAAAGGGAAATCCCCGTTTACCGGAAAACAGTTACTCAGTGAACGCTATGTGCCGCAGGTACTGGCGGAAATGGCTATCGCGGGTCTCTATGACGGAAGCGGAAAATGGCTCTATACCGTCGGCATCCCGGCGAAAAGCGGTGTCGGCGGCGGCATGGTCGCGGTCGTGCCAGGGCGATACGCCATTGCCGTTTATTCACCGCCGCTGGACAGCGCCGGCAATAGCGTGCGCGCCCAGCAAGTCATTGAATATGTTGCCGATGCCACACAGGCCAACCTTTTTATAGCGCATTAACCTTCCAGGCCGGATAAGGCGAAACGCCGCCATCCGACGAAAATAACGAGAAGCGAGAAGTAAAATGTCTAAACCCTTTGTCTGGCAAGAACTCTTTGTACAAACTAAAGATACCACTGAATATGAATTATTGAGTGATCAATACGTTACCGTGACGGAATTAGAAGGAGAAGAGGTGATTAAAGTCGCGCCGGAAGCGCTGACGCTGCTGGCGCAACAGGCATTCTATGAAGCCTCATTCTTCCTGCGCACCGGACATTTAAAACAGATCGCCAGCATTCTGCACGATCCGCAGGCCAGCAGTAACGACAAGTACGTCGCGCTTCAGCTTCTGCGCAATGCGGAAGTCTCCGCCAAAGGTGTGTTACCGAACTGCCAGGATACCGGTACAGCAACCATTGTCGCCAGTAAAGGGCAGCAGATCTGGACCGGAGGCGACGACGCCGAAGCACTCAGCAAAGGGGTTTATGACACCTTTAAAGAAAACAACCTGCGCTATTCGCAAAATGCCCCACTCGATATGTATACCGAAGTGAACACCGGAACCAACCTGCCAGCGCAGATTGATATCAGCGCCACGCCGGGCAGCGAATACCGCTTTCTGTTCGTCAACAAGGGTGGCGGCTCCGCTAACAAAGCGGCCCTGTTCCAGGAGACCAAATCCATCCTGCAACCGGAAAAACTGACCGCTTTCCTGATCGAAAAAATGAAATCGCTGGGGACAGCGGCCTGCCCGCCCTATCACATCGCGTTTGTGGTAGGTGGACTTTCGGCCGATCAGGCACTCAAAGTCGCTAAACTGGCGTCAACCCGGTATTACGACAATCTGCCCACCAGCGGCAATGAACTGGGACAGGCGTTTCGCGATACCGCGCTGGAAGCCACACTGCTCAACGCCAGCCGCGAGTTTGGCATTGGCGCTCAGTTCGGCGGCAAATATTTCGCCCATGATATTCGGGTCATTCGCCTGCCGCGTCACGGCGGCTCTTGCCCGATCGCCATGGCGCTTTCCTGCTCCGCCGATCGCAATATCAAAGCGAAGATCAACAAGCACGGTATCTGGCTGGAAAAACTCGAACATAACCCGGGAAAATTTATTCCTGAATCCAGTCGGGTGGAAAACAGCGCCCAGACCGTGAAACTGGATCTGAACCGACCGCTGCGCGAGATCCTGCACGATCTCTCCGCATTGCCAGTCGGTACGCGGCTTTCGCTGAACGGCCCCATTGTCGTCGCCCGCGATATCGCGCACGCCAGGATTAAGGAGCGACTGGATAACGGCGAAGCAATGCCGGAGTACATGCGCAACCACATTGTCTATTACGCAGGTCCGGCCAAAACGCCAGAACAGATGGCCTGCGGGTCGCTCGGTCCCACCACCGGCGGACGCATGGACGGCTATGTCGATGCCTTCCAGGCCGAAGGCGGCAGCCTGATCATGCTGTCGAAGGGTAACCGCAGCCAGCAGGTGACTGACGCCTGCCATAAGCATGGCGGTTTCAATCTCGGCAGTATCGGCGGCGCGGCGGCGCTGCTGGCGCAGCAATATGTGAAAAGCCTGCGCTGTCTCGAATATCCCGAACTGGGAATGGAAGCGATCTGGATGATGGAAGTCGAAAATTTGCCCGCCTTTGTGCTGGTCGATGACAAAGGCAATAATTTCTTCAGCCAGTTTGAGCAACAGCATCGTTGCGCATCCTGCCCGGCAGGACATTAAGG
Organism: Citrobacter amalonaticus; assembly: GCF_037053465.1. Taxonomy (GTDB): domain Bacteria; phylum Pseudomonadota; class Gammaproteobacteria; order Enterobacterales; family Enterobacteriaceae; genus Citrobacter_A; species Citrobacter_A amalonaticus_H. Next base: position 325,740 of record NZ_JBALIF010000002.1, read on the forward strand.
AGCACCTATGCACGCGCGAGCCAACAGCGACCGTCATCGTCAGCGTCAACAAAAGCTGAAAGAACAAGTCGACACCCGCGTGGCGGCGGCCACCGAGAAGAAAGGAATTTTGATCGTCTTCACCGGCAATGGAAAAGGGAAATCCACTGCTGCCTTTGGCACCGTTACGCGTGCCGTGGGTCACGGTAAAACCGTTGGCGTCGCGCAGTTTATTAAAGGCCAGTGGGATAATGGCGAATACAACACCCTGCACCCGCTGGGGGTGGAGTTTCACATTATGGGGACCGGTTTTACGTGGGAAACGCAAAATCGGGAAGCGGACATCAGCGCTGCACAGGCCGTCTGGGCAGAGAGTAAGCGCATGCTTTCCGATGCGCATTATGACCTGGTGGTGCTGGACGAACTCACTTACATGCTGGCATATCACTATCTTGATACGGAAGAAGTACTTGCCGCCATCCGGGAACGTCCGGTGCAACAGAGCGTGATTGTGACCGGCCGCGGCTGCCACGCGCAGTTACTGGCGCTGGCCGATACGGTCAGCGAATTGCGCCCGGTAAAACATGCGTTTGATAGTGGTATTCAGGCGCAGGCGGGAATTGACTGGTAGCGCATTCTGTTATGCCGGATGGCGCTGACGCTTATCCGGCCTGTCAACGATGGGAACGTCTTTCAACCTTAGCGTTCAAGTGGCGAGACCACGGATTTTTGCAGTAACCAATCGCGGAAGACCTGTAAATGACGGGATTCCGCTTTTTCTTCCCGCCAGGTCATGATGAAGCGATTCCCGGTGCGCATGGGAACATCACATGGAATGACCATATCGCCATTATCCAGATCGTGCTGGATTGCAAAGCGCGGGAGTAGCGCCACCCCAAGGTTCGAGCGCACCGCCGCGATCAGCATCGACAGCAGATCAAATCGCGGACCTTTGTTCGCCAGTGGATTGCTGATATCCGACAGAGCGAACCACTCCTGCCAGCCATTAATTCGTGTGCTTTGATGCAGTAGCGGAAACTCATTAAGCAACTCTTCGACGGTCAGTTTCTGATTCGGTTGTGACAGCAGGCTGCCGCTACAGACAGGCAAAATTTCCTCTTCGAACAGATACTCCACTTCTGACCATGGCGAACAGAAGTCTTCGCGCATAATCGCCGCATCATATTCACGATTAAGGAAATCGCCAATATTCGCCAGAGAGTGGATATTGACGATAATATCGGGATTCAACTTATTGAATTCACGAAGATTGGGGATCAACCAGTGGGTGCTGAAAGTCGGATTCACCGCCAGTTCAATCACTTCCACTGTCGGTTGCCAGGTCATAATGGTATTGGTGTCGCGCTCAAGCTTGTTCAGCGTTTCTTTAACAATGCTCAAATAATGCTTACCGGCTGCGTTTAAAAAAATCCGCTTTTTGGCATGATTAAATAATGAGGTATTCAGAAAATCCTCAAGGGCATTCACCTGACGAAATACCGCGCTTTGCGTTAATGCTAACTCTTCCGCCGCGCGTGTATAACTTTCATGACGAGCCACGACTTCAAATGTCACCAGTAATTCGGTCTTTGGTATCTTTCCTCTCATAACGTCTTCCATATGCCGCGTACAAAAATAGTTTAATTAATAAAAAATAAATGCAACCGACTCCCGATTAGCCTGAGAGTTATATTTTATTTTCTACCTGGATGTCATTGATCCACTCCATGATTTATTCAGACAGGAGTCGGGCAAATAATGAGCAATAATACGCAACGTTGACCATAAACACAATTTAAATAGGGTTATTTTTAGACAAATAGTGCCAGTAAGTTCTTAATAATTTTTCAAGTTAACTTGTTAATTGGAGAAAAAACTTTGCGGGTTTAATCAATATTATTTGCTCATTATTTCAGGAAAATTTAGTTCTTTGTCAGATAAGCAAACGATGGCTTTTTCCATCTGTTTATTACTTTTTTATCTTTCCCTGATAAATTATTAAGGATGTCATGTGAAAAATTTAGGAAAAGTCTGGTTAGTCGGCGCCGGTCCTGGCGATATCAGCCTGCTTACCCTCAAAGCCCATTATTGCATCCAGCAAGCTGATGTGATTATTTACGATCGACTGGTTAATCCCAACATCCTCGCATGGGCGCCGACCAACTGCACTTTGATCAACGTTGGCAAAAGTTCAGGTTATCATTGCGTTCCGCAGGAGGAGATTAATGCCCTGCTCATCCGGCATGCGCAAACGCACCGCAATGTTGTTCGTCTGAAAGGCGGCGATCCTTATGTCTTTGGGCGCGGCGCCGAAGAGGTGGAATGTCTGGTTGATGAAGGTATTACCTTTGAAGTGGTGCCGGGCATCAGTTCCGCCATTGGCGGGCTGGCTTACGCGGGGATCCCGGTGACCCATCGCGACTTTGCATCCGGTTTTCATGTTGTGACGGGCCACACTCGCGAAGGGAATCAGCAGCAGGACTGGCGGCAGCTCGCCAGGCTTAACGGTACGCTGGTGATCGTTATGGGGATAGCCAATCTGCCGTTTATCTGCGAAGAGTTATTAATGGGGGGAAAATCACCGAATACGCCCGCCGCCATTGTGATGTCTGCCTCCCGTGACAATCAGCGCCGTCTGACCTGTACGCTCGGGACGCTGCTCGCAAAAGCCCAGGAAGCCAACATAGCGCCGCCTGCGCTTATTGTTGTCGGCGACGTTGTCCGCCTTAGCGACCGACTCTCATTTATTCCGCAGGTCATAGACAGCGTCTACAGCGAAAGCCGTTCATGACGAAATGACTGAGGGGATGTCTGATGCGCCGCCCGGAACACACGACAAAAATAGCTGGTCTGCGCATACTGAAGTTTCCGGGCGATGCTGTCGATAGAGTTCGTCGGATCGCACAGCAACTCACTCGCCCGCTGCATTTTCTTCTGATTTACCCAGGTTTTAAAATTCACACCCTGCCGCTTTTTAAAGAAGCGGCTAAAGTAATTGGCGCTTAAACAGACATGCGCGGCCACCGACTCCAGCGTCAGTTCCTCGTATAAGTGCTCATCAATATAGCGCAGCGCAGCAACCAGTTTCTTTTCATGGTGCGAAAGTTCCATTGCCGACAGGCGCAGATCGCTCAACTGCACATCGGTCGTGTCCAACGTTTTATGCTGGACCGGGTTAAGATTATTAATAATAAAACTGAGCAGGTTTGCCGCCGCCACCAGGTGATTATTTTCAACAATCGCCACCTGATTCCAGGCCGATTTAATTTTGGGATCGAAAACCCACTGCCGATCGTCATCAATGACAATCGTTTTATATTCCGGATACTTTGCGCGAACCTGACCGCAAATAATAAATCCCAGCAGGTGCCCCTGACAAATTAACGGCATAGAGAAAAAACTTAACCCTGCATGACAGCAGAGTATTCTGACTTTTTCTTCTTTTAACCCTTCAAAGGCACAATATTTGTCACATTTCTGACAACTTTTTTGGTATTGCGGATCCGCGCGCAATAATGAACAGAACGAATTAAAATTATGACAGGCAGAGATTTCCCGACCATGAATGTCCACTACCACGGCAGCAAGTCCCGTGGCCTTAGAAAACACCTCTGCCAGTGAATAAAAAGTGTGTAAGACATCGTCCTGATTATGCTGAGGCACGTTCCGCTCCGTCAGTGGTCTGGATAACGTCGCTACTATGCGAAATTTGTCCGGATGAAAGAATGACCCTGACCGCAAAAAATAATCTCATTTATTCAGGTAATTATGATCAAATTGCAAGAGCGGCGCCTCTGTCTCCTGAAAAACATCCTGTACCTGTTGTGACAACCTTTCCCAAAGATTAACGAATCTTCACAGCGCCCTGTGAGCATCACTTCAATTTGAAATGGAGTTTTTATTATAATTTTCAAATGATTATATAAAAACAATTCAATTTTATAATGTGGTTATTTGTGAGAATCATCATGTGAATGTGAAACGCCCTCCTGAATAATGGACTCAATTACCAGACAATCTGAACGGAGTGGATGTATGCCCGTCACGACAGGTATTATCGCCGACGACTTTACTGGCGCAACGGATATCGCAAGTTTTATGGCTGAGCAAGGCTGGCGGGTCGCGCTGTTGCCCGGAATGCCAGACGCCGCACAGCCGTGGGATGAAGAGGTCGATGCGATTGTCATCTCGCTTAAAAGCCGTTCTCTGGCGGCTGACCAGGCCATCGATCAGTCATTACACTGCTGGCAATGGCTGCGTAACGCGGCTCGCGCACAGCAGATTTACTTTAAATATTGTTCCACCTTTGATTCCACCCCTGCCGGCAATATCGGTCCGGTCAGCGATGCGCTGATGGAGGTGATGCACACGCCATACATTGTTCACTGTCCTGCCCTGCCGCAAAACGGACGCACCGTGATCCACGGTCATCTGTTTGTAAATGGCGTATTGCTGAACGAATCCGGCATGGAGAAACATCCGCTCAACCCGATGACCGATGCGAACCTGATTCGCCTGCTCGCGGTGCAAACCACCCGCACCGTCGGGCGCATCGACCTCAGCACCATTCAAAACGGTGTGGAAGCGGTCACTCACGCGCTGGACCGCTGCAGGTCTGAAGGTATACGACACGTGATCGTGGATACCTTTAGTGAAGCCGATCTGCAAACCCTCGCTCAGGCCTTACGCCGTACGCCACTGTTGGCGGGCGGTTCTGGTCTGGGAGGCGCACTGGCCGCTTGCGCCGCGCCACAGCGTGGACGGGAAGCGGCGCATCCTTTCCCGACGCCTGTAAAAACGGTGGTTTTTTCCGGAAGTTGCTCAACCATGAGCAACCGCCAGGTGAATCGCTATAAAGCGCAGGCGGCCTCCCGTCAGCTTGACGTGGCGCGCTGCCTGGCTGACGCAGAGCGTTACAGCGATGAGCTGTCGCTGTGGGCGATGGCCCATGTCGATGATGCGCTCGCGCCGTTGATTTACGCCACACAGTCGCCAGAAGCGCTGAAACGAATTCAACAGGAGTACGGCGAGCAGCAGGCCAGCCAGGCGATTGAACATACCTTTGCCAGATTGTCGGCCAAACTGCAGGCCGCAGGCGTGAACGGATTTATCGTCGCGGGCGGCGAAACGTCCGGTACCGTGGTGGAAGCGTTAAAGGTAACACGATTGACGGTTGGAAACGCCATCGCTCCCGGCGTCCCCTGGGTGTTTTCCGCCGAGCCGCCGCTCGCGCTGGCGCTGAAGTCAGGCAACTTCGGTGACGAAGACTTCTTTTTTACCGCGCAGGAGTATGCATCATGAGTCAGCTTAACGAACAGCAACTCCGTGAACAGTTGGTGCATTATGGTCGTTCCCTGTTTATGCGCGGTTTCAGCAGCGGTGGTTCGGGCAATCTGAGCGTAAAGTTGCCGGATGGCAGCTATCTGGTCACACCGACCAACTCCTGTCTGGGCGAGCTGGACGCCGCGACGCTCAGTAAACTGGATGCCAACGGCGTTCACCTGAGCGGTGATAAACCGTCGAAAGAAGTGCCTATGCACCTGGCCTGGTACCGTCATCGTCCGACCTGCGGCGCGGTGGTCCATCTGCATTCACCGTGGCTGACCGCCCTTTCCTGCCTGCCGTGCAGCACGCCGGAAAACTGTCTGCCGCCGTTAACGCCGTACTACGTGATGCGCGTCGGGCAGCTGCCACTGTTGCCCTATTTCAAACCTGGTCATGAAGGTATCGCCAGCGCACTCAGCAAGATTGCGGCTGACCATACCGCCGCGCTCCTGGCAAATCACGGCCCGGTAGTCAGTGGTCGCTCACTTCGTGAGGCGGTATTTAATGCCGAAGAGCTGGAAGACAGCGCCCGCATCTGGCTGACCTTAAAGCCCCTCGGTTACGTGCCGCTCACGGCAGAAGCGGTGGCTGAACTCGAACAATCCCGGCGAACATGAGGTGAGATGATGATCCCTGAACAACGACGTGATTTTATCTACCGCTACGTGCACGAAAAAAATGTCGCCTCGTTTAATGAGCTGGCGGACCTGATGAGCGTGTCGCATATGACCGTACGGCGCGATATTCAGTTACTGGAAGAAGAAGGAAAAGTCATCTCGATCAACGGCGGGGTGAAACTCAACAATCTGCTGAAATCGGAGCTGCCCTGGCGGGAAAAAGCCGAGCTGCATCATGACGTGAAGCGGCGGATGGGGCAACTTGCCGCCATGCTGATAGAGCCTGGGCAAACGCTGTATCTCGATGCGGGAACATCGTTATTTGAAGTGGCGAAAGCGGTAGCCGCCAGCCATTGCTTTAACCTGACGGTGGTGACGAACGATTTTTCCATCAGCCACTACCTGATGGACATGCCGCACATCGCGCTGTATCACACAGGAGGACTGGTGGATCAGCGTAACCGTTCCTGCCTCGGGAAAAGCGCCGCCAGTTTTCTGCACACCATAAATATCGACGTGGCGTTTCTCAGCTCATCCTCGTGGGATACCGAACGCGGCATGTCGACCCCCAGCGAAGGCAAAGCCTCGGTGAAAGAGGCGGTACTCACCGTCTCCCGCCGTCGGGTGCTGGTCTGCGACAGCAGTAAATTTGGCAAATACGGCATGTTCCACATCTGCTCACTGAATCAACTGACCGACATTATTTCAGATAACCGGTTGCCCGACGTGGCGCAGGACACCATTGCCAGCCAGGGCGTGAAACTGCACCTGGTTGATTGCCGGGAGGGAACGCACCATGCTGAAGTTAGCGGCTAACCTCGACTGGCTGTTTTGCGACCGCCCCATTGCGGAACGCTTTCAGGCCGCAAAGGCGGCGGGTTTCCACGGTGTTGAAGGGCTGTTTCTCTGGCAGCATCCGCTGGATGTGCTGCTGGCGGCGCAGCGGGAAACCGGCCTGCCAGTAGCGTTGATGAATGCCCCTGCCGGTAACTGGCAGGCCGGTGAACGCGGGCTGGCCTCCCTGGCGGACCGTGACGAAGAGTTTCATCGCAGTCTGCTGATTGCCCGCAATTACGCCACGGCGTTGGGTTGTCGCAAGGTGCACGTCATGGCCGGACACCGCGTGGTCGGGCTTTCCGCCAACGCCCAGCGCGAGCAATTAACCGAGCGACTGCGTATCGCCTGCGACGTTATGGTCGAGGCTGACATCGACGTGCTGATCGAACCGCTAAACCCGGAAGATATGCCTGGTTATTTCGTCGACAGCTTTCCACTGGCTGAAAGTCTTATTCACGACGTTGGCAGAAAAAATATCGGCTTACAGTTTGATATTTACCACTGTCAAAAAATACACGGTAATGTTGCGCATCTTATTGATCATTATTTACCGATTATTAAACACTTCCAGATTGCTTCTGTGCCCGGTCGCCATGAACCGGGAACAGGGGAATTAAACGAAGCATGGCTCTTTGATTTTATTAAACAGACAGGTTATCAGGGCTGGATCGGTTGTGAATATAAACCGTCAACACCAGGGCCCGAATCGTTACGCTGGATGACACCGTACTTATAATTTTAATATCTCTGTACCGGAAAACCGGAGGAACACATGTCGGATACTGTTATTATTTCGCTGGCACCCGTTGCCGCGGATTGCCCCAGAGTTATACCCGAAGAACTGGCACAGGAAATATTGGCCAGTGTCGAATATGGTGCGGCCATCGTGCATTTACACGTTCGCGATAAGCAAGGTCGCCTGACGCCAGACACCACCGATTTTCAGGCGACGATCGACCACGTCATGCGCCATTCCGACCTGATTATTCAGGCCTCCACCGGTGGCGTCTCTGCCATGTCGATTGCCGAGCGCTGTGCGCCGCTGAACTGTCCCGGCGTCGAAATGGCGTCGCTGAACGTCGGTTCCGTTAACCTCGGCGATGCCGTCTACTTTAATCCCGGACCGGACGTCAAATATTGTTCACAACAAATCACCCAACGCGGCATTATTCCTGAATTCGAAGTCTTTGAAATTGGGATGATTAATAACATCCTGGCCCTGGAAGAAAAAATACCGTTCAAAAAACCCATGTTATTTAATATTGTGCTTGGACACCGTGGAAGTTCACCGGCGACGGTTGATGCGTTAATTGCCTTGCGTAGCATGATCCCTCGCGATGCTTTATGGGGAATTACCCATTTTGGCCGCCAGAATTTCGATATTATTGCAGCAGCGGTCGGTATGGGTGCCAGTGAAGTAAGAATTGGTTTTGAAGACAGTTATTATTTAAGCGCCGAAGAGAAAGCTCAGCATAATTATCAGCAGGTTGCCAAACTCGCCACGCTTATTCGCAGTATGGATAAAAAGGTCGCCACGCCGGATATTGCGCGGCAAATGTTAGCTATTCCACCACGGCAGTAATAACGAGAGAAAGGACATTTCATCATGACTATCACGACCGTTATTCACAAAACCGGACTGGGCGTCTGCATCGCCGGCGGCGCACTGGCGGCTATTGGCGCGCTGGTGCAGTCTCCCGCCCTCTGGCAGCCGGGGCTGGTGATGCTGACGGCTGGTTTCGCGGCAGGCGCAGGCTTCTGGTCTGGCCTTCGCAGCTATCAGTTTACCCTGTGGATCATCGCCGGTTTTGTTGCAGCGATGACCTGGTCAACCGATCTGATCGTCTGGGGCGGATTCAACATCACCCATAAATGGATCGTCTTTTTAGTGATCCAGGCAACCATGTTCAGTATGGGCACTAAACTCACGATCCAGGACTTTATCGACGTCGCTAAAATGCCATGGGCGGTGTTTATCGGCACCTTCTGTCATTTCGTCATCATGCCTCTGCTCGGCCTGAGCATCACATTGATCTTCGATTTCCCCCCGGAAGTGGCGGTAGGCATTCTGCTCATTGGCTCCTGCCCCAGCGGGCTCTCCTCCACCGTCATGGTGTATATCGCCAACGCCAACCTGGCGCTGGCAGTCTCTATTGCCGCTGTCTCAACGCTGGCGGCGACGGTCATGACCCCGCTGTGGGTGAATCTGCTGGCCGGTTCGATGATAGATATCAAGCTCACGGCGATGGTGATGGACGTCGTGAAAATCGTGCTGATCCCGATTGGTGCCGCGATTTTACATGACTACCTGAAAACCTATGCCGGTGTGCAGGGTCGTCGGACCGTGCAAATTCTGGCGGGGATCAGTGCCCTCTGGCTGCTGTATATGATTGCCGGCGGCTGGGACTCACTGTTCGGCAGCACCAGCGCCGACGCGCAAATGTACGCAGTGGTGCTGAACTTTGTGGCGGGTGGGATCATCTGGGCGCTGTTCTATAACTGGCTGTATGGACGCGTGGACGGCGTTAAGAAAGTCATGCCAACCATCTCGATGATGGGCATCATTTTCTTCACCACCACAGCGGCGGCGGCCGGGCGCGACAACCTGGTGCAGGTCGGTTTTCTGCTCTGCTTCGCCATGTTGATGCACAACCTCGGCGGTTTCCTGATTGGCTATCTGATGAGTCGCTGGATCTTCCGTATGGATGTCCAGTCAGCGCGAACGGTGGCCTTCGAAGTCGGTTTGCAAAACGGCGGTATGGCGTCGGGTCTGGCTGCCGCGATGGGCAAACTGGCTACCGTAGGCCTCGCCTCTGCGGTCATGACGCCGCTTGGCAACGTGAGCGGCTCGCTGCTGGCTAATTACTGGCGCAAGAAAGATGCCCGACAGGCGCAGGCCCATAGCAAGATTTCGCCTGCTCAGCCGGTATCAGAACCACTGTCAAAAGGATAACGCACAATGATGACTTTAACCCTGGAACAGGCACGACGCGCGGTAGACTGTGCGCTCGATCTCGCCGATACCCGTTATGCACAACGTCCGCTCAGCGTGGCTGTTTGTGATGCTCACGGCGAGTTACTGAGCTTCGCCCGTATGGATAACGCCAAACTGTTGACCATTGAGCTTACGCAACGCAAAGCGCGTACCAGCAGCCGTTTAGGCTGTACCACGCAGGCGTTTTTACAACGTCTGCAAAACGAGTCGCTGGATATCAGCTACTTTGCCGATCCGCGTTTTACCGCGCTGCCCGGCGGCGTACCGGTTCTTCACAACGGTAAATGCCTGGGGGCCGTCGCGGTGGGTGGACTGTCCGCTCAGGAAGATCACGATGCGGCCATGGCCGTTGCCGAATGTTTGCTCAAGGAGATCGCAGAATGAAAAAGATCGCTATGCTTCACACCAGTTCCGCTACGCTCGCCATGATGCAGCAGCTGATCGGGGACATCATGCCAGAAGCAGACGTGATGCACCTCGTCGAAGAGTCGATGATCAAGCAGGTGATGAAAGCCGGGGGCGTAACGCCGAACATTGCGGCTCGCATTGCCGACTACGTCCACATTGCCGAAAAAGCAGACTGCGAGATTTTCATCACCGCCTGCTCGTCCATTGGCACGGCGGTTGAACAGTGCCAGTTTATGACGCCGCTGCAACTTGCGCGTATCGACTGCGCGATGGTGGAACAAGCCATCAGCCTGGGCGAGAACATTGCCGTACTGGCCACCGTCGCCACGACCATGAAACCGACGCTGGAGTATGTCCAGCGCAAAGTGCAGGCCAGCGGTAAGCAATGCACTGTGACGCCGATATTGATGGAAGAGGCCTTCCATGCCCTGCTGGCGGGCGATATGGAAACCCACGATCGCATCGTCAGTGAGGGATTGGACAGCGCGTATAAACAAGCCGATGTCGTGATGCTGGCGCAGGCATCGATGGCGCGCGTTCTGCAACAGCTCCCTCCTCCGCCCGTCCCGGTAATGACCTCACCGGAAAGTGGCATACGCTGGCTGAAAACGCTGGCGGAAAGCGCGTAACCGCCTGATGGCAATGCTGGCGCATCTTATCAGGCCTACAACCCCAGGCCGGATAAGCGACAGCGCCATCCGGCAAATCTGCAGGTAAAAAAAAGGCCATCATCAGATGGCCAACCATGTCGAAAATGGACCAGCCCTTTTTCCTGCATCACGGGTAGATACAGGAAAGCAGGCTGTTTTATTGCTTTTACTTAATAACCGCTTTCAGCGCTTCGCCGATATCGGCCAGGCTGCGGACAGTTTTCACGCCAGCGGCTTCCAGCGCCGCGAATTTCTCATCCGCAGTCCCTTTACCACCAGCGATAATTGCCCCTGCGTGTCCCATACGTTTGCCTTTCGGCGCGGTCACACCGGCAATGTAGCCAACCACCGGTTTGGTCACGTGATCTTTAATGTAGGCAGCCGCTTCTTCTTCCGCGCTACCGCCGATCTCACCGATCATCACGATCGCTTCGGTCTGCGGATCTTCCTCGAACAGTTTCAGGATGTCGATGAAGTTAGAGCCAGGGATCGGGTCGCCGCCAATGCCCACACAGGTGGACTGGCCGAAACCGTAGTCGGTGGTCTGCTTAACCGCTTCATAGGTCAGCGTACCGGAACGGGAGACGATACCCACTTTACCCGGCTTATGAATGTGACCCGGCATGATGCCGATTTTACATTCGCCAGGGGTGATAACACCCGGGCAGTTCGGCCCGATCATGCGCACGCCGGCTTCATCGAGTTTCACTTTCACCGTCAGCATATCCAGCGTCGGGATACCTTCGGTAATGGTGATAATAAGCTTAATGCCCGCGTCGATGGCTTCCAGGATGGAGTCTTTGCAGAACGGCGCCGGAACGTAGATAACCGTTGCGGTCGCGCCCGTCGCTTCAACCGCTTCACGCACGGTGTTGAACACCGGCAGGCCCAGGTGCGTGGTGCCGCCTTTACCTGGCGTTACACCGCCAACCATCTGCGTACCGTAAGCGATCGCCTGTTCAGAGTGGAACGTCCCCTGGCTACCGGTAAAGCCCTGACAGATAACCTTGGTGTTTTTATCAATTAAAACAGACATTATTTCCCCTCCACTGCGGCAACAACCTGCTGAGCTGCATCCGTCAGACTTTTCGCTGCAATAATATTCAGGCCGCTGTCAGCCAGTTTCTTCGCGCCGAGTTCGGCGTTGTTGCCTTCCAGACGAACCACCACCGGTACGTTAACACCCACTTCCGCTACCGCGCCGATAATACCGTCCGCGATCAGGTCGCAACGCACAATACCGCCGAAGATGTTAACCAGAACCGCTTTAACGTTGTCGTCAGAGAGGATAATTTTGAACGCTTCAGTCACGCGCTCTTTGGTTGCGCCGCCGCCTACGTCAAGGAAGTTAGCCGGTTCGCCGCCGTGCAGCTTAACGATGTCCATAGTGCCCATCGCCAGACCCGCGCCGTTAACCATGCAACCGATGTTGCCATCCAGTGCGACGTAGTTCAGTTCCCACTGCGCCGCCTGCGCTTCGCGCGGGTCTTCCTGCGACTGATCGCGCATTTCACGCAGATCAGGCTGGCGGAACAACGCGTTGCCGTCAGCGCCCAGTTTGCCGTCGAGGCAGATCAGGTCGCCCTGTTTGGTGATCACCAGCGGGTTGATTTCGATCAGCGCCAGGTCGCGCTCAAGGAAAATGGTCGCCAGGCCCATGAAAATTTTAGTGAACTGCTGAACCAGTTTGCCTTCCAGACCCAGTTTGAACGCCAGTTCGCGTCCCTGATACGGCATCGGGCCGGTCAGCGGATCCAGCGCCACTTTGTGGATCAGGTGCGGCGTTTCCTCCGCCACTTTTTCAATTTCCACGCCGCCTTCGGTAGAGGCCATAAAGACCACGCGACGGGAGCTACGGTCAACCACCGCGCCCAGGTACAGTTCTTTATCAATATCGGTCGCCGCTTCAACCAGAATCTGGTTTACCGGTTGGCCGTTGGCGTCTGTTTGATAGGTCACCAGACGTTTGCCCAACCAGTGCTCAGCGAAAGCACGAATCTCTTCTTTGCTTTTTACAACCTTCACACCGCCCGCTTTGCCGCGGCCACCTGCGTGAACCTGACATTTTACTACCCACGGACCTGCGCCGATTTTCGATGCCGCTTCTTCAGCTTCACGCGGAGTAGTACAGGCATAACCCACCGGCGCCGGTAAGCCATAGCGGGCAAAAAGTTGTTTTGCCTGATATTCATGTAAGTTCATGTGTTCTGTCCATCCTTCAGGTAATCGTTATCTTAAACCGTAGGCCTGATAATACGCGGCTGCGTCGCCATCAGGCATCTCATCGACGCCGGATGGCGGCGTAAACGCCTTATCCGGCCTACGGGCAGGTGATACTCTTGTTTACTACACGTCCAGCAGCAGACGCGTTGGATCTTCCAGCAGCTCTTTAATGGCCACCAGGAAGCCCACGGATTCGCGACCATCGATCAGACGGTGATCGTAGGACAACGCCAGATACATCATCGGCAGGATTTCAACCTTGCCGTCGACCGCCATCGGGCGATCTTTAATCGCGTGCATACCGAGGATCGCGCTCTGCGGCGGGTTGATGATCGGCGTGGACATCAGGGAACCGAACACACCACCGTTGGTGATGGTGAAGTTACCGCCGGTCAGATCGTCGACCGTCAGTTTGCCGTCACGACCTTTGATGGCCAGTTCTTTGATGTTTTTCTCGATATCAGCCATCCCAAGGGTGTCAACATCACGCAGAACCGGGGTCACCAGGCCACGCGGCGTGGAAACCGCCATGCTCACGTCGAAGTAGTTGTGATACACCACGTCGTCGCCATCAATAGAGGCGTTCACTTCCGGATAGCGCTTCAGTGCTTCAACGACCGCTTTCACGTAGAAGGACATGAAGCCCAGACGGATACCGTGGCGTTTTTCGAACGCGTCACCGTACTGCTTACGCAGACCCATAATCGGCTTCATGTTGACTTCGTTGAAGGTCGTCAGCATCGCGGTGGAGTTTTTCGCTTCCAGCAGACGCTCAGCCACGCGCTTGCGCAGACGGGTCATTGGTACGCGTTTTTCACTGCGTGCCCCCAGGGCTGGCTGTGCCGCTGGCGCGGCGGCTGGTGCTTTCGCATCCGCTTTCGCCGGGGCGTTGGCCAGATGCTTGTCCACGTCTTCACGGGTGATACGACCGCCCACACCCGTACCTTTAATGGCGCTGGCGTCGAGGTTGTGTTCAGCCAGCAAACGACGGATCGCCGGGCTCAACGCATCGTTGTTTTGCTCTTCCAGAGAGGCCTGCTGACGCTGCGCCGGGGTGGACGCTTTCTCTTCAGATTTAGCGCTGCTTTCTTTACCGGTGCTGTTGCCTTCACGCAGGCGACCGAGGATCTGGCGTGAGGTCACCGTGGTGCCTTCGTCTTCCAGAACCGCATCCAGAATGCCGTCCGCTGATGCCGGTACTTCCAGTACCACTTTGTCAGTTTCGATTTCGACCAGCACTTCGTCGCGAACTACCGCGTCACCCGGTTTTTTGTGCCAGGTGGCAACAGTCGCGTCCGCTACGGACTCAGGCAGGTCGGGAACAAGAATATCTACGCTACTCATTATTTATCCTTTAATTAATCGACGTTCAGCGCGTCATTAACCAGATCTTGTTGCTGTTTCTGGTGAACGGACATATACCCTACCGCCGGAGAGGCGGAGGCCGGGCGGCCTGCGTAACGCAGAGCGGCCCCAAATGGAATCACTTCACGGAAATGATGCTGGCTGCAATACCATGCGCCCTGGTTGAGCGGCTCTTCCTGGCACCAGACAAAATCATGTACGTGAGCATACTGTTTCAGCACGTCCTGCATCGCCTGATGCGGGAAGGGATAGAGCTGTTCGATGCGCACAATGGCAACATCTTTCTGATCGCTCTTGCGACGCTGTTCCAGCAGGTCGTAATAAACCTTACCAGAACACATCACCACGCGCTTCACGCCTTTCGGATCGATGTCGTCTATCTCACCGATGGCGGGCTGGAAGGTGCCGTTCGCCAGTTCGTCCAGGCTGGAGACCGCCAGCGGGTGACGCAGCAGCGATTTTGGCGACATCACCACCAACGGACGACGCATTCCGCGCAGCGCCTGACGGCGCAGCATGTGATAAACCTGTGCCGGAGTCGACGGTACGCACACCTGCATGTTTTGCTCTGCGCAAAGTTGCAGATAACGCTCCAGACGCGCGGAAGAGTGCTCCGGACCCTGACCTTCGTAACCGTGCGGCAGCAGCATCACCAGGCCACACATCCGGCCCCACTTCTGCTCGCCGGAGGAGATGAACTGGTCGATCACCACCTGCGCGCCGTTGGCGAAGTCGCCAAACTGCGCTTCCCAGATGGTCAAGGTACGCGGTTCCGCCGTGGCATAGCCGTATTCGAATGCCAGCACCGCTTCTTCAGACAGCACGGAGTCCCAGACGCGGAAGGAGCCCTGACCGTTATGGACGTGTTGCAGCGGCGTCCAGGTCGAACCGTTGGTCTGGTTATGGATCACCGCATGGCGATGGAAGAAGGTGCCGCGCCCCGAGTCTTCACCCGACAGGCGAATTGGAATCCCTTCGTCAACCAATGTTGCGTACGCCAGGGTTTCTGCGCCGCCCCAGTCGAACGGTTTTTCCCCGTTCGCCATGAGCTGGCGGTCGCCGTAAATCTTGGCAACACGCGACTGCATCTCAACGGTTTCCGGCACCGTACTGATGCGTTTCGCCAGTTCCTGTAAACGCTTCATTTCAACTTTGTTCGGATACGCCTCATCCCACTCGTGGTTGAGATACGGCGACCAGGTAAAGGAGTGCATGTTCATCGGACGCCACTCTTTCACCACGCACTCGCCGGCATCCAGCGCATCGCGATACAGATTAACCATCTCGGTGGCATCTTCCAGCGTCGCGACGTTTTCCGCTTCCAGCTTGTCAGCGTAGATTTTGCGCGGCGTCGGGTGCTTTTTGATTTTCTGGTACATCAGCGGCTGGGTTGCGCTCGGCTCGTCGGCTTCGTTGTGACCGTGACGGCGATAACACACCAAATCGATAAACACATCGCGCTTGAACGTATTACGGAAATCCAGCGCCAGGCGGGTAACAAACGCGACAGCTTCCGGGTCGTCCGCATTCACGTGGAAAATCGGCGCCTGGACCATTTTACCGATATCGGTGCAGTACGGCGTGGAGCGAGCATCCAGCGGATTAGAGGTCGTAAAACCCACCTGGTTGTTAATCACGATGCGAACGGTGCCGCCCACTTCGTAACCGCGTGCTTTCGACATGTTCAGGGTTTCCTGAACCACGCCCTGACCCGTCACGGCGGCGTCGCCGTGAATGGTGATCGGCAGCACTTTATTGCTGCTTGGTTCGTCCAGCCTGTCCAGACGCGCACGGACGGAACCAATCACCACCGGGCTGACAATCTCCAGGTGCGACGGGTTAAACGCCAGCGCCAGGTGAACCAGACCGCCTTCGGTTTCGATATCGGAGGAGAAGCCCATGTGGTACTTCACGTCACCGGTGCCGAGGTGTTCTTTATGTTTGCCCGCGAATTCGTCGAACAGGTCCTGCGGTTTTTTACCCAGCACGTTGACCAGGACGTTCAGACGACCACGGTGCGCCATTCCCAGCACCACTTCGCGGGTGCCGCTGTTGCCCGCATGGCGGATCATCTCTTTGAGCATCGGGATTAACGCATCGCCACCTTCCAGCGAGAAGCGTTTCGCACCCGGGAATTTCGCCCCCAGATAACGCTCCAGACCTTCGGCGGCGGTGAGTTCGCTCAGGAAGCGTTTTTTCTCTTCACCGCTAAATGCCGCGCGACCGGATTCAATACGCTGTTGCAGCCAGCGTTTTTCTTCGGTGCTGGTGATGTGCATGTACTCGGCGCCAATCGGGCCGCAGTAAGTTTGTTTGAGCGCAGAAAGCAGCTCGCCCAGCTTCATCGTCTCTTTGCCGCCAGCAAAAGAACCTACGTTAAAGCTTTCCTGGAAATCGGCCTCTGTCAGATCGTGGAAAGAAGGTTCCAGATCCGCCACAGTTTCTTGCTGCCACAGTCCCAGCGGATCGAGATTCGCATGCTGGTGACCACGGAAGCGATAAGCGTTAATGAGCTGCAGGACTTTAACCTGCTTCGCATTGGTGTCAGGGTCGGAAATCGAAGAAGAGTAACGCGAGGCATCCTTCGCCAGACGACGGAAATAATCACGCGTTTTTGAATGGAATTGATCCGGTTTGACTCCGGTACCAGGTAACTGCTGGAACGTCGAACGCCAGTTAGCGTCTACCGAGTCAGGATCGGTTAAGAAGTCTTCATAGAGCTGTTCTATCCAGCTCTGGTTTGCGCCAGAGAGGTAAGAAGAGTCCAACCAGGCTTTCAAAGCGCTGTTCTGCATCGTGATCCCTTAAGCATTTATATGCTTACTTCGCCGTGGATACTACCACGCACAGTGACGTGCGTGCCGGGGTTCACTTGCGAGCTCTTTGTGGCCCGCGAAGGAACCTTTAGAAACTGTCTACCATCATGGCAGTTTTTAAAGGTTTCCTGCTCTGATTTGCCTGATGGCGACCCCGTAGGCCTGATAAGCGATGCGCCATCAGGCAAAATGTGCCGGATGGCGACATAAACGTCTTATCCGGCCTGCAGGATTGCCACCGCGGACAATGTCTACTTACGCACTGCGTTGCAACAGCATCGACTTAATATGGCCGATGGCACGCGTCGGGTTCAGCCCCTTAGGGCACACACTGACGCAGTTCATGATGCTGTGACAGCGGAATACGCTGAATGCATCACTCATCCCTTCCAGACGGCTGTCGGTTTCAGTATCACGGCTGTCGATCAGGAAACGGTACGCCGCTAACAGACCCGCCGGACCGATAAACTTATCCGGATTCCACCAGAAGGATGGGCAAGACGTTGAGCAGCAGGCGCACAGAATGCATTCATACAGCCCATCGAGTTTTTCCCGCTGCTCTGGCATCTGTAAATGCTCACGAGCCGGAGGATTTTGCCCATTATTCAATAAGTAAGGCTTAATCTTCTCATATTGTGCATAGAATTGCCCCATGTCTACCACCAAATCGCGGATCACCGGCAAACCTGGCAGTGGACGGATAACAATTTTCTTGCCGGGCTGAACCAGCGCCGATACCGGTGTGATACACGCCAGACCGTTTTTGCCGTTCATGTTCAGACCATCGGAACCACACACGCCTTCACGGCAGGAGCGACGAAAAGAGAGACTGGGGTCTTTCTCTTTGAGCTGCATCAGTGCGTCCAGCAGCATCATGTCACGCCCTTCTTCTGCCTCCAGGGTGTAATCCTGCATGCGCGGAGCGTCATCAACATCCGGGTTATAGCGATAAATTGAAAACTCGAGTTTCATTGTCCTGTCTCCGCATTAGTAAGTACGAATCTTCGGCGGGAATGCCGGGCGCAGTTTCGGTTCCATATTGACGCTACGACGCGTCATGGTTTCCGTTTCTGGCAGATACAGGGAATGGCACAGCCAGTTTTCATCATCACGTTCCGGGAAGTCGAAGCGGCTATGCGCGCCACGGCTTTCGGTACGGAAGTTGGCAGATACCGCCGTTGCATAGGCAGTTTCCATCAGGTTATCCAGCTCCAGACACTCTACACGCTGGGTGTTAAATTCGCTGGAAGTGTCGTCCAGACGGGCATTTTTCAAACGCTCACGGATGGCTTTCAGCTCTTCGAGCCCTTTCGCCATTGCGTCACCTTCACGGAATACCGAGAAGTTGTGCTGCATACATTCCTGTAGCGCTTTACGAATCACTACCGGATCTTCACCATCACGGTTGTTGTTCCAGCGGTTCAGACGGGCCAGGGAGGCGTCGATTTCCTCTTCCGTCGCATCGCGCAGGTCGCCCTGCTCGGCGATAGACTCCTGCAAATGCAGGCCAGCCGCACGGCCAAATACCACCAGATCCAGCAGTGAGTTACCGCCCAGACGGTTCGCGCCGTGGACCGATACGCAGGCGATTTCACCCACCGCGAACAGCCCCGGGATCACCACGTCTTCGCCCTGCTCGTTCACCGTCAGCGCCTGACCGGTTACTTTGGTCGGAATACCGCCCATCATGTAGTGGCAGGTCGGGATAACCGGAATTGGCTCTTTCACCGGATCCACGTGCGCAAAGGTACGGGACAGTTCCAGAATACCCGGCAGACGGGACTCAAGCACTTCTTTACCCAGATGGTCGAGTTTCAGTTTGGCATGCGGCCCCCACGGACCGTCACAGCCACGACCTTCACGGATTTCGATCATGATGGAACGCGCCACCACGTCACGACCCGCCAGGTCTTTTGCATTCGGGGCATAACGCTCCATAAAGCGTTCGCCATGTTTGTTCAGCAGATAACCGCCTTCACCACGGCAACCTTCCGTGACCAGAACGCCCGCGCCGGCGATACCGGTTGGGTGGAACTGCCACATCTCCATATCCTGTACCGGAACGCCGGCACGAATCGCCATCCCTACGCCGTCACCGGTGTTGATATGGGCATTGGTGGTGGACTGATAGATACGGCCTGCGCCGCCGGTTGCCAGCACGGTCGCGCGGGCTTTGAAGTAGACCACTTCACCGGTTTCGATACACAGTGCGGTGCAACCGACAATTGCGCCATCGGCATTTTTCACCAGATCCAGCGCATACCACTCGGAGAAAATGGTGGTGTGGTTTTTCAGGTTCTGCTGATACAGCGTGTGCAACAGCGCGTGACCGGTACGGTCCGCGGCAGCCGCGGTACGTGCCGCCTGTTCGCCGCCGAAGTTTTTCGACTGGCCGCCAAACGGACGCTGATAGATTCGACCATCGTCGAGACGGGAGAACGGCAGACCCATATGTTCCAGTTCCAGAATCGCTTCCGGACCGGTTTTACACATATATTCAATCGCGTCCTGGTCACCAATGTAGTCCGACCCTTTCACGGTGTCGTACATGTGCCATTCCCAGTTATCTTCATGGGTATTACCGAGCGCCACGGTGATGCCACCCTGCGCGGATACGGTATGGGAACGGGTTGGAAAGACTTTGGACAGCAGCGCACAGGTCTGGCCGCTCTGGGAAATTTGCAGTGCCGCACGCATACCTGCGCCGCCTGCACCAATAACTACAGCATCAAATTCTCTGACTGGCAGTTTCATTACACACCCCACACCACAACAAATCCATAAATCACGTAAACCACCAGCGCAACAACGATAACCAGTTGCAGCAACAAACGCACGGCCAGCGGTTTAACGTAGTCGGTCAACACCTGCCACATGCCAATCCAGGCATGAATCAAGATGGAGAACAGGGCCAGCAGGGTGAAGACTTTGGTGAATGCCGATGAGAAGAAACCGGTCCAGACTTCCCAGGTGAGTGAGCCGCTTGTGGCGAAAAAACCCACCATGTAGATGATGTATAACGTCAGAACGATAGCGGTAGCGCGGACCAGGATGAAGTCATGTACGCCATTGCGTCCTAATGCGGAGGCGTTGCTTACCATACGAGGACTCCTGCGAGAAGTGAAAGCACGACAGTGATAACAAATGAGATTTTGGCGGAGCGTTTACCCGCTTCGAATGTTTCTTCCAGATAGCCAAAATCCATCATCATGTGACGAACACCGACCACGACGTGATACGCCAGTGCGGTAAGGATGCCCCACATAATAAATTTAACAAAAAAGCTACCCATGATGGCGGATGCCTGCTGGAATCCTTCAGGGGAAGAGAGGCTGGTGCCCAGTAACCACAACAGGATCCCGACCGCCACAAAGGTGATCACTCCGGAAACGCGATGGAGAATGGACGCTATCGCCGTGATTGGGAACCGGATCGTTTGCAGATCCAGATTGACAGGTCTTTGTTTTTTCACATTTCTTATCATGAATAACGCCCACATGCTGTTCTTATTATTCCCTTAGGACTTCGGGTACAGAGGCTGAATCCATCTGTGGCCTGAAAGACGACGGGATTTCCTTCCTCCGGTCTGCGTGCGGGTCAGACAGCGTCCTTTCTATAACTACGCGTCATGTAAAACACTGCTTCCAGATGCTAAAACGACACGTTACAACGCTGGGTGGCTCGGGATTGCAGGGGTTTCCGGAGACCTGGCGGCAGTATAGGACGTTCACAAAATCATTACAATTAACCTACATATAGTTTGTCAGGTTTTATCCCGAACAGTGACACAGGTCACGATAACAACATTTATTTAATTTTTAATCATCTGATTTGACAATCATTAAACAAAGTTGTTACAAACAACACCAGAAAAAGCATATAATGCGTAAAAGTTATGGGGTCACTCTTTAACCTGCAAATAAGTTATGTAACCGTAGGAAGATATTGACCGATCCCTTCAGTACAGTTAATAGTGATAGACAGGTTGAATAATTCGGATTGCTAAGTTGTTGATTTGTTGCTAATTCACCATAAGTTAACTGATTTACCTGCAAGCGCCCCTTGCTCTGTACCCTGGTTTTCTCCTCTATCCAGAGCGGCGAGCCGAATAACAAACTGGTAACGGTTAATTGATGTATCGATGGCAAATCTCACTTAAGTAGTCTTAAGCAATAAGGCGCTAAGGAGACCGTAAATGGCTGATATAAAAGCAAAGCTCACCCTAAATGGCGATGCTGCTATTGAGCTGGATGTGCTGAAGGGCACGCTGGGTCAAGACGTTATTGATATTCGTAGCCTGGGTTCAAAGGGGATGTTCACTTTTGACCCTGGTTTCACCTCGACTGCATCCTGCGAATCGAAAATTACGTTCATCGACGGTGATGAAGGTATTTTGTTACATCGCGGCTTCCCGATCGATCAGTTAGCGACCGACTCTAACTATCTGGAAGTCTGCTATATCCTGCTGTACGGCGAGAAGCCGACACAGGCAGAGTATGACGAGTTCAGAACCACGGTTACCCGCCATACGATGATCCACGAGCAAATCACCCGCCTGTTCCACGCTTTCCGTCGTGACTCTCATCCGATGGCCGTAATGTGCGGGATCACCGGTGCGCTCGCCGCGTTCTATCACGACTCTCTGGATGTTAACAATCCGCGCCACCGTGAAATCGCCGCCTTCCGTCTGCTGTCTAAAATGCCGACCATGGCCGCGATGTGTTACAAGTATTCAATTGGCCAGCCGTTTGTTTATCCGCGTAACGACCTCTCCTACGCCGGTAACTTCCTGAACATGATGTTCTCCACGCCGTGTGAAACCTATGAGGTTAACCCGGTACTGGAACGCGCGATGGACCGCATTCTGATCCTCCACGCCGACCACGAGCAGAACGCCTCCACGTCAACCGTGCGCACCGCGGGTTCTTCCGGCGCGAATCCATTCGCCTGCATCGCGGCGGGTATCGCTTCCCTGTGGGGACCGGCACACGGTGGCGCAAACGAAGCGGCACTGAAAATGCTGGAAGAAATCAGTTCTGTTAAACACATTCCGGAATTTGTTCGTCGAGCGAAAGACAAGAATGACTCTTTCCGCCTGATGGGCTTCGGTCACCGTGTTTACAAAAACTATGACCCGCGCGCCACTGTAATGCGTGAAACCTGCCATGAAGTCCTCAAAGAGCTGGGTACCAAAGATGACCTGCTGGAAGTGGCCATGGAGCTTGAGCACATCGCGCTGAACGACCCGTACTTCATCGAGAAGAAACTCTACCCGAACGTCGACTTCTACTCCGGCATCATTCTGAAAGCGATGGGCATTCCGTCCTCCATGTTCACCGTTATCTTCGCGATGGCGCGTACCGTGGGCTGGATTGCGCACTGGAACGAAATGCACACTGATGGCATGAAAATCGCCCGTCCTCGCCAGTTGTATACCGGTTATGAGAAACGCGATTTTAAATCCGCACTGAAGCGTTAATCCTCAGACTGCCGGATGGTGACGCTACCGCGTCTTATCCGGCCTACGGTTGTCAATTCGTAGGCCGGATAAGTGTTAGCGCCATCCGGCAACTTCCCAACCTTTTCTTGACCCTCGCTATATTAATCTTCTCTGCCCTTCTCTATGATTTACGGATAGTTTGTTCATTTTCTTTCGGGAGCACAGGATGCCAGTTCTGCAGTGGGGCTTGTTGTTTTTGCTATCACTCCTTCTGTCCCTGCTCTTTCTCTGCATTCATCTCCCGGCGGCGCTGCTGCTCGGTCCGATGCTCACCGGTATTCTGTTTAGCCTTCGCGGTATCACGCTGAAGCTTCCCCGCTGTATGTTCCTCGGCGCACAGGCGATTCTCGGCTGCATGATTGCGCAGAATCTGTCCGGTACGTTGCTGACGACACTGGCGGAAAATTGGGCGGTAGTGTTGGGGGTTCTGCTGGTGACATTATTCTCCAGCACGGTCGTCGGCTGGCTGCTGGTTCGCTACAGTTCGCTGCCGGGCAATACCGGCGCATGGGGCTCCTCGCCCGGCGGCGCGGCGGCGATGGTTGCTATGGCGCAGGACTATGGCGCCGATATCCGCCTGGTCGCCTTTATGCAGTATCTCCGGGTGCTGTTTGTCGCGGGTGCCGCGGTGCTGGTGGCTCGGTTTATGTTGGGTGACAGCGCGGAAACCGTCAGCCAGCAAATTGAGTGGTTCCCGCCGCTGAGCGGCAATCTGTTCAGTACGCTGCTGCTGGCCGTCGTTGCGGCTCTCGCCGGACGACTGCTGCGCATTCCCTCCGGGACGATGCTGGTGCCGATGCTGGTCGGCGCATGGCTTCATGCGAGTGGCGTGATGGTCATTGAACTTCCGGAATGGCTACTGGCAATAGCCTATATGGTCATAGGATGGCAAATTGGCCTTGGCTTTGATAAGCAGGTGTTATTTATGGCCCTGCGACCATTGCCGCAGATCCTGCTCTCCATTTTCGCCCTGATGGCAATCTGCGCGGCGATGGCCTGGGGACTGAGCCACTATATGCAGATTGATTTTCTCACCGCTTATCTCGCCACCAGCCCCGGCGGGCTGGATACCGTCGCGGTGATTGCCGCAGGCAGCCATGCGGATATGGCCTTGATCATGGCGATGCAAACCCTGCGTCTGTTCAGCATTTTGCTTACCGGCCCGGCGATTGCCCGCTTTCTTTCTGCAAAGGCACCCAGACATGCCTCTTAACGCTGGCAGTGTGGGCACCAGTAAAACGGGCGTGAAGAGAGCGTGGTTTTCTCGATGATCCCACCGCAGCGCTCACAGGGCTGCCCGTCGCGATGAAACACCTTAAAACGAAACAGCGCGCCGTGGTGCTTGTTCTCATCCACCTGACCACGCGTGTTGTAGGACAAACGCGGAATATCCAGCAGCGCCTGCGCTAACGCCTCCAGTTGCCGCTCGTTTAGATCGCGGGCTTTATGGCTGCTGGTTAACCCTACCTGCCAGAGAATTTCTACGCGTAAATAGTTTCCCAGTCCGGCAAGAAACGCCTGATCCAGCAGCAAGCCGGAAAACTGACGATTGCAAAAACGCGGCGAAAGCAGACGGATTTTTACCGCCTCCGGCGTCAAATGCGGATCCAGTACGTCCGGTCCGACACGTTGCAGGAAAGGATGAGTGGTGAGCTGTTCCGGCGTCAACATCGCAATATCAGACGCGCTGTAGAGCAAAATCGTTTTGTCCGCGGTTTGCAGTTTAACGCGCAGAATACGAGTGGTTTGCGGCATGTCACCGCTTTCCACCACGCGCCAGACACCGTAAAGCTGGTTATGGCTATAAAGCGTCAGACCGCCGGAAAAATGGGTGAGCAGCGCTTTGCCGCGCGTCTCCATCTGCGTGACGGTCTGCCCCGTCAGTTGCGATTGATAGGGTTTTAACTGCGCAAAGGCAAACCAGACATCCGTCAACGGCTTGCCTTTGATCGCCGCCTCCAGGGTATCCGCCGCGCGGCGGATCTCCGGGCCTTCAGGCATGATCCTGTCCTTATCTGATGAAATTAGTGCGTGGCGCCGCCGCTCACGGCAATGTCATTGTCTACCTGTAATGCGGTAACGATGGCGATCTCCAGCGCCTGACGCACCGTTTCTGCCGCCATACTGGGCGCGCCGGGATGAGCCGCCGCCTGCTCTGGCAGGTAAGGGATATGGATAAAGCCCCCTTTAACCTCCGGCTGACCGCTCAGTTTATGCAGCAGTCCGTACATCACATGGTTACAGACAAAGGTGCCCGCCGTTTGCGATACCGACGCCGGAATGCCCGCCTCGCGCATCGCGGCGACCATCGCTTTGATTGGCAGCGTGCTAAACCAGGCCGCTGGTCCACCGGGGACTATCGCTTCATCCACCGGTTGCTGGCCTTTATTATCCGCAATACGGGCATCATCGACATTGATCGCCACGCGCTCAACGGTAATATCCGTCCGCCCACCCGCCTGACCGATGGCAAGCACCAGTGACGGTGAGAGTGTATCAATGGCGGAATTCAGCGCGTGGAGCGATTCGCCAAATACACAGGGGAGTTGTCGCGCAACCACGCGACACCCGGCGATAACCGCATTGTCGAGGCGGGAGACCACTTCCCAGGAGGGATTGATCTGCTCGCCACCAAAAGGCTCAAAGCCGGTGATTAATACCGTTTTCATCCTTCCTCCTTACAGGAACATCAGGAAATACATCAGAAACACGTTAGCGATCAATAACAACACGCCGGTGGGTACCTGCGCTTTAATCACTGCATTTTTATCCGGCAATTCCAGTAGTGCTGCGGGCACAATGTTAAAGTTTGCCGCCATCGGCGTCATCAGCGTTCCGCAATAGCCCGAGAACATGCCAATCGCCGCCATCACCGCCGGGTTGCCCCCGTGCTGAAGCACCAGAATTGGGATCCCAATCCCCGCGGTAACAATCGGGAAGGCCGCAAACGCATTGCCCATCACCATGGTCAGCAACGCCATACCGAGGGTATAAACCACCACGGCAATAAAGCGGCTGTCGACCGCAAGATACTCTTGAGTCAGATATGAAATTCCGCTGCCTACGCCTGCCGCCGTAAACAGCAGACCGAGCGTGGCGAGAATTTGCGGCAGAATAAACGCCCAGCCAATGGAATCCAGCAAACGACGCGCTTCCTGCATTGGCTGATGCACTTTTTCATGGGTCATTTTGATCGCCATTGCCAGGCCAATCAACGACCCCACCGTCATGGAAAACAGCGTCACCAACGTGGCGTGATTGCCCGGCCCAAACAGCGCATCCTGCAAGCCTGGAATATGGTTGAACATCAATACGCCAATAACGGTCACCACCGGAATCGCCAGCGCCGGATAAAACAGACGGTTCCCCAGGCGCGTGGCGCTCTCTTCACGCTGTTCGCGGGTGCGCTGGTGATAACTTCCCAGCTTCACGCCGCCAAAACCTGCGATTAGCGCCATCAGCACGACGGCGACGCCGACCGCAATATTCACCGTACGTTTGTCACCCGCCAGTTGATACGTCCAGTCGCCCAGCAGGAATAACAGTCCATACACGCCCCAGAATAAACCGGTGGTCAGACGACGCGGGTTGGCTTTGTCCCGCCAGGACATGATGGCAACGATCAGCAGGATAATTCCCGCCAGCAAGTAGAGGTAGCTTTGCTGAAAATTCATTGCGCCTCTCCTTTGCGTGCGTCAATCGCGCCAGCTTTCGCCATCTCACGCTGCAAATAGTTATCCAGTCGCCACAGCCGTGTGCCGTGGATCAGGAAGGCGCAAAGCGCTGTCGGGATCCCCCACAGGGCAATATGCAACGGCTCGGTCTGGATACCGCCGGACTCCAGCATAAAATTGTGCATGAAGATGATCGCCCCGAAAGCAACGAAGATGTCCTCACCAAAAAAGAGCCCCACGTTATCCGTCGCGGCTGACATCGCCCGCAGACGGTAGCGCACCGCACCGGGCAAGGTGCCGTATTTTTTCTCTGCCGCCCCTTCCGCCATCGGCGCTAACAGCGGGCGCACCATTTGCGGATGTCCGCCCAGACTGGTCAGCCCCAGTGCGGCGGTGGCTTCACGGATGAACAGATAAACAACCAGCAGACGACCCGTCGTGGCGCTCTGAATTTTGGCAATCCATCTCTGGGCGCGCTCTTTTAAACCGTAGCGCTCCAGCAAACCAATCACCGCCAGCGGGATCAGCAGGATAAACGGCAGGTTGCGGGTATTGAGAAAACCTTCGCCCAGTTTTTCGAGGATCGTGGCGATCGGCATTTGCGCCGCGAGTCCGGTGACGATCCCGGCGACAATGACCACCAGCACCGGGTTAAAACGTAAAAGAAATCCAACCACAATGACGGCAATGCCCATCAGTGGCCAGAGAGTGATAGTCTCTCCCATAATCCATTCCTGTATGTTGTGTTTGTTGTGGTGTTTTTTATATGCGCCGTCTCTCTGTGGAGACAACGTCAGTATCCATTACGCAATAATCGCGATCCTGCGTTCTTCAAATGCCGCGCGCAGACGGCGGGCAAAGGCCAGTGCGTGTTCGCCATCTCCGTGTATACAGACCGTTTGCGCGACCACGTTCGCCCATTCACCGGTCACACTTTTCACGCGGCCGGTTTCCACCATACCCAGCGTTTGCGCCAGTGACTGTTCCTCGTCTTCAATCAGCGCGCCTGGCTGGGTACGCGGTACCAGACTGCCATCAGCCTGATATCCCCTGTCGGCAAAAACTTCCTGTCGCGTGACGAGACCATAGCGCTCTCCTGCACGGATCAGTTCGCTTCCAGCCAGACCAACCAGAATCAGCGCCGGATCGCAGGCGTGTACCGCCCTGGCGATGGCATCCGCCAGCTGTGGGGTTTTCGCGGCCTGGTTGTAGAGCATGCCGTGAGGTTTAACGTGGCGCATCACACCCCCTTCAGCCCGGGCTATCGCCGCCAGCGCGCCGATTTGATACAACGTCTGCGCGTAGACCGTTTCCGGCGGCAGCGTCATCGCCGTGCGGCCAAAATTTTCCCGATCAGGGAAACTGGGATGCGCGCCAATGGCGACGCCGTTTTTCAACGCCTCGCGCACGCTCGCCAGCATGGTTTGCGCATCACCGGCATGAAATCCACAGGCAATATTGGCAGATGACACCAGCGTCAGCAGGTCGGCATCGCTGGCGCAGCCTTCGCCGAGGTCCGCGTTTAAATCAATGTTCATTGTTAAGCCGCCAGTTGAGTTGTTCCAGATAGCGCTGTTGATCCTGACGCGCTTTCAGCGCCTCTTCCAGCGTACACTGAACAAAATGAATCGGTTGACCGAGCGGAATTTGCGCCAGATGGTACATGTCAGCTTCAATAATGCAGGCGATGCGCGGGTAACCGCCGGTCGTCTGGGCATCGTTCATTAATACAATCGGCTGACCGTTGTGCGGCACCTGAACCACACCGGGCAACAGGCCGTGCGACACCAGTTCCCGTGACGTTGTACGCATCAGCGGTTGTCCCTGCAAGCGGTAGCCCATCCGGTTACTTTGCGGGCTGAGATACCAGGGCGAACGCCAGAAAGACGCCTGAGAGACAGCGTCAAATTCGTGGTACTCGGGCCCGGGTAGCGCCCGAATGCGGTTCCCCCACAGCAGTTGTTTTACCCCCTGCGCCTCCATAAACTGGCGTCGGGATTGACCAAGCGCCAGCCGGTCGCCATCTTTGAGCAGGCGTCCTTCAAGGCCGCCAATGCCCACTTTGCGATCGGTACTGCGCGATCCCATCACTTCCGGTACATCAATGCCGCCAGCAACCGCAAGATAACTGCGCATCCCATGCAGCGGACGTTTCAGCGTCAGACGCTGGCCCGCGTTAACCGGCAAACGCCAGCCGGTCCAGACGGCGTGATTATCCAGTTGCGCGTCACAGCCTGCGCCCGTCAGGGCAAACCAGCCATCCGTTTCAAACTCCACCACCAGTTGGCCGAGGGTGATTTCCAGCACCGCCGCGTTAGCGTCATTGCCCACCAACAGATTAGCGATTTGCATCGCCGGTTTATCCAGCGCGCCGCAGTGACTAATGCCTGACTGCCGGAAACCGTGACGCCCTCCATCCTGCACTGAGGTATACAGACCTGCGCGAATAATTTTCAGCATACCCCCTCCTTCTGCGGAATAAAGCGCACGCGGTCGCCGGGGCGCAGCAGAACCGGCTCCTCTCGTTCAGGAGAGAACAGTGGCAGCGATGTGTGACCAATCAGTTGCCAGCCGCCGGGCGTAGGGATCGGGTAAATCCCGGTTTGCGGCCCGCCGATACCGACAGATCCCGCCGGAACGCTCAGACGCGGTTCTGCGCGCCGTGGCGTATGCAGTTGTTCCGGTAAACTTCCAAGATAGGGAAAACCGGGCTGAAACCCTAAAAACCAGACCACGTAATCAACCGACGCGTGCAGCTCAACCACCTGCTTTTCGCTCAGGCCGTTATGACGGGCGACTTCTGCCAGATCGGGGCCGCCTGCGCCGCCATAGGTCACCGGGATTTCGATAAAACGTGAATCAGGCTCCAGCGCTTCGCTCTCCTCCCACCAGCGCTGTAAGCGCTCGATAGCATCCAGCGCCAGGGTTTGCGGATTGCGCAAAATTACCGTGATATTGTTCATTCCCGGGATGGCTTCGACAATATTCGGCAACTCCGCCAGACGCTGCGTCAGCCGCCAGATACGTTTCTGGCTTTCCAGAGTCACCGGTGGCTCCAGCTCCAGCACCACCGCCGTTTCACCTAACAGATAACAACGCGCTCGTTGCACTTGTGTTCCTCTTATTCTTACGACTCGTTTTTTAAAGCAGCTTATGCAGGGTTTGGAATATCAATAAAGGTCACATCCAGACTAGTTGTCTCATTCAGCCATTCGCTGAGCGCCCGGATCCCACCGCGTTCGGTAGCATGGTGTCCGGCGGCATAAAAATGCAGATTCTGTTCACGGGCAGAGTGAATGGTTTGTTCCGAGACTTCACCGGTGATAAAAGCGTCAACACCAAATTGAGCGGCGCTGTCGATAAAGCTCTGCCCTCCCCCTGTACACCAGGCGACACGTTTGACGGTATCTGGCCCGGTATCACCACACCAAAGTGGTTTGCGGCCCAGACGCGCCTCAATCCACGACGCCAGTTCAAGCCCCGGAACCGGCATCGCCAGTTCACCCCAGGGCACCAGTGGCTCTATCTCTCCCATTACGGTTATACCTAGCAGAGCCGCCAGTTGCGCATTGTTGCCCAGTTCAGGGTGCGCATCCAGAGGAAGGTGCCAGCCGTAGAGGTTGATATCGTTAGCCAGCAGGGTTTTCAGGCGATTACGCTTCATTCCGCGTATTACCGGAGCCTCGCCTTTCCAGAAATAACCATGATGAACGATAACCGCATCAGCCTGCTGACGCACCGCTTCATCAAGCAGCGCCTGACTGGCAGTCACACCGGTTACGATTTTTTGCACCGTCTCTCTGCCTTCAACCTGTAAACCGTTTGGCGCGTAATCACTGATGGCGGCGCTATTCAGCTTCTCGTTGATCAGTTGTTCCAGTTCGGTGTTTTTCATCATCGCTCCCTTGTTGAGTTAGGCATTCGTTAACATAGCGTCCCTGAGCCTGTCCGTCGATAGGCAATACTCAGCCATTTCGCGCGGCTTCATAGGCGGCCAGCGTCTCCTGACGCGCCAGTTTGTGATCGACAATCGGCTGTGGGTAGTCAAGCTCGATGCCCGCTTTCGTTGCCCATTTCCAGGGGTCATGAATGGCGTTGCCTGGGACATCGCGCAGCGCCGGGATCCACTGGCGAATAAATGTGCCGTCGCGGTCGAATTTCTCGCCCTGGGTCGTCGGGTTAAAAATACGGAAATAGGGTGCGGCGTCGGTGCCGGTTGACGCAGCCCACTGCCAACCGCCATTGTTGGCGGCGAGATCGCCATCGATCAGTTGCGACATGAAATAACGCTCGCCTTTACGCCAGTCGATCAGCAAATCTTTCACCAGAAAACTGGCCGTGATCATCCGCAGTCGATTGTGCATCCAGCCGGTAGCATTCAGTTGACGCATCGCCGCATCGACAATCGGATACCCCGTTTTCCCCTCCTGCCATGCCTGGAAATCACTCGCGCTGTCCCGCCAGCGCATGCGATCGGTCCAGAGAATAAACGGACGGTGCTTACACAGCCCAGGATACCCGGTCATTAAATGACGGTAAAATTCACGCCAGATCAGTTCGTTCAGCCAGACACTGCCCGCGCCGCCGTCCAGTGCGTGCGGCTGCTCCGCCAGTAAACGATGTAAGCACTGGCGTGGCGATAAACCGCCGGTGGCGAGGCTGGCAGATAACCGACTGGTGCCTTCAATGGACGGAAAATCGCGCTGTTGCTCGTAATCCCCCGCCCCTTGCTGGCAAAACTGACGCAGCCGGGCAATCGCCTTTTTCTCTTCCGGGGGAAAAAGAGTGCAATCGAATTCCTGTTGAGGGTAATTAAGCGTAATCGGCGCAGTGGTGGGAGAGATGTCGCTATTCTCTCGGCGTTCAGGTGCGGGAACGCACACCGGCATCCCCTCTTTCAGTCGTTTTATCCAGGCATTTTTAAACGGTGTGAAAACCTTATACATCTCGTGATTGCCTGTCATCACGGAGCCCGGCGACAAAATGACACTGTCATCAAACCCTTCACACACCACGTTGTTCAGCGCGAGTTCTACCGCCGCGTCGCGCTCGCGCTCGTTCACTTCATATTGATAGTTATAAAACAGATGGCTCACGTTATGCTTCTCGCATACCGCTTTCACCGTGTCGACGCTGGCCCTGAAATCCCTGACCTCTGCGAAGAGTAACGGAATACCTTTTTCCGCGAGCGCGTTCTGTAAGGCATTCAGTTGCGCCTGGATAAATGCCGCCTGACGCGGAGACATGACGTGATTCGTCCATTGCTCAGGCGTAGAAATATACAGCGCCAGCACATGTGCCGCCCGGTTGCGGCAGGCGGCAGCAAGGGCGAGATTATCATGCAGGCGAAGATCACAGCGGAACCAGACCAGATGGGTGGACATAACACTCCTGAATAAAAAAATTCAACTCCCGTCGCGCAAACGCAGTACTTCCGGACGGGGATCAAAATCACGCAGCCCCGGAAGACAGGCATCCGGCTATTCTGCCATATCGTGTTTGATCTGAAATAAGTGTAGACACAGAGACATAAAAAAACCGCCAGGTGACCAGAGCCTGAATTCGGTTTTCCTTGACGGAGCGAGGATTGTACAGAACGTGGTGATGAACAGAATCATTCCACTGCTTTTTCAGAGGGACTTTTAACGCAATATAAATAATGAAGAAAACGTCATTCAGACTGGTGAAGGTCTTGCCGGATGGCGGCTGACGCCTTATCCGGCCTACAGACTATTAACATATTTTACCGTAGGCCCGATAAGCCTGCGCCATCGGGCATTTCAGGTCTTGCCGGATGGCGGCTGACGCCTTATCCGGCCTACAGGCTATAAACATATTTTACCGTAGGCCCGATAAGCCTGCGCCATCGGGCATTTCAGGTCGTGCCGGGTGGCGGCTGACGCCTTATCCGGCCTACAGACTATAAACATATTTTACCGTAGGCCTGATAAGCGTGCGTCATCGGGCATTTCAGGTCGTGCCGGATGGCAGCTAACGCCTTATCCGGCCTACAGACTATAAACATATTTTACCGTAGGCCTGATAAGCGTGCGTCATCGGGCAGTCAGGTCTTGCCGGGTGGCGGGTGACGCCTTATCCGGCCTACAGACTATAAACATATTTTACCGTAGGCCTGATAAGCGTGCGTCATCGGGCATTTCAGATCTTAGTAGAAATCGCAGGTGGCTTTTTCAGCCTGTTCCATCCACACCGGCTTATCGCTGGTTTTTGACCAGACGCGATGTAAATAGCTGTAAAAACGAGCGCGATCTTTCCAGAACAACATCACCGGCAGCGCCAGTACGCCAGCCACGACGGCGAAAGTACGGCGTAAAAATACAACATGTGCTGGGTATTCTTTGTACAACTCCATGATTCTCTCCCCTTTATCTGGCCGGTAATCATCACCGGTAAAGTCAATTTGGTTATCTGATGAAAATAGTACCGCTTTGCGTGTAATTTTACTACTCATCCGACCACTTATTTTTAGCTATTGAAGCTTTATTTACATTCACCCTGTAATTAAGTTACATAAAAGTTAAATTAATACTAAACATTAGTTAAATAATGGTCTTTGCCATTTTTATACTTTTTTTACACCCCCACCGCCGATTTTTGCGAAATCTTTGCAGCCAGATATTTACGCTTTATTTATCACATTCAGGTCACGGGAGGTGCACGGTGAGTGCAGGCGTGATAATCGGCATCGTGCTGATTTTCTTATTATTAGGTTATCTGGTGTATGCCTTAATCAATGCGGAGGCGTTCTGATGGCTGCGCAAGGGTTTTTACTTATCGCCAGTTTTCTGGTGCTGTTGTTCGTGCTCGCCAGACCGTTAGGCGTGGGACTGGCGCGGCTTATCAACAATATGCCGCTCCCCGGTACAGCAGGCGCTGAACGCCTGCTGTGGCGAGGATTAGGCATTTCCGCAGATGAGATGAACTGGAAACAGTACCTGCTGGCGATCCTCAGCCTGAACATGCTGGGTCTGGTGATTCTGTTTCTGATGTTAATGGGACAACAGTTTCTGCCGCTCAATCCGCAGCAGTTTCCGGGTCTGTCATGGCACTTGGCGCTCAATACCGCGGTCAGTTTTGTCACAAACACCAACTGGCAGTCCTACGGCGGAGAAACCACCTTAAGCTACTTCAGCCAGATGGCTGGGTTGACAGTGCAAAACTTCCTGTCGGCGGCAACCGGGATCGCCGTGGTATTTGCCCTGTTCCGTGCGTTTAGTCGCCAGAGCATGAGCACATTGGGCAATGCCTGGGCCGACCTGGTGCGCATCACCCTGTGGATTTTGCTCCCCATTGCCCTGCTGATTGCGCTGTTCTTTATTCAGCAAGGTAGCCTGCAAAACCTCCTGCCATATCAGCCCTACACCACGCTGGAAGGTGTACACCAGCTTCTGCCGATGGGACCGGTGGCGTCGCAGGAGGCCATTAAAATGCTGGGCACCAACGGCGGCGGCTTCTTTAATGCAAACTCCTCGCATCCGTTCGAAAACCCAACCGCGCTGACCAACATGGCGCAAATGCTGGCGATCTTTATCATTCCGGCCGCGCTCTGTTTCGCTTTTGGCGACGTGGTGGGCGATCGTCGCCAGGGACGAATGTTGCTGGGGGCGATGTCACTTATCTTTGTCGTCTGCGTCGCCGTGGTGATGTGGGCTGAGGTGCAGGGAAATCCGCATCTGTTGGCATTTGGCGCTGATTCCAGTCTCAATATGGAAGGGAAAGAGACACGTTTTGGCGTGCTGGCGAGCAGCCTGTTTGCGGTAGTGACAACGGCCGCCTCGTGCGGCGCGGTGATCGCCATGCATGACTCGTTTACTGCGCTGGGCGGCATGGTCCCCATGTGGCTGATGCAGATAGGCGAAGTGGTGTTCGGTGGCGTGGGTTCAGGTCTCTACGGCATGCTGCTGTTCGTGTTGCTGGCGGTGTTTATCGCCGGTCTGATGATTGGCCGCACCCCGGAATATCTGGGTAAAAAGATCGACGTGCGGGAAATGAAATTGACTGCGCTGGCGATTCTGGTCACCCCGACGCTGGTATTGCTTGGTTCTGCGCTCGCCATGATGACCGACGCGGGACGCAGCGCCATGCTCAACCCCGGCCCGCACGGTTTTAGCGAAGTGCTGTACGCCGTCTCGTCTGCCGCTAATAACAACGGTAGCGCCTTTGCAGGTCTCAGCGCCAACACGCCATTCTGGAACTGCCTGCTGGCCTTCTGCATGTTTATGGGTCGCTTCGGGATCATCATCCCGGTAATGGCGATTGCCGGATCGCTGGTGGCGAAAAAAAGCCAGCCCGCCAGTCCCGGCACGCTGGCCACGCATGGCGCGCTGTTTATCGGCTTACTGGTCGGCACCGTCTTGCTGGTGGGTGCTCTGACCTTTATCCCTGCGCTGGCGCTTGGCCCAGTCGCTGAACACCTTTCCTTACGCTGAGCGATGCGGAGCACAATGTTATGAGTCGCAAACAACTGGCGCTGTTCGAACCATCTTTGGTCGCCCAGGCGCTAATGGACGCTGTAAAAAAATTAAGTCCTCACAGCCAGTGGCGCAATCCGGTGATGTTCATTGTCTGGATTGGCAGCCTGTTAACCACCGCGATTGCCGTTGCAATGGCAACAGGACTGATGGCAGGCAGCGCGCTGTTTACCGGGGCGATTAGCCTCTGGTTATGGGTCACCGTACTGTTCGCCAACTTTGCCGAAGCGCTCGCTGAAGGGCGCAGTAAAGCGCAGGCCAACAGTCTCAAAGGGGTGAAAAAAACCGCCTTCGCTCGCAAGCTGCGTGAACCGAAGTACGGGGCGAAGATGGATCAGGTCCCGGCTGATGCGCTGCGCAAAGGCGATATTGTACTGGTGGAAGCGGGCGATATTATTCCCTGCGATGGCGAGGTCATAGAAGGCGGTGCGTCGGTGGATGAAAGCGCCATTACCGGCGAGTCTGCGCCGGTCATTCGCGAATCCGGCGGCGATTTTGCCTCCGTGACCGGCGGGACGCGCATTCTCTCCGACTGGCTGGTGATCGAATGTAGCGTGAACCCCGGTGAAACCTTCCTTGACCGGATGATCGCTATGGTCGAAGGCGCACAGCGTCGCAAAACGCCCAATGAAATCGCCCTGACCATCCTGCTGATTGCCCTGACGATCGTCTTCTTACTGGCAACCGCCACGCTGTGGCCGTTTTCCGCCTGGGGCGGCCATGCGGTCAGCGTGACGGTTCTGGTCGCCCTGCTGGTGTGTCTGATCCCAACGACAATCGGCGGACTGCTCTCCGCCATTGGTGTCGCGGGGATGAGCCGAATGCTGGGCGCGAACGTGATCGCCACCAGCGGACGCGCGGTGGAAGCCGCCGGCGATGTGGACGTACTGCTGCTGGACAAAACCGGCACCATTACGCTCGGCAACCGCCAGGCTTCTGATTTCCTGCCCGCGCAAGGCGTGGATGAAAAAACGCTCGCCGATGCCGCACAACTCTCTTCGTTAGCCGATGAAACGCCGGAAGGCCGCAGCATTGTGATCCTCACCAAGCAGCGTTTTAATCTGCGCGAACGCGACGTGCAGTCGCTACATGCCACCTTTGTGCCCTTTACCGCCCAGAGTCGCATGAGCG
The DNA here is from genome assembly GCF_037053465.1 of Citrobacter amalonaticus. GTDB lineage: Bacteria > Pseudomonadota > Gammaproteobacteria > Enterobacterales > Enterobacteriaceae > Citrobacter_A > Citrobacter_A amalonaticus_H. The sequence continues at coordinate 361,752 of NZ_JBALIF010000002.1, forward strand.
GTATTAACATCGACAACCGGATGATCCGCAAAGGTTCTGTGGACGCCATTCGCCGTCACGTTGAAGCCAATGGCGGTCAGTTTCCGGCTGATGTCGACCAGAAGGTCGACAGCGTCGCCCGCCTTGGCGCCACGCCATTGGTGGTGGTCGAAGGGGCTCGCGTACTGGGGGTTATCGCACTCAAAGACATCGTCAAAGGTGGGATAAAAGAGCGCTTTGCTCAGCTCCGTAAAATGGGCATTAAAACAGTGATGATCACCGGCGATAACCGCCTGACGGCCGCGGCTATCGCTGCGGAAGCGGGGGTGGATGATTTCCTCGCTGAAGCGACACCGGAAGCGAAGCTGGCGTTAATCCGCCAGTATCAGGCAGAAGGCCGCCTCGTGGCGATGACCGGCGATGGCACTAACGATGCCCCGGCGCTGGCCCAGGCCGATGTCGCGGTGGCGATGAACTCCGGCACCCAGGCCGCGAAAGAAGCCGGAAATATGGTGGATCTCGATTCGAACCCCACCAAGCTCATTGAAGTGGTACATATTGGCAAACAGATGCTAATGACGCGCGGCTCGCTGACCACCTTCAGTATCGCCAACGACGTGGCGAAGTATTTCGCCATTATTCCTGCCGCCTTCGCCGCGACCTATCCGCAGTTGAATGCGCTGAACATTATGCGTCTGCACTCGCCAGACTCCGCCATTTTGAGCGCCGTAATCTTTAACGCCCTGATAATCGTCTTTCTGATCCCACTGGCGTTGAAAGGGGTGAGTTACAAACCGCTGTCTGCGTCCGCCATGCTGCGCCGTAATTTGTGGATCTACGGTCTGGGTGGTCTGGTTGTGCCGTTTATCGGCATCAAAGTGATTGATTTACTGCTGACCCTGCTGGGTCTGGTGTGAGGTGTCCGATGAGTGGTTTACGCCCTCTGTTCCCGACAATGATTTTCCTGATGCTGCTGACCGGCGGCGTCTATCCGTTGCTGACCACTGCGCTTGGGCAAGGATTATTTCCTGAACAGGCCAATGGTTCACTCATTAAAGACGATGGCGGTGTACGCGGTTCTGCGCTGATCGGGCAGAACTTCACCGCCGCAGGCTATTTCCAGGGACGACCGTCTGCCACCGCTGAAATGCCCTATAATCCCATGGCGTCCGGCGGCAGTAACCTTGCCGCCAGTAACCCGGAGCTGGATAAACAGTTGCAAAGCCGGATCGCCGCGCTGCGTGAGGCTAACCCACAGGCCAGCCGCCGTGTTCCCGTTGAACTGGTGACCGCCTCTGCGAGCGGTCTGGATAATAACCTGACGCCCGCCGCGGTCGTCTGGCAGATCCCGCGCGTCGCACAGGCTCGCCACCTCCCCATTGAACAGGTGACGCAACTGGTTGCAGAATACACGCAGAAACCGCTGGTGAGTTTTATCGGCCAGCCGGTGGTGAATATTGTGGAACTCAATTTGGCGCTGGACAGGCTCTGATGATTGATGATGACGTATTACGTCCCGACCCCGATCGCCTGCTGGAGCAGACCGTCGCACCGCATCGGGGAAAACTGAAAATTTTCTTCGGCGCCTGTGCAGGCGTCGGGAAAACCTGGTCGATGCTCGCCGAAGCGCAGCGGCTGCGCGCGCAGGGACTGGATATTCTCATTGGCGTGGTGGAGACCCATGGACGCAAAGAAACCGCCGCCTTGCTGGACGGACTCAGCATCCTGCCGCTTAAAAGACAGGCACGCCACGGGCGTCACATCAGCGAGTTTGATCTCGACGCGGCCCTCGCCCGCCGTCCGGCCCTGATTTTGATGGATGAACTGGCGCACAGTAATGCGCCAGGCTCACGCCATCCCAAGCGCTGGCAGGATATCGAAGAGTTGCTCGACGCCGGTATTGATGTATTTACCACAGTCAACGTGCAACACCTCGAAAGCCTGAACGATGTCGTGAGCGGCGTGACAGGCATTCAGGTGCGCGAAACCGTGCCGGATCCCTTTTTTGACGCCGCCGACGAGGTGGTACTGGTCGATCTGCCGCCTGACGATCTGCGACAGCGCCTGAAAGAAGGCAAGGTGTATATTGCCGGCCAGGCCGAACGCGCGATTGAACACTTCTTTCGCAAAGGCAATCTGATAGCACTGCGCGAAATGGCTCTGCGGCGTACCGCCGACCGGGTGGACGATCAGATGCGCGCGTGGCGGTGCCGCCCAGGGGAAGAGAAAGTCTGGCATACCCGTGACGCGATTCTGCTCTGTATCGGTCACAATACTGGCAGTGAAAAGCTGGTGCGTACCGCCGCCCGCCTGGCCTCCCGGCTGGGCAGCGTCTGGCACGCTGTCTATGTGGAAACCCCGGCGCTGCATCGTCTTCCTGAAAAACAACGGCGCGACATCCTGCGAGCCTTGCAACTGGCACAGGAGTTAGGCGCAGAAACCGCCACCCTTTCCGATCCCAAAGAAGACAAAGCGGTAGTGCGTTATGCCCGCGAGCATAATCTGGGCAAAATTGTGCTGGGGCGTGCGACAACACGACGCTGGTGGCACCGCACCTCGTTTGCCGACCGCCTGGCGAAACGGGCGCCAGAACTGGATTTGATGGTCGTCGCCCTGGATGAACCACCCGTCCGGGCGCTGACGTCTTTGCCCGATACCCGCGCGTTTAAGGACAAATGGCGTGTGCAAATCCAGGGCTGTCTGGTGGCTATCGCTCTCTGCGCCCTCACGACATTTATTGCCAGTCAATGGCTGGCCGCCTTTGATGCCGCGAACCTGGTGATGTTGTATCTGCTCGGTGTGGTAGTGATCGCCCTCGTCTATGGCCGCTGGCCCTCGGTGTTTTCCACCGTTATTAGCGTGATCAGTTTCGACCTGTTTTTCATCGCGCCGCGCGGGACGCTCGCCGTCTCGGATGTGCAGTATTTGCTCACCTTTGGCGTCATGCTGACGGTGGGGCTGGTGGTCGGGAACCTGACGGCGGGCGTGCGTTACCAGGCCCGCGTTGCGCGCTATCGGGAACAGCGTACCCGTCACCTCTATGAAATGTCGAAAGCGCTGGCAATGGGTCGCAGTGAAAAAGATATTGCCACCACCAGCGAGCAATTTATTGCGTCCACCTTTCATGCCCGCAGCCAGATTCTGTTGCCTGGCGAGGATGGCAAACTGGTTGCGCTCACCCACCAGCAGGGGCTCACGCCCTGGGATGATGCTATTGCCCGCTGGAGTTTTGATAAAGGTCTACCGGCAGGAGCCGGCACCGATACCCTCCCCGGCGTGCCGTACCAAATCCTGCCATTACGCAGTGCGGACAAGACGCATGGTCTGGTGGTTGTCGAACCTGGAAATCTGCGCCAGTTGATGATTCCCGAACAACAGCGACTGCTGGAAACCTTCACGCTGCTGGTGGCGAACGCCCTTGAACGTCTGACGTTAACGGCCAGTGAAGAGCAGGCGCGTCTGGCTGGCGAACGGGAAAGCCTGCGTAATGACCTGCTCGCCGCGCTCTCTCACGATCTGCGCACCCCGTTGACCGTGCTGTTTGGTCAGGCGGAAATCCTCACCCTCGATCTCGCCAGCGAAGGGTCGGCACACGCAAAACAGGCCAGCGAAATCCGCCAGCATGTGCTGAACACTACCCGTCTGGTGAATAATCTGCTGGATATGGCGCGTATTCAGTCTGGCGGTTTTAATCTCAAAAAAGAGTGGCTGACGCTGGAAGAAGTGGTCGGCAGCGCGCTGAAAATGCTGGAGCCCGGTTTATTGCATCCGGTCAATCTTTCCCTGCCCGCGCCGCTGACGCTGATCCATGTTGATGGCCCGTTGTTCGAGCGAGTGCTGATTAATCTGCTGGAAAACGCCATTAAGTACGCCGGTCCACAGGCAGAGATCGGTATTGAGGCCCACCTTGAAGGCGAGCATTTGCAGCTTGACGTCTGGGATAACGGACCGGGTATTCCGCCGGGTCAGGAACAGCGTGTTTTCGACAAATTCGCCCGAGGAAACAAAGAGTCCGCAGTGCCAGGCGTCGGACTGGGACTGGCGATTTGCCGGGCGATCGTTGAAGTCCATGGCGGAACCATTGCCGTCTATAATCGTCCTCAGGGCGGTGCCTGTTTTCGTGTTACACTGCGACAAGACGCCCCTCCAGAACTTGAAGATTTTCATGAGGATATGTGACAAACGTTCTGATTGTTGAAGATGAACAGGCCATTCGCCGTTTTCTGCGCACCGCGCTGGAAAGCGATGGCCTGCGCGTGTACGAAGCCGAAACGCTGCAGCGCGGGTTGCTGGAGGCGGCAACCCGCAAGCCCGATCTGATTATTCTCGACCTCGGTCTTCCGGATGGCGACGGCATTGATTTTATTCGCGACCTGCGACAGTGGAGTGCCATCCCGGTGATTGTGCTCTCCGCCCGCAGCGAAGAGAGCGACAAAATCGCCGCGCTTGACGCGGGTGCAGACGACTATCTCAGCAAACCGTTTGGCATTGGCGAACTTCAGGCGCGCTTACGCGTGGCCCTTCGCCGTCACTCCACCACGCCTTCCTGCGAACCGGTTGTGCGCTTTTCCGATGTGGTGGTCGATCTTGCCGCCCACCTGATTCATCGTGGGGACATGGAAATCCATTTAACGCCCATCGAGTTTCGCCTGCTCGCGGTGTTACTCAATAACGCCGGAAAAGTCCTCACGCAACGCCAGTTGCTGAATCAGGTCTGGGGACCGAACGCCGTTGAGCACAGCCACTATTTGCGTATTTATATGGGTCACCTTAGACAGAAACTGGAGCACGATCCTGCTCGCCCCCGCCACTTCATTACCGAAACCGGAATTGGCTATCGCTTTATGCCATGAATGGTTATTCATTTATTTTAAATAAAACACAAATATTAAATTAATAATTTTTCGCGCCGGGATTTATATATTTACTGGCGCAAGAAAAATCTTATTAAAATATAAAAATACATATTTATAACATGTCAACAACAATGCGATATCTTATCGCACGATATGCATAAATCACGATTAAATATTTTAGAAACGATCGTTTAATATTGATCTTCTTCACAGAACAACGCCATTTCCTGGATAAAATATCTTCACCTTCCACTCATTCAGTAAAGGTAAGCAAAATGGAAAATAATAGCCGTACAATGCCCCATATAAGGCGGACAACACATATTATGATGTTTGCCCACCGTAACAGTTTCGACTTTCATTTCTTTAATGCCCGTTAGTCTTTCGACTAAGGGCACTCCAGCATACAGGTCTTCCTGACTCGCTGTATCACAGGCTATCGCCTGTATCTCTCAGTGCTCACACTGCATAACCCTGTTTTTCCCTGTGACCGGACTGGTTAGGGTTAATTGCATCTTTGAAAAAGCATTTTACTGATTATTTCATCAGTGGCTACATATTGCTTTTTTTCCGGAGCTATCAGTTTCTCATTCGAGAAATTGAGGACCTGCTATTACCTGAAATAAAGAGATGAAAAATGTCTGAATTAAAAATTGCCGTGAGTCGTTCTTGCCCGGATTGTTTTTCTACACAGCGCACGATTGTGAACGTGGATGAAAGTCATTTCATTGACGTGGCAGCCGTGGTGTTGTCTGTCAATGATATTGAACGTGGGAAACTCGATGAAATTGACGCGACCGGCTACGGTATTCCTGTCTTTATCGCCACGGAAGATGAAGAGCGCGTACCGGCTGAGTACCTGCCGCGTATCTCGGGCGTTTTTGAATGTCACGAAGCCCGTACCGCCTTCTATGGACGTCAATTAGAAACCGCCGCAAGCCATTACGAAACGCAGCTTCGTCCCCCCTTCTTCCGCGCACTGGTGGACTATGTAAATCAGGGCAACAGCGCCTTTGACTGTCCTGGGCATCAGGGCGGTGAATTTTTCAGTCGTCACCCGGCAGGTAACCAGTTTGTGGAGTATTTTGGTGAAACACTCTTCCGCTCTGACCTGTGCAATGCCGACGTGGCAATGGGTGACTTGCTGATCCATGAAGGCGCGCCGTGCATCGCCCAACAACACGCCGCAAAAGTGTTCAATGCGGATAAGACCTACTTTGTGCTGAACGGAACCTCTTCGTCAAACAAAGTGGTGCTCAACGCGCTGCTGACCCCCGGCGATCTGGTGCTTTTCGACCGCAATAACCATAAATCGAACCACCATGGCGCTTTATTGCAGGCAGGCGCAACGCCGGTATATCTGGAAACAGCGCGTAACCCGTACGGCTTTATCGGCGGGATCGATGCCCACTGCTTTGAAGAAAGTTACCTGCGTGAACTGATAGGCGAAGTGGCGCCACAGCGTTCTCGCGATGCGCGTCCGTTCCGTCTTGCCGTTATCCAGTTAGGCACCTACGACGGCACCATTTATAACGCGCGCCAGGTGGTGGATAAGATTGGCCATTTGTGTGACTACATCCTGTTCGACTCCGCCTGGGTGGGCTACGAACAGTTTATCCCGATGATGGCGGATTGCTCTCCGTTACTACTGGAGTTGAACGAGAACGATCCGGGGATTCTGGTCACCCAGTCTGTTCACAAGCAGCAGGCGGGTTTCTCTCAGACCTCGCAAATTCACAAAAAAGACAGCCATATTAAAGGCCAGTCACGCTATGTGCCGCATAAACGTATGAACAACGCGTTCATGATGCACGCCTCCACCAGTCCGTTCTATCCCCTGTTTGCGGCGCTGGACGTTAACGCCAAAATGCATGAAGGCGTCAGCGGTCGGAATATGTGGATGGATTGCGTCGCAAATGGGATTGATGCCCGCAAGCTAATCCTTGAAAACTGCCATCATATCCGCCCGTTCGTGCCTGAACTGGTTGACGGTAAACCGTGGCACACCTACCCGACGGCGGAAATCGCCAATGATTTGCGCTTCTTCCACTTTGTCCCTGGTGAACACTGGCATGCGTTTGAAGGCTACGCAGAGCACCAGTATTTTGTTGACCCGTGCAAATTGTTGCTTACCACCCCAGGCATAAACGCACGTAACGGCGAATACGACACCTTTGGCGTTCCGGCGACCATTCTCGCTAACTTCCTGCGTGAAAACGGTGTGGTTCCGGAAAAATGCGATCTCAACTCAATCCTGTTCCTGCTGACCCCGGCGGAAGACATGGCAAAACTGCAACAACTCGTCGCCCTGCTGGTGCGCTTCGAGAAGCTGCTGGAGTCCGATGCGCCGCTGGCTGACGTCCTGCCGTCTCTCTACAAACAGCACGAAGCGCGTTATGCCGGTTATACCCTGCGTCAACTGTGCCAGGAAATGCACGACCTGTATGCGCGTCACAACGTGAAGCAGTTGCAGAAAGAGATGTTCCGCAAATCACATTTCCCACGCGTGAGTATGAATCCGCAGGCAGCCAACTACGCCTATCTGCGCGGCGAAGTGGATCTGGTGCCTCTGCCGGAGGCCGAAGGCCGCATTGCGGCAGAAGGCGCGCTCCCTTACCCGCCAGGCGTACTGTGCGTGGTTCCGGGCGAAGTCTGGGGTGGCGCGGTACTGCGTTACTTCAGCGCGCTGGAAGAAGGGATCAACCTGCTCCCCGGTTTCGCACCGGAGCTTCAGGGCGTATACATCCAGGAAAATGACGGTCGCAAACAGGTCTGGTGCTACGTGATCAAAGCGCGTGACGCCGAGAACTGTCTGTTAAAAGGAGACGCATTATGAGTAAAGCTAAATCCAACAAGATGGGCGTGGTACAGCTCACCATCCTGACCATGGTCAATATGATGGGCTCCGGGATTATCATGCTGCCGACGAAACTGGCGGAAGTCGGTACCATCTCGATTATCTCCTGGCTGGTCACTGCGGTCGGTTCAATGGCGCTGGCCTGGGCATTCGCCAAGTGTGGAATGTTCAGCCGTAAATCAGGCGGTATGGGCGGCTACGCGGAGTATGCATTCGGCAAGTCCGGCAACTTTATGGCGAACTACACCTACGGGGTGTCGCTGTTGATTGCCAACGTCGCCATTGCGATTTCCGCGGTGGGCTACGGCACGGAGCTTTTCGGTGTCGCCCTCTCGCCGGTGCAAATCGGGCTTGCCACCATTGGCGTACTGTGGATCTGTACGGTGGCTAACTTTGGCGGCGCGCGCATCACCGGGCAGATCAGCAGTATCACCGTCTGGGGGGTTATTATTCCGGTTGTCGGTCTGTGCATCATCGGCTGGTTCTGGTTTAGCCCAACCCTGTATGCCAACTCCTGGAACCCGCATCACGTACCGTTCTTTACTGCGGTTGGTTCATCTATCGCCATGACGCTGTGGGCATTCCTCGGTCTGGAATCCGCCTGTGCTAACGCAGATGTGGTGGATAACCCTGAAAAGAACGTCCCGATTGCGGTACTGGGCGGAACGCTGGGTGCGGCGGTAATCTATATCGTCTCCACCAACGTCATCGCCGGGATCGTGCCGAACATGGATCTGGCGAATTCCACCGCACCATTTGGTCTGGCGTTCGCCCAGATGTTTACTCCGGAAGTGGGTAAAGTGATCATGGCGCTGATGGTCATGTCCTGCTGCGGTTCGCTGCTGGGCTGGCAGTTCACCATCGCACAGGTGTTTAAGTCATCGGCTGATGAAGGGTATTTCCCGAAAGTATTCTCTCGCGTGACCAAAGTCGATGCGCCGGTTCAGGGCATGCTGGCCATTGTGATCATCCAGAGTGGCTTGTCGCTGATGACCATTAGCCCGTCGTTAAACAGTCAGTTTAACGTGCTGGTCAACCTGGCCGTGGTAACGAACATTATCCCGTATATTCTGTCGATGGCTGCGCTGGTTATCATTCAGAGAATGGCGAATGTCCCGTCCGCGAAAGCAAAACCCGCAAACTTCGTGGCGTTCGTGGGGGCGATGTACAGCTTCTATGCGCTCTACTCGTCAGGTGAGGAAGCCATGCTGTACGGCTCGATTGTGACCTTCCTGGGCTGGACATTGTACGGTCTGGTATCACCGCGCTTTGAGTTGAAGAATAAGCACGGTTAATGTCCCTTACCGGACTGCAAGTCATTGCAGTCCGGTTTTCTTCAACCTCAGTCTTAAGACAATAATCATGAGCAATCCAGAACGAATAGTCAGCAATCCTGATGAAATCCATACAATTATCGCTAAATACCAGGTTTGCCGGGTGGCGCTAAACGATGAGAGCAGCCCATATATTGTACCGGTCAATTTTGGCTATGAGTATCAGAGCGGACGCTGGACAATCTGGTTCCACGGCGCGCGTAGCGGGAAAAAGATGCGGCTGTTACGGAGAAACCCGGCTGTCAGTATAGAAATGGATGGCGACCATCGTTTGATGGAGGCCGAAGATGCCTGCGATTACAGCTACGCTTATACCAGCATCTTTGCCTGCGGGAAGGCATCTATAGTTCAGGAACGAAAAGAGATGGAATATGGGCTTAACCGGATTATGCGTCAGGCGACGCCAGGAAAAGATTTCATATATCGCGAAGAAATGATGAAAGCGGTCTGTGTGGTTCGTATCGATTGCCAGACATTAACCTGTCGGCGGCATACCGGGATGTAAAAAAGGAGCCTTTCGGCTCCCTTTTTATATTCAATGAAATCAGGCGTTCTTCAACACTTCGCTGACAATTTCGACCGCTTCTTTTTCGATCTGCTTACGATGTTCTTCACCAAGGAAGCTCTCACAGTAGATCTTATAGGCGTCTTCTGTACCGGACGGACGCGCCGCGAACCAGCCGTTATCGGTCATCACTTTCAGGCCGCCAATTGACGCACCGTTACCCGGTGCTGCCGTCAGACGCGCGGTGATCGGGTCACCGGCCAGCGTGCTGGCGCTAACCATTTCCGGAGACAGTTTAGACAGCGCCGCTTTCTGTGCGGATGTTGCGCCAGCCTGCAGACGGTTGTAGCTCGGCGCGCCAAAACGGGCCGCCAGCTCGTTGTAGTGCTCCTGCGGATTTTTCCCGGTCACAGCGGTAATTTCCGCCGCCAGCAGGCACATGATGATCCCGTCTTTATCGGTAGACCACGGCGTACCGTCGAAACGCAGGAAGGACGCACCCGCGCTCTCTTCACCGCCAAAGCCGAAACTACCGTCGAACAGACCATCAACAAACCATTTAAAGCCCACCGGGACTTCGACCAGTTTACGCCCCAGATCGTTAACCACCCGGTCAATCATTGCCGAAGAGACCAGCGTTTTACCGACAGCCACCTCTTTGCCCCACTGCGGACGATGCTGGAACAGATAGTTGATTGCTACCGCCAGGTAGTGGTTCGGATTCATCAGTCCCGCCGGGGTGACGATACCGTGACGGTCATAATCCGGATCGTTGGCAAACGCCAGATCGAACTTATCGCGCAGCGCCAGCAAACCGGCCATGGCACACTCAGAAGAGCAGTCCATACGGATCGCGCCATCTTTATCGAGATGCATAAAGCGGAAAGTCTGATCAACCTGATCGTTGACGATGGTCAGGTTCAGTTTGTAGTGCTCAGCGATGCGCTTCCAGTACTCGATACCGGAGCCGCCCAGCGGATCGACACCCAGCGTCAGACCGGCTTTCTGAATCGCCGCCATATCGACGATTTCCGCCAGCCCTTCAACGAACGGCTGCACCAGATCCAGCTCTTTAACGTGGCCGGACGCCAGCGCCGCATCCAGAGAAATCCGTTTAACCCCTTTCAGGCCGTCTGCTAACAGCGCGTTCGCGCGATCTTCCACCACTTTCGTGACGTTGGTATCTGCCGGACCACCGTTTGGCGGGTTGTATTTGATACCACCATCTTCAGGCGGGTTATGCGACGGCGTAATTACAATACCGTCAGCCAGCGGGCCGCCTTTTTTGTTGTGGACCAGAATCGCATGTGATACTGCGGGCGTTGGGGTAAAACCGTTGTTCTCCTGAACAATCACGTCGACGCCGTTCGCTGCGAGCACTTCCAGTACGGAGATAAACGCCGGTTCAGACAACGCGTGGGTATCTTTGCCCACATAGCACGGACCGGTAATGCCGTTTTTTGCACGTTCTTCCGCGATAGCTTGCGCAATCGCCAGGATATGTGGCTCGTTGAAACTGTGGCGACCTGCACTGCCGCGGTGTCCGGAAGTGCCGAACTTCACCGCGTGTTCCGCATTTCCTTTTGCGGGCTTCAGTACGTAATATTGTGCCGTCAGTTGGGCGACGTTAATCAAATCACTTTGTTGCGCAGGTTGACCTGCACGGTTGTGGATTGCCATTGCCTGGTCCTTTTATGCAAGGATTAAATTGTTCCGCAAACCTTTTCAATCAATTCCGCCGGGAATTGCATTGACTGCATGATGTGTTCAACCATGCTGCATTTACGGCCGGTGTTGGTGTTGGTGATCACCCAATAAGGCGTGCCGGGCACGTGTTTTGGTTTGGTCTGATTACCATTTTTCAGCAGCGTCTGTTCATCTGCCGCAAAATAGACGCGTGTACGACCGTGCAACGATTCCGTTGCGTCGGCAAACGCGTGTTGATCCAGTGAATAAAGTGTAGACAGCACCAGCATAAAGCGGTTAACCGCTTTCTTCTGCTCCGCGTATTCGTCGGAGAGAAGCAGCTCACGCATCGCGCGCACTTTATCTTTCACAGGATTGACGGGCTTCGTCTGCGCAACCTCAGGCTGCGCGGCGCGAACCTCTTTTGCCGCCGGAGCGGCAGGCTGTGATGCGGCGGAAAACTTTAACATGCGCCGTAAAATTTCGGATGCGCTCTCGCCAATATGCTTCGTGTGGCTGGCAATATAGCTGTAGAGTTCATCATCAACTTCAATCGTTTTCATCTTTATCCAGTGCGGTGTTTTATCTGATCTGAATACAAATCGTTGGGATTATAGAAGCAAATCCCAACAGCGAATAGCGTCAAACCTGGCTGAACGAAAAACTCGGAGTAAACCGTAGAGGTTGCAGCCCAGTGGCAGAATGGTCAACATAATACCCTAACCCGACAGAGCGAAAAAAAGAACTTTGCCATGAAATTGAATATCCGAGCGCAATCTGCACAAAACCTGAACAATAATTCTCCCATCGTCCTCGTTCACGGCTTATTTGGCAGTCTGGACAATCTTGGCGTCCTCGCGCGCGACCTGGTAAGTGATCATGACATTATCCAGGTCGATATGCGTAACCACGGTTTGTCCCCACGCGACCCGGTCATGAACTACCCGGCGATGGCGCAGGATTTACTGGACACGCTGGATGCACAACAGATTGATAACGCGACGTTTGTCGGCCATTCGATGGGCGGTAAAGCAGTCATGGCGCTGAGCGCGCTGGCTCCGGATCGCATCAACGGTTTAGTGGCTATTGATATTGCGCCGGTGGATTATCACGTCCGCCGCCACGACGAAATTTTCGCCGCCATTAATGCCGTCACGGCATCGAAAGCGCAAACTCGCCAGCAGGCAGCCGTCGTTATGCGTGAGCATCTCAACGAAGAAGGCGTGATTCAGTTTTTGTTGAAATCGTTCGTGGACGGAGAGTGGCGTTTCAACGTGCCGGTGCTGTGGGAACAATATCCGCACATCGTCGGCTGGGAGCCCCTTCCTGCCTGGGATCACCCGGCGCTGTTTATCCCCGGCGGTAACTCGCCTTATGTCACCGAAGCCTGTCGCGCTGATTTACTGGCCCAGTTCCCCCAGGCGCGGGCACATGTGATTGCCGGTGCCGGTCACTGGGTGCATGCTGAAAAACCGGAAGCGGTACTGCGTGCCATCCGCCGCTATCTCAATGAGATGGCTGGCTGATTAAAAACTCAGCGTCCGTGCGCGAATACGCGCGTGAACGTTGGCGCGCCTCATTCGCTGATGTATGATGGCGCGCTATCCATCCGGGCAGAGGCCTGGCTGATTGTTTCCTCGAAGTCACCAAAATCATGGCCAAAGAACAAACGGACCGTACGACACTAGATCTGTTCGCGCACGAGCGTCGCCCGGGACGACCGAAAACGAATCCGCTTTCGCGCGATGAACAACTGCGCATTAACAAGCGTAATCAGCTAAAACGCGACAAGGTTCGTGGTCTTAAACGTGTCGAGCTTAAACTCAACGCGGATGCCGTTGATGCGCTCAACGAGCTGGCGGAATCCCGTGAAATGAGCCGCAGTGAGCTCATCGAAGAGATGCTGATGACCCAACTGGCAACATTGCGCGGCCAGAATCCCGTCTGAAATCATCTGATTATCCACTTTCATGTAGCATGGAGTGCACTCGGGTGCCTTTGCTATTTCCGCATACCTGACTGTTCTGCTATGATTGCCCTTATCTGTGGGCAATTCGCCACCACCATTTCAATAAGTTTCAAGAGGTTACTTTACTCATGGCAATCACTGGCATTTTTTTCGGCAGCGACACCGGGAACACCGAAAATATCGCAAAAATGATTCAAAAACAGCTTGGTAAAGACGTTGCCGATGTGCATGACATTGCGAAAAGCAGCAAAGAAGATCTTGAAGGCTATGACATACTGCTGCTCGGTATCCCAACCTGGTACTATGGTGAAGCGCAGTGTGACTGGGATGATTTTTTCCCGACTCTCGAAGAGATTGATTTTAATGGCAAACTCGTAGCACTGTTTGGCTGCGGCGACCAGGAAGATTACGCGGAATACTTCTGTGACGCGTTAGGTACCATCCGCGATATCATTGAACCGCGCGGCGCGACCATCGTGGGCCACTGGCCAACCGCAGGCTACCATTTTGAAGCCTCTAAAGGCCTGGCGGACGACGATCATTTCGTTGGTCTGGCCATCGACGAAGATCGCCAGCCGGAACTGACCGCTGAGCGCGTAGAAAAATGGGTGAAGCAGATTTCCGACGAACTGCACCTCGACGACATCATCAACGCCTGATGTGATGCGGCGCGGACTATGTTTGCGCCGCATCAATAGACAATACCAATCAAAATAATTGCTACAAATTTGTAACTTTCCAGCCCATCCCTGTACAATATGCAGGAGTTTTTAGGTGGTGCTCTCATTTCCAGGCAATACCGTTTATTTATTAACATTTGCCAGAGGCTTGCAGTTTTCATTTAAGTACGGCAGCCCTATAATGAAACGCATTCTCTTGGGTGCCATTTCTGTCACTTCTTGTATGAAGTGAATCGTTTAGCAACAGGACAGATTCCGCATGACTGACAACAATACCGCATTAAAGAAGGCTGGCCTGAAAGTAACGCTTCCTCGTTTAAAGATTCTGGAAGTTCTTCAGGGACCGGAAAACCATCACGTCAGTGCGGAAGATTTATATAAACGGCTGATCGACATGGGTGAAGAGATAGGTTTAGCGACCGTGTACCGCGTGCTGAACCAGTTTGATGACGCCGGTATCGTCACCCGCCACAATTTTGAAGGCGGTAAATCCGTTTTTGAGCTGACCCAGCAGCATCATCACGATCACTTGATTTGCCTCGATTGCGGCAAAGTGATCGAATTCAGTGATGATTCTATCGAAGCGCGCCAGCGTGAAATCGCGGCGAAGCATGGTATTCGTTTGACGAACCATAGCCTCTATCTCTACGGCCACTGCGCTGAAGGCGATTGTCGCGAAGACGAACACGCGCACGACGCGAAATAATTGACGTCATTCTGAAAAGCCAGCCTGTCGGTTGGCTTTTTTTATGCCTGCCATTCCCTGCACTCTTTTCTTTCCTCTGGCGTCATGTTGCTTTAATGTAAAATCTCCTTTGCCCTGTCCCCGGAGAATCGAAATGGAACTTCGTCAGTTGCGTTACTTTGTTCGTATAGTGGAAACCGGCAGCATGGGCAGCGCCGCGCTCGATCTCGATATCGGCGTCTCAGCGCTGAGTCAGCAGATGACGCGACTGGAAAACGAACTCGCCATTCGTCTGCTGCAACGAACGTCTCGCGGCGTAACGCCAACTAACGCCGGTCTCGCTTTCTACTCCCAGGCGCAACTGGCGCTGCGTCACGCTGACGATGCTGTCCTTGCCGCCCGTGAGGCCCGGCTGTCCGGACACGTCAGCGTTGGCATGGCTCCCAGCACCGCTTCCGTCCTCGGGATCCCCTTTATTAACGCCATGCGGGAACACTACCATGATGTACGCTTACATGTGGTGGAAAGCCTCTCGGGTAATCTGGAACGGATGATCAATACCCGGCAAATTGATCTGGCGGTGGTGTTTCAGAAAGAGAAAATCCTGCGCTGGAGCGCCAGACCCATCCTCGAAGAACGGCTCTTTCTGATTGGCACACATGACCTGCTGGCGGATATAACCGACGACGCCATCACGCCAGCACAACTGTCCAGTATCCCCCTGATCATGCCAAGCCAGGGCCACGGGCTGCGTGGCAGACTGGACGTTATCTGCCAGGAACATGGACTGAATATTGACATCGTCACTGAGATTGACGGGCTTGCGCTACTGATGCGCGCCGTTCGCGGCGGTCTGGGCGCCACGCTGCAACCCGGCGCCGCCATTTCACATCTGGAGAGTGAGGCGTTAAGAGTGATCGGCGTTCACAATCCGATACTCAGTCGCCCCAATTTTCTGGTCAGCTTGTCTGACGATGAACTCACCCCGGCGGGCCTTGCCGCCCGCGTCATCCTTACTAAAGTCATGCGTGAACTGGTGGAAACCGGCTGTTGGCCGGGCGCCACTCTTTACTCTCACTAAACAGGTCTTTAGCGTCTCGCCATAGCGCCAGGACAACCCGCGCGTATACATTTCAATTACAAATTTAACAAATAGTTAAATGGTAAGGGAGTATACATGCTTGATGTACTGGTGATTGGCGGCGGCAATGCCGCACTATGTGCCGCCTTAACCGCCCGCGAGGCAGGCGCTTCCGTGCTGCTGTTGGAGGCTGCGCCCCGGGAATGGCGCGGCGGTAACTCTCAGCACACGCGCAATTTACGCTGTATGCACGATGCCCCCCAGGATGTGCTGGTCGAGAGCTATCCCGAAGAGGAATTCTGGCAGGATCTCTGGCGTGTGACCGAGGGAAATACCGATGAAGCACTGGCACGCCTGGTGATCCGTACCTCTTCGCAATGCCGGGACTGGATGCGTCGGCACGGCGTAAACTTTCAGCCTCCGCTCTCGGGCGCGCTGCACGTGGCGCGGACCAACGCTTTTTTTATGGGCGGCGGCAAAGCCCTCGTGAATGCCTATTACCGTAGCGCAGAAAAACTGGGCGTACAGATTCGCTATAACACGCCAGTGCAGGCCCTTGAATTGCAAAATGGCGAGTTTGTCGCGGCGCTGGCGGGTAACGAACGTATTGAAGCCAGAACCTGCGTGCTCGCCGCCGGCGGGTTTGAATCCAACCGCGAATGGCTGCGCGAAGCCTGGGGAGAAAACGCACGTGGAGAATGGCCTGCCGATAATTTTCTCATTCGTGGCACCCGCTTTAATCAGGGCGTCTTGCTTAAATTCATGATCGAGGCCGGGGCTGACATCATCGGCGATCCTTCTCAGTCGCACTGCGTCGCCATTGATGCCCGCGCCCCGCTGTATGACGGTGGCATCTGCACCCGTGTGGATTGCGTCTCTCTCGGCGTGGTGGTCAACCGGGACGCGGAACGCTTTTATGATGAAGGTGAAGATTTCTGGCCCAAGCGCTATGCCATCTGGGGGCGTCTGGTCGCCCACCAGCCGGGCCAGATTGGCTATTCCATTATCGACAGCAAAGCTATCGGTCACTTTATGCCCCCCGTTTTTCCGGGCGCGCAAGCCAACACGCTGGGCGAACTGGCCCGCCAGTTGGGGCTGGATCCCGGACGTTTTACCGAAACCGTGGAGCGCTACAACCAGGCCTGTCAGCCAGGTCAGTTTGATCACACCACGCTGGACAACTGTTCTACGCAGGGCCTGACGCCGCCGAAAACCCACTGGGCACGCCCCATCGATACGCCCCCCTATTACGGCTACGCCCTGCGCCCGGGGATAACCTTTACCTATCTGGGGCTGAAAGTAAATGAACACGCCGCCGTCCATTTTGGCGGCAACCCCAGCCGCAATCTGTTTGTCGCCGGAGAGATGATGGCAGGCAACGTGCTGGGCAAGGGATATACCGCCGGTGTCGGCATGTCCATCGGCACCACGTTTGGTCGGATCGCCGGTAAAGAAGCCGCGCAGGCAGCAGGTAAGGAGGCGCGTCATGAAGCAGCTTGAAAAATTGATTATCGAGGCAAAAATTCTTACTGAACCGGAGGCCGAAGTTGAACGGGTGATGCAGGTTTGCAACGCCTGTCGTTATTGCGAAGGGTTTTGTGCGGTGTTCCCGGCGATGACGCATCGACTGGAGTTCGGCAAAGCCGACATTAACTATCTGGCGAACCTGTGTCACAACTGTGGTGCCTGCCTGCATGCCTGCCAGTATGCCCCACCGCATGAATTTGCTATCAATGTCCCGAAAGCGATGGCGGAAGTGCGTCTGGAAAGCTATCAGCACTACGCCCTGCCCGCAGCGTTTGGCGCGCTGTATCGCCGGGCGGGTATCACCGTCGCGCTGGCGCTGGTTTTCGGTCTGATCCTCTTTTTACTCCTCGCAATGGGGTTGAAAGGATCACTGCTCCACCCGCCGCTGGCCGGTGATTTCTACCAAATCGTCCCCCACAACCTGCTGGCATGGATGTTTGGCTCAGTTTTCATTCTGGCAATGGGGTTACTGATGGCGGGCGTGGTTCGCTTCTGGCGAGAGATATCTCCCGTCAACCCGCATCCGGCTGAAATTGCCGAAGCCTCACACAGTGCGCTGACGCTGAAATACCTCGACGGGGGACATGGCAAAGGCTGCAACGAAGCTGATGACGCTTTCACGCTGATGCGCCGTCGCTTCCATCACTTCACCTTCTACGGCTTTATGCTCTGCTTCGCCGCCACGGTGGTGGCGACGGGCTATCACTATTTCGCCGGATGGGAAGCGCCTTACCCGTTCTTCAGCGTGCCGGTCATGCTGGGCACGCTCGGCGGAATCGGTTTAGTCATTGGCCCGGCGGGCTTGCTGTGGTTGAACCTTAAACGCTCGCCGCTGCATGGCGACGCACGACAGAAACCGATGGATCGCGGCTTTATTTTGCTGCTGCTCCTGACCAGCCTGACCGGTTTAGGCCTGCTGGCAGGAAGAGATACCTCGTGGATGGGAGTCCTGCTTGCCATCCATCTTGGCGTAGTCATGGCGCTTTTTTTGACTATTCCATACGGAAAATTCGCCCACGGTTTTTACCGCTGCGCATCGTTACTCAAATGGGCGATTGAGAAGCGACGTGGAAAACAGGCGGGGGTCGCAGGCGACTGACCCGCTACATCTTACCTCTATAAATATTATGATAAGACAGTGGAGCAACCTCAATGACACAACAACCCTCACGCGTTGGCACGTTTGGCGCAATACTGCGTGTAACCAGCGGTAATTTTCTCGAACAGTTCGACTTTTTTCTGTTTGGCTTCTACGCAACCTATATCGCAAAGACGTTTTTTCCCGCCGAAAGTGAGTTTGCCGCGCTCATGCTCACCTTCGCCGTTTTTGGTTCGGGTTTTTTAATGCGTCCCATCGGAGCAGTAGTGCTGGGAGCTTATATCGACAGGATTGGTCGGCGAAAAGGACTGATGGTCACGCTGGCGATTATGGGCTGCGGCACGTTGCTGATAGCCCTTGTTCCCGGTTATCAGACAATCGGTGTACTCGCCCCTGTGCTGGTGCTGCTGGGACGATTGCTTCAGGGCTTCTCTGCGGGCGTCGAACTGGGTGGCGTGTCAGTTTATCTGTCTGAGATCGCCACACCTGGCAACAAAGGTTTTTACACCAGTTGGCAGTCTGCCAGCCAGCAGGTGGCGATTGTCTTCGCCGCGCTGATTGGTTACACCCTGAATGCGACGCTCGGGCACGATGAAATCTCAGAATGGGGCTGGCGGATCCCGTTTTTTATCGGCTGTATGATTATTCCGCTGATTTTTGTTCTTCGTCGTACGTTGCAGGAAACCGAAGCCTTTTTGCAACGTAAGCACCGCCCGGACACCCGGGAAATTTTTGCCACCATCGCCAAAAACTGGCGCATCATTACTGCGGGCACCCTGCTGGTGGCAATGACCACGACGACGTTTTACTTTATTACCGTCTATACCCCGACTTACGGAAGAGCCGTGCTGAATCTGAGCGCGCGTGACAGCCTGGTAGTCACTATGCTGGTGGGAATTTCTAACTTTATCTGGCTGCCGATTGGCGGCGCGATTTCTGACCGCATCGGGCGTCGGCCGGTGCTGATGGGCATTACTGTGCTGGCGCTGCTCACAACCTGGCCGGTGATGAACTGGCTTACCGCCGCGCCGGATTTCGCCCGCATGACGCTGGTGCTCCTTTGGTTCTCGTTCTTTTTTGGGATGTATAACGGCGCGATGGTTGCCGCACTCACCGAAGTGATGCCCGTTTATGTTCGTACCGTGGGTTTTTCGCTGGCCTTCAGTCTCGCCACCGCAATTTTTGGCGGCCTGACGCCAGCCATCTCCACTGCGCTGGTCCAGTGGACCGGAGATAAAAGTTCGCCGGGATGGTGGCTCATGTGCGCCGCACTATGCGGACTTGCCGCCACGGCAATGTTGTTTGTACGTCTCAGCCGCGGCTATCAGCCCACAGAGAGTAAGGTCTGAATGCAAACAGGCGGAGAAATCTCTCCGCCTGTTTTCTGTCTGAAATGTCGGTTATTTGGCCGTATTATTACGGCTAATTTCCCGCCAAATCTTGTCGCAATCAGCGCTCACAGCCTGGCCATTACCGCTGTGTACCGCCTGAATACATTGCTGGTAATCCAGAACTCTTACGCTCTCCTGATTGGCAAACTGTTGATGCTGTTTCTCTTTTTTCAACACATTCAGCACACTCTGACAGGCTTCGATTTTTTCAGGTGAACCCTCAGCGGTATTGATACAGGCGCTATACGCCTCTTTCAAGCGGCTGTCTTCTTGCGGTGCGGATGATGGAGCACAGGCAACCAGTCCCGAAGCCATTATGACGATGAGTATCAGTTTTTTCATAGTGCGGTCCTCAACGATGCGGCAGGCTTATCGCCTGCCGATGTTGGCATTAGAAAATAGTAAACGGTGCAATTACGATGAACTTCAC
Source organism: Citrobacter amalonaticus (assembly GCF_037053465.1). Taxonomy (GTDB): domain Bacteria; phylum Pseudomonadota; class Gammaproteobacteria; order Enterobacterales; family Enterobacteriaceae; genus Citrobacter_A; species Citrobacter_A amalonaticus_H. The sequence goes on from NZ_JBALIF010000002.1 coordinate 381,831, forward strand.
GTCACGCTCATCCTGGAAGATGTTGCCGTAACCGCCGCCCCAGCTCGGAATGTTGGAGTGGTTGTCATACTCGGTGAAGTGCAGTTTAAACATGGTGCCTTTGGCACGACCTTCCTGCAGGGTGTAGATGGCGTCCAGACTGTATGAGGACTCTTCGATGGTACGGTTTTTGTCGTAGTACGCATCCGGGTTGCTCTGCCAGGTTGCCGGCTTCGCGTCCCAGGCATATACATAGGAAGCGCCCACAGCCCAGCCAGGCAAATCCCAGTTCTTCAGATCGTACATCGCGCCAAAGAAGACCGCTTTTTCGCCGTTGGCGTTGAAGTCTGAACGGTTATCCCACCAGATATCCAGACGACCGTTGGATGACGCATAGGTCGGCGTCATACGTTGCAGGAAGTACCCCTGCTGACCGTCAGCTTTAACCCAGGTCCCTTCCAGACGCAGATCAACCACTTCCGCCACCTTGTAGCCGAAGGTTAATGCCTGTAACCAGGCAGTACCGTCATAGATGTCGTTCACGCTGCGATCATCAACCTTGTCGCGCGCACCGTAGAACTGGTAGCTGGTGGTGAATGGGTTACCAGCCAGATCAAATTTGTAGCTGGCCTTGGCGAAGTACTGATCGACATACCCTTCGGACTGCCCAAATGCGGCTTCCAGCACCAGATCATTTTTGAAATCGTATTTTGCGCCAACAGAGTGGAGATAATCGACTTTGGTCTTTTTGTCGGCCTGATAGAATTTATCGACGTCAGTATGCCACGGCGCTTTGTACTCATTCGTCCACATGTAGGAGAAGCTCAGCGCACCCGCATCGCCGTAGTCAAAATTCGCCCCCGCTTCGGCCCCCTGATAGGTGCCAGGCATAAAGCTCCAGTGTGGTGCCAGCAGCGTTTGACCGGTGGGCTGGATATAACCCGCACGCGCCCAGGCCGGACCATATTTGAATTTCGCAGCCGCTTTATACAGGCTTATGCCACTCTTATCACCGGAATAGTCTTCGTCATAACCTTTATTCTTTTTCGAGAAGGCAATTTCGTTAGGGTGGCCACTGTCGCCATTTTCCGCCATTTCTATCGCGGTGAATGCCGCAATATCAAGACCGAACATATCAGCCGCATAGCCGGACTGGAAATCCAGATTGGCGTTCCAGGTTGAATGAGAAAGGTTGGTTTTATATTTGTCGCCGTCGGTCACATCTTTACGGTCACGCTCGCGCTGCCAGTAATAGATGCCGCCGGTTAATGTGGAATCATCAATAAAGCCTTCGGCATGCGCCTGCGGAACAACGACCAGACCCGACATTGCTGTGATACCGGCGATAGCCAGCGCCAGCGCACTACGTTTGCCACTAAACGTACGCATAGTTAATCCTCTTTGACGTATAAATTGCTGTTGCCAAAAGCAAAACAGCGAAAAAATAAAAATGAAAAAGTAGCGTTGAGAAAAACCTCGCTGACTACAGTGAATAGACTATTTTTCGCGACGCGAATTATCAATATCTTTCTGTAACGAGAATGTAAGAGTATGAGCAACCGCACATATTTCATCGCTTTCTGTTACATTTCATTCATCGCTCAAAAAACGCCCTAAGAATAAAAAATTTCGTTGTTTTCCAGAAAGATGAAATCGGTTTCATCTCATGACTCATTCTACAAATCAATTCCTTGCAAATTAACATTTGTGAAATTATTAATTTCTAAGACAGAAATTAATTCGTAACGCAAAGTGACATCGGTCAGCGGCAAAAGCGGTAAAAAAACGCCGCAGGACGCGGCGTTTGGAAGGGGTATTCAGAAAGCGGTTTATTCGCCGGCTTTTGCCCAGGTATCACGCAGGCCAACAGTGCGGTTAAACACGCGTTTTTCTGCTGTGGCATAGCGGCTGTCCAGGCAGAAGTAACCTTCGCGCTCAAACTGGTACGCTTTACCCGCCACAGTGTCTTTCAGAGATGGCTCCGCAAAACCCTGTTTGATCACCAGCGATTCCGGGTTCATCACAGAGAGAAAATCTTCTGCTGCTCCCGGGTTTGGCACACTGAACAGACGATCGTAGAGGCGAATTTCCACCGGCAGCGCATGTGCCGCGCTCACCCAATGAATAACGCCCTTCACTTTACGTCCGTCAGCCGGATCTTTGCTCAGGGTATCCGCGTCATAGGTACAGAAGATAGTGGTGATGTTGCCTTCGGCATCTTTTTCCACGCGTTCTGCTTTCACCACGTAGGCGTTGCGCAGACGTACTTCTTTGCCCATGACCAGACGCTTGTACTGCTTGTTCGCTTCTTCACGGAAGTCCGCGCGATCAATCCAGATTTCACCGCTAAACGGAACTTCGCGGGTACCCATTTCCGGTTTGTTCGGATGGTTAGGCATGGTGACCATTTCGCTTTCACCCTGCGGGTAGTTCTCAATCACCAGTTTCACCGGATCGATAACCGCCATCGCACGTGGTGCGTTTTCGTTGAGATCTTCACGAATGCAGGATTCCAGCGATGCCATCTCGATGGTGTTGTCCTGTTTGGTCACGCCAATGCGTTTACAGAATTCACGGATTGCCGCCGCGGTATAGCCGCGACGACGCAGACCGGAGATGGTCGGCATACGCGGATCGTCCCAGCCTTCAACGTGCTTATCGGTCACCAGCAGATTCAGCTTACGCTTGGACATCACCGTGTATTCCAGATTCAGGCGCGAGAACTCATACTGGCGCGGGTGAACCGGAATGGTGATATTATCGAGCACCCAGTCGTACAGGCGGCGATTGTCCTGGAACTCCAGCGTACACAGAGAGTGCGTAATACCTTCCAGCGCATCGCTGATGCAGTGGGTGAAGTCGTACATCGGATAGATGCACCACTTGTTGCCGGTCTGATGGTGCTCGGCAAATTTAATGCGGTACAACACCGGATCGCGCATCACGATAAACGGTGATGCCATGTCGATCTTCGCGCGCAGACAGGCCTTACCTTCTTCGAAGCCGCCGGTACGCATTTTCTCGAACAGTGCGAGGTTCTCCTCAACGCTGCGATCGCGGAATGGGCTGTTTTTACCTGGTTGCGTGAGCGTGCCACGGTATTCACGGATCTGTTCCGGCGTCAGTTCATCGACATACGCCAGTCCTTTGTTGATCAGCTCGACCGCGTAGGCATGCAATTGATCAAAGTAATCTGAGGAGTAGCGAACGTCGCCAGTCCAGTGAAAACCTAACCACTCTACGTCGTTTTTGATCGAGTCAACGTACTCAATATCTTCTTTTACCGGATTGGTGTCATCGAAACGCAGATTGCACTGCCCCTGGTAGTCTTGCGCGATACCAAAGTTCAGGCAGATAGATTTCGCGTGGCCAATGTGCAGATAACCATTTGGCTCCGGCGGAAAACGGGTATGGACTGTGGTGTGCTTACCACTGGCCAGATCTTCATCGATGATCTGACGAATAAAATTACTCGGGCGGGCTTCAGCCTCACTCATCGTAGGTTCCTCAAAGCGTAAACAACGTATAACGGCATATGATCTTATAAGCCGGGCGAAGAGACAACCTTTAAATGTCACGGAAAAAGCGTTACCGATAAAAAAAGCGGCGGAGGTTTCCCCCCGCCGCTTCATAGTGCCAGATGGCGGCTTACGCCTTATCTGGCCTGGCCTTTAATCTCATACAGCGGCGTTTGACCAGCAACCACATGACCTTCAGCTTTAACAACCAGACCGCTGAAGTCGTCGATGTTGCTGCAAACAACCGGGCTAATCATCGAGCGCGCATTCGCGTTCAGGTAGTCCAGATCCATTTCCAGAATCGGCTGACCTGCGGCCACTTCTGCGCCCTCTTCCACCAGACGCGTGAAGCCCTGACCGTTCAGCGCAACAGTATCAATACCCATGTGAACGACGATTTCTGCACCTTTCTCGGTTTCCAGGCAGAACGCATGGTTGGTGTTGAAGATTTTCACGATGGTACCGGCTGCCGGAGAAACAACGGTTTTATCCGTCGGTTTTACCGCAACGCCATCACCAACGGCTTTGCTGGCGAAGGCTTCATCAGGCACCTGATCCAGCGCAACAACGTCACCGGTCACTGGCGAAACCAGCTCAGCGATGGTCACCGCATTCGGTACTGCCTGCGGTTTGGCGGCCGGTTGTGCAACAGGAGCAGCAGACGCTTCTGCCGCAGCGACCGGACCTGTTGTCTTCATCGCGTTAGCAATTTTCTCAGCCACAAAGCCTACAATGATCTGTACGCTGGTCTTGTTCAGACGAATCACGCCAGACGCGCCCAGGCGTTTCGCCAGCGCTTCGTTCACCAGAGAAGAGTCTTTTACGTTCAAGCGCAAACGGGTGATGCAGGCATCGATACCGGTAAGGTTGTCGGAACCACCGATTGCCGCGATGTACTGACGCGCCAGCGCGGAAACGTCCTGCTCATTACCGTTGCTCACATTGACGTCCTGACCATCCGCTTCGCTACCGGCCACTGCCAGTTCGCGACCCGGCGTCATCAGGTTGAATTTAGTGATGACGAAACGGAACACAACGTAATAGATAACAAAGAACACCAGACCCTGAGGGATCAGCATCCACCACTGCGTCGCCAGCGGGTTACGGGAAGAGAGCACCATATCCACCAGACCCGCACTAAAGCCGAAGCCGGCAATCCAGTGCATACTCGCCGCGATGAAAACGGAGATACCGGTCAAAATAGCGTGGATGACATACAGCACCGGCGCAACGAACATGAAGGAGAATTCCAGCGGTTCAGTGATACCGGTGAAGAAGGCAGCAAACGCACCGGCCATCATAATACCCAGCACTTTCGCCTTGTTCTCAGGACGCGCGCAGTGGTAGATAGCCAGCGCCGCACCCGGCAAACCAAACATCATGATCGGGAAGAAGCCCGCCTGATAGCGACCGGTGATCCCAACCGTTGCTTTACCCGCTTCGATAGACTGAGCACCGCCGAGGAAGTTAGGAATATCGTTGATACCCGCAACGTCAAACCAGAATACGGAGTTCAGCGCGTGATGCAGACCTACCGGAATCAGCAGACGGTTGAAGAAGGCATAAATACCCGCACCGGCTGAGCCCAGTTTCTGGATGTGTTCACCGAAGTTTACCAGGCCATCGAAAATCATCGGCCAGATGTACATCATGATAAACGCCACGACGATCATCACAAAAGAGGTGAGGATCGGAACCAAACGGCGCCCACTGAAGAAGGAAAGTGCTTTCGGCAGCTCAACGCTGCTAAAGCGGTTATACAGCTCAGCAGAGATAATACCGACCAGAATACCCACGAACTGGTTGCTGATCTTGCCAAATGCAGCAGGAACCTGATCGGCCGGGATCTTCTGAATCATTGCAACCGCAGCCGGAGAACAGAGTGTGGTCAACACAAGGAAGCCCACAAAACCAGTCAGCGCCGCTGCGCCATCTTTATCTTTAGACATGCCATACGCTACACCGATAGCAAACAGCACGGACATGTTATCGATAATAGCGGAGCCGGATTTAATGAAGAACGCCGCGAGCGCGTTATCTCCACCCCAGCCAACCGGGTCGATCCAGTAACCGACCCCCATCAATATCGCCGCCGCCGGCAGCGTGGCGACCGGCACCATTAGCGCACGGCCTACCTTTTGCAGATAACCTAGAATACTCACTTTCTTCCCCCTTTGAGACCCCGTTAAGGCTCGCTTTAAGCTGTGTTTTTATTTTGTCACTAACTTATAGAAATTCAGTTGTTGCTTTACTGGCATTCTGAGTGTGTAAAAATTTAATTCGTATCGCAAATTAAAAGCGTGTTTTTTGTGAGTTTAGTCACCAAATATCGTTATCATCACTCCCTTTTACTGGCTAACTGTGAAAACTTATTTTATCATTCAAAAAATCAAGACGGATTGTCCCCACTGCGGCATACCAGGTTACGCTTTAGAATGCACCGACGTGCAATCCGCCAATGGCTTACATTTACTTTCTGAGGTGAAGAATGAGACTGATCCCACTGACTTCCGCTGAACAGGTCGGCAAATGGGCTGCACGCCATATCGTTAACCGTATCAACGCGTTCAAACCGACAGCCGATCGCCCGTTTGTTCTGGGGTTACCGACAGGCGGGACGCCACTGACCGCGTATAAAGCCTTAGTCGAAATGCACAAAGCGGGCCAGGTTAGCTTCAAACATGTTGTGACGTTCAATATGGACGAATATGTCGGTCTGCCAAAAGAACACCCGGAAAGCTACCATAGCTTTATGCACCGCAATTTCTTTGACCACGTTGATATTCCAGCAGAAAATATCAACCTGCTCAACGGCAACGCGCCAGATATCGACGCCGAATGCCGCCAGTACGAAGAAAAAATCCGTTCATACGGCAAAATCCACCTGTTTATGGGCGGTGTGGGTAACGACGGCCATATCGCATTCAACGAACCGGCCTCTTCGCTGGCATCCCGTACCCGTATCAAAACCCTGACGCATGATACCCGTGTGGCAAACTCCCGTTTCTTTGACGGCGACGTGGATCAGGTGCCGAAATATGCCCTGACCGTTGGCGTAGGTACCCTGCTGGATGCCGAAGAAGTGATGATTCTGGTGCTGGGTCATCAGAAAGCGCAGGCGCTGCAGGCGGCGGTTGAGGGTAATGTGAACCATATGTGGACCATCAGCTGTCTGCAACTGCATCCGAAAGCGGTTGTGGTGTGCGATGAGCCGTCCACGATGGAACTGAAAGTTAAGACGCTGAAATATTTCAACGAGTTAGAAGCCGAAAATATCAAAGGTCTGTAATGTAGTCTCCGCCCTGCCTCTGCGTTCAGGGCGGCATTTTTTTGAAATCGGGGGTCGGAATGTATGCTTTAACCCAGGGCCGGATCTTTACCGGCCACGAAATTCTTGATGACCATGCGATTGTTGTCGCTAATGGCCTGATTGACAGCGTTTGTCCAGTGGCAGAACTGCCGCCAGAGATCGAACAACGTTCAGTGAACGGGGCCATTCTTTCCCCCGGTTTCATCGATGTCCAGCTCAATGGCTGCGGCGGCGTGCAGTTTAACGATACGGCGGAAGCCGTTACCGTTGAAACGCTGGAGATCATGCAGAAAGCCAATGAGAAATCCGGCTGCACCAATTACCTGCCAACGCTGATCACCACCAGCGACGATCTGATGAAGCAAGGCGTTCGCGTGATGCGCGAATACCTCGCGAAACATCCGAACCAGGCGCTCGGGCTGCATCTGGAAGGTCCGTGGCTGAACCTGGTCAAAAAAGGAACGCATAACCCGAGTTTTGTCCGTCAGCCTGACGCTGCGCTGGTCGATTTCCTGTGCGATAATGCCGACGTGATTACCAAGGTCACCTTAGCGCCGGAAATGGTGCCTGCCGAAGTGATTCGCAAGCTGGCGCAGGCGGGTATCGTCGTCTCTGCGGGTCACTCAAACGCCACGCTGAAAGAAGCCAAAGCGGGCTTCCGGGCAGGTATTACGTTTGCCACCCACCTGTACAATGCCATGCCGTACATTACCGGACGCGAACCGGGTCTGGCGGGAGCCATTCTGGATGAAGCCGACATTTATTGCGGCGTTATTGCAGACGGTCTGCACGTTGATTATGCCAACATCCGCAATGCCAAGCGCCTGAAAGGTGACAAGCTTTGCCTCGTGACAGATGCAACGGCTCCGGCAGGTGCAAATATTGAACAGTTCATTTTTGCTGGTAAAACAATATACTACCGCAATGGACTTTGTGTGGATGAGAACGGTACGCTGAGCGGTTCATCATTAACCATGATCGAAGGCGTGCGTAACCTGGTTGAACATTGCGGCATTGCGCTGGATGAAGTGCTGCGCATGGCAACGCTCTACCCTGCGCGTGCCATCGGTGTTGAGAAACACCTTGGCAGCATCGCGGCAGGGAAAGTGGCTAACCTGACCGCTTTTACACACGATTTTAAAATCATCAAGACCATCGTTAATGGCAACGAGGTCGTTACTGAGTAAGAGAACGTATGACACCAGGCGGACAAGCTCAAATAGGTAATGTTGATCTCGTAAAACAGCTTAACAGCGCGGCCGTTTACCGCCTGATTGACCAGCACGGGCCTATCTCGCGGATTCAGATTGCCGAACAAAGCCAGCTTGCTCCCGCCAGCGTAACGAAAATTACGCGTCAGTTAATTGAACGCGGACTGATCAAAGAAGTTGATCAACAGGCCTCCACTGGGGGCCGCCGCGCCATTTCTATCGTCACCGAAACCCGCAATTTTCACGCTATTGGCGTGCGTCTTGGCCGTCATGACGCGACGATCACCTTGTTTGATCTGAGCAGTAAAGTGCTGGCTGAAGAGCACTACCCTTTACCGGAGCGTACCCAGGAAACGCTGGAGCACGCGCTGCTGAACGCCATTACGACCTTTATCGACAGCAATCAGCGTAAGATCCGCGAGTTAATCGCGATCTCTGTGATCCTGCCAGGTCTTGTCGATCCGGAAAGCGGCATGATTCACTACATGCCGCATATTCAGGTAGAAAACTGGGGCCTTGTTGAAGCGCTGGAGAAAAAATTCCGCGTCACCTGTTTCGTCGGCCACGACATTCGGAGTCTGGCACTGGCAGAGCACTACTTCGGTGCAAGTCAGGATTGTGAAGACTCCATTCTGGTGCGTGTACACCGGGGGACAGGCGCCGGGATCATCTCTAACGGACGCATTTTTATTGGCCGTAACGGTAACGTTGGCGAAATCGGTCATATCCAGGTTGAACCGCTGGGCGAACGCTGTCATTGCGGCAACTTCGGCTGTCTGGAAACCATCGCCGCGAATGCAGCCATTGAACAACGTGTCCTCAATCTGCTGAAGCAGGGTTACCAGAGCCGCGTGCCGCAGGACGACTGCACGATTAAAACGATTTGCAAAGCGGCCAATAAAGGTGACAGTCTGGCGTCTGAAGTTATCGAACACGTAGGGCGTCATCTGGGTAAAACCATTGCCATCGCCATTAACCTGTTTAATCCGCAAAAAATCGTCATCGCGGGTGAGATAACCGAAGCGGATAAAGTGCTGTTACCCGCCATTGAAAGCTGCATTAATACGCAGGCGTTGAAGGCATTTCGCAAGAATTTGCCAGTGGTGCGTTCCACGCTGGACCACCGCTCGGCGATTGGCGCATTTGCGCTGGTGAAGCGTGCCATGCTCAACGGCATTTTGCTCCAGCATTTGCTGGAAAACTGATGCGCTCTTATAGTATCGGATTATTAACACATTTCCTGGGTAGTTCATGACCATCAAGAATGTCATTTGTGATATCGACGGCGTGCTGATGCACGACAATGTCGCCGTACCTGGCGCGGCGGAGTTTCTGACTGGTGTAATGGAAAAAGGCCTGCCGCTGGTGCTGCTGACCAATTACCCGTCACAGACCGGTCAGGATCTGGCGAACCGTTTTGCGACGGCTGGCGTTAATGTGCCAGACAGCGTGTTTTATACCTCGGCGATGGCGACCGCCGATTTCCTGCGTCGTCAGGAAGGCAAAAAGGCCTATGTAGTAGGTGAAGGCGCGCTGATCCACGAACTGTATAAGGCTGGATTCACCATTACTGACGTGAATCCGGACTTTGTGATCGTCGGTGAGACCCGCTCCTATAACTGGGACATGATGCATAAAGCGGCTTATTTTGTGGCAAACGGCGCACGTTTTATCGCCACCAACCCGGATACCCACGGTCGCGGTTTTTATCCGGCCTGTGGTGCGCTTTGCGCAGGTATCGAGAAAATCTCTGGCCGCAAGCCGTTCTACGTGGGCAAACCGAGTCCGTGGATTATCCGCGCGGCGCTGAACAAAATGCAGGCGCACTCAGAAGAGACGGTGATTGTAGGCGACAATCTGCGTACCGATATTCTGGCCGGATTCCAGGCAGGGCTGGAGACGATCCTGGTGCTCTCCGGGGTCTCGACGCTGGATGATATCGACAGTATGCCGTTCCGCCCAAGCTGGATTTACCCTTCTGTCGCAGAGATCGACGTTATTTAAAACAGACCACGTCCCAGGACGTGGTTTTTCATGTTTCTCCGCCACAAAAACAAAGCCAATCAATAAAAACGCCATTTTTTTGACGATTCATTAATGAATGTGTTCATTACATGTTCTTTTTTCACCATTATGCAATCAGCGTTGCGTTTTTTCTTTTTCAGACGGCAAAGCTCTTGCACCCTCTTTTTCTTTGCGGCATTTTCTTAAGCAAGCAAACACAAAAAGCATTACGCAACAGGTTAACGGAGAAGGTTATGTGTTCAATTTTCGGCGTATTCGATATTAAATCTGATGCAGGTGAACTGCGTAAAAAAGCACTCGAGCTGTCACGCCTGATGCGCCATCGCGGCCCGGACTGGTCCGGCATCTATGCCTGCGATAAGGCCATTCTTGCCCATGAACGTCTGTCGATTGTCGACGTCAACGCTGGCGCTCAGCCACTGTATAACGAAAAGAAAACTCACGTGCTGGCGGTTAACGGTGAAATCTACAACCATCAGGCGCTGCGCGCAGAATACGGCGATCGCTATGCTTTCCAGACCGGTTCCGATTGCGAAGTTATCCTCGCGCTGTATCAGGAAAAAGGGGCTGAATTTCTCGATGATCTTCAAGGCATGTTCGCCTTCGCCCTGTACGACAGCGAGCAGGATGCTTACCTGATTGGCCGCGATCACATCGGGATAATCCCGCTGTATATGGGTTATGACGAGTTCGGTAACCTGTATGTGGCTTCCGAAATGAAAGCGCTGGTGCCGGTTTGTCGCACCATTAAAGAGTTCCCGGCGGGGAGCTATCTGTGGAGCAAAGACGGCGAGATCCGTCAGTATTATCAGCGTGACTGGTTCGATTTCGACGCGGTTAAAGATAATGTGACCGACAAAAACGCATTGCGTCAGGCGCTGGAAGATTCCGTAAAAAGTCACCTGATGTCAGACGTGCCTTATGGCGTGCTGCTTTCCGGCGGTCTGGACTCCTCCGTGATCTCCGCAATCACCAAGAAATTCGCCGCCCGTCGCGTGGAAGATGATGAGCGTTCTGAAGCCTGGTGGCCGCAACTCCACTCTTTCGCAGTAGGTCTGGAAGGCTCTCCTGACCTGAAAGCCGCGCAGGAAGTGGCAAACCACCTGGGAACAGTACACCATGAAATTCACTTTACGGTGCAGGAAGGGCTGGATGCGATCCGTGATGTGATTTATCACATTGAAACTTATGATGTGACCACCATTCGCGCCTCGACGCCGATGTACTTAATGTCGCGTAAGATCAAAGCGATGGGGATCAAAATGGTCCTCTCAGGCGAAGGGTCTGACGAAGTGTTTGGCGGGTATCTCTATTTCCATAAAGCGCCGAACGCGAAAGAGCTGCACGAAGAAACCGTCCGCAAGTTACAGGCCTTGCATATGTTTGACTGCGCTCGCGCAAACAAAGCCATGTCGGCCTGGGGTGTGGAAGCGCGCGTCCCGTTCCTGGATAAAAAATTCCTCGATGTGGCAATGCGCATCAACCCGGAAGACAAAATGTGCGGCAATGGCAAGATGGAAAAGCATATTCTTCGTGAATGTTTTGAATCCTATTTGCCAGCCAGCGTGGCGTGGCGCCAGAAAGAGCAGTTCTCTGATGGGGTGGGCTATAGCTGGATTGATACGCTGAAAGAAGTGGCGGCCGAACAAATTTCCGACCAGCAACTGGAAACCGCCCGCTTCCGCTTCCCGTATAACACGCCGTCTTCTAAAGAAGCGTACCTGTATCGCGAGATTTTCGAAGAGTTGTTCCCGTTGCCGAGCGCTGCGGAGTGTGTGCCGGGTGGTCCGTCCGTCGCCTGTTCTTCAGCCAAAGCGATCGAATGGGACGAAGCGTTCAAAACCATGAACGATCCATCAGGTCGCGCGGTGGGTGTTCATCAGTCCGCTTATCAGTAAGTTGAGCGGCAATAAAAGGGTCCTTCGGGGCCCTTTTTTGATGCTGAAAAACAGTTCAGAAAGTGATTAATAACCAATAATTGCCGATTTCTGCGTCACGCTGTTCGCAACCTAACCAAACAGTCACATTCCGGCTGTTTTCGATGAAAAAGAGGTTGACGCTTCAAGGCTCAATACGCATAATGCGCCCCGCAACGCCGATAAGGTAACGCGCGAAAAAAGAGGGCTACGTAGCTCAGTTGGTTAGAGCACATCACTCATAATGATGGGGTCACAGGTTCGAATCCCGTCGTAGCCACCATCTTTTTTGCGGGAGTGGCGAAATTGGTAGACGCACCAGATTTAGGTTCTGGCGCCGCAAGGTGTGCGAGTTCAAGTCTCGCCTCCCGCACCATTCCCATAAAAGCGTTGCACGGATGAGGTATCTCCAGGTTGTAAGTTAGCCTCCACGGCTAATAACGAACGAGCCTGAAGTTCTCCATTCGGAAATTTTGTTGGGGTATCGCCAAGCGGTAAGGCACCGGTTTTTGATACCGGCATTCCCTGGTTCGAATCCAGGTACCCCAGCCACATTTCTTCGAGTTTGCGGTTCTCCGCGACGGTCATTGGGGTATCGCCAAGCGGTAAGGCACCGGTTTTTGATACCGGCATTCCCTGGTTCGAATCCAGGTACCCCAGCCATCGAAGAAATTATCTGGCTACGTAGCTCAGTTGGTTAGAGCACATCACTCATAATGATGGGGTCACAGGTTCGAATCCCGTCGTAGCCACCATATTTAAAGTGTGTTGATTGATTTCGACAGCGCCGAAGACAATTTGTTGGGGTATCGCCAAGCGGTAAGGCACCGGATTCTGATTCCGGCATTCCGAGGTTCGAATCCTCGTACCCCAGCCACATTCAAAGACGTTCAGCTTGTGAACGCAAGAAGGTCAACTACTGGGGTATCGCCAAGCGGTAAGGCACCGGATTCTGATTCCGGCATTCCGAGGTTCGAATCCTCGTACCCCAGCCACATAAAAAAGCTCGCTTCGGCGAGCTTTTTGTTTTTTTGCATCACATTGCCTGATGGCGCTGCGCTTATCAGGCCTGCGATCGTAGACCTGATAAAGCATCAAAAATTACAACCCTAACGCATATTTCAGCGCCTGGCGTTTCAACACGCCTGCGCGCTCTGCCGCCATCAGCCCGAGGTTACGGATAATCCGCAACGGCTGCAGGTCATTGCTGAATCCGGCGTAGAACAGATCCATCCCGCTTTGCATAATGAAGTTATCCGCCATGCGACGGGTCTGGTAACGTTTAAGCACCGGCTGGCTCACCCAGGACTCGCCATAGCTACGGGCGCTCACCAGGACATCAATCAGCGCATCCACATCGCGATACCCCAGATTTACCCCCTGCCCGGCCAGTGGGTGGATGGTATGCGCCGCGTCGCCCACCAGCGCTAGTCCGGGCTGCACATATTGCAACGCGTGGCGGCGCATCAGTGGGAACGCGCCTGCTGCAACGGGCGTTACCTTTCCGGTACGCGCCGGAAAATGCTTTGCGATCTCATCCTGAAGCTGAGGCATGCTGAGCGCCTGCAACTGGCGAATACGCGCCGGTGAGTCGTACCACACCAGCGACGCCCAGTGGTCAAACAGCGGCAGAAAGGCGCGCGGGCCGTCCGGCGTAAACTGCTGCCAGGTACTGTCCCCCGGATCGTTTTCACACTGAACGGTTATCAGCATACAAGATTGCGCATATTGCCAGGCGTGAATGCCAATGCCGGCCATCTGGCGTACCTGCGAACTGGCACCATCCGCACCGATCACCAGTTTTGCGCTGATCCGTTCACCGCCCGCCAGCTCCAGCTCATGGCAATCGTTCAGTCGGTGCAGCGCTATCAACGACGCAGGAACGCGCAGTGTCACTTTCGGATGCGCCTCCAGCGCCTGCCAGAGCGCCAGTTGCAAAACGTTGTTCTCAACCATATAACCGAGCAGCGGGAGCTTAAGTTCCGTGGCATCGAACACCACATGCGCGTTTTCCCACTCCCAGGTTTCCAGCCGACGATAGGGATGGCTGCGCATTCCCTGCACGACATCCCACACGCCCAGGCCTTTCAGAAGAGAAACAGAGGCGGCGCTGATCGCCGAAATACGCACATCGGGCTGGCTGTCCGCGACAAACGGCGCAGGTAAGGCGTGTTCGATCACCGTGACCGTAAATCCATGTTGTGCCAGTCCCAGCGCCAGCGCGCCGCCGACCATCCCCCCGCCGACAATGGCAATTTCCGTTGGTTGATTTGTCATGGTCAATCATCCTGTTGCATGTATTGCGTAAGTTTACAGGATTTTTTACCCCTTGAGGCTGATAACGGTCATACTGGTCACCAGAGCAGCAAAGCATTACACTATGCGCCCTGCAATTCAGCCACTATTTCGCAAGAGCAAGTCGATGACCAAAAAACTCCATATTAAAACCTGGGGCTGTCAGATGAACGAATACGATTCATCGAAGATGGCCGATCTGCTGGATGCCACTCACGGGTATCAACTGACCGACGTGGCGGAAGAAGCGGATGTGCTGCTGCTGAATACCTGCTCAATCCGCGAGAAGGCCCAGGAGAAGGTCTTCCATCAGTTGGGGCGCTGGAAGCTGTTAAAAGAGAAGAATCCCGATCTGATAATCGGCGTCGGCGGCTGTGTGGCGTCTCAGGAAGGCGATCATATTCGCCAACGCGCGCACTATGTCGACATCATCTTTGGCCCGCAAACGCTGCATCGCCTGCCGGAGATGATTAACTCCGTTCGCGGCAATCGTAGCCCGGTTGTGGACATCAGCTTCCCGGAGATCGAGAAATTTGACCGTCTGCCGGAACCGCGTGCGGAAGGCCCGACCGCCTTTGTGTCAATCATGGAAGGCTGTAACAAATATTGTACCTACTGCGTGGTGCCGTATACCCGCGGTGAAGAGGTCAGCCGTCCGTCGGATGATATTCTGTTTGAAATCGCCCAGCTTGCCGCTCAGGGCGTGCGTGAAGTCAACCTGCTCGGCCAGAACGTGAATGCCTGGCGCGGAGAGAACTTTGATGGCACTACTGGTTCCTTCGCCGATCTGCTGCGTCTGGTTGCCGCCATTGACGGTATTGACCGTATCCGCTTTACCACCAGCCATCCGATCGAATTTACCGATGACATCATTGAGGTTTATCGCGATACGCCGGAACTGGTGAGCTTCCTGCACCTGCCGGTACAGAGCGGTTCGGATCGTGTGCTGAACCTGATGGGGCGTACCCACACGGCGCTGGAATATAAAGCGATCATCCGTAAGCTGCGTGCGGCGCGCCCGGATATTCAGATAAGTTCCGACTTTATTGTCGGCTTCCCGGGTGAAACCACCCAGGATTTCGAACAGACCATGAAGCTGATTGCCGACGTCAATTTTGACATGAGCTACAGCTTTATCTTCTCTGCGCGTCCAGGGACGCCAGCCGCCGATATGGTAGATGATGTGCCGGAAGAAGAGAAAAAACAGCGTCTTTATATTCTGCAGGATCGCATTAACCAGCAGGCGATGGCCTGGAGTCGTCGTATGCTCGGCACGGTCCAGCGTATTCTGGTGGAAGGGACATCGCGTAAGAGCATTATGGAGCTGTCGGGTCGTACCGAAAATAACCGCGTGGTGAACTTCGAAGGCACGCCGGAGATGATCGGTAAATTTGTCGATGTTGAAATTACCGACGTCTGGACAAACTCCCTGCGCGGCAAAGTGGTTCGTACCGAAGATGAAATGGGTCTGCGCATCGCAGAAACCCCGGAATCAGTGATTGCCCGTACCCGTAAAGAAAACGATATTGGCGTGGGATTCTGGCAGCCTTAATTCAGCTAAAACGCCAAAATGCCCGATGGCGCTGCGCTTATCGGGCCTACAGGAGCACTGGTAACGGATGACTTGCCCGATGACGCCGCGCTTATCGGGCCTGCAAAAACGCCCGGCCCGCTGTAATGGCGGGCCTTGTTATTCCCTTCTTCGCCCCCATTTTCATTCCAGTGCTTGCGCCTTTATCCTGTGGCGTGAATAATTTCCTTATCAGCCGGTGAGCACACACGTTCCGGCTATCTATGCATAAGAGGAACAGTTTGAACATAGACACTCGCGAAATTACCCTTGAGCCCGCAGACAATGACCGCCTGCTGAGCCTTTGCGGTCCGTTTGATGACAACATCAAACAACTGGAACGCCGTCTCGGTATCGAGATTAACCGCCGTGACAACCATTTTAAACTGACCGGCCGCCCGATTTGCGTCACCGCCGCAGCGGATATCTTACGCAGCCTGTACGTCGATACCGCGCCGATGCGCGGCCAGACGCAGGATATCGAGCCAGAACAAGTTCATCTCGCCATTAAAGAAGCCCGCGTACTTGAGCAAACCGCCGAGAGCGTGCCTGAGTTTGGCAAAGCGGTAAACATCAAGACGAAGCGGGGCGTGATTAAGCCGCGCACGCCAAACCAGGCTCAGTACATTGCAAATATCCTTGATCATGACATCACTTTCGGCGTGGGCCCGGCCGGTACGGGGAAAACGTATCTGGCCGTCGCCGCCGCAGTCGATGCGCTTGAGCGTCAGGAGATTCGCCGCATTCTGCTGACCCGTCCGGCGGTTGAAGCCGGTGAAAAACTGGGCTTCTTGCCTGGCGATCTGAGTCAGAAAGTTGACCCCTACCTGCGCCCGCTGTATGACGCCCTGTTCGAAATGCTCGGCTTCGAGAAAGTCGAAAAGCTGATTGAGCGTAATGTGATTGAAGTGGCACCGCTGGCATACATGCGTGGTCGTACCCTGAACGATGCCTTTATCATTCTGGATGAAAGCCAGAACACCACCATCGAACAGATGAAGATGTTCCTGACCCGTATTGGTTTTAACTCGAAGGCGGTGATTACCGGCGACGTCACGCAGATTGACCTTCCGCGTAACACTAAATCGGGGTTGCGCCACGCCATCGAAGTGCTGGCGGAAGTCGACGAGATCAGCTTTAACTTTTTCCACAGCGAAGATGTCGTGCGCCACCCGGTGGTTGCCCGCATCGTTAACGCCTATGAGGCGTGGGAAGAAGCCGAACAAAAACGCAAAGCCGAGCTGGCAGCAGAGCGTAAGCGTGAAGCCCAGGAGCAGGAACAAAAATGAGTCAGGTGATCCTCGATTTACAACTGGCGTGTGAGAACAACACGGGTTTGCCGGAAGAGGCCCAGTTTCAGGCCTGGCTGAACGCCGTTATTCCGCAATTTCAGGAAGAATCAGAAGTGACGATTCGCCTGGTGGACGAAGCCGAAAGTCACGATCTCAATCTGACATACCGTGGGAAAGACAAGCCGACCAATGTGCTCTCTTTCCCGTTTGAAGCCCCACCGGGTATTGAGCTGCCGCTGCTCGGCGACTTGATCATCTGCCGCCAGGTGGTTGAACAAGAAGCGCAGGAGCAAGGTAAGCCGTTGGATGCTCACTGGGCGCATATGGTCGTCCACGGCAGCTTGCATTTGCTGGGCTACGATCATATCGAAGACGATGAGGCAGAAGAGATGGAAGCCCTCGAAACAGAGATTATGCTTGCTCTGGGCTATGAGGATCCGTACATTGCCGAGAAGGAATAAGCGACCGGGCGTATGCCCGGTGATTTCCGGTGATGCCATGCGCTGAGTTTGCGCGCATTGCGCAAGAGATTAACTAACAAGAGAACCCATACGACGCCATGAGCGACGACAATTCACACAGTAGTGACACATTAAGCAACAAGAAGGGATTTTTCTCCCTGTTACTGAGCCAACTTTTCCACGGCGAACCGAAAAACCGTGATGAACTGCTGGCGCTGATCCGTGATTCCGGGCAGAACGAGCTTATCGATGAAGATACGCGCGACATGCTTGAAGGGGTGATGGACATTGCGGACCAGCGCGTTCGCGACATCATGATCCCCCGTTCCCAGATGATTACCCTGAAACGCAACCAGACGCTGGACGAATGCCTTGATGTCATCATCGAGTCCGCCCACTCGCGTTTCCCGGTGATCAGCGAGGACAAAGATCACATTGAAGGGATTCTGATGGCGAAGGATTTGCTGCCATTTATGCGCAGCGATGCCGATGCTTTCAGCATGGAGAAAGTGTTACGTCAGGCCGTTGTCGTCCCGGAGAGCAAACGCGTTGACCGTATGCTCAAAGAGTTCCGCTCTCAGCGTTACCATATGGCTATCGTCATCGACGAATTCGGCGGCGTCTCTGGTCTGGTGACCATTGAAGACATCCTCGAACTGATCGTCGGTGAAATTGAAGATGAGTACGACGAAGAAGATGATATCGACTTCCGTCAGCTCAGCCGCCACACCTGGACCATTCGCGCTCTGGCACCGATAGAAGACTTTAATGAAGCCTTCGGCACCAGCTTTAGCGATGAAGAGGTCGATACCATCGGGGGTCTGGTGATGCAGGCGTTTGGTCACCTGCCAGCACGCGGTGAAACCATTGATATCGATGGTTACCAGTTCAAAGTTGCAATGGCCGACAGCCGTCGTATTATTCAGGTTCACGTCAGAATTCCGGATGACTCTCCCCAGCCCAAACTGGACGAATAAAACCGAACGGGAAGAAGAACTCAATGGCTTTTGCCTCATTAATTGAACGCCAGCGCATTCGCCTGCTGCTGGCGTTATTATTCGGTGCCTGCGGTACGCTGGCCTTTTCTCCTTATGATATCTGGCCCGCCGCGATTGTATCGTTGATGGGACTGCAGGCTTTAACCCTCAATCGCCGCCCCCTCCAGTCTGCCGCTATCGGCTACTTCTGGGGGCTGGGACTCTTCGGGACGGGAATCAACTGGGTATACGTTAGCATCGCACAGTTTGGTGGAATGCCAGGCCCGGTGAACGTCTTTCTGGTTGTCCTTCTCGCGGCATATCTCTCCTTGTATACCGGGCTGTTTGCTGGTGTGCTTTCGCGCCTTTGGCCGAACACCACCTGGCTGCGGGTGGCGATTGCCGCACCGGTCGTCTGGCAGCTCTCCGAATTCCTGCGCGGCTGGGTGCTGACTGGCTTTCCGTGGCTACAGTTTGGCTACAGTCAGATTGACGGTCCGCTGAAAGGACTGGCGCCGGTGATGGGCGTCGAAGCCATCAATTTTTTGCTGATGATGGTCAGCGGCCTGCTGGTCCTCGCCCTGGTAACCCGCAACTGGCGTCCGCTGGTCGTTGCGGTCGTCCTTTTCGCTCTCCCCTTCCCGCTCCGCTATATCCAGTGGTTTACGCTGGAACCGGAAAGAACGACCCGCGTGTCGATGGTTCAGGGCGATATTCCACAGTCACTGAAATGGGATGAAAATCAGTTGCTGAATACGCTCAAAATCTATCTTGATGCGACACAGCCTGAGATGGGGAAATCCCAACTGATTATCTGGCCGGAATCGGCTATCCCGGATCTGGAAATCAATCAGCAGCGTTTTCTTGCCATGATGGACGATCTGCTGCGTTCAAAAGACAGTACGCTGATTACCGGTATTGTCGATGCACGGCTGAATAAACAGAACCGCTATGACACATACAACACCATCATCACACTGGGGAAAGACAATCCATATCGCTATGACTCCAGCAACCGCTATGACAAGAACCATCTGGTGCCGTTTGGCGAGTTTGTACCGCTGGAATCCATCCTGCGCCCGCTAGCGCCGTTCTTTGACCTGCCAATGTCGTCATTCAGTCGCGGAGCCTACGTGCAACCCCAGCTCCATGCGCACGGCTTTGCACTGACTGCCGCGATTTGCTACGAGATTATTCTGGGCGAACAGGTACGCGATAACTTCCGCCCGGACACGGATTTTCTGCTGACTATCTCTAATGATGCCTGGTTCGGTAAGTCGATTGGTCCGTGGCAGCACTTCCAGATGGCGCGGATGCGTTCGCTGGAGCTGGCGCGCCCCTTGCTGCGTAGCACCAACAACGGCATTACGGCGGTGATTGGCCCTCAGGGCGAAATTCAGGCCATGATCCCGCAGTTTACACGTCAGGTATTGACCGCCAACGTCACGCCGACCTCTGGCCTGACGCCTTATGCACGTACCGGCAACTGGCCGCTGTGGCTCATTACCGCGCTGTTCGGTTTTGCCGCCGTGTTAATGAGTTTGCGTCAGCGCCGTCGATAACACAGTGCACCATCAAATGTTGGCTGGATAAGGCGGTACGCCGCCATCCGGCAGTTGTGCCACATCGTGCCTGATGACGCTTCGCTTATCAGGCCTACAAACCTCCCCCCGAAAACCATTCTGGCACGTCTATTGCTTTGTTAAAGAAGGCAAACCTGTTTTAGCGTTCAGCGCAACTTAGTCGCACCACGGCTGTTCATCGGTAGCACCGAAACGGTGCAATGAGAGATTTTTGCCTCTGAATGGTGCGGCGCACTTCGCAAAAATAAACAATAACGCAGCAAAATCTTTACATTAACCCAGACTAAATGTTAACAAACAGGTAAAACACTGCACACTTAAGTTGCAGGCGATAACAACACTGACATTCACAATAGGTATCACTGCGCCAACGGCGCAGACGATAAGGAGTTGGATATGCAATTACGTAAGCTAGCCACAGCAATGCTGGTTATGGGACTGTCAGCCGGTCTGGCGCACGCAGAAGACGCCGCACCTGCCGCAGGCAGCACGCTCGACAAGATCGCTAAAAATGGCGTAATCGTGGTCGGTCACCGTGAATCCTCCGTGCCATTCTCTTATTACGACAATCAGCAGAAAGTGGTGGGTTATTCTCAGGATTACTCCAACGCTATCGTTGAAGCCGTGAAGAAGAAACTGAACAAGCCCGATCTGCAGGTTAAGCTGATCCCAATTACCTCTCAGAACCGTATTCCGCTGCTGCAAAACGGCACTTTCGATTTTGAGTGTGGTTCCACCACCAATAACGTGGAGCGCCAGAAACAGGCTGCGTTCTCTGACACTATTTTTGTGGTCGGCACACGTCTGCTGGCGAAAAAAGGCGGGGACATTAAAGACTTCGCGGATCTGAAAGGCAAAGCGGTGGTAGTGACCTCAGGGACCACCTCAGAAATTCTGCTGCACAAGCTGAACGACGAGCAAAAAATGGATATGCGCATCATCAGCGCCAAAGACCACGGTGACTCCTTCCGTACGCTGGAAAGCGGTCGCGCGGTGGCCTTTATGATGGATGACGCCCTGCTGGCCGGTGAGCGCGCGAAGGCGAAGAAACCGGATAACTGGGAAATCGTCGGCAAGCCGCAGTCACAAGAAGCTTACGGTTGCATGCTGCGTAAGAACGATCCTGAGTTCAAAAAGCTGATGGATGACACTATTGCCCAGGCACAAACCTCAGGTGAAGCGGCAAAATGGTTTGATAAGTGGTTCAAGAATCCGATTCCGCCCAAAAACCTGAATATGAATTTCGAACTGTCTGACGAAATGAAAGCCCTGTTTAAAGAGCCGAATGACAAAGCACTTAACTAACTAAAACAAAATGGGGCGAGATCTCCTTGCCCTCTCGATTGCTATTCAGCACGGACAGACTATACGCCTGATGGTCGTTCCCCATCAGGCCTGAAAACCGAAATACGCTGAATGACAATCTTCGAGGGTAGCGCTGCTACCCTTTTTTTCGGAGTAGATGTATGTCAATAGACTGGAACTGGGGTATTTTTTTACAACAGGCCCCATTCGGCAACACCACCTATCTCGGCTGGCTCTGGAGCGGCTTTCAGGTCACCGTGGCGTTATCCATCACCGCCTGGATTATTGCTTTCCTGGTCGGCTCTTTATTCGGCATTTTACGCACTGTTCCTAATCGCTTCCTTTCCGGGATCGGTACCCTGTATGTTGAACTGTTTCGTAACGTTCCGCTGATCGTCCAGTTCTTCACCTGGTATCTGGTGATCCCTGAGCTGCTGCCGGAAGATCTCGGTATGTGGTTTAAGGCGGAACTGGATCCCAATATTCAGTTCTTCCTGTCGTCAATGCTCTGTCTTGGGTTGTTCACCGCGGCACGTGTTTGCGAACAGGTACGCGCCGCTATTCAGTCACTGCCGCGTGGTCAAAAAAACGCAGCGCTGGCAATGGGGCTGACCTTGCCACAGGCCTACCGCTATGTGCTGCTGCCTAACGCCTATCGCGTAATTGTCCCACCAATGACCTCAGAAATGATGAACCTGGTGAAAAACTCCGCCATCGCCTCCACTATCGGTCTGGTCGATATGGCGGCGCAGGCCGGTAAACTGCTGGATTACTCGGCGCATGCCTGGGAATCGTTTACCGCTATTACCCTGGCGTACGTGATGATTAATGCCTTCATCATGCTGGTGATGAATCTGGTGGAACGTAAGATCCGCCTGCCTGGCAATATGGGAGGCAAATAATGTACGAATTTGACTGGAGTTCTATTGTCCCCTCCCTGCCGTATCTGCTGGATGGGCTGGTTATTACCCTTAAAATCACTCTGACGGCTGTGGTTATCGGTATCGTCTGGGGAACGCTGCTGGCGGTGATGCGCCTTTCAAGTTTTGCGCCCATCGCCTGGTTTGCTAAAGCGTATGTTAACGTGTTCCGCTCCATCCCTTTGGTGATGGTGCTGCTGTGGTTCTATCTGATTGTGCCTGGATTGTTGCAGGACGTTCTGGGACTGTCGCCAAAAACGGATATCCGCCTCATTTCAGCAATGGTGGCGTTTTCCATGTTTGAAGCCGCGTATTACTCCGAGATTATCCGTGCGGGCATCCAGAGTATTTCCCGTGGCCAGTCGAGCGCGGCTCTGGCGCTGGGAATGACCCACTGGCAGTCGATGAAACTCATCATTTTACCGCAGGCGTTTCGTGCGATGGTGCCACTTCTGCTCACACAGGGGATTGTCCTGTTCCAGGATACCTCCCTGGTTTACGTCTTAAGCCTCGCGGATTTCTTCCGTACCGCATCGACCATTGGCGAGCGTGATGGTACTCAGGTTGAAATGATCCTGTTTGCCGGTGCCGTCTACTTTGTTATCAGCCTGAGCGCGTCGTTGTTAGTCAGCTATTTGAAGAAAAGGACAGTTTAATGATTACCCTGAAAAATGTTTCTAAATGGTATGGTCACTTTCAGGTGCTGACCGACTGCTCCACGGAAGTGAAAAAAGGCGAAGTGGTGGTGGTCTGCGGCCCGTCAGGTTCCGGTAAATCAACGCTGATTAAAACGGTTAACGGCCTGGAGCCGGTTCAAAAAGGCGAAATTACCGTCAACGGGATCGTCGTTAACGACAAGAAAACGGATCTGGCAAAACTGCGCTCCCGCGTCGGCATGGTGTTCCAGCACTTTGAACTGTTTCCGCACCTGTCGATCATCGAAAACCTGACGCTCGCACAGGTAAAAGTGCTCAAGCGTGATAAAGCGCCGGCGCGCGAAAAAGCGCAAAAACTGCTGGAGCGCGTTGGCCTCGCCGCTCATGCGAATAAATATCCGGCACAACTTTCCGGCGGTCAGCAGCAGCGCGTCGCGATAGCCCGTGCGCTGTGTATGGATCCTGTCGCTATGCTGTTCGATGAACCCACTTCCGCGCTCGATCCGGAGATGATCAACGAAGTGCTCGACGTTATGGTTGAACTGGCTAACGAAGGGATGACCATGATGGTGGTGACCCACGAAATGGGTTTTGCGCGCAAAGTCGCGAATCGGGTGATCTTTATGGACGAAGGGAAAATCGTTGAAGACTCACCGAAAGAGGAGTTCTTCGCTAATCCGAAATCCGAGCGTGCGAAGGACTTCCTCGCAAAAATCCTGCATTAATGTCAGTAGCGTCGGGAGATGCCGCCATCAGGCGCACCTCCCGATCTTTTCGTTACAGGCTTCGACCCAGCTCATAACCATCCCAGATGGCATACATGATGTTATTCACTTTTCGCGCATCGCCGACCTGATAAGTTAAAAAGCCAGGCTCTGCTGCGGTCAACTGCTCATAAAGGTGTGACGCCGGGCGATAACCTACGGCATAAATAAGCGTGTCAGACAGTCGCTTTTGGCTCCCCTCGGGTGTAACAATCTGTACCCCATCAGTGTATACCTCGCTAACCGACGCATTCACATGCACCGGGATCTGATGGTAGGCCAGTAGATCCCTGAGCATGTCATAGTTCATAAACGGCATGTTTTTACCGCCACCCAGCGCAGCAGGGGCAAATTCCACCATCTCAACCTGACGACCCAACTGCTTTAACCATAAAGCGAGTTCCGCGCCTACCAGCCCCGCGCCAATAATGGTGCAACGCTCTCCAGCCAGCGCGGGATTCATTAAAACATCAGAGGCAGAGAGGCAAGATAAGCGTTCCATGCCGGGGATTTCAGGCACAACCGGTGTTGAACCGGTCGCGATAACAGCAACGTCGGGCGCAAGCTGAGCCAAAAACGCTGGCGTCACCGTCGTACTGAAGTGGATCGCGACATTTAGCGCCTTGAGCTCGGTTTCATACCAGTTCAGCAGATCGCGATCGTACGATTTGAAAGAAGGCTGACTTCCGGGAATAACCACGCCGCCAACACGCTGCTGCTGCTCATAAATTGTTACGCGATGACCTCGTGTCGCGGCGACTCTTGCAACTTCCATCCCCGCAATGCCTGCGCCAACAACCACGATATTTTTCTTTTCCGCGGCAGGCATCATTTGATAAATCGCCTCGCGACCACAGGCGGGATTCACGGCGCAGGAGAGCGTGCCCCCGCGTGGAAAACGGCCCATACATCCCTCATGGCAGGACAAACACGGGCGGACCCGCTGAGATTGCCGGAGATAAATTTTATTCGGGTAATCCGGATCGGCCAGTAACGGACGCCCCAGCGACACCAGATCGCACTTCCCTTCCCGCAACGCCTGTTCAGCCAGCGCGTCATCATCCATGCGCCCTGCAACAATCACCGGGACATCAACCGCCTCTTTCACCTGACGAGCAAATTCCAGGTAAATCCCTTTTTTACCGAAGTACATCGGCGGATGGTTCCAGTACCACGCATCATACGTTCCCACATCCACATCCAGCGCATCATAACCTGCCGCCACCAGTTGGCGTGCAACGTTCAGCCCCTCTTCGATGTCGCGCCCCTGTTCGACAAAGCGCTCACCAGGCAGTGCCCCTTGTCGCCGCCCTTTAATAAAGCTTTTTAAGCTGAAACGAAGTACGACGGGATAGTCCTCACCGCAGCGAGCCTTGATGGCTTTTACCACCTCCTGAGGAAATTTAAGCCGCCCCTGCTCAGAGCCTCCAAACTCATCAGTACGCTGGTTATAAAAAGCCATGGTGAACTGATCCAACAGATACCCTTCATGCACGGCATGAATTTCAACACCGTCGAATCCACAGCTTTTTGCAATGTCGGCACTTCTCGCAAACCCATCAATAAACTGATAGATCTCATGACGCGTAAGCGCGCGATGTTTAATGTTGGGATCCCAGCGATTTTCCGTTTCTGACGGCGCGACATAATGTCCAAAATGTTCGCCGGGATTTCCCGCGTAGCCAAAGCCCGCCGAGAGTTGCAGGAAGATTTTGCACCCCCATGCATGAACCCGCTCGACCATCTCTATCGCGGTAAGTTTAAATGCGCGCGGATTTCTGACTGGAGAGACGGCATGCATCGGCTCAAGCCCTTCGATCTCGGGAGCGACATCGGCCAGTCCGGTGATAATTAACCCCACGCCTCCCTGAGCCCTTGCCACGAAGTAATCCACGGCGCGCTGAGTAAATGCGCCATTGGCATCCACCATGCCAAGATTACCCATCGGAGCCATCACGTAGCGGTTTTTTAACGTCACATTGCCTATCGCGAACGGAGAAAAGATCATTCTGCTCATCGCTAATTTCCTTAGTTTAAAGTTTTCAGCCTAATAATTAGGCTGTTATTTATTTAAGATATTAACGAAAGATGCGAACCCACAGACAAAAAAATCCCCGACAACGCGGGGACGGGGGAAGCTTTTTTCAGCCGCTTAATTACGGCTCAAACGGCCGGCGCTGGAACTGGTCATGTCCGCATTTAGGACACCGCGGCAGCACTTCCGGGGTATATACCGCCAGATGGAAGTGACACTTCTCACAGACCAGATTGCCCAGCCCCACCACTTCACCACTGTGATACACACCGTGATGGCTCAGATCCTGGAAAACTTCACGCCATTCCAGTTGCGTCTTGTCGGTGATATCCGCCAGCTCCTGCCAGATACTCTCTTTAATGACCCGCATAAAGACGCTGTCGGATTCCTCCTCCAGGCTCTCCTCGTAGCTCATGGCGAACTCTTCCAGATCGCGTCTGACAGCACGCGTAACTTGATCCACTTCAGTTCGCGTCAACTCCCCGGCTTGCAAAACTCGCTGCCGCGCCTGCTCCACTAGCGCATCGATATCACGTTCGCCATTACGCAGTCGTTCACTTAATGATGCCACCAGCTCACGGTAATACTGAGCAACCTTGTTCATCGTTTCGCCTCCCGGGTCGTTAACTGTCTATAATAATAGACGTTATTTACGTCGCGCTTTGCAAGGCTGTCCACAGAGTGTGTAAATTCGTGCAAGAATTGTCGCAGTGCGAATTCCATGCTGAATGCGCGAAAGGCTGTTTTGACGCGGGCGTTTGGGCTATGCTATGCGGATCTGAAACACCACATCGAAAGCTACGTTTGTAGCTGTATTGAAAACAGGACCACTGGCTGCCATGCAAGAGCAATACCGCCCGGAAGAGATAGAATCCAAAGTACAGCTTCACTGGGATGAGAAGCGCACATTTGAAGTAACCGAAGACGAGAGCAAAGAGAAGTATTACTGCCTGTCTATGCTTCCCTATCCTTCTGGTCGACTACACATGGGCCACGTACGTAACTACACCATCGGAGACGTGATCGCCCGTTATCAGCGTATGCTGGGCAAAAACGTCCTGCAACCTATCGGCTGGGACGCATTCGGTCTGCCTGCGGAAGGCGCAGCGGTGAAAAATAACACCGCCCCCGCGCCGTGGACGTACGACAACATCGCTTACATGAAAAACCAGCTCAAAATGCTGGGCTTTGGTTACGACTGGAGCCGTGAGCTGGCGACCTGTACTCCGGAATACTATCGCTGGGAACAGAAATTCTTCACTGAACTGTATAAAAAAGGTCTGGTTTACAAGAAGACCTCGGCGGTGAACTGGTGCCCTAACGATCAGACCGTACTGGCGAACGAACAGGTGATCGACGGCTGCTGCTGGCGCTGTGACACCAAAGTTGAGCGTAAAGAGATCCCACAGTGGTTTATTAAAATCACCGCTTACGCCGACGAGCTGCTAAACGATCTGGATAAACTGGATCACTGGCCTGACACCGTGAAAACGATGCAGCGTAACTGGATCGGTCGCTCTGAAGGTGTGGAAATCACCTTCGACGTGACAGGCTATGAAAATACGCTGACCGTCTATACCACCCGTCCGGACACCTTTATGGGCGCCACTTATCTGGCGGTTGCCGCGGGCCACCCGCTGGCGCAAAAAGCGGCGGCGAATAATGCGGAACTGGCTGCTTTTATCGACGAATGCCGTAACACCAAAGTCGCTGAAGCCGACATGGCGACCATGGAGAAAAAAGGGATCGATACTGGCTTTAAAGCGATTCACCCGTTAACCGGTGAAGAGATCCCTGTCTGGGCCGCTAACTTCGTTCTGATGGAATACGGTACAGGCGGTGTGATGGCCGTTCCGGGTCACGATCAGCGCGACTATGAATTTGCCACTAAATACGGCCTGACCATCAAGCCTGTCATCCTGGCGGCAGACGGTTCTGAACCGGACCTGTCCGAACAAGCGCTGACGGATAAAGGCACGCTGTTTAACTCCGGTGAATTCAGCGGCCTGAGCTTCGAAGACGGTTTCAATGCCATTGCTGACAAACTGACCGCGTTAGGCGTGGGTGAGCGTAAAATTAACTACCGACTGCGCGACTGGGGCGTTTCCCGTCAGCGTTACTGGGGCGCACCGATCCCGATGGTGACGCTGGAAGATGGTACCGTGCTGCCGACGCCAGAGGATCAACTGCCGGTTATTCTGCCGGAAGACGTTGTGATGGACGGGATTACCAGCCCAATCAAAGCCGATCCGCAGTGGGCGAAAACCACCGTGAACGGCCAGCCTGCGCTACGTGAAACCGATACCTTCGACACCTTTATGGAGTCCTCCTGGTACTATGCACGCTATACCTGTCCGCAGTATCAGGAAGGCATGCTGGATTCCAAAGCGGCAAACTACTGGCTGCCAGTGGATATTTACATCGGCGGTATCGAACACGCCATCATGCACCTGCTCTACTTCCGCTTCTTCCACAAACTGATGCGTGATGCAGGCATGGTGAACTCTGATGAACCGGCAAAACAGCTGCTGTGTCAGGGCATGGTGCTGGCGGATGCGTTCTATTATGTTGGCGAAAACGGCGAGCGTAACTGGGTTTCTCCGGTTGATGCGATCGTTGAGCGCGACGACAAAGGTCGTATCGTTAAGGCGAAAGACGCGGCAGGTCATGAGCTGGTGTATACCGGCATGAGCAAAATGTCCAAGTCGAAAAATAACGGTATCGACCCGCAGGTAATGGTTGAACGTTATGGCGCGGATACCGTGCGTCTGTTCATGATGTTCGCCTCTCCGGCAGACATGACGCTGGAATGGCAGGAGTCCGGTGTTGAAGGGGCTAACCGCTTCCTGAAACGTGTCTGGAAACTGGTTTATGAGCACACTTCTCGTGGCGATGTTGCGCCGCTGAACGTTAATGCGCTGTCAGAAGATCAAAAAGCGCTGCGCCGTGATGTGCATAAGACAATCGCTAAAGTGACCGATGATATCGGCCGTCGTCAGACCTTCAATACCGCGATTGCGGCTATTATGGAGCTGATGAACAAACTGGCGAAAGCGCCGCAGGACGATGAGCAGGATCGCGCACTAATGCAGGAAGCGCTGCTGGCGGTTGTGCGGATGCTCAACCCGTTCACCCCGCACATCTGCTTTACGTTGTGGCAGGCGCTGAAAGGCGAAGGCGATATCGATAACGCGCCGTGGCCGGTTGCAGACGATGCCGCGATGGTTGAAGACTCCACGCTGGTCGTGGTGCAGGTCAACGGCAAAGTGCGTGGCAAAATCACCGTGCCGGTGAATGCGACTGAAGAACAAGTTCGCGAACGTGCGGGTCAGGAACATCTGGTCGCAAAATATCTTGATGGCGTTACCGTGCGTAAAGTGATTTATGTACCGGGTAAACTGCTCAATCTGGTCGTTGGCTAAGCGCGGGAGGAAGCGTGCGATATCTGGCAACATTGTTGTTATCTCTGGCGGTGTTAACCACCGCCGGGTGTGGCTGGCACCTGCGAAATACCACGCAGGTCCCCGCCACGATGAAAACCATGATTCTCGATACCGGGGATCCGAATGGCCCGTTAAGCCGTGCTGTGCGTAACCAGCTTCGCCTGAATAATGTTGAACTGCTGGAAAAAGGCTCAATGCGTAAAGACGTTCCGTCATTGCGTCTTGGCGCAGTCACCATTTCGCAGGATACGGCTTCTGTTTTCCAGGATGGCCAGACGGCGGAGTATCAGATGGTTATGACAGTCAATGCGTCGGTTTTGATTCCGGGACACGATATTTATCCCATCAGCACGAAAGTGTACCGCTCGTTTTTTGATAACCCGCAAATGGCGCTGGCAAAAGATAATGAGCAGGACATGATTATCAGAGAGATGTACGACAAAGCCGCGGAGCAACTGATCCGTAAATTGTCGAGCGTTCAGGTCGCTGATGTTCAATCCACTCAGGAAGCGGCCGCTGATGAAAAAGAAGCGAAACCCGCTTCCTCTTCTACGCGTGCCTCCACCACACTGGGTAACTGATGATTCGGTTGTACCCTGAACAACTCCGCGCGCAGCTCTCTGAAGGGCTGCGCGCGGCGTATCTGCTACTTGGAAACGATCCGCTGTTGTTGCAGGAAAGCCAGGATGCTATTCGTCAGGCTGCCGCGACGCAGGGATTCGATGAACATCATACATTTACACTCGACAACAACACCGACTGGAATGCCTTGTTCTCGCAATGCCAGGCGATGAGCCTGTTCGCCACTCGCCAGACACTGCTGCTGTTGTTGCCGGAAAACGGTCCGAATGCGGCAATCAATGAGCAACTGGCGGCCCTGACGCCATTGCTGCATGACGATCTGCTGCTGATTGTGCGCGGAAACAAGCTCACCAAAGCACAGGAAAATGCCGCCTGGGTCAGCGCCCTGGCTGACCGATGTGTTCATGTCAGTTGTCAGACGCCAGAACAAGCGCAACTCCCTCGCTGGGTTGCGACACGCGCAAAGCAAAATAATCTGCAACTCGATGACGCGGCGAATCAACTGCTGTGCTATTGCTATGAAGGTAACCTGCTGGCATTAGCGCAGGCGCTGGAACGTTTATCGCTGCTCTGGCCGGATGGGAAACTCACGCTACCCCGCGTCGAACAGGCCGTTAACGATGCCGCGCACTTCACCCCGTTTCATTGGGTTGATGCTCTGCTGATGGGGAAAAGTAAGCGTGCGCTGCACATTCTGCAACAGTTGCGTCTGGAGGGCAGCGAGCCTGTTATTCTGCTGCGAACGCTGCAACGCGAACTGTTACTGCTGGTCTCGCTGAAACGTCAGTCTGTCCATACCCCGCTGCGCACACTATTTGATAAGCATCGCGTCTGGCAAAACCGTCGGGGAATGACGGGCGACGCGCTGAACCGGCTGAGCCAGACGCAATTACGCCAGGCGGTACAATTGCTGACCCGTACGGAATTAACGCTGAAACAGGATTATGGGCAGTCGGTCTGGGTTGAGCTTGAAGGGCTCTCGCTGCTGATTTGCCACAAAGCGCTGGCGGACGTTTTTATTGATGGCTGATATGAAATCATTACAGGCTCTTTTTGGCGGCACCTTTGATCCGGTGCATTATGGTCACCTTAAACCCGTGGAAACGCTGGCCAATCTGATTGGTCTTTCACGGGTTATTATCATGCCAAATAACGTTCCGCCTCATCGTCCGCAGCCAGAGGCGACCAGCGCGCAGCGAAAAACCATGCTGGAGCTGGCCATTGCCGACAAACCGCTGTTTATTCTTGATGAGCGCGAACTGCAACACGACACGCCTTCTTATACCGCACAAACGCTGAAGGTCTGGCGCGAAGAGCAAGGCCCGGATGCGCCGCTGGCGTTCATTATCGGTCAGGATTCGCTGCTGACCTTCCCGACCTGGCATGACTACGAAACCATTCTTGATAACACGCATCTGATTGTCTGCCGCCGTCCGGGTTATCCGCTCGACATGGCGCAGGAACTGCATCAGCGTTGGCTGGAAAAGCATTTGACAAATACGCCAGACGATCTGCATCAGCTTCCTGCCGGGAAAATCTACCTCGCCGAAACGCCGTGGTTCAATATTTCCGCAACAATCATCCGGGAACGCCTGGAGAACGGCGAACCCTGTGATGACCTGATGCCGCAAGCGGTGCTGGACTATATTAATCAGCACGGCCTGTATCGCTGAATACCTCCGTTAATGCCGCTAACAGACGATCGTTCTCCTGTCGGCTGCGGATCGCCACGCGGAAATAACGTCCGTCAAGTCCGGGATAATTGGCGCAACTACGGATAAGAATATGTCGCGTCAGCAGCGCCTGCTGGAGATCCGTGTCACAGCGCAATAACAGATAGTTAGCCACTCCAGGGTAAACCGTCAGTCCTGGCATCGCGCGCAGTTGCTGATAAAAACGCGGCCCCTCGTCCCGCAACCACTGCCATGTTGCCTGTTGATACGCGGTATCCTGTAGCACATGCTCTCCGGCCAGCGCCGCAAACGCATTGATTGACCAGGGCATCTGCCGCGCTCTTATCTTCGCGACGGCCTGCTCATCGCTATTGATGAGATAACCCAATCGCAGTCCCGGTATGGCATAAAACTTGGTCAGCGAACGCAGAACCCAGATATGCGGGTTATCCTGTAACCGTGGAATAAACCCCGGTTCTTCGGCAATAAAATCGATAAACGCTTCATCGAGAATGAGCGCGATGTTCAGTGCCTTACAGCGTTCGGCAATGGCGTCTAATAATGCGCGTTGCGGCAACAATCCGGTCGGATTATTCGGCGTACACAGGAACAGGCAGTCCAGTTGCGACGTTAACGCATCAAGGATCGCGCTGGTCAGTTGCCAGCCATCTTCCTCACGCAGGGCGTACTCATCAATGATACATTCCCCCCATTGCAATGCACGTCGGTATTCGGCGAAACCCGGCGTCACAATCATTGCCCGACGCGGCTTAAAACCATTTACGAGGGAAAAAATCGACTCCGTTTCACCGTTACCGGCAAGGACCCACGCGGCAGGTACCTGATGATGTTTTGCCAGCGCCTGATGCAGGTGAATGTAATCGACATCAGGGTAGCGTTCGGCGAGGTGTAAATTGTCGGCGATAGCGCGTTTTACCGTTTCGGGCATACCCAGCGGATTAATGTTCGCGCTAAAATCCAATAACATCTCAGGTGAAATGCCGAGCCGTTCGGCGGCTTCGCGGGTGTTGCCGCCGTGGGCGCTGTTGAATAAAGACATCGGTGCCGCTCCTGGCAAAAGAGGCTATTTTAGAGAATTCAGGTTGCGCAATCCGGGCCAATATCATGTTTTGCGCCAATACGTGTCACGAGGAAAGAATGCGACTCTGGTTAGTTCGTCATGGTGAAACCGAAGCCAATGTAGCCGGATTGTACAGCGGCCATGCCCCCACGCCCTTAACCGAGCGCGGTATCGCACAAGCGCGAACGCTGAATACACTGCTCAACCGGGTTCCTTTCGAGCACGTGCTGTGCAGCGAACTGGAACGCGCACAACATACCGCGCAGTTAGTGCTTGAGGGACGCGATCTTCCTTTACAGGTCAAACCGGAACTCAATGAGATGTTTTTTGGCGACTGGGAAATGCGGCATCATCGCGATCTCAGCCGCGAAGATGCGGAAAATTACGCGGCCTGGTGTAACGACTGGCAAAACGCGACACCAACCAACGGCGAAGGATTTCAGGCTTTTGCCCAGCGCGTTGAACACGCCATCCATCTGCTCGCCGATTACCAGCATGCTTCTCACGTTTTAGTCGTCAGCCATCAGGGTGTGCTCAGCCTCCTGATAGCCCGGTTACTGGCTATGCCTGCCGCCGCCATGTGGCACTTTCGCGTTGAGCAAGGATGCTGGAGTGTCATTGATTTCTGCGAAGATTTTGCCACGCTTCGGGTGTTGAACAGCCGGGCGGTCTGGGCCCCCGGAGAATGAAACATCTGTTTTTTACCATCAGACACGTTCCACCCATTGACACCCCCGGACAGGCTGTTATCCTCCGCAGCCAGACTTTTCCTGCCCTTTCGCGTGTTTCAGAAATTGTTTTACAAAAATGGCGATGCATTCTGATGCCGGGGGTGGGATGATAGCCCACTTTCAGAAAGCCACCCGCTGACTTTGTCCAGAAAAAATGGCGGGTTCAGGTATACTGACAGGCTTAACCAGATTTATTTCACGCACCCAGGGGGAAAACTTGCAGGGTAAAGCACTCCAGGATTTTGTTATCGACAAAATTGATGACCTCAAAGGTCAGGACATCATCTCCTTAGACGTTCAGGGAAAATCCAGTATCACCGACTGCATGATCATCTGCACCGGGACTTCAAGCCGCCATGTCATGTCTATTGCTGATCACGTTGTGCAAGAGTCACGCGCAGCGGGAATGCTGCCACTGGGCGTGGAAGGTGAAAGCGTCGCCGACTGGATTGTCGTTGATCTCGGTGAAGTGATTGTCCACGTTATGCAGGAAGAGAGCCGTCGCCTGTATGAGCTGGAAAAACTCTGGAGTTAATGTGTGAAGCTTCAGCTTGTCGCTGTTGGTACGAAAATGCCCGACTGGGTGCAGACCGGTTTTACCGAATACTTGCGGCGTTTTCCCAAAGATATGCCGTTTGAGTTGATTGAAATCCCGGCAGGTAAACGCGGCAAGAACGCGGATATTAAGCGAATTCTCGACAAAGAGGGTGAACAGATGCTGGCTGCCGCAGGCAAAAATCGCATCGTCACTCTCGATATCCCGGGCAAACCCTGGGACACGCCGCAACTGGCGAGCGAACTGGAACGCTGGAAACTGGATGGTCGTGATGTCAGCCTGTTAATTGGTGGGCCGGAGGGCTTGTCCCCCGCCTGCAAAGCGGCAGCGGAACAGAGCTGGTCACTCTCTGCGTTAACGCTTCCTCATCCCCTTGTCCGGGTGCTGGTCGCAGAGAGTCTGTATCGGGCGTGGAGCATTACCACTAATCACCCTTATCACCGTGAGTGATCATTGAGCTTGAGTAGACTAAGCAGCGGATGAAATTACAGAATTCTTTTCGCGACTATACGGCTGAGTCCGCGCTATTTGTGCGCCGGGCGCTGGTCGCTTTTTTGGGTATATTGCTGCTCACCGGCGTGCTTATTGCCAACCTGTATAATTTACAGATCGTCCGTTTTACCGATTACCAGACCCGCTCGAATGAAAACCGCATTAAGCTGGTGCCGATCGCCCCCAGCCGCGGCATTATTTACGACCGTAATGGCATTCCCCTTGCGCTGAATCGCACGATTTACCAGATTGAAATGATGCCTGAGAAGGTCGATAACGTACAACAAACGCTGGATGCGCTGCGTAACGTTGTCGATCTGACCGACGATGATATTGCAGCATTCAAGAAAGAGCGCTCTCGTTCGCACCGGTTCACGTCTATTCCGGTAAAAACCAACCTGACCGAAGTGCAGGTTGCCCGCTTTGCCGTAAACCAGTACCGCTTCCCGGGCGTGGAAGTGAAAGGCTATAAGCGCCGCTATTATCCCTACGGCTCGGCCCTGACCCATGTTATTGGCTATGTGTCGAAGATTAACGATAAAGACGTTGAGCGGCTGGATAAAGACGGCAAGCTGGCTAACTATGCGGCCACCCATGACATTGGTAAGCTGGGAATTGAACGCTACTACGAAGAAGTGCTGCACGGTCAGACGGGTTATGAAGAGGTTGAAGTCAACAACCGCGGACGCGTTATCCGCCAGCTTAAAGAGGTTCCGCCACAGGCAGGACACGACATCTATCTGACGCTGGATCTCAAACTTCAACAGTATATCGAAACGCTGCTCGCCGGTAGCCGTGCTGCCGTCGTGGTGACTGACCCGCGTACCGGTGGCGTGCTGGCGCTGGTGTCAATGCCGAGTTATGACCCGAACCTGTTTGTCGATGGGATTTCCAGTAAAGACTATTCCAGTCTGCTTAACGACCCCAATACGCCGTTGGTCAATCGCGCAACGCAGGGGGTTTATCCACCGGCATCAACGGTAAAACCGTATGTCGCTGTATCCGCCTTGAGTGCAGGCGTCATCACCCGTAATACCAGCCTGTTTGACCCTGGCTGGTGGCAGTTGCCCGGCTCTGAAAAACGTTACCGTGACTGGAAAAAATGGGGTCACGGACATCTGAATATCACCAAGTCGCTGGAAGAGTCCGCTGATACCTTCTTCTACCAGGTCGCGTATGACATGGGTATTGACCGTCTCTCTGAATGGATGGGGAAATTTGGTTACGGCCAGTATACCGGTATTGACCTTGCGGAAGAGCGCTCCGGTAACATGCCCACCCGCGAGTGGAAACTTAAGCGGTTTAAAAAACCGTGGTATCAGGGCGATACCATCCCGGTCGGTATCGGCCAGGGTTACTGGACGGCCACCCCTATTCAGATGAGCAAAGCGCTGATGATCCTGATTAACGACGGTGTGGTGAAAGTGCCGCATTTGCTGATGAGTACGGCGGAGGATGGCAAAAAAGTTCCCTGGGTACAGCCACATGAACCGCCGGTGGGCGATATTCATTCCGGATACTGGGAACTGGCGAAGGACGGGATGTATGGTGTGGCAAACCGTGGTAACGGGACGGCGCATAAGTACTTCGCCAGCGCGCCTTATAAAATCGCGGCCAAGTCCGGTACTGCTCAGGTCTTCGGCCTGAAAGCGAATGAAACCTACAATGCGCATAAAATTGCCGAACGTCTGCGCGACCATAAGTTGATGACCGCCTTTGCGCCGTATAACGATCCCCAGGTCGCGGTAGCCATCATTCTGGAAAACGGCGGAGCCGGTCCGGCAGTAGGTACGATTATGCGGCAGATTCTTGACCACATCATGTTGGGCGATAACAACACCGATCTGCCAGCGGAAAACCCGGCGGTTGCAGCGGCGGAGGATCAATAACCATGACGGATAATCCGAACAAAAAAACATTCTGGGACAAGATTCATATCGATCCCACCATGTTGCTGATTCTGCTGGCGCTCTTAGTCTACAGCTCGCTGGTTATCTGGAGCGCCAGCGGCCAGGACATTGGCATGATGGAGCGTAAAGTCGGCCAAATTGCGATGGGGCTGGTGATCATGGTGGTGATGGCGCAGATCCCACCTCGCGTCTATGAAGGATGGGCACCCTATCTCTATATATTCTGTATCATTTTGCTGATAGCCGTGGATGCTTTTGGGGCTATCTCGAAAGGTGCGCAGCGCTGGCTGGATTTGGGTATCGTCCGTTTCCAGCCCTCTGAGATCGCCAAGATTGCGGTGCCCTTAATGGTCGCCCGGTTTATCAACCGCGATGTCTGCCCGCCATCGCTGAAGAACACGGCCATTGCGCTGGTGCTGATTTTTCTGCCGACGCTGCTGGTTGCCGCACAGCCGGACCTCGGCACCTCAATTCTGGTCGCGCTTTCCGGTTTGTTCGTCCTGTTCCTCTCTGGCTTAAGCTGGAGACTGATTGGCGTTGCGGTCGTATTGGTCGCGGCATTTATCCCCATTCTGTGGTTCTTCCTGATGCACGATTATCAGCGTCAACGCGTGATGATGCTACTTGATCCGGAAACCGATCCCTTAGGTGCGGGTTATCACATCATTCAGTCTAAAATTGCGATTGGTTCTGGCGGGTTAAGCGGTAAAGGCTGGCTCCACGGCACCCAGTCACAACTGGAGTTTTTGCCTGAACGCCATACTGACTTTATCTTTGCCGTACTGGCGGAAGAGCTGGGACTGGTTGGGATCCTCATCCTGTTGGCGCTGTACATTCTGTTGATTATGCGTGGCCTGTGGATTGCCGCCCACGCACAAACCACCTTTGGCCGGGTCATGGCCGGTGGCTTAATGTTGATTTTATTCGTTTATGTCTTCGTGAATATTGGTATGGTGAGTGGGATTCTGCCTGTTGTGGGCGTTCCGCTTCCGTTAGTCAGTTACGGAGGCTCAGCACTGATAGTGTTGATGGCCGGGTTCGGGATTGTCATGTCGATCCATACCCACAGAAAAATGTTATCAAAAAGCGTGTAAGGGGTACGCAATGCGTAAGCAATTGCCTGGAGTCTGCGTCGCAGCAGGAATTATGCTGCTTGCGGCATGTACGAGTGATGACGGTCAGCAACAGACTACCGCCGCGCCACAGCCGGCAGTATGTAATGGACCCGTGGTTGAAATTAGCGGGGCCGATCCGCATTTTGAGCCGCTTAACCCAAGCGCGAATCAGGATTATCAGCGAGACGGGAAGAGCTATAAAATTGTACAAGATGCCTCTCGCTTCAGTCAGGCTGGATTAGCGGCAATCTATGATGCCGAACCTGGCAGCAATCTGACGGCCTCTGGGGAAGCGTTCGATCCGATGCAACTGACTGCCGCCCATCCAACGCTACCAATTCCCAGCTATGCTCGTATCACCAACCTTGCCAATGGTCGTATGATCGTGGTGCGCATTAACGATCGTGGACCTTACGGTAACGATCGCGTGATTTCACTCTCACGTGCCGCCGCCGATCGTCTCAATACGTCCAATAACACCAAAGTGCGTATTGACCCAATTATTGTCGCGCAGGATGGCTCGCTCTCAGGCCCAGGTATGGCCTGTACGACGGTGGCAAAACAGACCTATGCCCTGCCCGCACGCCCGGATCTGAGCGGTGGAATGGGGAGTGCGTCCTCCGCCCCGGAAGCCATGCAGCCGCAGGGTGATGTACGTGCTATCAGTAATTCCACGTTGCAAAGCGAAGACAGCGCAGGCGCGCCAGTGAAAAGCAGTGGCTTCCTCGGCGCCCCAACAACCCTGGCTGCAGGCGTACTGGAAGGAAGTGAACCCACACCCGCACCGCAACCCGCAGCAGCAACACCGGTAACCGCGCCAGCAGCATCGACAGCAGCGATAGCACCTGCCGCCGCCGCAACCAATGGCCGCTACGTGGTTCAGGTTGGTGCCGTCAGCGATCAGGGACGCGCGCAGCAGTATCAACAACGTCTGGCGCAGCAGTTTGGCGTTCCCGGACGAGTGACGCAGAATGGCGCCGTGTGGCGCATTCAACTGGGACCATTCGCCAACAAAGCGGAAGCCAGCGCATTACAGCAACGTTTGCAATCCGAAGCCCAATTACAGTCTTTCATTACCGGCGCGCAATGAATTTATCAAGGCATCTGAAGTGTCAATTTCTGTAAATGACGTTAACAAAGTCATGCGGAAAGTCAGATGCCTGCCGGTATCGCATTTGCTATAGTAGGGCACTTTTTTTAATTTCATCACGGACGTCGTAGTTCAGACCATGAAGACCACTTTTACCGCTCGTTTCATGAAGCGCATGGCGCTCACCACGGCTCTTTGCACAGCCGCTATTTCAGGCGCGCATGCCGATGACCTGAATATCAAAACCATGATCCCGGGTGTTCCGCAGATCGACGCAGAGTCCTACATCCTCATTGACTATAACTCCGGTAAAGTGCTGGCGGAGCAAAACGCCGATACACGTCGTGATCCGGCCAGTCTGACCAAAATGATGACCAGTTACGTTATCGGTCAGGCCATGAAAGCGGGCAAGTTTAAAGAGTCAGATTTGGTTACGATTGGTAACGACGCATGGGCAACCGGGAATCCGGTGTTCAAAGGCTCTTCGCTGATGTTCCTCAAGCCTGGTATGCAGGTGCCTGTTTCGCAATTGATTCGTGGGATTAACCTGCAATCCGGTAACGATGCGTGCGTGGCGATGGCTGACTTTGCAGCCGGCAGCCAGGATGCATTCGTTGGAATGATGAACAGCTACGTAAATGCCCTCGGTTTGAAAAACTCTCACTTCCAGACGGTTCATGGTCTGGATGCCGAAGGTCAGTACAGTTCTGCCCGTGACATGGCGTTGATTGGTCAGGCGCTGATCCGTGACGTTCCTAATGAATACTCTATCTACAAAGAAAAAGAGTTTACCTTTAACGGTATCCGTCAGCTGAACCGTAACGGACTGCTGTGGGATAACAGCCTGAATGTGGATGGCATCAAAACCGGCCATACCGACAAAGCGGGTTATAACCTTGTGGCCTCTGCAACCGAAGGTCAGATGCGTTTGATCTCTGCGGTCATGGGGGGACGTACCTTTAAAGGACGTGAAACGGAAAGTAAAAAACTGCTGACCTGGGGCTTCCGTTTCTTTGAAACCGTCAATCCAATAAAAGCAGGGAAAGAGTTTGCGTCTGAACCAGCCTGGTTTGGTGATACCGATCGTGCCTCGTTGGGTGTCGATAAAGACGTCTATCTGACTATCCCTCGCGGGCGTATGAAGGACCTGAAGGCCAGCTATGTGCTGAACACAACGGAACTGCACGCACCGCTGCAGAAAAATCAGGTGGTCGGCACGATCAATTTCCAGCTTGACGGTAAAACCATTGAACAGCGCCCGCTGGTGGTATTGCAGGAAATTCCTGAAGGTAACTTCTTCGGAAAAATCATTGATTACATTAAATTAATGTTCCATCACTGGTTTGGTTAAAAATCGAACACTTGAAAGTGTGATTTCCGTCCCCATATACTAAGCATCAGTAAAACTCCCGCCCTCTGGCGGGAGTTGTTATTTATTTACGTTACGCCGGAGCTGACATGAAAACCAAACTTAACGAACTGCTTGAATTCCCTACTCCTTTTACTTACAAAGTAATGGGACAGGCGTTACCTGAGCTGGTTGATCAGGTGGTTGAAGTGGTACAGCGCCATGCGCCAGGTGATTACTCTCCGACGGTAAAACCAAGCAGCAAAGGCAACTACCACTCGGTCTCGATTACCATCAACGCAACGCATATTGAGCAGGTTGAAACACTGTATGAAGAACTCGGAAACATCGAGATTGTCCGTATGGTGCTGTAATACCTGATGTGGGTCCTGACCAGGTTCAGGGCCCTCTGCCCTCCTTCGCTGTGATATACTTTATCCCTCTTTGTTTTTCTCTACGGAGATGTTGTTTTGTCTCAGGATAAAATACGGGTCCGCCAGCTCGGCCTCCAACCCTACGAACCGGTCTCCCGGGCGATGCATGAATTTACCGATACCCGCGACGAACATACTGCTGATGAGATCTGGCTGGTTGAGCACTATCCTGTTTTCACCCAGGGTCAGGCAGGGAAAGCCGAACATATCCTGATGCCCGGTGATATTCCGGTTATTCAAAGCGACCGGGGTGGACAGGTCACTTACCATGGTCCTGGCCAGCAGGTCATGTACGTACTGTTAAACCTGAAGCGCCGCAAACTGGGCGTGCGGGAACTGGTGACGCTTCTGGAGCAGTCAGTTGTTAACACTCTCGCGGAATTGGGTATTGAAGCCCAT
Source organism: Citrobacter amalonaticus (assembly GCF_037053465.1). GTDB lineage: Bacteria > Pseudomonadota > Gammaproteobacteria > Enterobacterales > Enterobacteriaceae > Citrobacter_A > Citrobacter_A amalonaticus_H. The sequence goes on from NZ_JBALIF010000002.1 coordinate 422,502, forward strand.
CCTCGCGCTGACGCGCCAGGCGTCTACGTTGGCGAAAAGAAAATTTGCTCTCTCGGTTTGCGCATTCGTCGTGGCTGTTCATTTCATGGCCTCGCGTTGAATGTAAATATGGATCTTTCACCTTTCCTGCGAATTAATCCCTGTGGTTACGCCGGGATGGAGATGGCGAAAATATCTCAATGGGATAATAAAGCAACTACCGATAATATCAGGCCACGATTATTGTCCAATATTTTAGCCTTGCTAAACAATCCACCCTTCGAATATATCACAGCTTAACTAATTGAATATAATGGCCTAAAAACAACAAGGCCATTAGTACAATATCCTTCAAATGCTTTACAATGCCTCCTGCTTTCTATATTTTCTTTCTATCTTACTGGGTCTTTAACGATTTTATCTCATTAAATAAATGATGTAGGATTTTTCCATACCAGAATGTTAAACCTGCCATCAATTACCATTTGAATATGGTTATCGATACTACAGATGAACAATAGCGGTGAATTACATGCACAATAAAAATATAAACGCCACTATTATTCATACCGTGAATTAATTTGGAGCGCGAGCGTGAGTGATAATAGTAAGCCGAAAGGAAATTTCTACGAACATCGAGCCGACGATAAGCCACAAATTTTCAGAACGCTAAGAAATATCGATCTTAACCTGCTGACAATTTTTGAAGCCGTTTATGTTCATAATGGCATCGTCAATGCAGCAAGAATCCTCAATCTGACGCCTTCAGCTATTAGCCAGTCTATCCAGAAATTGCGCACTATTTTCCCCGATCCGCTCTTTATCCGGAAGGGTCAGGGCGTGACACCGACCACCTACGCTACCCATCTGCACGAATACATTAGCCAGGGACTGGAATCGATTCTCGGCGCACTGGATCTCACCGGCAGCTATGATAAACAGCGGACGATCACCATCGGCACAACGCCCTCTATCGGCGCGCTGGTGATGCCTGTCATTTATCAGGCCATCAAGTCACGGTATCCGCAACTGCTGCTGCGTAATATCCCCGTTCATGACGCTGAGACACAGCTCAGTCAGTTTCAGACCGATTTGATTATTGATAATCACACCTACAGTAATCGCGTGATTCAACAGCATGTCCTGTTTTCTGACAACATCGAACTGGTTTGCCGGAAGGGGCACCCTTCGCTGACCATGGCCCTCAGTGCGGATAATCTGGACAGTGCAGAACACAGTCTGTTAATGATTGAAGGACAAAGCCTTACCCTGCTGCGTCAGCGCATCCAGGAGTTGTTCCCCAACAGGCAAATTAGTTTTAGCAGCTACAATATTTTTACTGTGGCTTCGTTGATCGCCTGTACCGACCTGGTGGGCATTATGCCTGCGCGCTTTTATTCGTTGTTCAACCATTGCTGGCCTTTGCAGCGTGTCCCTCATCCATCCCTGAACAGTGAAAACATCGACTTCTCACTGCACTACAACAAGCTGAGTTTACGCGATCCGGTTCTTGAGAATGTCATTACCACCATCCGCGACGCATTCTGAAAGGGAAATGTTGCTGCCGGGTCACAACATATGTAGGGAAATGGCACAAAACAACAATTATTTTACATTTTGCCGGTCACTCAGGCTGCTTTAACACCCGTTTCGATGATATACTGCGTGTAATGAATTCAAAAATAGTTGATAAATACAACATTCCCTTGAATCAAAACGCTTTCCTTCGTTATTCGCAACTGGAACACGCACGCTATGAGTAAACCCATTGTGATGGAACGCGGTGTTAAATACCGCGATGCCGATAAGATGGCCCTTATCCCGGTCAAAAATGTGGCGACAGAGCGCGAAGCCCTGCTGCGCAAGCCGGAATGGATGAAAATTAAGCTTCCAGCGGACTCCACTCGTATCCAGGGCATCAAAGCCGCAATGCGTAAGAATGGCCTGCATTCGGTGTGTGAAGAGGCCTCATGCCCAAACCTGGCGGAGTGTTTCAACCACGGCACCGCGACATTCATGATCCTCGGCGCTATTTGTACCCGTCGCTGCCCGTTCTGCGATGTGGCCCACGGCCGCCCAGTCGCACCAGACGCAAATGAACCGGTTAAACTGGCGCAGACCATTGCGGATATGGCCCTGCGTTATGTCGTCATCACCTCAGTAGATCGTGACGACCTGCGTGACGGCGGCGCTCAGCATTTTGCCGATTGCATTACCGCAATTCGTGAGAAAAGCCCTGCGATTAAGATTGAAACGCTGGTCCCCGACTTCCGTGGCCGCATGGATCGCGCACTGGATATTCTGACAGCCACACCTCCGGATGTGTTTAACCACAACCTTGAGAACGTACCGCGTATTTATCGTCAGGTTCGCCCGGGCGCGGATTACAACTGGTCGCTCAAGTTACTGGAGCGCTTTAAAGAAGCGCATCCGGAGATCCCGACAAAATCGGGTCTGATGGTTGGCCTCGGTGAAACCAACGCCGAAATTATTGAAGTGATGCGCGATTTGCGCCGCCATGGCGTCACGATGCTGACGCTGGGCCAATATCTGCAGCCAAGCCGCCACCATCTGCCTGTTCAGCGCTATGTCAGCCCTGATGAATTTGAAGAGATGAAAGCGGAAGCAATGGCAATGGGCTTTACACACGCTGCTTGCGGACCATTCGTCCGTTCGTCATATCATGCTGACCTGCAGGCAAAAGGAATGGAAGTGAAGTAATTCCGTAACGAATATTTACATTTCACCGATAAAAAAACCCGCATGAACGCGGGTTTTTTCTCGTCAGAGTAAAACGGATGAGCATCCGGCTCCGGGTGTTACTCTTTATGAGAGAGTTTCTCAGCCTGAATGTTGCCGTCTGCGTCTTTTTTCGCACCCGCATCTTCATCATTCATTGCTTTCTTGAAACCCTTAATCGCCGTGCCCAGGTCTCCACCCAGCGTGCGTAACTTCTTGGTACCAAACAGCAGAACGACCAGTGCGGCCACCACCAGCAGTTTGGTAATACTAATCTCACCCATAGATACCTTCTTAACTTAAAACAGGCTGCATAGCGCGCCTTAGTAACCTGAGAATATTAACGGTCATTTGACGCGCGCACACAATAGCAATCTGTAACAAGGTGAATCAAGCAGTGTTTAAAAAAACGTCATAATAGTTGCGGTGGCGCAAATCTGCGATTACGTAACACCGGCAATTGCGCCCGCACCTGCCGAATTCGTTCAGCCGACATCTCTGCCATAATCAACGCAGGTATCTCTGCTGCTGCCGCAATCGTCGTACCAAAAGGGTCAACGATACGACTCTGCCCAATATTTTTATTCCCGCACTCTCCCGCAGCAACCATATAACACGTTGTATCCAGAGCCCGGGCGGCCAGCAATGTTGACCAGTGATGTTCTTTCAGTGCGCCTTTTACCCACGCTGCCGGTAGAACCAACACATCCGCCCCCTCAAGAGCGAGCGCCAACGACACATCGGGAAAGCGGAGATCGTAGCAGGTCATCAGGCCAACCTTAAATCCTTCAACATCAAGCAAAGGCGCGATCGCATTGCCGGCATCCACATTTCTGGATTCCTGAATGGAAAACGCGTCATAAAGATGCAGCTTAGCGTAACGCGCAATGATCTCCCCTCCCCGCAACGCCACCAGCGTATTTATCGCACGTCCGGAGCATGAAGGAACATGAACAGTGAGGATAGTGGTCATTGTGTTACAGGCACTTTCCCGCAATAACATCTTCAGGAATGCCCCATCCAGAGGCTGGGCTGATTTCACAGACAGATCGGGATCCTGGTCATCCCGCGCCAGCAGTGCTTCCGGTAAAACCAACAGCGACACGCCGCTTTTTGCTGCTCGCGACATTAACGATACGCACGTCTGCGCGTTTTGCTCCCATTGGGAGCTCACGGCAAATTGTCCTGCAGCTATGAACATATTTCCTCCAGTCAGTTTTATCAGACTCGCCAACCATGATTATTCAGCGTTACACTCATCCTCTATACCAACCAAATAGCAGGAACAGGCAGTGTTACAACTTCTTTTAGCGGTTTTTATTGGCGGTGGCACAGGAAGTGTAGCGAGATGGATGCTCAGCATGCGATTTAACCCGATGCATCAGGCGATTCCCATAGGAACCCTGACAGCGAATTTAATGGGCGCATTTATCATTGGTATGGGGCTGGCATGGTTCAGCCGTATGACAAACATTGATCCGGTCTGGAAAGTACTCATCACCACTGGTTTCTGTGGCGGCCTGACAACCTTCTCCACATTTTCTGCGGAAGTTGTCTTTCTGCTTCAGGAAGGCCGGTTTGGCTGGGCGATGCTGAACGTACTGATTAACTTACTGGGCTCATTTGCGATGACAGCATTAGCATTTTGGCTGTTTTCTGCTTCCAGTGCACATTAAGAACCAAAAAAAACCCGCTCGATAAGCGGGTTTTGAAATCTTGCTGACGTAAGCTTACAGAGCAGTTACGTTTGCAGCAGAAGGGCCTTTGGCACCGTTAGTGATTTCGAACTCTACACGCTGACCTTCAGCCAGAGTTTTAAAACCATTGGTCTGGATTGCAGAGAAGTGTACGAACACGTCTTTGCTGCCATCTTCCGGAGTAATGAAACCGAATCCTTTGGACTCATTAAACCACTTAACGTTACCTTTAATCTTAGACATCAAAATTACCTTTACATGAAAAATAGACACAAATGCTGTGTCGGGTATCAGTACACCAATTGTGGTAGGCTTTGTCCAGTCGAACTTTGATAAAAAGTGATAAATGTCGCGTTATTTTTTATCATAAGCATATAACGCAATGTTTTATAACAATTTTACGGCTTTTTATCGTGTCAGAATTGAAAGCGCATCCATGCAAAGTAAACGTTACCGTTGTTATATGTTCCTGGGATATAGGTCATCTGGAACGTCACCGGGCCATAGCCGACAGAGGCCAACGGCAACAGTACCGGGATCGGAATGTAGTTCCAGTTATCACGCGCCGTCACACCCGCAGTAAACCCTAATCCCAAATGGAAGTTATCATCCGGCAGCGGTCGCCATGTACTCTCCCAGCCATAACCGCCAATAGGTTCCCATTTATTCCAGGAGTCTTTGAAGGCCATGATATAAAGACCGTGCCAGTTCCCTTTTTCATCCCAGCGTGACTGACCAAAACCGCCGCCCCATGGACGCTCGTTATAGCGATCTGTTTTTTCTTTATCGTACGCAAAACGGGCATGCCAGGTGATGGCAGGAATATAGAGATCGTAATGCTCAGGCTGCTTCCAGGTTTCGGCAATGTTATCCGTAAAAGTATTGAACCAGCCTTTTTCTTCCGCCGATGCCGGTGGCATGTAAGCTAACTGAATAAAAACAGATGAAAAAAGAAGCAAATATTTTTTAACGGCTTTCACGACATGTATTACCATTCAGAAATTCAGTATTTATTGTACCAAATTCAACTTGAATAAAACCTTAACGATTGTATTCGTTCACAGAATCAGATTGTTCTAAGATTTATCGCATTGTTACCAGATCCACATCGTCGCCACCATTCCGTTTCACCTGATTATCAGTAAGATATTGCGTTATCTTCATTTGTTCAGGTAAAAAATCCCACTCGCCCGACAAAAACAAACAATCACACATCATTTACATAACACATTAACAACAACCTGCTTTTTCCTTAAAATTCTGCGAAATACACCATTCAGATACCAGGTTAGAAAAAAAGAATAACCACTCAACGGGTTTAATCGTTCTGTTTATTGATTTTAATCAGCAAGCGGAATGGGTTTATTCGGCACATTTTTACACCAACTTATCATCATTTTCTTATTTTCATTCTGGGCGTCCATGTGACAGGGGAAACAATGTTGACATTTATCGAACTCCTGATAGGAGTTGTGGTTATTGTGGGTGTGGCGCGCTACATCATTAAAGGATACTCCGCGACGGGCGTGCTCTTTGTTGGCGGCCTGGCATTACTGATTATCAGCGCCCTGATGGGCCACAAAGTCCTGCCTTCCAGCGAAACCAGTACGGGCTATACCGCAACGGATATCGTTGAATACATCAAGATCCTGTTGATGAGCCGTGGTGGCGATCTCGGCATGATGATCATGATGCTTTGCGGTTTTGCCGCCTACATGACCCACATCGGCGCCAACGATATGGTGGTGAAGTTAGCCTCTAAACCCTTACAGTACATCAACTCACCCTATCTGCTGATGATTGCCGCCTATTTCGTTGCATGTCTGATGTCTCTGGCGGTGTCGTCTGCAACCGGCCTCGGCGTACTATTGATGGCGACGCTATTCCCGGTCATGGTTAACGTGGGAATTAGCCGTGGCGCTGCGGCGGCTATCTGCGCCTCCCCTGCCGCGATTATTCTCTCCCCAACATCCGGTGATGTGGTGCTGGCCGCAAAAGCCGCTGAAATGCCGCTGATCGACTTCGCGTTTAAAACGACGTTGCCTATCTCTATTGCCGCGATTATTGGTATGGCGATTGCTCACTACTTCTGGCAGCGCTATCTGGATAAGAAAGAAAACATTACCCATGAAATGCTGGATGTGAATGAAATCACCACGACTGCGCCAGCTTTCTATTCCATTCTGCCCTTTACGCCAATCATCGGCGTACTGGTTTTTGATGGAAAATGGGGGCCACAGTTGCACATCATTACTATTCTGGTGCTCTGCATGTTGATTGCGGCGGTGCTGGAGTTTATTCGCGGTTTCAACACCCAGAAAGTCTTCTCCGGACTGGAAGTGGCTTACCGTGGAATGGCCGATGCGTTTGCAAACGTGGTGATGTTGTTAGTTGCCGCTGGCGTATTTGCACAAGGGCTTAGCACTATCGGCTTTATTCAGAGCCTGATCTCCATTGCCACCTCGTTTGGTTCCGCAAGTATCATTCTGATGCTGGTACTGGTCATTCTGACGATGCTGGCCGCGATGACGACGGGGTCCGGGAACGCGCCGTTCTATGCTTTCGTCGAGATGATTCCCAAACTGGCGCACTCTTCCGGCATCAACCCGGCTTATCTCTCTATCCCGATGCTGCAGGCATCTAACCTGGGGCGTACCATTTCCCCGGTTTCCGGTGTGGTTGTCGCCGTTGCGGGTATGGCCAAAATCTCGCCGTTTGAAGTGGTAAAACGCACGTCCGTTCCGGTGATGGTCGGGCTGTTAATTGTTATCATCGCCACCGAAGTGATGGTTCCTGGATCAACCTCCGCCGTTGCGGGAGGCTGATTCATCAGATTTGCCGGATGATGGCGCTTAGCGGCTCATCCGGCAAAACACGCCATCAACCGTGGTAAATTCGCTGCGGTCTTCCCACCTTTCCGTGCACAATTTCCGCAATGATAAAATGTCGGCTGGCGCAGTATTCGAGATAGCGTCTTGCCGTTGTACGGCTGATGGTCAGCGCCAGTGCCACCGTTTCGGCGGTATGCTGCACCTGCGGGTCGGCAAACAGCTTTTTCACTGCGTTAAGCGTTAACGCATCAATACCAGTAGGCAGGTCATCTTTCGGCTCGCCTCGCGCATAGGCATTAAACATCTCATCAATTTGGCGCTGGCTGGCGCTGTCGTTTTCTGCCAGCATCCGCCTGCGCTGCTGGTAGCGCGTCAGCGTCTGTCCCAGACGCTCATAGGCGATAGGTTTAATCAGATAATCAAACGCCCCGCTGCGCACGGCTTCAGACACCGTCTCCATATCACTGGCCGCAGTGGTAAAAACGACGCCACCGGGGTAATGCGATTCCGTCAGTTCATGCAGCAGCGTGATGCCCTTTCCGTCCGGCAGATAGTTATCCAGCAGGATGAGGCCGGGTTTGAACCGCTCAATCATCATTCTTGCCTGCGCCAGATTGCCCGCTAGCCAAATCTGGTTAAAACCGGGAATATGGCGGATGTATTCTGCATGCATCTCCGCAAGCAGCATTTCATCTTCAACGATTAACAGGGTTAATGGTTCCGTCATTGTTCTTGTTCACTTTCGGAATAAAGAGAGAAAATAAGGTGCCACAGGGATCATTATCTTCCAGCGTAATGCTCCCGCCACAGCGCCCCACATAACTTGCAATAAGATACAACCCGATGCCATGCTCACCGGGCTCGTCTGAACGGGTACTCACCCCCTGTTCGAATATTTTTTCGCGTAATGCCTCAGGCACACCGCATCCCTGATCGGCGACTTCAATCACCACATCCTCGCCTTCATCGCTCAGGTACAGTTCCACAACGTTATTTCCCTGCTCAGTACGCAGGCTGGCTTCGAATGCATTATCCAGAAGATTACCGACAATGGCTGCAAATTCTGTGCTGTCCAACCCCTCTGGTAATTGCTGAAGCTGACTGCCAGGCACAATCGTCATTTTGAGCCCCAGCTCACGCGCACGCTGCACTTTGCCAAACAGTAGACCAGCCACCTGACGGTCAGCAAAAGATTCACGCAGGCTGTCTATCAGTTGCTGCTGCGCCTGGGATTCCCCCTGCACCATCTCCCTGACCCTGTCGTACTCTTTCATTTGCAACAGGCCATTGAGTGTCGACATCCAGTTTAGATGCTCATGGCGCAACGTTCGAAGACTCTCGACGTATTGCTTAATCTGCGTTAATTGCGCATTCAGGGTGGCGATTTCGTCTTTGCTCCGAAAACTGATAATCGCCCCCAGCAACTCCTCACCTGAGCGGATCGCTTCACGGTTGGCAATTACACTCAGGCCATTGAAATTTACCATTGCATCGACGCGTTTTTCGGCAATTTGCTCGGTAAAAAAATCTGCTGGCCTGACTACGTCGTGAATGGGTTTTCCCAGCCATTGCCGGCCTGGCGAGCGCAGTCCTAACATCTTTCTCGCACTGCGGTTAATGGCGGTGATATAGCCCTCCGGGTCAACCGCAATCAGCCCCTCATAAACGGAACTAAACAACGCTTCCTGTTGACGCACAACCCGGGCAATTTGTTTCGGCTCCATTCCCATCATCTGACGGCGTATGTGAGCGGCAAAACACCACGAGAGCAGCATAAGCACGAACAGCAACAGAACAAACACCCCAGCCATAGGAAGAATAAAGTCCAGCCGCCAGCTATCAATTTTGCTCACCAGATAGCCGATAGAGACTACGCCAATAACATGACCGTCATTATCAAAGATGGGCGTTTTAGCACGCATCGCCAGACCAATTGACCCCGTCCCGGTGATGAAATAGCTTTCCCCTCTCTCCAGCGCCCCCGGCTTAGTGAACTGCATCGGATAGCCAATTTTTGCCGGATTGGGGTGATAAAGACGAATGGAGTTTTTGTCCCCAATAACCACATAGTCAAAATCGGTGTCACTCTGCAATTTACCTGCAATAAATGCCAGTCGCTTGTAATCACGCTGCTTCACTGCGGCAATGATACTGTCGTTAGCCGCAATAATTTTTGCCTGGTTCATCGCCATATCGCGAACATGGGTACTCAAATAATCTTCGAAACTGGCGGAAAAATACTGTGCTAATGCGCAAATAATAAACACAGAAAAAACAAGAATAAGCAGAAAAATGCGTAATGGAAATGCCAGTCGGCGAAAAAAAGAAAACGGCTTTTTATTTTTTTGAACTGACATCGCTGTTTCTTCCCCGACAATATTCGGCGAAAACCGCCTTTAAATGTAATAGAAATGTTTTATTCACACGAAAAATGAATATAGAGGATCGTTGCAGATTCACCACATTAAATCAATTAAACAAATTAACACCACCTTACATTCCGTGATTAGAATAATTAAAAAACTTAAAACCATTAAACACATTAAAACCATCTAAGTGTTTGTGAAATAAATCAAAATTTACTATAGAAATACTCCTTACGATGTATGCGCTCGGAAAAAAAAGAAATATGTCGTAGCAAAAATCTTTTTCTTCCCGGATGAAAACAAAACGTTATCAGATTGCTTCTGTGTACAACATACGTACAAGAACAGCAACACTACAACACGCTCTCAGGACTCTTTCATATGTTTGCTAATAATGTGTTCACGCAAGTTAAACGCTCAGAAAATATAAAAATGGCGGCGATCACACAATTCCTGAAAGAGAATGATTTGAGCGTCGATACCACCGTGGAAGTGTTTATTACCGTAACGCGTAATGAAAAACTGATCGCCTGCGGCGGGATCGCCGGAAATATCATTAAATGTGTTGCGATTAGCGAATCTGTACGCGGTGAAGGATTGGCGCTGACGCTGGCGACCGAACTGATTAATCTCGCCTATGAAAGACACTACACCCATCTCTTCATCTACACCAAAACGGAATACGAAACGCTGTTCAGGCAGTGCGGTTTTTCAACACTGACCTGCGTACCTGGCATTATGGTGTTGATGGAGAACAGCAGCACACGGCTGAAGCGGTACGCTGAGTCGCTGACCAAATTCCGCCATGATGGCAAGAAAATCGGCTGCATTGTGATGAACGCCAACCCGTTCACTAACGGACACCGCTACCTGATCCAACAAGCAGCGGCGCAGTGCGACTGGCTGCATCTGTTTCTTGTCAAAGAGGACACGTCGCGCTTCCCGTATGAAGACCGACTCGATCTGGTACTCAAAGGCACATCGGATATCGCACACCTCACGGTTCATCGCGGTTCGGAATACATCATTTCGCGCGCCACGTTCCCCTGCTATTTCATCAAAGAGCAGAGCGTCATCAACCACTGTTATACCGAAATCGATTTAAAAATATTTCGTCAGTATCTGGCGCCCGCGCTGGGTATCACTCATCGCTTTGTTGGCACGGAACCTTTTTGCGTCGTAACCGCCCAGTACAACCGCGACATGCGTTTTTGGCTGGAGACGCCAACCCTTCCCGCCCCACCCATTGAGCTGGTGGAAATTGAGCGGTTGTGCTTCCAGGAGATGCCGATATCCGCCTCTCTGGTGCGCAAATTGCTCGTTAAAAAAGATCTCACGGCTATCGCGTCGCTGGTGCCCCCGGCCACCTTGCAGTACCTGCAAGTCATGCTTGAGCACACGCCAACTTGCGCGACAGTCCGCCAAAAGACCCCCGCATTAGTAACAGGTGAAAAATGAAAATAAATCAGGCTGCCGTCGCAGGCACACTTGAGTCCGGTGATGTGATGATACGCATCGCCCCGCTCGATACGCAGGAGATTGACCTGCAGATCAACAGCAGCGTTGAGAAACAGTTTGGCGATGCCATTCGCGCCACCCTTCTGGATGTTCTCGCGAAATATGACGTGCGCGGCGTGCAATTAAATGTCGACGATAAAGGCGCGCTGGATTGCATTTTACGCGCACGGCTGGAAGCACTACTGGCGCGCGCCAGCGGCATTCCGGCCCTGCCCTGGGAGGATCGCCAATGATTTCCGCTTCTCTGCAACAGCGTAAAACGCGCACTCGCCGCAGCATGCTGTTTGTCCCCGGCGCCAATGCCGCCATGGTCAGCAACTCGTTTATCTACCCGGCTGATGCCCTAATGTTCGACCTGGAGGACTCCGTCGCCCTGCGTGAAAAAGACACCGCACGCCGCCTGGTCTACCACGCACTGCAACACCCGCTATATCGCGACGTTGAAACCATCGTGCGCGTTAACGCCCTCGATTCCGAATGGGGGATCAACGATCTGGAAGCGGTCGTGCGCGGTGGCGCGGATGTGGTTCGTCTGCCTAAAACCGATACCGCAAAGGATGTCACCGACATTGAAACCGAAATTCTGCGGATAGAAAAAGCCTGTGGTCGCGAGCCAGGCAGCACGGGTCTGCTGGCCGCCATTGAATCCCCTTTAGGCATTACCCGCGCGGTGGAAATCGCCCATGCCTCTGAACGCCTGATCGGTATCGCGCTGGGGGCAGAAGACTACGTACGCAACCTGCGTACAGAACGTTCGCCAGAAGGTACTGAACTGCTGTTTGCCCGCTGCTCTATTTTACAGGCGGCGCGGTCTGCCGGTATTCAGGCGTTCGATACCGTCTATTCCGATGCCAACAACGAAGCAGGATTTCTGCACGAAGCCGCTCACATTAAACAATTGGGCTTTGACGGCAAGTCGCTTATTAACCCGCGTCAGATTGAACTGCTGCACAACCTGTATGCCCCGACGCAAAAAGAAGTGACCCATGCGCGTCTGGTCGTGGAAGCCGCAGAAGCCGCCGCCCGCGAAGGACGCGGGGTGGTTTCCCTGAACGGCAAGATGGTCGACAGCCCGGTGATTGAGCGCGCACGTCTGGTGCTCTCCCGCGCAGAACTTTCCGGCATCCGCGAAGAATAAGGCAAAAAACAATGACCCAGAAAAATGAACAGGCTCAACGACACGAACGGGTAGCAGCCTGGACCCGCCGTGCAGAAAGCGATCTTTCCGCCTATCTGAACATCTCGAAACAGAACCAGCAGGCCCAAAAACCGCGCGACAAAAAACTGTGCGCAACGCTCGAAGAGGCGGTCCGCCGCTCCGGTTTGCAGGATGGCATGACCATCTCTTTCCACCACGCGTTTCGCGGCGGGGATCTGACCATCAACCTGGTGATGGAAACCATCGCCCACATGGGTTTTAAAAACCTGACGCTGGCGTCCAGCTCCCTGAGCGACTGCCACGCGCCGCTGGTCGAACATATCCGTAATGGCGTTGTGACCCGTATTTATACCTCCGGACTGCGTGGTCCGCTGGCAGAGGAGATCTCTCGTGGACTGTTGGCTGAACCTGTTCAGGTTCACTCTCACGGTGGTCGTGTACATCTGGTACAAAGCGGTGAACTCAGCATCGACGTTGCTTTTCTCGGCGTTCCGTCCTGCGATCGGTTCGGTAATGCTAATGGCTATACCGGGAAAGCCTGCTGCGGTTCACTCGGCTATGCCCGTGTTGATGCCGAAAGCGCCCGTCAGGTCGTTCTGCTGACGGAACAACTGCTGCCTTATCCGCACAACCCGGCCAGCATTGCCCAGGATCAGGTGGATCTGATTGTCCAGATTGACCAGGTCGGCGACGCCGATAAGATCGGCGCTGATGCCACCCGCATGACCACCAACCCGCGAGAACTGCTGATTGCCCGCAGCGCAGCAGAGGTCATCACCCATTCCGGTTATTTCAAAGAAGGCTTCTCTCTGCAAACCGGCACCGGCGGCGCGTCGCTGGCGGTTACCCGTTTCCTCGAAGACAAAATGCGCAGCCGCGATATTCGCGCGGATTTCGCCCTCGGCGGCATCACGGCGACCATTGTCGACCTGCACGAAAAGGGGCTGATCCGCAAACTACTGGACGTCCAGAGCTTTGACCGCAACGCCGCAGAGTCGCTGGCGCGTAACCCCAATCACATTGAAATCAGCGCGAACCAGTATGCCAACTGGGGATCAAAAGGCGCCTCTGTCGATCGGCTGGACGTTGTCGTCCTGAGCGCACTGGAAGTTGACACCCAGTTTAACGTCAATGTGTTGACCGGTTCTGACGGCGTTATTCGCGGCGCGTCTGGCGGTCACTGTGATACCGCCGCTGCCGCTGCCCTGTCGATTATCGTTGCGCCGCTGGTGCGTGGCCGAATTCCAACGCTGGTGGATAACGTACTAACCTGCGTCACGCCAGGCTCCAGCGTCGATATTCTGGTTACCGATCATGGTATTGCCGTCAACCCGGCGCGCCCGGAACTTGCCGAACGTCTGAAAGCCGCAGGCATGAAAGTGGTCTCCATTGCATGGCTGCGTGAACGCGCTCAACAACTTACTGGCGAACCCCGTCCGATTGAATTCACCGATCGGGTGATCGCGGTTGTGCGTTACCGGGATGGCTCGGTGATTGACGTTGTTCATCAGGTGAAGGAATAAGCCATGCACCTGCTCCCGGAACAGGCCACCCACCACGCGGTTTCCATCCCTGAGCTGCTCGTCAGCCGGGATGAGCGACAAGCACGGCAACACTACTGGCTGAAGCGCCTGCCCGTTCCACTGGTCTCCTTTACCGTGGTGGCGCCAGGCCCAATTAAAGACAGCGAACTTACCCGTCGCATCTTTAATCACGGTGTGATCGCCCTGCTCAAACTGGCGCAACGGGCGGACTGGTTTATCCGGGAGCAGGCTGCACTGGCCTCGGCAAGCGGGCCGGAAGGCATGTTCTCGATTGAGGCATCGGCCCGCGACATCAAGCTCGCGACCATTGAGCTTGAACAAACTCATCCTCTGGGACGTTTGTGGGACATCGATGTGCTAACCCCCGGAGGCGAAATTCTCTCCCGCCGCCATTTCTCGCTTCCCGCTCGCCGCTGCCTGTTGTGCGAACACAGCGCTGCGGAATGTGCGCGCGGGAAAAACCATACGCTCTCCGAACTGACGAACCATATGGAGGTGCTGCTGCATGCTGCCGATGCACGATATGCCCGCTGAAACCACCGCGCTTCCTCATACGCTGTTTGACGCATACGGTCATCTGGCGTGGCGCGCAATGCTGACTGAAGTCAACCTGTCGCCAAAACCCGGCCTCGTGGATCGCTTCAACTGCGGCGCGCATAAGGATATGTCGCTCGCGGATTTTCACCGCAGCGCGCTGGCTATTCAGGCGTGGTTACCGCGTTTCATCGAGTATGGCGCATGCTGCTCACAATTACCCGCAGCCCAGGTACTGAACGGGTTGCGTCCCTTGGGACTTGCCTGTGAAGCCGACATGTTCCGCGCGACTGCGGGCGTCAATACCCATAAAGGCAGCATTTTTTCTCTCGGACTGCTGTGTGCCGCTATTGGTCGGCTGCATCAGTTGCAGCAACGTGTGACTCCGGAAACCATCTGTAGCACTGCCGCCACCTTTTGTTGCGGTCTGACCGAGCGCGAACTGCGCCATAACAATCAACAATCCACGGCAGGCCAACGACTTTATCAACAACTGGGATTAACCGGCGCGCGCGGCGAAGCCGAAGCGGGATATCCGCTCGTGATCCGCTACGCCTTGCCACATTACCGCGCTCTGTTAACCGAGGGGCGCGATCCTGAGCTGGCACTTCTCGACACGCTTCTCCTGCTTATCGCCCGCAATGGCGACACTAACGTTGCCTCGCGCGGCGGTGAGACAGGACTGCGCTGGATACAGCAGCAGGCAAACGCATTGTTACAACAAGGGGGCATCCGAACCCCTGATGATCTCGTTCATCTGCACCAGTTCGACAGCCAATGTATTGAACGCAACCTCAGCCCTGGCGGCAGCGCCGATCTGCTGATCGTGACGTGGTTTTTAGCTCAGATTTCCCTGGTTCAACATTTACACAATTATTGAAAAGATCCTTTTCGGAGAATCACTTATGTCTTTATCTAAAGATACAATATGGAAGTTATTTGCCCCGCTGATTGTCATGGGCATAATGTTTCTTATTCCTGTTCCTGACGGCATGCCCCCTCAGGCATGGCACTACTTCGCCGTTTTCGTTGCCATGATCATCGGTATGATCCTGGAACCGATTCCGGCGACGGCAATCAGTTTTATTGCCGTCACCATTTGCGTGATCGGCAGCAACTATTTGCTGTTTGATGCCAAAGAGCTGGCAGATCCGGCGTTTGATGCCGGTAAACAGGCGCTGAAATGGGGTCTGGCGGGCTTTTCCAGCACCACCGTCTGGCTGGTATTCGGCGCGTTTATCTTCGCCCTGGGCTATGAAGTCACAGGTCTTGGTCGCCGCATCGCGCTGTTCCTGGTGAAGTTCATGGGGAAACGTACCCTGACGCTGGGCTATGCGATTGTCATCATCGATATTCTGCTGGCGCCGTTCACGCCATCCAATACCGCGCGTACCGGTGGTACCGTCTTCCCGGTCATTAAAAACCTGCCTCCGCTGTTTAAATCATTCCCGAACGACCCGTCCGCGCGGCGTATCGGCGGTTATCTGATGTGGATGATGGTGATCAGTACCAGCCTGAGTTCATCAATGTTTGTGACAGGGGCTGCACCAAACGTGCTGGGTCTGGAATTTGTCAGCAAAATCGCGGGAGTTCAGATCAGCTGGCTGCAATGGTTCCTGAGCTTTCTGCCGGTCGGTATTATTTTGCTGATCGTTGCGCCATGGCTCTCTTATGTCCTTTACAAACCTGAAGTGACGCACAGTGCGGAAGTCGCGGCCTGGGCTGGCGACGAACTGAAAACGATGGGTTCCCTGTCAACCAAAGAGTGGACGCTGATCGGTCTGGTTCTGTTAAGCCTCGGACTGTGGGTCTTTGGCGGCGAGATAATCGACGCTACCGCTGTCGGCCTGCTGGCTGTTTCACTGATGTTGGCGCTGCACGTGGTGCCGTGGAAAGACATCACTAAATACAACAGCGCATGGAACACGCTGGTCAACCTTGCCACCCTCGTGGTAATGGCAAACGGATTAACCCGTTCTGGTTTTATCGACTGGTTCGCCAGTACTATGAGCACCCATCTGGAAGGTTTCTCGCCTAACGCAACGGTGATTGTGCTGGTGCTGGTGTTCTACTTTGCGCACTATTTGTTTGCCAGCCTCTCTGCGCATACCGCCACCATGTTGCCAGTGATCCTGGCGATCGGCAAAGGGATCCCGGGCGTGCCAATGGAACACCTGTGTATTCTGCTGGTGCTGTCCATCGGTATTATGGGCTGCCTGACACCTTACGCAACGGGTCCTGGCGTCATCATCTATGGCTGTGGCTATGTGAAATCCAGAGATTACTGGCGTCTGGGTGCCATCTTTGGGGTCATCTATATCGCCATGCTGTTACTGGTAGGCTGGCCGATTCTGGCGATGTGGAGCTAATAGCCTCGACCCAAACTGAATGATCACCGCCCGCGGGGTTTACCCACCTCGCGGGCTTTTTTTATGGTTAAATAGAGACTACCCCGTTTTTATATAAGTAACAGAACCATCATGAAACCGACCTGGCATAACTCTTTGCTGCTGGCAGCCTCTCTGCTTCCCCTTTCAACGGCAACCGCCAACGAACTTCAGGCGAAACAGTATGGCGATTTCGATCGTTACGTGCTGGCGCTCTCCTGGCAGACCGGGTTTTGCCAGAGCCAGCATGAACGCAATAACCGCGAACCTGACGAATGTCGTCTGCAAAAAGAGACGGCGAATAAAGCCGATTTTCTGACCGTTCACGGTTTGTGGCCGGGGTTGCCGAAATCTGTCGCCTCGCGCGGAGTGGATGAGCGGCGGTGGATGCGATTTGGCTGCGCCACGCGCCCGATCCCGAATCTGCCGGAAGCACGCGGCAGTCGTAAATGTTCCTTGCCAGAAACTGGGCTTTCTCTGGAAAGCGCCGCCAGGCTCAGTGCCGTAATGCCTGGCGCGGGAGGCCGTTCCTGCCTTGAACGCTATGAATACGCTAAACATGGCGCCTGCTTTGGTTTTGACCCGGACGCGTACTTCGACACGATGGTGCGTCTGAATAAAGAGATTAAAACCAGCGAGCTGGGCACCTTTCTTAACGATAACTATGGCAAGCGTGTCAGCCGTAGCGCTTTTGATGCCGCGTTTGCGAAACGCTGGGGGAAAGAGAGCATCAGAGCAGTAAAACTGAGCTGCCACGGCAACCCGGCGTACCTGACGGAGATACAGTTCTCGCTGAAAGCGCAGACCATTAACGCGCCGCTTACTGCGGATTCTTTCGCTCCACAGCCGCATCCGGGTAACTGCGGTAAACAGTTTATTATCGACAAAGCCGGTTACTGATGACTCAGACCGGCGCGTTACCTGCGTCGGTTTGCGTCAGCCACGTTTTGCGCGGGCATCCGGACGCACCAGGTCAAAGCGGTGCGTTTCGCTAATTGCATAATAGGCTGTCGGCCCTCCCGCGCGAAGTACCGGTTTCGCTTTGGCTGTCTGGTAAATGCCCTCTTCCAGCAGCGCTTCTGCAATATGAATCCCCACCACTTCACCTAAGATGAGCCAGGTTTCTATCGCTTCCCCCTGGGCGGTCGTGAGCTGAATGCTTTGCGACAGACGGCATTCAAAATTCACCGGGCTTTCAGCAACACGCGGCACGTTTACCAGCCGACTCTCCGCTTTGGTCAGTCCGGCTGCCAAAAATTCATCTTCGCCATGTGGCAGACTGGCGGAGGTTTCATTCATCGCACTCGCCAGCTCTTGCGTGGTCAGGTTCCAGACAAATTCGCCTGTTTCCAGAATGTTACGCACGCTGTCTTTCCAGCCGGTGCTGGCAAAACCGATAATGGGCGGATGATAATTAAAACAGTTGAAGAAGCTGTAGGGGGCGAGGTTGTCCCGACCGTCAGCGTCCTGTGAGACGATCCAGCCAATCGGACGAGGACCGACGATAGCATTGAGCGGGTCGTGCGGCAGGCCATGTCCCTGCGATGGTTGATAGAAATACATAGTTTTCTCTGAAGTCGTTAACGTCAGCGAAGCACAAATTACGCTTCGCTCATCCCCCTGATGCAAGAAGATCAGCGTAGAGCAATCCGTTAAAAATTACGACTGGATAAACGTCAGCAGATCCTGATTTATCTGCTGCTTATGCGTGGTGCAGATCCCGTGGGAACCACCGGCATACACCTTCAACTGCGCGTCCGGCAATATTTCAGCCGCCACTTTACCGCAGGTTTCGATGGGGACGATTTGATCGTCATCGCCATGAATGACCAGTGTGGGAATGGTCATTTTGCGCAGATCTTCACGCAGATCCGTTTCAGAGAAGGCTTTAACACAATCATAAAGCGCTTTTATTGAGCCCTGTAATCCCTGTTCAACAAAGCTTTCACGTACCGCTTTTGACTCCTTCGCGCCAGGTCGGTTATAGCCATAGAAAGCAGATGTTAGCTCATTGAAAAAAGCAGCCCGATCGTTGACGACTCCTTCACGGATACCGTCGAAGACCTCTTTTGGTACGCCGTTCGGGTTAAAATCGGTTTTCACCATGATCGGCGTTACCGCGCCAATCAACACGGCTTTCGCCACGCGCTGCGTGCCATGTCGACCAATATAGCGCGCCACTTCGCCCCCACCCGTTGAGTGTCCCACATGCACAGCATTTTGCAGATTCAGATGGGCGGTGAGCTCAGCCAAATCGTCCGCGTACTGATCCATATTATGCCCGTCCCACGGCTGCGCAGAACGTCCATGCCCACGCCTGTCGTGGGCAATCACCCGAAATCCTTTCGAGCCCAGGAATAGCATCTGATCTTCAAAGGCATCAGACGTCAGAGGCCACCCATGACTGAAGACAACCGGCTGTCCGTGGTGGTCGCCCCAGTCTTTGAAATACAGATAGCTGCCATCTTTGAGAGTAAGTTTGTCGAACTGGCTCATGAGATCTCCTGTAACGGAACACTGAGTGTGTGATGCGCCCTGTGTGAGCACTTAAAAAGCATAATGCAAATTTGAGAACGATCACGGTTTTCGCATAAAATTCATACAATCGGCGCTTTTTTGAGTAATTCCCCGAATGTGAGCTAAATCACTTCAAACCTGAGGAAAGTCTCAGTATTATCAGGAGAGTTAAACCCTCGCCGCCTGACGGTGAGGGTTTTCTTTTGGGAATATCAACCTGCGGCAAAACGCAGTACTGACGACATGGAGTAAAAATGTCCAGACCAACTATCATCATTAACGACCTTGACGCAGAACGCATCGATCGCTTGCTTGAGCAACCCGCGTATGCTGACTTACCCATTGCTGACGCGTTAAATGCCGAACTGGATCGCGCCCAAATGTGTTCGCCAGAAACCATGCCGCATGACGTCGTGACCATGAACAGTCGCGTGAAATTCCGCAATCTGAGCGATGGCGAAATTCGCGTACGTACGCTGGTCTATCCGTCAGCAATGACCGACAGCAACACCCAGCTTTCCGTTATGGCGCCTGTTGGTGCTGCGCTGTTGGGTCTGCGCGTTGGCGACACCATTCACTGGGAGCTTCCAGGTGGCGCCTCTACCCACCTTGAAGTACTGGCGCTGGAATACCAGCCAGAAGCCGCAGGCGACTATCTGCGCTAATCCCATCTGCATAAGCGACGTCTCGCTTTACCCAGAGGATGCACACGCATCCTCTTTCCGCAAAATCACCCTTTTCTCCTGGTTCGTTTTTTTTCGTGGTCATCCACACTGAGTCGGTTTCATTGACAGGTGAGGTCATGAGCGAAATAGCTGGCATATTACTGGGGTTCCTGATTATAGCGGCGGTGATTGTCGGAGCCGTGCTGTATCTGGAAAAACACAGGTAGCGGACAGATAAAGCATCGCCGCAGAGTGTGAAATTTGTCAGGCAGAACGCAGAAAGAAATATTATTATATGCTTGAATGATTTGAGTATTAATTAACAGGGAGAAACGGGTATGTATAAGACAATCATTATGCCGGTTGATGTTTTTGAAATGGAGCTCAGCGATAAGGCAATCCGCCATGCAGAGTTTCTGGCGCAGCAGGATGGCGTCATTCATCTTTTACATGTGCTGCCGGGCTCTGCCAGCCTGAGTCTGCACCGGTTTGCCGCTGACGTTCGCCGTTTCGAAGAGCATCTGCAACACGAGGCTGAAACCCGACTGCAAACGATGGTCAGCCACTTCAGTATCGACCCTTCTCGTATTAAGCAACATGTTCGTTTTGGCAGCGTTCGTGACGTGGTCAATGAACTGGGTGAAGAACTCAACGCCGACGTTGTGGTCATTGGTTCTCGTAATCCATCGATTACAACACATCTGCTGGGTTCTAACGCCTCCAGCGTGGTACGTCATGCGACATTACCTGTACTGGTAGTGCGTTAATCAACGCCTGATAAGCAGCGAAAAAAAGAGGCACCCATGGGTGCCTCTTTTATTTTGCAGGTGTAGTCTTACTTTCTTTTTATGCCGTCTTCGTACGAATCAGATAGTCAAAGGAGCTCAGAGAGGCTTTCGCCCCTTCGCCGGTCGCGATGATGATCTGTTTGTACGGTACGGTTGTGCAGTCACCAGCGGCGAAGACGCCTTTCACGCTGGTTTCGCATTTCGCATCGATGATAATTTCACCCATACGGTTGCGTTCAATTGCCCCTTCCAGCCAGTTGGTGTTAGGTAGCAGACCAATCTGAACGAAGATACCCGACAGTTCAACATTGTGAATATCGCCGCTCACGCGGTCACGGTATTCCAGGCCCACCACTTTCGTGCCATCGCCTTTCACTTCCGTGGTCTGTGCGTTCAGAATGATATCGACGTTTTTCAGGCTGCGCACTTTATCCTGCAATACCTGATCCGCCTTCATTTCCGGAGCAAATTCCAGCAGAGTCACATGTTCCACGATACCCGCGAGATCAATCGCCGCTTCGACGCCGGAGTTACCGCCGCCAATTACCGCCACGCGCTTACCTTTAAACAGCGGGCCATCGCAGTGCGGGCAATAGGTAACGCCTTTAGTACGATACTGATCTTCACCCGGAACGTTCATGTTGCGCCATTTAGCACCAGTGGCAATAATGATGCTGCGGGCTTTCAGTACTGCGCCCGACGCCGTTTCAATGTGATGCAAACCACCTTCACTGGCCGCAGGGACCAGTTTGCTGGCGCTCTGGCTGTCAATCACATCGACATTGTAATCATCTACGTGCGCTTTCAACGCGCCCGCAAGCTTCTGCCCTTCCGTTTTCGGTACGGAGATGTAGTTTTCGATATCCACGGTATCCAGAACCTGGCCGCCGAAACGTTCGCCCATCAGCCCGGTACGAATACCTTTACGTGCGGAGTACACCGCCGCCGCCGCGCCCGCAGGCCCCGAACCGACAATCAGGACATCGTACGCGTCACGCTGGCTTAACTCTTCTGCGGCACGTTTTTCCGCGCCGGTATCCACTTTCGCCACGATTTCCGTCAGCGTCATGCGGCCCTGACCAAATTCTTTACCGTTGACATAAACCGCCGGAACGCCCATCACGTTACGTTCAGCGATCTCGTTCTGGAAGGTACCGCCATCAATCGCCGTATGTTTGATACGCGGGTTCAGCACCGCCATCAGGTTCAGCGCCTGTACCACGTCCGGGCAATTGTGGCAGGAGAGCGAATAATAGGTTTCAAACTCAAAATCACCGTCGATATCGCGAATCTGCTCAAGCAGAGACTGCGCCTCTTTTGACGGATGCCCGCCGGTCCACAGCAGCGCCAGAACCAGAGAGGTAAATTCGTGCCCCAACGGAGAACCCGCAAAGCGCGGTCCCTGATCAGAACCGGGGTTGGTGATCAGAAAAGAGGGTTTGCGCACGGCTAAACTGTTGTCCTCTTTAAAGGTCACTTTCTCTGACAGTTCGGCGATTTCAGCCAGCAGTTCCTTGATTTCTGCCGATTTAGCGCTGTCATCCAGCGTAGCAATCAGCTCAACAGGTTTGGTCAGTTTCTCAAGATAGGCCTTGAGCTGGGTTTTCATATTAGTGTCGAGCATTGTTCTTCCCTCTCTGAAAACATCATCATGCAAGTCGATTGTGTACCGCGGCATGAATGCAACTTGCGTCATGGTGCTGAATAAAACGGGCACCCAAAAGCACCCGTAAATAAGACAAATTCCCAGTATTTCTTGTCACAGGAAGGCGGCAAGCTTATGAATCCCCGGGAGCTTACATTAGTAAGTGACCGGGGTGAGTAAGCGCAGCCAACACACCTGTGGCATGAAAGACGCCGGAATTTTTAGATTTTGCCGACCAGATCTAAGGATGGAGCCAGGGTCGCTTCACCTTCTTTCCATTTCGCCGGGCAAACTTCGCCTGGGTGAGACGCAACGTACTGAGCAGCTTTGATTTTACGCAGCAGGTCAGACGCATCACGGCCGATACCTTCAGCGGTAACTTCGATCGCCTGGATGATACCCTGCGGGTCAACAACGAACGTTGCGCGGTCTGCCAGACCTTCGTCTTCACGCATGTTGTCGAAGTTACGGGTCAGGGCGCCAGTCGGGTCGCCGATCATCGCGTATTTGATTTTAGCGATGGTGTCAGAGCTGCTGTGCCATGCTTTGTGAGTAAAGTGGGTGTCGGTAGAAACAGAGTAAACGTCAACGCCCAGTTTCTGCAGTTCTTCGTAATGGTCAGCCACGTCGCCCAGTTCGGTCGGGCATACGAAAGTAAAGTCAGCCGGATAGAAGAAGAAGACGCTCCAGCGGCCTTCAGTATCTTTCTCAGTGACTTCGATGAATTCACCGTTTTTGAACGCCTGGTTTTTAAAAGGTTTAATTTTGGTATTAATCAAAGACATCTGTACTTCCTCCGTGTTTTCGTTGAGGGATAAGTTACCGAAGATTGACTGACAGGGCTAATGCGTTTCCTTTATCAAATCAATAAGCGTTGGCTAACAAACCGCTCAATTCAACGTTGTGAACGTGCTACGACGCAAAGTAAAAAGGGCCACCTTCGCAGGCGGCCCCGTTACCTGAACTACCCGCGGGTAACTTCAGCGCCAGTGAAACTGGCTAAGTGTTGCGCTCTACATTACCTTAACAAAGGCTGTAACAGCGAGAGGGATTACAACACCCCCCTCTTAAAAGGGCAATGTTCCCGCCGGAGATGTTACCTATGGCTGTGATAGGTTTTCCCGGTACTCTCGCCATCGTTATGATTGATAAGGATAAAAGATGTTAAAACGTACGCTTTTGCTCTCCCTCTTCCCTCTCTTTGCCTGTGCTGAGGAGCTCCCCGCTCCGGTTAAAGCGATAGAAAAACAAGGCATTACCATCATCAAATCGTTCGATGCGCCCGGCGGGATGAAAGGCTATCTCGGAAAATATCAGGACATGGGTGTCACAATCTATCTGACGCCGGATGGTAAGCAGGCTATTTCAGGTTATATGTATAACGAAAAAGGAGATAACCTGAGTAATCAGCTGATAGAAAAAGAAATTTATGCGCCAGCCGGACGCGAAATCTGGCAACGCATGGAAAAAGCCGCCTGGTTACTGGATGGCAAAAAAGACGCACCGGTCGTGCTGTATGTATTTGCTGACCCGTTTTGCCCGTACTGCAAACAGTTCTGGCAGCAGGCGCGCCCGTGGGTGGAATCCGGAAAAGTGCAGTTGCGCACACTATTAGTCGGCGTGATCAAACCTGAAAGCCCGGCCACCGCAGCCGCAATCCTGGCATCAAAAGATCCGGCAAAAACCTGGCATGATTACGAAGCCTCTGGTGGGAAAATGCCACTCACCCTTTCCGCGACGGTTCCCCCTGCGCACATGAAAACCCTCAATATGCATCAAAAAATTATGGATGATTTAGGGGCCAACGTCACACCTGCTATTTATTATATGAATAAAGATAACGTCCTTCAGCAAGTGGTCGGTTTGCCCGATAAAGCGCAACTGGATGCGATGATGAGCCAACCGTAATCATACTTATGGGCAATTAGCTCTCACTCTGATTGCCCAGCCATCGTTAATATTATCCTTGATCCTGCCATTCAATTTTCCGTTTATCTCTTCGACTATCACCGCTAATACATTCAAAATAAAAATAAATTAAAACATTCAATAAACAAAATGAATATATTTAAATATTGCATGTTTCTGTAAACAGCTTATCTTATGTCTGGATAAATAATTCGAACGCTATGCCTTTAAAGTTAAAGGATAAAATAATATGTCTGTCTATAAAATACCGTTAGACCAAAATGTCCTGGAGGCTGCAGAGGATCGCATTCGCTGGACACTTGAGAATCTTCCGCGTGTCTGCGTTTCATTCTCAGGAGGAAAAGATTCAGGATTAATGCTTCATTTAACAGCACGTCTTGCCCGTCAGCTTAATAAAAAAATCTTTGTGTTATTTATTGACTGGGAAGCACAGTTTTCCTGCACGATTCAATACATTGAGCATTTG
Source organism: Citrobacter amalonaticus (assembly GCF_037053465.1). GTDB lineage: Bacteria > Pseudomonadota > Gammaproteobacteria > Enterobacterales > Enterobacteriaceae > Citrobacter_A > Citrobacter_A amalonaticus_H. The sequence goes on from NZ_JBALIF010000002.1 coordinate 447,266, forward strand.
CGTGAAATATATTCCGATGTCATCGAAGAGTTTTATTGGGTTGCACTTCCTCTTACTACACAAAACTCTCTGTCGCAATTTCAGCCTGAATGGCAATGCTGGGAGCCAAATACAGACTGGGTTCGCCAACCGCCTCCAGATGCCATTACCGATCCCGCCTATTTTTCATTTTATCAACCAGGGATAACCTTCGAGCAATTTGTCCGGGATTTTGCCGAGTGGTTTTCAAATAATCGCCCTGCCGCCATGATGGTGGGTATCCGGGCCGATGAGTCTTATAACCGGTTTGTCGCCATCGCCAGTTTGCGCAAGCAACGTTTCGCCGATGACAAACCCTGGACCACCGCCGCACCGGGAGGACATACCTGGTACATTTATCCACTGTATGACTGGAAAACCGCCGATATCTGGACCTGGTTTGGCCAAACCCATCTCCCCTGTAATCCGCTTTATAACCTGATGTTTCAGGCAGGCGTACCTGCTCGCTATATGCGTATCTGTGAGCCTTTTGGCCCGGAACAACGTCAGGGTCTTTGGCTTTACCACGTGATTGAGCCTGAAAGGTGGGCGGCGATGTGCGCACGCGTTAGCGGCGTCAGAAGCGGCGGGATTTACGCCGGACAGGATAATCACTTTTATGGTCATCGAAAAATCCTCAAGCCCGAGCACCTGAGCTGGGAGGATTACGCCATGCTGTTACTGCGCAGCATGCCGGAAAAAACCGCAGAGCATTACCGCAACAAAATCGCCGTCTATTTGCAGTGGTACAAGAAAAACGGCATGGAAACCATCCCGCAAACCCAAGCTGGCGATATTGGTTCGAAGGATATTCCGTCCTGGCGGCGGATCTGCAAAGTGTTACTTAACAATGATTACTGGTGTCGGGCACTCTCTTTTAGCCCTACAAAGCCAAAGAATTACCAGCGTTACACCGAACGTATGAAAACAAAACGCAAGGAATGGGGGATTTTATGCAACAACGATTAACACAGGAACTCACAAACTTTCTCTCAGGCCTGTCAGAGGAGGAAAGAATTGAAGCCATTAATGAATTCAGAATGGCGATTCACAGTATCAGCCCGTTTCGTGACGAGCCGGTTGACTGTGTGCTGTGGATCAAAAATGAGCAGATAGCGCCTAACGATTACAACCCTAACAACGTCGCGCCGCCGGAAAAAAAGCTGCTGTTGAAGTCCATTGAAACTGATGGCTTCACACAACCCGTCGTTGTGACGCAGTCCGGTCCGCAAGAGTATGAGATTGTTGATGGTTTTCACCGTCATGAGTTAGGGAAAGGCAAATCGCAGCTCAAGTCTCGTCTTAAAGGCTATCTGCCCATCACCTGTCTTGAGCGCACACGACACGATCGCATGGCGGCCACCATTCGCCACAACCGGGCCCGCGGCCGACATCAAATCCATGCTATGTCCGATATCGTTCGTGAACTGGCGTTACTGGGATGGGATGACAAAAAAATCGGTACAGAACTGGGAATGGATGAGGATGAAGTCTTACGTCTGAAACAGATTAACGGCCTTCAGGAGCTGTTTGCTGGTCGTCGATTCTCTAAAGCGTGGACGGTGAAATAACCTGACTATGCCGGATAGCAGACGCTATTCCGGCGTTAAGGCGGTAAGGATTAGCAGCAGCGCGCACCTCCTTTACCGCCATACCGCGCATCCTGTCGTTCGCGAAAAAACTCTTCGTAGGTCATCGGCGTTTGATCCGGATGGGTCATTCGCATATGTTCAACGTAATTGTCATAGTCCGGCACGCCAATCATCAGTTTCGCGGCCTGTCCCAGATATTTCCCGGCTTTCGAAAGCGTCTCAAACATCGTCATCACCCGTCAGAACCACCCTCCCCCGAACGGGAGAGGGTCATCATTAAACCTTAGTGTGCGCCTTTCGCCTGCGCCACAATCTCATCGACATTTTCCGGCATAGGTTCATAAGGCGTTTCTTTCGCCGTCGGTTTGTCCTCTTTCAACGCCGCAAGCGCTGTCTTAATGGAGAACATCGCCAGTACTACCACCACGACCATAAAGAAGATGGTCAACCCGGCATCCAGACGGTTGTTAAACACCAGTTGCGTCAGTTGCGATTCGGTGTACTGAGATGGAATATTACCGCTGTCGATCATTGCCTGGAACTTGTTGGCAATCGCCAGGAAGCCCACTTTCGCATCCGGGCTAAAGGCTTTCTGCCAGCCCGCCGTCAGGGTACAAATCAGCAGCCACGCGGTGGGCACCAGTGCCACCCACGCATAACGCTGGCGTTTCATCTTGAAGAGCACCACCGCACACAGCATCAACGCCATGCCCGCCAGCATCTGGTTGGCGATACCAAACAACGGCCACAGGGTGTTAATCCCCCCTAACGGATCCACCACTCCTTGATGCAGGAAGTAGCCCCAGGCCAGCACACACAAGGCGGTCGCCAGTAGGTTGGCAGGCAACGAGTCAGTACGCTTGAGGTCAGGAGAAACCACGCCCAGCAGATCCTGCAGCATAAAACGTGCCGCGCGCGTACCGGCATCAACCGCCGTCAGAATAAACAGCGCTTCAAACAGAATGGCAAAGTGGTACCAGAAGGCCACATCCATCATGCCTCCCAGCGCACCGTGCAGGATATAGGCCATTCCCACTGCCAGTGTGGGTGCGCCACCGGCACGAGAAATAATGGACTGTTCCCCGACTTCATTGGCAATCTGATGCAGCGTATCCGGCGTGATGGTAAAGCCCCAACTGCTGACGACCTGCGCGGCAGACGCCACGACGTCAGTGGTGCCTGCTGGCGCCAGTACAGCCATTGGGCTGTTCATGGCAAAATAGACACCCGGATCGATGATACAGGCGGAAACCAGCGCCATGATGGCGACGAAAGATTCCATCAGCATCCCGCCGTAACCAATGAAGCAGGCCTGGCCTTCGTTCGCCAGCATCTTCGGCGTTGTACCGGAAGAGATCAGCGCGTGGAATCCAGACACCGCGCCACAGGCGATGGTGATAAACAGGAACGGGAAGAGATTACCCGTCCACACCGGCCCGGTGCCATCAACGAATTTGGTCAGTGCCGGCATAGTCAGCGTCGGACGCATAATCAGAATACCGACCGCCAGGCCAACGATGGTGCCGATTTTCAGGAAAGTAGAAAGGTAGTCACGCGGGGCTAACAGCAGCCACACCGGCAGCACCGCCGCCACGAAGCCGTAACCCACCAGCATCCAGGTCAACTGCACGCCCGTAAAGTCAAAGTACGGCGCCCAGGTCGGACTCTCGGCAACCCAACCGCCGGATATAATTGCAAACACCAGGAACACCAGGCCAATTACAGAGACTTCGCCGATCCGCCCCGGACGCAGATAGCGCAGATAGATCCCCATAAAGATCGCCAGCGGAATGGTAAACGCGACGGTGTACGTCCCCCACGGGCTGTGGGTTAGCGCTTTCACCACGATCATCGCCAGCACGGCGAGGATAATCACCATGATCATGAAACAGGCCACCAGCGCAATCACCCCTGCGGTTGGGCCCATCTCCTCTTTGACCAGTTCACCCAGCGAACGTCCATCGCGGCGGGTTGACACAAAAAGCACCATAAAATCCTGGACCGCCCCGGCTAAAACCACGCCCGCCAGCAGCCAGATCATGCCAGGCAGGTAGCCCATTTGCGCTGCAAGAACTGGCCCCACCAACGGACCCGCACCGGCTATCGCCGCAAAATGGTGACCGAACAGCACTTTTTTATCGGTCGGGACATAGTCCAGACCGTCGTTATGTCGCACCGCCGGCGTCATCCGCGTCGGGTCAACTGCCAGCACATTTTTGGCGATATAGAGACCATAGAAACGATAAGCAATGAGATAGACGCAGACCGACGCCACAACAATCCACAGCGCGTTGATCTGTTCCCCACGGTTTAGCGCAATATAGCCCAGCGCAAATGCCCCCATGACGGAGAGCACTGTCCAGATGAGGTATTTCCCTGATTTATTCATGGTTGTTATCCGTTTGCGTGTTCCAGAGAAGGTAGATGTTACATTTTGTTTCTATAACATCTTTTCTGGTTTTAACAACCTGACAACCCAATAAACCTGAAGTATCACTGATATTTTACATTGCATTGTTAACTGGATCACTTCGTTCACCAGTTAACGCAGCAATCTCATGAAATTACGCGAGCTTAGCCCAGGACCGCCGTTCCCAGCCGACAGGTGCAGCAACGTCGTCCTTGCGCGTCGAATACCACGATTTCCCAGCTCTGGCTCTGGCGACCAAGATGCAGCGGCTGACATACACCGCGCACGTTGCCCTGCGATACCGCGCGGTGATGGGTGGCGTTCAGTTCCGTTCCCACCACACACTCTCCGTCACGCGTCATCAGATACCCCGCCATCGACCCTAATGTTTCTGCCAGTGCGGCTGATGCGCCCCCATGCAGCAGGCCAAACGGTTGATATGTGCGGGTATCTACCGGCATTTCCGCTTCCAGCACGTCGTCACCGAGTCGCGTGTAGATAATGCCGAGATGCGCGACCATCGTGTTCTGGCTGGTTGCGTTCAGTTCGTCGAGCGTTAAATGACGTCTCCAGATCATCGTTATGCTCCCAGCGTGGAGCCACCGTCCACCACGATATCCTGCAGCGTGATGTGACTTGCCAGATCGGAGGCCAGGAACAGAATGGTGTTGGCAACCTCCTGCGGTCTGGCAATTTTGCCCAGCGGAATCCCCAGTTTGAACTGCTCAGCAAAGCCACGAATGCGCAGTTGCTCGGCATCCTCGCTGACCCATAGCGTTCGCTGCATGTCCGTGTCCGTTGAACCCGGCGACACCACGTTACAACGCACGCCGCTTCCCGCCAGTTCCAGTCCCACGGTCAGCGCCAGACTTTTCAGTGCGGCTTTCGATGCGCCATAAGCACTCATACCAATGCGTGGCGTATGCGCGGCGTCAGACGCGACGGTGACTATCGCCCCACCGCGCTGATGGCGAAACTGCGCCATGGTCTGCTGAAACAGATTGAACGCACCGCCTGCGTTGACGGCAAACGTCTGCTGCCAGTCGTTCAGAGTGAGCACATCCGTTGCGCCCATGCGCAAAATCCCGGCAGCGTTCACCAGCACATCCAGCCGCTCGGTCCGGGCCAGTAAACGCTGACACACGGCGGCTACCTGCCCGACGTCCGCCACATCCATCACTTCCGTAGTAAACGGATAATTCGGCTGCGCAAACTCGCAATCGAATCCGATGACCTGCGCACCGGCCTCAACAAACGCCAGCGCCGTTGTGTAACCAATTCCTTTACCCGCACCGGTCACCCACACCGTTTTCCCGCGAAAATCGAATCCGGTCATTCGCGCACCTCACGGGAGAGCAGCGCCCACCAGGCATCTATCGTCGGGTTTTTCGCCAGCATCACAAAATCAATGTCGCCGTGGACTTTTCGCCAACGCGCCGCCAGCGCCATCATCCGCACCGAATCCAGACCGTAGTCGATCAGATTCTCGCCATCCATCGGCTCATCAGACTCATCGAGCAGCGGTAAAATCACTGCACGCAATTCCTCTTTACTTACAGGTATCGGCGCGGGCAGGAGTTCCCGGGTCATCACTACGCGGCCCGCTCGTCCTGCAACGTATTTCAGCGACATGAGGTGTTCTTCACGGCTGAAATCCGCCAGCGCATCCGCCACCATAAACGGTTTAATATCCCGCATGAAAGCGTCCGTTGCCGTGGTCATACAACCGATGTGGGCATATACCCCCGTGATAATCAGTTGATTACGTCCCGCTTGTTTCAACATTTGTTCCAGCGGTGAGCGATGAAAGGCACTGTAGCGCCACTTCACCAGCACGTTATCGGCTTCATCCGGCGTCAGCGCCGCAACCACTTTTTGCTGCTCTGGTGAGCGCGTCAGCCCAGGGCCCCACATGTCGTTAAGCAGGGCGCGATCTTCGTCACTCTGATCCTTCGGTTGCGCGGTGTAATAGACCGGAATGTTGTGCGCTTTGCAGTAACGGCGCAGCGCGGCGATGTTGGCGATCACCTGTTCCATCATTGGGCAGTTTTCGCCCCAGAAGCTGACAAAATAGTCCTGCATGTCGTGGATCAACAGCGCAGCACGCTCCGGATCGAAAGTCCAGTTCACCTTGTTGACCGGAATATCGAGCGCGGTTGGCAGTGCGTAAGCCTGCAGTTTAGGAATTGCCATTGCGTATTCTCCTTCAGGCCGGACGTGTTGCCAGCCACTGACGTAATTGTTTTTTATCAACTTTCCCGACCGGCGTCAGAGGCAATGCCTCAACGTTTTCAACACGGTCAGGTAATTTGAATTCCGCCACGCCCTGCTCACGCAGAAAGCGGCGTACCTGTACTGCGCGCAGCGGTTCTTTCACCACCAGACAGGCGCAGCTTTTCTCCCCCATCAGCTCATCTTCTATGCTGACCAGCGCCGCATGTATTACCGCCGGATGGCGCAGTAACAGGTTTTCAATTTCTTCCGCAGCGATCTTCTCGCCACCGCGGTTGATCTGATCTTTTTCACGCCCCTGTACGGTGATATAGCCATCCGGATCGATAGAGATCAGATCGCCAGAACAGTAAAAACCGTTAGCGTCAAAAGCACTGGCGTTATGTTGAGGACTTTTGTAGTAGCCGCGAAACGTGTATGGGCCGCGCGTCATCAGACGCCCGGTTTGCCCTGGCGGTAACGGATTGCCATCGGCATCTGCCACCCACACTTCGTCATCCGGGCACATCGGACGCCCCTGGGTATTGATGATGCGCTCCGGCGTGTCGTCGAGACGGGTGTAGTTCACTAACCCTTCGGCCATACCGAAAACCTGCTGTAACTGACAGCCGATTTCTGCCGGAATACGTGCAGCCAGCGAAGCGGACAGGCGCGCTCCACCAACCTGCAACAATCTGAGCGACGCCAGTTGCGCGTTGCTCCCCCACTCGCTTATCGCCTGTAGCCACAGGCTGACCGCAGGCGGCACCAGCGCCGTTACGTTAATCTGATGTTTTTCAATCAGCGGGAAGCACAGCGTGGCGCTCGGATCATCGGCCAGCACGACGGTTCCACCGGCAAGAAACACGCCCAGCGAACCGGGTGAGCTCATGGCGTAGTTATGGGCGGCAGGGATCGCGCACAAAAAACGGGTCCCGGCAGTAAAGTGACAAATTTCATTACTGCGACGCACGCTGTAGTAATAATCGTTATGGGTGCGTGGGATCAGTTTCGGCGTACCGGTGGTACCGCCGGAGAGCTGGAAGTAAGCGACTTCATCGGCAGGCGACGGGGTGGCGACAAACGCTTCTGCCGGTTGGCTAATCGCCTTTTGCAGGCCGTGTTCACCCTGGTCATTGCGTAAATGCACCACGCGAACCGAATTGTGTTGCGCGATAAAGGTGCTGAGGAAATCATCGTTGGCAAACAGCGCATGCTGGCGATCGGCAATTAACAGCGCAGGCTCGATTTGCTTCGCGTAGGCGGTCAGTTCGGTACGCTGATGACTGAACAGCGCCAGAACAGGCACGACGCCAAGCTTCAGCAGGGCAAAGAAGGTGATATATAACTCAGCCACATTGCCCAACTGTACCAGCGCGGTTTCCCCGGGTTTAATCCCCTGACGGCTGAGCGCGCAGGCAAGATTGTCTGCCGCCTGATTCAGTTCACGATAGCTCAGTTGGCGCTCCCCCTCGATCACCGCTATCCGGTCGTTTTCGGCATGGCGGGTCAGAATGTCCGTCAACGGAAGATCCTGCCAGTACCCTTTTTCTCGATAGCGACGGGCAAATTCGTCTGGCCATCGGGTGAAAGGAATGCTCATCATCGCTCCTTAATGCAGTCCAAAAACGTTCAACATGGTTGAGAATTTGACGCCGGTTTCGCGCCATTCCCCCACTGGCGAAGAGGCCGGGACAATACCTGCCCCCGCAAACAGGCGTACCTGATTTTTATGTAGCTTCGCGCAACGGATGGTCACCACCCACTCGCCGTTACCTTCGGCGTCACACCAGCCCACAATGCCGCCGAACAGCTCACGGTCAAACGGTTCCAGTTCGGCAATCCACTTTTTCGCCGCCTGATGGGGGAAGCCGCTCAGGGCAGGTGTCGGGTGCAACAGACAGGCCAGCGTCAGGGCGTTTTCCCCGGCATTCGCTTTGCCTTCAAACGGCGTGCCGAGATGCCAGAGCGTGGGAGTGGTGATGAGTTGCGGAGAAGTCGGCAGTTGAAGATCGCGACTGCGATCGCGCAGCACGGTTTTCATCGCCTGCGTGACCAGTTCATGCTCATGGCGATCTTTCTCCGACGCCAGCAGACGATTTCCCGCCTCCCTATCCAGCACGTCATCAGGTTGACGACGCGCGGAACCGGCCAGTGGTAGCGAACTGAAATGTTCCCCCTCTTTACGTAGCAGCAGTTCCGGACTCGCTCCGAGCAGAACGCCCCCCTCATTCAGCGGGACATGGAAGTTGTAACTAAATGGATTTTGCGCCACCAGACGTTCCAGCAGCGCCCCACTATCGATCTCGACGTCGGTAGTAATATCAATCAGTCGCGACAGCACCACTTTGTCAACTTCTGGCGTTGCCGTTAGCGCAGCGGCGCGTGCAACCATCGCTTCAAACGTCTCCTGCTCAGGGATTGCCCTGCGCGCTATGACGTTCAATGCCTGATGGTCGGTAAAGTAACGCGAAGAATGCTGTTTTTCCTGACGAGAAAACGTTTCGCAGCGTCGGGGAATAAACAGTGACGATGGCTGTCGGGTGTCAAATGGAATGGCGCCAACTATCACCGGATTGGCAATGCCCTGTGATTTGGCATCAGCAAACAGCTTGTGTAATTTTTGTTGGAAGGGACTGTCTGGCGAATCACCGTTAACGGCAGGTTCATTAAAGCGGGCGAAGCATCCTGACGTCGTAAAGCTACGATACGGCGACATAAAGAAAAAGCGATGGGGTGCAAGTGTTGCCATGGTCTGTTGAACTTCCTCGGCCAAAGACGTATCCATATCATCCTCCAAAATGATAAAGTTTTTAATAATGATTATCATTTATATTTTCGGACGCTAACCTAAAAGCAAACAGGCAACATGTCAACTCTTGTGGTCACACAAAGTGCGACTAACGCTTGCATCCTCTCTTCTTAATAATGAAAATGAGAAGCATTAATAACTCACCACAGGAACTGCTTTGTGAGATTGCCTTCCCTCTCCGGCCTGATTGTTACGCTTTTCGTTTTCGGATTCTCCTCAGCCCACGCCGCTGACTGGCCGCGCCAGGTGACGGATGTTCGCGGTACCCACACGCTGGAACACAGGCCTGAACGCATCGTCTCCACCAGCGTTACACTTACCGGGTCGTTACTGGCAATTGATGCTCCTGTCGTTGCCAGCGGTGCGACCACGCCAAACAACCGCGTGGCTGACGATCAGGGATTCTTACGTCAATGGAGCGACGTGGCAAAAGCACGCAAACTGACCCGCCTTTATATCGGTGAACCGAGCGCGGAAGCCGTGGCAGCGCAAATGCCCGATCTTATTCTGATTAGCGCGACCGGCGGTGATTCCGCGCTGGCGCTCTACGATCAGCTTTCCACGATTGCCCCCACGCTCATCATCAATTACGACGATAAAAGCTGGCAGGCGCTGCTAACGCAACTGGGCGACATTACCGGCCAGGAAAAGCAAGCGGCTGCGCGTATTGTCGAGTTCGATAAGCAGTTAGCCACCGTTAAGCAGCAGTTGACGTTACCCCCCCAGCCCGTCAGCGCGCTGGTTTACACCGCCGCTGCTCACAGTGCGAACCTGTGGACGCCGGAGTCTGCACAAGGAAAAATGCTGGAGCAACTGGGGTTCACGCTGGCTACATTGCCTGCAGGGTTGCAGGCCAGCCAGAGTCAGGGCAAACGCCACGATATTATTCAACTTGGCGGTGAGAATCTGGCTGCCGGTCTGAACGGTGAAGCACTCTTCCTGTTTGCCGGTGATGAGAAAGACGAACAGGCGATTTACGCTAACCCACTGCTGGCGCATTTGTCTGCGGTGCAAAACAAGCAGGTCTACGCCCTCGGAACCGAATCATTCCGACTGGATTATTACAGCGCAATGCGAGTGCTTGAGCGTCTTTCTACGCTGTTTTAATCATCCATGCCGGTGGGACTTGCGCCCTGCCCGGCCAGCCTTACGTTATAGCGGTTCCGGCGGTGTCTGCCGGAATCGACGTAACTCCCCCAGTAATAACAGCAACAACAGCCCTGCAATCACCAGACCAAATCCGCTGACGCTCGCCGAGGCTACGGGTGTCATTATTGCCCCGAGCCCGCCTAATAGCGCCGCGCCAATGGCGTCGCCGGTCACATTTTGCGCCGTCCACAGACCATTGATGCGCCCTAACATATTTTCCGGCGTCTGGGTTTGTAGCATCGTGTATTGCAGTAAGGAACTGACTGCGCTTAGCCAGCCAAACAGCGCCAGGAACAGGATACCCAGTCCCCAGACAGGCATCAGCGCGAACAGACCAATCGCCAGAAACGATCCGACGGTCGATACCAGCATGATTAACCCCGGACGCACGCTGTGCGCCAGTTGCCCGCTGGTCAGCGCCCCCACCGCAGCGCCAAGCGGAATGGCGGCATACAACAAGCCAATCTGCGCCGCCGACATCTGCCAGTTAATTGCCAGCGCCGGATAAAGTACTCGCACCGCGCTTGCCATCGTCAACAAACCGCCGAGCAATGCAATGCCGCCGATCAGCGGACTGGCGAGCAGAAAACGAAACGCCGCCAGGAGTGACGTCAACGGGTGTTCACGCGGCTGTGGAGGTGGCGGTAACATGGGCAGACTCAGCAGCGGCAGTAAGGTGATAAAGGTTCCTGCCGCGGCCAGGCCGTAGTTCCACGCCACGCCGCCCGTGGCAAGCAATAGCCCGCCGAGCATAGGGGAAATCACTGAGCCCAGACGCACGGTTAGCATGGTGATCGCTCCAGCCTGCATCAGATTTTCACGCCCGACCAGCGCGGGAGTCGCCGCCAGTAACGCCGTCACGCCGAGCGAAGCAAAAAAGCCATCCCACACTCCCAGCAGATAAATCGCCATCAGCGAGGGGGCTGGCAACATGGCATTCAGACACAGACCGATGAAGCCCATACCGCAGGTACTGCGCGCCAGTAGAATCACTTTTTTGCGTTCATAGCGATCGGCCAGAACACCGCCCACCATCAGTCCGACAAACATCGCGCTACCGGTCAGAGTCACCGAGAGGCCCACCTGCCAGGTGGAATGCGTCATCATCTGAATCTGAACGGGCACCGCAACACCGAGCAGACCGAGCGAGACTATTGAGATAAAACGGGCAAGAAAGACGGCACGAAACGCCGGGTGTGTTTTAAGCAAACTGAGATTAAGCAGCCAGGATTGTCGATTCATTACAACGCCTTAATGCGATCTTTTTTTCATTATCCATTCAATGGCTGCACATGCTAACATAACAAAATAAGATCGATAACGATAATTAATATCATTATCAGGGAAGTTGAGTATGTCATGTTCTGTTTCCGTGACGCGTGCCATTGCCGTGCCCGGATTGTTGTTATTACTGATTATCGCCACGGCATTAAGTTTGACCATCGGTGCAAAGCCGCTACCGGCGTCAGTGGTTCTGGAAGCGCTGTCTGGTAACTGTCAAAGCGCCGATTGCACCATTGTGCTGGATGCCCGTCTGCCGCGAACGCTCGCAGGACTGCTGGCCGGAGGTGCGCTGGGGCTTGCGGGCGCGTTAATGCAAACGCTAACTCGTAATCCGTTGGCCGATCCGGGACTGCTTGGCGTGAATGCCGGGGCCAGTTTCGCCATCGTTCTGGGCGCAGCGCTGTTTGGCTTTTCCACTCCGCAGGAACAACTGATGATGGCCTTTATCGGCGCTCTGGTAGCCTCACTGGTTGTCGCATTTACGGGCAGCCAGGGTGGAGGTCAACTGAGTCCGGTGCGTCTGACGCTCGCAGGCGTCGCACTCGCCGCAGTTCTGGAAGGTCTCACCAGCGGGATCGCCCTGTTAAATCCGGATGTCTACGACAAGCTTCGTTTCTGGCAGGCAGGTTCACTGGATATCCGGACGCTGCAAACCCTTAAAGTTGTGATTGTTCCGGTGCTGATTGCCGGAGCCACCGCCCTGATGCTCAGCCGCGCGCTGAACAGTCTGAGTCTCGGCAGCGATACCGCCACAGCGCTTGGCAGTAAAGTCGCGCGTACACAGCTCATCGGCCTGTTCGTCATCACCGTCTTATGTGGTTGCGCTACGGCGGTTGTCGGACCGATTGCTTTTATCGGTCTGATGATGCCGCATATGTCGCGCTGGCTGGTAGGCGCCGATCACCGCTGGGCGCTTCCTGTTACCTTGCTCGCAACCCCTGCTCTGCTGCTTTTTGCCGATATCATCGGGCGCCTGATTGTTCCCGGTGAACTGCGCGTGTCGGTGGTGAGCGCGTTTATTGGCGCGCCAGTGCTGATCTTTTTGGTTCGTCGCCGTCCGCGAGGTGCCGCATGATGCACATATCGCGTCGACTGCTCATCAGTTGTCTGTTGCTGACGTTGGGTTGCCTTATCTTCGGGCTCTGGGGATTACGTAGCGGCGCGGTGACGCTGGAGTTCCCACAAATTTTCGCCGCCTTAGCAGGGGATGCGCCGCGAAGCATGACGATGGTGGTGACCGAATGGCGTCTGCCACGCGTATTGATGGCGTTACTGATCGGTGCCGCGCTTGGCGTCAGTGGGGCCATTTTTCAGTCGCTGATGCGTAACCCGCTCGGTAGCCCGGACGTAATGGGGTTTAATACCGGAGCCTGGAGCGGCGTGCTGGTCGCAATGGTGCTGTTTGGACAACATCTGACGGCCATCGCGATGGCGGCCATGATCGGCGGCATTCTGACATCACTGGTGGTCTGGCTGCTTGCATGGCGCAACGGTATCGAAACTTTTCGTCTGATTATCATCGGTATCGGCGTGCGCGCCATGCTGGTCGCGTTTAATACCTGGCTATTGCTGAAGGCGTCACTGGAAACCGCGCTCAGCGCGGGATTGTGGAACGCCGGATCGCTGAACGGCCTGACCTGGGCGAAAACCTGGCCTTCCGCGCCGATCATTATCCTGATGCTTATCGGGGCCGGGCTGCTGGTGCGCCGCATGCGCCTGCTGGAGATGGGCGATGACAGCGCCTGCGCGCTGGGGGTCAGCGTGGAGCGCTCACGGCTCGCGATGATGCTGGTCGCCGTTGTGTTAACCGCCGCCGCCACTGCGCTGGCGGGTCCTATTTCCTTTATTGCGCTCGTCGCGCCGCATATCGCCCGCCGTCTGAGTGGCACTGCACGCTGGGGATTGACCCAGGCCGCACTCTGCGGCGCGCTGCTACTGCTGGTCGCCGACCTGTGCGCACAGCAACTGCTCATGCCTTACCAGCTTCCGGTGGGTGTGGTCACCGTCAGCCTCGGCGGTATCTACCTTATCGCCTTGTTAATTCAGGAGTCCCGCAAAAAATGACCGAATCAGTAGCCCGTTTGCGTGGCGACCAGTTAACGCTGGGTTATGGAAAATTTACTGTAGCCGAAGATCTGAATGTCTCCATTCCCGACGGCCATTTCACCGCGATTATTGGGCCAAACGGCTGCGGGAAGTCGACGCTGTTGCGCACGCTGAGCCGTCTTATGACGCCAGCACACGGTCACGTCTGGCTGGATGGCGAACCGATACATCGCTACCCCAGTAAAGAGGTCGCCCGCCGAATCGGCCTGCTGGCGCAAAACGCCACCACTCCGGGGGATATTACGGTGCAAGAGCTGGTGGCGCGTGGACGCTATCCTCATCAACCGCTGTTTACTCGCTGGCGTAAAGAGGATGAAGAGGCTGTGACGCAGGCGATGCATGCTACCGGCATTACGCATCTGGCGGGTCAAAGTGTGGACACGCTTTCCGGCGGTCAACGTCAACGGGCATGGATAGCTATGGTTCTGGCCCAGGAAACATCAATCATGCTGCTTGATGAACCGACCACCTGGCTGGATATCAGCCATCAAATCGATCTGCTGGAGTTGCTGAGTGACCTGAACCGCGAGAAGGGCTACACCCTCGCCGCCGTACTGCATGACCTTAATCAGGCCTGCCGTTATGCCACCCATTTGATTGCACTGCGTGAAGGAAAAATTGTCGCCGAGGGTTCGCCAAAGGCCATCGTCACGGCAGAATTAATTGAAAAAATCTACGGGTTACGTTGCACGATTATCGACGATCCGGTGGCGGGCACACCGCTGATTGTACCGCTCGGTCGCCGTTGAATCACAGCCGGAGAGCCCTCCCTCCGGCGCACGCGCAATCAGACCAGGCGTTCTTCCATCGCAATGGCTTCGTCCATTTTGCGGGACGCCATCGCATGACGGAACAATACGCCTGCACAGGAGACTAGCCCACCCAGAAATGCCGCCAGCACAACGACTATCATTTTACCCGGCCCCTCTTTGCTCACTGGAAATGAAGGCGCGAGCTGATATTTGAACGGTGAGAAGTTCACATCGCTGATATTTACCGACTCCAGTTTTTCAACATAGAACTGACGATTTCTTATTTCGGCGTTCAGCTCCGCAACATCTGTCACTGACTTTTCTATTTCCAGCTTGCGCCGAATGCCATCGGCCCCCAGTGAAATAGAGAAATCAGGATCGTCTTTTACGGCCTGGCCGTTACTGTAAACCGGCTTCTTAATCCCTGCGGCATTGGCAATTTCCAGCGAGTAGTTGAGGCGCTGAATATTCGCATTCAATTGGTTCCTCAGTTTTACCTGGTCAAATTCCAGCCGCTCTGTCTCATAACGGGTTTTGAATTCCAGCGTATTGCGGATATTTTCCAGCGACTCTTTCACTACCCGATCAGAGATAAACTGGATATAACCAGCCAATACCTGTTGCGCTTCTTCTTTTGTCGGCGCAGTAAAACTCAATGACCATGAAGTATACAGCGGCGTGCCATTTTTCTGCGTCGCATTACGATCTACGGCTTTCATTTTGTCGCTCAATGCAACAATCGCCCGATGCAAATCCAACTCATCAATGTTGGCACCCTTTAGCTGATCCATCACATAAGGTGATGATCGCAAATACTCTTCCAGCAGTGAAAGCGACTGAAACTTTTTAATAAAAAGATTGAAGACGCTGTCACGATCAAGACCTACATCAAGATCCAACACACGTAACGTCGTCATCGTTCTTTCCAGTTCCTGCCACTGAAGAGGTTCTGCAGGTGTCACGACAGCCTCACTGGTCCATTTCTGTGGCAACAGAAAAGAGATCAAAAGACCGATAAACGCAAACGCGAATACCCCAGCAATAATGCGATTCTTTGCCTTCCATAAAACATCAATCAGGTTTAACAAATCGATTTCATTACTCTGGGCCGTGTGCAACGGATAGCCAGGAAATTCCGAATTTTTATCGTACTTAACGTTGAGTGACGGCATGCTGTGTATCCTGCAGCAGATTTCAAGGAGAGTAGTCCTAAGAATATCCTAACAGAACTACAGAATAATCTGAAACACTCATTCCCCTCTAACACATTAATAATACTGAATTCGGAATTTAGCTCTCTTATAGGAATCTTCTGAACAGTGCGAAAAATCAGGTGATGATATAAACCCCTCCGCAACAATGAATGTTGCTTTTTGTTACGGAGGGTTACATGCGGCATGCTGAATTATTCATCAGCAATCATGAAGGTTAATTAAGCAGACGGGCGATAATTGGCCCTATATTCTCAAATGCCGCTGGCGAAATAATATCAACATGGGCGCAATCCTGACGGTAAATATCCAGATCGTTAATCCACGGTGCCCAGCTACGCTCCGGGTTAACGCCTTCTGGCAACGTTCGCTCAGCCACAAACAACGTCGCGCGTCCATCAAAAGGAACGCTATGCGCAGTTGTCAGTAGGCGAACGGCATCCGCATAATTCCCTTCAATCGTGCTAAACAATTCGCCAGAGGCGTTCCCCTGCTGCGCAGCCAAAAACGCTTCCCGCTCGCGGTCAATTTCCGCCAGTACTTCTGGATCCAGACCGTTGGCCTGTTTCTCTGACCAGTGTTGCGTCTCCGGCGGCCAGGTATCCAGAAGTCCGAGGAACGCGACCGATTCTCCCCGTGTCCGCAGACGTGCGGCGATACCATGCGCGAGGGTGCCGCCAAGAGAATATCCCAGCAGATAATAGGGCCCGTGCGGTTGCTGTTCCAACAACGTCGCCAGATGCCGTTCGCACACCGCGTCCAGATTTTCAGCCGTTTGCATCGGACCCTGTGGACGCGGAGACTGTATGCCCATAATTGTCCAGCGAGCATCAAGATAGCGTGACAGCACGCTGAACTGCCAGGCAAAACCCGACGCCGGATGGAAACAAAACAGCGTCGGGCCGTCGCTTTTACGCAGCGGTAACAGCGTTTCAAATCCCAGTCGCTGGGCTTGTGCATCATCATCCGTCTCCAGCAGGTCAGCCAGTTGTCCTACCGTAGAGGCCACCATTACCTGGCCTGGCGTCACCTGACGGTCGCAAGACCGGCTCAATTGTGCAGCCAGTTTCATTGCCAGCAATGAATGACCGCCCAGCGCAAAGAAATCGGCCTCAATGTCGTTGATCTCACAACCCAGGAGTTCACTGAACGCTTTCGCCACTATCGTTTCGCTGCCCGGCAAAGGAGCCCGGCCTTTGGCGCGCTGCGTCAGTTCAGGCATGGGCAGGGCCTTACGATCCAGTTTCCCGTTAGCGCTGAGCGGCAGTTGCGCCAGTTGCAGCAACACCACCGGCACCATATGTGGCGGGAGTTTTTCGCGAAGTCTCGCCTGTAGCGCGGGGATATCCAGCGGAAGTCCTGACTGCGAAACCAGATAGCCAACCAGCTGGCGAGCATCGCCGCCTGTAACCGCCGCCTGATTAAACACACAGGCGTGAACCACCGCCTGCTCAACATCCGGCAGGGCTTGCATCACGCGATCGATCTCACCCAATTCAATACGCTGACCGCGGATCTTAAGCTGAAAATCACTGCGCCCAAGATACTCCACCGCGCCATTTTCCAGCCAGCGCGCAACGTCGCCAGTACGGTACATGCGCTCACCGGGTACAAACGGATCGGCGATAAAACGGCTCGCCGTCAAATCCGGCCTGCCAAGGTAACCCTGCGCAAGTTGGATCCCCGTCAGATAGAGATCCCCCGCCACGCCGACCGGAACCGGGCGCATCATGGCATCGAGGATCCGCAGCCCGGTATTCCAGACCGGAAAACCAATCGGCACGCTGCTACCGCTGACCCTTGCCAGTTCATTCCCCCAGGCCGGATACCAGCTCACGTCTACCGCTGCCTCCGTTGGGCCATACAGGTTATGCAGTGGGGCGTGCGTAAGTTGCTCCCATTCACGGCATAAATCGGCAGGCAGTGCCTCACCGCTGCAAAATACCTGTGTGAGCGTGGCGCAGTTTTCGCGGGCGCTCTCCGGGGTGAGAGATGCCACAAACGCCGCCAGCATCGATGGCACAAAATGCGTGGTCGTCACCCCGTAGTGAGCAAAAAACCGCTGCATGGCCAACGGATCGCGATGCGCTTCGGGTTCAGCCATTACCAGCTTTGCCCCTGCAATAAACGGCCAGAAAAACTCCCACACGGAAACGTCAAAGCTGCACGGTGTTTTTTGCGCCACCACATCCTTCGCCGTCAAAACGTACTGGTTTTGCATCCACAGCAGACGGTTAACGATGGCGGTTTGCCCGACCATGACCCCTTTGGGTCTGCCCGTTGAACCGGAGGTAAAGATGATGTAAGCGGTATGCTGCGGTTGCGAAAGATTAAGCGGCGCGTCATCCCGCGTCGCCAGCGGTGCGCTATAACACAGGCTTTCCAGTCCAGGGATATCGCTGAAACGCGGGCGCTGTTCCGCCGTGGTGATGAGCAGCGTCGGCTGCGCGTCCTCCAGCATCATCCGCAGGCGATCGTCCGGATATCCGGTGTCTAACGGTAGCCAGGCCGCTCCGGCCTCCACAATGCCGTGCAGCGCCAGCGTCAGAAAGACGGAGCGCGGCAGCGCCACCGCCACACTATCCCCCGGTTGCACGCCGTGTTCACGAAGCACATGGGCCAGCGCCACCACCTGCTCACGCATTTCACGGTAGCTGAACTGATAGCGAGCATCCACCAGCGCGGTCGCATCCGGGGTTTTTCTGGCTTGTTCTGCCACCAGCGCACTCAGCGTAGTGGACGGGATTTCAACCGCTGTCGCATTGATCTGTTCAATTTGTTGATATTCAGCCGGCAGCAGCATATCGGCGTCACCACAACGCAGCGCCGGGTTTACGGCAAACTGTTCGATGAGCGCCATCAGACGCGACGCATGCTGGCGGAGCGTTGCTTCGTCGTAACGTTGCTGGTTGGCGAGAAGCTCAACGCTCAGACCGCCCTCTTCATCAGGGAACAGCGCCAGCTCCAGATCGTTAACCGGTCCTGTTGCCAGCGTATGGGTTTGTGCCACAACGCCAGGCATGTCCAGTTGATAATCGAAGACTTTGATATTGAATACCGGGCCAAACAGCAGCTCTTCCCCGGCCGCACGCCCGCTGTCACGGACGATTTGCTCGGCATCATAACGCTGGTGGCGACGCATTATCTTAAGCTGAGCGGAGAGCCGTTTCGCCAGCGTCGCCAGATTTTCTGAGGCATCAATACGGACCGCCAGCGGTAAGACATTGAGCACAGGTCCGGTGGCGGTCAGCGCCGCCGATCCCATGCGTCGCATAAAGATAAATCCGGCCGCATATTCCATTCGGTTACACAGTCGCCCCAGCCAGAGCGCCACCAGCGCCAGTGCCAGATCGGTGCGCTGCACATCCGGCAGTTGTGCCGTCAGTTGGCGAAATGCGCCTTCCGGAGCATTCAGCTTCATACGTAAAATGGCGGATGTCGCCGTGCGTCCAGGCAACGCTGCCTGCGAAAGCGACGCGGGCGGCGGTAGTTGTTTACGCAGTTCAGCCCAGAACGCGCCGTCTCGCTGCCAGGCCTCACTTTGACGATAGCGCTGATACTCTTCCACTACGTCTGAAAACGGCGAAAACGGGGACGCTGGCGTCATCTCTCCCCGACGCCAGGCACTGTAAATCGCGGTAATCTGGCGGGTAATGGCGGGAAAACTGAAGCCATCCACCAGCAAATGATGATAGCGCTGATACCAGTACCAGTGATTCTCGCCAATCTGTATGAAATGGTGATGCGCCAACGGCTTGCCACCGTCGACACGTAAGTTTTGCGCCAGATCGGCCTGCATCAGCGCCAGCGCCGCGTTATGCGGATCTGCCACGGCGCGTAAATCGGTTATTGGCGGTTGTGCAAAGGTGAGAGTTTCATCCACCCACTGCCAGACATCGCCGTTATCTTCGGTAAAGCGCATCCGTAACGTGTCGACCTGTTGCATACCTGTGACCACGGCGCGCGCCAGCAGCGGCGCATCCAGTTCACCCGTTAATTCCACATAATGAGCCACGCTCCAGGCAGAAGGTAACGAAGTGAGTTTTTCCGCCATCCAGATACCGGGTTGCGCGGCGACAAGGGGTAAACGCTGGCTCATTTCACCTCCTGCGTTGCGGCAAAATGGCCGGGAGTTAACGTGGCCCAGTGACGTTCCAGCCAGTGCTGACAATTCTCCTGAGACTGAGGCGCACACACAACCTGCCAGCCCGCTGGCAATGCACACTGCTGCGGCCAGAGGCTAAACTGCTGCTGTGAATTTTGCAGAATGTAGAACTGTCCCTGCGGGTTATCGAAGGGATTACTGAATTCCATACTCAACTCCTGTCGTGGAAAATCGCGCTGTCAGCGAAGCGGTTCCCAGAGGTCAATCAGCCCCTGCATAAGTCCGCCGCGCCAGCAGAGCGCATCATGTCCGCCGTCAACCTGACGCCAGAAAACCGACTGCTGTGTCGCGTGTAGTTGTGTGTAAAGCGCCTGATTAGCGCGCAAGATAACAGGCTCCCGGACGCCCGCTTCCAGCACGATCCGCAGCCCGTTTGCCGTCACGCTGCCGGATTTAAGTTGTTCAATAATCAGTCCATCCTGCTGACCGCCACGATGGGGCCACCAGTACGAGCCGGACTGACTCAGCACACAGCCAAAACGTTCAGGCCAGTTCAGCCCGGCGAACAGCGATGACAGCCCGCCAAAACTCTGGCCCGCAACCAACGTGCGCTCAGGACGATCGCTAAACGGCGCAACAGCGCGTACCTGCGGCAATAATTCTTCCTGGACCGCCAACCAGAAATCGGCATTACAGGGAAGTTCGTGGTTACGGTTTGCGGTATCGATCGCATCAATGAGCAGGTACACCGCCGGAGGGAGTTGGCCGCGCTGCGTAAGCGAAGTCAGCGCAGGCCAGACGGGTAAACTCTCCGCCCAGAATTCTCCGTCGAGAAGAATGGCCAACGGCCGTTCATCCGCTTTAGCGTCACCAGTGGTAAAGACCCATACCCGACGCGTATTGCCCAGACGTGCGCTGTGCCAATGCAGAACCCCTGGCGGTGTCGTAGGGCGTTGCGGATTGTCCCAACCCGGCTGAACCGGTGCCTGTGGCATTTCCAGCGCTGAAACACCGTGCCCGCGTCCACCTTGCCAGCTTACCGGGTTTAGCGGATCGGCAATGGCTTGCGGTAGCAGTTGCCGCCACCCTTCGCGTAACGCGGCGTGATCGGGAGCATCGCCCTGCTCCAGCCCGGCAAAAACGTCTTCTCGATCTGAAGGAATAAAACAGTAGCTGCCGCGCCAGTTTGCGCTTAATGACGTCTGCCACTGCCAGACATCCGTTCCGGCAATGCGCAGCATTGTCTGCGGCCTGGCGTTCTGATGATGGTCAGTGACGCCGGTGATATACACCCAGACGCGCTGAATCGCTGAGTAACATTCACTGCCCTGTGGGTCACGCCACCAGAAGGTTACCCGGTAATTTCCATCTGCTTCACGCGCCCACTCAGGGCCCTTTTTTGACTGCCACCAGGACTCACTGCCTACCGTCACCGTCATAACCCCATGTTTATTGTGAATATTTCCACTGATTAATGAAATATATTGATAATATTATTGATAACTATTTGCATTTGCAATAGCGTATTGTCGCGCTGTGGGAAGCGCGAACAGATATTCACCAACCGCTCTGTGGGGTTTTCAGGAATGGAGAGTTTTCGCAGCGGCGGGCGACATCGGACCCAATGCAGAACGCAGGTATTTGGGACTCGTGGCTAAAGAAAAGCAGGAAATACAATGAACAACAAGATTCATTCTCTGGCCTTACTGGTCAATTTAGGGATTTACGGGGTTGCGCTGCCTGCTATGGCAGAAGAGACAACCGATAGCACTGCCGCCTCTCATGAAGATACCATCGTGGTCACCGCCGCCCAGCAGAACTTGCAGGCACCAGGCGTATCGACAATCACTGCGGACGAAATTCGTAAAAATCCGCCCGCTCGCGATGTCGCTGAAATCATCCGTACCATGCCCGGCGTGAACCTGACCGGGAACTCAACCAGCGGCCAGCGCGGGAATAACCGTCAGATTGACATCCGCGGAATGGGCCCCGAAAACACCCTCATCCTGATTGACGGCAAGCCGGTAACCAGCCGTAACTCTGTGCGGCTCGGCTGGCGCGGCGAGCGTGATACCCGTGGTGATACGTCGTGGGTGCCGCCGGAAATGATCGAACGCATCGAAGTCCTGCGGGGCCCTGCCGCAGCGCGTTACGGTAACGGCGCCGCCGGTGGTGTTGTCAATATCATCACCAAAAAAGGCAGCAACGAGTGGCACGGTTCGTGGAACACCTATTTCAACGCGCCAGAGCACAAAGATGAAGGCGCGACCAAACGCACTAACTTTAGCCTGAACGGCCCTCTGGGCGGAGAGTTCAGCTTCCGCCTGTTTGGTAACCTGGATAAAACCCAGGCCGATGCGCGTGATATCAACCAGGGCCATCAGTCAGAGCGTACCGGCAGCTATGCAGACACGTTGCCCGCCGGCCGTGAAGGCGTCATCAATAAAGACATTAACGGCGTGGTGCGCTGGGACTTCGCGCCGATGCAATCCCTCGAACTGGAAGCGGGTTACAGCCGCCAGGGTAACCTCTACGCCGGAGACACACAGAACACGAACACCAACCAACTGGTAAAAGACAATTACGGCAAAGAGACTAACCGCCTCTACCGTCAAAACTACGCCCTGACCTGGAATGGCGGCTGGGATAACGGTGTCACCACCACTAACTGGGTGCAGTACGAACATACCCGTAATTCCCGCACACCAGAAGGCCTGGCGGGCGGCACTGAAGGGATCTTCGATCCGAAAGCGGGACAAAAATATGTCGATGCCGATCTGAACGACGTGACGCTGCACAGCGAAGTGAGCGTACCGTTCGATTGGCTGGTGAATCAGAACCTGACGCTGGGGACCGAATGGACCCAACAACGCATGAAAGATCAGCTCTCTAACTCCCAGACTTTCATGGGTGGCAACATTCCTGGCATCAGCAGCACGGACCGCAGCCCTTACTCAAAAGCGGAAATTTTCTCGCTGTTTGCGGAAAACAACATGGAGCTGACTGACAGCACCATGCTGACACCGGGCCTGCGTTTCGATCACCACAGCATCGTGGGTAACAACTGGAGTCCGTCACTCAACCTGTCACAAGGTCTGGGCGACGACTTCACCCTGAAAATGGGTATCGCCAGGGCGTATAAAGCGCCGAGCCTGTATCAAACCAACCCGAATTACATTCTGTACAGTAAAGGTCAGGGCTGTTACGCCACGGGAGCCTCAACGGGCATTGGCTGTTACATGATGGGTAACGATGACCTGAAAGCCGAAACCAGCATCAACAAAGAGATTGGCCTTGAGTTCAAACGTGACGGCTGGCTGGCGGGTGTCACCTGGTTCCGCAACGATTATCGTAACAAAATAGAAGCCGGTACCGCGCCACTGAGCCGCACATCAATTACCAGCGGGAAAACAACCACCTACACCGACATTTACCAGTGGGAAAACGTACCTAAAGCGGTGGTCGAAGGTCTGGAAGGGACGCTGAACGTACCGGTTAGCGATACTGTTAACTGGACGAACAACATTACCTATATGTTGCAGAGCAAAAATAAAGAGACCGGCGAACGCTTGTCGATTATTCCGGAGTACACGCTGAACTCAACGCTGAGCTGGCAGGTACATCAGGATGTCTCCCTGCAATCCACTTTTACCTGGTACGGCAAACAAGAGCCGAAGAAATACGATTACCAGGGTAAGCCGGTCACCGGTACGGATAAGCAGTCCATCAGCCCCTACAGTATTGTCGGTCTGAGCGCGACCTGGGACGTAACCAAAAACGTCAGTCTGACCGGCGGTGTGGACAACGTCTTTGACAAACGCCTGTGGCGTGAAGGGAATGCGCAAACTGTGAGTGACACCAAAACCGGTGCCTTCATGGCTGGCGCGGGCGCGTACACCTACAACGAACCAGGGCGTACGTGGTACCTGAGCGTCAATACGCACTTCTGAGGCGACAACCCCTCCCCTGCCCGGGGAGGGGGTTCATAACGCCATGAAATTCACTCATACCCCTCTGCGTTTTGCTGACCACACGCTGCATCTTGTCGCGTTTGAGCCAGACACTTTCCATGATCGCGATCTGCTGTGGCTGCCCCACCATGTCCAACTGGCGCATGCCGGGCGTAAACGTAAAGCCGAGCATCTGGCCGGGCGTATTGCCGCCGTTTATGCGTTACGTGAGGTGGGTCATAAGCAGGTGCCAGAAATCGGCGAACAGCGCCAGCCGTTATGGCCGGATGGGCTCTCTGGCAGTATCAGCCACAGCGCAACCACCGCACTGGCGGTGGTTTCCCGCCAGCCTGTAGGAATAGATATCGAAACGCTTTTTACGCCGCAGACGGCAATTGAAGTGTGTTCTTCTCTTGTCGATCAAGACGAAGAACAGATTCTTCGTGCCTGCGCGCTCCCCTTTCCTCTCGCCCTGACGCTGGCTTTTTCAGCCAAAGAGAGCGTATTTAAAGCACTGTCCAGATGGGCGCTTTCGCGGCCGGGATTTGCGAGCGCGAAAGTGACTGCACTGACGGCCACGCAGCTAACACTCCGCTTATTACCTGAATTTTCACCAAACTTCGCCCATCATGAAGTCAACGTTTTTTGGATGCGGCTGCAGGACGCGGTGATCACCTTGTTCCCGCCCCCCTGCACAGAGCAACGCTAAAAACATTCCGCCCTGTTTTCAGAGCGGAGAGTGCTTATTGCCCCTGGCACTGCGCCAGGGTTTTTATCTGCTGACCCTGCGCGTCAAAATTCTCCGGAGCTAACCAGCGCTGTAATGCACGGTCACACTCAGGCCACTCACCGTCAATCATCGACAGCCAGTCGCTGTCCCGATTACGTCCTTTGCGCACAATTTTCTGGCGAAAACGACCTTCAAAAACAAACCCTAACCGCTCAGCCGCCCGGCGCGAGGCAGCATTGAGAGAATCACATTTCCACTCCACGCGACGATAGCCTTGCGTAAACGCATACTGCAATAACAGCCAGATAGCCTCCGTACCCAGTACGGTATTTTTCATGCGCGGCGACCAGGTGACGTGCCCAATTTCCACCGAACCATGTTCACGTTCGATTGCCATATAGCAAACCAGCCCCACCGCACGATCAGAACGAATGTCGACTACCGCGAAAGGCACCAGCGTCTCATCGTTCGCTTTTCCGCAAAGCCAGTGGTGCGTGGCTTCCAGACTGTCCGGGCGATGGCTTGCCATCCACGTCCAGTCCCGCTCGTCACTGGCCTGCGCGTAAGCATCAAATAAATCCCCGGCATGACGATTCGGATCGAGCGGCTCAAGACGACACCAGCGACCATTAAGAACGACTCGCTCCAGCACAGACGCGCCATGCCAGTCCGGCAACGCATCCCCTACCGTCTGACCATATTCATTTATCTCTGGCACAGTTCACTCCTTACGCAACGGTAAATTCTGGTTATAGCAGTTCCTGATCCTGCATCAAAGCCTCGCTTTCAGATTTCCGTCCCCGCCGCGAATAGCCCTGTCGCTCTATACTGATGAGAAACCCAGGAGAAGCGAATATCATGCCACTACCCGATTTTCACGTTTCTGACCCGTACACCCTCGGCATTGAACTGGAAATGCAGGTGGTTACCCCGCCAAGCTATGACCTGAGCCAGGACTCTTCAACGCTGATTGCAGCGGTCAAAGACCAGGTGAGCGCCGGAGAGGTCAAGCACGACATCACTGAAAGTATGCTGGAGATAGCGACAGATGTTTGTCACAACATCGATCAGGCCGCCGCCCAGCTTTCCGCCATGCAACAGGTGATCCTTAAAGCCGCTGGCGAACACCACATTGAAATCTGCGGCGGCGGCACGCACCCGTTTCAGAAATGGCAGCGCCAGGAAGTGTGCGACAACCCGCGTTACCTGCGCACGCTGGAAAACTTTGGCTATCTCATTCAGCAGGCGACGGTATTCGGCCAGCATGTTCACATCGGCTGCGCCAGCGGTGACGACGCTATCTATCTGCTACACGGGCTCTCACGCTTTGTTCCGCACTTTATTGCCCTCTCTGCCGCTTCACCCTATATGCAGGGTTCCGACACCCGTTTTGCCTCATCGCGTCTGAATATTTTCTCTGGTTTTCCGGATAACGGCCCGATGCCGTGGGTCAGCAACTGGCAAGAGTTTGAAGGGTTGTTCCGACGTCTTAGCTATACGAGCATGATAGAAAGCATTAAAGATTTGCATTGGGATATCCGTCCTGGCCCGCATTTTGGCACCGTTGAAGTGCGCGTGATGGACACCCCGCTGACCCTCTCTCATGCCGTGAATATGGCCGGATTACTTCAGGCTACCGCCCACTGGCTGCTGACCGAACGTCCGTTCAAGCATCAGGAACGGGATTACTTGCTCTACAAATTCAATCGGTTTCAGGCCTGCCGCTTCGGGCTGGAAGGTATTCTGACCGACGTCCATACCGGTGAACATCGCACCATCTCAGATGACACGCTGCGCTTGCTGGAAAACGTGGCGCCGTCCGCGGATAAACTGGGCGCTGCCAGCGCCATCGAGGCCTTAATCCGACAGGTGAAAAACGGCGTAAACGAAGCGCAAACCATGCGTAATTTCGTTGCCGAAGGCGGTTCGTTAATCGGGCTGGTGAAAAAACATTGTGAGATCTGGGCAGGGTAAGCGGTACGGGGTTTGCGTTAGCAGAGAAGATCCCGGACAATGGCTTTTTAACTCAAGTTTAACAATGCCATGAAACACCCGCTTGAATCACTGATGACCATCGCCGGTATTCTGCTGATGGCTTTCCTCTCCTGTCTGCTGCTTCCGGCCCCCTCACTGGGACTGGTGCTGGCGAAAAAGCTGGTTGTGACCTTTCACTTAATGGATCTCAACCAGCTTTACACACTGCTGTTTTGTCTGTGGTTTCTGGCACTTGGCGCCATCGAATATTTTGTGATTCGCTACGTGTGGCGTCGCTGGTTTTCGCTGGCTCACTAAGGCGAGTGACCCCCGCCGCCGTTTTTTTTGAATTTCAGTGCGCCCGACTGTGGTTTTCTTTACGGTAAGCCCCCGGCGGCTGATTAAAGGTGCGGGTAAAAATGCGGGTAAAGGTTTGCTGGGAATCAAACCCGTAGCGCAGACAAATGTCATACACTTTTTCATCGGACTCGCGTAAATCACGCGCCGCGAGCAACAATTTGCGCTCGCGAATATAACGTCCCAAACTCTCCCCTTTGTACTGCAAAAACAGACGTTGCAGATGCCACTTGGAGTAACCCGCGTGGCGCGCAATATCGTCAATACGTAGCGGCTGATTCAAATTATCATCAATCCACTCGACAATCGTGTCGATAACCTGAGCAGAAATGGTCATTCGGAACTCCTCTCCTGCAAATTTGTCATCTGATCCCACCAGAGAGTGAACGGCTGCCCGGGATCGCCCAGCATCACCGGTTCCCCTTGCATTGGCGTGAGCAGACGGTACGTTTTATTTCGGCTGGCGAGCGCCAGTCGTTTGTAGGGATCATCCCAGGTATGCTTTGCCAGCACGAAGCGTCCGGCATGGCCGGGTAAGACAGCTTTGGCTCGCAAATCCACAGCGGCCTGAGCGGTCTCTTCGGGCATCATATGGACGTACTTCCAGTCCTGGTCATATTGACCGTTCTCCATAATGGCGAAATCGATACTGCCGAACTGCTCCCCAATCGCCCTGAAATGCGGGCCATAACCTGAGTCACCGCTGTAATAAATTTTTTGTTCAGGCGTTTCGAACAAAAAACTGGCCCATAGCGTCTGATTACGCTTGATGCCACGACCGGAAAAATGCCGCGCGGGCAGAATGTGAATCAGTAAGGTATCGTCAATCCTGACGGACTGGTTCCAGTCGCGCTCTTCGATGATATCGCCACGCATTCCCCAGTAGCGCAGATGCGAACCAACGCCCAGCGGCGTGAGCACACGCTTTATCTTCGGCATCAGCCCAAGAATCGTGGCGTAATCCAGGTGGTCGTAGTGATCGTGCGAAATGATCAGCAGATCAATGTCCGGCATGGCCTCCGGCGTCCAGGGATACGGCCCCGCGAAGGCTTTGTTAAGGAACGAGAAGGGTGCGGCATAGTGACTGAACACCGGGTCGATCAGAATGCGTTTGCCACCCAGTTGCAGATACCACGAGGAGTGCCCCAGCCAAATCAGGGTTTCCTGTTCAATCGGCAGACGGGCAAGATCGGTCGCTACCTGAGGCAGCGGCTGGGCTGGACGCGCATTTTCACGCTTCGCCACCAAAAACGTCCACCATGCCGCGAGCATACTTTTATTTCCGGTGAAGCCTGGCGTGGGCAACTGATTATGAAACTGCCCGTCCCGATAGTTCGCAGATTGTTCTACCTGACTAAGCTGTGCGCCCTGCGGCGCCTGGCCGAAACCCGCGTTCAGGACGAATGGTAACGTTGCTGCACTGGCAATGAGCATAATAACAACCACACAAACTGTGAGACGCTTCATATCCTGACCTGAAAACACGCCCCTGTCCGATGGTTTGCGCGACTGACTCTTGATTATGAGTGAGTAAGCACTCATTATAGAAACCGAACATTTCACGTCAAGATGATTTTCAATCTTTGACATTCACCGTTGCGGCGCTGCAAGGGCCGTGTTTCAATCACATTTTTAGACAAACTTAAGGGTAAAGTGTAGTGGCTCGTCCGAAGAGTGAAGACAAAAAACAGGCATTACTGGAAGCCGCCACCACGGCAATCGCGCAATCCGGGATCGCGGCCTCCACCGCAGTGATTGCCCGCAATGCAGGTGTCGCCGAAGGAACTTTATTTCGCTATTTCGCGACGAAAGACGAGTTAATCAACGAACTTTACCTTTATCTCAAACAGAATCTTTGCCAGTCGATGATTGCCAGGCTCGATCGTTCGGTCACTGACGCCAAAGCGCTGACTTTCTACATCTGGAGCAGCTACATTTACTGGGGAATCAACAACACCCAGGGTCACCGCGCCATTCGCCAGTTAGCGGTCAGCGAAAAAATCACTAAAGAAACGGAACAAAAAGCCGACGATCTGTTTCCGGAACTGCGCGATCTTTGCCACCGTTCAGTGCTGCCGGTCTTTATGTCCGATGAATATCGTGCTTTCGGCGACGCACTGTTTCTGACGCTGGCGGAAACGACAATGGAATTTGCCACCCGCGAACCGGAGCGTGCCAGTGAATTTATCTCTCTGGGCTTTGAAGCCATGTGGCGCGCCCTCACCCGCGAGGAAATCTGATGGACCAACAAACGCTGCGCAATTGCGCACAGCGCCTGGCGCTGGCGTTTCCGTTTACCGAACACTGCTGGCCGTTTGGCCCGGAGTACGACGTTTTCAAAGTCGGCGGCAAGATCTTTATGATTGTCACTGAACTGAACCGCCGCACGGTGATCAACCTGAAGGCAAATCCTGAAAAATCGCTGTTAAATCAGCAGATTTATCCCAGCATCACCCCCGGCTATCACATGAACAAAAAGCACTGGATTTCCGTCGCCCCCGGCGATGACATCAACGAGTCGTTGCTGGAAGAACTGGTGAACGAGTCCTGGCATTTAGTGGTCGATGGCCTGCCCAAACGCGATCAGAAACGGATCCGCCCCGTTTGATTAGTCGTGAATGACGATAACTGTTTTCGTCTTTTTACGCTTATCATCGTCCAGAGAACCTTGTACCCTGCGAATATCAAAACCAATCGGGAGTAGTTATGGATATCGTTTCAGTTGCCTTAAAACGTCACTCGACTAAGGCATTCGACCCAAATAAAAAACTGACCGCTGAAGAAGCTGAAAAAATCAAAACGCTGCTGCAATACAGCCCGTCCAGCACCAACTCTCAGCCGTGGCACTTTATTGTCGCCAGCACCGCACAAGGCAAAGCGCGTGTCGCAAAATCCGCCGCCGGTAACTACGTCTTCAACGAGCGCAAAATGCTTGATGCCTCGCATGTGGTGGTGTTCTGCGCCAAAACAGCAATGGATGACGCATGGCTTGAACGCGTGGTCGATCAGGAAGAAGCTGATGGGCGTTTTGCCAATGCGGAGGCGAAAGCCGCCAACCACAAAGGCCGGACTTTCTTTGCCGACATGCACCGTAAGGATTTGAAAGATGACGCGCACTGGATGGCAAAGCAGGTCTATCTGAACGTCGGTAACTTCCTGTTAGGCGTAGGCGCGATGGGCCTGGACGCGGTGCCTATCGAAGGTTTCGACGCCGCCATTCTGGATGCCGAATTTGGTCTGAAAGAAAAAGGCTTTACCAGCGTAGTGGTGGTTCCGGTTGGGCATCACAGCGTGGAAGATTTCAACGCGTCTCTGCCAAAATCTCGCCTGCCGCTGGAAACCACGCTCACCGAAGTGTAATTACCCCGCAATTTGCATAATTTTCCCTCAGCGGTCATCATTGACCGCTGTTTTATAAAGGAGAGGTTATGCAGGAATTAATTACCCAGGTCGAAGAGTTAGCGGGTATTGAGATGAATCACACCACGTCGCTGGTGATGATTTTCGGTATTATTTTTCTCACCGCCGTCATTGTGCATATTATTCTGCACTGGATTGTACTGCGCACATTTGAAAAGCGCGCCACCGCCAGTTCCCGCCTGTGGCTGCAAATCATTACCCAGAATAAATTATTCCACCGCCTGGCGTTTACCCTTCAGGGGATTATCGTCAATATTCAGGCAGCGCTGTGGTTGCAAAAAGGCAGTGAAGCGGCGGAAATTCTGACCACCTGCGCGCAGTTGTGGATCATGATGTATGCCCTTTTGTCGCTTTTCTCTTTACTGGACGTCATTTTAAACCTGTCACAAAAAATACCTGCGGCTTCCCAACTCCCGCTCAAAGGGATATTTCAGGGCATTAAGCTGATTGGCGCGATTCTGGTCGGCATTTTGATGATCTCGCTGTTGATTGGTCAATCTCCTGCTATTCTGATAAGCGGTCTGGGGGCGATGGCCGCAGTGCTGATGTTAGTCTTTAAAGACCCTATTCTCGGACTGGTCGCCGGTATTCAGCTTTCCGCTAACGACATGCTTAAGTTGGGCGACTGGCTGGAGATGCCGAAATATGGCGCAGACGGCGCAGTCATTGATATTGGCCTGACGACGGTTAAAGTCCGCAACTGGGATAATACCATCACCACAATTCCTACCTGGTCGCTGGTCTCCGACTCCTTTAAAAACTGGAGCGGTATGTCAGCGTCGGGCGGTCGACGAATTAAACGTAGCATCAGTGTGGATGCCACCAGCATTCATTTTCTCGATGACGACGAAAAACAGCGGCTGTATAAAGCACACCTGCTGAAACCCTATCTGGATACGCGTCATCAGGAAATCGATGAATGGAATAAACAACTGGATGCGCCTGAATCGGTATTAAATCACCGGCGAATGACCAATATCGGGACGTTCCGAGCTTATCTGAACGAATATTTGCGTAATCACCCGCGAATTCGTAAAGATATGACGCTCATGGTGCGCCAGCTTGCCCCGGACGATCATGGTTTACCGATTGAGATTTACGCGTTTACCAATACCGTTGTCTGGCTGGAATATGAAAGTATTCAGGCTGATATTTTCGACCATATTTTTGCGGTGGTGGAAGAGTTCGGTTTACGTATTCATCAGTCGCCAACCGGCAATGATATTCGCTCGCTGGCGGGCGTCTTCACGAAATAACGCCGTTACAGGGTAAGCACGGTTGCCCGGTCAGCGCTCGCGACCGGGCAAATCAGGTTACGACTTACGGGAAAGCTTAAACGCCGCAAACAGAAAGATGACCCACACCGGCAGCAGCAGAGCTGACAAACGCATATCGTCGATAGTACACATCAGCACCAGAATCATCGCCAGAAAGGCAATACAAAGGTAGTTCCCTGCCGGGTACAACAGCGCTTTAAACTGTGTGTCGCGCCCTTTGCGACGCATCGCCGCGCGAAAACGCAGATGTGCAAGGCAGATCATAATCCAGTTCAGCAGCAGCGTCGCCACCACCAGCGCCATCAGCAGACCAAAAGCCTCTTTCGGCAGCAGATAGTTGATCAGCACCACCAGCGAAGTGATAGCGCCTGAGAGCAGCAGTGAATTCACCGGTACACCGCGACGACTGACACGGGTCAGAAACGTCGGCGCATTCCCCTGCACAGAGAGGCCAAACAACATCCGGCTGTTGGAATAGACGCCGCTGTTATAAACCGAGAGTGATGCCACAAGAATGACAAAATTCAGCGCCGAAGCCACCACATTACTGTTGAGATCGTGGAAAATCATCACGAATGGACTGCTGTCAGATTTCACCTCAACCCACGGATACAAGGCCAGCAAAACCACCAGCGAACCGATATAAAACAGTAAAATTCGGTACACCACCTGGTTGACCGCTTTCGGGATGCTTTTGTGCGGATCGCGCGCTTCGGCGGCGGTAATGCCAATCAGCTCCAGCCCGCCGAAAGAGAACATAATCACCGCCAGAGACAGAATCAGCCCCTTCCAGCCCGTCGCCAGAAAACCGCCGTACTGCCACAGGTTGTCGATAGTTGCGCGTTCGCCGCCGTGACCCGAGAACAGCAGCCACAGACCAAAGCCAATCATGCCAATGATCGCCAGCACTTTAATCAGCGCAAACCAGAACTCGGTTTCGCCATACAGACGAACGTTCACCAGATTCACGGCGTTAATGATAATAAAGAAGGCGGCGGCCCAGGCCCAGGTTGGAACATCCGGCAGCCAGTACTGCATGTAGATACCGGCAGCCGTCAACTCTGCCATTCCGACCAGCACGAACATCACCCAGTAGTTCCAGCCAGACAGGAAGCCGGCAAACGGGCCCCAGTATTTATAAGCAAAGTGAGCGAATGAGCCTGATACCGGCTCTTCAACGACCATCTCACCGAGCTGGCGCATGATCAGAAAGGCGATAATCCCCGCGATACCGTATCCCAGCAGTACCGCCGGGCCCGCCATCTGAATGGCTGGCCCGATCCCCAGAAAGAGCCCGGTGCCGATCGCGCCGCCAAGAGCAATTAACTGAATATGTCTGTTTTGCAAACCACGTTGCAGCGTCGGATTCTGTTCCGACGAGGCTTCCGGGCGACCCTTGCCCGAAGCGGATGACGCGTCTCTCACGTCCTACCCCTGTCTCTTTTTTAGAAGGGGCACGTTTTAACACTTCATGCTGGCGGTAGCAAGTTAAAGGAGCCGATGTGGAGGCGCATCACTGACCCGGACCGGAAGGACGAAGAGCCCACAAAAATGACCAGAAATCGATAATTTCTGCGAATTATTCTGGACGAACAGGCACCGCAGACCACAGAATGAAATTTGCATTTTTTCCATGTTTTTCAAACGAATGACTTAACCTAAATCGCGTCATTCACATGTCGGTCACGCCAGGTAACGGGTGTCATGAATAAAATCATTAAACGACTCGAAATCGTCAAAAGCGCCATCGAACTTGAGGATGAGGAGATCATCCAACAGCAGCTTGTGCATCTGAAACGAGAATCTGGCGATCCCGCTATAGAGGCCATTGTGCAGGCTATTGCATCGCGCCGGTTCAGCGATGCGATGCGTGAAATTGCCGCCTGGCTCCAGAATCAGCGTGCGATAACAGGCTGGCAGGACCCGGCGATTGCCGCCAGTAAGCTGGAATTAAAGGCACTGGAAAATCAGCTACGTGAACTGATCGACACCCGTAACACCCGCATCCAGATTCTGGATGAGTTCAACGACCAGTATCATCTGCGTCTCGGGCCATTGATGAGCCGCATTCTTGAACTGCGTAAACAGCTTGCTGCCAGCGCCCAGCGCAGGCAAGAGGCGGAGCGTAAACGCCGCGAGAAAGATTACCTCTCCTGTCAGCAATACATTTCGCTTGCCATTGACCGCCTGGCCCAGCTCAAACAGCAGTGGATGGGTATGGATTCCACCTCCCGGGCGGCGGTCGACATACGCCAGCGCATTCAGCAACAGACGGAACTGATCACCGATTTGCTCGCGGAAATTCGCGAACTGGAAGCGGATTTTTCCCGTCAGGATGACAGCGACACGCGTCAGGCGCAGGAAGAAGCTGCGCATGAATATGAGGAGTATCAGGAACAGCAGCAGGATGCCCGACAGCGTTTTGCCCGCGATCAGCGCCTCTCAACGGACGAGCGCAATGAGCTTAAGCGGCTGTGGCGCCAGGCCAGCCGCTTGTGTCACCCGGATGTTGTCGCCGATGAACTCAAAGAGAAAGCGCACCAGATGATGGTACAGCTCAATCTGGCGAGACAAAACGCCGATCTGGCGACCATCCGCGCCTTGCTGACGCAGTTACAAAGCGGCCTGGAACCCATGATGGCCAGCGACAGGCTGAACGATCTGGCGCGTCTGCAACAAAAAATCCAACAGTTGCGGCTCCAGATAGACGCATTGCTAAAAGAGATTGCGGAACTGGAAACAGAAAACGCCTGGCGTCTGGCAACCTCAGTCCGCGATAAAGAAGCCTACTTCTGTGAACAAGAGCGCGCCCTGTCAGCGCTCCGCGATACGCTGGAAACGCAGGTCCAGCACGTTGAACAGGATCTACTTGCGGGGTAACAGAGGCGAAAACGGCGATGACGCCAGAAAATGATGACGTGATCTGCACATGGTTATTATCCGGCCGATACGATGCTATCTGACCGGATAATCTCAGCTATTAACGTGAATGATGACGATGCCGGTGCAGCCACATTAATTTATAGGCCGCGGGAATAATAAACAGCGACAGCAGCGGCGCAGTAATCATACCGCCAATCATCGGCGCTGCAATCCGGCTCATTACTTCTGAACCGGCCCCAGTGCCCCACAGTATGGGTAAAAGACCCGCAACGATCACCGCCACGGTCATCGCCTTGGGTCGAACCCGCAATACCGCACCGTGATACAGCGCCTCGTCCAGTTTTTCTGCGCGAAAGGTCTGCGGATTATCCAGCGACGGATCCGCTTCAATCGCATGACGTAAATACATCAGCATCACCACACCAAACTCTGCGGCGACACCTGCCAGTGCGATAAATCCGGTCCCTGTCGCCACCGACAGATGAAACCCCATTCCATAGAGGAACCAGATCCCGCCCACCAGCGCAAAAGGCACGCTGGTAATGATTAACAGCGCCTCCCCGACGCGGCGAAATGCCAGATACAACAGGATAAAGATAATCATCAGCGTCATTGGCACCATCAGCTTAAGCTTATGGTTCGCCCACTCCAGCAGTTCAAACTGACCGGAGAAAGCCACGCTGGTGCCGGGCGTTAACCGGACCTTATCCGCAATCGCTTTTTTCAGGTCATTGACGACGGAAACCATATCCCTGTCACGCACATCAATGTAGATCCAACTGGTGGGACGCGCGTTTTCCGTTTTGAGCATTGATGGCCCCGGCGCGATAGTGACTTCCGCCACATCCCCCAGAGTAATCTGCTGCTTCATCGGTGTGAGGACAGGTAACTGCCGCAGTGCCTGCGGGCTATCACGATAGTGTTGCGGATAGCGCAAATTAACAGGATAACGGGCGATGCCTTCAACGGTTTCTCCAATCATCGCCCCGCCGACCGCAGACGTAATAAAGAGCTGCACATCGCCGACCGTCATACCATAACGGGCCGCTTTTTCGCGGTTGATGTCGATGTTGAGATAGCGCCCGCCTTGCAGACGCTCCGCCAGCGCGGAGGTCACACCGGGTACGGTTCTGGCGACCTCCTCTACCTGTTTGGCTATCGCGTCAATGTCAGCCAGCACATTACCCGACACCTTAATGCCAATCGGACTTTTAATACCGGTAGAGAGCATGTCAATACGGTTACGAATTGGCGGCACCCAGAGATTTGCCAGCCCCGGCAGACGCACGGTTTTGTCCAGCTCCTCGATGATTTTCTCCATCGTCATGCCCGGACGCCACTGATCCTCCGGCTTGAGCTGAATGGTGGTTTCCACCATCTCCAGCGGCGCGGAATCCGTCGCGGTATCCGCTTTCCCGGTCTTACCAAATACGCGGGCGACTTCCGGTACGGTCATGATGAGCTTATCGGTTTTCTGTAGCATACTCGCGGCTTCCGCAGCCGAAATGCCCGGCAGCGTCGAAGGCATATACAGCAGATCGCCCTCGTTAATCTGCGGTAAAAACTCTCCCCCGACTTTATTCAGCGGCCAGATAACCGTCAGAATCGACAGTACCGCCACCAGCAGCGTGGTTTTCGGCCAGTGCAGCACTTTCAACAACAGAGGGTGATAAATACGGATCAACCAGCGGTTTAACGGGTTGCTATTTTCCGCCGGAATTTTACCGCGGATCCACAATCCCATCAGGATGGGGATCACCACGATCGCCAGAAACGCCGCGCCCGCCATCGCCCAGGTCTTGGTAAACGCCAGCGGTCCAAATAATCGCCCTTCCTGGCCTTCGAGAGTAAAGATCGGAATAAAGGAGAGCGTGATGATCAGTAAGCTGATGAACAGCGCCGGGCCGACCTCAACCGACGCGTCAGTGATCACTTTCCAACGCGTTTCGTTATCGGGCTTTTCGCCCGGATGCCGGTGTTCCCACTCTTCCAGCCGCTTATGCGCATTTTCGATCATCACAATGGCGGCATCCACCATTGCTCCTACCGCGATAGCGATCCCCCCCAGCGACATAATATTGGCGTTCAGCCCCTGAAAGTGCATCACGATAAAGGCGATACAGAGCCCGAGGGGGAGCGAGATAATCGCAACCAGTGCGGAACGGACATGCCACAGAAACAGCGCGCAGACCAATGCCACGACAATGAATTCTTCCAGCAGCTTATAGCTGAGATTGTCGATGGCACGATCAATTAACTGGCTGCGGTCATAAGTGGTCACGATTTCCACCCCTTCCGGCAGGCTGCTTTTAAGCCCATCCAGCTTCGTTTTGACCGCCGAAATCACCTCACGCGCATTTTTACCGGAACGCAAAATGACCACCCCGCCCGCCACCTCGCCTTCTCCGTTCAGTTCAGCTATCCCACGCCGCATTTCCGGTCCAGTTTGTACTCTGGCGACATCGCGCAGATAGACCGGTACGCCGTTTTCCCCTGACTTCAGGACGACGGAATTAAAGTCATCCAGCGTTTGCAGATAACCGCTGGCGCGCACCATATATTCCGCTTCAGACAGTTCCACTGACGAACCGCCCGCCTCCTGGTTAGACGCATCCAGCGCAGCTTTCACCTCGGACAGAGTGATGCCGTACTGAGCGAGTTTCATCGGGTCGACAACCACCTGATACTCTTTCACTACACCGCCCACCGAGGCCACTTCCGACACGTTGGGGATCGTTTTTAGTTCATACTTGAGAAACCAGTCCTGTAATGAACGCAGCTCTGATAAATCATGCTTTCCGCTGCGGTCAACCAGCGCATACTCGAAAATCCAGCCCACGCCGGTGGCATCCGGCCCTATTTCCGCACTGACGCCCGCAGGAAGTTTCCCCTGTACCTGATTGAGATATTCCAGCACGCGCGAACGCGCCCAGTAAGGGTCAGTGCCATCTTCAAAAATAACGTAGACATACGCGTCGCCAAACTGCGAAAAACCGCGCACCGTTTTCGCCCCGGGTACTGAGAGCATGGTGGTGGTCAGCGGATAGGTCACCTGATTTTCGACGATTTGCGGCGCTTGTCCCGGATACTGGGCTTTGATGATCACCTGCACGTCCGAGAGATCGGGCAACGCGTCCACCGGAGTGTTAACGATGGTCCAGGTTCCCCAGACGCTCAGAAAAAGCGCGCCGATGATCACCAGAAAACGGTTGGCGACCGAGCGGCGGATAATCCATTCAATCATCTGCGGTCTCCTCAGTGCGCCTGGTTCGCGTGTGTAGACGATGCAGGCGACGGGAGCGCACGCATCCTTTCCAACGCGCCGGAAATGTTGGCTTCCGAATCAATCAGGAACAGCCCACTGGCAACCACGCGTTCACCTTCATCAAGACCAGAACGGATAGCCGTTACGCCCTGAGAAGCCTGGAAGACGGAGACCACCTTCGGCACAAAACGCCCTTCAGCGTCCACCGCGATCACCCGCTGCTCACTGCCGGTATCAATTAACGCTCTGGAAGGAATGAGCAGCATCGGCTCACTTTCCGTTTTCAGGTTGAGGATGGCGTTCATTCCCGGTTTGAGCGCTTCGTCAGGATTATCCACAGCCAGACGCAGTTGCAGCGTGCGGGTGGTGGCATCTGCACTGGGTAACAGCGTCCAGTTGCGCACAACGAGGGATTTATCGGGACGCGCCGGGACAGTCAGCGAAAACGTCGAGGAATCTTTAATCAGCCAGGCGATGGATTCCGGCACCGCGGCCGTCACCCATACCGGATTTATCCCCTGAATTTTGGCCACCACATTGTCTTTGGCGATGTTCATTCCGGCCCGTAAATCAAACGCAGTGATCACGCCGTCAATGGGCGCGGTGAGCGTAAAACGGGTCTGGATTTTACGCGTGGCGGTCAACCGACGAATATCCGCTTCCGGCATTCCGGCAAGCCGCAGACGTTCAAGGATCCCGTCAATCTGCGTCGCTGTCCCGCCGGTCTCTTTCAGCAACAGATATTCACTCTGCGCTTCCACCCAGTCAGGGATCGTCAGCTCAAGCAGCGGCGCGCCTTTTTTGACTTTATCGCCCACGGTCAACGGCCAGACTTTGTCGATAAATCCGGCTGCCCGCGCCTGCATAATCACAAACTGATAGTCGTTGTAACTGACATTCGCCGGGAACGTCTGGGCAAAGGTAAGAGGACCACGGCGCACGGCCTCAGTTTTCACACCGAGGTTTTGCGTTTGCGTCGGATCGATTCGCACCCCTGGCGCCGCAGCGCTGGCAGACTCTTCATCGGCGTATTTCGCCACCAGATCCATATCCATAAAGGGCGATTTGCCGGGCTTGTCGAAGCGGGTATTGGGGTACATTGGGTCGTACCAGAACAGCACTTTACGGGCTTCTTTTTCCCCGGCAGTTGGCGTATTTGCTGACGAACTTGCAGAGGCAAACCAGGTATAGCCTCCCACAGCAATCATGCCGCCCACTATCATGCTGGCGATTATCAGCGCGATATTTTTCATGAAGTCATGCTCAACGTTAAAAAGGAAAGAAATTACTGGCTTTTAATGTCCTGTAATAAAGAGAGATTCCCCTGCTGAATAAACGTAAATGCCACGTTATCGCCCGGCTTAATATCGTTGAGCTGCGTTTGCGGGGTGAAGGTAAAACGCATGGTCATGGCTGGCCAGTTCAGCGCCGGGATGGGACCATGTTCGATGGTGACTTTGTGGTTTTCTGTATCAATGCCTTTTACCACGCCGGTTGCGCTGACAACCGGGCTCTGTTCAGCCGCAGGCATAGCACCCGTCATGTCGCCATGGTGCTGTTCACTGGCCTGCGCGTTAATGGTCAGCATTGAGAAAACGGCCAGGACAACGGCTTTTACTACTGTGTTCATCTTTCTTCTCCTGTTATGTCATTAGGTTTATTGCAGCCAACCGCCGCCCAGGGCGGTGTAGAGCGTAATTTCGTTAACCTGTTGGGCGTAATTCAGATCCAGCAGAGTTTGCTGCGTGGCAAAAAGAGAGCGCTCTGCGTCGAGCACTTCGATGTAACTTATTGCGCCATGGCGATAGAGCGCTCTGGCACGCTGAAGGGTGATTTGTAGCGAGGCCAGATAACGCTGCTGCCCGCTGATTTGATCGGCCAGACTCTGGCGCAACGCCAGCGCATCAGCAACCTCTTTGAAGGCGTTCTGGATCTTTTGTTCGTAATTGACCACCGACTGCTGCTGGCGAATTTCGGCCAGATCCAGATTGGCCTGATTACGCCCGGCGTTGAAAATCGGCAATTCCACCTTCGGAATGAAGTTCCACATGCCGCTGCTGGCGCTAAACAGGTTTGTGAGATCGCTGCTGCTGGCGGCGATCCCGCTGGTCAGAGTGATTGACGGAAAAAAAGCCGCCCGCGCCGCGCCGATATTGGCATTGGCTGCCATCAGCGCGTGTTCTGCCTCCATAATATCCGGGCGCTGCAACAGGATTTGCGACGAGAGCGAGGCTGGGAGTTTCACGGCCCTGAGATCGCCGACGCTCTGTAACGTATCGTCTGACTGCTTTTCATAACTGCCCAGCAACAGTTGCAGGGCGTTTTTCGCCTGCGCCAGCTCACCCTGGCGCTTCGCGATATCGCTGCGGGTACTTTCGATCACCCCACGCGCCTGTTCCAGCGCCAGCACATTCGTGCTCCCGGTCATCAGTTGCTTTTCCACCAGCGCATAAGAACGCTCGTAGTTACTAAGCGTCTCTTCAGCCACCTGCAATTGCGCGAAGGCCAGACGCTGGTTGAAATAACTCTTCGCCACATTAGCCACCAGCAGAATATGGACTGCCCGGCGGGCTTCCTCACTGGCGAAAAAGTTCTGTCGCTCCGCCTCGCTCATGTTTTTCAATCGACCAAAGAAATCCAGGTCCAGGCTGAGATTGAGACCGGCTTCATATTCACGCGTGCTGCGGGTGTCGTCTTTGAGTTTGCCACTCCAGTTGCCGCTGCTTTCCGCGTTCAGTTGCGGGTAGCGATCCGCATCGTTTACCCGATACTGCGCCCTCGCCTCCTGCATTTTCAGGGTTGCCATACGTAAATCACGGTTGTTGCGTAGCGCTTCGCCTATCAGGATTTTCACCTGCGGATCGACGAAAAAGTTCTGCCAGCCGCTGTCCTGATACCCTGCCGGTGACGTCACCAGTTGATTCTGGCTAAGCGAAAACTGTTGTGGCACCGGCAGCGCCGGGCGCTGATAGTCGGGGGCGAGTGAACACCCTGCCAGCAGCAACGCCATAGAGAGCGAGAGGAGCTTAAAATTACGCATAAGCCTGAGTTTCGTATGAGTAGATGCCTGCCACTTTAGCGGGCGCTCTCTGTTCAGGCGGTGACAGCAAAATGACAAAGCTGTCATTTTCCCGGAATGCGTTTGCTATCCGATCGGGCTTCTCTAGAATTGAGTGGCCCCATGACATTCGCGTGGTGAAGGAGAACGTGGTGAAAATACTGATTGTCGAAGATGAGAAAAAAACCGGTGAATACCTGACCAAAGGATTGACGGAGGCAGGCTTTGTTGTCGATCTGGCCGACAATGGTCTGAACGGTTATCACCTGGCGATGACAGGGGATTATGACCTGCTCATCCTTGACATCATGCTGCCCGACGTGAATGGCTGGGATATCGTCCGAATGCTGCGCACCGCCAACAAAGGCATGCCGATTCTGCTGCTGACGGCGTTGGGAACCATTGAACACCGGGTGAAGGGACTGGAGTCAGGCGCGGATGATTATCTGGTTAAACCGTTTGCTTTTGCCGAGCTGTTGGCGCGCGTCCGAACCCTTTTGCGCCGGGGGGCGGCGGTGATGGTTGAAAGCCAGTTTCAGGTCGCAGATTTGATGGTCGATCTGGTGAGCCGCAAAGTAAGTCGCGGCGGAACGCGCATTACGCTCACCAGCAAAGAATTTACCCTGCTGGAATTTTTCCTGCGCCATCAGGGCGAAGTGTTACCGCGTTCACTGATAGCTTCTCAGGTGTGGGACATGAATTTTGACAGCGACACCAACGCCATTGACGTAGCGGTAAAACGTCTGCGCGGAAAAATGGATAACGACTTTGAACCGAAACTGATTCAGACCGTGCGGGGTGTGGGATACGTGCTTGAGGTGCCGGATGGTCAGTAAGCGTTTACAACGCCCTTTTTCACTGGCGACGCGCCTGACTTTTTTCATCAGCCTCGCAACCATTGCCTCCTTTTTTGCCTTCGCCTGGATAATGATCCAGTCCGTCAACGTGCATTTCGCCGAACAGGACATTAACGATTTAACAGAGATAAGCGCAACCCTTGAACGTATCCTGAGTGACTCTGACGAGCCGGAATCCCGCCGTCTGGAGATCCTGAAAAACGTGGTGGCTGGTTACTCTAACATTATCATTTCACTGGAAGATGGCAATCAACAGGCTATTTTTCACTCGCCCAATGCCCCCGACATCAGGCAGTTTCTCGCCAGCGCCACCCCGGACAAAACCGTGCCGGGGGGCAACGTCTACTTAATTAATGGCCCCGCGATGCAGATGCCCGGACATGGCTCGCATTCCAGTTGGCGTCTGATCCGCCTGCCGGTGGGACCACTGACCGACGGTAAACCGACGTATACGCTGTATATGGCGCTGTCGATCGATTTCCATCTGCATTACATTAACGACCTGAAAAACAAGCTGATCATGACCGCGTCGATCATCAGTATGCTGATCGTTTTCATCGTCCTGTTTGCGGTTTACAAAGGACATGCGCCGATCCGCAGCGTCAGTCGACAGATTCAAAATATCACCTCTAAAGACCTTGATGTGCGCCTGGATCCGAAATCCGTTCCCATTGAACTGGAACGTCTGGTGCTCTCGTTTAATCACATGATTGAACGTATCGAGGATGTTTTTACGCGCCAGTCGAATTTTTCCGCCGATATTGCTCATGAGATCCGCACCCCCATTACCAATCTGGTGACGCAAACCGAAATTGTCCTCAGCCAACCCCGGACGCAGCAGGAGCTGGAAGAGGTACTCTATTCTAATCTGGAAGAGTTTGCGCATATGGCGAAGATGGTTAGCGATATGCTGTTCCTCGCGCAGGCCGACAATAACCAACTGATCCCCGAGAAAAGAGCACTTAATCTGGCGGAAGAAGTGAGCAAAGTGTTCGACTTTTTTGAAGCGCTGGCGGAAGAGCGGGACGTTGGATTGCACGTTGGGGGCAGCCCGTGTTGGATTTCCGGCGACCCCGGCATGCTACGCCGGGCGATGAGTAACTTGTTGTCCAATGCCATGCGTTATACCCCGCCCGGTAAAACTATTACCGTTCAGCTAGAGGAAACGGAGACGCAGGTACAGATCATGGTTGAAAACCCCGGGAAGCCTGTTCCCGCGGAACACCTGCCACGATTATTCGATCGTTTTTATCGCGTAGATCCGTCACGCCAGCGTAAAGGTGAAGGCAGTGGAATTGGCCTTGCTATTGTGAAATCCATTGTCACTGCACATCATGGGACGGTATCCGTAACCTCTGATACACAGGCCACCCGCTTTACGTTGAGTTTGCCAAAAGAGAACCCGGTCCAAAGGTAAAGAGCCCCCCCTTTTGCTGATAACAACGCGGGCATTAACGCTGATTTCCTGTCCGGGTGGTGATGCAGAACGGACAGTGAAGAGCCGCGACGCTTTACGGGCTGGGGACGACCACGTCAACGCGAGAGACAAAAAGGATGGCGCCCCCTACAGGATTCGAACCTGTGACCGACGGCTTAGAAGTTCCTAGGACTATCTAAGATAACAGCAACTTACCCCATCACCACTGCGCTCACACGTCCCATCTTCGAAAAACATACAAAGCCTTGCAAACCGATGCAAAGCTTTGTGTGTACCGTTTTTTCCTCAAAAAAATAAAATAATTAGCGCAAGACGAATATCCAATTCACCAGTTTTGAGTTGTTTTGCGCTATTTTCCCCTCATACATGCCACATGGAATCACCCTACCGCCGGATGGAGCGCTATAAAGCGCTCCGCGGGTAAGGTGGTGAAGCTGCCGTAACCATGACTTTAAAAATCTAACTGCTTACGTCTTAGTTTTTAACCCGTTTTCTTTTCAGGAATGGCGCTTCTATGAATTTACTAGAAAAGAGAGCAATCAAAGAAACTATCAATAGCGTTAGTAACAAGCTTAAGTAAAAAGGCAATTTGATTTGACTTACTATAATTGCCTGCATAGGCCATGACCATATGTAAATACCATAAGAAATATCTGGTATTTTTTTAAAAATACCAGCACTAAAACTAACACCAATAATTACAGATATAAATGCTATAGCAAGCCGACCAATAATATTTATTTCTGGAGTATTTCTAAAGGTTATCATCATTAACACAGAGAAAAATAAAATTATGATTTTTGTAGTATTGTTGTTCCATGAAGGCATAGTCATGTTTAACAGAGAGCCAACAAAGAAGCACACTCCTAACTTCGCTAACATCGCAGCCTGTACACCATAAAAAACTATATTTTCAGATTCTTGCGGGTAAATAATTAGTGTCGCCAGACACACACAAAGCCCTATCATGGGTGTTTTCCACGTCCTTGCAATTCCAATAACAACCCCAAGAATGATGTATAGAGAAAATTCATAAGCCAGTGTCCATAGAGGCGGGTTTGACCACTGTGACCATCCAAAATGATCCCACAACCCAGGCACATGACTACCATGAAGTAAGCTCATCCACACAAAGTTTTTAAGCGTATCCATGGAAAAGAGATATTCAATAACATTATTTTGAATAAATGGAGCGATAACATAATTTATTATAAAAGCACAAAATACAAGTGCTGGAAATAATCTTTTAACACGCTTCCACATAAATGGAATGAATTTACTTGTATTTATCCAGCTTTGAGTAACAAGAAATCCAGATAAAGAAATAAATATCTGAACCCATATTGATTCTAGAGGTGCAAAATAATCAGTGGGGTCTGTTATATGTTGCCCCATGAATGCATTATGATGAAAAACAACAACCATCACCGCTGAAAATAACCGCATTAAATCAAAGCAATTATTTTTATGCATTTGTTATCCTTGTATCCTTGTTGTGACAATCCGATCTATCCAGTAATCATAACATTTTTCACGTAACCTTATCCATAACATCAATACCGAATGATTTGCTCGTCCCTGCGCAAGACCTATCTAACGTTCTCTTATCAGTAGAATCCTCACATCAGAATAATCACCGGCTGGCGTTCCTGATGCTGTGACACCAGCTCCTGCAAGCGTAGAACCGTACTTCATTAATGACGACGGAGGGACATAACCGGATGGCAGACTTGAGTTGTTCAAAATCTGCCCTCTGTCCACAGTGCTTATTGCCGGACTTGTCACCGACAACACAGGTGTAGAACCACACCCAATGTTAACATTGCATTTCTGCGGATATGAGTAAGTTGTTCCATCCTGCCCGAGCAAACCTGACAGATTTGTGATGAATGAGTATTCAATATTATCTGTATTTTGTGGCATAACTACGAAACGATTTTGAATGCCAATGAT
Organism: Citrobacter amalonaticus; assembly: GCF_037053465.1. Lineage (GTDB taxonomy): Bacteria > Pseudomonadota > Gammaproteobacteria > Enterobacterales > Enterobacteriaceae > Citrobacter_A > Citrobacter_A amalonaticus_H. Next base: position 492,078 of record NZ_JBALIF010000002.1, read on the forward strand.
CGCAGGATCAATCCTCATAACACCTGTCAGTACAGTTGTTTTTATTGAAACAAATGCTTCGAAAGTGCTTTGAGAAATCTGCTTGCAGTTAAGATCATATAAAAATCTTGCTGAACCGCTCTGTACATATGATCCCTCAAATCTGTTTTCATAAAAATGGCAATTGTAAAAAGTTAGCGATGGAGTTGGATTGTAGAAAAAAGTTCTCGCTCCAACAGTGTTTCTACGAACAGTAATACCTGAAACATTTGCGATTGCATAAAATACGCAACTATTTGAACCTTGCACTGATTCATCAACAATGTATGTATTATTTTCAACTACGATATTTAGGCCTTCTGCATTTGTAAAACTACCATATGATACACAGCCGCAGAGACTACAAGGTCCAAATTCTGAAGGATCTGTATCGGATGAGCTTCTCGCAAGAGTTGTTACATTATTTCCTGAAACAAGACTATTTCTTATAACACCATTAGAACCGAATGAGTACGCTACAAATTGGTGTAGTATTCTAGCTGTAACTGATTCAATGCTAGTGTTTTCTACAAGAGATGATTCGGTATCAATAGCGTTGATAAATGCACCACGTGTATAACCATCAACATTACCACCAATCCAACTATTGAAAGATTTATGTAACTCAACAGCACAAGCGATCTTCCTTCCCTTATCTTTCGTGGAAATAAAGTTGCAATTATTTATTGTAGAGTAGGACGCATTAAGGTAGATGCTACTATGATCGTTATTCATCCCGTTCTGAATAAGATCAATAAAGTTGCAATTCTCAACAACTGCATATTTTCCTAGACTTTGGTATCCTATCGCTAAAGCGTTTGTTAAATCACCATCACGAAAGGTAACATTTGATATGCGAAGATTATTTATATTTCCTGTCTGCAATGCCAATCTGTTTAGTGGTGCTGTTCTCATAATGCTTCTATCACCACTAAAGCTAATTGTACCACCTTCTATGACAACATTATTTACAGCATCGACAAGGTTTGGTTTCAAAGGCGAAGAACCTAAAAAAATTGGAATGGCTTGTCATCAAAAAATGTACCAACTACGATTTCTGCCGCTGTATCCAATAAAATTTTCACATTATCGCATAGCGGCAATATTGCATTAAAGACAGTGCCAATGGTCCCTATTTCACTGTATGAATTTAAATAGTATTTTCCATCCGGTACATAAATAGTGCCACCGCCTATTGATTCAATGTATACAAGTGCTCGCTCAAAGGACGGTCTACTATCAACATTCGGTGCAGGAAGGATTAACCCACCATCAGCATTTCTATGAAAATCCAGAACACTGATATGCTCATCAAGCTTATCGTTTACTCTTCGGTAAGAAGATGTAACGTTATTTCTATATTGATATCCAATTTCACCTGCCCCATCAGGCATGGATAGTTTCAAACTAAACTGATCAGGATCATACTTCAGCACATTAGGAAAATAGAACTGCTGTGATCCATACGCATCATAAACAGCCATCGAATGGCCTTGCACAGTTACGAACCTGGCAATCTGTCCGTTATATACCGGACAGACCTACATTATTGCGCCCTGAACGCTGGTCTTCATTATTCTGGCGAATGTATGCTAGCGCGGTATTAGCATCACTTGCCTGAGGTGCATTAACGTTAGACGCGCCAAGACCGGCAAGCAATCCACCTGCATTTCCTTGTTGCCATGTAGCCACGTTAAACCCCCATCAAAATAAAGATGCTAAAGCGCCAACACCCGCGCCGATTGCTGTTCCCCAGCCTGGCATAATTGCAGTGCCTGCAGCCGCTCCGCCAAGAGCAGATTGCAATCCAGATGGCCTGTTAGTGGCAAGGAAGCCGCCCTGGTCGACGCTGAAGAACGTTGCAAGAAGGATATTGTCAGTACCTTTCGCTTCGTCCTGATCGCATGAGACAAAGTGACCATTATTGAATCGCTGATAAACAGTACCCAGTGAGCCAAAGCGGTTTTTCGTCACAATGATTTCTGCGTATGGTGCAGCCTAGCTGTTTTCGTCATACACAGCTTCGCGATACAGCATGATGATTGAGTCTGCATCCTGTTCGATACTTCCTGAGTCGCGCAGGTCTGCGTTGGTTGGTCGTTTGTTAGGTCGTTTCTCGACTTCACGAGATAGCTGGCTGAGTGATATGACGGGGGTTTTAAGCTCTTTCGCCATTGCCTTAAGGCTTCCGGATATGTGAGCAATAGCCAAGTCGTTTCGTTCTGCTTTAGGCTTCTGAATGAGTCCGAGATAGTCAGCCATGATGAGAGAGAGGTGCGGATTTTCCTGCTTGAGTCGTTCTGCTATTGCCCTGATTTCCTCAACCGAAAGGCGACATGCATCAACAACCCAGACGCCTAGGTCTGCCAGGCGATTCATACCTTCTGCAACCCTTCCCCACGCCTCGTCGTTCATGCGTGATGGATTTCTTAAGGCGCTACCTCACCACTCGACAAGCCTGCATTGCGGCGCTTCAGTCTCCGCTGCATACTGTGGAAGTGAGTGCGGGTGATGCATATAAAGAGGATCGAAAATGTCCATCTTCCGCAGAGGTGAAATATGGTACGCCTCGTACTCGCTCCCGGGCGGGAAGCGAATTAAGGAATCTCTTGGCAAAGCGGACAAACGGCAAGCGCAGGAGTTGCACGACAAGCGAAAAGCCGAACTCTGGCGAGTAGACAGACTCGGTGACTTTCCTGATGTGACTTTTGAGGAAGCGTGTTTACGCTGGATTGAAGAGAAATCAGATAAGAAGTCGCTCGATACAGATAAAGGCCGGATGGGATTCTGGCTTGAGCAATTTGAAGGAGTAAGACTGAAGGATATTACTGAGGCAAGGATTTACTCAGCAGTCAGCAGGATGCATAACCGGAGTCATCTGGAGATATGGAAGGCAAAGGTGGCAGCAGCCAGGAAGAAAGGAAATCCAGAACCGGAGTATATCGCTAAGCCTGTCACAACCTCTACCAAAGCCAAACATCTCGCACTGATGAAAGCCATTCTGAGAGCGGCAGAACGCGACTGGAAATGGCTGGAGAAAGCGCCTGTCATCAAGATACCGACAGTGCGCAATAAACGAGTGAGATGGCTGGAGAAGGATGAAGCAAAAAGACTGATTGATGAATGTCCCGAGCCGTTAAAGTCTGTCGTCAAGTTTGCGCTGGCAACTGGTTTGCGGTGATCGAACATCATCAATCTGGAGTGGCATCAGATAGACATGCAGCGACGGGTAGCATGCATGGGTTAACCCGGAAGACAGCAAATCAAACAGGGCTATTGGCGTAGCGCTGAATGATACCGCATGTAAGGTCCTGCGTGACCAAATAGGCAATCATCATAAATTTGTGTTCGTACACACAAAAGCGGGAAGACGGCCTGATGGTTCTGTCACTCCTGTAGTCAGGAAAATGAGAGTCGATGATGATCGTGCATGGAAATCGGCATGCAAGCGAGCGGGGATTGAAGATTTCCGGTTCCACGACCTGCGACATACATGGGCGAGCTGGCTGATTCAGTCAGGTGTACCGTTTGTCTGTTCTTCAGGAGATGGGTGGCTGGGAGTCGATAGAAATGGTGCGTCGGTATGCCCACCTCGCGCCTAATCACCTGACCGAACATGCGAAGCAAATTGACTCGATTTTTAACGATGATGTCCCAAATATGTCCCATGCGGGAAATATGGAGGCTGGCGGAAATGGTTAAATCTTTGATTTATAATGGCGCCCCCTACAGGATTCGAACCTGTGACCGACGGCTTAGAAGGCCGTTGCTCTATCCAGCTGAGCTAAGGGAGCATTGAAAAACAATGCGGGGCTGACACAAAACTGCTCGGTATTATACGTTCACAACCCGGGTGGTCAATGGCTTTCCTCTCAACTGCTTGAGTTGTGAGCACCGCATCTTTCGAGACAAGCAATCCGCGACGGATCCGCCGCTAAAATACCGCTGACTGTATGCGGAAACTGACAACCGCCTCCACTTCTGACAAAATAGCGCATCCCCTTTGACGTGAAGTAACAGATGGAATCCTCTCTCTGATGGCAGCAAAGATTATTGACGGTAAAACGATTGCGCAGCAGGTGCGCTCTGAGGTTGCTCAAAAAGTTCAGGCGCGTGTTGCCGCCGGACTTCGTGCCCCGGGCCTGGCTGTTGTCCTGGTGGGCAGCAACCCTGCTTCGCAGATTTATGTGGCAAGCAAACGCAAAGCCTGCGACGAGGTGGGATTCGTCTCCCGCTCGTATGACCTGCCGGAAACCACCAGCGAGGCGGAACTGCTGGAGCTGATTGATACGCTCAATGCGGATAACACCATTGACGGTATTCTGGTGCAACTGCCGCTTCCGGCAGGCATTGATAACGTCAAAGTGCTGGAACGCATCGATCCCGATAAAGACGTGGATGGTTTCCATCCCTATAACGTAGGTCGCCTGTGTCAACGCGCGCCTCGTCTGCGTCCCTGCACGCCGCGCGGAATTGTCACCCTGCTTGAGCGTTACAACATCGACCTCTATGGTCTTAATGCGGTGGTTATTGGCGCCTCCAACATTGTGGGCCGTCCGATGAGTATGGAACTGCTGCTGGCCGGTTGTACCACCACTGTCACCCATCGCTTCACAAAAAATCTGCGTCATCACGTTGAGCACGCCGATCTTCTGGTCGTTGCCGTCGGTAAACCCGGCTTTATTCCGGGGGAATGGATCAAAGAAGGGGCCATCGTGGTTGATGTCGGTATTAACCGTCTGGAAAATGGCAAAGTGGTCGGCGACGTGGTGTTTGAAGACGCTGCCGCACGCGCTTCATACATTACCCCCGTGCCGGGCGGCGTCGGCCCTATGACGGTCGCCACCCTTATCGAAAACACGCTGCAGGCGTGCGTTGAATATCACGATCCTCAGGACAAATAATATGGCGACATTTTCTTTAGGCAAGCATCCCTACGTTGAACTCTGTGATTTGCTAAAACTGGAAGGCTGGAGTGAAAGCGGTGCCCAGGCGAAAATGGTTATCGCAGAAGGACAGGTGAAAGTGGATGGCGTTGTGGAAACCCGCAAACGCTGCAAAATCGTTGCCGGACAAACGGTCAGCTTTGCGGGCCAAAATATCACTGTGGCAGCCTGACAATACGCCTTCAGGTGCGATGCTTTTAGTGTCTCCCCCTGCCAGAAAAAGCCCTGATTCTTTAATCAGCGCTCTTCAGGCAGGGAAAATTTACCCCTTAGCGGGTCTTACATCAGCAATGAATACCTCATACACCATTGTGGATGACGGTGGAATTTCAGGCGGCCTCCCCTGGCTTCCGTAAGCTAACTCAGGCGGTACGACCAGTTTCATTTTTCCTCCATTCCCCATTAACGCAAGCGCAGAAGAAAACAGAGGCGGGAAGTTATTTAGCGGTAATGCGAGGCCCTTACCATTTTTGGCCATATCAGTGATGACTTTGCCATTGGTCAGACTCTCTTTCACAACAATGCCAACCACATCGTCACTTTTTAGCTTGCCTTCGCCTTTATCAATGATTTGATAGTAATAACCCATTGCGGAACGCTTCACGCCAGGCTGCTTGCTGAAGGTATTGATGTACTTTTTCCCTTCAGTTTCCATCGATGTCGTCCTGGCGCGATTGTGGTTCAGAACCTCTTTGTTAATCGTATCGAGTTCAGCGATGATTTTCTCTTTCGGCAGTTTAAAACTGTTGTTGATTGAATCGACTACGCCACTGCTGACCTGTTGTAAATTAAGCACCACACCGTCGTCGTTTACCCTGGTCATCGCGCTAACCACTTCCTGCCCCCATAGCGTACCCATTGCATAGGCTCTGATTTCCTCTTTGTTTTTCGGAGCAGCAGTGCTTATTGCAGGTTTTACGTTACGCAGGTCAGCAAGCTGTTTATCCTGAACATTCAGTTTTTCCACCGCTTCGCGCCATTTTTTCTCCAGTTCGTCCTTCTGCTTATTGAAGGCGTCGGCCTGCTGCTGGCTTTCACTGAGTGACTGTTTCAGTTGCGCCAGCGCCTTGCCGTCACCCTCTTTCTCACCGCTCAGCGTTTTCAGCTGTTCATCTTTTGCCGCCAGCGCTTTCGCATTCGCCGTCTGCGTGGCCGTCAGGTCCGCTATCTGTTTGTTGAGAGCGGTGACCTGCTGCTGGCTGTCGCCGAGCGACTGCTTCAGTTGCGCCAGCGCCTTGCCGTCACCCTCTTTCGCACCGCTCAGCGTTTTCAGCTGTTCATCTTTTGCCGCCAGCGCTTTCGCATTCGCCGTCTGCGTGGCCGTCAGGTCCGCTATCTGTTTGTTGAGAGCGGTGACCTG
>NZ_JBALIF010000002.1:498501-571887 GCF_037053465.1 Citrobacter amalonaticus
CCTGCTGCTGGCTGTCGCCGAGCGACTGCTTCAGTTGCGCCAGCGCCTTGCCGTCACCCTCTTTCGCACCGCTCAGCGTTTTCAGCTGTTCATCTTTTGCCGCCAGCGCTTTCGCATTCGCCGTCTGTGTGGCCGTCAGGTCCGCTATCTGTTGCTCGTTTTTAGCTTCAACGGTACTTAACACCGCCAGTCGGTTGGCCAGATCGGCCGCCTGACTTTGGCTACGACTCAGCGCCTGTCTTAGCTGGTCAACAGTATTGTTGTCACCCTCTTTGACAGTAGATTGTGATTTCAACTGTTGCTGAGCAGCCTGCAGTTGCTTCTGCAAATCGGTTTGTCGTTGCTGGCTCTCTTCAAGCGACTGCTGCAAAACACCAGTATCATGCGCTTTTGACTGTTTCTCAGCCGTCAGTTGCTTTTCCAGTTGCATATATTTTGCGCTGTCAGCCCCGGAAGTTAAAGGCTCGGAGCGGCTATCACATTGCTGAACTGCTCGCTTTTTATATTTCTTAGTATGAGATGTTGTCGGTTCTGTCTTAACAGGTTCGGGGAGTGGAAGAGGTTTAACCGTTAAAATAGCGGGTATTTCGCTGGATTGCGACGTAATTGCATCCAGCGACTGAAGGGGTTGATCAGTATTTTGGGCCTGTGCCGCAGAGATTGCGAAGAAAGCGGTCAGCGGCAGAAAAAAAAAAGAGGCCTGGGGTTAACTATTTTCATTTAAAATTTTCTCCGCGGCTAATCAATGCCTGACGAATACTCTGTTCTATATCGTTACATATTTTCTGCGTTTTATATTTGTATAAAGCATCCAGCGTATCCTTTGTCTGGACACTGATCTCCCCGCGAACGGAGGCGTAAGCCGACGCGCTGGCCAGGAGCTCATCAAATACGCTTTTCTTTTGCATGTAAAGCGGTTGGTTAATTTTGGACAATGCGACAAGTTCGCGCTGACAGGTGATGACTGCCCCCTGATCTTCAGTGGATTCACTCTGCGGCTCTGCCGAATTCGATAACCCAGAAGACGATTTACCTGACGTCGGTACTGAGGGATTGACGCTGGCTTTTTGATTCATCTCACTTTGCTGACACCCCGTAATCAGTAGGACAACCGCTAACAAAGTCGGAGCGAAAAGGGTTCTTTTTATATATAAGAAGTTTTCTATATTATCCATAATATAAGCCTTGTAAAAACATGCCTCTTTAAAATAACGCTATAGGAATATTCCCGCTCTACTTTCGCAAGCGCGACATTATGCCGCTAAAAACATCAAGAAAACAATCTTTAATGGATCCAATATTAATAATTGATAATATAAATAAATAAATAAAATCAATAACCAATAAAAATATATTCCAGCGTTATATCGTTCTAAACAAGGGACAACCGCACGCTACTTCTCCTTTGTTTTAACCTGTCCATATAAAAGGCATACAGATTCGGGTCCGCTAACAGGGAAGCATTATTTTCTTTCGTATGACAGAAATTCAGAATCAACTCTGTAACATTCTGTCAGGTTGCTTGCTACACTCTCCATTTTTGCAAGGAAAGTGCTCGTGCCGACTATTATCACCCATGCCATCGTGCCATTGAGCCTGGGTCTGGGGCTTGGATCTCGCGTAATTCCTCCGCGTTTACTGTTTGCCGGTGTGGTTCTCGCCATGCTGCCGGACGCGGACGTGCTGTCCTTTAAATTGGGTGTGGCCTATGGAAACGTGTTCGGGCATCGCGGATTTACCCACTCGCTACTCTTTGCTTTTGTGGTTCCACTGCTCTGCATCATGATTGGCCGACGATGGTTTAAAACCGGGTTACTACGCTGCTGGCTGTTTCTGACCGTTTCTCTGCTCTCGCACAGTTTGCTGGATTCCATTACAACAGGTGGGAAAGGCGTCGGCTGGCTCTGGCCGTGGTCGGACGAGCGTTTCTTCGCGCCGTGGCAGGTGATTAAGGTCGCGCCATTTGCCCTTTCGCGCTACACCACCCCATACGGGCAACAGGTTATTATTTCTGAATTACTGTGGGTATGGCTGCCGGGGGCGTTGCTGATGAGCGTGCTGTGGTGGTATCGAAAACATTGATATGCCAGAGCTCGTTGCCGGATGACGCGACAAGGCTCTGGTATTGGTAGGCCGGATAAGGCGTTAGCCGCCATCCGGCAAGAACATTACTTACGACGCCAGGTGGTCCCTTGTGGACCATCTTCCAGCACGATGCCCATCTCATTCAGGCGGTCACGCGCCGCATCCGCTGCCGCCCAGTCTTTCGCTTTACGGGCATCCAGACGCTGTTGAATCAGGGCTTCAATTTCCGCCACTTCACCGTCTTCCGCCTGAGCGCCGCTTTGCAGGAAAACCTCCGGTTCCTGTTCCAGCAGCCCCAGCACGCTTGCCAGTTTACGCAAATAAGCAGCGGCGGCATTGGCCCGAGTCCAGTCTGCGTTCTGTTTGAAGTTATTCAGTTCTTTCGCTAAATCGAAGAGCACCGAGTAGGCCACCGGGGTATTAAAATCATCATCCATCGCGTCTCTGAAGCGTTTTTCGTAATCTTCCCCTTTAGGAAAATCCATTGCATCATCAGGAAGGAATTGGGTTTTAACCGTCCCGCGCAGCGCCGTATACAGACGTTCGAGCGCAGAACGCGCCTGCTTCAGGTTCTCTTCACTGTAGTTCAACTGGCTACGATAGTGGCCGGACATCAGGAAGTAGCGCACGGTTTCCGCGTCGTAATATTTCAGCACGTCGCGCACGGTAAAAAAGTTACCCAGCGATTTCGACATCTTCTCGCGGTCAACCATCACCATGCCGGAGTGCATCCAGTAGTTTACGTATTCGCCGTCATGCGCACAGGTAGACTGAGCGATTTCGTTTTCGTGATGAGGGAACATCAGATCCGAACCGCCACCGTGGATATCAAAGTGATTACCCAGTTGTTTGCAGTTCATCGCGGAACATTCAATGTGCCAGCCAGGGCGACCATCACCCCACGGTGACGACCAGCTTGGCTCACCCTCTTTCGACATTTTCCACAGCACGAAGTCCATCGGGTTGTGTTTGACGTCAACGACATCCACACGCGCTCCGGCCTGTAACTGTTCCAGATCCTGGCGTGACAATTGACCGTAGTTCGGGTCCGTCGGCACATCAAACATGACATCGCCGTTTTCCGCCACATAGGCGTGACCTTTGGCGATAAGCTGTTGGGTAATTTCAATAATTTCGGCGATATGGTGGGTAGCACGCGGCTCCACATCGGGGCGCAGAATATTCAGCGCGTCGAAATCTTTATGCATCTCGGCGATCATGCGATCCACCAGAGCCACAAAGCTTTCGCCATTTTCATTAGCGCGCTTGATGATTTTATCATCGATATCAGTAATGTTACGCACGTACTTCAGTTTGTAGCCGAGAAAACGCAGATAACGCGCCACCACGTCAAACGCGACAAACGTGCGCCCGTGACCAATATGACAGAGATCGTAAACGGTAATGCCACACACGTACATGCCGACTTCCCCGGCATGAATAGGTTTGAATTCCTCTTTTTGGCGCGTCAGTGTATTAAAAATTTTTAACATTGAAGATTCCGTGTAGACGTGTGTGGATCGTAAAGTCCATATAATACCCATAATTCAGACCAGGGTCAGCACACTTTGCAAGGTGATCGCAGCGTGCGGTTATGCTATAACACCCCCCTAACTCTGACCTTTAATTGGGTTAAAGCACTACTCTATCGGAACAGGATGCAAAAATGGTTACTTTCCACACTAATCACGGCGATATCGTAATCAAAACATTTGATGATAAAGCGCCTGAAACAGTTAAAAACTTCCTGGACTACTGCCGCGAAGGTTTTTACAACAACACCATTTTCCACCGTGTGATCAACGGTTTTATGATTCAGGGCGGCGGTTTTGAACCGGGCATGAAACAGAAAGCCACCAAAGAAGCGATCAAAAACGAAGCCAACAACGGTCTGAAAAATACTCGTGGTACGCTGGCAATGGCGCGTACTCAGGCTCCGCACTCCGCAACTGCCCAGTTCTTTATCAACGTGGTCGACAACGACTTCCTGAACTTCTCTGCTGAAAGTATGCAGGGCTGGGGCTACTGCGTATTCGCTGAAGTGGTTGAAGGTATGGACGTTGTGGACAAAATCAAAGGTGTTTCCACCGGCCGCAGCGGCATGCATCAGGACGTACCGAAAGAAGACGTCATTATCGAAAACGTGACCGTCAGCGAGTAATCGTGGCGACACTGTTTATTGCAGATCTTCATCTCTGCACAGAAGAACCGGCGATCACCGCCGGTTTTCTGCGTTTTTTAGCGGGCGATGCGCGTCAGGCCGACGCATTGTATATTTTGGGCGACCTGTTCGAAGCCTGGATCGGCGATGACGATCCTAATCCGCTTCATCACGAAATGGCCGCTGCCATTAAAGCGGTGGTGGATTCCGGCGTGCCCTGTTTCTTCATTCACGGTAACCGTGACTTTCTGATTGGCAAACGCTTTGCGCGGGAAAGCGGTATGACGTTGCTCCCTCAGGAAAACGTACTCGACCTGTACGGTCGTCGGGTGCTCATCATGCATGGTGATACGCTTTGTACTGATGATGCAGGTTACCAGGCGTTTCGCGCGAAAGTTCATCAGCGCTGGCTGCAAACGCTGTTCCTCACCCTGCCGCTGTTTATTCGCAAACGCGTGGCCGCCCGAATGCGTGCCGACAGCAAAGCCGCCAACAGCACTAAATCGCTGGAAATCATGGACGTCAATAAACATGCGGTTGTCGCTGAGATGGAAAAACATCACGTCCAGTGGCTGATCCACGGCCATACGCACCGTCCGGATGTGCATCAATTTATCGCCAATGGCGAACCTGCTTTCCGCGTTGTATTAGGCGCCTGGCATACCGAAGGTTCGATGGTTAAAGTCACCCCGGACGATGTGGAACTGATTGCTTTCCCGTTTTAAGAAAAAAGCCCTCTCATTATTTACTGGAATATTCGCGATGATCATTAGTGCCAGCCGTCGCACCGATATACCTGCATTCTACAGTGAATGGTTAATGAACCGCATTCGCGCAGGTTTTTTGCTGACACGAAATCCCTTTAATTATCACCAGGTCTCTCGGGTGTCATTGCTTCCTGAGGATGTTGATGCAATCGTATTCTGGACACGCAACCCCACAAAACTGCTCCCTTACCTTGATGAACTTTCCGGGATCGGGCATCGTTTTTACTTCCAGTTCACCCTCACCGGGTACCCGCGGTTGGTAGAGTCTAAAACCTTAAATCCGCATAAAGCACTGGAAATATTCAAACGACTGTCAGAAAAAATTGGTGCTGAGAAAGTCATCTGGCGCTATGACCCCATTTTGTTTTCAAATCTACTTCCGTTTGACGAACACATCCGCCTGTTCAGTAAAATCGCCACCGAATTAGCAGGTCATACCCAACGTGTCGTAATTAGCTTTGCTGATTTTTATCAAAAAACGGAAAAAAACCTTAGGGCTATTGAATCCCTCATTTACAGCGATATTACGCAAAACCATGAACTCTGTTTAACACTGGCGCAGAGATTATCAGAAATTACCCGGCAGCACGGACTGGATATCTACTCTTGTGCTGAAGAGATCAACCTTACCGGACAAGGTATTCAGCACGGTAAGTGTATTGATGAGGTGCTCATTAATAACATATTTGGCTTATCAATGCCCAACAGTAAAGATTCTGGTCAACGTGAGGCCTGTGGCTGTGTGAAGAGCATTGACATCGGTACCTACAACACCTGTCTGCATGGATGTCAATATTGCTATGCAACCTACAATCAGCATCAGGCCAACAGCAATTTCAAAAAACACGATCCCACAAGTCCCTTTTTGTTAGGTGGAACAGAGGGCGTTGACCCTCTTATGTTAGAACCGGTACGTTTTCAGCAACAGCTATTTTGACAACGCCAGAAGCCTTAAAATCCAGCCACGCAACCGTTTTCCTTGGTTTATTTCCGTGCTATTCTCTGTGGCCTCAAAAGTCGAATGTCCCGCACCACAGGAGTTTTCAGACGCATGTCTTCCCGCAATAATCCGGCGCGTGTCGCCATCGTGATGGGGTCCAAAAGTGACTGGGCTACCATGCAGTTCGCCGCCGAAATCTTTGAAATCCTGGAAGTCCCGCACCACGTTGAAGTGGTCTCAGCCCACCGCACGCCCGATAAGCTGTTCAGCTTTGCCGAAAGCGCCGAAGAGAATGGCTATCAGGTGATTATTGCTGGCGCGGGTGGCGCGGCCCATCTTCCAGGAATGATTGCGGCAAAAACGCTGGTGCCAGTACTGGGTGTTCCGGTACAAAGCGCGGCGCTGAGCGGCGTCGATAGCCTCTACTCTATCGTACAGATGCCGCGTGGTATTCCGGTCGGTACGCTGGCGATTGGCAAAGCGGGCGCGGCTAACGCGGCGCTGCTGGCGGCACAGATTCTGGCTACCCATGACAACGCTCTGCATCAACGTCTGAAGGACTGGCGCAACGCGCAAACGGATGAGGTGCTTGAGAACCCGGATCCGCGGGGTGCGGCATGAAACAGGTTTGCGTGCTGGGCAACGGTCAGTTAGGACGGATGCTGCGTCAGGCCGGTGAGCCTTTAGGCATCGCCGTCTGGCCGGTTGGACTGGATGCAGAACCGGCTGCCGTGCCTTTTTCGCAAAGCGTGATTACCGCAGAAATTGAGCGCTGGCCGGAAACCGCATTAACCCGCGAACTGGCGCGTCATCCTGGGTTTGTGAACCGTGACGTGTTCCCGATCATCGCCGATCGCCTGACGCAAAAACAGCTTTTCGATAAGCTCGGTCTGGCGACCGCGCCATGGCAACTGCTGGCAGAGAAAAGCCAATGGCCTGCCATCTTCGAACGTTTAGGCGAGCTGGCGATTGTTAAGCGTCGCGTCGGCGGTTACGACGGACGCGGTCAGTGGCGTTTACGTACCGGTGAAACCGATCAGCTCCCGGAGGATAACTACGGCGAGTGCATTGTCGAACAAGGTATCAACTTCTCTGGCGAAGTCTCCCTTGTTGGCGCCCGTGCGCATGACGGCAGTACTGTATTCTACCCGCTAACGCGTAACCTACATCAGGACGGGATCCTGCGAACCAGCGTCGCTTTCCCGCAGGCCAGTGCAAAACAACAGGCGCAGGCCGAATCAATGCTTTCTGCCATCATGCAGGAACTGGGTTACGTCGGCGTAATGGCGATGGAGTGTTTTGTCACGCCGGAAGGACTGTTGATCAACGAACTGGCTCCGCGTGTGCATAACAGCGGACACTGGACGCAAAATGGCGCCAGCATCAGTCAGTTTGAGCTGCATCTGCGTGCCATTACCGGTTTGCCGCTGCCCACGCCGGTGGTGAATAGCCCGTCAGTGATGGTCAATCTGATTGGCAGCGACCTGAATTACGACTGGCTGAAACTGCCGCTTGTCCATCTGCACTGGTATGACAAAGAGGTGCGTCCCGGCCGTAAAGTGGGTCACCTGAATCTGACCGATAGCGATACTGCGCGCCTGAGTGCGACGCTTGAAGCTCTCGTGCCTCTGCTTCCACCGGAATACGCCAGCGGTATTCTCTGGGCGCAAACCCAGCTCAAATAAGCCTTCAACACACGTAAAATGCGGGGAAGTTTAACTTATACTTCCCCGTCCTCTCCTTCCGCGCGTAAAATCCCGTCCATTGCAGTTTAGTCTTCTCAGGATTACACATGAACGATGGAACGGACTATCGCGCGATCCTTAGCGCCGATACGCCCTTAATCGATGTCCGCGCGCCGGTTGAGTTTCAACAGGGAGCCATGCCGGGCGCGATAAATTTACCCTTAATGAATGATGACGAGCGCACTGCCGTCGGCACCTGCTACAAACGCCAGGGGCCGGAAGCTGCCCTTGAACTCGGCCATCAACTTGTCAGCGGCGAGATTCGCCAGCAGCGTCTGGACGCCTGGCGCGCAGCCTGTCAGCAATACCCTCACGGCTATATCTGCTGCGCCCGTGGCGGACAGCGCTCGCACATCGTCCAGCAATGGTTACGCGACTCCGGCGTGGAGTACCCGCTGGTCACAGGCGGGTATAAAGCACTGCGCCAGGCCGCCATTGCCGCAACGCAGGAGCAGGTGCAAAAACCGATCGTGCTGATTGGCGGTTGTACCGGCAATGGCAAAACACAACTGGTGCGCCAGCAGGTGGACGGAGTCGATCTCGAGGGGCTTGCCCATCATCGCGGCTCCTCGTTTGGTCGCACCCTGGAACCCCAACTCAGTCAGGCCAGTTTTGAAAACCTGCTGGCGGTGACGCTGCTGAAAAAACAGTCCTCACGCTGGGTGTTAGAAGATGAAGGGCGAATGATCGGTTCAAACCATTTGCCGGAATGCCTGCGCGAACGCATGACGCAGGCTACCCTCGCCGTGATTGAGGATCCGTTTGAGCGGCGTCTTGAGCGCCTGCGCGAGGAGTATTTCGTGCGGATGCATCACGATTTTACCCTTGCGTATGGTGAAGAACGTGGCTGGCAGGAATACAGCGATTATCTGCATCACGGGCTTTCGGCGATTCAGCGTCGTCTGGGGCTGCAACGGTTTAATGAGCTGACGGCGAAGCTGGACGTCGCGCTGGATGCGCAGCGTCGGACCGGCAGTACCGAAGTCCATTTCAACTGGTTAGTGCCACTGCTGGAAGAGTATTACGATCCGATGTACCGCTATCAGTTGGAAAAGAAAGCCGGAAAGATTGTTTTTCGCGGGACATATGAAGAGGTTGCTCAGTGGCTGAGCCACTAAACAATGCCGGATGACGACGCCAACGCGTCTTATCCGGCCTACAAACCACCACAACCCTCCAGGCCCGGATAAGCGTCAGCGCCATCCGGCAAACAAACCGCCGCAACCCTCCAGGCCCGGATAAGCGTCAGCGCCATCCGGCAAACAAACCGCCACAACCCTGTAGGCCGGATAAGCGTCAGCGCCACCGGGCACAGCATCAGACTCAGAAGTCGTAACGCAGACGAACCAGGTTCATATCACCCAGATTGTCAGTGCTGGAGGTAAAGACGTGTTCGTAATCAACACGGAAACCATAATCCAGTTGGAAGCTGATACCCACACCGTTATCGGTACGCAGGTAGTTGCGACCATTCACATATTCAATACGGTCGCCCATAAAGTACGGCTGAATGGATTTTAACGCATACTGATTGATAGGGAATGTATAACCGGCAAAGTATTCCAGACCCCATGCGTCACCAGCAAAGTAGTCATGTGCAGACACTTTTTTGGTGGTCATGAAGTTCTGATACCAGCCGCCACCCATAGAGAATGTCCAGTTGTCCGGCGTCCAGCTCAGCGCTGTACCCACGATGTTCTGGTCGTAAGTTTTGCTGCCGTTACCGCGCATTTCCGCACGGGTGTAGTTCCACGCCGTCCCCCAGCTCAGATCGTCAGTAATATGGTAATCCGCGCCCAGTGAGCCGCCGCCTTTACGTTTGTAGTTCAGACCGTTGTTCGGGTTGTAGTCATCGCTGAACAGATAAGATGCATAGAGATCGACATCGCCCACGGTTTTCTTATATTTCAGCATCTTACGAGAACGGTAAGAACCATCGTAGTCGCCGTTGATCCCGTTACCCGGAGCCTGACCAATCATGTCATAGTCCCAGATATCCGTTTTCGCACCCACCACATCGTAGTAAATACTGTTCTGCTGACCGAAGGTCAGCGTCCCCCAGGTATCACTCTTCAGACCGGTGTAGAGCATACGACGCGTGGTGTCATGCGCGCCTTCAGCATAGTGGTTGTCCCAGTTGAATTGCGCCGGAATGTTAACGCCCAGCTCGTAGAAGCTGATCCAACTGATGTCATCAAACAGATAGTAGTCGGTAGCGAAACGGAAACGGGTACCGCCGTCGAAGCCATTACGTTTATAGCCATTGGCGCCGTCATCGCCCGTCATATTCTGGAACTGAGGGCGAATACTCCCACCAACGGTAAAGTTGAGACGGCTCAGCGGATTGCCCGCCTGTGGATCTTGTTTCAGAACGGTGATTTCCGCCAGAGAGGCGAAAGACGTCAATGCCACTGCTGCGCCGATCGATGCCGCCAGCGCTGTTGTTTTTATAGTCATTCTTTTTCCTTGATAGATTTCCTGCTAATTATTCAGCGATTGAATATTAACTGGTATTAACACTGACGTGTTGGCGGGTTTTAAATGATTTGTGCTGTTAAATAACGCGAGGTTAACAATTCATGCGGCTAAGAAAATCCGCGCCAGTATAAAAACCGGCGCGTAACTATCACGGAGTTTAATTATTGAACTGGCGGAACAGAGCTTTGCCCTTTAACAAACGGATACCCAGCCCGCCGCCAAAGACAGACAGTAAGAGCGCGCCGCTGAACGGCAGGATGATCCACAGCCGCCAGTCTGGCTCCCAGGGAAAATCAAATACCCGGGTTTGCAACACCGCCAGCGCCGTTTCCGCGCCGATCGCCGCCACAAGCCCGGAGACCAGCCCCAGCATGGCGAACTCGCACCAGAGCGTGGCGCGCAACAATTTCTTTCCTGCTCCCAGAGTACGCCAGACCACCAGTTCCTGATGGCGCTGACGCATACCGACCTGTACCTGCGCCAGCAACAACAATATACCGCAGGCGGTCACCAGCACCACCATCACCTCCAGCGCCCGGCTGACCTGCTCCAGAACCTGCCCCACCTGTTTAAGGATCGCGCCAATATCTAACAGGCTGATTGTCGGAAACTCGCGGTTAAGCTGCGTCAACATGTCGTTGCCGTTTTCCCAACGGAAGCTGGTCAGCCAGCTCTGGGGCTGTCCATCCAGTGCGCCGGAGGGAAAGATAAAGAAAAAGTTGGGGCGCAGACTCTCCCAGTCAACCCGGCGCAGACTGGTTACCTTTGCACTGAACTCCTGGGTATCGCCCATGAAGGTCACACTGTCGCCGAGAGAGACGTTCAGCCGTTTTGCCAGCCCTTCCTCCATCGACACCTCGCCTTGTTTCGGTGGCCAGTTACCGGCGGTGATCGGGTTGTGGCTGGGGCGGGCGTCCTGCCAGGTGAGGTTTAGCTCACGGTTCAGAGACTCATCCTGGCCCCCTTCCGTCGATGCGCCATTTATTGCAGTCAGACGCGCCCGCACGATCGGGTAAAACGCCTCAGGAATCACCTGATGCTCTGACAGAAACGCCTTCACCTGCGGCACCTGTTCGGATGCGATATTGATCAGAAAATAGTTGGGACTTTCTGGCGGAAGCTGCTGCTGCCAGCGATCCAGCAGATCGCCACGCAACACTAACAGTAACGCCAGCAGCATGAATGACAGCGAAAAAGCCGACAGTTGGCTTAGCGTCGACCACGGCTGACGTAGCAGACGGCTAACGGCAAGGCGCAACGGCAGCGCCGTCAGCGTCATACCGCGCAACACGTACAGCAGCATCCATCCCAGTACGCCGCACAACAGCGCCAGTACCACAGCGCCCGCCAGCACCGCCCACAGCAACGGACTTCCGCCCATTAAACCCGCCAGTAACAGCACAACCACCACGGTCACGATCGGCAAATAGAATTTCAGCGGCCAGACGTTAGCCACCACGTCACCACGCAATACGCGCAGCGGCTGAGTAGCTAATAACAAGCGATAGGGACGTAAACCAACCAGCAGTGAAATCACCGTCATGGTCCCCAGTGCCCAAAGCCACGGCCAGAGGCTGGCAGGCGGCAGCGCGGCAGGCAGCACCGGTTTAAGCAGTACCATCAGCGCCTTTTCAAACACCACCCCGATAATGCCACCCGTCACCGCAGACAGCCCCAGCACCATCAGCCACTGTCCGATAATCAGTTTGCGCAGTTGCGCCCTGCCCGCCCCAAGTGTCTTCAGGATCGCCACCAGGTCATAGCGACTGCGGCAATAGTGGTTCATTGCCACGGCCACCGCCGCCACCGCCAGCAGCAACGTTAACAGTGCAGAAAGGAGTAAAAACTGTTGTGACCGTTCGAGAGATTTGCCCAGCGCGCCTTCGTCCTGTTCAAGACCGTACCAGCGATGTTCAGGTTTGAGTCGCGGTAAAAGCCACTTTTCATAGCCGTCAAGCTGTTGCGACGTACCGCCAAATTTATAGCGCCACGTCACGCGACTGCCGGGCTGCACGGCCCCCGTTTTTGCGACATCCGCCGTATTCATTAACAGACGCGGCGCCATCTGGAAGGGGTTAAAGCCGGAATCAGGCTCCTGGATCACTTCACCGGCAATACGCAGCGTGGCGTCGCCCACCTCCAGCGTGTCGCCGATTTTCAGGTTCAGCAACGCCATCAGTCGCGGCGCCAGCAGTACCGTTCCGGGCTGCGGCTTGAGCCCTGGCGGGTTGGTTTCCAGCTCGCCGTACATCGGGTAGATATCATCGACCGCTTTAACATTCGCCAACTGTGGCGTGTCACCGGCAAAGGTCATGGTGGCGAAGGTTAACTGTTCTCCGACTTTCAGGCCGCGCTGACGCGCTTCGTCAATCCACGCCTGTGGGACTTCGCGAGAACTGCGCAGTGCCCGGTCGCCCGCCATAAATTCGCGGCTTTGCTGACTTAAGCCTTTTTCCATCCGGTCGCTGATATTGCCCAGCGCCAGCACGCAGGCCACCGCCAGACTCAACGCCAGCCAGACAATCAATAGCGAGGGCGAGCGCCACTCGCGCCAGAACCAGCGTGCGATCATGCCTCCTCCTGCAACTGTCCGTTAACCAGACGCAGACGCCGGTCACAGCGCGCCGCCAGTTGCGGATCGTGAGTCACCAGAATCAACGTCGTGCCATGCTCACGGTTCAGGGAAAAGAGCAGATCGGCAATTTTATCGCCGGTCTGCCGATCAAGATTGCCGGTCGGTTCATCGGCAAACAGAACGTCCGGGCGACCGTTAAACGCACGCGCCAACGCCACACGCTGCTGTTCTCCGCCTGAAAGCTGTGCCGGCAGATGATCGAGTCGTTTGCCCAGCCCCAGTTGCTCAAGCAGAGCTTTCGCGCCCGCTTTGCTTTGCCCGCTGTTTTCACCGCGCAGCAGTGCCGGAAGTTCGACATTCTCCAGCGCATTGAGCGTGGGAATCAACATAAATGACTGAAAGACAAAGCCGACATGCTGAGCGCGCAGTTGGGCGCGCGCCTCTTCATCCATCTGGTCCAAAGGCTTACCGACCAGCTTCACTTCCCCGCCAGTGCCGTCATCCAGCCCGGCGAGGATCGCCAGCAGCGTGGATTTGCCCGAGCCCGACTCGCCAATCAGCGCAATCGTCTCGGCGCGTTTGACAACCAGTTCAACTCCGGTAAGGATGGAAAGCTCATGCTCCCCCTGACCGACGGACTTCTTAAGATGATGAACTTCAACAATGTTTTCCGCTGGCATTTGCCTTTCCTGTTTCTGATACTGTTTATCTGTCGGGCTGCTGCGGCTGACACGTTACTCATCCTCGGTGACAGCCTGAGCGCCGGATATCGAATGTCCGCCAGCGCCGCCTGGCCTGCGCTGCTGAACGAGAAGTGGCAGAGCAAAACCACCGTGGTGAATGCCAGCATCAGCGGCGATACCTCTTCGCAAGCGCTGGCGCGTCTGCCTGCGCTACTCAAACAGCATCAGCCCCGTTGGGTGCTGGTTGAGCTGGGCGGTAACGACGGCCTGCGCGGTTTCGCGCCGCAACAGACCGAACAGACGCTGCGTACCATTGTGCAGGACGTCAAAGCGGCGAATGCCCAACCCCTGCTGATGCAAATTCGTCTGCCCGCTAACTACGGTCGTCGGTATAATGAAACCTTTAGCGCTATCTATCCAAAGCTCGCCAGTGAGTTTGCTATACCTCTGTTACCCTTTTTTATGGAGGAGGTCTATCTCAAACCGCAATGGATGCAGGATGATGGTATTCATCCTAACCGCGATGCCCAGCCGTTTATCGCCGACTGGATGGCAAAGCAGTTAACGCCTTTAGTAAACCACGACTCGTAAATCAACGGAGATCCTGACAGGTAAAGTTATGCAAAAATCGGTCTTAATAACAGGATGTTCCAGCGGCATTGGTCTGGAAAGCGCGCTTGAACTAAAGCGCCAGGGTTTTCAGATCCTCGCAGGCTGCCGTAAACCTGACGATGTCGCACGCATGAACGGCATGGGGTTCACCGGCGTACTGATCGATCTCGATTCCCCGGAAAGTGTGGATCGGGCCGCTGACGAGGTGATCGCTCTGACCGATAACTGTTTATATGGGATCTTTAACAACGCCGGATACGGCGTCTATGGTCCGCTAACAACCATCAGTCGCGAACAGATGGAGCAGCAGTTTTCCGCCAATTTCTTTGGCGCACACCAGCTTACGATGCGCCTGTTACCCGCCATGTTAGCGCACGGCCAAGGCCGGATCGTGATGACCTCCTCGGTGATGGGGCTGATCTCAACCCCGGGACGCGGCGCGTATGCGGCCAGTAAATATGCGCTGGAAGCCTGGTCTGATGCCCTGCGTATGGAGCTGCGTCACAGTGGCATTAAAGTCAGCCTGATCGAACCGGGTCCCATTCGCACGCGTTTTACTGAAAACGTCAATCAAACACAAACCGATAAACCGGTCGAAAACCCCGGTATTGCGGCGCGTTTTACGCTTGATCCTGACGCGGTAGTCGCCAAAGTGCGCCATGCTTTCGTCAGCGATAAACCCAAAATTCGCTATCCGGTTACGCTGGTGACCTGGGCCGTCATGCTGCTTAAACGCCTGCTGCCTGGACGCCTGATGGACAAAATTTTGCACGGATGAGTTGAAGCGCACGCTTAAGCCCCCATGTAAAAAGAAATCGACAAAAGAGAGTTACTCCATGTCCACACAGAATATTGTCAACATTAACGAATCAAACCTGCAGCAGACCTTAGAACAATCGATGACCACACCGGTTTTGTTCTACTTCTGGTCTGAACGCAGCCAGCATTGTTTACAGCTAACCCCGGTGCTGGAAAGCCTCGCCGCACAATACAACGGTCAGTTTATTCTGGCGAAACTCGACTGCGATGCCGAGCAGATGATCGCCTCTCAGTTTGGCCTGCGCGCCATTCCGACCGTCTATTTATTCCAGAACGGTCAGCCGGTTGACGGTTTTCAGGGTCCGCAGCCAGAAGAAGCGATTCGCACCCTGCTCGACAAAGTGCTGCCGCGTGAAGAAGAGCTGAAAGCGCAACAGGCCATGCAACTGATGCAGGAAGGCAATTACATTGAGGCTCTGCCGTTGCTTAAAGACGCCTGGCAACTCTCTAACCAGAACAGTGAAATCGGCCTGCTGCTGGCGGAAACGCAAATTGCCCTTAACCGTTCTGAGGACGCAGAAGCGGTGCTGAAGACGATTCCGTTGCAGGATCAGGACACTCGTTATCAGGGTCTGGTGGCACAAATTGAACTGCTGAAACAGGCGGCGGATACGCCTGAAATTCAACAACTTCAGCAGCAAGTGGCGGAGAATCCGCAGGATGCGGCGCTGGCATCTCAACTGGCCCTGCAATTACACCAGGTGGGGCGCAATGAAGAAGCGCTGGAGCTGCTGTTCAGCCATCTGAAGAAAGATCTCGCCGCCGCTGACGGCCAGGCGCGCAAGATGTTCCAGGAAATCCTTGCCGCACTCGGAACCGGCGACGCGCTGGCCTCGAAATACCGCCGTCAGTTGTACGCCCTGTTGTACTGATCGTCTTGCCCGATGGCGCTACGCTTATCGGGCCTACAACCAGAACGTATCCGGCACTCTCCATTACGATTTCTTCAAATGCGTCACCACAAGCTGGTGGCGCGAATTATAAAACTTCCGATAGGTTAAATAGCAGGCAATGATGGTCGACAGGCTCGCCGTTGAGAGCAGCATAAACGTCACCATAATCTGATACTTAATCGCTTTAACCGGATCGATACCGGCAAAGATCAGCCCCGACATCATCCCCGGTAAACTCACCAGCCCCACGGTTTTCGCGGAGTCGATAGTCGGGATCAGCGAAGCGCGGATACTGTCGCGAATCAATCCCGCAGAGGCCATTTTCGGCGTCGCGCCCAGGCTGAGTTTCTCCTGAATCTGCTGCTGTTCGCTGCTGAACCGCTGCCCCAGATTGTTGTAACACAACCCAACGGCCACCATCGCGTTACCTGCGATCATCCCGGAAATCGGAATCACCTGCATCGGGATGAATTCAATTGAGCCTGATAGCACCAGAACCGCCAGCGTTAACCCCGCCCCCACCGTGATGGCAATAAACGAGGAGAGAAACGCTTTATCGATATATTTACTGCGCTTTTGCGCGTTATACGCCGCGTTAAAGCAGATAAACAGTACCATCAGTAGCGTCAGGATGGCGTGATTCACACCGAAGATATATTTCAGTACATAGCCGACAATAATAAGCTGGACCACAGCCCGCGCCACGCTCCAGAGAATATCTTTTTCCAGCGCCAGTTTCTCTTTGTGGCTTATCAGCATCGCCACGACGACCAGCATCATCGCTAATGCCAGAGACTCATTGGTAATATTATGCTCGTTCATTACGCGCTTCCTGCATTTCTCCGGCATGCGGCATCAGCGTGATTATTTCATCCGCATGATTAATTTCGTCTTTATCGTGCGTGACCCACAGTACGCCAACCTGTTTATCACGAACATAGCGGTGAATAATCTCATTCACATTGCGTTTATTGCTTTCATCCAGCGCGCTGGTGATTTCATCAAGCAGCAACACTTTCGGTAAAAACTGTAGATTACGAATCAACGAGATTCGCTGTTTTTCACCGCCGGACAGTTCATTAATATTTTTCTCCAGAATCGTCTCCGGTAACCGGAAGCGTACCAGATCGGCAAGAAAGGCTTCCGGTTCCGGGCGTTGATGACGAATTTGCCAGGGGAAAATCAAATTATCGTAGACGGTATCGCCAAACAGCGCGGGCGTCTGGGCGCAATAAGAGACCTGCTGACGGTAATCTTCCGGGGTAAGCGCAGCGATGTTCTGCCCGGCAAAGATAATCTCACCGGCATCCGGACTCAGTAATGACGCCACAATTTTCAGTAACGTACTTTTGCCACAGCCGGAAGGTCCGGTGATTAATTTAAATTCACCGGGCCGTAAGTTAAAACTGATGTCATTCAGAATTTTTGTTGCCCCGATCTGGTAGCTCACATTTTTTAACTGGAGCAAAAGGCTATTTTCACGCATTGTAGATCCCTGATTTCCGCGTTTTATCGCAAAATAGTGTATCCCCGTAATTAACAAGGGGGGAACTCTCTTTTATAATTTAACCTGTAAATGCGGGAATACCGTCATCATGGAGAGTTCAACAGGAGGTTTTTTCGATGCTTATCTTTATCCCTGTTCTTATTTTTGTCGCGCTGGTGATTGTCGGCGCAGGCGTAAAAATTGTCCCCCAGGGCTATCAGTGGACGGTGGAGCGATTTGGACGCTATACCAAAACTCTGCAACCAGGTTTAAGTCTTGTCGTACCGTTCATGGACCGTATTGGTCGAAAAATCAACATGATGGAACAGGTTCTGGATATTCCATCCCAGGAAGTTATCTCTAAAGATAACGCCAACGTGACCATTGATGCCGTCTGCTTTATTCAGGTCATTGATGCCCCACGTGCGGCCTATGAGGTCAGCAACCTGGAGCTGGCGATCATCAACCTGACCATGACCAACATCCGTACTGTTCTCGGTTCTATGGAGCTTGATGAGATGCTCTCCCAGCGTGACAGCATCAACACGCGGCTGTTGCACATTGTCGACGAAGCGACCAATCCCTGGGGCATTAAAGTCACCCGTATCGAAATCCGCGACGTGCGACCGCCCGCAGAACTTATTTCCTCAATGAATGCTCAGATGAAAGCGGAACGTACCAAGCGCGCCTATATTCTGGAAGCCGAAGGGGTTCGTCAGGCAGAAATTCTGAAAGCGGAAGGGGAAAAACAGTCCCAAATCCTGAAAGCGGAAGGTGAGCGCCAGTCTGCTTTCTTGCAGGCAGAAGCCCGAGAACGTTCTGCCGAAGCGGAAGCACGCGCAACTAAAATGGTCTCGGAGGCGATCGCGTCCGGGGATATTCAGGCAGTGAACTACTTCGTGGCGCAGAAATATACCGACGCGCTCCAGCAGATTGGCTCGTCCAGTAACAGCAAAGTGGTCATGATGCCGCTGGATGCCAGCAGTCTGATGGGGTCCATTGCCGGGATTACTGAACTGATCAAGGACAGCGCCAGCGCACGGAATAAATAATGATCGAGATAATCGTGGCACATCCACATATTTTCTGGCTCAGTCTTGGCGGCCTGCTTCTGGCCGCTGAAATGCTGGGCGGTAACGGCTATCTGCTGTGGAGCGGCGTCGCGGCGGTCATTACCGGTGTAACGATATGGCTGCTGCCCGTTGGCTGGGAATGGCAGGGCGTAATGTTTGCCGTGTTAACGCTGCTGGCGGCCTGGCTGTGGTGGAAATGGCTGGCGAAGCGCGTTCGCGAGCAAAAGCCCGCAGACAGCCAGCTCAATCAGCGTGGTCAGCAACTGGTCGGCCGCCGATTCGTCCTGGAATCTGATCTGGTCAACGGACGCGGACATATGCGTGTGGGCGACAGTTCGTGGCCGGTTAATGCCAGTGATGACTTACCCGCGGGAACGCATGTTGAAGTCGTTGCCGTTGAGGGTATTACGCTGTATATCCGCCCCTCCTCTGATAAAAACCGATAACAGGAAACGCATGATGGTCAGGAAGACGCCTCTGGCATTAAGCTTTTGCGCATTACTGGCGAGCGCCCCGCAGGCATTTGCCTCCTTTGATATGGCGGACTGCACCTGGAGCGACGATAGCTGTCTGCTCAAAGGCAACCCGATTCTGACGCCCGACAATGATTCCCGTGACAACCTGTTACGTTTACTGAGCGAGGCAAAGTCGTTTGCCCTGCCCGTTCAGTCCATGCCCACCGATATCACCCGCTCGCGCGAGTTCTATTTTGCTTATCATCCGCAGTGGGATGATGTCGATGTGCCGACGCCCCCGCCTGGCGATTCGCAGAACGAGAGCAGCCTTATTCAGCAACAAATGACTTCGCTTCAGATCGGGCCGGTCGAATTCGGCCATGACACTGAACTGGAAAACCGCTTCGTCTCTAATAACGCCGAAAGCGTCAGTCAGTTTTTTGCCGCTCTGCTAAGCGATACCGCGCTATCGGTGGAACAAAAGCAAGCGCTGGCACAGGCCCGCCTGGGACTCTATTCCGGAGCCAGTGCAGAGCAAATCGCGCAATCGCTCGCGACGCTTCCGGCAGATTCCCCCGCTCTGCTGTATAAAACCTATCTGACCGCAGCGGCCTATTTTTACGCGGGCGACTATACCCACGC
This sequence comes from Citrobacter amalonaticus, assembly GCF_037053465.1. GTDB lineage: Bacteria > Pseudomonadota > Gammaproteobacteria > Enterobacterales > Enterobacteriaceae > Citrobacter_A > Citrobacter_A amalonaticus_H. Next base: position 517,916 of record NZ_JBALIF010000002.1, read on the forward strand.
CGATGAGACCTTCAGACAACTGCTCAATAATGACCGCCCGTGGCTGGTTGAAACCGCGCAATATATGCGAATGCGCACTGCGCTGAACAAAAGCAGCCAGAACAGCGTCGGAGAATATGGCGATTTTGATATCAAGAAAATCAATCGTGAAGACGCCCAGCTTGCGCTAAAAGAGGCGCAAACCTATTTACAGCGCTGGCCTGACGGCAACTATGCAGATTCCACCCACGGCATGTTGCGCCGCATAAACTGGTACCTCCAGGACTGGACAAGCCTGGCCGAACTGTATGAGCAGGCGTTCCAGAAGGCCAGCGATGCGAAGGCGCTACGCAACCTGGTGATTGAATACGATAACGTTTATGGCAACCAGTTTTACGATAGCCCGGTGCAGAATGCATTCAACGGTGCGCCGCTGGTCAGCTATACGGAGATGCTACGCGCGCTTCGCCTGAACAGCGACCAGAAACCCTCGCTGACGCAGGCCAGCCTGGACGCCAGCAAACCGATGTTTGAAAAAAGTGGGAAGCTGGCGCTGTGGCGCGATCTGCAGCTCAATTTGTGGAGGGCGACGGAAAACAATGCCGCCATTTTGCAGGCCGTCACCCCGGCGCAAAAACTCCCGGCTCACGACATCCTCGCGTTCAGCGAACAGGTGCTCTACGGCGAAGCGCTGATGGCGCAAAAACAGTGGCCGGCGGCGCGTGATTTCTGGGAGAAGCTGCTGAAACTCAGCCAGGATAACGAACAGCAGCAGTATGTGCAGGCGAAACTGACCGCGACGCTGGTATACAGCGGCGATGCGGCGGCGGTTTTTGCCCCGGACAGCGCAATCACCAACCTGCGTTTTCGCTCGCGCGTTCTCAAAACGGTGGCAACGCCAGCGCTGCTGCGCCAGCAGGTCCGCAAGGGGCCGAATAACGAAGAGCGCACCATCGCACTTCATACGTTACTGGTGCGCGATCTCACCGAGAACCGCTTTGGCGACTGGTTAGAGGACCGAAAACTCGTCAGCGCCATCACCCAGCCGGTCATTGATAAGGCCTTCGAGGATGTGAATCTGAGCACGTTCGACTGGAACGGCGAGTCCGCCGAAGCCGGTTATGTGTGCCGCAATCTGGATGACACCGTCAGCACGCTGAGCAAAACACCTGACGATGCCCATGCGCTGAACTGTCTGGGCGAGTTCTTTCGCACAACGCAAACGCATGTTGATCTGTGGCAGGACGGAGCAGGCAATGGCGTGCTGGAACAGGCCATCTCCCGGAAAACCCCCTTCGGTCAGTTCGACCGACAGAGTTACTATCAGCAGGTCATCACTTCCGCGAAAGCGGAACACGAAGACAAAAGCTACGCGTTATACCGGGCTATCATGTGTTATGCCCCGTCAGGTATGAACGAATGTGGCGGCGAAGAGGTGGACAAATTACAGCGGAAAGGCTGGTTCACGCAGTTGAAAACACAGTATCCGGGTAGCCCGTGGGCGCAAAAACTCAAATACTACTGGTAATGGCGCTGCTGGTGGGACCGGCGCAGGCAGAAACGGTAATCGCCCGCGATCATCCCGCTTTCTGGCTCTGGTCCGGAGTGAAAGCCAGTGATGAACTGAGAGACGCCCGGACTGTCTATCTGCATCAGGGTGAAGTGTTAGCACAAACCAATGGCGTGGTGTTTCAGCGTCTGGGACTTCCCGTCAGTCGCCTGACGTTTCCGTCCCTCTGGTTGACTGTGCGCTTCACCACGCTCGACGTACCGGACGCCATTCCGGCACGGATCGTGCGGCTGATGCAGCGCTGGCGGGCGGCAGGAAACCAGGTGGTAGGATTACAGGTCGATTTTGATGCGGCAACGCACCAGCTTGCTGACTATGCCCGTTTTCTACAGGCGTTGCGCCAGCAGTTACCGCCCGACTTCGCCCTTGGCGTGACCGGACTGCTGGACTGGGCGAAAACCGGCGATGTCGCGACGCTGAACGCGTTACCGGTTGATGAACTGGTGGTGCAGAGCTATCAGGGACGCCATACGGTAGAAAATTATCAGGACTATTTGCCCGCCCTTTCCCGACTGCGTATCCCCTTTAAACTCGGGCTGGTGCAAAACGGCAAGCGGGACATTCAGGCGGAAGCACTGTTACAAAACTCCCCGTGGTATCGCGGCACGGTGGTGTTTATGCTCAACCCCAACACACGTTAAGCCTTCACCTTGTGATGGCAGCAGCCGGAAAGGTTATCAATGATCGGGCATTCCGCACTGTCATCGCCAGGGCACGATTCCGCCAGCGCCAGTAACTGCACGCGCATCGACTGTAATTCGCTGATATGACGTTCAATTTCAGCCACTTTCTCCAGGGTGCGCTTTTTAACATCCGCGCTGTGACGGCCCGGATCGTTGAACAGATTGACCAGTTCACCACACTCTTCAAGATTAAAACCGACCTGGCGCGCCTGACGAAGCAGCGTCAGCTCATTCAGGTGCTGTTGGCTGTAGGTGCGATAGCCGTTTTCACCGCGCAGAGGCGGCGTGACCAGCCCTTTTTCTTCATAAAAGCGGATTGCTTTACTGGTTAAACCGGTTTTTTTCGCAACATCACTGATATTCACACATCCTCCACAGAGTGAGCTGTAGCAACGCTTAATTATAACGTACTTGTTCCTGAGACCCCACCTCCTGTAAGTCCCCCTCAATCAGGTCAATCATCTCCTCAGTTAGACATGTTTTCTTTAACTCTGTATCCCCCGGATCGCCTGGGATCGATTCCCGGCGTGGAGCGTCGAGGCGGGTAAACGATTTACTGTAACAATTACCTGCTATAAGTGATCGTTTTCTCAATTCTCACTCTTTCATCTGGCAATTCTACGCGAGTAGATTTATTAATCTGCGGTAAAAAGATAATATCTACGCGAGTAGAACATGAAGGGTACAAACCTGCGACCAATGTCGACAGCTAACTTCAAGGAGTTCTTATGAACACGCATTCATCCTCTGTTCCCCTGACGGATAACCAACAGGCAGCTCAGGAGCGGCTGGAAACCCCCGAGGGCCGCCGCGAATTTTGGCGAGCCACATTTTCCTGCTGGTTAGGCACCACCATGGAATATGCCGATTTTGCCCTGTATGGCCTTGCCGCAGGCATTATTTTCGGTGATGTCTTTTTTCCGGAAGCAACACCGGTGATGGCTCTGCTTTCCAGCTTTGCTGCCTACTCCGTAGGGTTTATTGCCCGCCCTATTGGCGCATTGTTGTTCGGCTGGATAGGCGATCGTCATGGTCGGAAAATCGTCATGGTTATCACTATTGGCCTGATGGGATTGTCGACCATGCTGATAGGTTTGATCCCCAGCTACGCCCAGATTGGCGTCTGGGCACCGGTGTGTCTTGTTATTCTTCGATTTTCCCAGGGACTGGGCGCGGGAGCTGAGCTGTCAGGCGGTACTGTGATGCTCGGTGAATATGCCCCGGTTAAGCGCCGTGGGCTGGTTTCCTCAATTATCGCCCTGGGGTCAAACAGCGGAACATTACTGGCTTCTCTGGTCTGGCTCATTGTCCTGCAAATGGACAAAGATGCCTTACTGAGCTGGGGATGGCGTATTCCTTTTCTTTGCAGCATTCTCATTGCCGCTGCCGCGTTATTAATTCGTCGCCACATGCGCGAAACGCCTGTCTTTGAGCGTCAAAAAGCCCTGCTGCAAGCTGAACGAGAAAAGGTTCTCCTCGAAGGAAAAGCTCAGCAGCAGCTTGACACGCGTAGCTTCTGGAAACGGACCCGGGCGTTCTGGACTATGGTCGGTCTACGCATTGGCGAGAATGGTCCTTCCTATCTGGCACAGGGATTTATCATTGGCTATGTCGCCAAGGTACTGATGGTAGACAAATCGGTACCAACCGTAGCGGTGTTTATCGCTTCGGTTCTGGGATTTGCCATTATTCCTCTGGCGGGTTGGCTTTCTGATCGCTTTGGCAGACGAATCATCTATCGCTGGTTCTGCCTGTTGCTGATCCTGTATGCATTTCCGGCATTTATACTGCTGGATTCTCGTGAGCCGTGGATAGTTATCCCGACAATCATTACCGGAATGGGACTCGCTTCACTGGGTATTTTCGGTGTTCAGGCGGCCTGGGGCGTTGAGCTTTTCGGTGTGACGAACCGATATACCAAAATGGCATTTGCGAAAGAGCTTGGTTCCATTATGTCTGGCGGGACGGCACCACTTATCGCCTCCGCCCTGCTCTCGTTTTACGGACACTGGTGGCCAATTGCTCTCTATTTCGCCCTTATGGCGACGATTGGGCTGGTGACCACGTTCTTCGCGCCAGAAACCCGCGGGCGGGATCTCAACTTACCTGAGGATGCTGTTTGAGGCCAGAGAACGAGATGCGCGTTCTTTACCAAAGATTTTTGGGTCATAACGCCTTATGCTGTCTGAAAAAAATCACTCTGAACGTAATCAGGTAGGTGCCTCGTGACCCAATCACATTCACAACGCGTAACACGTTCTGACGTGGCAAAAGAAGCGGGAACGTCCGTTGCTGTCGTAAGTTACGTTATAAATAATGGTCCACGCCCCGTTGCCGAAGCGACCCGGCAGCGGGTGCTCCAGGCCATTAAGAAAACCGGCTATCGACCCAATGGGATTGCGCGAGCCCTGGCGTCAGGGAGCACGCAAACCTATGGGCTTGTCGCACCGGACATCTCAAACCCGTTTATCGCCTCTATGGCCCATGCCCTGCAACACGAGGCCTTTGCTGATGGCAAAGTGCTACTGCTGGGGGATGCCGGCGACAGTAGCTGCCGGGAACGTGAACTCATTAATAATATGCTGCACCGCCAGGTCGACGGGCTGATCTACACCAGTGTGGATCGCCATCCTTATATCAATTTGATTCAGGAGAGCGGCACCCCCTGCGTCATGCTCGATCGCGTGGATCCGGGACTTAACGTCAGCGTTATCCAGGTGGATGAGCAACTGGCGGCAAAGCAGGTCACGCAGCATCTTATCGATCACGGATACCGCGACATTGGGATCATCTGTGGCCCGCGTGAAATGCTGAATACACAGGATCGTATCCGGGGTTGGCAGCAGGCGCTGGAAGCGTCATCGTTAATGGTCAATCCCTCATGGATTTTCTCGACTAACTATACCCGCGCAGGCGGTTACGAAGCGACAAAACGCATGTTGCAGGGTCCACGGCCGCGCGCGTTGTTCGCAACAAATGAACAGCAGGCGCTCGGTTGTTTACGCGCACTGGCAGAAAACGGGCTGCGCGTTCCGGAAGATGTTGCTCTGGTTTGCTTTAACGCAACACAGGAATCGGCTTACAACGTCCCCTCTCTCACCGCTGTCCGGCAACCTGTCGATAAGATGGCCCGTGCGGCAATTGACATGCTGAAAAATTGGGATGGAAAGGTTCGCCGCGTTGAATTTGAGTTTTATTTACGAACAGGAGAGTCATGTGGCTGTCAGGGACATGAAGTACACCCCGAAACAAAGTAATAATGAACCGGTGCGCGTCATTATTGATTGCGATCCGGGAAACGGTATTCCCGGCGCTAATATCGATGACGGTCTGGCGCTGGCGCTGGCGATTGCCGCTCCGCAGATAACGCTGGAGATGATCACCACGGTTGCCGGAAATACGCCGGTAGAGGTGGGATATGCCGTCGCAAAAGATCTCATTACACAACTGGAGATTCCCGTTGACGTCTACCAGGGTGCTTCGCGTGCGCTCCGGGAAGACCCGCATCCCTGGCGTGAAAAACTGGATCACAGCGTCGATCGGTTTGGCTTACGACAACTCTGGTCGGATGTTCCTGCCCCGGCAATGTGTCAAAACGTGAAACCCCATGCTCCAGAGGCAATGGGTGAACTCATCTGCAACCACCCCGGCGAGATCACGCTGGTGGCTACCGGTCCACTCACCAATGTGGCCATCGCCCTGCAGCTTTACCCGCAGATTGTTCACGCAGTTAAAAATATCGTGGTGATGGGTGGCGTGTTCAATGTGCCAGGCTACCTGAAAGATACGAATTTTGGTCTCGATCCTGAAGCCGCGCATGCGGTGCTCACCTGCGGCGCACCTGTCACACTGGTCCCGATGGATGTGACAACGAAAACTCAAATGCTTCACGCCGATTTAGACAGGCTGGCAAAAAAAGAAAATGGGCTTAGCCGTTTTCTGGTGCAAACCCTTCGCCCGTGGATCACCTACTCAATGCAGACCCGCAATCTGCCCGGGTGCTGGATCCACGATGTATTAACCGTTGCCTGGTTACTGGATCCCTCGCTTGCGGCAACGGCTGAAGATTATCTGGAGGTCTCTCTGGAAGGTATAACCCGCGGTATGACCTGTCGCTATGGACATGACACGTTGCGTCTCAATGTCGGGATCCCTGAACCAAAAGGCGTGCCGGTAAAAATTCTGCAAAGCATCGATAACCAGCGACTTCTTTCGCTGATTGAGCACTATATCCATACCTACAGCGCATAGCGTTACGGGTCAGAAAAAGAGACCTACCTACGCTGCTTGAGGTGAGTTTTTCCGGAGGAAATATGAATACATTATCCTTCCTCTTATTCGGTGAAGGAGAATCTCTCTTTATTACACTGAGCAAAATTTGCGTCGCATTTATCCTGGGTGGCATCATCGGCCTTGAAAGAGAATCAAAGGGAAAGCCCGTCGGATTTAAAACTTGCGTCATTATTTCTGTCGCCAGTTGTGTACTGACAATCGTCTCCATCCAGTCAGCAGAATATTACGCTGAAATATCAATGAATATACGTAGTGACCCGATGCGTCTGGCTGCACAAATTATCAGTGGCGTCGGCTTTCTTGGAGCGGGAGTCATCCTGCACCGCCACGATGACGCCATATCCGGATTGACCACCGCCGCCATCGTTTGGGCTTCCGCTGGAGTGGGCATTACCAGTGGCGCCGGTTTTTATGTGCATGCCCTGCTTGCTACGGGTTTGTTCCTGCTGGCCATAAAACTCAGCTACTTTGTGATCTTTTTACAAACTAAGAATCAATTACCGGGAAAAGTAAAAATTCGCATTATTCTTGACGAAAAAGCAGGATTACAAACGCTGGTGGAAAGTATTAATCAGCAAAAAAACATTATTGAAGCGATTACCATCCGCGATGTGAAAAAGGGAAAAATAGAGGTTAACCTCAAGGTCGTGATTAGAAAGAAAATGACCCTGCCGGAACTCTACAATAACCTTTCAACACTTGAACACGTTTGTGCTATTGCCCTGGAACACTAAAAAAAGAAAAACAAACGCCTTGACCTTCCCCTTGCTGGAAGGTTTAACCTTTATCACAGTCAGTTAATACCTGTAATAAAGGAGTGTTGTTATGTCGCAAACTATCGACCTGACCCTGGACGGCCTGTCCTGTGGTCACTGCGTCAAACGCGTAAAAGAAAGCCTTGAGCAGCGCCCGGACGTTGAACAAGCGGACGTCACCGTGACCGAAGCGCACGTCATCGGCACTGCCAGCGCTGAGCAGCTCATCGACACCATCAAACAAGCCGGGTACGGCGCAGAGTTAAGCCACCCAAAGGCTAAACCGCTGGCGGAGTCATCAATCCCGTCGGAAGCACTGACAGCGGTCCCTCCTGAGCTTCCGGCAGCGACGGCTGATGATGATGACAGCCAACAGCTGCTGTTAAGCGGCATGAGCTGCGCCAGTTGCGTCTCCCGGGTGCAAAACGCGCTGCAAAGCGTACCAGGAGTGACGCAGGCACGGGTTAACCTCGCGGAACGCACAGCCCTGGTCATGGGCAGTGCGTCCGCCGCAGAATTAGTCCAGGCGGTGGAAAAAGCCGGCTACGGCGCGGAAGCCATCGAAGATGACATCAAACGCCGTGAACGCCAGCAGGAAACCGCCATCGCCACCATGAAACGCTTCCGCTGGCAGGCGATTGTCGCCCTGCTGGTGGGGGTTCCTGTCATGGTCTGGGGAATGATGGGCGACAACATGATGGTGACCGCCGATAACCGCAGCCTGTGGCTGACCATCGGCCTGGTAACCCTGGCCGTGATGGTCTTTGCGGGCGGACATTTTTACCGTAGCGCGTGGAAGAGCCTGATGAACGGCACCGCCACCATGGACACGCTTGTCGCGCTCGGCACCGGTGTGGCCTGGCTCTATTCGATGAGCGTCAACCTGTGGCCGCAATGGTTCCCGATGGAGGCGCGTCATCTCTATTACGAAGCCAGCGCGATGATCATTGGTCTGATTAACCTCGGACACATGCTGGAAGCCCGGGCGCGTCAACGCTCGTCGAAGGCACTGGAAAAATTACTCGATCTCACGCCGCCCACGGCCCGTGTCGTTACCGAAGAGGGCGAAAAAAGCGTACCGCTGGCTGAAGTACAACCGGGGATGCTGTTGCGCCAGACCACCGGCGACCGCGTCCCGGTTGACGGTGAAATCACGCAGGGTGAAGCATGGCTCGATGAAGCGATGTTAACCGGTGAACCCGTTCCGCAGCAGAAAGGGGAAGGTGACAGCGTTCATGCCGGCACCGTGGTGCAGGATGGCAGCGTATTGTTCCGCGCCAGCGCGGTAGGCAGCCACACTACCCTGTCACGCATTATCCGCATGGTGCGCCAGGCGCAGAGCAGTAAGCCGGAAATCGGTCAGATGGCCGACAAAATTTCCGCCGTCTTTGTCCCGGTCGTGGTGATAATTGCGCTGCTAAGCGCCGGTATCTGGTACTTCTTTGGTCCGGCACCGCAAATTGTCTATACCCTGGTGATTGCCACCACGGTGCTGATTATCGCCTGCCCCTGCGCGCTGGGTCTGGCGACGCCTATGTCGATCATTTCCGGCGTGGGCCGTGCGGCAGAGTTTGGTGTCCTGGTTCGGGATGCCGATGCCCTGCAACGCGCCAGTACGCTGGATACCGTCGTCTTCGACAAAACCGGGACGCTGACCGAAGGTAAACCCCAGGTGGTCGCGGTTAAAACAACTGGCACAGTTGACGAAGCACAAGCGTTACGCCTGGCGGCGGCGCTGGAACAAGGTTCCAGCCACCCACTGGCTCGGGCCATTCTCGACAAAGCGGGAGATATCGGCTTGCCGCAGGTCAACGGCTTCCGTACCCTGCGCGGATTAGGCGTCAGCGGGGAAGCGGAAGGGCATACGCTACTGCTGGGCAACCAGGCCCTGCTTAATGAACAGCAGGTAGACACTACTGAGCTGGAAGCGGAGATGTCGGCTCAGGCGTCTCAGGGGGCGACCCCCGTGCTGCTGGCGGTTGACGGCAAAGCCGCAGCGCTTCTGTCCATACGCGATCCGCTACGTAGCGACAGCGTGGCAGCGTTGCAGCGCCTGCATCGCGCCGGCTATCGACTGGTGATGTTGACTGGCGATAACCCGACAACGGCGAATGCCATTGCTAAAGAGGCTGGCATTGATGAGGTGATTGCAGGCGTTTTGCCAGACGGCAAAGCCGACGCCATCAAACGGCTGCAAGGCCAGGGGCGTCAGGTGGCGATGGTTGGCGACGGCATCAACGATGCGCCCGCACTGGCGCAAGCGGATGTCGGGATCGCAATGGGCGGCGGCAGCGATGTGGCCATCGAAACAGCCGCAATTACATTAATGCGTCACAGTCTGATGGGCGTGGCGGATGCGCTGTCCATCTCCCGCGCCACGCTGCGAAACATGAAGCAAAACCTGCTTGGCGCGTTTATCTACAACAGCATCGGTATTCCTGTTGCCGCCGGGATTCTGTGGCCGTTCACCGGTACGTTGCTGAACCCGGTGGTTGCTGGTGCAGCGATGGCGCTCTCGTCCATTACGGTGGTGAGCAACGCAAACCGACTGCTGCGCTTTAAACCGAAAGAGTAAGCGATACCGGATGGGGGTGCTAAAGCACTGCCATCCGGCAATTCACACATTGCACACCCCTGGGTCACGCGTTAGCATGGGCTTCTGATTAGGGAGGCCGTATGGATCTGTTTTACCGGGTAAAAACGTTTTTCGCTGCGCTGCGCAGCAATCACTATACCTGGCCCGCCATTGACGTTTCGTTACCCGGCAATCGCCACTTCCATCTGATTGGCAGTATTCATATGGGGAGCCGTGAAATGGCTCCTTTGCCTGCAAGATTGCTTAAAAAGCTCAAACACGCCGATGCGTTAATTGTGGAGGCCGACGTCTCCGGCAATGATACGCCCTTCGCCAATTTGCCTGAGTTTGCCGCCCTGGAAGAACGCATCAGCGACGAGCTGTTGCGCAATTTGCATAACATGACCGATGAACTGGGGATCTCCCCTTCCCTGTTTTCTACACAACCGCTGTGGCAAATCGCGATGGTGCTACAGGCTACCCAGGCGCAGCAACTGGGGTTGCGCCCGGAATATGGCATTGACTACCAGCTATTGCAGGCCGCGAAAAAGGCAGAAAAACCGGTGATTGAGCTGGAAGGCGCCGCCAGCCAGATAACGTTGCTGTGCGAACTGCCGGATAACGGCCTGGCGCTGCTGGAAGATACCTTGACCCACTGGCATACCAACGCCCGTTTGCTGCAACAAATGATGAGCTGGTGGCTGACCACGCCGCCGCAGGATAATCATCTGATGCTCCCGAACACCTTCAGCCCGTCGCTGTACGACGTTCTGATGCATCAACGAAACATTGCGTGGCAAAATAAGCTGTCGGCGCTGCCTGCGGGCCATTATGTGGTGGCTGTCGGTGCGCTACATCTTTATGGAGAAGGAAATTTGCCGGAACTGTTGCGATAAAAAAGTGGCCAATATTTCTATTGGCCCGTCAAAGAGGAATTTCATCTTTATTATTATGCCGTCGTTTAATACGACGGTGTATGTCGATTGTCGCTCAAACTCTGCATCCTGCCAATACAATTGCGCAAGATGGTACTATTTTTTAGACAATCATCAGAGGTACGCTTGACTCGTCATTTGGTTTAGCCAGGAAAAATTGCTATGACACCCGCCGTAAAATTACTTGAAAAAAACAAAGTTACCTTTCAGATCCACACCTATGAACACGATCCGGCCGAAACCAACTTCGGCGATGAGGTGGTACGCAAGTTAGGACTCAATCCCGATCGGGTATACAAAACGCTGCTGGTTGCGGTTAATGGCGATATGAAACATCTGGCGGTTGCCGTGACGCCCGTCGCCGGACAACTGGATCTGAAGAAAGTCGCCAAAGCCCTCGGCGCGAAAAAAGTCGACATGGCCGATCCGCTGGTAGCGCAACGCACCACCGGGTATCTGGTAGGAGGAATTAGCCCGCTGGGACAGAAAAAGCGCCTGCCGACGTTGATTGACGCGCCAGCCCGGACGTTTGACACCATTTATGTCTCAGGCGGCAAACGCGGACTGGATATCGAACTGGCGGCAGGCGATTTAGCGACCATTCTGGATGCTAAATTTGCCGATATCGCCCGCCGGGACTAAATGCGTAGTTGTGCCGGATGGCGCTACGCTTATCAGGCCTGGAAACCACGCTGACCTGTAGGCCGGATAAGGTGCCAGCACCGCCATCCGGCACTCTAGCCTGTTACTGCCAGTTCACTTCCCCCTTCGGTTCATAAGCGTTCACATCTAACGGTGAATTCTGCTGGATGAACGCCTTCAGCACTTCCGCATCAATGAAGCCAGTGTTCACGTAGCCCGGTTTATTATCAATTCGCGGATAGCCGTCGCCGCCGGTCGCGTTAAAGCTCAGCGTCGCCATACGATAGGTTTTGGCCGGATCAACCGCTTCGCCTTTGATTTTCAGATCGCTGAGTTTACCGTCTTTTGCCACAAAACTGACGTTAGCAAACTGCGGATAAGCACCAGAGTCTGGCTTCATTTGCGCCACCGCCGTCAGGTAATCAATGACCTCTTTGCCCGTCATATCGGCATACACCACAACGTTGCCGAACGGCTGAACCTTGAGCACACTTTTATAGGTGATATCGCCGCCTTCAATCGAGTCGCGAATACCGCCGCCGCTCATGACGCCGAAATCTGCGCCGGTACGCGCGATTTGCGCGGCCAGAATCAAGTGTCCCATATTGGTCTGGACAAAGCGAACCTTGCTGCGATCCCCTTCCAGACGACCATTCACCGCGCCAATCTTCACATCCAGTTGCGCTTTGCCCTTATTCTGGAAGGGCGTCAGCAGCGAGAGCATTTGCGGATTCTCAGCGATTTCCGGGGTGTAAAGTACGCGCTCACTTTTCCCGTCTTCCCAGGTCACTTTTTTCTTCAGGTTTACGGGAATCAACTGGTAGTTGACCATTTTCATTTCGCCATTGCGGAACTCAAAGTCGGCGCGACCAACGTATTTTCCCCATTCATGGGCCTGAACAATCCAGATACCGTTCTGTTTGTCCGGCGCGCACGGGGTGCCCGGAACGTAATCCACCTGCTTTTTGTTTTCGGAGGCCATGCACACCGGGTCCTGTGAGTGACCACCCACAATCATTGCCAGCGCCCCCGCAGGCAGGCTACGCGCCATTTCAACATCCCCCGGCGCATTCGAACCATGATTGCCATTGTCATAATGTCCCATATGAGTGGTGGCAATAATGACATCGGGTTTTTCATTCATTTGCAGTTCCTGAATCACCAGCTTCGCCTCTTCCGCTGGCTTGCGGAATTCGATATCGGTAAAGAATTCAGGGTTGCCGATCTTTGCCGTATCATCGGTGGTTAACCCGATGACCGCGATTTTCAGATCCTGGCGCTTAAAAATGGCCCACGGTTTGAACAGACGCTCGCCGGTGCTTTTCTGGTAGATGTTGGCAGAGAGAAACGGGAACTTCGCCCATGTTTCCTGTTGGCGCAAAACGGTAAGCGGATTATCAAATTCGTGGTTACCGACCGCCATCGCGTCATAGCCAATCAGGTTCATCCCGCGAAAATCAGGTTCGGCATCCTGTAAATCCGATTCAGGTACGCCGGTATTGATATCACCGCCGGACAACAGCAGCACGCTGCCCCCTTCGGCCGCCACCTCCCTGCGGATCCCGTCCACCAGCGTTTTTTGCGCCGACAGGCCATATTCACCATATTCATTGCGCCAGAAATGACCATGATGATCGTTGGTATGCAGAATAGTGATTTTATAGGTTTTATCTTTCTCGTATGCCTGAACAGGCTGACTTGCCAGCGTGAATGCGGCGAATAGTGCCAGCACCACACTCCGTTTCAAAAATTTCATGCTGCTCTCCCTGACTCAATCTCAACGGCTGAAATTACATTTATCTGAAATAATAGTCGAATAAGTTTTCAGAATTGAGACTTCCTTCAAACCGCGTCCGCAGGTATGTTAGTCAGGTAATAATCACAATAACGATATTCCCCTATGCGCAACACCTTTTACGCTGCACGTCAGTAAGAGATAGCGCGTAACATCGCAAATCAGACAGAAGTGATTTTCTATGGCAATGAGTGAACAAACCCAGCCAGCGCCTGGCGCGTCTGCGTCAGTGGCTAAAGCACGTACGTCGTTTGGTATTTTAGGCGCCATCAGCCTTTCCCACTTGCTAAACGATATGATCCAGTCGTTAATTCTGGCGATCTACCCGCTACTGCAATCAGAATTCTCGCTGACCTTTATGCAGATAGGGATGATTACCCTGACTTTCCAGTTGGCCTCCTCGCTACTGCAACCGGTGGTCGGTTACTGGACCGATAAATACCCGATGCCCTGGTCGCTGCCGATCGGCATGTGCTTTACATTGAGCGGTCTGGTACTGCTGGCGCTGGCGGGAAGTTTTGGCACCGTACTGTTAGCCGCAGCGCTGGTCGGTACGGGTTCTTCGGTCTTCCACCCGGAATCCTCTCGTGTGGCGCGCATGGCGTCAGGCGGACGTCACGGCCTCGCGCAGTCCATCTTCCAGGTAGGGGGGAACTTCGGCAGCTCGCTCGGTCCGTTGCTGGCTGCAGTGATTATCGCCCCCTACGGAAAAGGAAACGTGGCGTGGTTTGTTCTTGCCGCCCTGCTGGCGATTGTGGTTCTGGCGCAGATTAGCCGCTGGTATGCCGCGCAGCACCGCATGAGCAAAGGTAAACCAAAAGCAACCGTTATCAATCCGCTCCCGCACAACAAGGTGGTACTGGCCGTTAGCGTTCTGCTGGTCCTGATTTTCTCAAAATACTTCTATATGGCGAGCATCAGCAGCTATTACACCTTTTATCTGATGCAAAAATTCGGATTGTCGGTACAAAACGCACAGATTCACTTGTTTGCCTTCCTGTTTGCCGTTGCCGCAGGAACGGTGATCGGCGGGCCTTTGGGCGATAAAATTGGCAGAAAATATGTCATTTGGGGCTCCATCCTTGGCGTTGCGCCATTTACGCTTATTTTACCGTACGCAACCCTGCACTGGACCGGGATTTTAACCGTGATAATTGGTTTTATCCTCGCATCAGCCTTTTCCGCCATACTGGTGTATGCCCAGGAACTTCTGCCGGGTCGTATCGGCATGGTTTCCGGTCTGTTTTTCGGTTTTGCCTTTGGGATGGGAGGCCTGGGAGCTGCGGTGTTAGGTCTGATTGCCGACCACACCAGCATCGACTTAGTCTATAAAATCTGTGCTTTCCTGCCACTTTTGGGGATACTGACCATATTCTTACCTGATAACCGGCATAAAGCCTGAGTTTTTTGCGGCTAAAGCTAAACTTTAGCCGCGCGTTTTACCAGTGGCCATAAGCCTTTGCCCTCCCTGCTGACCTCGCGTTTTCCGATCCGTGCTTTTTTGCTGCCAAATTGCAGTTTTCTTTAAAATTCAACAATTATTCATAAACATAATAATCAAAATTGTCATAAACTATTACCTGGAATTGTGGAAATCAGCTACCAAAGGAGACGGAATGCATCACGCCACCCCGCTTATCACCACCATTGTTGGCGGCCTTGTGCTCGCTTTTATACTCGGCATGCTTGCCAACAAACTGCGTATTTCTCCTCTGGTGGGATATCTGTTAGCGGGCGTTCTGGCCGGTCCATTCACCCCTGGCTTTGTGGCTGATACGAAACTGGCGCCGGAGCTTGCCGAGCTCGGCGTTATTCTGCTGATGTTCGGTGTGGGTTTGCACTTTTCGCTGAAGGATTTGATGGCGGTAAAGTCGATTGCCATTCCCGGCGCGATCGCCCAGATAGCCGTGGCGACGCTGCTGGGTATGGCCCTCTCCGCCGTCATGGGCTGGTCGCTGATGACCGGCATCGTTTTTGGTTTATGTCTTTCAACCGCCAGTACCGTGGTGCTACTGCGCGCGCTTGAGGAACGACAGCTCGTTGACAGTCAGCGAGGGCAAATAGCCATCGGCTGGCTGATTGTTGAAGATCTGGTGATGGTCCTGACGCTGGTTCTCTTACCTGCTGTCGCGGGAATGGTCGAAAAAGGCAACGTTGGTTTCGCCACGCTGGCGGTCGATATGGGGATTACCATCGGTAAGGTTGTCGCCTTTATCGCCATTATGATGCTGGTAGGACGCCGTCTCGTGCCGTGGATTATGGCCCGTAGCGCCGCAACCGGTTCGCGTGAACTGTTTACCCTTTCCGTACTGGCGCTGGCGCTGGGCATCGCTTTTGGCGCGGTCGAACTGTTCGACGTCTCCTTCGCGCTGGGCGCGTTTTTTGCCGGGATGGTACTGAACGAATCAGAGCTAAGCCACCGCGCCGCTCACGACACACTGCCGCTACGTGACGCCTTCGCCGTGCTGTTCTTCGTCTCTGTTGGTATGCTGTTCGACCCGCTGATTCTGATCCAACAGCCGCTGGCGGTGCTGGCGACGCTGGCGATTATCATCTTTGGTAAATCCGTTGCCGCGTTCTTCCTTGTTCGTCTGTTTGGTCACTCGCCGCGTACCGCGCTGACCATCGCCGCCAGCCTGGCGCAGATTGGTGAGTTCGCCTTTATTCTCGCCGGTCTCGGCATGGCGTTGAACCTGCTGCCGCAGGAAGGGCAAAATCTGGTACTGGCGGGCGCGATTTTGTCGATTATGCTCAACCCGGTGCTGTTTGCCTTGCTGGAAAAGTACCTGTCGAAAACCGAAACGCTGGAAGAACAAACCCTCGAAGAAGCTATCGAGGAAGAGAAACAGATCCCGGTGGATATCTGTAACCATGCGCTGCTGGTCGGCTTTGGCCGCGTCGGGAGCCTGCTGGGTGAAAAACTGATGGCGGCGGGAATGCCTCTGGTGGTGATCGAGACTTCACGCACCCGTGTGGATGAACTGCGCGAACGCGGGATCCGCGCGGTGCTGGGCAATGCAGCCAACGAAGAGATCATGAGCCTGGCGCATCTGGAATGTGCCCGCTGGCTGATTCTCACTATCCCGAACGGCTATGAGGCGGGTGAAATTGTTGCTTCTGCGCGAGAGAAATGCCCGAATATTGAGATTATCGCCCGCGCCCATTATGACGATGAGGTGGAGTACATTACCGAACGTGGGGCGAATCAGGTGGTAATGGGCGAGCGTGAAATCGCCCGCACTATGCTGGAACTGCTGGAAACTCCGCCAGCCGGGGAAGTGGTAACGGGGTGACGTCGCTTACCGCGCCTGGGCAAACGGTAGGCCGGATAAGGTGTTTACACCGCCATCCGGCATGATGACTCAACGAGCCCGGTAATTTTGCCTGATGGCGCTTCACTTATCAGGCCTACGTGATGACTGGGCAAACGGTAGGCCGGATAAGGTGTTTACGCCGCCATCCGGCATGATGGCTCAACGAGCCCGGTAATTTTGCCTGATGGCGCTTCACTTATCAGGCCTACGTGATGACTGGACAATCGGTAGGCCGGATAGGACGTTTACGCCGCCATCCGGCATGATGACTCAACGAGCCCGGTAATTTTGCCTGATGGCGCTTCACTTATCAGGCCTACGTGATGACTGGACAATCGGTAGGCCGGATAAGGTGTTTACACCGTCATCCGGCATGATGGCTCAACGAGCCCGGTAATTTTGCCTGATGGCGCTTCACTTATCAGGCCTACGTGATGACTGGACAATCGGTAGGCCGGATAAGGTGTTTACACCGCCATCCGGCATGATGACTCAACGAGCCCGGTAATTTTGCCTGATGGCGCTTCGCTTATCAGGCCTACGTGATGACTGGACAATCGGTAGGCCGGATAAGGTGTTTACACCGTCATCCGGCATGATGACTCAACGAGCCCGGTAATTTTGCCTGATGACGCTTCGCTTATCAGGCCTACGTGATGACTGGACAATCGGTAGGCCGGATAAGGTGTTTACACCGTCATCCGGCATGATGATTTAACGATCCCAGTAAGCCTCTTCAAGACTATCCTCACGCTCCGGCAATCCTCGCGTCAGACGTGGGGAGTGCTGATTCAACACCTGATAACTCACGCGATTGGCATACTTGCACACCTGCGCCAGTGACGAATAGGTCAACCAGGTAAATTTATGCTTGCTGGAGTTCGGTACATTGGTGCGGTGATAGCTGTTGGCGGTGATATCGTGCAGCAGCGCCGCCAGTGCGCCATCGCCTGCGCCGTTGGTGTTCATGATCTTTTCCGGACCGCCCATGTACGGGGCAATATGGGAGTAGACGCGCAGCGGATGAGTGCAATCTTTATGGCGCATTGCGCGGCTGAATTCATACTGGTTGAACTCGGCGATTGCGCCCGGCAGTAACGGATGCTGCGTTTTACGTTTGACTTCATCTTCGGTAAAGCCCGCCATATATAACCCAACCGGTCCGGCGGTACACAACACCAGATCGACCCAGTCCAGCGCTTTGTCTGACGCCAGTAGTGGATCGTTTTCGCCTGTTAAGGCTTCGGCTTCTTCTTCATTCATCGCCAGAATAGAGACGTTCTCTTTGAGGAATGCCTGCCACCACTGCGGGTTATCGGCGATAACAAATTTCGTACCGAGCGTCAGTACCACCGGAACATTGTGCTTTTTGGCATATTCAATGGCCTTCATCGTGGCTTCCGGCATCGGTTCACCCGGCTTGCAGCGTACCAGATAGGAGGTCAAGACCAGCGCCGACGCCCCGGCAATCACCGATTCAGGAATGCTTTCCGCACGCAGTTGGTTCATATGCCCGGGGCTTATCGCAAACGTCCGTTCGCCGGACTCGCCAATCAGGGTAAAACAACGACCAATCGGTCCGTCAACGCCTTGCAGGTAGTTGAGGTCAGTCCGGCTGGAGGTATTGCATAAATACCGGTAGGCGTAGCTGCCGATTTCGATATTGCTGCACATGACGCCCAGCAACACCGAACGGTCATCCGCCAGCACCGAGTAGTTGTGCATGGTGTTACCAATGGTGCCGCCAGCAAACTGATGGGTGATCAGGTTTTCCCGCACCAGTTCCTGATACAGCGCTTCCGCAACCTCATCCTCAATAACCAAAGAATGCCCGGCGCTCAGCCCGTAACGCTGGACAAACGCGTCATCCACTTTCGCTTCGATATCCACCAGCGTCTGATCGATCCCCACCACCCACGCGGCGCTGGTTTCGTTTTCAGGTTGGAACTGTTGCAGCAGCGGGTCGCGCGCGTTGACGGGAAAATAGTGTTTGGATTTACGTTTACCGGGAAATTTCATGGCTGTTTTATAAGGTGGCTAACTGAGCGGTGCATGGTAGCACATTCCCCCTGGTACGACAGAGTTTCAATATCAGACGATCGGATCGCAGTTTGCCTGCTGGAAGTTTTTACAATGGTTTATTTTCACAAGGAGCGTTTTATGAAAGCGGAAAATAAACTTCCCGTCCTCAAACGCATTTCAGACGAGATGCAAGCCGTGCTGAATGTTCATCAGGACGATCTGCCCCCCTGGCCGCCCGCAGACGATTTCAACGCAATGCGCCAGCACTACATTCTGGAACGACGCTTCTGGAACGCGGGCGCACCGCACATGGAGACGCGTGAATACGCGATCCCAACGTCCTGGGGAGAGGTCACAACGCGTCTTTATTGTCCCACGCCTGAAACACCGGCGACCCTCTTCTATCTCCACGGCGGCGGTTTTATTCTCGGCAATCTGGACACCCACGACCGCATTATGCGTCTGCTGGCAAGCTATACGCAGTGTACGGTGGTGGGTATTGATTATTCCCTTTCGCCAGAGGCGCGTTTTCCCCAGGCCATCGAAGAGACTATTGCCGTCTGCCAGTTTTTTCATCAGCAGGCGGAGGATTATCAGTTAAATATGACCAACATTGGTTTTGCCGGTGATTCCGCAGGTGCCATGCTGGCGCTTGCCTGCGCGTTATGGCTGCGCGATAAACAGATAGACTGTGGCAAGGTCGCGGGCGTACTGCTGTGGTACGGCCTGTACGGTTTACAGGATTCAGTCAGTCGCCGCTTGCTGGGCGGCGACTGGGACGGGCTGAGCCGTGAGGATCTACAAATGTACGAGGAGGCTTACCTGCGCGATGCCGACGATCGCGAATCGCCGTACTATTGTCTGTTTAACAACGATCTGACGCGCGACGTTCCGCCCTGCTTTATCGCCGGTGCGGAATTCGATCCGCTGATCGACGACAGTCGCCTGCTTTACCAGATGCTTGCAGCGCACCAGCAACCCTGTGAATACAAACTGTACCCGGGTACGCTACATGCCTTTCTTCACTACTCGCGAATGATGAAATCAGCCGATGATGCGTTGCAGGACGGCGCGCGATTCTTCCGTTCGCGGCTTTAGCGATACGCCGCCGTCAGTTTTAACATCATGTCGATATGTTCCGGCGTGGCGTTCAGCGCCGGAATGTATTCATACTTTTTACCGCCAGCTTCAAGGAAGATCTCTTTATTCTGTACAGCGATTTCTTCCAGCGTTTCCAGACAGTCAGCCGCAAAGCCGGGACACATCACCTGAATGTGATCGGTTCCCTTCTCACCCAGCATCTTGAGCGTTTCGTCGGTATAGGGCGTCAGCCACGGTTCACGACCAAAACGTGACTGGAAGGTCATCATAACTTTCTCTGGTGGCAGACCGAGCACAGAAACCAGTTCACGCGTGGTGTCGCGACAGCGTTGCGGATAATCATCGCCTTCATCCGCATAGCGCTGCGGGATACCGTGATACGACAGCAGCAGCAAATCCGGCTCGCCGTGCGTCTCAAATGACGCCCGCACGCTGTTCGCCAGCGCGTCAATATAAGCCCGGTCAGCAGCGTAGTCACGAATAAACGAAATCCCCGGAATATGACGTTTAGGCGCAAGAATACGCGCCAGTTCATCCCAAACCGCAGCAACCGTTGAGCAGGAATATTGCGGGTACAGCGGTAGTACGACGATGTGATCAACGTGATGGGCCAGCAGTTCCTCTACAGCGCTTTTAAGCGATGGCGAACCATAGCTCATGCCCAGCGCAACCGGTGTGTCTGGTAAACGTTCTGCAAGCGCCTGCTGCTGTTGACGGCTGTAGACCATTAACGGCGACCCGCCTTCCATCCAGACAGACTGGTAAAGCTTCGCCACACGCGGTGCGCGCAGCGGCAAAATTACACCGCGCAGTAACGGCCACCACAGCAGGCGGGGAGTATCAACAACGCGCCTGTCGCTTAAAAACTGTTTGAGATAGCGTTTGACTGCCGCAGGAGTGGGGGCATCAGGAGTCCCAAGATTTGCCAGCAGAATACCGGTTTTCGTCTGACGCATTACCGCCTCTTATCGATTCAACTTGTTGATAATTGTAGCGGAAAAGAAAGGAAGAAGAACTAATTGCTGTGAGAGGTCGTGCAGATAGTTGCCTGATGGCGCTACGCTTATCAGGCCTACAACGAAGAAATGTAGCAGTTGTAGGCCGGATAAGGTGCTTGCACCGCCATCCGGCAAAACGGCATTAACCGAGGATTTTTTCCAGGGCGGCACGCACTTCAGCCACGGCCTGAGTACCGTCAACTTTCGCGTATTTCGTGTTACCTGCTGCCGCTTCTTTCTGGTAGTAACCAATCAGCGGCGCGGTCATCTGATGGTATTCCACCAGACGTTTACGTACGGTTTCTTCCTGATCGTCTTTACGCGTGGTCAGCTCTTCGCCCGTCACATCGTCTTTACCTTCCACTTTCGGCGGATTGAATTTGATGTGGTAAACGCGGCCAGAAGCGGCGTGAACGCGACGGCCCACAATGCGGTCAACGATCAGTTCATCCGGTACGTCGAATTCGAGAACATAATCCACCACGATACCCGCGTCTTTCATGGCATCAGCCTGCGGAATGGTACGTGGGAAGCCATCTAACAGAAAACCGTTACGGCAATCTTCCTGCGCAATGCGCTCTTTGACCAGCGCGATCACCAGCTCATCCGTCACCAGCTTACCGGCATCCATGATGTCTTTCGCTTTCTTGCCCAGCTCGGAGCCAGATTTCACGGCGGCACGCAGCATATCACCGGTGGAGATCTGCGGAATACCATATTTCTCCATGATGAACTGAGCCTGAGTTCCTTTACCCGCGCCCGGAGCGCCAAGCAGAATGATACGCATTACGAAAATCCCCTTAAAGGTTGTCGAATTTAAAAAAAGCGCTAAACGATACCACCATCACGCACTTGGCTCAAGGAAGCGGGATCAGGCTGAAACGGTTAATGAGGGGAAGAGGCGCGAAAAAAAGCCGGATGGCGGTGCAAGCACCTTATCCGGCCTGTAAAAACAAATTTAAACCACTGGCCGGATAAGCGTCAGCGCCATCCGGCATTACAACGCTGCTATCAGGACACCAGCAACTGATTCATGCGGCGAATAAACTGGTTCGGATCTTCCAGCGTGCCACGCTCGGCTAACAGCGCCTGATCCAATAGCAGTTCCACCCACTCTTTGAACTGGGCGTCATCCTGAGTATCCGCCGTGCGTTTCACCAGCATGTGATCCGGATTAAGCTCAAAGATGTATTTCACGTCAGGAACGGCCTGACCCGCAGCGGCAAACAGTTTTGCCATCTGGGTACTCATTTCGTCTGCATCGGTGGTGACAATCGCCGGCGTGTCGGTCAGACGGTGCGTCAGACGTACATCTTTAACCCGGTCGCCCAGCAGCGTTTTCACACGCTCAACAAACGGAGTCAGCGCTTTTTCCGCTTCTTTTGCGCTTTCGTCGACGTCATCTGCCAGCTTATCAATTGATTCATCCGCTTTCGCAACAGACTGGAACACCTTACCGTCAAACTCGGTCAGGTAGTTCATCATCCACTCGTCGATGCGATCGGAGAGCAGCAGTACTTCAATGCCTTTCTTACGCAGCAGTTCCAGGTGCGGGCTGCTCTTCGCCGCCGCGTAGCTGTCTGCCGTAATGTAGTAAATCTTCTCCTGCCCTTCTTTCATGCGGGAGACGTACTCTTCCAGCGAAACGGTCTGCGCTGAAGAGTCGGTATGGGTTGACGCAAAACGCATCAGTTTGGCGATGGTTTCCTGGTTGGCGTGATCTTCCGCCGGGCCTTCTTTCAGCACCAGGCCGAACTGCTGCCAGAACGTCTGGTATTTTTCCGCATCGTCTTTTGCCAGTTTTTCCAGCATCTGCAAAACACGTTTGGTCAATGCGCTACGCAGATTGCGGGTCACCGTGCTGTCCTGCAGGATTTCACGAGAGACGTTCAGCGGCAGATCGTTGGAGTCGATAAGCCCACGTACGAAACGCAGGTAGTTCGGCATAAACTGCTCAGCGTCATCCATGATAAACACACGCTGAACGTACAGTTTCAGACCGTGTTTATGATCGCGGTTCCACATGTCCCACGGCGCCTGGGACGGGATATACAGCAGGCTGGTGTACTCCTGCTTCCCTTCCACACGGTTGTGGCTCCAGGTCAGCGGATCGGTAAAGTCGTGCGCGATGTGCTTGTAGAATTCCTTGTACTCGTCGTCTTTAATTTCGGACTTATTACGGGTCCACAGCGCCTGTGCTTTATTGATTTTTTCCCAGGAAATGACGGTTTCGCCGTCTTTCTCTTCCTGTTTTTCAATCTCAACCGGCAGCGCGATATGGTCGGAATATTTGCTGATGATGGAACGTACGCGCCAGTCATCCAGGAACTCATCTTCCCCTTCACGCAGATGGAGGGTGATTTCCGTCCCGCGATCCTCTTTCGTGATATCGGCAACGGTGTATTCGCCTTCGCCCGCAGATTCCCAGAACACGCCGTTCTCTGGCTTATCACCGGCCGCGCGGGTGCGAACAGTAACTTTATCCGCAACGATAAACGCGGAATAGAAGCCGACGCCAAACTGACCAATCAACTGGCTGTCTTTCGCCTGATCGGATCCCATGGATTCGAGGAAGGATTTGGTTCCGGACTTCGCGATGGTCCCCAAATGATCGATGACATCATCACGGTTCATCCCCACGCCGTTATCGGCAATGGTTAACGTACGCTTATCTTTATCGAAGGAGACGCGCACGCGCAGTTCACCGTCACCTTCATAAAGGTCCGGGTTTGACAGCGCGCGAAAACGCAGCTTGTCTGCCGCGTCTGAGGCGTTAGAGATAAGCTCACGCAGGAAGATTTCTTTGTTGGAATAGAGAGAATGGATCATCAGGTGCAGAAGCTGTTTTACCTCTGACTGAAAACCACGAGTTTCTTGTCCTTTCATGTAGGAAGCCCTCAATAATGCCATATTCAATGGGATTAACACGTTGAGGGGGAAATGGGGACAGGCGGGGAAAATTTCAAGCGGAGGTCGCGAGTACGACCTCCGTTTGTTCAGAATTTAATCTTGTGGCGTCCTGCCAGAGAGTGCGACAGCGTGGTGCCGTCAACCATCTCCAGCTCACCGCCAACGGGGACACCGTGAGCGATACGGCTGGCCTCAACGTCATATTGCGCGCAGAGTTCAGCAATGTAGTTCGCGGTGGCTTCTCCTTCGACCGTCGGATTGGTCGCGAGGATCACTTCGCTGAGCGTTTCCGCGGAGAGCCGCTGTTCGAGCCTGTCGAGCCCAATATCATCCGGCCCGATGCCATCGAGCGGAGATAAATGCCCCATCAGCACAAAGTAACGCCCGGAAAACTGCCCGGTCTGCTCAATCGCGTAGATGTCTGCCGGACTCTCAACCACACAAATCTGACCGTTCTCCTGACGACGCGGATTCGAGCAGATGTTGCATACGTCCTGTTCGGTGAAGGTGCGGCAATCGGCACAGTGACCGATTTCTGACATCGCCCGGGTGAGCGCTTGCGCCAGACGCATCCCGCCGCTGCGGTCACGCTGAAGCAGCGTAAACGCCATGCGCTGCGCCGACTTCGGGCCAACGCCCGGTAGACTGCGCAGTGCTTCCATAAGCTGAGTTAACAGCGGGCTGGTTTGCATCAGAACGGCATCTTAAAGCCTGGCGGCAGTTGCATACCGGAGGAGACAGAGGCCATTTTTTCTTTCTGGGTCTCTTCAATGCGACGGGCGGCATCGTTAAACGCGGCAGCGACCAGATCCTCCAGCATCTCTTTGTCATCTTCGAGCAGGCTTGGGTCGATCTCCACGCGACGGCAGTTATGCGCGCCGTTAATGGTCACTTTCACCAGACCCGCACCGGATTCACCGGTCACTTCCAGCTTCGCGATTTCTTCCTGCATCTGCTGCATTTTTTCCTGCATCTGCTGGGCCTGTTTCATCAGGTTACCCAGACCGCCTTTACCAAACATAGGCTTCTCTCTCAATCACGTTAAGGGATGACAATCATAAGCGACGCTTACGATCAAATGGGACGAATACTCTCTTCATCCAGATCCGCGTCGAAGAATCGACGCAGGGTCTGAATGTTGTTATCCGCAACTATCGACTCGCGCGCCTGCGCAAGTTTCTCTTCATAAATCGCCTGACGCCACTCCAGCGGCGTTCGCACCGCCGGATTATCATCTTCTACGATGGTCAGTTCAACCGTTGTTCCCGCAAGCCCGCTCAGCGCTTCCGCCAGCTTTTGCTGTGCGCCAGTGGAATTCAGATGACGCTGGCTGGAACGCAAATGCAGACACACCGTATTCCCGTTCTCTTCTTTCCAGGCGTTGAGCGCAACCTGCTCAACCAGTTTTGGCAACGACAGTTGGCTGACCTGCGCCGCCCACGGGTCGCGTTCAATCGCTTCTGCCGCAAGCTTCGCCGCCAGTTCCGGCGTTTTCTCATGCTCCAGCGCTTTCTTCAGCGCTTTCGGCGTGGCCACCACTTCTTTCACTTCAGCAACCGGCGTGGTCGCCTTCCAGCGATAGGCTTCTTTCTTCGCCGGCGCCTGTTCGAGCGCAGACGGCGCAGGGCGAGCCTGAACGCGTTCTGATACCGAAGCCAGTCTTTCCAGCGCAGCGTTATTCACCGGCCGCGCGCGGGATGCGGCTGCCGGTTCACTCTTTTTTGCTTTGGTTGCTCCCTGCGCACGTTGCAACTGATTACGCGCTGCCAGCACCTGGCTGGTGGATTCCGGCAGCGGTGCTGTCGGGGCATGATGCGCGGGCTGCGGCGGCACCTGTTCAGGCCTCGTCACCGCGGTCGGTGCGACGGGCGCGAAAGATTGCCGGGGAACCTCGGGTTCCGGCAGCGGCTGACGTGGATGAAACGCCAGCGCGCGCAGCAACGTCATTTCAACGCCCATGCGTCTGTCCGGCGCGTAGGGCAGTTCCTTACGGCCAATCAACAGCGTCTGGTAGTAAAGCTGAACGTCCGTCGGCGGCACGGTGCGCGCCAGTTCACGCATGCGCACTTCAATCGCCGCCATGTCGCTGCCGAGCGCAGCCGGTGAGAGCTGGACCAGCGCGATACGATGCAGCAGGCCCAGCATTTCGACCAGCAGCGCTTCCCATTCAATACCGCGCGCAGCGGCCTCGTTAACCAGCGACATCACGCGTTCGCCGTCGGCGGCAATCACCGCTTCGACCAGCGACAGCGCCTGATCGTCATCCAGCGTACCGAGCATCGCGCTCACCGCCTGGGTGGAAACCTGTCCGTCGCCGCTGGCAATCGCCTGATCGGTGAGACTCAACGCATCGCGTAGACTGCCATCCGCCGCACGGGAAAGCAGTTGCAGCGCGCGCGGCTCGTGGGCGATGTGTTCTTCATTAAGAATGTGTTCGAGCTGGTGGCGAATCTGGTCAACATCCAGCGCTTTAAGATGGAACTGCAAACAGCGGGAGAGAATCGTCACCGGCAACTTTTGCGGATCGGTTGTTGCCAGCAAAAACTTCACGTGTGACGGCGGCTCCTCAAGGGTTTTGAGAAGCGCATTAAAACTGTGGCGCGACAGCATGTGTACTTCGTCGATCAGATAGACTTTGAAACGACCGCGCGCGGGCGCGTACTGGACGTTATCCAGCAGGTCGCGGGTATCTTCGACTTTGGTACGTGACGCGGCATCGATTTCAATTAAATCGACAAACCGCCCCTGCTCGATTTCACGGCAGTTGTCACACACACCACACGGCGTGGCGGTAATGCCGGTTTCACAATTCAGTCCCTTTGCCAGCAGACGGGCAATAGAGGTTTTACCGACACCGCGGGTACCGGAAAAAAGATAAGCGTGGTGAATACGCCCTAGCGACAAGCCGTTCGCCAGTGCGGTCAGCACATGTTCCTGGCCGACAACGTCAGCAAAGGTTTGTGGGCGCCATTTTCGGGCTAAAACCTGATAACTCATTGGCTGGCTCTGAAACGCTGGAAGGTGGATTCATAGGGGGGAATGCTAACACAACCTCGCTAATTCAGCGAGGTCATGTCTTCGGGTAATACGTCAGGTACGGTTGAACCGATCAGTGTCCCGGGAAGGAAACCAGGCTGTAACAGTTGATGCCCTGTTGCGCCAGGCGCTGTTCGCCGCCGAGGTCAAACAGATTGATGATGAACGCCGCATCGGTCACTTCACCACCCAGACGACGAATCAGTTTCACGGTCGCTTCGATGGTCCCGCCGGTTGCCAGCAGATCGTCAACCACCAGCACTTTGTCGCCTGCCTGAATGGCATCAACGTGGATTTCCAGCTGATCGGTGCCATATTCCAGTTCATAACTTTCGGCGATGGTTTCACGCGGCAGTTTGCGCGGTTTACGCACCGGCACAAAGCCAACGCCCAGACCCAGCGCGACCGGCGCGCCAAACAGAAAGCCGCGCGCTTCAGTGCCGACAACTTTGGTAATGCCCGCATCTTTATAACGCTCAACCAGTAACTCGATGCTGAGTGCGTAAGCCTTCGGGTCTTCCAGTAAGCTGGTGACATCACGGAAAAGAATGCCCGGTTTCGGGTAGTCCTGAATGCTTTTAATGCTATTTTTGAGAAACTCAAGCTGCTGTGCAGTTGCGGTCATAAGTGTGTGCCTGATTCATACGGTGTTACTTCACGGCGCAGTATACACTTCATCCTTCAAGCCGCCTCTTTGTTTGCTGCCTCGATGCACCTTGAAGGATATTGTGTATAAAGAAGGCCAACATAAATTTGACCTCGCGCGCCTGTGCTCGAAAACGGTCGAATTTACTGGCTACGGCCCGTAATTGCAACCGCGATTATTGAGCTTCAGTGCTTTTGTTGCTTTTCATCAATCACGGGTATTCGCCACATAAATATCAGCAAACAGGTCAGAATAACCAGCAACAGGATCCGCACCCACCACATCGGCGTCAGCCAGAGTGATACACCGAAGGTGATGAGGATAACGACAATGGCTCGCGGTTTCGCACCTGGGGGCATGGCCTTATATTTTTGCCAGTAGCGCAAATAGCTGCCAAACCACGAGCGGTACAGTAACCATTCATGGAAACGCGGCGATGAGCGGGCAAAACACCAGGCGGCAAGTAAAATGAACGGCGTCGTCGGAAGCACAGGCAATACGATGCCCAGCGTTCCTAATCCAACCGCCAGCCAGCCCGTGATGATTAACAGGATTCGTTGCATAATAAAGGCATGTCGCAAACCAGAACGCTACTTTAGCATAACAGTTATCATTTTCATCGGAGTGTTACAGTGAAAACCGCCATGCTGCTGCAAAAGCTGGAAGATCAACTCACCCTCCTGCGCCAACGCTGCGCACCGGTGGCACAGCATGCAACCCTCAGCGCCCGTTTCGATCGCCATCTTTTTCGCACGCGCAGTACGCTGTTACAGGCCTGTCTGGATGAAGCAGAAACGCACCTTCTGGCATTGCGCCAGGCGGTTGAAAATCAAAACGTACCTCAGGTCGCCTGGCTGGCGGAACATCTGGCGTCGCAACTGGAAGCTATTGCGCGCGAGACAGCAAGCTGGTCGCTCCGGGAGTGGGACAGCGCGTCACCGGGCCTGGCGAACTGGCAGCGCAAACGCATCCAGCATCAGGAGTTTGAGCGCCGTCTTGTTGAAATGACCCGGCAACGGCAGGCACAACTTACCCAGGCATCTCGTCTGGACGAACAACAGGCACTGCAACGCGAAGTGGAGCTCTATGAGGGTCGTCTGGCGCGCTGTCGCAAGGCGCTCGACAATATTGAACGTGTTCTGGCGCGTCTAACCCGATAATACTGGAGTAATTAATGTCCCTTGAAAACGCCCCGGACGAGGTCAAACTGGCCGTCGATTTAATTGTCCTGCTGGAAGAAAACCTGGTTGAACCTGACACCGTATTGAAAGCGCTGGAGATTGTTAAGCGCGACTATGAAAAAAAAGCGGCTCAAACGGCTGACAAGTCTGATTGAGTTGTGCCGGATAGTGGCGCACGCGCCTTATCCGGCCTACAACGGATTGAGTTATGCCTGATGACGCGCAAACGCCATCAGGCATGCGAGGGTTTGATTAAACCGCCGGCGTCGGATCGTCGCCTTTGATCTCGCGTTTGACTTCCGTCACCTCATCGCCCTTCTCGTTACGCAGATGCACTTCCAACTGGTTAAAAGCGATATCAATGTTGTTTTCACGGCACAGGCGATCGATGGCCCGGTTTAGCTCATCCACCGTATGGCTGCGATCGCGAAGTTCACGGACATACAGACGCAGTTCGTGATCCAGCGTGCTGGCTCCAAAGGTGGTGAAGAACACCGCCGGCTCAGGATCATGCATCACTTTCGGATGCTCCATCGCCGCCTTAAGCAGGACTTTCTTCACTTTCTCCAGATCAGAACCGTACGCCACGCCCAGGCGGATCACCAGGCGCGTGGTGGTATCGGACAACGACCAGTTGATCAAGCGCTCGGTTACAAACGCCTTGTTCGGGATGATCACCTCTTTGCGATCGAAATCGGTGATGGTAGTGGCGCGAATACGGATCTTACTGACCGTCCCGGAGAAGGTGCCGATCGTGACCGTATCGCCAATCCGCACCGGGCGTTCAAACAGAATAATCAGACCCGAGACAAAGTTACCGAAGATCTCCTGTAAGCCAAAACCGAGACCCACCGATAACGCCGCCGCCAGCCATTGCAGTTTATCCCATGAGACACCCAGCGAACCAAAGACCGTCATCGCTCCGACGGCAATAATGATATAGTTGAGGATTGTGGTAATCGCGTACGACGTGCCCTGGCGCATTTTCAGTCGCGATAGTACCAGCACTTCCAGCAGACCCGGCAGGTTGCGGATCAACGCCCAGGCGACCATTGAGGTGATAATAGCGAAAAGCAAGCTGCCCATTGTCACGCTTTTCACTACCGCAGCCCCGGCTTCACTGGTGTTATAGTGCCACAGCGTGATGCTGTCGAGATAGCTGAACACGGTGATCAAATCTGACCATATGGCCCAGAACATCACTGCGAAAAATGAAACCATCAGCAGCATCGTGATGCGCAGCGTCTGTTGGTTAACCTGTTCCAGTGCGATGGTGGGTTCTTCCTGCGGCTCAGCCCCTTCGGCCCCCTCTTTCACCAGATTCTGGCGACGCGCCAGCGCACGACGCCAGGCAATCCGCCGCGCCGCAACGCTTAATCCGCGCAGCACCGTCTGGTAGAGCAGGTTCCAGATGATGACCAGATAGACCGTCTCAATCCAGCGGCCCGACAGACGCAATGTTGTGTAGAAGTAGCCAGTTGCCGTCAGCACCATCAGCGCGATCGGGATAATCGACAAAATAGTAATCGTCACCAGCCGCAGTCCATGTGACTCTTTGTCACGCCAGCTATCGCGACACATCTGCCATACCAGAAACGCAATCAGCATCAGGTTAAGGAAAATAATCGCCTGCCCCAGCACATCGTCCATCAGATTGAGTGGGGAAAGTTCTGCAAGCACCGACCAAAAGTGTAGCGGCAGCAGCGCCAGGCTGATGCGGACAATCTGACGACGCCAGTGGCTTGTCAGATGCGCCGGCATACCAAAATGGCGAACCGCCACGCCCTCTTTTTCGAGCACTTTCCAGCACAGACCAAAGACCAGCCAGAAGATAGCCAGTTTTTTACTGAAGGCCCACAGCAGGTCACTGATGTTCAACTGCATGGTGAGCAAAATCAGGCCGACGGCAAGTATCACCAGACACACCGGCAACGCACGAATCAGATCGATCAAAATCGCTTTTGGCGTGTTTAACTGGCTGTCGTTACGTAACGAACCAACCGCTGCGGCTAATTTCTGTTGATACTCTTTCAGCCATTTCAGACGCCAGCGAATCAGTCCGGCTACCAGTAACAGCGGCAGACCCGCGAGAAAGGCGATAAATACCGCAGGCCAGGCTTTTTCCCAGTTCACCGTGATTTTCATCGATTTGAACTGATCTTTTAGCGATTTAGGGAAGGCTTTGATCCAGTCCCAGTCCATTGGACGGTTGCTGTTAACCCAGAAAATTTGTTGCGTCAGAATCGCTTTAAGGTTTTTCGAGACGCTCATTAACTGCTGCTGATTAATTTGCAGGTTAATAGCCATCATCAACTGGTTACCGAGCTGTTTGTTGAGCTGGTCCAGCAGCGCTCGGCGCATATCAACGACCTGCAACAGCGCATCGTGCACTTCGCTATTCACTTCGTTGCTGTGGCCTTCTTCCAGTTTTGCCACAAATGCATCGTTCTGGAACAACGCGTCACGCTGCTGGTTGACCTCAAACTGTTCAAGCCGCAGATCCGCGATACGGTTTGTCATGTCAGAGAGTTCATCCGCCGAGGGCAATGTTTGCTGTTGCTGATAGAGGATACGCGACAGCAACAGACTGCCTTTCAGCACCGCGATCTGTTCTTTGATATTACGTTCGGATTGCAGCGCCCGGTCCAGCCAGTTCTTAACCTTGATGTTTTGCTGCATTAATGAGTTGCCATTTTCCGTCGCCATGATCAGGCGCTGGCTGAGCTGGTGGTTGATTTCCAGCTCCTGTTTCACCAGCGGGTTATCCTGAATGCGGGCGGCTTCATCCGGCGACATCGCCTCCTGCGCCGTTTTTTCGGTTAAGGTCAGGCGCTTACTGTTGACCGCTTCCTGCAATAACTGTAACTGATGCTCAAGCCGGTTACTGTTGGCGGTGACGTAATCCCGCTGCTTTTGCAGGGTATCCTGCAGTATCGTATTACCTTCAAGGCTTTTTCGCTGTTGATCAATCTGGGCATTCAGTAACGTTTGTTGTGCCTGTAACAACACCTGCTGCGTAGGGCGTAACTCTGCCTCCCCCACATTCGTGCCATCCAGTCGGTTACGAATTTGCTGAAGCTGCTGTGAGGCGCTATACATGGCATTCTGTACGCGTTCAGGTTGCGTTTGCAGCGACACCAGTTGGCTGTTATAGGTCGCGAGATCGTTTTGCGCGTTTTGTAAATCATCCAGCACCTGCGCCACACGGACCTCTAACTGACGCAGTGACAGCGTGTTGAGTACCTTACGCGTTTCATCATCATTATCGACATCGCCGAGGGCGTTTAAGTCCTCTGTCGCCTGACGCATTTTTTCTGGTGCCTGCAGCACTTTCTGCCGGAGCTGCGTCGTCTCGTCCTTCACCCGATCGATTTTTTCAAGCGTGGCAATCGTCTCAGTGAGATCCTGCTGAACCAACTTATCCTGCGCCGTGAGATCTTTTTGCTTATTGAGTGTGTCCAGTTGGCTTTGCAGTTCAGCCTTTGAAAGCAGGTCGCTGTTCGACGGCGCACGAGCAAGTGCCAATGACTGGCAAAAGAGCATAAGGATGAAAACAGCCACCGTGATAAAAACGACGTGCTGTGAACGTTTATAGAGCTGCAACATAGTCATGTGAATGAAGGTTTCTGAACCGAAAAGACGACCGAAAATAGTCAACGCGCAAGAATATCACGCCGCCGCCACACAGAATAGCGCCAACGAAATCGTCCAGGAATTTTCCTGGACTGACCGTCAGGAGGGCTCGCTTGCCCGCAGTGAGGGACACAACATTAGTGTTTCCAGCAACACCGAAACATAGTCCCGCGCTTCTTTTTTAAGATCAAAGGATTGCGGTGCAAAAAGCCAGTTCTCCATAATGCCGGATACGTAGGCGCGCATGATCACCGCCGCACGACGGGTCAGCAGATTGGCCGGCAGCATTTTTGCCTGAATACAATGTGTTAACGTTTGTTCGATACGATCGTAGCTCTCAAGACAAATGTTTCGTTGTGCCTGCTGGACGACGACCATTTCTCCCACAAATTCACATTTGTGGAATATAATCTCCATCAATAAACGTCGCCGTTTTTCAGTCACGGTAGTTTCAAGAAGATGAACTAGAATTTCTCTTAATACTGATAGTGGATCGTCGGGGAATTTTGCCTGATACTCAGTCTCAAGCTCACCAATACTGGATTCTGATAGCTCCCAGATTTCACTAAACAAATCCGACTTGTTTTTGAAATGCCAATAGATTGCACCGCGAGTAACGCCAGCGGCTTGTGCAATCTCCGCAAGCGAGGTGGAAGCTACCCCTCGTTGCGAGAACAAACGTAGTGCAACATCCAGGATGTGTTGACGTGTTTCCTGCGCTTGTTGTTTGGTTTTTCGTGCCATATGTCGGTGAATTTACAGGCGTTAGATTTACATACATTTGTGAATGTATGTACCATAGCACGACGATAATATAAACGCAGCAATGGGTTTGTGGACTTTTGACCATTGATCAATTTGAAATCGGACACTCGAGGTTTACATATGAACAAAAACAGAGGGTTTACGCCTCTGGCGGTCGTTCTGATGCTCTCAGGCAGCTTAGCGCTTACAGGATGTGACGACAAACAGGCCCAACAAGGGGGCCAGCAGATGCCAGAAGTTGGGGTTGTGACGCTCAAAACCGAACCTCTGCAGATCACAACTGAGCTACCGGGTCGCACCAGTGCTTTCCGTATTGCGGAAGTTCGCCCTCAGGTGAGCGGTATCATCCTGAAGCGTAATTTCGAGGAAGGCAGCGATATCGAAGCGGGTGTGTCTCTCTATCAGATTGATCCTGCGACTTATCAAGCATCTTATGAAAGCGCGAAAGGTGACCTGGCGAAAGCCCAGGCTGCCGCCAGCATCGCTCAGGTCACGGTTAACCGTTATAAAAAGCTGTTGGGCACTCAATACATCAGTAAACAAGATTACGATCAGGCGCTGGCCGATGCGCAACAAGCCAATGCTGCCGTGACTGCGGCGAAAGCGGCGGTTGAAACGGCGCGCATTAATCTGGCCTACACCAAAGTCACTTCTCCGATTAGCGGCCGTATTGGTAAGTCATCCGTGACGGAAGGTGCATTGGTACAAAACGGTCAGGCAACGGCGCTGGCAACCGTTCAGCAACTCGATCCTATCTATGTTGATGTCACGCAATCGAGCAATGACTTCCTGCGTCTGAAGCAAGAACTGGCTAACGGCACGCTGAAACAGGAAAACGGCAAGGCGAAAGTCGAGCTGGTGACCAGCGACGGCATCAAGTTCCCGCAGTCCGGTACGCTTGAGTTTTCAGATGTGACGGTCGACCAGACCACCGGTTCTATTACGCTACGCGCTGTTTTCCCCAACCCGGATCACACATTGCTGCCGGGGATGTTTGTCCGTGCACGCCTGGATGAAGGGACCAACCCGACGGCATTGCTGGTTCCGCAACAAGGTGTCACCCGTACACCGCGTGGCGATGCGACAGCGCTGATTGTGGGCGCAGACAACAAAGTGGAAACCCGCCAGATTGTCGCCAGTCAGGCCATTGGCGACAAATGGGTCGTTACTGACGGACTTAAATCGGGTGATCGCGTCATTATTTCTGGTTTGCAAAAAATACGTCCAGGCGTGCAGGTCAAAGCGCAGGAAGTAACCTCTGACAATCAACAACAAGCCGCGAACGCTGGCAAGTCAGAGCAAACAAAGTCTTAACTTAAACAGGAGCCGTTAAGACATGGCTAAGTTTTTTATCGATCGCCCTATCTTTGCATGGGTTATCGCCATCATCATCATGCTGGCAGGGGGTCTCGCGATCCTCAAATTGCCGGTGGCGCAGTATCCAACGATTGCTCCACCTGCAATCACGATCTCTGCGAGCTATCCTGGTGCTGATGCGAAAACGGTTCAGGATACCGTGACGCAGGTTATCGAACAAAATATGAACGGTATCGATAACTTGCTCTATATGTCCTCAACCAGTGACTCTTCAGGTACCGTTCAGATTACGATTACCTTTGACTCCGGTACGGATGCAGATATTGCTCAGGTCCAGGTGCAGAACAAACTGCAACTGGCGATGCCGTTACTTCCGCAAGAAGTACAGCAGCAGGGCGTAAGTGTTGAGAAATCCTCCAGCAGCTTCCTGATGGTTATGGGGATGATCAGTACCGACGGCTCTATGACGCAGGAAGATATTGCGGACTATGTCGGTGCAACGATTAAAGATCCTGTCAGCCGTACCAGCGGCGTGGGTGATGTCCAGTTGTTCGGTGCGCAATATGCTATGCGCATTTGGATGGATCCGACCGAGCTGAATAAATACCAGCTAACGCCGGTCGACGTTATTGCGGCAATCAAAGCGCAAAACGCCCAGGTTGCAGCGGGTCAGCTCGGTGGTACGCCACCGGTAAAAGGTCAGCAGCTTAACGCATCCATCATTGCTCAAACACGTCTGACCTCGACCGAAGAGTTCGGCAAAATTTTGCTGAAAGTAAATCAGGATGGTTCCCGGGTTCGCCTGAGTGATGTCGCCCGTATTGAACTCGGTGGCGAGAACTATGATGTCATCGCGAAATTCAATGGGCAGCCCGCATCCGGTCTGGGGATCAAACTGGCAACAGGCGCAAACGCGCTGGATACAGCAAACGCAGTACGCGCGACAATTGCAAAACTGGAGCCTTTCTTCCCGCACGGTTTGAAAGTCGTTTACCCTTACGATACAACCCCTTTCGTTAAAATCTCGATTAACGAAGTAGTTAAGACTCTGGTTGAAGCTATCGTACTGGTATTTATTGTTATGTACCTGTTCCTGCAAAACTTCCGCGCAACGCTGATTCCTACCATCGCCGTTCCGGTCGTTCTGTTAGGGACATTTGCAATACTTGCCGCATTTGGTTTCTCGATAAACACGTTAACCATGTTTGGTATGGTTCTCGCGATAGGCCTGCTGGTTGATGATGCCATCGTGGTTGTTGAGAACGTCGAACGCGTCATGGTTGAAGAGGGATTACCACCTAAAGAAGCAACGCGAAAATCGATGGGCCAGATTCAGGGCGCACTGGTCGGTATCGCGATGGTGTTGTCAGCGGTATTCATTCCAATGGCTTTCTTTGGGGGATCAACCGGGGCTATTTATCGCCAGTTCTCCATTACCATCGTTTCGGCAATGGTGCTTTCTGTACTGGTGGCGATGATCCTGACCCCTGCTCTTTGCGCCACCATGCTTAAACCTGTGGCCAAAGGTGATCATGGCGAAGGCAAAAAAGGCTTCTTCGGCTGGTTTAACCGCATGTTCGATAAGAGCACGCACCACTACACCGACAGCGTAGGTAACATCCTGCGCAGTACGGGTCGTTACCTGCTGCTGTATCTGATCATTGTGGTCGGCATGGCGTATCTGTTCGTTCGTCTGCCCAGTTCTTTCCTGCCGGATGAAGACCAGGGTGTATTCCTGACCATGGCGCAGCTTCCTGCTGGCGCGACGCAGGAACGTACGCAAAAAGTCCTTGATGAAGTCACGGACTATTACCTGAAGGATGAAAAAGCCAACGTCAATTCTGTGTTTACTGTAAACGGCTTTGGCTTCTCGGGTCGTGGTCAAAACACCGGTCTTGCGTTTATTTCCCTCAAAAATTGGGAAGATCGTCCTGGCGAGGAAAATAAAGTGCCGGCCATTGCGGCACGCGCAAGCGCGCACTTTGCCTCGATCAAAGATGCAATGGTGTTTGCCTTTAACCTGCCCGCAATTGTGGAGCTGGGTACCGCTACCGGTTTTGACTTCCAGTTAATTGACCAGGCCAACCTTGGTCATGACAAACTCACACAGGCGCGTAACCAACTGTTCGGCGAGGTTGCAAAACACCCCGACCTGTTAGTTGGCGTTCGTCCTAACGGGCTGGAAGATACCCCGCAGTTCAAGATTGATATCGACCAGGAAAAAGCACAGGCTCTGGGCGTTTCCATCAGCGATATTAATACCACGCTGGGTGCCGCATGGGGCGGAAGCTACGTGAATGACTTTATCGACCGTGGTCGCGTGAAGAAAGTTTACGTAATGTCAGAAGCGAAATACCGCATGCTACCGGATGATATTGGTAACTGGTATGTGCGCGGCAGCGATGGCCAGATGGTGCCATTCTCGGCCTTCTCATCATCACGCTGGGAGTACGGTTCACCGCGTCTGGAACGCTATAACGGTCTGCCTTCGATGGAAATTTTAGGTCAGGCGGCACCAGGCAAGAGTACCGGTGAAGCGATGGCGATGATGGAAGAGCTGGCAAGTAAGCTCCCCTCCGGCATCGGCTATGACTGGACGGGAATGTCCTATCAGGAACGTCTGTCCGGTAACCAGGCCCCTGCCCTGTATGCGATATCGCTTATCGTCGTCTTTCTGTGTCTGGCGGCATTATATGAGAGCTGGTCAATTCCATTCTCCGTTATGCTGGTGGTTCCGCTGGGGGTTATCGGCGCGCTGTTGGCTGCAACCTTCCGTGGATTGACCAACGACGTTTACTTCCAGGTGGGCCTGCTCACAACCATTGGGCTATCGGCGAAGAACGCGATATTGATCGTCGAGTTCGCCAAAGACTTAATGGATAAAGAGGGTAAAGGTCTGGTTGAGGCAACGCTTGAAGCTGTACGTATGCGTTTACGCCCGATTCTGATGACCTCTCTGGCGTTTATTCTGGGCGTAATGCCGTTGGTTATCAGCTCCGGCGCAGGTTCAGGCGCGCAGAACGCGGTAGGGACAGGCGTAATGGGCGGGATGGTCACTGCGACAATACTGGCAATCTTCTTTGTTCCGGTCTTCTTTGTGGTGGTTCGCCGCCGCTTTAGCCGGAAAAGTGAAGACATTGAGCACAGCCATTCCGTAGAGCATCACTGATGCCTCACTTCAAAAAGGCCGCGCAAGCGGCCTTTTTTGTTTGAAATCATAAAATCCACTTATTGAACGTTGTTTACTTTTTGTAGAGATAATAAGTGTTATAATCCACAATGCTGTGAAGGCTATTTTTTAACAAATTTATCCTGTTCATTATTTTGACTTAATAATTCATTATTAAGATATTTCTGGGCGAGGATGCCACGGCTAAGCGACAAGCTTGCCAACTAACCTGATGAAAAGATGAGATAACCTGATCAATTGCTCATTAGCGAAGGAATTATCTTATTCCGACCGGGGTTGTTAGCATGCTATAATGATCGTCCGGGTTACGCTCTCTTCAATTACGTTAATTGTAATTTTTCGTAATATAGCGATGAAATCTTTTTTAGAGTAGATTATAGTTAAATCATCAGGAGTAGAGGGCAAGTTCCAGGTCAGTTTGTTGTACCCATCCCGAAAGGTGTTCGGTTAGTTAAAGCCACGAAGAAGGGGATGCGTTATGGATGAATATTCACCCAAAAGACATGATATCGCGCAGCTTAAATTTCTCTGTGAAACGCTTTATCATGACTGTCTTGCAAACCTTGAAGAAAGCAATCATGGCTGGGTTAACGACCCAACCTCGGCGATCAACCTCCAACTCAACGAACTGATAGAGCATATTGCTACCTTCGCACTTAATTATAAAATTAAGTATAATGAGGACAATAAGCTGATTGAACAGATTGATGAATATCTGGACGACACATTTATGTTGTTCAGCAGTTATGGCATTAATGCGCAGGATCTGCAGAAATGGCGGAAATCCGGAAATCGTTTGTTCCGCTGCTTTCTAAATGCCACCAGGGCTAATCCTGTCAGTTTGTCTTGTTAAAAATTATTACAATCATAGGTAAGTTTTATGTCCGGTAAACCATTAACTAAAACTGATTATTTGATGCGCTTGCGACGTTGTCAGACAATTGACACACTGGAGCGCGTGATCGAGAAAAATAAATATGAATTGTCTGACAATGAATTGGCTGTATTTTACTCAGCAGCAGATCATCGGCTCGCAGAATTGACTATGAATAAGCTGTACGACAAGATCCCCTCCTCCGTCTGGAAATTCATCCGTTAACTTGATTATTATCTCATCGGAAAATAGGGATGTTTTCTTGAGCGGCTTTTCTGTATTTCCGGCGAGTGGGCAAACATCATTGTGACTCATGTCACACAATAAGAAAGGGAACGTTCCCTGATTTTCTGTGAACCTTTACGGTTATGCCTCACAGTGTCTTGCTGGAGAGCATAGAATGAGTGAAGAAAAGCAAAAAATGATTGCGGGCGAACCGTACCGCCCGTCGGATGAAACTCTGCGTCATGACAGGCTTCAGGCGCGTCAGCTCGTTCACCTTTACAACCACACCGCCCCGAATGAAAACACCGAACGCCAGGCAATCCTTAACGCACTGTTAGGCCATTGCGATAAGGCTTATATTGAGCCGTCATTCCGCTGCGACTATGGATATAACATTTTCCTCGGTAAACATTTTTACGCCAATTTTGACTGTGTGATGCTCGACGTATGCCCGATTCACATCGGTGATAATTGCATGTTGGCGCCCGGAGTGCATATCTATACCGCCACCCACCCGCTTGATGCCACTGAGCGGAATAGCGGCCTTGAATACGGAAAGCCTGTCACCATTGGTCATAATGTCTGGATTGGCGGTCGTGCGGTGATTAATCCCGGAGTGAACATTGGCGATAATGCGGTAATCGCATCCGGTGCCATTGTGACGAAAGATGTTCCGGCCAATGTCGTTGTGAGGGGAAATCCGGCGCGCATTATCAAATCGCTGTAAACGTATTTGTAACTGTTATGCTAAATAGTGGTTAATCTGTTACTTTTTTCACGCCTGCCGCCCACTTAAAATAGGGCGTTCACCTGTAAGTAGCGAAATCACGAAGGCAAAAAATGACAGAAATACAACGCCTGCTCACCGAAACCATCGACGATCTGAACATTCGTGAAAAGCGCGATAATAAGCCGCGCTTTAGTATTAGTTTTATTCGCAAACATCCAGGATTATTTATCGGTATGTATGTGGCATGGTTTGCCACACTGGCAGTCATGCTGCAATCAGAAACACTGGCTGATTCTGTCTGGTTGCTGGTCGTATTGTTTATCATCCTGAATGGCTTTTTCTTTTTTGATGTTGCTCCGCGCTATCGCTATGAAGATATCGACGTGCTGGATTTCCGGGTTTGCTACAACGGCGAATGGTATAACACGCGGTTTGTCCCTTCAGAACTCATTAGTACGATCCTTCACTCTCCGCGTGTCGAGAAACAGCACAAAGCCCAGCTAGAGAAGATGTTAGCCCGAAAAGGCGAACTGTCATTTTACGATATCTTCACCCTCGCCCGGGCAGAAGCCACTCGCTGACTGATCGATTTGGCCGGATAGCGATGCATGTCTTATCCGGCCTCCCTCACTTAACGCCGTTTTTTTCGTCCTTGTACCGCCTTGAACCGCGGGTTGCTCTTACAGATCACATATAAACGCCCTTTACGCTTGACGATTTGACAGTCGGGGTGGCGCTGCTTTGCACTGCGTAATGAATTCAAAACTTGCATAGAAACCTCATCGCGTTATGTGAATTGTTATAGTATAACATATCGCATTTTTGGCAACGCTGAGGTTCAATTATTTCCGACAGGTTGAGCGAGCTTTCCTGTTCAGAAGTCCAGGAATCTGTTCTTCCATCAAAATTTATGCAGATTAACGATATCATTTACAGGGCTTTTTTCGTGATCGGATATACTTTCCCTACGATGAGTTATATAGGGTATCTCCGTGAGAACACGACATCTGGTCAGCCTGGTCACAGGCGTGCTTATCCTCTCCGTTCTGGTTCCAGTAGGGCTGAGCGTTTGGCTCGCGCATCGTCAGGTTGAAAAAACATTCATCGGAGAACTGGATACCTATTCATCGCGTGTCTATGAACGCACAGCGCGCGTGACGCTTCAGGCAAAAAAGGCGTTAAAGCAGATTGAAGCCATCAACAGTGTGCCCTGCTCACGAGAACATCTGCTGGCAATGCGAAGGATCTCATACAGCTATCGTTATGTTCAGGAAGTACTGTATCTGGAAAATAACATGCCGCGCTGTTCTTCGCTGGAACAGGAGAGCCATACCGCTCCCTTCCCTCCGCCCATGAAAATCACTGACGACGGTTATCGCGCATGGTTTACCACGCAGAACGATTTAGGGCTCAAACGCTTTATGGCCGCGCTGGGAACCGAGCATTACATCGTTATGATCGATCC
Source organism: Citrobacter amalonaticus (assembly GCF_037053465.1). Lineage (GTDB taxonomy): Bacteria > Pseudomonadota > Gammaproteobacteria > Enterobacterales > Enterobacteriaceae > Citrobacter_A > Citrobacter_A amalonaticus_H. The sequence goes on from NZ_JBALIF010000002.1 coordinate 558,550, forward strand.
TGAGTCATTTATTGACGTCGTACCCTTTGGGGCCTGGCAAATTGATGTTGCCATCATTGGCGTCAAACATAATACGGTTGTGGCCAGCAGCAGTGCGCTCGCACCGAACATTCTGGAATTTACCCAGGAAACAGCGCCCCGCCATCTGGAAAGTCACGGCATTATTTATGAGATTCGTCCCTTCCCGGAAATGGGCATTATCATCGTCAGTTGGGCATCCACGCTGCCGCTTGAGAAAATCTGGTATCGCCAGGCGATGATCTGGGTACCCATTGGTATTTTGATTGGTTTGCTGGCTGCCAGTTTTATTTTGCGTATCCTGCGTCGTCTGCAATCGCCGCATCACCGTCTGCAGGATGCCATTAATAACCGGGACATCAAGGTCTATTACCAACCCATTGTCTCATTAAGCTCCGGCAAAGTCGTGGGGGCTGAGGCGCTGGCGCGCTGGCCGCAAACCGACGGCAGCTATCTGTCCCCGGAGATATTTATCACTCTTGCCGAGCAAACAGGCCTCACGGAGCAGCTCACCCGGTTGATCATTGAAACTGTATTTGAAGATATGGGGAAATGGTTACAGAAGCATCCTCAACAGCATATTTCCATTAACATCGAATCTGCGGATCTCACCTCAGAAAAACTACCGTTATTGTTAAGTAAACTGCTTAACCGGTATCAGATAACCCCTTCGCAAATCGCACTGGAATTGACCGAACGCGAATTTGCCGATCCGAAAACCAGTTCGCCGATCGTCGCCCGCTACCGCAAAGCGGGACATGCCATCTATATTGACGACTTTGGTACAGGCTACTCCAGCCTGAGTTACCTGCAAAACCTGGATGTGGATATCCTGAAAATCGACAAATCGTTTGTTGATGCGCTGGAATACAAGAACGTGACGCCACATATCATCGAAATGGCGAAAACGCTGAAGCTGAAAATGGTGGCAGAGGGAATTGAAACTGCCAATCAGGAAGACTGGTTACGCCAGCATGGTGTTCAGTATGGACAGGGCTGGCTTTACAGCAAAGCACTGCCAAAAGCGGAATTTATCATATGGGCGGAAAAACGTTTGTGATGCAAAGATGGCTGGCGGCACGCCGCACAGCCAGTCACGCTAGTCGTCAATAATGGGTGAGAATCCACCGAAGATCATGCGTTTACCATCAAACGGCATTGACTCGCCGAACGCCTTCATGCGCGGATCGGACATCATCTTCTGATTCGCCGCATCCCGCACCTCTTTCGACGGGTATTCAATCCAACTGAATACCACTTCTTCATCCTCTTCAGCTTTCACCGCCATGCGAAAATCGGTGACCTTGCCATCCGGCACATCGTCAGCCCAGCATTCGACAATACGTAACGCGCCAAACTCCTTAAACAACGGCGCTGCTTTTGCCGCCATCGCTTTATAAGCCTCCTTGTTTTCAGCGGGTACGGCAAGGACAAAACCATCAACATACTTCATGAGAACAACCTCCGAAGTTTACTGCGCGGCAAGCCAGTTCCAGCCGCGTCAGTCGTGATTAAGTTTAGTCGCCCTCTCCCTGATATGCTGTATGAATCCTTGCCCGAGGCGTGTAGCGAAACCATGGCAGACAGAGCTGGATCAACGGCCCAATCGCCAGCGCATACAGCACCGTTCCAACCCCCAGAGTTCCCCCCAACAACCAACCGCAGAATAAAACAGAGACTTCTATTGCCGTGCGGATCGTGCGCACCGACCACCCGGTGCGGGCGTGAATACCGGTCATCAGCCCATCCCTTGGCCCTGCGCCAAAGCCCGCGCCAATATACATACTTGTCGCCAGGGCGTTTATCACCACGGCGGCCACCAGCATGACGCTACGCCCGATAAGCGAGGAAATTTCAGGCATTACCGCCAGAGCCGCATCGGCAGCAAGTCCGATCACAATGACGTTGCTCAGCGTCCCCAATCCGGGACGCTGGCGCAGCGGGATCCACAGCAGCAATACCAGCGCCCCCACAATAATCATCACCATACCTATTTTCATCGCCAGCAGATTAGCCAGTCCCAGATGGAACACGTTCCATGGATCGGCGCCTAAGTCTGCACGCACAAACATGGCGGTTGATACCCCATACAGGGTCAGACCAAAATAAAGTTGCAGCAGACGACGTCCCATTACTTACCTCCCCGTTCAGATTGTTTTCATCTTCCCTGCAATTGGCACTATGATTAATGACCAGTTTTTAAAAAGTGGACTGCTATGTCATCACGTCGTTATGGAAGCCAGTCGCTCCAGCGCCTGCTTGGGCACTGGCAGCAGAACACCTCAAGAGCACCGCGCTGGCGACAGTTGGCAGAAGCACTGCGTCTTCTGATCCTCGATGGGCGACTGGCGCTCGACAGCCGCTTACCGGGTGAACGTGAGCTGGCTGCGGTACTGGAGGTCAGTCGTACCACCGTTGCCAGCGCGTTGTCGCAACTGCGCGAAGAAGGTTATCTGGAAAGCCGCCACGGCAGCGGTTCGCGGGTCATTTTGCCCGGTCATATTCGTGACGTGCCGACACGGGCGGGAACGACAATGGCGTTGGATCTCTCCACCGCCGCCCTCAGTGCGGGGCCTGAAATCCATCAGGCTTATCAACAGGCGCTGGTTGCGATGCCGCAGCATTTGCTGACGTCTGGCTATCAGCCGCAGGGATTACTCTGTCTACGTGAGTCACTTGCCCGTCATTACAGTGCGCGAGGTCTTCCGACAACGGCAGATGAAATCATGGTGGTCAACGGCGCGGTCAGTGGTCTGGCGCTGATCCTGCGTTTACTGACCGGTCCCGGGGATCGTGTTGTGGTGGACCATCCAACCTATCCGCTGGCTATCGCAGCCATCCAGGGAGCGTCCTGCCGACCGGTGGGCGTTTCACTGCCAGAACAGGGCTGGGATACCGATGGACTGGCGGCGACTATCGCGCAAACCTCACCCCGTATGGCCTATTTAATGCCGGATTTTCATAATCCCACCGGGCGGTGTATGGATGAGGCGACACGACAAATCATTGCCGATCTCGCCGCGCGCACGCATACCACGCTGGTGATCGATGAAACAATGGTCAATCTTTGGTACGACGTACCGCCCCCGGCGCCCCTGGCGGCTTTTCATCGTGATGCGCCGATTATTATGCTGGGTTCTGCGGGCAAGAGTTTCTGGGGAGGACTGCGTCTGGGTTGGATACGTGCGTCATCACGCACCATTGCCGCCCTGGTACAGACGCGTGATACCTTCGATCTTGGCTCACCGGTTCTCGAACAGCTTGCCACAACCTGGCTGCTGGACAATGCCGGAACATTCTTGCCCCAGCGCCGGCAACAGTTAGCCGCTCAACGGGCATTATGCGACACGTTAATGCGTACACACTTTCCGGAATGGCGCTATCAGCAGCCACAGGGCGGATTATCGTTTTGGGTGGAATTGCCAGACACGCTGGCGACGCTTTTCGCCACGCGCGCGGAAAGCGTCGGCATTCAGCTTGGTACAGGCACCCGTTTTGGTCTCGCGGGCGCGTTTGATCGTTTCTTACGCATGCCTTTCGCCCTGCCGGATGAGACAATGCGCGCGGCGTTTAACACTCTGGAGCCGCTCTGGGGAACACTGCGTGCGCAGTCTGCTGGCAGTAAGGTACGTAAGATTATTTAAAACTGGCGCGGCAGCGGATTCAAGATCCAGAAAACACGCTGTCAGCCTTTGATGACAACAGTACGAAGAGAAATAAAAATGTGGTGCCGGACGGCACAAATGGGTGGGGGCCCTGCCAGCTACATCCCGGCACACGCGTCATCTGCCTTGGCTGCTTCCTTCCGGACCTGACCTGGTAAACAGAGTAGCGTTGCGGGAGAACCAACAGAGCCCCCATTGAGAGCGTTGTAACCAACGCGCAGGCGCATTATCACTGCTGCCCCCTGTAATTGCAAGCTATCGGCGGCTGGATGCTGGTTTCTTGCGCAATGAAACTTCACCTGCCCATCATTCCCGATTATGCTCAAGGATTATCGCAGGAAGAAATAATGGACAGACAAGACACTTTCCCTCAACGCGTGTGGCAGATCGTCGCCTCCATTCCCGAAGGCACCGTGACCACCTATGGCGATGTCGCTCTACTCGCAGGTTCACCGCGCGCGGCACGGCAGGTTGGCGGCGTCCTCAAACGCCTCCCCGAAGGCAGTACGCTGCCATGGCATCGGGTCGTTAACCGACACGGTACGATTTCATTGACCGGCCCCGATTTACAGCGGCAACGACAGGCGCTGCTGGCAGAGGGCGTTGTGGTTTCCGGGAGCGGGAAAATCGATTTACAGCGTTATCGCTGGATTTACTAACCCTCTCCGGGCGGGGAGGGTTATGAGGCTTAGTACTGCGTCGGTGCAGGAACCGCTGAGGAAGGGGTAACCTGCGTGGGCGATGTCGAAGGCACCGTTGTCGCGCCCCCACCGCTTGCCTGCAGAGGAACCGCGGTTTGCTGGACAGGGACCAGCGTCAAATCGGCTTTGGTTCCGCCCTGATTGATGACCGGCTGTACGGTGTCAGTAATAAAGACCAGTTTATCATTCACCGTAATCGCTGCGCTCAGCAGAATTCGGGCGTTAGGCTGGATGTCTGCCGGGTTAAACGGCAGCACGAAGCTAAAGGGCGCCTGTTTCCCTTCGGTACGGACGACTTTTTGCGACAGCACTTTCGACGGTGCATCGGCCAGCGATGCGTCCGACAGTGTCACGGTCAGTACGGCATCCGGCGGCAATGCCACTTTCTGACGGATCCATACGGTCCCCGAGACATTAGGTTGCTGAATAACAGGCTGTGTGGCCGTCGCTGAAGTGTTTGGGTTCGGCGCTGGCGTCTGGATATCTGCGCTTTTATCGGCACAGGCGGCCAGAGCAACGGCTACCGCTAAACCACTTACCATGTGCATGAGTTTCATTAAATTCTCCTTATCATCTCTGCACCAGCGGGTTTTCCTCCGCCGGAAGAGTGGTTAACAAAAACATAACGTTGATAAGTGTGGCACATATCACTAATTTCTGCCTGGAATTGGTCTGGTTTTCAGACTATTGCACCCATCGGACCACTTTCAAAATTGCGTTATACTCTGCCTATCTCGCTTCGGCGTCGTTGTTACCTGGAGAGCATGTATGAGTCAGGCACTGAAAAATTTGCTGACATTATTGAATCTGGAAAAAATTGAGGAAGGACTCTTTCGGGGCCAAAGTGAAGACTTAGGGTTACGGCAGGTTTTTGGTGGACAGGTCGTCGGACAGGCGCTGTATGCAGCAAAGGAGACGGTCCCGGAAGAACGCCTGGTCCACTCTTTTCACAGCTATTTTTTACGCCCGGGCGACAGTCAGAAACCGATTATTTATGATGTGGAAGTCCTTCGCGACGGCAACAGTTTTAGCGCCCGTCGCGTGGCTGCGATTCAAAACGGCAAGCCGATTTTTTACATGACCGCCTCCTTCCAGGCTCCCGAAGAGGGGTTTGAGCATCAGAAAACCATGCCGGACGCTCCCGCGCCTGAAGGACTGAAATCAGAAACGGAAATAGCTCAATCCATCGCACACCTGTTGCCACAGATCTTAAAAGATAAGTTTCTCTGCGACCGCCCGCTGGAAGTGCGCCCCGTTGAGTTTCATAACCCGCTGAAAGGCCACGTGGCAGAACCCACGCGCCAGGTGTGGATCCGGGCGAACGGCACGTTACCGGACGACCTTCGCGTGCATCAGTATCTGTTGGGCTATGCTTCGGATCTCAATTTTCTCCCCGTCGCGCTACAACCTCACGGCATTGGTTTTCTTGAAAAAGGCATTCAGATAGCCACGATTGACCACTCAATGTGGTTCCACCGTCCGTTCGATTTGAACGAGTGGTTGCTGTATAGCGTGGAAAGCACCTCAGCCTCCAGCGCACGCGGATTTGTTCGCGGTGAGTTTTATACTCAGGATGGCAAACTGGTGGCATCTACCGTGCAGGAAGGGGTGATGCGTAATCACAACTGACAAAAAACCGGATGGCAGTGATGCGCATCCGGCAGTTTGTAGGCCGGATAAGATGCGTTAGCATCGCCATCCGGCACATTAATAAATCAGGCGTTATAGGCATTCTCGCCGTGGCTGTTCACATCCAGCCCTTCGCGCTCTTGCTCTTCCGGTACGCGCAGCCCCACGGTCATATCCGCCAGTTTGTAACCGATAAAGGCCACTACGCCAGACCAGACAATGGTGATAGCGATACTCTCAAGCTGTACCAGCACCTGATGCCCCATCGTGACACCGTCCGCAAAGCCTACGCCGCCCAGGGCGCTTGACGCAAAGACCCCGGTCAGAATACAGCCGACAATCCCGCAGACGCCGTGAACACCAAAGACATCGCAGGGATCGTCGACCCGCAGCAGACGCTTAAGCATAGTGACGCCCCACAGCCCCGCCAGGCCAGCCGCCACACCGATAATTAGCGCGCCGCCGACACCGATGTAGCCACAGGCAGGTGTAACGCCAACCAGACCGGCAATCGCCCCGGAACAGGCTCCGAGCAGCGACGGTTTACCCCGCAGCGCCCATTCGCCAAAGATCCAGCCGAGAATCGCCGCCGCCGTTGCCACAACGGTATTCACAAATGCCAGCGCCGCAATTTCATTCGCTGTTCCCGCCGAACCGGCGTTGAAGCCGAACCAGCCGACGTAGAGGATCGCAGTACCGGTAAAGACCATCGGCAGGTTATGCGGTTTGAACGCCTCTTTGCCAAAGCCTACACGTTTACCAATCAGGTAAGCCCCCACCAGACCCGCAATCGCGGCGTTGATGTGTACCACCGTGCCACCCGCAAAATCCAGCGCGCCATGCGATGCCAGCAGACCGCCGCCCCACACCATATGGGCAATCGGAATGTAGGAGAGCGTCAGCCACACCACCACGAAGATCAACACGGCGGAAAAACGGATGCGTTCTGCCAGCGCGCCGACAATCAGTCCGACGGTAATGCAGGCAAACGATCCCTGAAAAGCAACGTGAATATACTGGTAAATGCTGCCCATCACGGCGGTCAGCTCAATGTTTTTGAGCATCACCCAGTTGAAGTTACCGAAAAAACTGTTCCCTTCGCCGAACGCCAGTGAATAGCCGAATACGACCCACATGATGCAGACCAGTGCGAACGTCACGGTCACCTGCGTCAGCATCGACAGCACGTTCTTTCCGCGGATCAAACCGCCGTAGAACAGGGCGATACCCGGTATGGTCATAAACAGCACCAGCGCGGTACAAATCATCATAAAGGCGTTATCGGCTTTATCCGCCACGGCTGGCGCAGCCATCACAAGACCTGGCAGCATCGCCAGCGAAGCAAGGCCCGTTTTCATCGTTGCTATCTTCATTTTGTCGTTTCCCGTTACTGTGTGCCAGGCTTTAGAGCGCCGCTTCGTCAGCTTCGCCGGTACGAATACGAATGACGCGTTGCAGCTCCGCGACGAAAATTTTGCCGTCGCCAATTTTTCCGGTGTATGCCGCCTTACTGATGACGTCGATCACCTCTTCAAGCTGGTCGTCGGCAATCGCCACATCAATCTTCACTTTTGGCAGGAAGTTGACGCTGTACTCCGCCCCCCGATATAACTCGGCATGCCCTTTCTGACGCCCGAACCCTTTCACTTCGGTGACGGTCAGCCCTTGAATACCAATAGAAGAGAGCGCTTCGCGAACGTCTTCCAGTTTGAACGGTTTGATCACCACGGTAACCAGCTTCATAGATCCCCTCCAGTCAGAATTCGGTATATGGCGCGACTACACAAGTAGGGTATTGCAAGGGGTATGCCAGAATTGAAAAAGTGGAGCCAGTGGCTGCTCAACAGGCCGTCTGGCGAGCAATTCAGAAAGGGGAACGGAGCGGGAAAAGAAAAACGCACCATGATAGTGCATGATGCGTTACATTTTTGCACCAGCGTCAAAGCGGCCCGGCAACGGCGGTGCATCAGGCGGGAAGCGATTCCTCGCGAACGCTGGCTGCAAGCTCTTCACCGGCAAGCTGGAGCTGATACATCTGCCAGTAGCGCCCTTGCGCTGCCAGCAGTTGATGATGCGTTCCACGCTCTACCGCCTGCCCGCGATGAAGCACCAGAATGGTGTCCGCCTCGACAATGGTGGAAAGCCGGTGCGCAATCACCACCAGCGTGGTGTGTTCACGCACGGCGGCCAGCGCCTGTTGAATGGCCTGTTCCGTCCCCGAATCGATGCTGGCAGTCGCCTCATCAAGGATCAGGATCTGCGGTGTCGCCACCAGCACGCGCGCCAGCGCCAGTAACTGTTTCTGCCCCACGGAGAGATTGTTCCCCTGCTCGCCGAGGCGCGTATGGATCCCGTCACTCATCCCGCGAGCCAGTTCCGCCAGTTGCACGGTTTCCAGGGCCTGCCAGACCTGCGCTTCGTTGATATCCCGCCCCAGCGTCACGTTCGCCAGGAAAGAATCCGCCATCACCACCGGATCCTGTTGCACCATCGCCACCCCCTGACGCAGCGTGCTGTGGCTCAGCGAATGTAAAGGCCGCCCGTCGAGGCGAATCTCTCCCTGGCTTAGCGGGTAATAGCCCATCAGCAAGCTGGCAAGGGTGCTCTTACCGCTGCCAGTGTGCCCCACCAGGGCGACAAATCCGCGAGAGGGAACGGACAGACTGACATTTTGCAGCACCAGATTATCGTCGCGATAGGCAAACGAGACATCGTCAACGTCAATTTGTCCCGATGCCAGCGGGCGCGTATCCTGCCCGTAACGCTGGCGCGGACCGTCCATCAGTTCAAATACGCGCTCCCCGGCCACAACCGCCTGTTGCAGCATAGACTGCTGGGTGGTGAGTTCGATCAACGGCTCATTCAGGCGCCCGAGGTAACTGATAAACGCATACAGCACCCCGACTTCGATAGTTCCTGCCGAGGTAAAACTAAACAACATCAGTAAACCGCAGAGTATGAGCGCAGAAAAGAGGCTCAGCAGCGGCCGCAACAAAAAGCCGTCTAAACGCAGCGTCTGCATGCGCGCCATATAATGCGAGCGGCTGGCTTCCCCCATCCGCTCACCGAAACGCGCCTGCTGACGGAATTGCTGAATCACACTCATCCCGTTAATGACTTCATTGAACCCGTCATTAATATCGGCAAGGTAGGCCCGCACGCGGCGGACAATCGGGGTGCTGTAGCGTTGGTAAATCACCATCACCACCAGCACGGCAGGGAAGATAAGGATCGCCACCAGCGCCATACGCCAGTCGAGACTGAACATCGCGACCAGCATTGCCCCAATCAGCGCGGCACTGCGCAGTACCGTCGCCACCACCGTGACATACAGATCGCGGATCACTTCGGTATCGTTGGTCACACGCGAGATAAGCTGGCCGACAGGTTGAATATCGAATTCGCTCAGCGGCTGGCGCAATGCGGCATCCATGACGTCGGTACGCAGTTGCTGTACCACACCAACCGCCGCGCGGTTAAAGAGTAGCGATTGCGCATAGTGCAGACTGGCAGCGATAATTTGCAGTCCCAGATAGGCAGCGACCAGCCCTGCGACCATACCCAGCGGCAGGTTATTTTTTGCCACCATGTTGTCGATAAAGTAGCTGATCAGCAGCGGCCCGCTGACTTCTGCCGCAGCCGCCAGCCACAACATGATTACCGCAACACCTAAGGGTTTTCGCCACGGCGATCCATAAGCCAGCAGGCGTTTGAGGGTCGGCCATAACTGCCCAAAACTACGCATTTGCCGCCTCCTCATTGTTTTCCGGCACATCATCAAGCGCCGCTTCCAGTTGCTGATAACGGTACATATCGCGATACCATCCCGCTTGCTGCACGAGGGCATCGTGATCGCCACGCTGAGCAATATGTCCGTGCTGCATCACGATAATCTCGTTCGCTTCGGTCAGCGCCGATAACCGGTGTGCGCTGATGATGACCGTTCGCCCCTCTCCCCACTGGCGCAGGTTATGCAGGATTTGATGCTCTGTTCGCCCGTCCACCGCCGAGAGCGCATCGTCCAGGATCAGAATTTCCGCGTTCAGCAACAGCGCCCGTGCAATAGAGATACGCTGTTTCTGCCCGCCGGAGAGCATTACTCCGCGCTCACCGACTTCTGTGTCGTAACCCTGCGGCAAGCGAAGAATATCTTCATGCACGCTGGCTAAACGCGCCACATGTTCAATCTCTTCCTGGGTGGCATTGGGACAGCCAAGGGCAATGTTACTGGCCACGGTATCAGAGAACAGGAATGGCGTCTGGCTGACTACCGCCAGACGGCTGCGCCAGCTATCCAGTTGCAGCCGCGTCAGAGGAATATCGTGAAACCGCACGTCCCCTTGCGCGATGTCGAAATGGCGCTGAATCAGCGACAGAACGGTACTTTTCCCCGCCCCCGTAGGCCCGCAAATACCGAGCATCTGTCCGGGCTTAAGCCGGAAATTGACATTCTCCAGCGCCGGATGCGAGGTATTTGGGTAGCTGAACGCCCGGATAGCCACAGCCAGTTCACCCCGCCCTTCAGGAACGGATTCACAACCGTCGTTCACCACCGGCGCTTCGGAAAGCATGGCGCGAATTCGACTGTAAGCCGCGCTGCCACGCTCCACGATATTGAACATCCACGCCAGCGCCAGCATCGGCCAAATCATCAGCCCGAGGTACATCATAAAGCTGGTCAGTTGTCCGAGCGTCAGCGTTCCCTGAACCACCATCCAGCTACCGCCGCCGATAGCCAGCAGGTTCGCCGTGCCTATCGCAATGTAAATCGTCGGATCAAAGCGGGCATCGATGCGCGCCACGCGCATATTTTTCTTCCCGGTATCTTCCGCATCCGCTGCAAACAGCGCGGACTGCCTGTCCTCCAGGCCAAACGCTTTGATCATGCGGATGCTGGTCAGACTCTCCTGAGTCCGATCGTTGAGACTGGAGAACGCCGCCTGCGCCAGCCTGAAACGGTCATGCAGGCGATCGCCATAACGTTTGATCATCAGCGCCATCACGGGCATCGGCAATAGCGCAAACAGCGTAAGTTGCCAGCTAATCTGTGTGGACATCACAATCAACACCGCGCAGCCCATCACCAGCGAATCCACCAGCGTCAACACGCCTTCGCCGGCGGCAAACACCACGCGATCCACATCATTGGTGGCGCGCGCCATTAAATCGCCGGTACGGTGGCGCAGATAAAATTCAGGGTGCTGGCGACTGAGCTGGCGGTAATAATCTTCGCGCAGTTCGACAGCCAGTTGATAGGAAGCGCCAAACAGCAGCACCCGCCAGACGTAGCGCAGCAGATAGACCACAACGGCAATCAAAGCGATGGTGCCAATCCACATCATGACCCGCGCAGGCGTAAACTGTTGGGCAGTCACGCCATCCACAACAATGCCGACCACTTTCGGCGGGATAAGCTGAAGAATAGCGATGATGATAAGCAAGGCAACCGCACCGAGGTAGCGACGCCACTCCCGGCGAAAATACCAGCTTAATTGAGCAAATAATCGCACGCGTTATATCCTGACATGGTTTTCCGGCGATGCGCGCCGGGAGAATTATTCAATGGGTAGCGCAGTTGTGTATTTAATCTGTTCCATGGAAAAGCTCGACGTGACGTCTGAAAGACCGGGAACGCTGTTGACCAGCCGCTTGTAGAAGTCGTCATAGCGCTTCATGTCGGCAACCTGTACCCGCATCAGGTAATCGTATTCGCCGGCCATTCGCCAGAACCCCAGAACTTCCGGCATCTCACTGACTACCGTCACAAAGCGGCAATACCAGTCGCTGCTGTGGTGCTGCGTTTTGATAAGCACGAAAGCCGTCAGTCCCAGTCCCAGTTTTTCCGGGTCCAGCAGAGCAACTTTGCCCACCAGAATGCCATCATCTTCCAGCCGTTTAAGACGTTTCCAGCAGGGTGTGGTGGTCAGATTAACGGCATCGGCCAGCGTCTGCAAAGAGAGGGTGCAGTCCTGCTGCAACAATGAGAGCAGCTTACGGTCAATTTTATCTAACATACCGGCACCTCAGAGAAGAATTTTCTCCTTACATTCTATTTTAAAGGCTAAATGGCAACAATTTTTTCCGTGCTTTTCGATACGCTTGGCACAAAATGACAAATGGATATCGATGATGAATAGCACCTGGGTCAAAAATGCCATCAATGAAATTAACGCGGATTATCAGCGCTCCGCGGACACACATCTTATCCGCTTGCCGATGCCTGCTTTTCCGGGGATCCAGCTCTACCTGAAAGATGAAAGCACCCACCCGACCGGTAGCCTGAAACACCGGCTGGCGCGTTCGCTGTTCATTTATGGGTTGTGCAATGGCTGGATTAAGGAAGGCACAACCATTATCGAAGCCTCTTCCGGATCAACGGCGGTATCCGAAGCCTGGTTTGCCCGTCTGCTGGGGCTGCCGTTTATTGCCGTTATGCCCGCCTGCACGGCTAAACGTAAAATCGAGCAGATTGAGTTTTATGGCGGTCGATGCCATTTCGTGGAGAGCGCCTGCGAGATTTATGCGGCGTCAGAACAGCTCGCCCAGGCGTTGAACGGCCACTATATGGATCAGTTCACCTATGCCGAGCGCGCCACCGACTGGCGCGGCAATAACAATATCGCCGACAGCATCTTTCGCCAGATGCAATGCGAGCCGCATCCTGTCCCGAAGTATATTGTGATGAGCGCCGGAACCGGAGGAACCTCAGCAACCATTGGACGCTACATTCGCTGTCAGGGTTATGACACACAACTGATGGTCGTGGATCCGGAAAACTCCGTTTTCCTGCCCTTCTGGCAAGAACGCGATGCCACGTTACGCAGTCCTGTCGGCAGTAAAATTGAGGGGATTGGGCGACCGCGCGTTGAACCGTCATTTATTCCCGATGTGGTCGATGAAATGCTGCGCGTACCTGACGCCGCCAGCGTAGCAACCGCTCACTGGCTGGAGACGCAACTGGGCCGTAAAGTGGGAGCCTCTACAGGCACCAATATGTGGGGAATGCTGCAACTCGCCGCCCGCATGCGCGATGCCGGAGAAAGCGGTTCACTGGTGACGTTGCTGTGTGACAGCGGGGAACGTTATCTGGACACTTACTACAACCCGCAATGGGTTAACGCCCATATTGGCGACCTGACGGCGTCAAAAGCAGAGCTGGCCCGGTTGCTGAATGTGAACTAAACCGATATGACAGGCGAGTAAAAAACCACCTGCATAGCAGGTGGCTTTGACACAGCCCCCTAAAAGGGGGCTTAAACACTACCCTTCCAGTCCCAGCTGTATTTGTCTTTCTTCTTCCTCTTTGGCTACCTTGTCCTGGTACC